>CAVZJI010000016.1:0-64450 GCA_963775405.1 uncultured Alphaproteobacteria bacterium
ACATTGGGACGCTCTATCTCATCTTGGCCATTATTGCCGGCCTGATCGGCACGCTGCTTTCGATCCTGATCCGCGCCGAACTGATGTCGCCCGGAGTGCAGGTTTTCCCCTTGATCTCCGCGATGATGACTGGCGACGGCTCAGCTGACGCCGCCAAAAACATGTACAACGTGTTCTTCAGCAGTCATGCCATCATCATGATCTTCTTCATGGTCATGCCGGCGATGATGGGCGGCTTCGGCAACTGGATGGTGCCGCTCATGATCGGCGCGCCGGATATGGCGTTTCCAAGACTGAACAACATGTCGTTCTGGCTTTTGGTGGCGTCGTTCTTGTTGCTCATGTGTTCTCTGTTCGCCGAAGGTTCGCCGGGCATGAGGGGCTTCGGCGGCGGCTGGGTGCTCTATCCGCCGATGTCCGGCCAGGTGGGAACGCCAGGTCCGGCTGCCGACTTCGTCATCTTGTCGATGCATCTCGCCGGCGCCTCGTCGATTCTAGGCTCGATTAATTTCATCGCCACGATCTTCAACATGCGCGCGCCGGGCATGACCATGTTCCGCATGCCGCTGTTTCCGTGGTCGGTGCTGGTCACCGCCTTCTTGCTCCTGCTGGCGCTGCCGGTTCTCGCCGGCGCCCTGACCATGCTGCTGACTGACCGCAACTTCCACACCACCTTCTTCGATCCCGCCGGCGGCGGCGATCCGATCCTGTTCCAGCATCTGTTCTGGTTCTTCGCCCATCCCGAGGTCTACATCCTCATCATCCCGGGCTTCGGCATGGTCAGCCAGGTCGTGGCGACGTTCTCGAAAAAGCCCATCTTTGGATATGTCGGCATGGTCTACGCGATGCTGGCCATCGCATTTCTCGGCTTCGCCGTCTGGGCGCATCACATGTTCACAACCGGCATGTCGCTCAACGCCCAGCGCTATTTCGTCTTCGCCACCATGGTGATCGCGGTGCCGACGGGGGTGAAGGTGTTCTCCTGGCTGGCGACGATGTGGGGCGGCTCGATTTCGCTCAGGCCGCCGATGCTGTGGGCGATCGGCTTTGTCTTCGTCTTCACCGTCGGCGGCGTCACCGGCGTCGTGCTCGCCAATGCGGCGATCGACCGCTATCTGCACGACACTTACTACGTCGTTGCGCATTTTCATTACGTGATGTCGCTCGGGGCGGTGTTTTCGATCTTCGCCGGCTTCTACTACTGGTTCCCGAAGATGACCGGCTATCTCTATGACGAGAGGCTGGCGAAATGGCATTTCTGGGTGTCCTTCGTCGGCATCAACCTCGCCTTCTTTCCCCAGCATTTCCTTGGCTTCCAGGGAATGCCCCGGCGGGTGGTCGACTACACGGACGCTTATGCTTTCTGGAACATGGTGTCGTCCATCGGCGCATTTATTGGTGGCGCGGGCACCCTCATATTCGTCTACGTCCTCTATGACGCGTTCAAGATGAAGCGTGTCGCCGGCGCCAATCCATGGGGACCCGGGGCCACGACGCTCGAGTGGCAGCTGCCTTCCCCACCGCCGTTCCACACATGGGAAGAGCCGCCGCACATTCTTGGCGACGAACACGACCATGCCCCGGCCATTGTGGGGCACGGGAGCGCGGCGTGACTGCTTCCCGCGATCACGACGGCCGCACGGTTTCTGTCGGCGGTCGTACGGGACGTAACAATCGCCTGATCGGCGTGGGTGGAATCGCATTCGCGATGGGCATGATCGGCCTCACCTACGCCGCGGCGCCCTTCTACTCAGCCTTCTGCCGCGCCACGGGTTACGAAGGCACGCCGCAACAGGTGAAAGCCAATACGGATGCTGAGGGTCACCGGATCCTGCGCGTTGGCTTCGACGCTAATGTCGCGCCGAGCCTCGCTTGGACTCTCGAGCCGGAGGACGAGTTCGATCCGGGTCCGCACGGGGAAAACCGTTACAGTCTATTTTCGCGTGCGCAATCTGAGCGACAGGCCAACGGAAGGTCACGCCTCATTCAACGTGATGCCGGAGGTCTCGGGGGGATATTTCGACAAGATCTCCTGCTTCTGCTTCACGACGCAGCATCTCGGCCCGCACGAAAGCGCCGAGTGGCCGGTGGTGTTCTTCCTCGATCCGGCGCTCGAGAAGGACCCGTCGATGGCGAGGGTCGATTCGATTACGCTGTCCTATACGATGTTCGCGCCGCCAGCCGAAAAGCCGACGGCCGATCGCGGTGGGCCCGCGGGATGACGATAAAAAGGAGAAGACAATGACCGACGCGGCGGTTGCGGATCGGCCGGGATTTCATCTCGTCGAGCCAAGCGCTTGGCCGCTCGTTGGCGCGACGTTCGCGTTTCTCACGGCCTTCGGTCTCATATTGTTCATGCACGGGTCGAGTTTCGGGCCGGCGCTTCTGACCATAGGCATAGCCGGCATCCTGTTCACCATGGCCGGCTGGTGGCGCGATGTCGTCTCCGAGGCCCAGGGTGGCTACCACAACATCATCGTGCGCCATGGCCTGACCTTTGGCATGATCCTGTTCATCGCTTCGGAGGTCATGTTCTTCTTCGCTTGGTTCTGGGCGTTCTTCTGGTCCGCGCTCAATCCTGCCGATCCGCAGACCTACGGTCTCCTCGACTTCAGCGGCGGCATTTGGCCGCCGAAGGGTACGGAGGTCATCAATCCGCTGGCGCTGCCGCTGATGAACACGTTCGTGCTCCTGACCTCGAGCGCGGCGGTGAATGTCGCCCACGATGAGTTGCGCGAGGGCAACCGAAGCAAATTTGAGCTCTTCCTTGCGATTGGGATCGCGCTTGGCGTGTTGTTCGTCTTCACCCAAGGCTACGAATATATCCATGCGCCATTCAGCTTTAAGAATTCGATCTATGGCGCGACCTTCTTCATGGCGACCGGCTTTCACGGCGCCCACGTCATCATCGGCGTGATTTTCCTTTTTGTTTGCCTCGTGCGCGCCTACAGGGGCCAATTCACCCCTAGGCATCACGTCGGGTTCCAGTTCGCCGCTTGGTACTGGCATTTCGTCGACGTGGTCTGGCTGTTCCTGTTCACCTGGATCTACATCTGGGGATCCTGGGGCGCGTCGATCGAAGGAGTGGCGGGGTAGTCCCTCGCTCAAAGGGTGACGCTATAGCGGCCTTGGCGAGGGAGTTCCGTGATGACCGAGCCGCTCGGAAACGTTCGGGTCGGGATGACTGCACGCCACGAGATCGTCGTGACCCGCGAGCTCACGGTCGGCGCTATGTCGAGGGCATGCCGTTCGTCTTTGGGACGCCGATGATGATTGGCGATGGAGATCGCCTGGTGTAGGGATTTGGGTTAGATGATTTGGGGATTGGGAGGTCACGGCGCCTACGTATCATCGGGTGATTTTCTTTTTGTTTGCTCGTGCGCGCCTACAGGGGCCAATTCACCCTAGGCATCACGTCGGGTTCCAGTTCGCCGCTTGGTACTGGCATTTCGTCGACGTGGTCTGGCTGTTCCTGTTCACTGGATCTACATCTGGGGATCCTGGGGCGCGTCGATCGAAGGAGTGGCGGGGTAGTCCCTCGCTCAAAGGGTGACGCTATAGCGGCCTTGGCGAGGGAGTTCCGTGATGACCGAGCCGCTCGGAAACGTTCGGGTCGGGATGACTGCACGCCACGAGATCGTCGTGACCCGCGAGCTCACGGTCGGCGCTCATGTCGAGGGCATGCCGTTCGTCTTTGGGACGCCGATGATGATCCTGGCGATGGAGATCGCCTCGGGCCAGGCGGTCTCGGCGCATCTGCCGCCCGGATGGGCGACCGTCGGCAGCGAGGTCGATATCCGCCATATCGCGCCGACGCCAATCGGGCGCACCGTTGTGGCGACTGCGCGGGTGATCGAGGTCGCCGGCCGCAGCCTCATGTTCGCGGTTGAGGCCCATGACGGTGTGCGTAAGATCGGCGAAGGGTCGCACCGTCGTGGCGCGGTCCACCTTGAGAGCTTCGCCAAGCGCCTCGCTGTTCAGTAAGCCGGTTCCAGCGGCGAGCGTGGGTCGATAGTGGCCGAGGATCGCAAACGGCGCTGAGCGCGCCGCCTCATCTTTGCTGGCTGGGGCGGGACCGCCAATCTGCTAAGGGCGCCTTTTGGGGGAAATGCAGATCGCCGAAGACCGGCGAGGAAAGTGAGCGGCCCATGTTGGAGCGGGTGCGGGACGCGCCGGCGCAGACCCTTGCCCTGCGCGCCAGTGACACGGTCATGGCCCGGGAGGTCGAGGCGGCGATTGACGCTGTGCTGGGTCAATCCGAGGCGGCGACCGGCCTCGTCATGATCATCGATCCGGATTTTGACGGCGACTTTGCCGAAATGGCGCGTGGCTTCGCCAGCGCCGCGTTGGCTCACAAATCTCTCGTCAAGCTCGCTGTCGTCATCGATCCCGAAAAGATGGACGGACCCACGTTCAACAGCTTTGAGGCTTCACCCGTCCCCATTCGCCAGTTCGCTTCCGCCGACACCAACGCCGCGCTTGAATGGGCGGCAACGGCTCGGCGAGGAGAGTAGGCCGCGCCCGCGTCAAGGCGTGCGCGCGTAGCCAGGACGGTTCGCCTGCTCCCGGCGGCTCCGCGACATCGATCCGGTCGGCTCGTTTGGGTTTTCTTGGCAGCAGCCGTTTCAGGGAGCAAAACCCGATTCCTGGGTATTGGATTTCCTTGGATTTCCTTGGATTCTCTCGTCCGAAACGAGACTTTTCAATGGGTTACACGGATTTTTCCGAAGAGGATTTTTCCTCGCGCTTTTCCCCGCAGTCCAACCGCCGGAACGGGCGCCTGTGCTCGAGGCCATGCGGATGTGCAGGATTGGTCATGGGGCAAGCTTAGCCTGACTTCTGATTTTCTGCAAGAGATTGCTCGCCTGAGCCGCTCCCTTTCGGCTGCCTCTCAATCCAAAGGCCGCTCACGCTAGCGCCCTCCGGAGACCGCCAGCACGCTGCCGGTCACAAACGCGGCGGCCGGCGAGATGAGCCAAGCCGCCGCCTCCGCGATCTCCTCCGGAGCGCCGACACGGCGCAACGGGGTCATCCCCTCGATACGCTCGCGGAAGCCCGCTTGGGCGATCTGGTCGCGGGTCAGGTCGGTTGCGGTGAACCCGGGCGCGACCGCATTGACCCGGATGCCTTCGGGCCCGACCTCGGTCGCAAGACCCTTGGTGAAGCTCTCGACGGCCCCTTTGCTCGCTGCGTAGCTCGCGAGCCCAGGCAGTCCGCCAGTCCTCGCCGCGATCGACGAAATGTTGACGATCGCCCCGCCGCTCCCCCCGTGCTTGGTCGAGAGTCGGAGCACGGCCTCTCTGCACGCGAGGATGGTCCCAATCACATTGATAGCAAAGAGCTGCGTCAGCTCCGCAACTTCCCGCTGGTCAGTCGTGACAGGGCGTCCCGTGACGCCGGCGTTGTTGACGAGGCCGGCGAGCGGTCCCAGCGCTTTGATCGCCTGTTCGAAGAGCCGAGGAAGCTGAGCTCCGTCCGCGACATCGGCCTGGAAAGCCTGCGCCCGCCCGCCCGACTTTTTGATCTCCGCGACGGTCGTCTCGGCCGCTTTGGCGTCGGCGGTGTAGTTGACAGCGACCGCGTGGCCATCCGCCGCAAGACGCCGGCAGATGGCGGCGCCGATGCCGCGCGAGCCTCCGGTGACGATGATGAGATCTGAAGGCATGAAGGGGCTGAGCTCCAAGGGGGACGTTCAAGGATAGTGAAGGCGCGCTTTGGCTCGGTCAATTCACCTGCGCGTGACACATCACGGCTTCAGCCGCCATCCGGTGCGGAAGATCCAACTCAGAACCGCGAGGCAGACGATGATGAACAACGCGGTGAACCCCAGGCTTGCGGCGACGCTGACGTCGCCTTGACCGTAGAAGCTCCAACGGAACCCGCTGATGAGATAGACCACAGGATTGAACAGGCTAACCGCGCGCCAGAACGGCGGCAGCATGTCGATCGAATAGAACGCGCCCCCTAGGAAGGTCAGTGGCGTCACCACCAGCGATGGGATGACGGCAAGTTGCTCGAAGTTTCTGGCCCAGATGCCGATGATGAAACCGAACAGGCTGAAGGCGATGGCAGTCAGCGCTAGGAAGGCGACCATCCAGAATGGGTGCTCGATGCGCAGCGGCACCAACAACGCGGCGGTTGCGAGAATGATAAGGCCAATGGCGATCGACTTGGTCGCCGCCGCGCCGACATAGGCGCAGACCGCTTCGATCGCGGACAAGGGCGCCGACAGGAGCTCGTAGATCTGGCCGGTGAATTTGGGAAAGTAGATGCCGATCGAGGCGTTGGAGATGCTCTGCGTCAGCAGCGACAGCATCATGAGACCGGGTACGATGAATGAGCCGTAGCTGACCCCGCTCACTTCGCGGATGCGTCCGCCGATCGCCGCTCCGAAAACGACGAAATAGAGCGCGGTCGTGATTACGGGAGTTGCGACGCTCTGCAGAATCGTGCGCTGCGTGCGCTGCATTTCCGAGCGGTAGATGGACCAGACGCCGCTCAGGTTGACCGCGGAAACTCTCACGCCGCCCGACCCACCAGATCAACAAAAATGTCTTCGAGCGTGGTTGTGCTGGTGTCGAGGTCCTTGAAATCGACGCCGATTTCGTTGAGGCGACGCAAAAGCGTTGGCACCCCGGTGTCCTCGGCGCCGGCGGAGAAGCGATAGGAGAGGCGCCGGCCGTCGTCCTCGAGTTCGAGCGGCCAGCCGGCCAATTCCTTTGGCAGCGCCGGCAGCGGCTTCTGCAGCGCCAGCGTCAGGCGCCGCTTGCCAAGCTTGCGCATGAGCGCCGCCTTCTCGTCCACCAGCACGATCCTGCCGTTGTTGATGACGCCGACTCGGTCCGCCATCTCCTCGGCCTCCTCGATGTAATGGGTGGTCAGAATGACCGTGACGCCCTGGCTGCGCAGCCGCCGAACCAGCGCCCACATGTCGCGTCGCAGATTGACGTCGACGCCCGCGGTCGGCTCGTCGAGGAACAGCACGTCGGGCTCGTGGCTGAGCGCCTTGGCGATCATAACCCGCCGCTTCATGCCGCCAGACAATTCAACGACTCGTGTGTCGCGCTTGTCCCACAGCGAGAGGTCGCGCAACAATTGCTCGATATATGCGGCATTGGGCGCTCGCCCGAATAGTCCGCGGCTGAACGTCGCTGCCCTGTGGACGGTAGTGAAAATGTCGAGCGCAATCTCTTGCGGCACGAGCCCGACTATGGACCTCGCGGCGCGGTAGTCGCTGACGACGTCGTGGCCGTCGATGAGGACCCGGCCGGACGTCATCGACACCGAGCCGCACACAACTCCGATGAGCGTTGTCTTGCCGGCGCCGTTCGGGCCTAGCAGGGCGAAGATTTCGCCTCTGGCGATCTCCAGATTGACTGCGTCGAGCGCGACGAGGCCCGACTTGTAGCGCTTGGTCACCGCGGCGATCGATATCATCGGCGACATCGCCATTCTCCCCCGTTAGGCGCGCTCATGGGCGCGGCTAGCGGGGCGGCGACGGCGCCGCGCGCGGGCCGGGGGCCGCGAACCTCACCCGGCCGCGAGCCCGATATGTAGGCGCATGGAGGCCATGCGTCACCCCCTGGCGCGCGCAGCCATCCGGAAAGCGCTTTCAGTCGGCGGCTGCGGCCTCAGTTGTTGCGGTCGTGAGCCTTTGTTCGGGCGTCCACGCTCGCCAGCGCTCAGCTAGAAACAGAACCGTCGACGAAAGTCAGAAGGCCATCGGCACAAAGAAGCAGTAGACGCCGGACTGCCCGTTCGCCCCGTCATCCCGGTAGAAGATCCAGTAGTCTCCGTCCTGGCTGGGCAGCGCCTGGCCGACCGGAATGTGGCGGACGTAGCCGTCGACCGAGTAAAAGTCGTCGGAGATCCGATGCACCTGCTCCGGACGAAGATGATGGGCGTCCGCCGGCCCGCAGCACGAAGCCTTCACCCAGTCGGGAATGGCTTTGCCGTCCGACCAGTAGTCATGCGCGTCCGCGCCGCCAGCGGACAAAGCAAACAGTAGCACGGCGATTCGAGCAATCATCTCAGTCCCCTTTGCGGGTTTCCAAGTTGGAATGATGCCGAATCCCTGGGAGCCTTTCCTTCCTTCAACCCAAGTCCACGCTGAACCAAACTTGCCGCAGCACATCTCATGCCGCCGCCACGACTTATTGATGTAATGCTGCTTCCGCGACTATCCAGTTGGCAAGTTGGACTTCACAACAAATGTGAGGAGGTTTCCCCAGTGCGCATGGCTGGGTGAGTGGGCTTCCAATCCCCGAGCGCGGGCTTGCCGCGACTTAGGCTGCGGGGTAACCCGCAACCCATGGCCAAACCTGTTCCCCCGCCTCCGGCCCCGCCTTCGGTCCCGATCGACATCAACCTGCGCGATGCGCTCGAGGAGCGCTATCTCGCCTACGCTCTTTCCACCATCATGGGGCGGGCGCTGCCCGACGCGCGCGACGGGCTGAAGCCGGTGCACCGCCGCATTCTCTACGGCATGCACATCCTGCGGCTCGACCCCGGCACTGCGTTCAAGAAATGCGCGAAGATCGTCGGCGACGTGATGGGCTCGTTCCATCCGCACGGCGACCAGGCGATCTACGAGGCTCTGGTGCGTCTCGCGCAGGACTTCGTCTCGCGCTACCCGCTGGTCGAGGGGCAGGGGAATTTCGGCAACATCGACGGCGATAACGCCGCCGCCTATCGCTACACCGAAGCGCGCATGACTGACGTCGCACGCCTCATCATGGAGGGGGTGGACGAAGATTTCCGTCGATTGGCGGGACAATTATTCGGGCGACGCCAAAGAGCCGATCGTCATGCCCTCGGCGGTCCCGAACCTGCTCGCCAATGGCTCGCAGGGCATCGCGGTCGGCATGGCGACCTCGATTCCGCCCCACAACATCGCTGAGCTTTGCGACGCAGCGCTCTATCTCATCGCCCATCCCGAGGCCGACGCCCAAGCGCTCGCCACTTTCGTGCCGGGTCCGGATTTCCCGACCGGCGGCGTGGTCATCGACGACAGGTCCGCGATCATCGAAACCTACCGGACCGGCCGCGGCGCTTTTCGCGTGCGCGCGCGCTGGATGAAGGAGGACACGGGCCGTGGCGGCTGGGTCGCGGTCGTCAACGAAATTCCCTACGGGGTGCAGAAGTCCCGGCTGATCGAGCAGATCGCCAACCTTCTCAACGAGAAGAAACTTCCGCTGCTTGCCGACGTGCGTGACGAGTTCGACCGAAGACGTGCGCATCGTGCTTGAGCCGCGCACCCGCGCGGTCGAGCCCGAAACGCTGATGGAATCCTTGTTCAGGCTGACCGAGCTCGAGGCGCGGGTTTCGGTCAACATGAACGTGCTGGTCGACGGCGTGACGCCAAAGGTCGTCTCGCTCGGCGAAGCGCTCCGGCAATGGCTCGACCATCGTCGCAATGTTCTCGTGCGGCGCTCGCGTCACCGATTGGCGGCGATCGACAAGCGGCTCGAACTGCTCGCCGGCATGATCATCGTCTTTCTCAATCTCGACGAGGTCATTCGCATCGTTCGCGAGGATGATGATCCGAAAGAGGCGCTGAAAGCCCGCTTCGACTTAAGCGAGCTGCAGGCCAACTACGTTCTCGACACACGCTTACGAAGCCTGCGCCGCCTTGAGGAAATGGCGCTTCGCAAAGAGCAGGAGGATCTCAGCAAGGAGAAAGCGACGATCGAGGCGCTGCTCGCCAGTGAAAAAAAGCAATGGCAGGTGATCGCGGTCGAGATCCGCGACGTCAAAAAGAAATTCGGCCCCGACACTAAGCTCGGCAGGCGACGCACCAGTTTTGAAGCCGCGCCCGACGTCATCGTCGCCGACTTGGCCCAGGCGATGATCGAGCGCGAGCCGCTCACAATCGTCGTGTCGCAGAAGGGCTGGATCCGCGCGATGAAAGGCCAGGTCGCCGACCTCACCGCTGCGACATTCAAGGGCGACGACGGCTTGAAGACCGCTTTCTTCGCCGAAACGACCTCGAAGATCTTGGTGCTGGCGAGCGATGGCAAGGTCTTCACGCTCGACGCCTCCAAGTTGCCCGGCGGCCGAGGGCAGGGCGAGCCGATCCGTCTCATGGCCGACATCGACGAGAGCGCTTCGATCGTCGCCGTGTGGGCTTATGGGCCAAGCGCGAAACGCCTCATCGCTTCAAGCGACGGCAACGGCTTCATTGTCGGCGAGGACGAGCTTCTGTCTTCGACCCGCAAGGGCAGGGCGGTGCTCAACGTCACGAGCCCGGCGACTGCGGCCCTGATCGTTTCCGGCGCCGGCGACCATGTCGCGATCATCGGGCAGAACCGCAAGCTGCTCGTGTTCCCATTTGAGCAGCTCAACGAAATGGCGCGCGGCAAGGGCACGCGGCTGCAGCGCTACAAGGACGGCGGCCTTTCCGACGCCAGAGTCTTCGCCATCAAGGACGGTCTCACCTGGCGCGATTCGGCCGGGCGCACCTTCACCGTCGCAAGGCCCGAGCTCAAGGAATGGATCGGCAATCGGGCCGAAGCCGGCCGCCTGCCGCCAAAGGGCTTTCCGAAGACCAACAAGTTCGAGGGCTAGCGCGCGGGGCGCACGCGCGTAGTTCCCTTTTTAGTTCCGCGGCCTAATGTTTTCAGTCCCTTAAGACCCCTTTTAGTTCCGCGCTTCAAATGGCCCCTGTTTGGCGTATATCACTGACTCTGCCTGTTGAGACGCAACGGGCGAAATCGCGCAAAAGGGTAGAGCAACTTCAGGCCTTGAGCCGTGAAACCGCGTTAGTACAGTCAGCCTTTTTGGATCAAGAGGCGAACTTAGAAATGATGATCATCGTTTCGGCTCCTTCACAACGGATGATAAGATGATCAGACGAACTATAGCGGTTGCCCTTGCAATTGCATTTTCCTTTTCACCTTCGCATGCGCAACCACAGCATCGTTTACCGAGCGGTTATAAATGGGGCAGCTGTCTGCTTATTGTTAACGGTCAGACGCGCATATCCGGAAGATGCTCCTATCAAATCGAAAAGGGCGGCGATTTTAATATCCAGGGGCCTCGGCAAGTTTTTGCAGGTATCGACTATCCTGATACGAATAGTGGGGCTGGTGAAATGTCCGAAGATTACTGGGCAGTTGTATACAAGGACGGTGATTTTTGGCAGGGCTATGGGAACTCGGACATTCGCGAAACTCACGGTGAACCAGGGGATTGGGAAGAACTTCGCCGCGAAGGCGCATGCTATGTTGGGAAGGACGTCCGGGTGTGCCTTTGGCGTTGAGCTCCCAAAGCCGATCCGTGGGCCAGCGGCCATAGCGGCTGGATCTACCGCGCGTTCATCAGTTGCTATTCACGGTCAGGCGGGCGCCGGCGCCAAGGTGGGCTCGTGCTTCGGCAAGGGCCTGAAGGTCAAGGCGATCAGGAAGGCGCCGATGCCCATCGCCCAGGAGCCGACGTACAGCCACGTATAGCTGGCGAGCGCGTCGTAGATGAGCCCCCCGGCGAGCGGTCCCAGCGCCATGCCGAGGCTGCCGGCCATCGCAGTGCCGCCGATGACGGTTCCCATCATTCGGAGCGGAAAGTTCTCGCGCGCCAGAACCGCATAGAGCGGCATGACGCCCGCGTAGATGAAGCCGAAGATCGCCGCGACAGTATAGAACTCGCCCAAGCCTCGGGCGAAGACATAAGCCAAGGCGCCGAACGCCTGCGCCAGCAGGCCGAGGACCAGGACGCGCTTGGCGCCGAACCGATCGCCAAGCAAGCCGAAGCCGATCCGGCCGCCCATGCCCGCAAGGCCCTCGACGCTGTAGATCGAGACCGCGGCCACCAGCGGAATGCCGCACGTTTGCGCGTAGCTCACCGTATGAAAGATCGGCCCGGAATGGGTGGCGCAGCAGAAGAAGTTGGTGAGCACGAGCACAACGAATTGCGGCGATCGCAACGCCTCGCCGACGGACATGCCAGATTGAGGGGCGCCCACCAAGCGCGGCGCCGGCGCCGGCTAGCGCCGGCGGTCTGCGCACCAGAAGGGCAGTCGGGATCATCAGGAGAGCGGCGACCCCGGCGAGGATCTCAAGCGTGGTTCGCCAGCTCAGGGTTGAAACGAGCCATGCGGCCAAGGGCGCCATCGTCATCGGCGCCATGCCCATGCCGGCCGAGACGAGCGACACCGCAAGGCTGCGATGCGTGTCGAACCAGCCGGTGACGCAAGCCATCATCGGCACGATGATCGCCGCCGCGCTCGCGCCCACGAGCAGTCCGAAGATGAGCTGGAACGCGACAAGCGATGTCGCCTGAGACGCCAGAGCCACGCTGATCGCCAGGCCGATCGCGCCGGTCAGGACAATCGCGCGCGGACCGAACCGATCGGAGAGCGCGCCCCAGGCGATGGCGCCGAACGCCATGGCGAGAAAACCGATGGTCATGGCGCTCGACACGCCGGTCACGGACCAGCCGGTGTCGCGGGCGATGGGCTGCAGCAGAACGGGTAGCGAGAACATGGCGCCGATCGCGACGCAGCCCAGAAGGCCGCCCGCCGCGACGATCACCCATCGATAGCGCGATTCGGTCATGCTGACGAGCGTACCAACTGGTCGGTATTTTGGTCAAGGGCTATTGCGAACTAAACGTCGGAAGTCGCGGAGCGCTTTAGGGTCAAAACCCAATCGGAAGGTGGCCGCTTCGCGCAAATAGCGGACATTCGGGGGTGGAGAACCGGTCCAATCGACCGGAAACCCAAGTTTGAACACTGGGGTTGGGTCCGCCTTGCCTCGCCCAGTTCGGCTCAGGCAAATAAATGCGAGTGTTCACGGTTTTGTGATATGCTGCACAAACACCGAGGGCGCGCCATGAGCGAGACCCGGAAGATTGCGGCGATACTGGTTTCGGACATTGTCGGCTACAGCCGGCTCGCGGGAGCGGACGAGGATCGCATTCTGGCGCGGCTCCGGGCGCTCCGCAGCGACCTGATCGATCCGACCATCGCCCTCCATCACGGCCGCATCGTCAAGCGCACCGGCGACGGCAGCATGACTCGAATTCCGCAGCGTGGTCGACGCCGTGCGCTGCGCGATCGAAGTGCAGAGCGGCATGGTCGAGCGCAACGCCGGTCTGCCGCCCGAGCGTCGCATCGAGTTTCGCGTCGGCATTCATCTCGGCGACGTGGTCGAGGAAAGCGACGGCGATCTCATGGGCGACGGCGTCAACATCGCCGCGCGGCTGGAGGGTGATCGCGCAGCCCGGCGCGATCTGCCTTCCGAGGACGCCTACCGCCAGGTGAGCGGCAGGCTCGACATGGCGGTCGCTGACCTCGGCCCGACCCAGCTCAAGAACATCGAACGGCCAATCCGGGTCTACTCGCTGCAAGTGGGCGTGCCCGCCCAGGCGAAGCCCGTGACGCCGGCGAAGCCGCCAGAGCCGAAAGGGCGCACGCGGCTCGCGCTCGTGGCGGCGGGGATCGCCGCGCTTATCGCGCTCGCAGCGGGCTCCTGGTATTTCCTCCAAGGTTCGCGGCTATGGCCGGTTGAACGCTCTACCGCCATCGCCGCAGCCGTCGATCGCCGTCCTGCCGTTCGACAATTTGGGCGGCGATGAACAGGCGAGCCGCCTCGCCGACGGAATGACCGAAGACGTCATCACCGACCTTGCGCGCTACAAGGACCTTCTGGTCATCGCGCGCAACTCGACCCTGGCTTACAAGGGCAAGCCGGTCGACGCGCGGCAGGTCGCCAAGGACCTCAACGTCCGCTACGTGCTGCGGGCTCCATTCAACATCAGGCCGACTAGCTGCGGGTGACGGCGGAGCTCATCGACGCCGCCACCGGCGCTCAGGTGTGGTCCGAGCGCTGGGACCGGCCGGCCCAGGATCTGTTCGCGGTGCAGGCCGAGGTCGCCGACAAGGTCGCGGCTTCGCTCGGCGGCAATGGCGGCTCAGACCTCGGGGCAATCCAAGGACGCCTGCTGGCGGAAGCCAAGAAGCGCGCCCCGGCAAATCTTTCCGCCTACGATTTCTGGTTGCTCGCCCGTGAACAATCGGACTTGAACACTAAGGCAGGCGAACGTGAAGGGTCTCGAGTACATCGAGAAGGCCATCGCGCTCGATCCGAACTTCGCGTCTGCTTACGTGACGCGGGCATGGCTCAAATTGCAAAAGTATTGGGTGTTCGGTCTCCCTCTGGGCGACGCAGATCAAGGAATTCGAAAGCGACCTGCGGCTGGCGCTGGCGCTCGATCCGTCCAACGCCTGGTGCGCATGCCGGTCTGATCCGTTACTTCGCCGACAAGGGCCAGTGGACCGAATTGTCCGCCGAGATCGATCGCGCCGTGCGCGACAATCCGACCAACAACTTGGTGCTTTCGGATGCCGCCCAGCAGCTCCCTTTCCTCGGACGACCGGAAGAGGGCGTCGCCATGGCGGACTTGGTCTTGCGTCTCGATCCGCAGATGCCGCAGGCTAGGCGCGGAACTCTTGTTGCCGCCTATTTTTTCGGCCGCAAATTCGAGCGGGCTATTGAGATGAGCTGATCAAATTCCAGAAGAAAGCAGACGATAAGTTCACTCGATTTTTTCGGGCCGCAAGTTACGCCTTTCTCGACCGCGCCGAGGACGCGGAGCGCGCCAAAGCCGACCTCATCGCGAAAAACGGCGAACAGGTGATGGAGATATGGTTCAACGAAGGCGAAGTGTTTGCGCGGACGAGCGAGCAGGATCATCGAGCGCGAGGGGTTTCGCAAGCTTGGCCTGCGCATCTGCGCCACTGAGGAGGAGCTTAAGAAGTTCGACAATCCAAAGCGCCTGCCGGAGTGCGTGAAAACTTGAGGGTGAGATCGACCGCGGACGGCCGCCCTGCCGCGAATTCCTCTGTCCAGGTTTGACCGCTTTACGTCGAAACCGCTCAGGCTGATTGGGTTTTGGTCCTAAAGCCAGGCTCGGGAACGGGACTGGTCCCCGTCCTGAGGCCACGTGATCCTGCGCCGATTTCTGATCGACGAGCACGCTGCTACCTCGATCGAGCAGGCCGCGGGGCGTCGCGCCAGTCCGCCGGCGCGACCTCGTCGTGCGTCAACCTGGGCCCCATCGCATCGAACACGCCGTCGCGTCGGATGAGCGCGTGGAACAGCCCGGCCGCGAGGTGCATCAGGATCAGCGCGAAAAATAGGAAGGCGAGATAGAAATGCGCGTTCCACAAGAGCGTATGCAGGCTCGGGTCCAGCGGCAGGATCGGCGGCAGCCAGACGCCCGGCCAGATCACCACTGGATATTCCGCGGCTGATAGCATCGCCCAGCCGATCAGCGGCATTGCGATCATGAGCGCATAGAGCGCGTAATGCGAGAGATACGCGGCGAGCTTCATGGGTTCGGGCAGATCGAGGGGCAGGGGCGGGGCGCCGTAGCGCAAGCGCACAACGAGACGGATCAGCGCCAGGATCAGGATCAGAATCCCGAGCGGCTTGTGAATGCTGACGAGCGTCAGATATTTCGGCGCGATCGTGGACACCATGCCGACGCCGATGAACAGCATCGTCAAAATGCAGACCGCCATCACCCAGTGCAGCGCCCGCTGCAGGGGAGTGAAGCGTTGAATGACCTTCTCCGGGCGGAGCCGCTGAACGTTCGTCATTGTGCGGCTCCCGTGTCCGTTCGCGGATAGTCTTTCTCCTCGGCCGTGCGGCGGTCGTAGGAGACCCTATAGGCCGCCGAGCGGGCTGCGGGGAACGGATCGTCCGACGTCCGCATGCCGCTCGGCAGGACGGTCGGATCGAAATTGATGTCCCGGCACGGACCGTCCGCCTCGGCTTCGATCTGGTGCACGACAAGCGTGCCCACGTCGACGCTGCGACGGTCTTGAGGCCACGCCTTGCTGGGGTCCGAGGTCTGATCTCCCGGGTTGGCGACGGTCACCCGCATCGTCCAGCTCAGCGGGCCCTTCTTGACGCGATCCACGATCTCGGTTTCGAGGAAGTTAGGCCCGCGCTTCGCGAGTTCCTCGGGCGGGACCGGAACCGGCTGCGCCGCCGGCGTCAGCGACCAGCGCACCGCGTGGTCGTTTCCGGCATTGTCGGTGAAGATGAAGCTGTTGAGGCCGTTGTAGGGCTCCTCGGCGTAGCTGCCGGTCCAGGGCGCGCTCTTCGCCCAGCCGCCGAAGGCCACGATCTCGGGATGAGCGCCGGCGAATTTCGCCATCGCGTCAGGCTCCTTGCTTGCGGAGGCGATCTGGAGCGCGCGGAAAGCCTCTGGGCTCGCGACCGGGAAGAAGGGAGGGTCGATCATCGCCATGCGCCATTCCTGGCCGTCCGGCGTCGAGATCATGACGCCCAAGCCGCGCACGCGCTCTTTGGAGTCGTCGGCGTTCGGGTTTGGCGTGCCCAGATTGAAGCGTCCGATCACGGGATACTTACCCTGGGCGAACACCTGAGCGTGCGACAGTTCCGACCCGGCGCCGTTCGATTCGAATACGCCGGTGAAGCAAATTCCTTTGGCGTGATTGCGCCGGTGGCCAAGCGGGGGGCCATCGGGCCCGGCGAAACCGTCAACCAGCTTCTGGGGCGTCAGGCGCTCCGGCGAGAACCATCCAGCCGTGTAGGAGAAGGTGGCCGCAACGAAGGCGACCACGCCAGCGATCAGCGCGAGCGACACAATCGGGTTGCGCGGAGTCGGTCGGGACGCTTCGGGCAATGTCCGTTCTCCCTCTGACAATTGTGAGGCGAGCCTAGCACAAAAAGGCCGGACGAAAGCGCATTCAGGGCGAAAGTTCGCCGAACGTCGTTGGCACAAGTTCCGAGACCGTCGGGTGAATCGCCACGACCCGCGTATAGCCAGAAGCCGTCACCCCTGCGGCCATCGCTTCGATCACGCCGTGGACGGCTTCATCGCCTCCGACGCCGAGAATTGCGGCGCCGAGGATCGCGTCGGTGTCGCGGTCGACCACGACTTTCATGAACCCTTTGGTTTCCCCCTTCTCGGTCGCGCGGCCGACGCGGGTCATCGGCCGGCGGCCTACGCGGACCTTGTGGCCTTTGGCGCGGGCTTCGGCCTCGGACAGGCCAACCCGGCCAAGCGGCGGGTCGACGTAGAGCGCGTAAACGGGGATGCGGTCGCTCACTTTGCGCTTGGCGCCGTCGAGCAGGTTCGCCGCAGCGACCTCGAAATCATTATACGAAGTGTGGGTGAACGCGCCGCGGCCGTTGCAATCGCCGAGCGCCCAGATGTGGGGAACGTTGGTCTTCAAAAATTCGTCGACGACGATATAGCCGTGCGCGTCGACTTCGACGCCTGCGGCCTCGAGCCCGAGGTCGTCGGTGTTGGGGCGACGCCCGACCGCGAGCAACACGTGAGACCCTAACACCTCAGGTTCGCCGGATGCGCAATTGACGCCGACTGCAATCTCCGCGCCGCGCGGTTCGAACTGGATGCATTCGGAGTTCGAGCCGAATCTCGATGCCTTCCGCCTCCAGGATTTCGCGGATCGCGTCGGAGACCTCTTCGTCCTCGCGGGAAACAAGCCGCGCGGCCTTTTCCACCACCGTGACATCCGCGCCCAGCCGTCGAAACACCTGCGCGAATTCGAGCCCAACGTAACTTCCGCCCACGACGACAAGGCGCCGGGGCAGGGCGTCGAGTTCCAGCAGCGTCGTGTTGGTCAGCGTCCTCACCTGATCGCGACCCGGAAAGTCGGGAATAACCGCCCGGCCGCCAACATTGATGAAGAAGCGCTCGGCCTCGAGCACGTCGTCGCCGACCTGGATCGTGGTGGGCGAGAGGAAGCGGGCATGGCCTCGGACGACCGTGCAATTCGCCATGCCTTGCAGCCAGTCGGTGAGGTGCGAGCGAGAGTTGCCGACGACCGCGTTCTTGCGCGCCATGACGGCGGCGAAATCGACGCCGACCGGCCCGACGTTCACGCCGAATTCTGCGGCGCGCCGCGCGAGATGCGCCGCATAGGCGCTCGCGACCATGGTCTTGGTCGGCGTGCAGCCGGTGTTGACGCACGTTCCGCCGATCAGATCGCGCTCGACGAGCGCGACCTTCTGCCCCGCCGCCGTGAGGCGGCCGACCATCGGCGGGCCGGCCTGCCCGGCGCCGATCACGATTAAGTCGAAACTCCGGGTCACCGCAAGGCCCAGATGACGATAAGCCCAAGGATGATCGCGCCCGCGTCCTCGATGAAAGCGGCTGGCGTGTCGCGCCCGAAGGCCTTCGCCATCGAACCGCGAATCTCGGCGCCGCCGTAGGTTCCGATCACCGCGCCGATGACGCCGGCTATGAGGCCGCCGACCCACGAGCCGGTGCCAACGCCGATCGTCGCTCCCGACAACGCGCCGCTCACGATTCGGGCGCCGAACTGCATGGGAACTTTCCGGCTTGGCGTCGAGGGAAGCTGGTCAGTGACCAGCTCGACAATCGCCAAGAGAGTGAAGATCCACGGCGTCCAGGAATAGCCCATGAACGCAAGCCATGAATCGTTGAGATTGAGGGCGCCCAACCGCGCCGCCCAGCTCACGGCGGCGAGCACCGTGAAAACGCGCGAGCCGGCCACGACGCCAGCCAAGAGCGCAAGTCCGTAAAGCATTGTTTGTTTCTCCCCTAGCGCCTCGCCGGCATCGTCCCGTGGCGTTGTCGAGCGATGTATATCGCGCGCTTGTGGGGAACCGCTACGCCTTCACCCGCACATAGTCCCCCGGCGCGTCGCCGAGCGGTTTCAGCTTAGCCCCGCCCGGCTTGCGGGCCGGGACTTTCTCTGGCGCCTGCGCCGTCAGCCAGGCGAGCCAGTCAGGCCACCATGAGCCGGGCGTCTCCTTCGCCTTGGCGACCCAATCGTCGAACTTGCCTTCCGGCGGGCCGCCGGTCCAGAACTGGTATTTTGGCTTGCCCGGCGGATTGACGACGCCGGCGATATGGCCCGACCCCGCCATCACGTAGCGCACCGGGCCGCCGAAGGATTTGGCCCCCGTGAACGCCGAACGTGCAGGGGCGATGTGGTCTTCCTTCGTGGCCAATTCATAGACCGGGATCGTCACCTTCTTGAGGTCCAGCGTCCTGCCGCTCAGCTCCATCCGTCCGTTCGATAAATCGTTCTGCAAATAGCAGTGGCGCAAATAGAACTTGTGGTTGGCGGCGGGCATGCGGGTCGAGTTCGAATTCCAGACCAGCAAGTCGAACGGCATGGGCTCCTTTCCCTTGAGATAATTGTTGACGTAATAGGACCAGATGAGGTCGTTCGGCCTCAGCATATTGAAGGCGTTGGCCATCGCCGAGCCTTCGAGATAGCCGCGCTCGGCCATCCGCTCCTCAACCGCCTTCAGTTGCTCAGCGTCGACGAACACTTTGAGATCGCCGGGATCGGCGAAGTCGATCTGGGTGGCCAAAAAGGTCGCGCTGGTGATGGGGCGGTCGCCAGCGGCGGCCATATAGGCAAGCGTGGCGGCGACAAGTGTTCCGCCGACGCAATAGCCAACCGCTGTGACATTGCGTTCGCCTGTCGCTTGCTCGACGCAGTCGAGGGCGGCGAGGACGCCCTCGCGCATATAACTGTTGAAGTCCTTGTCGGCATGGCGTTCGTCGGGATTGACCCAGGAGATCACGAACACCGTCAAGCCCTGCTCGACCGCCCAACGAATGAACGACTTCTCGGGATTGAGATCGAGGATGTAGAACTTGTTGATCCACGGCGGCACGATCAAGAGCGGGCGCTTAAAGACTTGAGGCGTCGTCGGCTCATACTGGATGAGCTCCATCAGCGCGTTGCGGAAGACCACTTTGCCCGGCGTCGCCGCCATGTTGACGCCGAGCTTGAACGCGCGCGCGTCGGACTGGCGAATGCGCAACTCGCCATGGCCCGCCTCGATGTCCTCGGCGAGCATCTTCAAGCCTCGCACCAGGTTCTGGCCGCTCTCGGCGAGCGTCGTGCGGAGAAGCTCTGGATTGGTGGCGAGGAAGTTCGAGGGCGAGAGCGCCCCGCTGACCTGCCGCAAATAGAATTGCGCCTTCTCGCGATCGTGCGGCGCGAGCTCGTCGGCGCGCTTGACGAGATCGTCGGCCCAGCGCGTTGTCAGCACATAGGCCTGCTTGATGAAATCGAAGTACGGATTGTCGCGCCAGGCGGCGTCGGCGAAGCGCTTGTCGCCGGTGTCGGGCGCGACGACAGGCAGCGCCTGTTCGCCCTGGAGGCGCTGCAGGGTCGAAGCCCAGAGGTCGACGAACTGCTTGGTCAGCGCCGTTTGCGCCGCGAACGCGCGCTGGGGATCGGTCATGTAATATTCGGCGACGCGGCCGATGGAGCGCACCATCTCGCCGATGTCGGCGGCGACCGTGGTCTTGATCTCGCCGCTCTGCCTCGGAGCCATATAGGCGGCCAGCGCCTTGCCGCTCTGCTCGATCGCCTGCGCAATGTTCTGCGCGAGCGCCTCCATGTCGGGGGCAGGATATTGATCGCTCGGGCTGGCCGCTTGTGCGGGAGCCGCTGGCGGCAGCGCAACGTCCCTCGCCGGAACGGGCGGCGCGGCGGGCTCCGCGAAGCGAACCCGCTCGGCCGGAGCGGGGGCGGTCTGGATTTCGGTTGGCTGTCGCCGCTCAGCCTGCCGCCGCTGCGGCGCCGATCGCATCGTTTGCGAAGGAGGCGCCGAGGCTCGCGCTTTGGGGGCGGTCGCCGCCTTGAGCACGGGCGGGTCGTTTCGCCGCCCAGCGGTTTTCGCGCGAGGCGCTTTGACGTCGGCGGTAGGCCCATCGCCTTGCGGCTCCCGCCTCGTGCGGCTCGCCACGAGGCTTTCGGCTGCGGGCTTGGCCGGCTTCGCCTTGGGGCGCGCCGTTGGCTGGCTTGGGGTGTTGGCCATGACGAGCGTTTCCTGTCGAGTTCCGGGCGGGAGGCTTAGTCCCGTTTTGGTCATAATAGGTCAGTACCTATCCGCGAAGCCAACAACACTTTTCGGACAGAAAGATGTTTTGCACGATTTGTGCCGAACGCGCCGGACCCGCCCCCGCAAAGATCGCGTTGGCTGGGCTTATCGCCCTTGCCGCGCTCTTCGGATCCAAGTCGGACGTTTACGCGCAGCAGCAGGACAGCGTCTTGAAACAGGCGTTCAAGATCTTCGGATTCGCCACCGACGTGGGGCCGCCCGCCGATTTCGTCAGCAAGACACGACCACCCAGCGATCTCGATTATGTTCCGGTGTTCCAGCCGCCGCCCGAGCCAGCGCGGCCGACGTTGAAGACCGATGAGCTCAAGGCGGTCAAGAGCGACCTGGACGCGGTCGGGAAACGGCATGACACGCTGCGACAAGGCTTTGCGCCGGCCGCCAAGGCGCTTGCCGAGCAGCAAGCGGCGCAAAAAAAGTCGAAATCGAGCGCTCCCAGCGCCCCGCAATAGCCGATATCCCGTTTGCCGCCCTCGGGTTTCCAATGTTACCATGGCCGCGTCGGTCCCTCGGCCGACGAGTCGGAATAACATCCAAGGCCAGTAGCTGCGATGAGCGATTTTCACCGGGTGCGGCGCCTGCCGCCTTATGTCTTCGAGCAGGTCAATAAGCTCAAGGCCAAGGCCCGCGCCGGCGGCGCCGACATCGTCGATCTCGGCATGGGCAATCCTGATCTGCCCGCGCCCAAGCACGTGATCGACAAGCTGGTCGAGACGGTCGGCAAGCCGCGCACCGACCGCTACTCGGCCTCGAAAGGCATCGCCGGCCTGCGCCGCGCCCAGGCGGGCTATTATGCACGCCGGTTCGGGGTCAAGCTCGATCCCGAGACGCAGGTGGTCGCCACGCTCGGCTCGAAGGAAGGCTTCGCCAATATGGCCCAGGCGATCACCGCGCCTGGCGACGTCGTCTTGGTGCCGAACCCCTCCTATCCGATCCACGCCTTCGGCTTCCTGATGGCAGGCGGCGTTATCCGCTCCGTGCCATCCGAGCCGGGGCCCGAATTCTTCGTCGCGCTCGAGCGCGCGATCGTGCATTCGATTCCGAAGCCGATCGCAGTCGTCGTCTGCTATCCGTCCAACCCGACAGCGATGGTCGCCTCGCTCGACTTCTATCGGGATCTGGTGCTGTTCGCGAAGAAGCACGAGATTTTCGTACTGTCCGATATCGCCTACGCCGAGGTCTATTTCGACGGCGAGCCGCCGCCGTCGATTCTGCAGGCGCCCGGCGCCTTCGAGGTCGCGGTCGAGTTCACCTCGATGTCGAAGACCTTTTCAATGGCGGGCTGGCGGATCGGCTTCGCGGTCGGCAACGAGCGGCTGCTTGCGGCGCTTGCGCGCGTCAAGTCCTACCTCGACTACGGCGCCTATACGCCGATCCAGGTCGCCGCCGCCGCGGCGCTCAACGGCCCCGACGATTGCGTGCGCGAGATGCGCGCGACCTATAAGCGCCGGCGCGACGTCATGATCGAGAGCTTCGCCGCGGCGGGCTGGGCGATCGACAAGCCGAGCGCGTCGATGTTCGCCTGGACGCCGGTGCCCGAGAAGTTTCGCCATCTTGGCAGCCTCGAGTTCTCGAAGCTTTTGATCGAGAAGGCCGACGTCGCGGTGGCGCCTGGCATTGGCTTTGGCGAGCACGGCGACGATTACGTGCGCCTCGCGCTGGTCGAGAACGAGCAACGCATCCGCCAGGCCGCGCGCGGCGTTCGACGCTTCTTCGAGACCGCCGACGCGACGCTGCACAATGTGGTGAAGCTGAAAAAGCAGGCGTGAGACGATCGAATTCGCGCCGGAAGCGGCACGGGAATTCGAGGCGTTGGATTCAACGGTCAAGGAGCGGGTCGAGGCGGCGCTGGATCAGCATGCGCTCGCCCCACTATCCCTCCGCAACCCGATCAAGCGACTGAAAGGTCAGATAGGCCTGCGCTTGCGTGTTGGAGATTCAGCTCAGAAGCGACGAAATCCTTGTTCTGATGATCGCCCATCGAAGCGACGCGTATCGCTAGCAGCTGTGAGATGAATTCGGCAGTGCAGTAGCTTCGCAAGAACAGTTAGTCCGCGCTGCGTAAAATTGGCTCACTCGAGTTCCAGCGCGACAGCTTTACCGTGAACGCCTCTGGCGCGTAGGAGCGGCCGCGGTCCGACCGTCAGGCAACCCGACGAGAACGATGGCGCCTTATTTGAGCGGCCCAGGTGGCCTGCCGCGTCGAGCGCCGACACGATTGCTCCATGTGGCAGGTGGACGCGCGCCGCCTAACCCTCGCGCCCGCGCCGCCGGCGCCGCTTGCAGGCTTGCGACCGAGGCGCGGGTGAGTTCAAGCGCAGCGCGGCCCACGGCGCCGCGGCCCGCTGCATCGCCAATCTGGCTGGCGATCTGGTTGAGCGCCAGGCCGATCAGGGCGTCCCGAGCCGCTGGAGACAACGCCTGCCAGCCGTCAGGCGGTTGGTTCGGCGGAACGTGGACTCCGCGACCGCCAACGGTCTCTAATCCGTCGCCGTCCTGGATGATGCCGAAGAGGATCGTTGCGACAATTCGAGACAGTTGGACGCTTTGTGGAAAGTGTTGCCGCGGCGTGAGTAGCACCGGTGGGCCAAGGCCGATCAAAATCTGGCCGAGGTTATTGATCGCGATTGGCCACTCCTGTCCGTATCCGGGGGTGGTGATGAGATCGCCGAGCAGGCTGGATGTCGTCGTGTCGATCGTCGGGTCGTAGATGAACGAATAGTCGGCGTCTCCGAACGCTTTCCAGCAGACGCCGACAATCACCCCGCTGTCATTTATCCCAGTGGTTGCGCCATACTCGAATCCGTCCGGCAAGGGCACGGATACAGCCGTTGGCGGGGTGGTGTTCGTGTCCCAGACAACCGGCTTGGCCGACCCATCATCGAATCCGGCGATCTGGCCCAACTTGTTCATTCGCTGAGCGCCCTGAACAGGAGCCACGAGGTTCGAGACGGCGATCAGATCCGTGAAGTTGCGCAAGACGTACGCTCCGGGGCTCCCTTGGATCGAGAAGCCAGGGACCACGACAACATCGCCGGCGTCGTTGATCGACTGCGGAAACATGCTCGATTGGCCGGGAGGGAACGGAATCCACGCAACAACCTTGTTGCCGTCGAAATCGATGACGAAACCGCTCACGCTTGTCCCGCCCTCGTCGACGCGATAGCCGCAGATCATGCCGTGGTTGTTGATCCCGGTGCATACGGCGTTTCCCACCAGCGCCGTGAGGTCGGTCGCCTGCGCACCGCCGGGCGATGCGCTGACCATTATGGGGATGTATTGCTCAACCTCGCCGTCTTTCTGCCTCGCGCCGACGGCGACCCGGAGATCATTGATCGCCCAAAGAAAGGCGCTTTTAGCGTTCTGTAGCGGGTCGAGGGTGACCTTCGCTCCGTTCCAGAGTCACTCGACGCCCGGACCGAAATTAATGCCGCCCGCGGCGTCGCCGAGGTTGTTGAGGCCTAGTGCGGAAATGTCGTTGGGGTTTATGGACCCGCTCACGAGCGCGACCGCGTCATAGAGCATCATCGCTTCTTTCCTCCGCGTCCAGGTATGGGTCGCCCGGAACAAGATTGGCGGCGCGCGGGGTCTCGCGATGCCGTTTCGGCAGCAGCGCCGCCCTCAAAGCTCCATCGTGAATTTCCTTCGGCGGCATCGGAACATCGGAATCAGTTCCCTCCGATCAGCTCGACGCGCTCGTCCTCCTCCATCACGCCCGGCTGCGACCATCGCCTCAACTTCAGCGACCGTGAAGCGCCGGCGAGGCGGGCCCTCGGCTGCGGACGTGACCATGGCGGCCGATCCCATGATTCCAACGCTCCTTTTTCACTCCGGGAAGTCGCGCCCCCGCGTGCAACACGTCTACCTTAGCACGAGAGGAGGGTCTTTGGGCGAAGGCAGTCACCACGCAACCTTGCGAATGCTCACCGCCCGGTAATAGTCAGGCCTGTGACAGCGTCTGCTTCCAACCTCGAAATCCGGCCCGCTCTCTTGGAAGACGCGGCGAGAATCCGCGACCTGACGCGTGCGGCCTACGCCAAGTGGGTCGGGCTGATCGGACGAGAGCCTTTGCCGATGCAGGCGGACTATCGGCGCGCGGTCGCCGAGCACACGATCGACCTTCTCATCGACGGCGGCGCGCTCGCAGGCCTCCTAGAGACAATGCTGAGACCTGATCATCTGTGGGTCGAGAACGTCGCGGTTGCGCCGGAACGGCAGAGCAGGGGTTACGGGCGTCTGTTGCTGGTTCACGCTGAGAAGCGCGCAGTCGAGGCCAAGCGATTCGAAATCCGCCTGCAGACCAATCTTGCGTTCGTCGCCAATCTCGAACTCTATGCGAAGCTTGGCTACGCGATTGACCGTACTGAGCCGTTCCGCGGCGGAACTCTGGTCTATCTGAGCAAACAGCTTGCCATTCCACCCGCGCCGGCCTGAGCGGAATGACCGGGCCGACGGAGCGGCTTGACGGTTCGTGCGGACAGTTCCACGATCGCATCTATGAAAACCGCCCCGCGAAAGTTCGAGCTGACTTCGGACATTCTGCTCCGGGCCTATTCGATCGGCGTCTTTCCGATGGCCGAAAGCCGCGACGCCAAGGACTTGTTTTGGGTTGAGCCGCAGGAGCGCGGAATCCTTCCGCTGGACGGCCTTATCGTCTCGCGCAGCCTCGCCAAGACGGTGCGGTCGGACCAATTCCGTGTGATTGCCGACCGCGCCTTCGAAACGGTCTTACGCGCCTGCGCCGAGCGTGAGAAGACCTGGATCAACGACGAGATCGTGCGGCTTTATGGCGAGTTGTTTGCGGCCGGCCATGCGCATTCCCTCGAGGCCTACGAGGGCGACACGCTGGTCGGCGGCCTTTATGGGGTGAGCCTCCGCGGCGCCTTCTTCGGCGAGAGCATGTTTCACCGCGCCCGGGACGCCTCGAAAGTCGCGCTCGTGCATCTCTTCGCGCGCCTTCGGACCGGCGGGTTCCGATTGCTCGATGCGCAATTCTCGACCGAGCACTTGGCGAGTCTCGGCGCAGTCGAGATTCCGCGTGATATGTTCAGGCTTCGGCTTGCCGAAGCGCTGGACATTCAGGCGAATTTCGGGGCGTGGCCAGCCGAAACCGCAATGAGCGGCGCCGAGGCGCTCCAGCGCGCGCGGGGCGACGGCACGGAAGTTGCGACACGCGATCCACCAAGACGGAGCGTCGTTCAAGCCTGACGGCGCCAGGCGATAAGGTTTGGGCAGGCGGCATGGCGGCGTTCGACGAAATGGGCATTGCCTCCGGCGAGACGAGGCCGCTCTATCGCCAAGTCGCGCGCTGGCTTGATGAAACACCGCCCGAATTGCTCGCCTCGCGCCGCGCCCAGGCGGAATTCATGTTCCGGCGCATCGGGATCACCTTCGGCGTCTACGGCGACAAGGACGCGGCCGAGCGGCTCATCCCGTTCGACATTGTTCCGCGCCTCATCTCGCGAGCCGAATGGCGAAAACTCGAGGCCGGCCTCACACAGCGCGCACGGGCGCTCAACCTGTTCCTCGCGGATATCTATGGGAAGCGCGCCATTCTCAAGGAAGCGATCATCCCGCCCGAATTGATCGTGCGCAATCCTTTCTATCGCCCGGAAATGATCGGCCAGCGAGCGCCGCACGACATCTGGGTGCATATCGCAGGCATCGACATCGTGCGGGTGGACGACGAGGAGTTCTATGTCCTCGAGGACAACGCCCGCACCCCGTCGGGCGTGTCATACATGCTGGAGAACCGCGAAGTGACGATGCGGCTCCTGCCCGACCTGTTCGCGCGCCACAGCGTCGCGCCAGTCGACGATTACCCCGACCAGTTGCTCGCCTGCCTGCGCTCGGTCGCGCCGAGGCTCAACGGGGGCGAGGCGACGATTGTGATCCTGACGCCGGGCGCCTTCAATTCCGCCTATTACGAGCACTCGTTCCTCGCCGATAAGCTCGGGGTGGAGCTGGTCGAGGGCCGCGACCTGTTCGTGGAGGATGATCAGGTGTTCATGCGCACCACGCTCGGGCCGCGCCGGGTCGATGTCATTTATCGGCGGGTCGACGATGATTTTCTCGATCCCCTGGTCTTCAATCCGGCGTCTGTCTTGGGCGTGCCCGGTCTGGTCGGCGCCTATTTGGCCGGCAATGTGACGATCGCAAATGCAATCGGCACCGGAATCGCCGACGATAAGGCGATTTACTGCTACATACCGGAGCTGATCCGTTTCTATCTTTCCGAGGAACCGCTGCTCAAGAACGTGCCGACTTACCGCTGCCGAGAGGCCAGCTCGCTCAAATATGTGATGGAGCGGCTCGATCAGTTGGTGGTCAAGGAGGTCAACGGATCGGGCGGTTACGGCATGCTGGTCGGCCCGCACGCCAGCGCCGCGCAGCGCGAGCAATTCGGCGCCAAGATCATGGCCGACCCCAACAACTACATCGCCCAGCCGACACTGGCGCTGTCCACTTGTCCGGCGTCGTTTGAGAACGGCGTTTCGCCGCGTCACGTGGACCTGCGGCCGTTCGTCCTTTCAGGCGCCGACGGCGTGCGCATCGTGCCCGGCGGCCTCACCCGCGTCGCGCTAAAGGAGGGATCGCTGGTCGTCAACTCGAGTCAGGGCGGCGGCACCAAGGACACCTGGATCGTCGACGACGCAGAAGGCTCGGCCTGATCTCCATGCTCGCGCGCACCGCTGACAATCTGTTCTGGCTCGCCCGCTCAATGGAGCGGGCCGACTATATCGCGCGCACCATCGAGGCGACGCTGAGGCTCGAATATCTGCCGAAGACCGACAGCGAGCAGGTCGGCGAGTGGGAGGGGGCGCTCAACGCCGCGGGCGCCCATGAAAGCTTCGTCGAGAAGCACGGCGAGCTCAAAGAAGAGGCGGCCATTGAATACCTGACCTTCGACCTCGCCAACTCGTCCTCGATCCGCAACTGCCTGGAGAACGCGCGCGCGGCGGGACGCGCGGTGCGCACCGCGCTCACCGCCGAGACCTGGACGGCGATCAACGACGCCTGGCTCCAGCTCAAGCGGTTCGAGACCAGCCGCCGCGTCAATCGCGCGCTCGATCGCGAGGAGCTGATGCGCTTTCTCGACTACGTGAAGAAGGCCTCGCTCGATTTCGACGGCTCGTGCTACCGAACGATGCTGCGCAACGAATCCTACTGGTTCAATCGGCTCGGCGTCTTCGTCGAGCGGGCCGACAACACGGCGCGCCTGCTCGACGTCAAATATCATTTGCTTCTGCCCTCGACGGAAACGGTTGGGGGCCCGCTCGACTACTTCCAGTGGGTGGCGATCTTGCGCGCGGTTTCGGCCGCCACCGCCTACCACTGGGTCTATCGCGATCGGGTGAAGCCGTGGCTGATCGCCGACCTCCTGATCCTGAAGCCGGCGATGCCGCGCTCACTCATCTCCTGCTACGAGAGCATCGACCGCGCGCTTGACGCGCTTGCCCGTGACGACGGGCGCAGCGGCCTGGCGCAGCGCCAGGCGCGGGCGATGTACGGGAAGCTTGAGCGTTCGAGCATGACCGAGATCTTCCAGGGCGGATTGCACGAGTTCATCACCGAGTTCATCGAGGACAATGCGCGTCTCTCGAACACGATCTCCGATCAATATCTCTTCAACTAGAGAGAAGCGGCGCGGATCCAATCATGCGGATCAGGGTTTCGCACCAGATCATCCATCGCTTCGCCCCGCCGGCCCGCACGGTCAATCAGATCCTGAGGCTGACGCCGCTTTCCTTCGATAGCCAGTATGTTTTGCGTTGGCGGGTCGATATCGACGCCGACGGCGCGCTGCGCGAGACGGACGACGCGCATGGCAACGCCGTCACATCCTACTCCCGTTACGGGCCTGTCGAGCAGGTGACGATATCGGCTTCCGGCGAGGTCGAGACGAGCGACGGCGCCGGTGTCGTCCGGGGCGTGGCGGAAAGGCTGCCGCCGGAGATGTACCTGCGCGAAAGTCCGCTTGCCTACGTCAACGGAGCGCTGCGCGGCTTCGCCACAGAGGCGACCGAGGGCGCCGCCGACTTCGCTCGAACTCGATGCACCGCCTGATGGCCGCGCTGCACGAGATCTTGCCCCATCATCCCGACGAGAAAGACGCCGCCGGCTCCGCGATCGAAGCCTTCGCGCTGAGGCGCGGACGGGCGCGCGACTTCGCCCACATCTTTATCGCCTGCGCCCGCTGGCGCGGGATCCCGGCGCGCTTCGTCGCCGGCTATCGCATCGGCGATGAGGCGGGCCAGGCGGGCGCGCACGAATGGGCCGAGGCCCACATTTCGGGCTTCGGCTGGATCGGATTCGATGCGACCGCCCCCGTATGCCCCGACGACCGCTATGTCCGCGTCGCGGTCGGCTTCGACGCCCGGGACGGCGCGATGGTCCGCTCAGCCCATAGCGGCGGCGAGGAGAAGATTGACACCGCTATCCGCGTCGAGCAGGCGGGCGCGCAGAGTCAGGCTTAGGACTGGCCGGGAGGGCCGCCGCAAGGCAGCGCAGACGGGGACCTAGCCTCACTGACCGGTGACAAATACGTCGTCGAGGAAATTCAAATGCATGCCGAGGTGCTGTTTCCCGCCGCTGAGGCGGTCGAGCTCGTCGCGCATTGCGTCAGCGAGGCCGGCGGTGGAAATCGTTCCTTTGCTGCCGGGGTCGGCTCGCCCCGCCAGCGCATCGAGGAAGGCCTTCGTGAAGGCGCCGTGACCCCAGGCGCGATCCTCGCGGGAAAGCTCATCCTTGTCAGAGGAGGTGAGAACACTCACGTTATCGGAGTTGAGGGCGTCACGTAGAACGCGCGCGTTCAAGACGGCCGAGGCGCCGCCGGGGCCGATCGCGCCGGAATGGCAAGCGTCGAACAGCAGCAAGACACGACCTCGCTGCGCAAGGTCCTTGATCTTGTCCGCGAACTCCTCGATCCACACCGACGACCTCTCCATCTTTGTCGGCGTTGAAAGCTCAACCCCATAGGGAATCAGGTAGTATTTGTTCTCGATGATCTCGCCGTGGCCGGAAAAGAGGATGACGGCCATATCTTGATCCGCCACGTTCTTGCGCATGTTTTGGGTCAAGTCGTCGATCGCCTGAAGAATTGCGTCGCCGTTCGCTTGGTCGTCGATCAGGGCCATTGGATCAACGGTGGTGTAGAGGGCTCCACCCTTTTGACTGTCGACAAGCGCGTTCGCCACGTCACGCGCGTCCTGAGCTGCGTAGTGCAGGCCGAAAGTGTTGACGCCGATCGCGAGGACATGGAGCACTCCGCCGGGCGCCTTGGCGCTGCCGGTGGTTTTCTGAACCTCCAGTCGAGCGCCAATAAGGTCGGCGGCGCCGAGAGCGCTCTTGGTGCCCAATTCGTCGAGAACGAACTGAAGGGCATCCGGCCGATGAAGCCGAGACACTCGCGAAACGGGCACCGCGGTGGTGGGTTTATCGGGACCGTGATTGGTCACCCATTTCAACAGGTCCTGCGCGCCGTCGGTCGCGTGGTAGAACCCTTCGGGGGTCCAGAGCGCCCAGTCCGTCCTGTTCGAGAACACCTGTAAAGCCAGCAACTCACGCCCGTCGTCGGCGCGATGCCAGCGGATCGTCCCGTCGCCGTAGGCTGCGACAACGATTCGTCCGTCCCTGCTGGCGTTGACCGCCCAAACCGGGTTTCGGCCGAGACGGCGCCATCTGACGGCGCCCGCTTCGTCATAGGCGGCGAGGGCTCCGTTCGCGCCGAGATAAAAGCGCTTGGCGTCCGGCGCGATCGCCAAGCTCCAGCTTGGACCGCCTTCAAGCGGAAGCGGTCTGCCCGCGAGGACGGGGGCGTAACTGAATCGCCAGTCGGAAAGCGGCAATCCGTCCTGCTTGGGAGCAAAGGTTGCGTTGTCCGAAGAATCCGGCCGGCTCAATTTAAGCGACCGGACATCGAATCGGAGTGGCGTTCCAAGCTCGTCGTTGAATGCGCGGCCGCCGTCCTTCAACACCTTCAGTGGCTTCACCGTTCCGGGAACGTCGCCAAAGCCGAAGTCGACGACCGCGCCGTCAGCGGAGACGCGAATCTTGTCGAACTGAGCGCGAAAATCCGGGAGCGGGGAGTCACGGGTCCAAAGACTGCCGCCGTCGCGGTTCAGAACGCCGAGGCAGGGGAAGACGGTCGAGATCAGGATTTGCCCGTCCGGCAAAGCATCAAGTCCCGAAGCGCTCTCAGATTGGCAATAGGTGGACCGCTTTTCACGCCCGAGCCCGGCCCGATCCCAGGCCAGCAAAACCAAGAATCCGCCGTCGAAGGCCGTGCCGGCTGCATAGAGCGTCCCACCGTCCCGTGACCAAGCCACCTGACCGAGGCCCTCGGGGCCTGACTTTAAATCGGGCTTCGGGCCCAGCATTCGCTTGAGCGTGGCGGCGTTGAGAATATCGACCATCGCACCCTCTTTATATCCGACCGCTAGCTTGCGGCCGTCCGGACTAAACGCGATGCGCAGGGGAGAACTTCCGCCCGGCGCCTTGGTTGGCCCCTCGATGAGCCGAAAGTTCGGGCTGTAAACTCGGATAGTCCCATCCGCCCCTTCGGACGTCGTGGCGAGGCGGCCGTCGGGCGCGAAAGCGGACCCAAGAGTCACTCCGTCGTAGTCATCGTCCCGGAAAACCTCCTCCCAATTCTTGTTCCGATCGAAAACCCGCAGTCCGCCCCTTCCATCGAGCGTCGCCGCGAGATAGCGCCCGTCGGCCGAGAAAGTCAGAGACCGAGTTGCATCCGGCAAGTCCTCGGCAATCCTTCCGATTATCGAGCCGGACTCCCGGTCGAACAAGTAGATCGGGCTATCGCCGGACATTCGCTCGAATTGGCCGCCGGCCGCGACCGTCGAGCTATCCGGAGTGATCGCTACGGCGTAGACCGCGCCGACCAGGTCGGGCCCGACCGGAATCCAAATCGTGTTCAGGAGGTTCCCGTCCGCCACCGACCAGATTCTGACCGTGCGATCGGCGCCGCCGGTGACGGCGTATTTCCCGTCGCGATCGACCGCCTGCGACGAAATTGCCGCCGTATGCATCCCGGGGTCGACGGCAAGCACCGGGCGGTCGTAAAGATCCGTCCCGGCGTTCGGCCCCTGATCCTCGGCGAAGGCTCGCGCCAGAAACAGGCCTGCCAATACTGCAAAAGCGGCAGCTACTTCTTGGAAATGTCGGCAAATTCTGGCCATCTTGCAGCTTCCAACTTGGTTTTCCTCGTCTCAAAGGCCAGCTTATCCGGCTCGACGATGTAATGCGTCCAGATGGCGGCGACACCATCGGAGATCTTGTTCACCACGGGTTCGATCGCCCCTTCGGCCGCCCCCTTTGCGATCTCGTCCCATATCCCCTTCGTGTTCGGCGTGGCCGTGGCCGCCGCTGCTTCGCAGATCTGCTTCAGGCTCTCGGCGGATGTCTCGAGGGCCGGCCTGACGTTAGGCAGTTTGTCTGGTTTGCGTCCCTCGCCGAGCACCTCCTCGAGGCCGTCGATGACGCCATCCATGTCCCCCCTGGCCATGCTGTAGGCCGTCTTGGCCTTCTCGAGGGTCACGGCGTCGGTCCTCGACTTGAGCAGGCCGACGCAGGTTTCCGCGTGCGAGCGCTGCGTCTTCAGATCGGAGATCACCTCCGGCCACCCCATCGGGGCCGGTTGCGCGGCGCTCGATCCGTGCGCAAGCGCTAACAAGAATGCCGTAGAGAATGGCGCGAGGAGTGCAATTTTTCCCACTGGCCGCCCCCCGGTTCCGTTGTTGCCTCGTAAATTTTGCCTGTTCCGAACGTATTGCAAGATGCAGATAACAGTGAACTCGCATCAGGGTTGACGGTATAAAAGAATGAATTGCAGTGACGCACATCACACGTCGGTGGCGGGCGTGGCCCCTCATGGCCGAGACGACCGAGCCGCCTCATGCGCCGGTAACGTCCTTTTGAAAATGGCGCCATTGATTTATCGTTATGGACATGTATTAAAGATGAGAGCCCGCCTCAGCGGGCCTGACGCTGGGGCGGTCGGGAGCGTTGGACCGTCGCGCCGGCATTTTAGGTTCTGGAGGCAAACGCGTGAACCCCTTCGCCAGAACCCTGATCGTGGCCCTGCTGACCTTCGCCAGCGGACTGCTCGGCTTCCTCCTCCAATGGCTGCTGCCGGTTCAGGATGTCGCCGACGCGAAGGGCATGATCGGCTCGATCATTGGTCTTGTGACCTTACTTCTGGCTCTGGTGCTCGGCCTGCTCGTTTGGACGAGTTATGGGGTCTACACCAACCAGAACACGGAATTGCGGTCGCTGGGGCCGCTGATTCTGAAACTCGACTTCGCCCTTGAGCAATACGGGCCGGAAGCGGATCGCGGACGCGATCTGCTTCGAACTGCGGTCGTGCGCGCGCGCGATCGGTTCTGGGGCGGTCGCGCCGTCGGCGTATCGCCTTATGCGCAGCTGCGCGCGGACCTGCATGACATAATGCGTTTTTTCGCCAGCCTCGAGCCGACCACGGACCAGCAGAAGCAGCTTATCACGACGGCCATGCCCAATTTCATCGAGGTGGTCGAGACGACGCTGTTGATGACCCGTCAATTGGCCAATCCGGTGCCGAAGCTTCTCCTCTTCGTGGTCATCGGATGGTCGGCGCTGTTGTTCATGAGCTGCGGATTGCTCGGCACGTTCAACGCGCTCAGCGTCGCCGTCGCAGCGCTTGGCTCGATCGCCGTCGCGAGCGCGGTTTACCTGATTCTCGAGTTCAGCCAGCCCTATTCGGGACTGTTCCGCATTTCGCCGGTCGGCGTCGACAGTTTGATCGCCGCGCTTGGCCGTTGAAAGCGCGGCCCCGGTCGCCTACCACGCTGGTTCCGGGCGAGGAAAAGACTGCGCCGCGGGAGGGGAGGCTGACGCATGTACCCGGGCCAGCACGCCGTTCAACGCGCCGACCAGCCGGCGGTCATCATGGCGCAGTCAGGCGAAACCGTCACGTATCGCGAACTTGAGGCGCGCAGCAACCGTCTGGCGCATCTTTTGCGCGCGCTCGGCCTCAAGCGGCTCGATCACTACGCCATCTTCATGGAGAACCATCCGCGGTTCGTCGAGTGCTGCGCCGCGGGGGAGCGATCCGGGCTCTATTACACCGCCGTCAATTCGTTTCTGACCGCGGGCGAACTCGCCTATATCGTCAACAACAGCCTCTCCAAAGTGCTGATCATTTCCGAGGCCAAGCGCGAGATTGCGCTGGCGGCGCTGAGCGATTGCCCCAAGATCGAACTCTGCCTCATACTGGATGGACCCGGGGCGGGCTCGCGCGTGCGCAATTTCGGCGAGGCGACGGCCGAATTTCCCGCAACGCCGATTGCCGAGGAGTCGCTGGGGACGGCGATGCTCTATTCCTCGGGCACCACCGGGCGCCCCAAGGGCGTGCTGCGTCCGCTGCCCAATCAGCCGCCCGATGAGCCGTTGGCGGCGCTCGCCGCGCGTTTGAATGTCTGGCGATTTCGCGAAGGCCAGATCTATCTCTCGCCTGCGCCGCTCTATCACTCCGCGCCGTTGGCCGGGGTCGGCGGCACGCTCAGGCGCGGCGGAACAGTCGTCGTGATGGAGCGCTTCGCCGAGGAGCGCTTCCTTGAGCTCGTCGAGCAATATCGCGTCACTCATACCCAGCTCGTGCCGACCATGTTTTCGCGTATGCTGAAACTGCCAGAGGCGGTGCGCGGCGCCTACGATCTTTCCTCGCTCGAAGTCGCAATCCACGCAGCGGCGCCCTGTCCCGTGCCGGTCAAACAGGCGATGATCGACTGGTGGGGGCCGATCATCCTCGAGTACTACAGCGCGACCGAAGCGATGGGCATGACGATCTGCGACAGCGCGGAATGGCTCGCGCATCCGGGCACCGTCGGCAAATCCGTGTTTGGCGAGATTCACGTGCTGGACGATGCGATGCGCGAGGTCCCGACGGGGCAGACCGGCAAGCTCTGGTTCAAGACCGCCTCGCCGTTCGAATATTTCAACGATCCGGTCAGGACCGCTGAGGTCAACTCATCTGACGGCGCGATGAGCACACTCAACGATATCGGCCATGTCGATGAGGAGGGCTACGTCTATCTCACCGACCGCGCCACGTTCATGATCATTTCCGGCGGCGTCAACATCTATCCGCAGGAATGCGAGAACCTGCTCATCGCGCATCCGAAGGTCGACGACGCCGCGGTGTTCGGCGCGCCCAACGAGGAAATGGGCGAGGAGGTGAAGGCGGTCGTGCAGCTCTCGCCGGGCTTCGCGGCTGGCGCGGAAATGGAAAGCGAGCTGATCGCCTATTGCCGCGACCACCTCGCGCACTACAAATGCCCGCAGCTCGATCGATTTCGAGGCGGAACTCCCGCGCCTGCCGACCGGCAAGCTTTACAAGGCCCCTTTGCGCGAGCGCTATTGGAAGGGGCGTCAGAGCCGCATCCTGTGAGGAGTTTATTCGTGCTGCCGGGCGACGCGGGGGAGCGAGCCTGGTTAGGGCGACGCTGGCGCGAAGGCGGCCAGCACGTTGCCCGGCATGCTGCCGTAGAGACCATAGCCTGCGTTGACGAAAATGAAGCCGCCGGCGACCGTCGGCCCGGCGGCGTCGAGCGAGCCGCCGCTGGCGGCGACGTCGTTGACGGTCGTGAACGGCCTCGCCATGTCGTAGTCCCAGAGAACCCGGCCATCGGCGACGGAGTAGGCGCGGATGTGGCCGTCGATCGCGCCCGATAGCACGAAGTCCAGCGTCGCGGTGACAGCGGCCGACTGCGCCGGGCTGCAATTCGGCCGGTCGGCGCAAGCATTCGGCGGCGGCGCGCGCCAGAGCACAGTGCCGTTATCCGCGGCGAGGGCGAACAGCCCGCCTCCTGCCGTGGGATCGGGTTCAACCGGTCGCCCCGCGGCGGGTCTGGGGCGTCTCACGTCTGAGACGGCGACAAACACCGTCTTCCCATTCGTCGCCGTTCCCCACTGGACGCCGCCGAGTCGACCGCCGGCCCCGACGCGGCGGCTCCAAACGACACGTCCGCTGTCATCCGGATCGAGCGCCCAGACCATCCCGGACTTCTGGCCAACGGTCAGCGCGCGCTTGCCTCCCTCGAGCCCGATCAGGTTGGCGGACGAGCCGAGATCCTGGTCCGACCCATGCGGATCGGGGCAGTTCGCGTTGTCGGCCGAGCCGCAGGCGTCGTTCCAGACGTCGCCGGCTAGCAGCTGTTGCGACCACACAATCTTTCCGTCGTCGAGCCGGAGCGCCAGAACAGCATCGCTGGTGTCGGTCGCCGGAGCGGAATGGTTGTCGCCGGTCCCGACATAAAGAACCCGGTTCCTTGCATCGATCGTCGGCGCGGACCACACCGACGCGCCGGAAGGGCCATAAAGCTGTGTGCCGATCGCGTTTCGGCCTTGCGGCGCTGCCTTCGCGGTCGTGTACGTGGTCCAGATGACGGCGCCGCTCGCGGCGTCAAGGGCAACGACCGCCCCTCTGCCTTTGCAGCATTCATATGCTGGATTGCCGGCGGCGCCGCCGTCGTTGTCCGCGATCGGGACATAGAGCCGGTTCTCGAACAGAATCGGCGCGCCGGTGATCACGGTCCCGGCTTCGTCGTCGGGCGTCACCTTCCAGATCGTTTCGCCGGTCGTTGCGTCAACGCAATAGGCATATCCACGGTGGTCGCCAAACAGGGCGACGACCCGGCCGCCGAGGTCCGCGACCGTGATCGCGGTCCTCACCACTCCGCTTGCGCGATAGTCCCAGTAATAGCAGCCGCTCTTCTGATCGAGCGCATAGACATGGCCGTTTTGCCCGCCGATGAAGACGCGGCCCGCCGCCACCGTCGGCTGAGCGAACATCATCACCGCGCCCGGCACGCCGAACGCCCATTTGAGCTCGAGCCGGGGAAGATCCGCGGCGGTGAGGCCCGGCGCGGGCTGAAACCGCCAGTTTTCGAGATTGCCGCCCCAGCCGTTGAAGGAAGGCCCGTCGAGTGACAGCGGCGGCGAGGCGGCGGCGCAGCGTCCCGCCATCGGCGCTTCATCGCCGACCGTGCGGCCCGTCAAATACTCGGCCAGCGCCACGCGCTCCACGGACGTCAACACCGAGCCCTGCGCTTTCATCATGCCGCTCGTCAGCGCCTCGACGATGAAATTCGGCGACATCGAGCGCATCGACGAGCGAGGGGGCGCGCGGGTCGTGGGGACAGCATGGCAGGCCGCGCAGTGCTGCTCGAACGAGGCCTCCTGCGCGCTCGCGTCCGGCGCCTGCGATTCAGCCGCGCGCGTTCGCGAGCCAAGGCCAATGACCGCCGCCGCAAGGAGCAAAAGCGGAGTTCGGCCTTTCCCTCTCATTCCCATGCAGCGCAAAGCGTGACCATCGCCAAACCGGCTGTCAATGGGCGGTGGCCTACCGCATCATGTCGGCCAGCGCATCGCGCGCCGGCGCGCAAGCCCAGCGGCTCAGCGCTCGCGTTCGGGAAGCGATGGCCGAAAGAATCAGGCTGCGTCGCGGGGAAACTGCGTCTGGGCGATGTGGCTGTAGGTGCGCCCTTGCGCAAGGAGTTCGCCGTGGCGCCCCCGCTCGACAATCCGGCCGCGGTCGAGGACACAGATTTCGTCGGCTTGCGCCACCGTCGACAGCCGGTGAGCGATGACGATCGTGGTGCGGCCTTCGCATAAGGTTCGCAGCGCCTTCTGGATCGCCTGCTCGGATTCGGAATCGAGCGCCGAAGTCGCTTCGTCCAGTAGGATGATCGGCGCGTCCTTGAGAAAGGCGCGGGCGATGGCGATGCGCTGGCGCTGCCCGCCGGACAATTGCATGCCATGCTCGCCGCACGGCAAATCGTAGCCGCTCTCGAAGCCCATGATGAAATCGTGGGCATAGGCCGCCTTGGCGGCTGCGACGATCTCGTCCTCGCTCGCGCCGGGCCGGCCCATCGCGATATTGTCGCGCACCGAACCCTTGAACAAAAAATTCTCTTGCGCGACATAGCCGATCTGCTGGCGCAGCGACGTCAGGCCGACGGTCGCGATGTCTTGGCCGTCGCACAGGATCTGCCCCGACCCGGCCTCGTAGAGGCGCAGGATGAGGTTCATCACCGTCGATTTTCCCCCGCCCGAGCGGCCGACCAGCGCCGTTGTCTTGCCCTCTTCAGCGACGAAGCTGATGGAGTGCAGGACTGGCTCGCCCGGCCGATAACCGAACACCACATCGCGAAACTCGATCCTGCCGTTCGTGACCTCGAGCGCGGGCGCTTGCGGCGTGTCCTCCTCGTAGTCGCGCTCGTCGAGGAAGTTGTAGAGCATGCTGACGCCGAACAGCGATGACGACAGGTCGACATGCAGCCGCGCCACCCGTTTCATCGGCTCATAGAGCATGATCACCGAGGTGATGAATGAAAAGAGGCTCCCGGGCGGGTTGCCGCGGATGATGACGGTGTAGCCCGAATAAAGGACCACGGCGGCGATGGCGAAACCGCCGAGGCTCTCCATGATCGGGCTGGTGCGCGAGCTCACCCGAGCGAGCTTGTTCGCCGCCTTCCGGAAGCCTTCGATCGCAGCGCCTTGCCGGGCGCGCATGAAATTCTCGAGGGTGAAGGCCTTGACGATGCGGATCCCCTGCGCGGTCTCCTGCATCGATTCCATCATCTGCGCGGCGCCCTGGAACTCGCTTGCCATGATCTTGCGCACGCGGATGCCGATCTTGCGCACCCCGACCGCGGCGAGCGGAACCAACATCAGCGCCAGGAACGAAAGCAGCGGATCCTGCGACACCATGACGATGACGAGCCCGACGATCGTCAGCGCGTCACGAGAAAATGTGGTGATGACAAGGTTGAGCACGCTGCTCGCCGATTGGGCGATGAAGGCCTGACGGGCGATGAACATGGACGAATGCGACTGGCCGTAATAGCTGACCTTCATCCGCAGCATCTGGTCGAACATGCGCTTCTGGACGTTGGCGACAATGCTGTTGCCGACCCGCGACATGACGACCTGCTGTCCGTAGGTCGCAAGGCCCTTGACCGTGTAGATGGCCACGATCGCGGCCGTGATCTCCCAGACGGCCCTGAGATCGCGCCCGACGAAGATTTTGTCGACGATCCTGCCGATGATCCACGCGGAAAGCGAGGTCGTGAGCGCGATGAGGGCCATCATCGCAAACCCGAAGGCGTAGCCCTTCCAGTGCTTGAAGCCCTGGTCGGTTAGCAGCCGACGCAGCACGGAGTTCGAGGGTGAATTGAGAAAGGAGCTCACCCGCTCGCGGACTGGCCGCCAAACCGACAATGTCTCAGTTCCTCGGCTTCAGTCTGTCACGCGGGTCGACGTTCGACCCGCGTCCATCAATGCCATCGGCGAATTCCCGACCGGGCGGCGCTTCCATATCATCGGTGGCGACATTATGGAAACGATCGGCTGATCGGAGCAAAATCACGCCTTTTTCCCGCCCTTCGCCTGCTCGAGGGCCGCATGGTACTTGCGCTTTATCTCTCCAAGGTTAACCGACGGCGGCGGGAAGGCGAGGTCGAGATCGGCCATGGCGTCCGCGATGATCTGCGACACCGCGAGATTGCGGAACCACTTGTGGTTTGACGGAATCACGTACCACGGCGCCTCTTCCGTGCTGGTTGCGTGAATCGCGTCCTCGAACGCGTCAATGTAATCGTCCCACCATTTGCGCTCGGAATAGTCGGATTCGCTGATTTTCCAGTTGCGCGCCGGGTCTTCGAGCCGTTGAGCAAAGCGCGCGAGCTGCTCTTCCTGGCTGATATGGAGGAAGAATTTGAGGATCGTGGTTCCTGATTGCGTCAACAGAGCCTCGAAATCGCAGATATGCTCGTAGCGACGGTCGCAGGTCTTGCTTATCGACGAGCTTGTGAACGCGCGTCACCAGCACGTCCTCGTAGTGTGAGCGATTGAAGATGACGATCTGGCCGGCTCTCGGCGCGTTGGCGTGAATGCGCCAGAGAAAGTCATGCGCGGCTTCGAGTGGAGTGGGCTGCTTGAAGCTGGCGACGTCGACGCCTTGCGGATTGACGCCGCTGAACACGTGCCTGATCGTGCCGTCCTTGCCGCCGGCGTCCATCGCCTGCAACACGATGAGAACCGAGTGTTTGTGCTCGGCGTAGAGAAGATCCTGCTGGCGGGCGAGCTTCTTGAGATAGCCCTCGGCCCCGCTCCTTGGCTTCGGCCTCGGATTTGTGCTTGCCCGAATAGGCCGGGTCAAGCTTGTTCAACCTGACCTTTTGGCCGGGCTTGACGCGGAACTGCTTGCGGTAGTCCAAGGCTTCGAGCCTCCTGGCCGCCGCGTTCAAACGCGGCCCCCGACACTATTGTGATAGGAAAATGAGTGTCAGAGCAACTTGCTTGCGCGGGGCTTGGGTGCGGATCGAACGATGAACATCACCGTCATCGGAGCAGGCGCAATCGGCGGTCATATCGCGGCCAAGCTCGCCGCGGCGGGCGAGAGCGTCAAGGTGGTGGCGCGCGGAGCGCATCTGCAGGCGATCCGCGAGCGCGGGCTTAAGCTGAAGGAGAACGGCGAGGAGGTCGTCGCCCGCGTCGAGGCGACGGATCGCATCGCGGAAGCAGGCGGCGCGGATCTCATCGTGCTCGGGGTCAAGGCGCACCAATTGGCGCCGATCGCAGCCGACGTCGCCTCGATTGTCGGGCCGACGACGACAATCATGACGACGCAAAACGGCATACCCTGGTGGTACTTCCTCAAGCACGGCGGGGCTCATGAAGGCGTTCGGCTGGAGAGCGTCGATCCGGGCGGCGTGATCGCCAGCCATCTGCCGATCGACGCAATCGTCGCCGCCATCAGCTACCAGGCGGCGGAGATCGAACGCCCCGGAATCATACGGCACATCGAGGGCCATCGCTTGCCGGTCGCCGAAATCGACGGCCAGAAGACGGAGCGCATCGCGGCGCTGTCCGAGCTGTTCACGAGAGCCGGCTTCAAGTCGCCGGCGCTGAGCGACGTGCGATCCGAAATCTGGATGAAGCTCTGGGGCAATCTCACCTTCAATCCGGTGAGCGCGCTGAGCCATGCGACGCTCGAGGACATCTGCCGGTTCGCGCCGACCCGCGCGCTCGCCGCTGCGATGATGCGGGAAGCGCAAACGGTCGGCGAAGCGTTCGGTATCCGCTTCCGCCTCAGCGTCGAGAAGCGCATCGCCGGCGCTGAGAGCATTGGCGCGCACAAGACCTCGATGCTGCAGGATATCGAGCACGGCCGCGCGACTGAAATCGACGCGCTGCTCGGCTCGGTCATCGAACTTGGTCGCCTAGCCAATGTCACGACGCCGCATCTTGACGCAATCTATGCGGTGACCAAGCTTCTGGGCGATATAGTCGTTGGAAGCGGCGGCGGACTGTCGCTTACGCGGCCATAGTCGTTTGGAGTTGATAAGGCACATGAGCGCGGATCGCACCTTGAGAGGCCTCATCGCAGGGGGCCATGACGACGCAGTCGCCATCGCCGCGCGTGATGCGCCGCCGCTGAGTTACGGCGCTTTACGCGCGCTGATCGATCGAACGGTCCACTCGCTGAATGGTCTTGGCGTCGGCCGCGGCGACCGGGTCGGCATCGTGCTGCCCAACGGCCCCGAAATGGCGACGGCGTTTCTTTCCGTGGCGTCGGCGGCGGCCTCCGCGCCGCTCAATCCCGCCTACCGCCAGGACGAATTCGAATTCTACCTCGAGGACCTCAAGGCCAAGGCGCTGATCGTCGAAGAGGGCAGCGAGTTGCCCGCGCTTCGGGCCGCGGAGAAGCTTGGCGTAGCGCTCATTACCCTGACTCGTGAGCCGCAAGCCGGCGCCGGCGCGTTCAGGCTATCCGGCTCGGCAGGCGCCGCGGCGCGGCCGGGCCCCGCCGAACCTGACGATGTGGCGCTCATCCTGCACACCTCCGGCACCACCTCGCGGCCGAAGCTCGTGCCGCTTCGCCATGCCAACATTTGGACCTCGGCCGGCAACATCGCGACCTCGCTTGAGCTTTCGGCCAACGACCGCGCGCTCAATGTGATGCCATTGTTTCACATCCACGGGCTGATCGCCGGCCTTTCCGCGCCGCTCTCGCGCGGCGGCGCGGTGTTCTGCACGCCGGGCTTCAACGCGCTGAAATTCTTCGCCGAGATGGAGGAGGCCAAGCCCACTTGGTACACGGCGGTGCCAACCATGCATCAGACGATTCTGACGCGCGCCGGACGCCACAAGGAGATCATCACCCGCAATTCCTTGCGCTTCGTGCGCTCCTCGTCGTCGTCGCTGCCGCCGACCGTCATCGGAGAATTGGAGGCTGCTTTTCGTTGCCCGGTCATCGAGGCTTACGGGATGACCGAGGCCACGCATCAGATGGCGTCCAATCCCCTCAACGGCGTTCGCAAACCCGGATCGGTCGGCGTCCCCGCGGGTCCCGAGATTGCGATCATGGACGAGGCTGGCCGACTGCTCAGCCGAAATGAAACCGGCGAGGTCGTCATTCGCGGCGAGAACGTCATGGCTGCTTACGACAACAATCCGAAGGCCAACTTGGAAGCGTTCGTCAACGACTGGTTCCGCACCGGCGATCAGGGCGTCATCGACGTCGACGGCTATCTGACGCTGACCGGACGGCTGAAGGAGATCATCAATCGCGGCGGCGAGAAAATTAGCCCACGCGAGGTCGACGAAGCGCTGATGGACCATCCGGCGGTCTTGCAGGCGGTGGCGTTCGCGATGCCGCATCCGATGCTCGGCGAGGACGTCGGCGCCGCGGTCGTCCTGCGCGAGGGCTTAACCGCCACCGAGCAGGAGCTTGGCGCGTTCCTCTCGGAACGTCTTGCTGCGTTCAAGACGCCGCGAAAAATCCTCTTCCTCGCGGAAATCCCCAAAGGGGCGACCGGCAAGCTTCAGCGCATCGGCCTTGCGCAAAAGCTGGGATTGGGGTGAAACGGAGGCGCAGGGGGAGCGCCCAGTGCACTCCGCGCTTCGCTCTGAAGAATGCGCCGACAGTCGTGCCGACGGAAGACGATGCGGCCCGAGTGGAAAATGCTCTAGTTAAAGATAAAAAGCTCCTCAACGTACCGTTTACGAAGCGGGTATGGATAACGTCGCGAGCTCACGACGCTGGCGTTCGTCCGCCTCGGCAATTTCCTTAACGGTGAATGGATTAGCCTCGTGGTTGATTGACAGGAAATTGCATCGATCTTCGCTTTATTTGACGCCAGTAGCGATCAGCCGTCGGGCGATCAAACTCAGTCATCGAATCGACGTTGACGATCAGATCGACTTTGTCCGTACCTTCGAAGAAGGCGGAAGGTTGCAGCAATTTGATATTGGATTCACCCGCTCCGCTCTCGCCGTGCAGGATCACATTTTCCATCCCGAGCGTTCGCACGAGAAAATACCCCTGCGAGACGGCGGTGAACGGCAGGTCAATGATTGTGTAATCTTTCACGCCCAACAGCGAAGAATAGAAGGCCGTGCGCCCCAGGCCGCCGCCGATCTCGACAACCCGCGGGTTCGGAATTCCTCGCACCAATTCTTGAATGCGCCAAGCTTGATATATGGCATGTACCGCTCGTATGGCGATGACGCCGCGAGCACTGACCAAACCGAACTCGTCCGGAAAGGGGTTGGGAAATTTCAACGTTACGCCCAGACGCTGATCTATTGCCGCAAGAAGCGAATCGGGTGGAAGGGATCCATATTTGAACGCTCCAGCCTCGGGGTTCTCGTATAAAACGGCCCCCATGATCTCGGCGCAACGTAAAAGCCTGTCAAACTGTCGCTTTGCGTGCTTAGTCAAATAAGCGTTGGCTTGTCCTTTATTCGATTGTTTTAGTTGTTGAACCCGATCAATAAAGAGACTGTCAAAACCATAAAAGAGGTTCGAGTCGCCCGGCCGACGCAGCAAGTTTTCGATTGCCGTGAAATCGTCTCCCAAAAGGATTTCATGAAGAGGCGCTTGTCGCGTATTGTAGATGAATTCCCATAGCGCGGTCGGATTGGATTCGTGGCCGCGGTCTGATTTATACGTGTGAACAACGCGCCTGATTATCTCGCCATCATCAATGGACTCCCCCAACGCAATTCCTCCCGGAGCGTGCAGGAGCTCCGGGTTTCGAAAACATTCTTCCCGAAATATTCGTCTTTCTTCTTCGGCCTCTTCCACCAATCGCGTGTTCTCGGCTGTCGGAGCGCCATGCGTTTCCTCGGAAACGTTGACCGTGTGGGCCCCCCTCAGCGCCAAAGCCTCGTCTCGTTCTCGCCGCGCCTCGTCTCGCTCGCGCCGGGCCTCGTCTCTTTCCGCGCCGACGCGCGCGAACTCTTGCAGAGTCTCGTCGCGTTGCAGGCGCGCTTCATTTCTTTGTAAAAATGGGCGCCCGACGATCGGAAGGCGATGGTGAAACTTGGTGTCTGCCATTGCTGATCTGTTTCCTCGGGAGGTTCGGTGACACGCGCCGCGTGGCGCTAATCGAGATCGGTCGACGTGTTGGTCCACGCCCGAGTCCTTCATGCGGAAAGCGGGCTGGGCGATGAGCCAGGACTGGTATCGCGCCGACCTTCATCTGACGAGCACCGGCGCGGTCAATCTCGGCGACTTCCTCGACTATAAATGGGAGCCGGGGTTCACGCACCGGAAGGCGGAGGACCTTTACGTCCAGGCTGCGACCTGGATCGCCTCCGACATCAGCGCCAACGGGCGCGCAGGCGATCCGTGCGCGTGCGCTTCTGACGCCAGGCAGGCGAACTGTATTTCCGTCGCGGATAACGCGCTCGAAATGGCTCATCTCGAACGGGCGGAGTTTGGGCCGATCCCGTCGATCTGGGGACATGTCGCGGGTTCGCCGTCGCCCGATCGAGCCGATTTTTCCTTTCTTCGCGCCGCTGTTCGCTCCTGGCTCGAATGAACGGAGGCAGCCTGGGCGGCCAATCGCGAACTGGGCAACGCGAGGCTCGTGGGCCAGCTCGCGAGCCCATTCTACGACCACGGTTATCGCCTCAAATGCCGAAAAACAAACAATCTCTTTGCGAAAACAGGAATCCGTGTTACCTTCTTCTTTCGCCGGGTTCAGGCCGCGCCGGCGGGCGTCCAGGCGGCAGAGAGAGGATGCGATTTGGGCCGTCAGTCGCGGTCGGGACGAGTGAAATACAACCTGAGATTAAAGAGCCCAGAAATTTTTTACTCCAATCGGCCGTAACCCATTGAAAAGTCTCGTTTCGAAAAAATAAACGCTAGTAAACGCTAGCTATTTTACTAGCGTTTAGGCGCGTTTACTGACGTTTATTGGCGTTTATTCGTAGACGGTTCCCGCAATGGATTGTGCTCTCAGAGGCGCAGAGACGGCCCGCGCCTCACTCCGGCCCGGTCACCACGGGGCAGTCGTTGCGCGACCCCCACTCAGCCCACGAGCCGTCATAGAGGCCTTCGACCTTGCCCCCGGCCTCCTCCACCGCCAGCGCCAGAATGGCGGCGGTGACCCCTGATCCACAGGTGGTGATGATGGGCTTCTCAAGGTCGACTTTGTGCTCGGCGAAGGCGGCTCTGAGCGCGTCCCGGGCTTTGAGCGCGCCGTGCTCGATGATGTCGACGAACGGCAGGTTGAGGCTGCCGGGGATGCGGCCGCTTCTGACGCCAGGTCGGGGCTCCGGGACTGCGCCCCGGAAGCGCTCTGCGGGGCGCGCGTCCACCACCTGCGCCGAGCCGTTCTCCAGCGCCGCGCGCACCTCGTCGAGCGAGGCGACAAATTTGTCCTCGACGCGCGGCGTGAAGACGCGGGGATTCGGATGGGCGTCGCCCATTTCCAAAGGCCTGCCTTCCTTGATCCATCTCGGCAAGCCGCCGTCGAGGATGCGCACCTCGTCGACGCCGTAAGCGCGCAGCGTCCACCACACCCGCGCCGCTGCATAGAGGCCGAGCGCGTCATAGACCACGAAGCGCATGCCGTCGCCGAGGCCGAGCGCGGTCATCGCCTTGGCCAGCGCCTCGGGCTTCGGCAGCATGTGCGGCAGGTCCTGGTCGTGATCGGCGATCAGGTCGATGTCGAAGAACACGGCCCCCGGAATATGCTTCATGCGGAATTCGGTCGCGCCGGCGCGTCCGGAATTCGGCAGATGCCAGGAGCCGTCGATCACACCAAGGTTGGCGTCGCCGAGTTCGGCCGCCAGTTCAGCCGTGGTGCGGAAGTTACGCGAGGGCATGGGGCTCCGATCCGATTACAGCGCTCCGAGCGCGATGCGCACGCGGCGGTTGATCTTGCCTTTCTTCTCGATGCCGGTCACCGAGGCGTGGCCGATTTCGCCGGTGCGCGCGACATGCGTTCCCCCGCAGGGCTGAAGATCGAGACCCTCGATCGCGATCAGGCGCACCCGGCCCGTTCCCATCGGCGGCTTGACCGACATGGTCTTGATGAGACTGGGGTTCGCTTCGAGCTCCGCATCGGCGATCCAGCTTTGGCTCACCACCGCATCGCGCGCGATCAGCGCGTTGAGCCGGCTTTCGATCTCCGCCTTGTCGAGCACGGCCTCGCCCGAATCGAAATCGAGCCGACCCTCGGCGTCGCCGACCGATCCCCCCGTAACCGGATAGGGCGCCACGACCGAAAGCAGATGCAGCGCGGTATGGGCGCGCATGCGCTTGTAACGCAACTCCCAGTCGATCCGTGCGATCACGCGGTCGCCCGGATGGGGCAGGGCGGCCCCTTCGGCTGGCACATGCAGGATGGTGGCGCGGTCGGCATCGTAGATCGTACTGACAATCGGAACCACTGCCCCGTCTTCGAGCAATAGCGACCCCCGGTCGCCGCTCTGGCCTCCGCCCTGCGCGTAGAAGACGGTGCGATCGAGAGCAATTCCGCGAGGTTCGGACGTCAGCACGGCCGCATCCGTCTCGGTCCGGTAGGCGTCGTCGCGAAAAAGGGTCTGCGTCATCGCACGAACACCTGGGGCGCGCTGCCTTTAACCTCCAGCCAATCCGGAACGGGCAGATTCTTCGAGCGGAGGAAAGCTGGATTGAAGAGCTTCGAGGCGTAGCGGGCGCCGGAATCGCAGAGCAGCGTCACGATCGTGTGGCCGGGACCGAGTTCGCGAGCAAGATGTACGGCGCCGGCGATGTTGATGCCCGAGGAACTGCCGAGCAGCAGCCCTTCCTGAACCACCAGATCGAACACGATCGGCAACGCCTCCTCGTCAGGAATTTGGTAGGCGAAATCAACCGGTGCGCCTTCCAGGTTGGCGGTGATCCGGCCTTGGCCGATGCCCTCGGTGATCGAGGAGCCCGAACTCTTCAATTCGCCCGAGGTGTAAAACGAATAGAGCGCCGCGCCTAACGGGTCGGCGAGCGCGATCTTGATGTTTGGGTTGCGCTCTTTGAGAGCCATGCCGACCCCAGCCAGGGTCCCGCCGCTGCCGACCGCGCTGACGAAGCCGTCTACGTCGCCGTTGAGATCGTCGTAAATCTCCGGCCCGGTCGTTTCGTAGTGGCCGCGCCGGTTGGCTACATTGTCGAACTGGTTGGCCCAGACGGCGCCGTTGGGTTCGGTCTTGGCGAGCGTTTCGGCGAGACGCCCCGAGTAGCGTACGTAGTTGTTGGGGTTGGAGTAGGGGACAGCCGGAACCTCGATCAACTCAGCGCCGGCAAGGCGCAGCATGTCCTTCTTCTCCTGCGCCTGGGTGTCGGGGATGACGATCACGGTCCGATAGCCGAGCGCGCTCGCCACCATCGCAATGCCAATGCCGGTGTTGCCGGCCGTGCCTTCGACGATGACGCCGCCAGGGCGCAAGGCGCCGTGCGCGACCGCGTCATTGATGATCGCCATCGCCGCGCGGTCCTTGACCGACCCGCCCGGGTTCATGAATTCGGCCTTCCCGAGAATCGTGCATGCGGTGGCTTCGGAAGCGGCGCGAAGCTTGATGAGCGGCGTGCGGCCAATCGCGGCGACGACATCGCGTGCAGGCTTCATCGCGGTCCTTTGCGTTGAAAGCATGAAGGGTAGGCGACGGCGCGTCTTGCGACAAGCCTCGGCCCCTGCCACAAACCGGCGCGCTATTGAGGAGCTAATGTGTTTTTCGTCGCTTCGAAGATTTTCTGGATGGTTGCGTCGCCGATCAACCTCTTGTTGCTGGGCGCGTTCGTAGGCGTGTTGCTTTGTTATGGCCGTCACGCCCGCTTCGGCCGGGCGCTCGCGATGACCGCAATCCTCATGTTGGTTGCAGCCGCGATCTTGCCGCTGGGCGTGCTTCTGATCTCGCCATTGGAAAATCGTTTCCCTCAACCGCCACCCGACATGGCGCCTCCTGAGGGAATTATCGTGCTTGGCGGCGCAATCAACGACGCGGCAAGCGCGGCCCGGGGACAGGCCGTATTCGACGAGGGCGGCGAACGGCTTACCGAAGCCGTCGTTCTCGCCAAGCGCTACCCGCAGGCGCGGGTCGTCTACACCAGCGGCAGCGCGTCGTTTAGTCCGGAGGCGTCCACGGAGGCGCTGCAGGCGCGAAAACTGATGTCGCAGATGGGGATCGCGCCCGAGCGGATCACGATCGAGGACAAATCGCGCAATACGGATGAAAACGCGCGCTTCACCGCGGCGATCGTCCATCCGCAACCGTCCCAGCACTGGTTTATCGTTACTTCCGCCTTTCATATGCCGCGCGCGATGGGCATCTTCGAGAAAGCCGGATTCAACCCTATAGCCTATCCAGTAGCTTTTTATACGCTTGGGCCGGGGACCGGTAGTCTGAGATTGTCTTTCAAGTCAGAGCGAAACCTGCGGGTTTTCGAGACTGCGGTGCATGAGTGGATCGGGCTTGCCGCCTATTGGGCAAGCGGGCGCACTGATCATCTTTTTCCAGGCCCCGGCGACAACGCGTGAACCCTGCAATTTTGCACTGCACCCGACTTGCCTTCGCAGTGCATCTGACTAGACTGTAGGCAGAATGAGTTACGCGCAATATTTAGGCGCCGCCCCCACTATCGCGATTGGACGGATCCAGCTCGAGGGATGCGCGCTGCTCGCCCCGATGTCAGGCGTCAGCGATCTGGCGATGCGCCGGATCGCCCGCCGCTTCGGGGCTGCGCTTGTATTCTCCGAGATGGTCGCGGCCGACACCTTTCTCCGCGGCGACGCGGAAGCTTCCGTGCGCGCCGAAGGCGAGGGGTTAGCCCCGCATGCGGTTCAGATCGTCGGCTGTGAAGCGACGGCAGTGGCCGAAACTGCCCGCAGGGTCGTCGACGCGGGCGCCGCCCTGATTGACTTCAATATGGGTTGTCCAGCGCGGCGCGTGTCGGGGGCTCTGGCCGGCGCGGCGCTGATGCGCGATCTCGACAACGCCGAACGTCTGATCGCGACCGTGGCCGAGGCGGTCTCGGTTCCCGTAACCGTCAAAATGCGCTTGGGCTGGGACGAAACGTCCTTGAACGCTCCAGAACTCGCGCGGCGGGCCGAGCGAGCCGGCGCTCAGATGGCGACCGTTCATGGGCGAACGCGCTCCCAATTCTATGACGGTCGCGCCGATTGGGCCGCCGTTCGAGCAGTCGTCAGTTCGGTCGCGATCCCAGTCATCGTCAACGGCGATTGCGCGACTGCGGAAGATGCGCGGGTGATGCTCGCCCGATCCGGCGCGGTGGGCGTGATGATTGGGCGCGCGGCGGTCGGCGCGCCATGGCTGGTCGGCGCCATATCTCGCGCGCTCGACAAGGGCGGCCCGGCGCTAGAGCCTTCACGAGAGGCGCGGCGCGAGGCGGCGCTCGAGCATTTTGATTGGTTGGTTGACAAACTGGGGCCCCGAACGGGTCTTCGCCATGCGCGAAAACATCTGGCGGCCTATGCCGATCAGGCCGGAGCGGACGCGACGCTTCGACGTGAGCTGGTGACCTGCGAGGACATGGCTGAGACCCGGCGGCTGCTCGCCCACGCCTTTGATCGCGATTGGGCGAGGCAGGCGGCATGACGGCCTACCCAGCCCAACGGCGCCCGGACGCCGCTAAGGTGCTGAACGCACTCGCCCAGCCGCTACTCACGGTCGACGCACAGGGCATGGTGATCGAGGTCAACGCGGCCGCCGAGACCTTCTTCGACATGGGGCGCGGAGCGCTGCTGCGCTCGCGGCTCACTGACCTCATTCCGGCCGACTCCCCCGTTTTCGGGCTCGTCGCCGACGCGCTGAGCAACCGCGCGACCGTCAATGGCTACAAAATCGACATTTCCACGTCCCGGACCGGTAACCGAAACGATGTCGATGTTTTCGTCGCGCCACTGTCGCAGACCGACGACGCCGTCGCGATTATGCTGCAAGAACGTGCGATTGCCGAAAAAATAGACAGACAGCTGACTCATCGCAGCGCCGCTCGCTCAATCAGCGCGCTTGGGCTCATGCTGGCGCATGAGATCAAGAACCCGCTCTCCGGCATCCGCGGCGCTGCGCAATTGCTGGAGGCGGGGGCGAGCGACGAGGATCGGGCGCTGACGCAGTTGATCTGCGAGGAAACCGATCGGATCGTCAAACTCGTCGACCGGATGCAATCGTTCGCCGTTTCTACGTCGACCCAATGGGAAAGCCTCAACATTCACGCCGTATTGGATCATGTTAAGCGTTTGGCTCAGGCGGGATTCGCGCGCCACATCCGCTTCGTCGAGACCTATGATCCCTCGCTTCCGGATGTGCTTGGATCTCGCGATCAGTTGATCCAGGTCTTTCTTAATCTGATAAAGAACGCCGCCGAAGCCATTGGGAAAGATAGCATTGAAGGCGAGATAACACTCACGACCGCGTATCGTCCAGGAGTACGCCTGCGCACGACGCCGGGCGCCGAATCGGTCGCGCTGCCGCTTGAGGTCTGCATTCGAGATAACGGCCCGGGCATTGCTCCCGAGATCCTCGGCAATCTGTTCGATCCATTCGTGACGACGAAAGCCCAGGGCTCTGGTCTAGGTCTTGCACTGGTGGCCAAACTGATCGGCGACCACGGAGGCATCATTGAGTGCGAATCGCATCCGCGCAGGACGATGTTTCGCGTGCTGATGCCGTTGCGCCCTCTACGCGCCGGGGCGAGATGATCTGCAGAGCGTCGGGGCGAAGGAGCTAATGGGGATGCCGTCAGGGCATATTCTTGTTGCCGACGACGACGCAGGAATTCGCACCGTTCTCAATCAGGCGTTGACCCGCGCTGGCTACGAGGTCCGTTCGACTGGAACGGTCGCGGGGCTTTGGCGGTGGGTCGCGGCGGGCGAAGGCGATCTCGTGATCACTGACGTCGTCATGCCCGACGACAACGCTTTTGACCTCCTGCCGCGCATCAAGCGGATGCGGCCCGATCTGCCGATCATCGTCATGAGCGCGCAGAATACCTTCATCACCGCGATCAAGGCCTCCGAGCGCGGGGCCTACGAATACCTGCCCAAGCCCTTCGATCTGCGCGAACTGGTGGCGATCGTCGGTCGCGCGCTGGCCGAACCCAAGCGGCGGCGCGAGGAGCCTGAGGCGCCGGGTGAGGTGATGCCGATCGTCGGCCGCTCGCCAGCGATGCAGGACATTTTTCGCATTCTCGCCCGGCTGATGCAGACCGATCTTACGGTGATGATTTCCGGCGAATCCGGCACAGGCAAGGAACTCGTCGCGAAAGCGCTGCACGACTATGGCAAGCGCAAGAGCGGGCCGTTCGTCGCCATCAACATGGCCGCCATTCCGCGCGATCTCATCGAAAGCGAGTTGTTCGGCCACGAGAAGGGCGCCTTCACCGGCGCCGCCGCCCGCTCCGTCGGCCGCTTTGAACAGGCGGAAGGCGGAACCCTGTTTCTCGATGAAATCGGCGACATGCCCATGGAGGCGCAAACCCGTCTTCTTCGCGTGCTGCAGCAGGGCGAATATACGACTGTTGGCGGCCGCACCCCGATTAAGACCAATGTGAGGATCGTCGCCGCGACAAATAAGGACCTGCGCTTCGCCATTCAGCAAGGGGCTTTTCGGGAGGATTTGTTCTTCCGCCTCAACGTCGTGCCGATCCGTCTTCCCCCCTTACGCGAGCGCCCGGAGGACATACCTGACCTCGTGCGCGCTTTCTTTCAGCGGGGTTCGGCTGAGGGCCTTCCGGTCAAGACGTTCGAGCCAGCGGCCATCGAGCGCCTCCGTCGCTATCCTTGGCCCGGAAATGTGCGCGAACTTGAAAATCTGACCCGTCGCTTGGCCGCGCTCTATCCCCAGGAGGTGATCGGGGAGGCGTTGATCGAAGCTGAACTGAACGTTGGGGCGTCGCCTCTGTTTCCTCCGGCGGCCGCGGGAGACGAGGGGAGGAAGCGCGTCGCGCCGGCGGCGGCTCAGATCGCAGGAGATGGGTTCGACGCCGCTGTGGAGCGCGCCGTGGCCGACCTCTTTCACTCGTTTGGCGGCGCGAACCCTCAAGTCGGCCTCTATCACCGCGTATTACACGATCTCGAAGCGCCGCTGATCGCCGCCACGCTCACGTGGACGCGCGGCAATCAGATCAAGGCGGCTGAGATTCTCGGATTGAACCGAAACACGCTGCGCAAAAAGATCCGCGACCTCAATCTTCGCGGGGTCGCGAGCTTCCGCTGAGCGGGGGCTCGAGCGGCCGCCCTAGCCTAATCGGGATCGGCGCGGCGGCGCCAAGGTCGGCGATGAGTTACACTTTAAGATCTCGGCGCCGGTCCGACACTCGATTTGGATTGTCTTGGCCCGGCGTTGTTTCACTGCGAAAACCCCCGTTAACGGGGGTTGGAAAAGCTTGGATTTCCTTGGATTCTCTCGTCAGAATCTAGCCTTTTCAATGGGTTACGAGGGAATTTCGGCGGAAATTTTTTCGTCGTCATATGCCGCCGGCGCGGCCGGTTCATCGTCGCGCGGCTGGAGATTGTCGACGAGGCGATTGACCTTGTCGAGCAGCCGCTGCCGCTCCTCCGGCCCGTACTCGTATTTCGCCACGACCGTGACCAGATGCTTGTCGAGGCGGTCGATCACCTTGATGAGCGGGCCGACCGCCTTGAGCTCTCCGCGTCCGATCGCCTCTCCGACAAGACGCAAGGCGGGCATCAGGCGTTCGAGCTGCAGGTGCGCGTGGTCGGCGCCGCGGTCAATGACCCGCTTGCCGAGGACTTCCGAGACGATCTGGCGAATCCGCTCAGCGCTGACCCGCTCGTCGCGGGCGATCTCGTCATACGCCCAGCCTTCGCGCAGCCGCGCGAAAATCCGCTGTCTCCGCGCGGCCTTGCCCAGAACGTTAAGCCGCCGCCCGGGTGTTGAAATCTGTTCCATGCCTCATGCCTCGCTTCTCTGGAAAAGCTGAACCATAGCACGATATTCGGAAAAATGGAAGCTTTTTCTCGCAAAAATTTCGGCCAGTCCCCAAGTGGACAAATAGGCCGTTGTCGCGGAAGTCGGCTTCGCGCAAATAGCTGCCATTCACCGAGGGCTTGGCGAATGGGTCAATTCGGTCCCTGAGCGGCAGTTCACGACGGCCCGTTGTCGGACTGCAAAGCGCAAATAGCGGTCATAAGGACTCGGCGAACAGGACAAATCGGGCTTTCTTTGGCCCGATCGTTTTGATCGGCTGCCGCGTGGCTCAAGCCTCTCTTGTGCTATTCTGCATGACGCGTGAGGCGCGCCGTGTCCGAAATTCGGAAGATTGCTGCGATCCTGGTCGCCGATGTCGTCGGCTACAGCCGGCTCGCCGGCGCCGATGAGGATCGCACTTTGTCGCGGCTGCGGGGGCTGCGCAGTGACTTGATCGATCCGGCGATCGAGGCCCATCACGGCCGCATCGTCAAGCGCACGGGTGATGGCTCGATCATTGAGTTTCGTAGCGTGGTCGATGCGGTGCGCTGCGCCATCGAAGTTCAGCACGGCATGATCGAACGCAATGCCGGCGTGCCGCCCGAGCGACGCATCGAGTTCCGCATCGGCATTCATTTGGGTGACGTCGTCGAGGAGGCCGACGGCGACCTGATGGGCGACGGCGTCAATATCGCAGCGCGATTGGAGAGTATTGCCAAGCCCAGCGCGATTTGTCTCTCCGAGCAAGCCTATTGGCAGGTAAAGGGGCGGCTCGATCTCGCGGTCACCGACCTCGGCCCGATCCAACTCAAGAACATCGCCGAGCCGATCCGGGTCTATTCGCTTGAAATCGGCCAGCCCGCCCAGGCGAAGCTCCCGACGGCGGCCAAGGCGGCTGAGCTGGCCGCCGGCCCAAAGGCGCCCTGGCGGTTCGCGCTTCTGAGCGTCGCGATCGTCGCCTTGCTCGTCGCGATCGCCGCAGGGTCCTCGTATTTCGTCGACGCGAACCGGATCACGCCGGTCGCGGCGAACGCCCCTCCGCCTCTTGCAGCCCAGCGCTTTTCCATCGTCGTGCTGCCCTTCGCCAATCTTAGCGGCGATCCGGCGCAGGATTATCTCGCAGACGCTCTCACCGACGAATTGACCACCGATCTTGCGCGCCTCCCCGACACCTTCGTGATCGCGCGCAACACGGCCTTCACCTACAAGGGCAAGGCAGTCGACGCCAAAGCGATCGGCAAGGATTTGGGCGTGCGCTATGTTCTGGAAGGCTCGGTGCAGCCGAGCGGCGAGCGGGTGAGGGTCAACGCCCAGCTAATTGACGCCGGAAGCGGCGCCCACCTCTGGGCCGATCAATTCGACGCCGCCCGCGCCGGTTTGTTGGATACGCAGGACGAGATCGTCACCCGTCTGGCGCGCGCATTGGACATTCAGCTCACCGAAGTCGAGGGCGCCCGTCTCAAACGAACGCCGGCGGCCAATCCGACCGCCGAGGATTTGGCTCTCCAGTGCGCCGCGGGCGTACAAGAAGGCCGATATGCCGGCAAGGAAGCGGAAGCGGGTTATGGCCTATGTGAGCAAGCGCTCGCACTCGATCCCAATAATGTCCGAGCCCTGACCTATTTGTCCGTCAAGTTCCGGGATCGCATGGGCGACGTCGAGCGGGCGGACGCCAAGGTGTCGAAAGCGCTCGCCCTCGACCCAAATTACGCGGCCGCTCACGTGGCGAAAGCCTGGATACTCTGGAGACAAAGGCGCCTCGACGAAGCCATCGTAGAGGACGAACGCGCACTCGTCCTGAACCCAGCGTTTCTGGACGCTTATGTGAACATGGGCCTCGTATACAGGACACTCGGACGCTTTGAAGAAAGCCTCGAATTCTTTGATAAGGCGATTCGACGAAGCCCGAACGACCCAAGCGTGTCTGCATCCTACGCGATTAAAGCGGGCGATCATATCGCGTTGAAGCAGTACGATCAGGCGCTCGAGTTGGCCCGCCGCGCGATCGCGATCAGTCCGGACTATGCCCTCGCGCATTGGTATCTCATCACGGCGCTCGTTCAGACGGGTCAGGATTCGGAAGCTCATGAAGCGCTGCGGCGATACCTCGCCCTTCCTGGCGTTCCTACTACGGTGGCTGCGCTGAAACAGGAGACGGCGAAATACGTCAACGAGCGCGACGATCCCCGCTACATTGAAAAGTGGGACCAGCTGGTCGAGAGTATGCGCAAGGCCGGGCTGCCGGAGAAGTGAACGCCGACCCCGGTCAGCGGTGACTCCCTAGCGATCCGCCCAACTGCGACGTCCGCGGCCGCGGTTCGCAATGTCTGCTTCACGTCGACAGCGGTCATTGTCCAAGGGCGCGGCGAATGAGTTAAATCGACTTTTTCCTTCCCTACAAAGGTAAGCCCTATGCAGCGCTTGCTGAAGACGATCTAGCCGGCGCCAAGCCGTTAGCCTAATTCACACATCGAGATTGACCAATAGCGCCGTTCCCCTTAACTTGCTTCGAGGTTGAGGGTTTGACGGCAATGTTGAAGAAGCTTCTGGTCTCAATCGCCGCTTTCGCCATATCCGCGCCTGCGTTTGCGCACGACCACAGCGGCGCTCTTTTCTGCACCGTCACCGACAATACCGGCCAAAGGATTGCATGGTCCTTTGTCGACAGCGGCAGGAACGCCGACGCCAGCGCGGGCACGGGCGCGATGGTCGAAACCGCATTTTCGGGACGCAGCAAATTCGTTGAGGGCCAACGCGGGTCACGTCCCGTCTGGATCGGTCTTGCCGGCCAAGATGGGCTGACTTTGCTGTCGCGAGACGATCGCAGCTGGGCGCTCGTCATCTCCCATCCCCACAACGCTGAAGCCCTGTGCACGGGGGGCGAGGCGACGCTGTACCGCAATAGCAATATCATCGCCGTTGGCGAATGTGCGCGAGGCAGACCACCGACCGTTGGCGCCATTCCCGACGCTGCTCCTGATGAGTGAGCGCAAACGCTAGGCAGCCGGGGTTTTGGCCGCCGGCGAGCCGTCATGCCGCCGGCGTCGAAGGCCAAAACGCGCCTCGATGTCGAGCACGGCGTAGATGTGGCGGCCTTGTCGAAACTGTCTCAGCTCTTCGTCATCGCCCGCGAAGCGGCGCGACGGGAGAGCGATGCGCGGCTCGAGGTCGCTGCCGCAACGGTCCCGTGGAGCAAAATCTTGTTTGTGCACTCCCCATCTGCGGGAGCGAGCAAACTGTTACTGCGGCGATCAGAACACGACGTTCCAATCCCGCTTCATGCTCACCACGGCGAGGCCGTATTCGGCCGCCTTGTCGAGCGCCTCCGACAGCGGGCTCAGCCTGAACTCGCGGTCGTACGCCGCCTCCCGCTTCGCGTCGTCATGGCGGAGCAGGAGCGCGAGCCGAGGCCCAGAGCCGGTTCGCACGTAGCGCATCATTGCGAGGTCGCCATCCGAGTTGCCGAACGCGAGCAGCGGCCTCCGCCCGATATGCAGGCCGATGCTCAAGGGCTTCGCCTCCCGGTCGTTGAAGAGGTTGATCTCGGAGAGCTTCGAAAGCGAAGCCTTTTCGCCCCCCGCATCGAAGCGCAGCTTGACGCTGGAGCCGATGACCTGCTCCCTCGGCACACCGTAAGCTTCCTCGACGAAGGCGCGCATGAAATCCGCCCCGCCGGCCGACACAATGTAGGTCTTGAAGCCGTTCTCCCGCAGGTAGGCGAGGAGCTCGACCTGCGGCCGGTAGACGCATTCCTTGAACAGCTTTCCGAACTTCGGATGCTTCGCCGTCGCAAGCCACGAGCGCGCGGTCTCGACGAATTCGTCATCTGTCATCCCCGCATGCGTCGCGAAGGCGAGTTCGTAAAGCGCTTGGGGCCCCATTCCGAAGAGCGTGTTGTAATCCTGCTCGATGACCGCCTTGAAGGGTTGCCGCTCGGCCAAAGCGGGGTCCGCGGCGACCAGCTCCTTGACCCGGCCGAAGGCGAAATAAAACTGGATCTGAAGCGGCTGCTCGCAGCAGAGCGTCCCGTCGTTGTCGAAGACGGCGATGCGCTCGGAGGGCGGCGCGAATTCGGCGCCGCCCTCCGTCGTCACGCGTGCGACAAAGTCGAGGATCGCGGATTTTGCGGCGCCCTCGTTCCAGGACGCAAGCGGCGCGCTATCGATCACGGGAGGTCCAGTCTAAAAAGCGGGAACGACAGGGGCCCGCATTTCAGATCCTGTTAAAGTGGTCAACGCGAGGGGAGGAGCCTATGCACGACAATCTGGAGATCATCTCGGCCATCGGCTTTGGCCTTGGTCTGGCCATGGCGCTCGTTCCGGGCGCGGCCGGCCAACAGAACCCAGTGACCGCGATCGACATCGCGCTCGAACCCGACGCGACGATGATTGAGCACGCGATGGCCGCCAACGCGCGTCTGCTCAAGTCATTTCCGAAGGGCTTTGCTTTGGATGCGACCCACCACCCACATGTCTCACTGTTGCAGCAGTTTGTCCGTACGGATGACCTCGACAAGATATATGCCGCGGCGCAGGCCGTCTTCGATAAAGAGAAGCCCAAGTCATGGACGCTGAAGGCGTTCAAATATTACTATATCCCCTCTCCGCCGATCGGCCTCGCGGGGATCGTCGTCGAACCAACGGAAGACCTGCATAGGCTCAAGACGAACTGATCAAAGCCGTCGAGCCCTATACGGTGAAGACCGGGACCCCGGCGGCGTGCTACAGCGACGATGGGGGACGCGACATCCAGCCGTTCCTTATCGGCTACGTCGAAAATTTCGTGCGAGACGCAGCGGGCAAGCGCTTCAATGCGCATGTGACGATCGGCGTGGGAACGGAAAAATATTTGAACGAGATGCTGGCCGAGCCGTTCCCGTCGTTTACGTTCTCCCCAGCGGGAGCCTCGGTCTACCAGCTTGGCTCCTTTGGCACGGCTCGAAAGGAGCTCAAGGCGATCGCGCTCTGAGGAAGGGCGCATTTGGGTGTTTTCGCCGTACATCCATGCTGCGTATTCTTGACTTACGCACCACCCAGGGTCGAAACCGGTCCAACGGATCGAGCTTCAACTCGGCCGCGCCGCCTTAGGCCTTCCTGTCGCCGATCGCCGGCGCTCCGCTCTCGGCGGCGCCGAGGAATTTCTGCTCCCACCAGGTGAACAGGATGTCGCGTAGCGCTGCGCCGTCGTCCGCTCCGTAGACGGGCAGGCGAAGGCGATCGAGCATCGCGGCCTCGTCGTCCGAAAGTTCGATCGCGACGTCTTCGAGCCGGATCGGCGTATTGACGAACTCGGCGACATAGGAGGAATCGCGGGTGAGCTGGCGCTCCGTTTTGATCTTCGGGTTACGGAAATCCTTTGGCGTCCGCTGACTTTTGAGGATCGGCGTCTTTGGCGCCGCAGCCAGATCCGCGTCGGTCGCCTCGAAGAGCCTGAGCTTGATCGGCTTCAGCGCGAAATTGCTGGTGCGCATGACGTCGGCGCCGCAGACGTTCGGCACGGCGAGAACGTCGACCAGCGCCATGAGGTCGACATGGTCGCCAGGCTTCGTGTCCTGGCGGGTGATGGTTGCCCGGCCATCGCGGCTGATCTCGGTGTACATGAAGAGGTTGAAGCTGTCGTGCACGTCGTCGGGCGTGAGACCGTATTCGCGCTGCGCCTCGGCCTGAATGTCATGACAATTGGTATGGGCGTTGAATCCGTAAGCGCTCTCGTAGAGATAGGCGCTGCAGCGCGGAAACAGCACGTCGTTGCGCCCGACCGTATCCTCGAGAATGTACATGAGCGCCCGCTCACGCGGCGGCTGAGACCACAAGAAGGCGCCCTGGGTCGGATTGAAGCCGTGCACTGTGCGAGTGCGGCCGCAATGCATGAATTCCTTGTAGTCATGCAGGTTGAAGCAATTGAAGTCGACGCATTGCAGGCCTTCGATCTGCTCGATGCGAAGGATCTGCCCGGCCTTGACCTCGAGCGCCTTGCCCGTCCCTGGCTCCAGGACCATCTCGATGAGGACATTCCGGTCTGTCATTGCGCGGCGCCCTTGCTTTGCTTCGCCGCCTGTTCACGGAGCGCCTTGCGGATCAGCGCAACACGGTCCGCCGCCTCGCCGCGCTCAATCGTCCGATCGATGAGTTCGAGTTGCTGCTGGTTGAGGCGCACAACCACCGTTCTTCCCGCCATTCCGCCCCCTTAGCTCTGCCGGTCGACCCGCGAGCAGCGTTATGTCGCGAAAATAAGCATCGGAAAAGGACAAAGTCTGGGCGGCAGTGGTCAGTTTTCTTGCGGAGATGACGCTTTTTGAAGCGCCTGTCGACGCGGCGCCGAACCGGCGCGAAATTTGCTCATGTCGGCGTTACGGATTCTTCGCTCGGGACGCGCAAGCGCCTCTTTCAACATACGGCCGCCCGCTCGCCTATGAAACTCGACGCCGACCCAACTGTCGCCGAAGCCGCATCGTCGCATGTGCACTTCGATTTCTCGAAGCTGTCTGCGCGCGACCGCTACAAGCTTCTCATCGGAACCGTCATTCCACGTTCGATCGCCTTCGTCACGACGGTGGACGAACGCGGCGTGGTCAACGCGGCGCCGTTCAGCTTCTTCAATTGCCTGTCGGCCGACCCGGCCATTGTGGCCATCGGGGTCGAGAATCATGCGGACATGCGCCACAAGGACACCGGCCACAATGTGCGCGTGACCGAGGAATTCACGGTCAATATCGTCGACGACGCCCTGGTCGCGGCATGAACGTCTGCGCCGTTCCTTTTCCGCCCGACGTCGACGAACTCGCAATGGCGGGGCTTACCGCTGTCAAAGGCGTTCATGTTGCCTGCCCGCGCATCGGCGAGGCGCCGGCGGCGCTCGAATGCCGCCGCTACATGACAATCCAGGTCGGCAAATCGCGCGAGATCATTTTGGGCCTCGTGCTCGGCTGTTTTGTCCGCGAAGGCGTCGTCAACCCGATCACCAAGCATGTCGACCAGCGCAAAATGGACCCGATCGGTAGGCTAGGCGGGCATGGATATTCGCGCAGCCGCGACCAATTCGATCTTCCGACCATGTCTGTGGAGGAGTGGCGTCGGCGCGGAGGCGCTTTGCCTGGCGCCGACGGGGAAGATTGACGCGATTCGACGCTTCTGGCGCCTGAATTGCTTCGTTCCAAGGAGTTTCGACCGCCTATCGGCGGCTTGGAGGGACAACACAATGCAAACGACCAGGCGCGGTTTCCTTGGAGGCGTCGGCGGCGCGGCGCTGGCGTTGGGCGCCGTTTCCACGGCGCGCGCCGCTAACACGACCGTCGGCTTTATCTACGTCGGCTCGAAGGACGACTACGGCTGGAATCAATCGCACGCGGTCGCCGCAGCGGCGCTGAAAAGCCAGCCCAACATCACGGTCGTCGAAGAGGAGAACGTCCCCGAGACGGACGCGGTCATGAAGACCATGGAGTCGATGATCAATCTTGACGGGGCGACACTGATCTTCCCGACCTCCTTTGGCTACTTCAACCCCTTCATGCTGAACGAGGCGAGGAAGTTTCCCCATGTGGAGTTCCGCCATCCGACCAGCCTGTGGAAGAAGGGGAAGGATCCGGACAACGCCGGCGGCTACTATTCCTACATGGACCAGGGCCACTACGTGAACGGGATCGCCGCGGGGCTGTCGACCAAGACCAACAAGATAGGGTACATCGCGGCGAAGCCGATCGGCCTCGTATTGCGCAACGTCAATTCCTTCACCGTCGGCGTGAAGAAGGTCAATCCGGCGGCCGAGATTCGCCTTATTATCACCGGCGACTGGTCGCTTCCTGTCCGCGAGGCGGAGTTGGCGCAGGCGCTGATCGACGCGGGCTGCGACGTGATCGCCTGCCATGTCGACAGCCCCAAGGTGGTGATCGAGACCGCCGAATCTCGGGGGGCCAAGACCCTGGGGCACAACGCGGATCAAAGCTCGCTTGCGCCGAAGGGGTTCATTACCGGGGCCCAGATGAAGTGGAGCACGATCTACGACGCATACGCCAAGCTGATCGCCAAAGGCGAAAAGCTGCCGAACCTCGACGAAGGGGGATACGACAAGGATCTGGTCATAAGCACGCCGTTCGGCGCCGGCGCCAACGATGCGACCCGGAAAGCCGTGCTGGCGGCGATCGACGACATGAAGGCCGACAAGCCGATCTTCGTCGGCGGCGTGAAGGACAATAAGGGCAACGTGATATCCGCCAAGACGCTCGACCTTTATGACGGAAGCCTCTGGGGCACGAATTACCTGATCGAGGGCGTCATCGGCTCGATCACCTGAGATATCCTGGATGGATATTGCTCCCCCGCCGGCCTAGAGCGAGGTCGGCGGGAAGGAAAATCCCGCTTGCTCTAAAAAGCGCCCGCTTTCGCCTGCAAACGTAAGCCGTTTCGTGAGGCCGATTAAAGCGTCGCAGTTTAGCAACATCGTTGCCAGTTTGCCACGGAGGCGCTAAAGACTTCGCGATTCGAGACTTCGCGGCTGCGCGAAGGGTTTTGCGGCCTTCGGTTCACTGATTTGACTGGCACGACTATCAACGCTCGGGGGTCGGCGCTTCTGGACGACAGCCCGCCAACCGGCCGCTTTGGAATTATCGTCGTTGGGGCTGCTTTCGTCCTTGCTCTGGCGACATTCCTCGTCTTTGCCGGTGTCACTCCCATTATTCCCACCGCGACCGTGGTGCTCATCCTGTTGGTGGGCGACGGTTTGGTCGTCGTCATCCTCATCATCCTCATCTCGATGGAGCTGGCGCGCCTGCGAGCAGCACGCCGAGCGGCGCGGGCGGGCGCTCGGCTGCATAGCCGAGTGGTGGCGTTATTTTCCCTGGTCGCCGCCATTCCGGCGATCATCACCGCGATCGTCGCTGCGGTTTCGGTCGAGTGGGCGATCAATCCGCGGTTTATGAGCGACGTCGCGGCCTTTATCAACGAATCCAACCAGGCGACCCAGCTTTATCGCGAATCCCAGTGTCGCGCGCTGCTACGCGACGTCGAACTGACCGCCGGGGACATCGGCCGCAGCTCCCTGCTGCTCCAATCGGACCCCACGCAGTTCAAGGACTACTTCAGCTCGCGCTCCAAGACGCTGGGCTTCACGGCCGCCGCGCTGATGAAGAGCGACGGAACTCCGATCGTCGTTGCGCAAGGCTCGGACGACAAGCTGATCGCGAGGCCCGACCCGTCTGACTTCCAGGACGCCCTGAATGGCGAGGCGCTCTGCGGCTTCCTCGGCGTCGGCAACATCTTCGTCGGCATTCGGCCGATCCCGGGCGGGGGCGGGCAATTCCTCTACGCCGCGCGGGGGATCGACCCGTTGGCGGCCAAGGTCACGGAAGACGCCGCCCTCGTCTCCAACATGTGGGGCCGCTTTGAAGCGCATAGGCACAGCCTCGAACTGGGTTTTGCGACCGTTTTCGTGCTTCTTGCGCTAACGATGCTCTTCTCCGCCATCTGGCTCGGCCTCGCCTTCGCCAATCGACTGGTCGGGCCGATCCGCGGCTTGATCCGGGCGGCTGACGAGGTCGCGTCCGGAAATCTTCATGTTCAAGTGCCAACGCGCCGTTCCGATGGAGACCTCGGCCATCTCGGAGAGACGTTCAACAAGATGACCTCTGAACTCCAGCGTCAGCAGACTGGCCTGATCGACGCGAACGCGCTCAACGATGAGCGGCGCGCCTTCATCGAGGCGGTGCTGTCGGGCGTGCCGGCGGGCGTTCTCGGCGTCGACAACGATGGGATCATTACAATTTCCAACGCCGCGGCCGAACGGCTGCTCGGCGGCGACCTCGGCCTCATTGGGCGCCCGCTCAATACGATCCAGTCCAGCATTGGATTTATCTGGGAACAGGCCCGGTCACTGAGGCTGCGGCTTCATCAAGGGCAGGCGACCGTACTTCGAGATGGCCGCGAGCGAGTTCTTAACGTTCGGGTCACCGGAAGTCCCGGACGCGATGACCGCGCCAGCGTCATCACGCTTGATGACATCAGCGATCTCGTGACCGCTCAACGGACCGCTGCTTGGGCCGACGTCGCCCGCCGCATTGCGCATGAGATCAGGAACCCGCTGACGCCGATCCAACTCTCGGCCGAGCGGCTGAAACGGCGCTACGGCAAACACATCGTCGAAGGCAAGGACATATTCGACCAATGCACGGACACGATTATCCGGCAGGTGGATGACATCAAACGCATGGTCGACGAATTCTCGTCCTTTGCGCGCATGCCCAAGGCGCGCTCGGCGCGGGACGATCTCACCGATTGCGTTCGTCAGGCGATCTTCCTGATGCGGGTTGGCCGCCCGGACATCACGTTTGAGGAGCAATTGCCGAACGAACCTGTTTTTGCCGATTTTGATCGCAGGCTCGTCTCACAGGCGCTCACCAATGTCCTGAAGAACGCGACAGAAGGCATCGACGCTTTAGGCGAACATCACACCCACGGCGTCGTAACCACGACGTTGTCGGCCGACGGCGCCGACTTGGCCGAGATCGCCGTCAGCGACAACGGCAAGGGATTTCCGCGCGAGGATCGACATCGACTGGTTGAGCCTTACGTGACGACGCGGGCCGAGGGAACGGGGCTCGGCTTGCCGATTGTCGTCAAGATCTTTGAGGACCATGGCGGCGGCGTCGACCTGCTTGATGGGCCGGCGCGCAGCGATGGCGGGCGCGGAGCTAAGGTGGTCATGCGACTGCCGTTGCCTCGCGCCGAAGAGAACGCGACGGCCCCGAACAATGAGAGGATCGGTTCGTCCTGATGGCTGCTGACATTCTTATAGTTGATGACGAAGAGGACATCCGGGGCCTTGTCGCCGGCATCCTGGAGGATGAGGGGCACGGCGCGCGTCTGGCTAGAAATTCCGACGAGGCTATCGCGGCGGTCGAAGCGCGCCGTCCGCAACTGATCCTCCTCGACATCTGGCTGCAGGGCTCGAAACTGGACGGGCTGCAACTCCTCGAAACGATCAAGCGCCAACATCCGAACGTGCCCGTTGTGATGATTTCGGGGCACGGCAACGTCGAAACCGCGGTGACCGCGATCAAACTCGGCGCCTACGACTTTATCGAGAAACCGTTCAAGGCGGATCGGCTCATCCTGATTGCGGAGCGGGCTTCGAACATCACGCCTCAAGCGGGAGGTCAGCGATCTTCGAGCTCGTGGCGGCTCCGCTGATAGGATGGTCGGCTCTTCGTCGGCAGTACTGAACCTGAGGCGGGTCATTGAAAAACTCGCGCCAGCCAACTCGCGCATTCTCATTTCTGGCGCGGCCGGATCGGGTAAGGAACTCGCCGC
>CAVZJI010000017.1:0-36461 GCA_963775405.1 uncultured Alphaproteobacteria bacterium
ATCCGATCTACGTTCTGTTTCCGGCGGCCACGCAGCAGGTGCTCGACTATCGGCAGCGCGCCGCGAAGACGCCCGGCGCTGGCGCCAACCCTGTCGTCCACGCGATCCTGCCCCAACGGGCAGGAATATCCTCACCCGGGCTCGGTCGATTTTCTCGACATCCAGACCAATCAGGCCACCGACACCCTGACTGTGCGCGCGGTGTTCCCCAATCCCGACAATTGGCTCGTCGCCGGCCAGGTCGCGAACGTGACAGTCGCGGCCGGTGAGCCGACGCAGACGCTGATGATCCCGCAGAGCGCGTTGCAGGTCGATCAGTCCGGATCGTACGTGCTCGTCGTCGGGGCGGACAATAAGGTTGAGCAGCGGCGGGTGAAGCGGGGCCTGTCCGGGCGCCGACATCACCGTCTCGGACGGGCTCAAACTCGGCGAACTGGTGATCGTCGAGGGCATTCAAAAGGTGCGGCCAGGCGAGGCGGTGACGGCGACGCCGACCGTTCAGTCGGGCCCATGATCTCCGACATCTTCATCGTGAGACCCGTCTCGCGTTCGTCGTCTCGGTCGTGATGGTGCTCGCGGGCCTCATTGCGCTCACCCGCATTCCGGTTGCGCAATATCCAGACATCGTTCCCCCGCAGGTCACGGTCACCACGACCTTTCCCGGCGCGAGCGCGACCACGGTCGAAGCGAGCGTCGCCGAGCCGATCGAGGCCCAGGTCAACGGCGTCGACAAAGCGATCTACATGACTTCGACCAGCGGCAATGACGGCAGCTACTCGCTGACCGTCAGCTTCGCGGTCGGCGGCGATCCGAACATCGACGCAGTCAATGTCCAGAACCGGGTCAATCTCGCTGAGGCCCAGTTGCCGGCGGAGGTCAATCGGCAGGGGCTGACCATCCGCCAGCGGTCCTCGGCGCTGCTTCCGGTGATCGAGTTCTATTCGCCGAACCAATCCAAGGACTCGCTCTACCTCAACAATTACGTGACGATCAACGTCCTCGACACGATCGCCCGCGTGCCCGGCGTCGGCCAGGCGCAGCTGTTCGCCGACTTGAGCTACAGCATGCGGATCTGGCTCGACACCGACCGGCTGACCGACTTCTCAATGGTCCCGGGCGACGTATCGGCGGTGCCGCAGCAGAACACTCAAGCTGCGTTGGGCCGGATCGGCGCTCAGCCTTCGGGACCGGAGCGGCAGCGGCAATGGCCGCTCGATACGCTTCGGCGCCTCGCCACCACGAAGGAGTTCGAGAACATCGTCGTGCGCGCCAGTCCGGACGGGTCGCTGGTGCGAGTCCGCGACATCGCGCGGGTCGAGTTGGCGAGCAATCCTCCGACACCTTCGGCCGCTTCAACGGCGCGCCCGCGGCTTCGCTCGTGATCTTTCTCGCGCCCGGCGCCAACGCGGTTGCGACCGCGACGCGATCCGCGCCGCGCTCGACAAGTTGGCGCAGCGCTATCCGGCCGACATGCGCCATCAGGACGTTCTCGCCAGCACGACCTTCATCAGCGCGACGATCGTGGAAGTGCTGCGGACCTGGCCGAGGCCTACGTTCTGGTCGTGCTCGTCGTGTTTCTCTTCCTCGACAGCTGGCGCGCGACGCTCGATCCGATGATCGCCGTGCCGGTGTCGCTGATCGGCGCCTTCGCGGTCTGTTCGCGCTCGGCTATTCGGCCAACTCATGACGCTGCTCGCGGACGTGCTCGCGATCGGTATCGTCGTCGACGACGCGATCGTGGTGGTCGAGAACGTCGAGCGCATCATGGAGGAGGAGGGGCTCGCGCCGGCTCAAGCCGCGCGCAAGGCGATGCGCGAGATTACAGGGCCGATCATCGCCATCACCCTGGTCTTGCTCTCGGTGTTCGTTCCGGTGGGCTTCATTCCCGGCATCACCGGCGCCCTTTATCGCCAGTTCGCGGTGGCTGTGTCCGCCGCCGTGATATTTCGGCGATCAACGCGCTCACCCTAAGTCCGGCGCTTTGCGCTTTGCTGCTGCGTCCGGGGGGCCGCCGCGGTCTCATGGGTTGGGCGCTGGTGTCATCGAACGGGTGCAGAACGGCTATGCGAGCGTTGTCAGGCGTATGGTGGGATACGCGGCGCTGAGTCTGCTCGCCGTCGCGATCGCCGCCGGCGCGGCGTTCTATCTGTTCGGCTTGATCCGACCGGATTTCTGCCTGAGGAAGACCAGGGCTTCTTCTACGCCGAGGTCGATCTGCCGCCTGGAGCGTCGGTCAATCGCACCGATGCGCTCGTGAGCCAGGTCGAGAAGATGATCCCGGCCGAGAAAGCGTCGCGGCGCTGACCTCGATCATCGGCTTCAGCCAGCTCAATAGCGTGGCGCTGTCCAACGCCGCGTTCCTCGTCGTGCGCCTCGCCCCGTTCGAGGAGCGCACCGACCCTTCTCAATCGGTCAACGCGCTGATCGCCAAGATCAAGGCGGAAACGGCCGGCATTCCGGGAGCGAGCATCCTGCTCTACAACGCTCCTCCCATCATCGGGCTCGGCTCGACCGGCGGCTTCCAGTACGAGCTCGAAGTCCATCGCCGGCGGGAGCCCCGCCGATCTCGCGGCGACCATGCGGGCGCTCGTCTTCGAGGCCAATCAGCAGCCGGAGCTCGCTAGTGTATTCAGCACCTTCGCCGCCAACTCGCCCCAGGTCTATCTCGATATCGACCGCAACAAGGCGCAGATCTTGGGGGTTGCGGTAAGCGATATTTTCCAGGCGCTGCAGGCGACGATGGGCGGCTTTTTCATCAACCAGTTCAACTTGTATGGCCGGGTCTGGCAGGTCAACGTACAGGCTGACGCCAAGGATCGAAGCCGCTTCGACGACATCTATCGCGTCAATGTGGCGAGCCCCAAGGGAGAGATGATTCCGCTGCGCGCGCTGATGAGCGCCAAGACAGTCGTCGGTCCGCAGCTGATCACTCGCTACAACAACCTGCGCGCCGTCAACATCAATGGCTCGGGGCGCCGGGTCGTAGTTCGGGCGAGGCGCTGGCCGCGATGGAGCGGGCATCGCAGAAAGTGCTGCCTGCCGGCTACACCTTCGAGTGGACCGGGACCGCGCTGCAGGAGCAGCAGGCGGCCGGGCAGACCCTCTACATTCTCGGCATTGCGGTCGCCTTCGCCTATCTCTTCCTGGTCGCGCTCTATGAGAGCCTCGCCATGCCGCTCGCGGTGCTGTTCTCGATCGCGATTGCGCTCCTGGGCGCCATGGTCGCGCTCAAGCTCGGCGGCCTCAGCGGCGATCTCTTCGCCCAGATCGGCATCGTCGTTCTCATCGCGCTCGCCAGCAAGAATGCAATTCTGATCGTCGAATTCGCCATGGATCAGCACGCGCGCGGCGCTTCGGTCGAAGAGGCGGCGATCTCGGGCGCGCGCATGCGGATTCGGCCGGTGCTGATGACGAGCCTCGCCTTTGTTCTGGGCCTTGCGCCGCTCGTGTTCGCGACCGGAGTCGCCTCGCTCACCCGGCGTGGCGTCGGCACTGCGGTCTTCGGCGGCATGATCGCGGCGACCGCGCTCGGCGTCTTCGCCATCCCGTTGCTCTATATCGTATTCCAGCGGCTGCGCTCATTGGGACGACCCACTGCGTCTCGTCGTACGGAGCAGCGGTCCTCCTGAATGGCATTTCAGCTCACTCTTTCGGGTGTCTCTAGTTGCCCGTGAAGAACCTGCTAACACTTTCGCTCTGCGCAGCCACAGCCTTTCTCGTCGATGGTCCTCCGCCGAGCGGGCGCTCAATTGCGCCTTCCTTCGCGATGTCCTGCTGATGCCGGCTGTCATCCTCGAGATCGCAAGCGGCTCAGGCGAGCATATCGTCCATTTTGCAAAGAATTTCCCGGCTCTCGTTTTCCAACCGTCGGACCCCGAACCGGTCGCCCGGCTGAGCGCGGCGGCTTGGCTAAAAGCCACAGGTGTCAAGAGTGTGCGCGCGCCGATCGCGCTGGACGCGTTTAGTCCAGTTTGGCCGATCGCATCTCCTGACGGGATCATCTGCATCAACATGATCCACATCTCGCCCTGGGAGGCGACCGTGGGATTAATCAAAGGGGCGGCCGCCATACTCCCATCGAAATCGCCACTGTATCTCTACTGCTCATACAAACGCGAAGGGTTCGAAATGGCACCGAGCAATCAAGCCTTCGACCAGAGCCTTCGCGATCGCGACCCGAACTTGGGGTCTGCGAGACCTAGAAGCCCTCGCCGCGACGGCACAAACCTTAGGATTTTCGGGTCCGGTTATCACCGAAATGCCCGCAAACAATCTGAGTGCAGTGTTCCGTCGAATATGATCGTGTCCGCGGCGAGCGACCCGCCCGCGTCTTAGCTTTTTTCGCGATCGCCCGATACTTGCGGCTGGCCTCGTGGATCTTAACTGCGCGTGTCGTTCCCGTCTCATCGCCTCGACGTCGCCGACCGCCCAGTGCTAGTTCAGGCCGATGCTCTTCGAGCCTGTCGCCTTTCCGACGCTGCGACCGCGAATCTGTCTAGTAGCCGTCGAATTGCTGGCGGATCGAAGTGCGTCTCCTCGTCCAGAGTCTGACGCCGCCCCGTCGGCTCTGGAAATGGGATGACGGGCGCTCCCGCGGTCCGGTCCAGCGAAGCCGGCGCAACGTTTGGGGGGAGAACCGGCTCGGCGAAGGACTGAGCTTGCATAAGACGATTGGCCGACTGATCGATACCCGTCGCGACGACCGACACCCGCATCGCTTGCTCGAGAGCGGGCTCGATGATCGCACCCACGATGATGTTAGCTTCCTCGTCGACTTCCTGACGTATCCGGCTTGCTGCCTCGTCCACTTCATACAGCGTCAGATCCTTGCCGCCCGTGATCGAAATCAGGACGCCTCGGGCTCCTTTCAGCGAGGTATCGTCGAACAGTGGGTTGGCGATCGCCGCTTCCGCGGCGCGGTGCGCGCGGCGTTGCCCCGTCGCCTCGCCGGCGCCGATCATGGCTGTCCCCATTTCACTCATGATCGAGCACACGTCCGCGAAATCGAGATTGACGAGCCCCCCCTTGACCATAAGGTCAGTAATGCAGGAGATGCTAGAGCAAAGCACCTGATCCGCCATCCCGAAAGCGTCGGCGAAGGTCGTCCTCTCGTTGGCGACACGGAACAGGTTCTGATTGGGGATGATAATCAGCGTATCGACCGCCTTGCGCAGTTCGGCGATACCGGCCTCAGCGACCCTCATGCGGCGACCGCTCTCGAAGTGGAACGGCTTGGTGACGACGCCGACCGTAAGGATACCCATCTCGCGAGCGGCCGCCGCGATGAGAGGAGCAGCGCCTGTGCCGGTGCCGCCGCCCATGCCGGCGGCGAGGAAGACCATGTTCGAGCCCGCGAGGCAGTCGCGAATTTCCTCCAGTGCCTCCTCGGCCGCAGCCTTGCCGATCTCCGGCCTGGAGCCGGCGCCGAGACCTTCGGTCAACTGAAGGCCCATCTGGATAATTCGTTGGGCGCGCGACGAGCCGAGAGCCTGCGCGTCAGTGTTGGCGACGACGAAGTCGACCCCGGATAGGCCGGAGACGATCATATTGTTGATCGCGTTGCCCCCGGCGCCTCCCACGCCACACACCACGATGCGGGGCTTCAGTTCCTTCAGTTGAGGGGGCTTCAGATTGATCGGCATATCTTGCCTCACGTGTTGGGCGCTCCCAGCCGCCGCCTTACCCCTCCGCGGACTGGCCCGACAGGGACCGCTTTTCCGACAGCACCGGGCTACGAAGAATGTCCGGCTCCCGCCTATGGTTGCGTCAGGCTGGAGCCTTCACCTCTATGGTTAACGTCGGCTTAATTGGCGATGGAAAAGCCGCTGCCGCGGCCCAATGCTTTGAGTTACGGAAAATCGGCTGGTTCACGCAGAGGCGGAGTAGGATCGGCATCTTCATGTGATGGGGCGGCAATCGTTTCGTGCCTGCCCACGCGAACCTTTAGAGATGGGCCGCTTCGCGGCTCATTCCGCCAGACGTACCACGCGTATGCATGCATCGGGCTTTTTTTGGTCCCCGGAATCCATCGAGGGCGCCAACAACAAAGGATTTCGCCCCAGAATGACGGCCGGTTGAAAAAGGGCAGCCGCCCAGGCTCAGCGCCCCAGATCGCCCTAAACAGGGCGGCGGCAAATTCGACCTGTTGCCCTTCTACAAGAGCCACCAGATTTCTCACGATGGCGCACGCCTCATCCGTGTTGTGCGGCGTGTTGGTGATGATCGCTGTGCAAATCAGAGCCCGACAGCTCGAATACAAGCCACAGATGTTCCGGCTCGGAAGCGTGGAGCGGTTCGCTCGTAATTCGGCGAGCTTCGTCTGCTCGATCCATCCTCGCGGCGACTCTCACGCCGACGGTGCACGGCAAACGATCCGGTCGCATCGTTATCGATCATGATGCACCGTCACCAACCCCTTCATACAGCATGCGCTCATGCGCGCGAACCCTTCAGGCCGGACACACAACGTCATCGGCCGCGGCGACGACAGCGCCCGCCACAAGGCCGCCATTGTCCTCAAAAGTGTGTATTATTGGCTTCTCAGGGCTAGCGCACTTCGAACGTCCGTTCATCCGCTGTGGGTTTTATCAAGACCGTCCGTCGCTCAGGGTGATACGTCAGTTCTCCATCAACAAAAAACGCGTCACCATACGAAACAACGCGAGAAATACCAGTTTTTGCAATCTCGTCGATATAGTCGTCGTACGGCAGACGTTCAATTTCTGAACCCACCCTTTCGGCTTGCTCCAATATCGGCTCGATCGCGCGGTATCGCCGCGCTAACTGACCTACAAAGCGTTCAACATCAGCGCCTCTATTGACGTAGATTACGACTTCTCCGCGGCGCAATTCAACCTGACGCCCGTCGCTGGGCAAGACCGATTTGACCAATGATTTCAGCTCCTCAACGCAGCTCGGCAGATCGGCGACGGCGGAAGACAAAGCGGCGCGCTTTGTCACAAACAAGCAGCCTTCGTTAGTGCACAGTCCTGCCGCTCCGCTATCTTTGCCGCCGAGACTCGTGACCGACGATGGCGGCAACCAGATCGAGCGCGATCCCCATCTCCGCCAACATGGTCGCGAACGTTCGTCGAAGGTCATGTGAAGTGAATACGGCAATCGGCAATGTTGTCCGGCAAGTCAGTAGATAGTGGCCGATATGGGCCGAGGTCACAACGACGCCTTTGTCGAGCAGAAACAGGGGTCCTTTCTCGATGCCAGAGAGCCTCGCTGCGAGCATCTTACGCGCGAGGCCCACTATCGGCGTGACCCGCTGACGCCCATTTTTCGAGCGCGCCGCAGGCAGGGTCCAGGTCCATTTTTGGCGATCGATTTCCTCGGCACGAAGCCCGCTGATCTCTCCCGCATCTGCGCGCCGAACAGAAGCTCGAGCTTCAGAATGTCCGCCGCTTCGAGAGAGAGCGCATCGGACTCCAACCACCTCCACAGCGTCTCTATTTCTCCGACGGTCAACACCCGATCGCGCGGAGTTCCATGGTCGTAGGCCTCGAGCCCCGCGGTCGGGTCCGCGGCGACGATGTCCTGCGACAGCGCCCAGCGAAACATCGCGGTGCAAACCTGCCTGCGCTTTTCGGCTTCGCGACCTTTGCCCTGGTCGACGATGTTGTCCAAGATCTCGCGGATGTCGCGTCGGCAAATATCGGCGGCATATCGTCGAAGGATTGCCGCCAGGGTGCGTCTCAGACGGCTCTCAATCGATTTGGCCGTGCGCAGGCGGCCGACAACTCGCCGTCGCAGATAGAGGTCGATCAGCTTCTCAACGGTGATGCGCGAGGCTGCCGCAACTCTGGCCTCGCCCTCTTCGCCGACTAAGTCACGGCCACCGCGCGCCGCGCTGGTTAGCTCATTGGCTCGCTCGCGCGCCTGCTCGAGGCCGACGTCGGTCGTGCGTCCGAGCGATAGCCGGCGCATCTTCGCCGTTCCTCGAATGCGGTAGGCCAAATCCCACGTCTTGACGCCGCTTGGCGCGACCCGCACCGCCAGTCCCTTGCACCGCTGGTCGGGCACCCGATAGGGCGCTTCGGCTGGCCGCAAAGTCTCGATCGTACGATGTGTTAAGCAGCTGCGCGCCGCGGGTCAGTCCGGCCCCAAAAGCCATTAGCCTTAGTCCCTCTTATGTTCGCTCTGTCGCAACACCGTCGCAACAAAATCGGCGGCTCGAGGCGAACCAGCGCGAACACAGAAGGATGGTAACTTACTGTTTGACCAACACAAACTGTGCGCGAGCGGACATCCACGAACGACCGCGAACAGCTATACAAAGGGTTGCGGCGCCATTTCCAAGTCGCCTGCACCCGACGGTTCAATTCGCGGATTGATGGCCGCTGCTCGTGGCCCTCTGGGCTATTCTTTTGTTGTGTATAGGTCTCCGCGTAGCGGCGGCGATTTACTTGCAAAACGATATTACACCTGAGATAATTGTTTAATCTGGGTAATTCTACCCTGTTGACGTGATTTATGAATTGATAGACTGTCTCACAAGGTAACCTGGAAAACTTGGCAGAACGGGAGGAGATAGATCTCCCTTAGTCTCAGCCCGTGGCAAGCGTTATTAAAGGCCGGAGGAAAGCATGAGCCATACTATTACTTTTGTCGGGGGCACTGATGCACCTGGATTTCAGATTGTCTTCACAGGTCATGGCTTCAAGATTGTTCCAGTTCCCGGTTGGGAGTTTGATAAACTTGTAGAACTCAAGAACGCGCTCGGGATACTTCAAAAGGCAGGAGCGTTGAAAACGCCAGGACTTGCCGAAAAGGTTGCGGCGCCTCTCGTTGAGATCGTTCAAAAGCAGCTCGGAGAGCATATGAAGGAAGGCGGCGTCCTCGTCGCTATGTGACACGGGGACGTAGTCCGGCGCTGGCTCATATGGATGGGGAAGGAGGCCGGTACGCGGGGTTCTTCCACGAACTCGACGCCTGGACTGAATATTGGGACGTGTATCATCCCGAGACTTGCGGACGCTACTATTTCGGCGACGGACGCGAGGGGCCGGGCCTTCTGACGCGGCTCCTTCCGCGTGAGGGTCGGCCCGAGATCTTCACGGCCTGGACGCGCCTTGCGGTTGATGAATCCGCGCTGCCCGCCTTTTCTGTGGCGGCGCGCAAAGCCGACGTGGCCGAGGCGGTTATGGAGGTCGACGGGCTCCTTGACCGGATCTTCGAACGGCATTTTGGCAATGCGGCCGATCCCGAGACCCATACCGACTATCTCGAGGCAATCTTCCGGTTCGCGACGAACGCCTTGCCGCCCGCAATCGAACGCGACGCAAAAATTCCAGACGACGACCCGCGCAAGCCTACCGCCGGTCGCCATCGGCTCGAGGGCGATTTGATGTGGTTCGCTTGGGCTCTTGTTCTCGAAGCGGCTTCACTTCTTTGCTTAGCAGACGGGCGACAAACCAGGCGAAATCTGATGTTGGCCGGAGTCGCGACAGGATGCCCGGCGGATTTCGCCTGGCGAGGTCATCGACGCACCCGACCCGAGTACGCGCCAGATCAGGCGACCGTCCGGCTGTTGCGCGAGCGGGGAATGGCCTGGGTGCTCTCCAGGGCGGACTGTCTACGTGAAATCCACGCGCTCTACCGAATCCGTGAATGGGGATCGGACGAATGAGGTGGCCGGGAAAAGTTCTCAATGCCGATCGACGACGCTTATACTGAGCTCGCGGTGCGTACCCTGCATACGCCTTAGAGGTTGGATGCGAAAGCGCAACGCATTAGCTATCCAATCGCTTCGGGGTAGTTCTTGGTGACGATTTCTTATAATAACACCTAAGATTAGCTTAATCTTTAAAACATGGGCGGGAAAAATGTTTGGTCTATCCAAATTGAGATGTATTTCATGGTTTATCATAGCTCTCGTTGTCTTGTCTGTACAACAAGGATTTGCGCAAACTGACACTAGCGCGTATATTACCAATGGCAGTCAAGGACATTTAGGACTATCGATTGAATCTAAGCTCAGTAATTTATTTTCTCATGATCAACCGCAAGATCAGCAGTTCCTGTCATTGGTGCATTCGCGCGATCGACAGCTCGCGGTGATTACTGGGTTCAGAAGACTTCGTGATTACCACGATGGTTTAAAGAATCGTATTGATCAGGCGTTGATTGTAGACGATAAATTTCCTAGGGCTCCAGAGAAGGTAATCGCTGCTATTGAAACAGAAATGCAGAGGGTAGCCAAATTCGAGTCAGATTTTAAAGGAGCTTCGGATAACGTTGTAAAAAATAAACTAGCGGAAGAGTTCGATCTGAGATATCCGTTATTTAATAATAGTGCCGGCGACCTTCAAAACTCATTATCGGTCTTTAGTGGTTTGAATGCTGATCAATATCGTAGGGTGTCTGGCGCGGCATCCGCGGTATCGTTCTCCAGAACTGAAAGGCAAACGGCTGCCGAGGTATTTCAAAATATTTCATCCGAGGATGGCCGGGAACTACTTGCTCGTTACGATGGGATATTTCACAAAATCGAGCAGTATACATCCGTCGTTAGCCGCGGTCCAAAGTTGCCTGCGTTAGAATCATTGCCCACTTCGTTTAATGAGCTTTCGGGAGGGCGTGCCGCAACATCTTGGTTAACGCTCAGTGATAATCAGATTCAAAGCGGGATTGACAAGTACAAGGCCGCGCTCCAGCTCGCTAAGGAGCAATCTAGTGATGTAATACCGGACTCCGTCGGAAAGCAGTTAAAGAGATTCAGCCTGAGTTTGACAAAATTGGAGACAATTTAAAGCACGAGGAAGAGGCAGAAAACTCGCTTGTTGCTGATTTGGAGAAACAAATTGCGTCTTCAGCGCGATCTATTTATGGAAACGCAGTCGGCTCAGACAGTTTCACTTATTTACTAGTTGTGTTTTTTCTCGTGTTCGTGATAATAATGGTTTTACCAAAGCTTTATACGCCTGACATTGCTGCAAATATCTTGAAAGCGGAGTTTTTATTACAATTCTCAACCGTGTTTGTTTTGATTGCAGCGATTATAATTTTAGGAATTGGGCGATTTATTGCGCAAGATCAACTCCCGGTCCTCCTCGCCGGTATCTCTGGCTATGTCCTTTGGTCAGCTTGGCCGGGTAGGAGTTGGACCGGGATCTATCACTCCACAAAATCCCCCCGCTTAAGGGCTGTAGGAGGCGAAAATGGCCCATCGCCACCACTGGCACGGGTGAACGAGAAGGCAATGAACTTTGCCACTGTATAACTGTTATCTGAGGTGATACTGTGATCGCCTGAAATAGGCCATCTTGCAGAGCAGACCTATCCCACCCCCAAGGGAGGCGGATCCGAGCCTACTTCCCTGCCGCGCGGGTGCTTTCCGCAATTTGCTGGATCAAAGATACGCCCGACTTCAACCCCCCGGGGGGATGCGCAGGACCTGGCCGGGATAGATCTTGTCGGGGTGGGTCAGCATCGGCCGATTGGCCTGGAAGATGACATCGTATTTTCCGCCGTGGCCCTTGCCGTACTCCCGCTCGGAAATCGCCCACAGCGTGTCGCCGCTCTTGACCGTATAGAATTTCGACTCGGGCGCTGTGGCAGTGGGCTTGATGTCGTTCTGCACCGTCTCCACGCCGACCGTGTTGCCGAGCGCAATGGCGATCTTTTCCGCCTGTTCCGTGTTCGCGGCGCTGCCGGTCACATGCACCTTGTCCCCGTCCACCGTGATTTTCACGCCAGACGTATCGAGCCCATGTTTCACAAGCTCCTTGTGCAGGTCGTCGGCCGTCGCAGCTTTCGCCTCACTGGCGCCGAACAGTTTCTCTCCGGCGCTCTTGACGAAACTGATCAGTCCCATGACTCATGCTCCTGACGCCAGCGGCGCTCTGTTCGGTTGAAAAAGGGCGCCTTTTCGGGCGCCCCAATCCTAGCGCTAAAGAACCCAGACTGGACAGCTATATTCGATGGCGGCGAAAAAAGCGCTCAGGCGCTCTTCATGCTGTTCATGACCATGCCGACGATCGCCGAGACGATCGCGCCGGACACGCCGCCGCCAACCAATTGGCCGACCATCGCGCCGATATCCATCCCGCCCGCGCCTCCTTGCAGCATCGGGATGAGCGAGGTCAGGAGCGACCCGCCAGCCGCGCCTCCCAGAGCGCCAGCGATGGTGTTGCCGGCGGTTCCCAGGTTCACATTTTTCATCGCCGCGCCGATTTCGTTGCCGCCGATTGCGCCGCCGATGAGCTGGATGATGAGGTTGATGATCGTGCCCGACATGACGTTCCTCCGTTATGGCCAAAAAATCACATGATCTAAAGGTAACCAACCGCCTTGAGATCGACCATCTTGCCTCGCTTTTGCTCTGTTCTGGTCACAAGTCAATCATTTCGCTGCGAATTCTCGAACACGATTGCGCGATTTCGCAAATCGAGCGATCCAGCTGGCCGCAAATCTCCGCCACAGGGCGCGCAAGACAACCCGCCCATTTGACGCGCACATGAAGAGCACGCTCGAGCGACCGGCCGACACGCCCGCCGCGCCCGCCGCCCTCCTTCTGGAGACTGCCCCGGCACTTCTGCTAAAGCTGCTCCGCCTCGCCCGCAACGGATGCGCGTATGAAAGACCCTTACGAAACCCTCGGCGTCGCCAAGACCGCCACAGCTGACGAGATCCGCAGCGCCTACCGAAAGCTGGCCAAGAAACTGCACCCGGATCTCAATCCGGGCAATAAGCAGGCGGAGGAGCGGTTCAAGGAGGTCAGCGTCGCCAACGAGCTGCTTTCCGACCCGGAGAAGCGGCGCCGTTTCGACGCCGGCGAGATCGACGCGTCAGGGGCGGAGAAGGCGCCTCCCAACGCCCGCTACTATCGCGATTACGCCGCCGAGGGCGGCCACCCTTATGAGGGCAATTCGGCTTACGGGGACTTTGCGCAGGGCGATGATCTGTTCGCGGAGCTGCTGCGTCGCAGCGCCGAGCAGGCGCGACGCCGGCCCGGCGCGGACCTGCATTACGAACTGCCGATCGATTTCCTCGACGCCGTGAACGGCGCGACCAAAACGATTACATTGCCACAAGGCGGGACGTTGAACGTGACCATCCCCCCCGGGGTCGAGGACGGACAGACCCTGCGCCTGCGCGGCAAGGGCGCGCCGAGTCCGGGCGAGGGGTCGCCGGGCGACGCGCTGGTGCAGATCACGTTGCGGCCGCACCGCTACTTCACCCGCGAAGGCGATGACATCCTGCTCGATTTGCCGATCACCGTGAAGGAGGCGGCGCTGGGGGCGGAAGTCCGAACGCCGACGACCACGGGAAGCGTCATGCTCAGAATCCCCAAGCGATCGAACACCGGCGATATGCTGCGCCTCCGGGGCAAGGGGGTGAAGACGCGCGGCGGCGCAGGCGACGAACTGGTCAAGCTCAAGGTGGTGATGCCGACCGAGGCCGAGCCTGAGCTCGACACGTTCCTGGCCGACTGGAAGCCGGCGGGGACTTATGATCCGCGCAAGGAGATGTGAGCGATGATCACCGAGCGGGAATTTCTGGAGCGCGCGCGGCTCGATCGGCGAACGCTGACGGTCTGGATCGAGGAGGAGTGGCTCATCCCCGGTTCAACCGCGGACGAGCTTGCTTTCACCGACATGGATCTGGCGCGCGCCAATCTGATCCATGATCTTAAGGACAAGATGGGCGTGAACCACGAGGGGCTCGGGGTTGTGCTGCATCTCTTGGATCAGATGCATGCGCTTAGGCGGGCGCTCGCGGCTGCGCTTGAGTCCGCGCGCGAGCGACCGCCTTCACCGGGGCAATAAAATCGCGTTCCGGCCCCGCGCGCCCGATCCGTCTTCCGACCGGATGCGCATGGCCGGCGGAGGCTCTGCCTAGCACGCGCGGTAGTGCACGTGACCGTACCGGTCGTGATAGCGGCAGTTGTGGTGGTGACCGCCGAGCACGGAGCCGGGCCGAGTTGCCACCGCGCCTACCGCGCCGCCGACCACCGCCCCGACCGGTCCGCCGATCGCCGCTCCGGTCGCGACGCCTCCGAGGGTGCCGACCGTTTGTGTCGGCGTCGCGCACGCGCCAAGCGCGAGGCAGGCCAAAGAAACCAAAGCAATCTTGTGCATGACCCGATCCTCCCAATTTCGACGCAGAGAAGCCATATAGCAGCGCGACTTATTCCGCAATTCGGCCCGCTGCGCTGGATCACCGTTACAAACCGTAGATAATGCGCCTAAGCGGGCTCGCCTTGTCTGGCGGGGGCGAGCCTGCGCAGGATGAGGGTCGATTGGCCGCTCTGACCGGTTGCCCAAGGGAGGAATTCATGCTTCTGCCGACGATGCTGGTCGGATCCTACGCGCAGCCCGAATGGCTCATCGATCGAGCGAAGCTCGCGGGCCGGTTTCCCCCGCGCGTGCGGGCGAGGGAGCTTTGGCGCATCCCCGAGCCCTATCTTGCCGAAGCGCAGAACGATGCGACCGTGCTGGCGATCAAGGCGCAGGAAGAAGCCGGGCTCGACATCATCACCGACGGCGAAATTCGCCGCGAAAGCTATTCGAACCGGTTCGCGACCGCGCTGGAGGGTATCGACATCGACCAGCCAGGCGTCGCGCTTGACCGGTCGGGCCATCCCAATCCGGTTCCGCGCATCGTAGGCCCGATCCGCCGCAAGCATCCCGTCGAGGTCGACGACCTCAAGTTCCTGCGCGCCCATACGACGCACAAGGTCAAGATGACCGTGCCGGGCCCCTTCACGATGAGCCAGCAGGCGCAAAACGATTATTACCCGAACCTCGCCGAAGCGGCTTTGGCTTACGCGGAAGCGGTCAATGCTGAGATCAAGGACCTGTTCGCCGCCGGGGCGGACATCGTCCAGATCGACGAGCCCTACATGCAGGCGAGGCCCGGTCCGGGGAAGGAATATGGGCTTGCGGCGCTAAACCGGGCGCTCGAGGGCGTGAACGGCTGTAACCGCCGTGCACATCTGCTTTGGCTATGCGGCGATCATCCACGAGCGCCCGAGCGCCTATTCGTTCCTGCCTGAGCTCAAGGGCTGCCGCTGCCGGCAGATCTCGATCGAGACGGCGCAATCCAATCTGGATTGCGCGGTGCTCAAGGAATTGCCGGACCAGACGATCATCCTCGGCGTGCTCGATCTGTCGACGCCGGAGATCGAAACGCCGGAGACGGTCGCCGGGCGCATCCGCCGCGCGCTCGTTTACCGCAAGCCCGAGGACATCATCGTCGCTCCGGACTGCGGCCTCAAATATTTGCCGCGCGAAGCAGCTTTCGGCAAGATGAAGGCGATGGCCGACGGCGCGCGCATCGTGAGAGCGGAACTGGCTGCGGCGTAAGCGCAGCCTTCACGAGGGAGCGCCGCCGCGCGCCCGCGGCGAGCGTCGAAACGCGCTCAGATTTGCGGGCCCATCTGCCAGTTGAAGTGCTCGGCGTTGAAAATGTGATTGTGCAGGTTGGCGATCCACTGGCGACCGGAGGCGGTCAGGCTAAGATATTTCATTCCCTCCTCGAGATGCCCTGAGACGGTATTCCAATAAAATCCCGGAAACTTCTCGACCAAGTCGGCCGGAGAAGCATAACCAAACTGCCGGTTGCTGCCGAGTTCCTCGAACTCGTAGAACAGCGCATTGGCCTTTCTGGGATACAAAGGATCGCCAAGCTGTCCGATCAGATCGGCGGCTTGAACCAGCCTCGGCTCGAGTCCGTTTTGATCCGATTCCGAACTCGGGTTCGGCGGGAAACGCGTGAGCTCGATCGCGGCGGCGACACGAGCGGGGTCGATCGTCGTCGATTTCCCGAGGCGTTCGTAAACGAACAATTTCGATCGATCGACGTGATAGGCGGCGAGCGACGCGTCCGACGCTCCGCGCGGCAGCGTAACTGTCCGCCCGTTCTTGTCGATGACGAACTCAGTCTTGGTGTCGCCACTCAGCACGCCGCGAACGAAGCCGATGTCGTGCAAGAGGCAAGCGACAATGAGGTGAATATAATCCTCTGGCTGGACCGTGTGCGCGAGCGTCCGTCCTCGCAAGATGTCGCGGCCGACCATGGAGACGAGCATGGTGTGCTCGTACGTGTGGTAGAGCGCGTCGCTCCTGGCGATGCATTCGATCGTCGTTCGGGCGAGCGCGCCCAGTCGCTCGGCTTCGTCGTTTTGAGTTCGAGCCAAAAATCTCGCGGAAGTCTTTGGCAAGAAACTTGCCAAGCTTCTTGGCGATCACGGCCGCAATCATATCCATTTCGTTGGCTCCCAAAAAGGCGGCCAGCCATGGGTATCGTCTGACGTTCGTGGCCAGTCAGTAGATTAGTGCAGGGGCAACACCCGCGCTAGTCTGGCTCAGGACCACAGGGCGCTAACAAATATGGGGAGCGATTAACGCTCGATGAATGCCGCGGCGGCCTGTCAGCCGCGCGTTTGTTGCATACGAACAAAGCCGGTAAAGGACGCTTCGTCCTAATTTGCCGGGACCGCCAGCGGATCGGGGAGGCCGACGAGATCGAAGCTCAGCGCCCGCAGACGTCTGCGGGCGGCCTCGTCGTAGGCTTGGCGGTCGGCGCGCGATTCCCGCACGCCGCTAAAATAGAGTCCGCTCCGGCCCGCAAGCGCTTCGGACTCAATGAGTTGCAGGATGGCCGCGCCGCCTTGCTCCACCGTGCTGATCGGCTGGACGCCGCTCAAGCGAACCATGGTTGTGTCCATGTAGGTGGCGGGATGCAGGCAGTTGACGGTGACGTCTCGTTCCTCGAGCTCCTTGGCAAGATCGAGTGTGAAAAGAATTTGCGCAAGCTTGCTCTGGCAATAGGCGCGCACGCCGCTATAGCCGCGAGTCAGCATCACGTCGGAGAAGTCGATTGGCTGTTGTCCTGCCGAGGCGACGTTGACGATGCGCGCTGACTTGCCGCTCTCCAGCATGGGCAGCAACAGACGCGTCAGCAGGAAGCCCGCGAGATAATTGACCGCGAAGCGCAATTCGAAGCCGTCGGCGCTGAGTTCGCGCTTGGCGCCGCTGGTCCCGATCCCGGCGTTGTTGACGAGCGCGTGGAGGCTGTCGCCATCGCGCTCGACCGCGTCGGCAAGAGAGCGAACCTCGGCGAGCGAGGAGAGGTCGGCGGCGAGAAAGCGCGCCTCGCCCCCTTGCTGCGTGATTCGCTTAACCACCGCCTCGCCGCGAACCCGATCGCGGCCATGGATGATGGTGCGCCAGCCCCGCGCGGCTAAGCGCTCGGCGACATAGCGGCCGACGCCGTCGGTCGAGCCGGTGATAAGGGTGGTCTTGCCCTTCATGATCCATCATCTGACTGCGGCTAGCGGTCGCCGAGCAGCCGCGCATTGCGATTATACCGCTGGAATGTTCTTGGCCGGTCGCGCTGCGGTTCGCGAGTGGTCGCCCCGACGCCGCGCCTCTAATCGAGGTAAGTGACGACGCCGGTTTGCAGGTCGTAGATCGCCGCCACGATCTTTACCTTGCCCGTGTTCACAAGGTCGGCGATGAGCGTGCTCGCCGCCGTCAGCCGGCCCGCGGTGCGCTTCGCGCTTTCCTTCGCGGCGTTGTTGGTGAAATCGCCGGGGTCGTTGCGCACCGCAAGCGCGGCGGGGATGATCGGCTCGATCATCTGGCCGATTGCGCCAGGAAAGGTTGCGTTCTTGGTGACCACGTCGCAGGCGGCCTTCACAGCGCCGCAGGCGGTATGGGCGAGGACCACGATCAGCGGCGAGCCGAGAACGGCGGCGCCGAATTCGACGGTGCCCAAAGTCGCGGTATCGACGAGATTGCCGGCGTCGCGCGAGACGAACAGTTCGCCCACGCCATGGCCGCCGAAAATGAGCTCGGGAGGCACGCGGCTGTCTGCGCAACTGATGATCGTCGCCCAGGGCGCCTGGCCTCCGGCGACCTCGCTGCGGCTCTGCGCGAGATCGACCGAACAAAGTTCTGGATGGCTCACGAAGCGCTCATTGCCCGATTTGAGCGCGGCGAGCGCGTCCGCGGGCGAGAGCGCGCCCGACACAGCTTCCGCCGCACGCGCCGCAGGCGACGCGCTTGCCGTTGCGATCGCGATCGCAGCCGCCGCGCCGAACTTCATCAAATCCCGCCGGCCAATTCCGTTGCTTTCGCAATTGATGCACATCGCGCGCCTCCCTGACGTTCGGGCTCCTTGCGAGCCGTCTGAATATGCCGATCGCTCGAACAGACTTATGGTCTGTCGGCGCGCAACGAGCCTTCGTGCTCGCCTTGCTATTGAACCAGCTTCGCTCTCAAGCGCCCGTATTCCTGCTCGGTGATCGAACCTGCCATCTTCAGCTTGTCGAGCTTCACGATCTCATCAGCGGCGCTGAAACCGACGATATGTCGCAACTCTTCTCTCGCTTCGCTGGCTTGCGCTTTATTGCGCTCCGCCATGCCCCGTCCTTGCGTGAGCAGATAGGCGAATACGCCAAGGTAGGAAAACAGGATGAACGCGATCACCCAGAGCACTTTGGCGAAGCCCGATACGTCATGCCGGCGGAACAGATCGCCTGATACGACGATGAGCAGCCAGAACCACAATATGAACATGAATATCGTGAACGCGTCGGCGATGAAATTGCTGAATGTGAATCCGCCTTCAAACGGCATCGTGTTTATTCCCTGTCCCAACCGAGTCGGGGCCATTCTAGATCAATGAGTGCGCGATGCACAGCGGCCGTGGGTTCGCCTCGTGCGACGCGCGGGAAACAAGCCCATCCGTCGCGCCGGATTTCGATCTTAAATGCGCGGTGCGACCCAGTTCCGTTTTCTGCAGCTCGTATGTCCCAACGGCGTTGTCTGTCCCAATCCTCGCGACCGCAGATCGAGTAATATTGACCAGCCCCCCGTAAGGGGGTCGTGACGGGAAAATCGCGGGCGGCCGTTTTTCTAATTGCATGGGGAGGTGGTGATGGATTTGATTGTTGAGCTCTATTGGTCGTTTCGCAGCCCCTATTCCTATATCGTTCTGCCGCGCGTCCTCGAACTTCGAGACAAGTTCCGGGTGTCGATCGACTTGAGAATCGTCCATCCAGCGGCCATTCGGAATCCGTCATACTTCGACAGAATGGACCCCATTGCGCGACCCTATTTCATGAAGGACAGCGCCCGCGCCGCCGCTTTCCACGGCTTGAAATTCAGACGGCCGATTCCCGACCCGATCGTGCAGGACCCGAACACATTGACCATTGCGAAGGAGCAGCCCCACGCTCGTCGTCTCGGTCGCCTCGGGATCGCGGCCAATGAGCGGGGGCGAGGGCTCGAGTTTAGTCGAGAGGTCTCGTCGCTCCTTTGGGATGGCGGCGTTTCCGGGTGGGACCGAGATACGCATCTCGCGGACGCGGCTGCCCGTGCGGGGCTCGATCTTTCCGAGCTCGAAAACGCAATCCTCGCTGATCCAGATCGATATGAAGCACGCCTTGCTGAGAACGATCGCGCCCTGCGGGCGGCAGGGCATTGGGGAGTTCCCGTTATGGTATTCGAGGGCGAGCCATTCTTCGGTCAGGATCGGTTCGACATGCTTGTTTGGCGACTGAAGCAGCGCGGACTAGAGTCGCGCGCGGATTCCGGTACGCCCTGATCCCGTCGCTCGCGGAGCTCCGATATGGGCTCTGCCGAGCCAAGAGGCTTCAACACGCGCGAAACAGAACTCATCCGCCGCGCGTGATCTCGACCTTGTCGGGATAAAACGCGAGATGCGATCCGATCTCGCCCACGTCTGTTTTCGGCAGCTCGTAAGTCCAGACGGCGTTGTCGTCACGCGCCTTGCCGTCCGTGATGGAGAAGTAATTCGCCTCGCCTTTGTAAGGGCAGGTGGTGACGCGGGCTGTACGCTCGAGCGCGCTCATGTCCATGTCGGCGCGCGGAACATAGACAACTGGCGGGTAGTTCGCTTCCCGCAGCTCCAACGCGCTTTTGCTGTCGCCGATCGTGCGCCCATGCCAAGTCACCCGCACCCGCTCATGGATTGGCTCGATGGTGATCGGATGATCCTTGGTGCCGGCTAGAGTCATCATGGCCTCCTCGAAGGCTTCAGCATGCAACCCCATATATAAGGGAGGACGTGGCCATCCGCTATGCATGGCCGGCCACCGCCTTGCTGGTGTAGGGCTCCTCGAGCTTGGCGATGGTGCGCGCATCAAGCTTGAGCTCGGTCGCTGCGATAGCGTCCGCTAGGTGATGGGGCTTCGAGGCGCCAATGATCGGCGAGGTGATGAAGGGCTTGGACAGCACCCAGGCGAGCGCAACGACCGCGGGCTTGGTGTTCAACTTTTCCGCTGTCTCGACCACGCGCTTGCGGATGGACTCGTCCTGCCGTGAACCCAGCCCCAAGGTGACGCTGAACGGGTCGGTGCGGCCGCGCACCGTCGAAGCGTCGGCGCCAACTCCGGAGCCTGCAAGATAGCCGCGCGCCATCGGCGACCAGGGGATGACGGCGATGCCGTCGTTCGCGCACAACGGCATCATCTCGCGCTCTTCCTCGCGATAGACGAGGTTGTAGTAGTTCTGCATCGACACGAATTGGGCGTGACCCTTGGCGCGCGCGATGTCGAGCATGCGGGCGAACTGCCAAGCGTACATCGACGAAGCGCCGATATAGAGCGCCTTGCCGGCGCGAACGACATCGTTCAGCGCTTCGAGGGTCTCCTCCATCGGCGTCAGCGGATCGAAGCGGTGGATCTGGTAGAGATCGACGTAGTCGGTGCCGAGACGCTTCAGCGAAGCGTCGATCGCCTCCATGATATGCTTGCGCGACAGCCCCTTGGCGTTGGCGCTCGGCCCCATCGGCCCGTGCACTTTGGTCGCAATCACGACGTCTGGCCGCTTGGAATATTCTTTGAGCGCCCGGCCGAGGATTTCCTCGCTCGCGCCTTGCGAATAGACGTCCGCCGTGTCGAAAAAATTGACGCCCTTTTCCAGCGCCTCGCGGATGAACGGACGCGAAGCTTCTTCCTCCAGCACCCATTCACGCCATTTGGTCGAGCCGTAGGTCATGCAGCCGAGACAGAGCTTCGACACCTGCATGCCGGTTTTGCCAAACTTCACGGTGTCCACTCGGAAGACCTCTCGTTTCACCTTTGCTTTGGCTCAATGATAGGACGATCCGTAGGCGCATCGCAAAGAGAGAACTTAAATTGGAGATCAACCAAACGTGAACGCGAAGCGTGGCTCGCGCAAAGAAAAGCCAGCCTGGGACTTCTGGATCGATCGCGGCGGCACGTTCACCGACGTGATCGGCCGCGACCCGCGCGGGCGGCTGCATCCAACGAAGCTTTTGTCCGAGAGCCCCGCATATGGGGATGCCGCAGTCGAGGCAATTCGTCGTCTATTGGGCCTCGCCTCGGACGAACGGATTCCGGCCGGCGCGATCGGCGCCGTCAAGATGGGAACGACGGTCGCCACCAACGCGCTTCTCGAGCGCCGCGGCGAGCGCACGCTGCTTGTGACCACGCGCGGCTTTCGCGATGCGCTCGAGATCGGTTACCAGGCGCGCCCGCGCATATTCGCGCGCAACATCCTAAAGCCCGAGCAGCTTTATTCCGGCGTCGTCGAGGTCGAAGAGCGCGTGCGCGCCGACGGCGCGATCGAGGCGGCGCCCGACCCTGAGCGCGTGCGCGCCGCGCTCGCCGACGCGCGAGCTCAAGGCTACGACGCCGTCGCGATCGTGTTCATGCACGCCTATCGCTACCCGGCGCACGAGCGCTTGGTCGCCGAGGTCGCCCGAGAGCTTGGTTTCAAGCAAGTGTCCGAAAGCCATGCCGCCTCGGCGCTGATCAAGCTCGTTTCGCGCGGCGATACGACCGTGGTCGACGCCTACCTCTCGCCGATCATCGCACGCTATGTCAGCCAGGTGTCGCGCGATCTCGACCTTGAGCGCACCGGCGCGCACGTCATGTTCATGATGTCGTCGGGCGGCCTGACTTCGGCGGCCTTGTTCGCCGGCAAGGACGCGATCCTGTCGGGCCCCGCCGGGGGTGTGGTGGCGATGGCGCGCACCGGGATCAGCGCCGGGTTCAAACGCATCATTGGCTTCGACATGGGCGGCACCTCGACCGACGTCGCCCATTTCGACGGCGAATTTGAGCGCGCCTTCGAGACCGAAGTCGCGGGCGTGCGCATGCGCGCGCCGATGATGAAGATCCATACCGTCGCCGCGGGCGGCGGCTCGATCCTGTCATTCGACGGCGCGCGCTTCCGTGTCGGCCCCGCTTCCGCCGGCGCCGATCCCGGACCGGCCGCTTATCGCCGCGGGGGTCCGCTCACCGTCACCGACGCCAACCTGATGGTCGGCAAACTCATCCCCGATCTCTTCCCGAAGGTGTTCGGCCCTCGCAGCGATGAGCCGCTCGACGATAAGATCGTGCGGGAGCGCTTCGCGGCGCTCGCGCAAGACATCGGCGACGGGCGGGAGCCGGAGGCGGTCGCCGACGGATTTCTCGCCATCGCGGTCGCCAAGATGGCCGAGGCGATCAAGACCATTTCGGTCGCGCGCGGCTACGACGTCACGCGCTATGCGCTCAATTGCTTCGGCGGCGCGGGCGGCCAGCACGCGTGCGACGTCGCCGACGCCTTGGCGATTTCAACCGTCCTCATCCATCCTTTCTCGTCCCTGCTGTCGGCCTATGGCATGGGGCTTGCCGACATTGCCGCACAGCGCGCGCAAGGGGTCGACGAGCCCCTTCGCATCGACGCGCTCGTTCGGGTCGCGGCGATCGCTGATCGGCTTTCGGGCGCGGCGGTCGCCGAGGTCGAAGGGCAGGGGGTCGCGCGGGAGGCGATCAAGGTCCATCGCCGCGCACAATTGCGCTATTCGGGGTCGGATACGACGATCGAAGTCCCCCTGGCGACGCCCGCGGCAATGCGGCGCGCGTTCGAGATGGCGCACAGAAGCCGCTTCGGCTTCGTCGACCGGGCCAAGGCGCTCGTTATCGAGGCGGTGTCGGTCGAGGCCGTAGGCGGCGCGGCCCGGCTCGTCGAGCGGATTCACCCAACGCCATCGCCCGCGCCGCCGGTTCCCGCCCACGCGACGCGCTTCTTTTCGCATGGGGGCTGGCGCAAGGCGAACGTCTTTCTGCGCGAAGCGCTTTTCGTCGGCGCCGAAGTCGACGGGCCGGCGCTCATCATCGAGCCGCATCAAACGATCGTCGTCGAACAGGGTTGGCGCGCCGCGATCACAGCGAAAAACCATGTGGTGATGACGCGCGTCGAGCCCATGGCCCGGCGCGAGGCGATCGGCTCCAAGGCCGACCCGGTCATGCTCGAGATCTTCAACCATCTCTTCATGTCGATCGCCGAGCAGATGGGTGTGACGCTGCAGAACACCGCCTATTCGGTCAACATCAAGGAGCGGCTCGACTTTTCCTGCGCCTTCTTCGACCGCGAGGGGCGCCTCGTCGCCAACGCGCCGCACATGCCGGTGCATCTGGGCTCCATGGATCGTTCGGTCGAGTCGATCATCCGCGACAACCAAGGGCGCATACGTCCGGGCGATGTGTTTGCGCTCAACGCGCCGTACAACGGCGGCACCCATCTGCCCGACATCACCGTCTGCACCCCAGTGTTCGACGATCGCGGCGAGACGATCCTGTTCTGGACGGCCTCGCGCGGCCACCACGCCGATATTGGCGGAACGGCGCCGGGATCGATGAGCCCGCTCGCGACCTCGATCCAAGAGGAAGGCGTCTATATCGACAATTTCCTGCTCGTCGACCGGGGCCGCTTCCGGGAGCGAGAGCTTTATGAACTGCTGAAGAGCGGTCCTTATCCGGCGCGCAATCCATTGCAGAACGTCAACGACCTCAAGGCGCAGATCGCCGCCAATGAAAAGGGCGTGCGCGAACTCAAACGCATGGTCGAGATGTTTTCGCTTGAAGTGGTCGAGGCCTATATGGGCCACGTGCAGGACAACGCCGACGAAAGCGTGCGCCGCGTGATCGATAAACTTGCCGATGGCGAGGCTGAGAGCGTCTCCGATCAGGGCGCAATCATCAAGGTCAAGATCAGCGTCGACAGAGAGAGGCGCGAAGCGACGGTCGATTTCACCGGCACGTCAGCTCAGCAGCCGACGAATTTCAACGCGCCCGAACCCGTGACGCGCGCCGCGATCCTCTATGTGTTTCGGGTCATGGTCGACGACGATATTCCGATGAACGCCGGCTGCCTCAGGCCGATCCGCATCATCGTGCCCGAGGGCTCTATGCTGTCGCCCAAATATCCGGCCGCGGTGGTGGCGGGCAATGTCGAGGTGTCACAGGCGGTGACCGACACTTTGTTCGCGGCGCTTGGCGCGCTGGGATCGGCGCAAGCGACGATGAACAATCTCACCTTTGGCGACGCGACTTATCAATATTACGAAACGATCTGCTCGGGCGCGCCCGCAGGCCCCGGCTTCGACGGCGCGAGCGCCGTCCATACCCACATGACCAACTCGCGTCTCACCGACCCGGAAGTGCTGGAGAGCCGCTTTCCGGTGGTGCTCGAGGATTTCCACATCCGGCGCGGGTCCGGCGGCGCGGGTCAATGGCGCGCGGGCGACGGGACGCTCAGACGGATCCGCTTCTTACGGCCGATGCAGGCGGCGATCCTCAGCGGCCATCGCGCCGTCGCCAATCCTGGCGCGCTGGGCGGGAGCGAAGGCGAACTCGGCCGCAACTCCGTCCGCCGCAATGACGGCGCCATCGAGATTCTGTCCGGCTGCGCCGAGACGAGGGTCGAGGCGGGCGAGGCGATCGAGATTGTCACCCCGACCGGAGGTGGGTGGGGCAGGTTCTAGCTCCTCGGGGAGAGGGGTCAGACCACCGACTGGAGCTGGCCTGAGCAGCGAGCCGAAATTTCCGGCGGAACGCGGCCCGTGGAAAGGTGCCGACTCGCCTTGCTAGGAAGCTCGGGCGGATCATAGATCTGCTCATTTCAATCGGACAAACCCTACTTAACGGCGGTGTGATCTGGATCACAACATCATGTTGCTCTTCATGCTTGAAGAGCCGTCTCAGGGCGAGAGGAGAAAAGGCCATGTCGTGGAACACGACGGGGATAAGGCGGCGGAGCTTCTGGCGCAGGAGGTTTGCATGCCAATAGATCTCCACAAGGTTCTTCAGCCGGGCGCTCTCAAGACTCTGAATCCAGCCGTTGTGGCCCGACTCAAATGCCTGCTGTTTTATCCCCAGCATGATCCGGGGCCGGACTGCGGTTGGGAGGAATTATTCCAAAACGCTCCGCTTGAACACTACGTCAATTTTTCCGGCAACCCGTTCCACACGCATTTCGGTCCGGTATTTTACCGCGGCCGTCTCGATGGACACGCGCGGGTCCTCGTGATCGGACAGGACCCTTCGACCGATGAAGTGCTGGCTCAACGCGCCTTCGTCGGGCAGGCAGGGCAGGGCGCGCAAAATTTCCTCAGCAAGCTTGGCCTGACGCGCTCCTACCTAATGTTCAATACATATCTCTTCGGCGTCCAGAGTTCGTCGCTGTCGGGAGGCGCCGTGACCGCGACAGAACCCACAATCATGGCGTATCGGAACAGCCTATTCGATCGTGCGAAGGCTACGAACACTCTGGAGGCGATCTTAGCCTTCGGCGCGCAAGCCAACACGAGCGCGATAAACTGGCCCGGTCGTGGCGCGATCCCGGTCGTGCATCTAGCCCATCCGACTGCGCCAGCCGGCGTGGCGGCGGATTGGAACATGCACCTGTCCGCCGCGCAGAGCGCGATCTCCCCAGACAGCGACGGCCATGTCGATACGACGCCGTACGATACGACGATGCCCCTTCCCCACACCGATGTCCCCCGGCGCGACCTGCCATTTGGCATCCCACCCTGGCATGGCGCGGGCGGGGGAACGCGCAGCCAGCGCGGCAGCGGCGCCAATTTCGAGACCCAGATCGTCTGGACCGCTCCCTGAAGCGACGTCGCATCCGCCCACCGTGCATGCGTCTACGGTGGGCAGAGTTCACTCCTGCTTCGAGGGCTCGCGAAAAACCACAGATGCCCCTCGGCATCGTCCGCCCAATAAGTCCGGCCGTAGGCGGCGCCCTTCGGCCGATGGACAATTTCCGCGCCCGCGGCCTTAGCGACTTCGTAGTGATTGTCGACGTCATCGAGGTAGATGAAGACGCCCATCGTCGCCCCGCAGGCTGCCCTCGGCGTTGTCAGGCTGTGCTCACGGCCGCTTTGGCCCAACATCACGAGCTGGCCTTGAAACGACGCCTCTCCGTGCATGCCGCCACTCGGCGCGCCGGTGCGCATCGTCTCCTTGAAGCCAAACGCGCGAGTGAGGAAATCCAGCGCGGAGCGAATGTCGCGATAGACAAGACTGCGGCGGTTTCGGGTGATCGACATCGTCGGTCTCCTCTCTTCCTTCTCCCTCAGGGATAAGGGGAAGCGTAACATCCGCCGCCTCAGGCGCGACCTTCTCCCCGAGGAGAAGGCACACGGCGCCTCACTTCGTTTTTGACGTCCAGTTCACATCATACGTAAACGTGAATGCGAAAAGCTGCGCCGTATTGCCAGGCGCGTCGACGACCGACCACGTTCCCTTGCCCAGGATGTCCTGATATTTGCCTGTTCCGCCGATCCACTCGATCGTCCCGGTTTCCGGACCCTCGTAGGTCATGAAAATCTTGTCGCCGTCACCGTCGGTCTGAATGCAACTGCCGCTGAAGGCGTAACCCGCGGGCCGCGCTTTCGCTTCCTCGATGCAGCGGATCGCGAGGTTATCCAGAATCTTTGATCCGTCGAGGGTCTTCACGATGCCGGTGCATTCGGCGGAGGAATTCGAGCCCACGGGCCCCATGTCGACGATGACGGCGGAACGACAGACTGAATAAGCCGCGAGCTTCGCCGCGCCGCTGACTGGAAACGGATCGGCGGCGAACGCCGGCGCGGCCAACGCAATGGCGCCGCAAAAATCAAGAATGCGCTTAAGGTTCGCAAGATCGCCTCCCCTCGCCACTTGGTCCGAAGCCAGCATATCACAAATGCGGCTGCGATCGGAGGTTCCTCAAAGCGAACTCTCGCGTTAGGTTCGCCTGAACGGAGGCCTCTCGCAGCATGATCGACAATCTGGAAAAGCAGTCTGGCGCGGAAATCGGGCGTCTCATCGCGAAAGGCGGGCTGGATCCGGTCGAGGTTGCGGAATTTTTTCTGGATCGCATCGAGCGCGACCGCGAGAATCCCTCGTTCATTCTCGTCACGCGCAAGCGCGCTCTCGAGGAGGCCGCAGCGAGCCGCAGGCGTCACCGCGAAGGACGCGCGGCAGGGCCGCTCGATGGCGTTCCCATCGCCTGGAAGGACCTTGTCGACATGGCGGGCGAGCGCACCACCGCCGGGTCGGCGCTCTTCGCTGGGTCGGCGCCGAAAGAGAAGGACGCGCCGATCGTCACCAACCTATCCGCGGCCGGCATAGTGGCTCTGGGCAAGACCAATCTCTCGGAATTCGCCTTCTCGGCGCTCGGGCTCAATCCGCATTTCGGCACGCCGAGGAATCCCCGCGATCCGGGGACGCCTCGCATTGCTGGAGGGTCCTCGTCAGGCGCGGCGGTCGCGGTCGCCGGCGGTCTAGCGCCTTGCGCCATCGGCAGCGACACCGGCGGTTCGATCCGCGCGCCCGCGAGTTTCTGCGGCATTGTCGGGTTCAAGACCAGCGAGGGGCGGATCGACAAGCAGGGCGTATTTCCGCTTTCGCGCACGCTCGACACGATCGGGCCCTTAGCGCACACAGTCGAGGATTGCGTGCTGATCGACATGGCGCTGCGCGGCCAGGCGACCACTCCGGTGCGCCCGCTCGATCTTACGGGAATCGAATTCGTCCTGCCCGACAAGACCGGGATCGACGATGCAGAGGCCGCGGTCGCGGCCAATCTCGAAACTACGATGAAACGGCTGGCCGTGGCTGGCGCTAAGGTCACGTCGAGGCCGATCCCAGAGATTGGCGCAATGCGCGCGCTCTCCGCGCAATATGGTTCGTTTGTCGCGATTGAGGCCTATGCCGAACATCGCGCGGTCTTCGATTCCGCTGACGCCAAGCGCATGGATCGCCGCGTGGTGAAGCGGGCCTTGGGAGGGCGCGTCCCCGAGCGCGATGTGACCAATTTGCAGCGCGGCCGCGAGGAGCTCATCGCCGCGTTGACCGACGAGCTGAAGGGGGCTTTGTTGGTGTTGCCCGCGACCCCCATGACCGCCCCGGCCATCGATCCGCTCGAACGCGACGACGAATTGTTCCGCGTCACCAACCTGCGCGCCATCCACTATACGTTTCTCGGCAACCTGTTTCGGATGTGCGGCCTTGCGCTGCCGTCCGGAACGGACGCCGCGGGCCTGCCCACTGGCGTCCAGTTTCTTGCGCCAGGAGGAGACGACGATCGCCTCCTCTCGATCGGACTCGGCATGGAGACCGCGCTTTCCCGCTGAGGACGTCACTTCCCGCTGTATGACACGCCAGATCGAGCCGCCGCCATCCTCGCTGACGAGCAGCGAACCGTCATGCGTCACGCCGCCGCCGACCGGACGGCCCCAGACCCTTCTGTCGTCGTCATCACCATAGAATTCATCATTGCGCCGGCTCGAGAGCGCGTCGGCGGCTCGCAGCTCTCTGATGCGCCAAGTCGCGCAGTTGCCTCAGATGGCGAAAGTCGACAGGATCGGCGCCCGAGCTGGCGCCAAAGCCAGCCAGGACGGGAGGAACGTGAATAGTCAACACGAGCAGGATTGCAGCTGTACTGAAGCAGGCGGCTAACTCGGGCGACGTGCCCGGCGTCGTCGCCGCAGCTGCGACGAGAGACGGCCCGATCTTTGAGGGCGGCTACGGCAAGCGCGCCCTCCCGTCAGGAGAGCCGATGACGGCGGATACAGTCGTTTGGATCGCCTCGATGACCAAAGCGGTAACCGGCGCCTGCGCCATGCAACAAGTCGAACGCGGCAAGCTGTCGCTGGATGCGCCCATCAAGAGCGTACTCCCTGCACTCGCGAAGCCGATGGTGCTCGAGGGCTTTGACGTTGACGGCAATCCGAAAACGCGGCCCGCGCGCGGCGACATCACTCTCAGGCATCTTCTTACCCATACCTCCGGCTGCTCTTACGACTTCTGGAGCGGAGACATCACGCGTTACCTGGAGAAAACCGGAACACCTGCGATCATCTCCTGCGCGAACGCCGCGCTTGCCGTGCCGCTCATCTTCGACCCTGGCGAGAAATGGGAATACGGCGTCGGCATCGACTTCGCGGGCAAGGCGGTGGAAGCCGTCACCGGCCAGACGCTTGGCGGCTACATGAAGGAGAACATCTTCGATCCGCTTGGCATGAAGGACACTGGATTCAAAATCGGCGACGAGCAGCGCAAGAGGCTTGCGAAGATTCACGCGCGTACGCCGGAGGGTCTCGTGGCGACGGATACCGAGATCCCGCAAGAGCCGGAGTTCGAGATGGGCGGCGGCGGCCTCTACGGCACTGTCGGCGACTATCTCAGGTTCGCGCAAGTGTTCCTGCATGACGGGACCTTCAACGGCGCCCAGATTCTCAAGCCCGAAACCGTCAAGCTCATCGAGTCAGAACGCCGCAGGCGACGTTCGTGTCCGCCCGCTGAAGACAGCGCAGGCGCCGATCTCGAACGACGTCGACTTCATCGACGGAATGCAGTGGGGGCTGTCGTTCCTCATCAACCCGCAGGCGTTGCCGACCGGACGCTCGGCGGGTTCGCTCGCGTGGGCCGGCCTCGCCAACTCGTACTACTGGATCGATCCAGCGAAAGGCGTAGCCGGCGTCTACGCCACGCAGATCCTGCCGTTCTTCGACGTGAAGTCCGTTCCCGCGTTCCAGGCGTTCGAAACCGAGGTCTACAACGCGATCTGAAAAACTTCAGGGGGCTGGGCGGGCGCGAAGCGCCAGCCGCGCCTCAGCCCCAACTCTCGCGCCCCATCCCATAGAATTCATCATTTGCTCGGATCGAGAATGCATTGGCGAGCCGATTCGACATCGCGAACATGGCGGCGATGGCGGCTATGTCCCAAGCGTCGTCGTCCGAGAAGCCGTGGCTCTTCAGTTGCTCGTAGTCCGCGTCGTCAATCGCGTGCGAGCGCTCGGCGACTTTGACGGCGAAATCGAGCATCGCCTTGTGCCTGGGCGCAAGATCCGCCTTGCGATAGTTCACGGCGACTTGATCGGCGATCAGCGGATTCTTGGCGCGGATGCGCAGGATCGCGCCATGAGCGACGACACAATATTGGCAGTTGTTGACGCCCGAAGTCGCGACCACGATCATCTCGCGCTCGGCCTTGCTTAAAGTCCCAGGCTTCTCCATCAGCGCGTCATGATAGGCGAAAAAGGCGCGGAACTCGTCGGGCCGCCGCGCGAGCGCCAGAAACACATTGGGCGCGAAGCCCGACTTTTCCTGCACCGCTGCAATCCGCTCGCGAATGTCGTCGGGAAGATCGCGAAGCTCGGGCGTTGGAAATCGGCTGATCGGCGGCTTGGTCACGGGCATCCCTCGCTGTTTTGCCTCATGCTAACATCGCGCCTCCCGCGCCGAGAAGCGCGCATTCTCGAGGCCCCCCATGCAGTTCGGCGCTTACACCTTCGTCGAGACCCGGCGCGATCCCGCGACCGGCGAGCCGGTCGAGGTCGACAAAAGCTTCGCCAACGTTCTGGAGCAGATCGAGCTTGCCGACCGCGTCGGCCTCGACGTGTTCGGGCTCGGCGAACATCATCGACCGGATTACGCAGTGTCGGCGCCGGCGGTTGCGCTGGCCGCCGCCGCTGCGCGCACCAAGCGCATTCGCTTAACGAGCGCCGTCACGGTGCTGTCATCCGACGATCCGGTGCGGGTGTATCAGCAATTCGCCACGCTCGATCTCATCTCAGGCGGCCGGGCCGAGATCATGGCCGGGCGCGGCTCGTTCATCGAGTCCTTTCCGCTGTTCGGCTATGACCTCAACAACTATGACGCGCTGTTCGCGGAGAAGCTCGATCTCCTGCTTCAAATCTGCGCCAAGCCCGTGGTCACGTGGCAGGGCAGGCATCGGGCGCCGCTGAACCGCCAGGGCGTCTATCCGCGCGCGTTGCAACAGCCGTTGCCGGTCTGGATCGCCTCCGGCGGCACGCCGCAATCGGTCGCCCGCGCTGGCGCTCTCGGCTTGCCGCTGGCGATCGCCATCATTGGCGGCGAGCCCGCGCGGTTCGGGCCGCTGGCCGAGCTCTACCGTGAGGCCGGCCGCCGCGCCGGCGTCGCGGCCGAAAAGCTCCTCGTCGGGATCAACGGCCACGGATTTCTCGCCGATACGGCGGAAGCGGCGGTCGAGGCGTTCTTCGAACCCTACGCCGAGGTGATGAGCCGTGTCGGGCGCGAGCGCGGCTGGCCGCCCTTGTCGCGCGCGCAATTCGACCAGGGTCGCGGGCCCCGCGGACATTTGATGGTCGGAACGCCGGATGAGGCGATCGCCAAGATCCTCGCCCAGCACGAGGTCTTTCGCCACGATCGCTATCTCATGCAGATGGCCGTCGGCGACCAGCCGCAAGAGGCGATCCTGCGCTCGATCGAGCTTCTCGGCACAGTCGTCGCGCCCAGGGTGCGGGAGCAACTGGCTAAGCGGAAGGCGCCAGCGTGAAGATGCGAGGGAGAAGGCTGTGCTCTTATCGAAGGGCAACGCTTTTGGCATTCCAGCTCGCCGAGGTTGCAATCCCGAGAAGCCTCTTCGCCGACGTCCTGCGGCTGATCGGGGAGCTGCGGCCGCCGCCAGTCACTTCGACAGCGAGTTGCGTTCGCTGTCATGCGTTCGCCAAAACCTACGGGAGACGTGTGCTTTGATTGCGGACGATTTGGCTTTCCGAACGTTCGACGCGGCTTCGGCGCGCTTCGCCTATGACCTGGCGGCGATGAGGCGGACGGTCCAGCTTGCCAGAAGCGCGAAATGGTCGCAGGCTGGGCCTTAACCGGCAGCAATCTGGCGGATGTCGGTTGCCATGCCCTGTTAAAAACGTACGTTTTTGAGAGAGACCGACGTGGGCGACGTCTTGACCCGCGAGCCAAAGGTCGACGTTTCCGCGATCGTTGACTACCCACGAAGCGACCAATTCTTGGGAGGCTGGTCATGACGACGAAGGCCGCATCATTCGGCATCGCGGCGATGTTCGCGATGTTGCTCAGCGCCTCGGCGGGCGCCGCTCAACCTGATCGGGGCGCAGCGACGGAAAAACCGGGCGCCGTGCAGTTGCAGGCCGCCGGCGAGAAGCTCGGCGAGGTGCATTTTCCCATCTCCTGCAATAGCGATGCGCAGAAGCGCTTTGACCGTGCCGTCGCAATTCTGCATTCCATGTGGTACGAGGAGGCAGTCAAGGCCTTTACCGGCGTCGCCGAGGCCGATCCTGCCTGCGCGATGGCCTGGTGGGGCGTCGCAATGAGCCATTGGTACCCACTGTGGTATCCGCCGCCGCCGGCCGCACTCAAGGCGGGCGCTGTGGCCGTTGCCAAGGCCGAGGCCGTCGGCGCCAAGAGCGAACGCGAACGCGATTACATCGCGGCGATCGCCACCTTTTACCGCAACAGCGACTCGCTTGCCCACGGCGCCCGCGCCCTCGCCTACGAGCACGCGATGGCGAGCCTCCATCAGCATTACCCCGAGGACCGGGAGGCGGCCATCTTCTACGCGCTTGCACTGAATGCGACCGCGCTCCCCACCGACAAGACCTACGCCAATCAAAAGAAAGCGGCGGCGATACTCGAGCCGATCTTCGCCGAGCAACCAAACCATCCAGGCGTGGCGCACTACCTCATTCACAGCGATGACGCGCCGCCGCTCGCCGAGGCCGGCCTGCCAGCGGCGCGCCGCTACGCAAAGATCGCGCCCTCGGTGCCGCATGCTCTGCACATGCCGTCGCACATCTTCACTCGGCTCGGCTTGTGGCAGGAATCAATCGCCGTGAACCTCCGTTCCGCTGCGGCGGGCCAAGCATACGCTAAGGAGGAGTTCGGCGAGGGCGTGGCCTGGGACCAGTCGCTGCACGCTATGGATTACCTAATCTACGCCTATCTCCAGGTTGCTGAGGATCAGCGGGCGCGGGCGGTGGTCGACGAGATTTTGGCGTTCAAGAAGGCGACGCCGGACAGTCTGCCCGCCACCTACGCCATGGCCGCCATCCCGGCCCGTTACGCGGTCGAGCGGCGAAACTGGGCGGAGGCGGCGAAACTCGAATTGCCGCCTGCAGCCATTGCCTGGGACAAGTTTCCCTGGACCACGGCGATGATCACGTTCGCGCGCGCCTTGGGGGATGCGCGCACCGGCGACGTCGCCGGCGCCAAGACCGAGATCGACAAGCTCGCGGCCACCCGTGACGCGCTGCTCGAAGCCAAGAACAAATATTGGTCCGACCAGGTGGAGGCGCAGCGCCGGGCCGCGGCCGCGATGTTGGCGCAGGCCGAAGGCCGGCACGACGAGGCGGTGCGAGAGCTCCGCGCCGCCGCCGATCTCGAAGACGCGATGAACAAGCATCCTGTGACGCCCGGCAGTATCGTGCCACTGCGCGAGCTCCTGGGTGATCTCCTTCTCGAACTCGGACAGCCGGGCGTCGCCTTGGCCGAGTACAAACGCTCGCTCGCCAGCGCCCCCAACCGGTTCCGCAGCCTCTACGGCGCCGCCAAGGCGGCCGACGCCGCTGGCGACCGTACCGAAGCAATGCTCTATTTTCGGCAGCTCGCTGGGCTCGGCAGCAAGGCCGACACCGCTCGTCCCGAGCTCGCCGACGCGACCGCCTATCTCGCGCGATAGGCGCTTAATAGACACGATCTGACTAAGTTTATGTCCCATGTCCCCACCCTCGCACGGCGGGCCACGGAAACCCCTTATTTTAGTGGGCGTGTCCCGGATCGCCTCCGGCGGCACGCCGCAATCGGTCGCCGCGCTGGCGCGCTCGGCTTGCCGCTGGCGATCGCCATCATCGGCGGCGAGCCTGCGCGGTTCGGGCCGCTGGCCGAGCTCTACCGTGAGGCCGGCCGCCGCGCCGGCGTCGCGGCCGAAAAGCTCCTCGTCGGGATCAACGGCCACGGATTTCTCGCCGATACGGCGGAAGCGGCGGTCGAGGCGTTCTTCGCGCCTTACGCGGAGGTGATGAGCCGTGTCGGGCGCGAGCGCGGCTGGCCGCCCTTGTCGCGCGCGCAATTCGACCAGGGTCGCGGGCCCCGCGGCCATTTGATGGTCGGAACGCCGGATGAGGCGATCGCCAAGATCCTCGCCCAGCACGAGGTCTTTCGCCACGATCGCTATCTCATGCAGATGGCCGTCGGCGACCAGCCGCAAGAGGCGATCCTGCGCTCGATCGAGCTTCTTGGCACAGTCGTCGCGCCCAGGGTGCGGGAGCAACTGGCTAAGCGGAAGGCGCCAGCGTGAAGATGCGAGGGAGAAGGCTGTGCTCTTATCGAAGGGCAACGCTTTTACGCGAGTACTACAAGTAGGTGATATAACGCCGGCCAAGCAACGAAGGTCGAGTCGTGCGTAAAACCGCAAAGAGGTGGGCCTTATTAACCGCACACTCTCATTTTGCTTATGAGTTAAATTACCATCTCTATCTATTGTGGCAATTCTGATTAACTCGATCTCATTCTGACTTCCGACGCCACTAGCAACGAAGCGGCCCGCGCCGTCTATATTGACCGGTATGGAGAATAGATCCCTTGAGCCGTCGTCATCGTATTGTTCCTTTAGCAGAGAGATGACTATGTAACTATACCACATGGACATAGTTCGCCGCACTGTCGGCCAAATGCGTTAGTCCTCATGGTGAGGGACACTTATTCTGTTGTCCATAGGCCAAGTGTCATTTTCTGTGAATGAAGGCCGCGAGGCGCGAAGCCTCGAAGGCCGCAATTGCACCGGCGAGGGATAAAAAGAAATCAGACCAACGGCACGGTTTGCGGCGCGGAACTAAAAGGGGTCCTAACTCACTGAAAAGGCTGAGGCGCGGAACTAAAAGTGCCGCCAGAGCCCGACGCAGTCATCCGCGCCTCTCTCCGAACGGCGCTTTAACTCGACAAGCCGATCCGAGCCAAGTTGCGGAACGCCAGCCGCCCGCGTGGCCTTTCAAGGCTTCTCCCAGGCCCCGCTCCTGGCGGAGCGGAACAGCGCGTCGATGACCCGCATGTTGGCGACCGCGTCCTCGATTCCGAACTCGAGCGGCGACCCGTCCACGATCGCGCGTGAGAACGCGTCGCCCTGCAGCGCGTACTGATCGCAGACGGGGAATTGCTCGACCCGCCGTCCGCCGCCGATGAGATCGGCGCCGGTGTCGATAACGATTTCGGTCGGCCGGTCGGGCGGGGCGTTGAACGGGATCATGACCTCGATCCGCCCAGCGTCGCCCACGATCGTCACCCGCTGATGCGCCGACAATTGCGTCGCGACGGTGAAGGTCAGTTGGCGCCCGCCTGGGAACTCGAGAATGGCGCTGGCCAGCCGATCGGTCTTGAAGTTTGGGCACCAGTCGATCGTGGCGATCACCCGGTTTGGCTCGGCGCCGAACACGAAGCGCGCGGTGAGGATGGCGTAGCAGCCGATGTCATAAAGCCCGCCGCCGCCGGGCGGCCGGTTGCGCACATTGTCGGGGTCGAGCAGGCGGTAGGAGAAGAACGTCTGGATCGCGCGCACGTCCCCGATCGTCCCGTCCCGCGCAAGCTCGCGCGCGCGGCGCCACTGGGGGTGGAAGCGCACCATGAAGGCTTCGGCGACCAGTTTGCCGGAGCGATTGCGTCCGTCGATCAGCTTGCGCGCTTCTTCGGCATCGAGCGCGATCGGCTTCTCGCACAAAACGTGCTTGCCGGCCGCGAGCGCGCGAAGCGTCCAGGGGACATGTTCCTCATTGGGCAGCGGATTGTAGATCGCCTCGATCTCGGCATCGGCGAGCAGGTCCTCATAGGAGCCATAGGCGCGCGGGATGCCGAGTTGCTTCGCGGCCGCCTGCGCCTTGCCGAGATCGCGCGAGGCGATTGCGGCGATTTCCGCGACCTCGCCCCGCTGCATTGCCGGGATGACCTTTTCCGTCGCGATCTTGGCGACGCCGATGACGCCCCATTTGACCTTACGCAATCGCTTCCCCTCCGGTTGAGATCGCCGCCCGGCCGCGGGCGGCAGAAACCTTCACGCCTTCGCCTTCGCGGCGGGCACGCGGCCATCGGCCTGCCGCGCCAGCATCCAGCCCGGATATTCGGGCTTGAGCGCGCTCGCCGCGTCGAGTTTCGTGATCTCTTCCGGCGTAAGCGTCAGCTCGGCCGCGGCGAGGTTGTCATCGAGCTGCTCGATGGTCTTGGCGCCGATGATGACGCTCATCACGCCTTTGCGCTGCAAAAGCCAGGCAAGCGCGACGCGCGCCACGGAAGAGCCGTGAGCCTTGGCGATCGGCGCCATGGCGTCGATGATGTCGTAGGCGCGCTCCTTGTCGACCGGGGGGAAGTCAAACACCGTGCGGCGCGAGTCGTTGTCGCCCCGCTTGTCGCGCGT
>CAVZJI010000018.1:0-125663 GCA_963775405.1 uncultured Alphaproteobacteria bacterium
CGACCCGAACGCGACATTGAAACGGTGGGAAAACTCCAGCGTCGTGCCGGACAAGCCGGCGACGCCGATTCTCGATTTCACCCGCGACGGGGTCGTTCAGGGCGCGGTCGAAAATTCGAATGTCGATCCGGTGCGCGAGATGACCAGGCTGATCGAGGTGACGCGGGCGTTCGACGGAGTCGCCGCCGAGACCGCACAGTCCGAGACGTCGCTGCAAGATGCGATCAAAGCGCTCGGGGCATCGGCATGACCGACGTTCGCCCCAAAACTCTGGGGCCGCTTGAGCGGCTCGAACAGCGGGTTGCGCAAGGATTGCGGACTTTACCCATGGCGCAGGTGAGCGGCGCGGTTGTCGAGGTCTCGATATCGCACTACCGCGTGGCCGGCCTGTCGCGCTTCCTCAAGCTCGGCGAAAGCGTCGGCGTGGATGTCGGCAATCGCGTCGAGATCGGCGAAGTGGTCAGGATCGACAATTCCTCGGGCACCCTCAAGCCGTTCGACGCGCGCAGCGACGTGACGATCGGCGCGCGCGCCTTTCGCACCGAGACGCTGTCGCTGTCGCCGCATCGAGCCTGGAAGGGACGCGTCATCGACGCGCTCGGTCGGCCGATAGACGGCGCTGGCGAGCTCCCTCACGGGGACAGGCCGGCGCCGCTCGACGCTCCGCCGCCGCCCGCGCTCCGGCGCGCGCGCGTTCATGCGCCGCTGCGCACCGGGGTGCGCGTCGTCGACCTGTTCACGCCGTTATGTGTCGGACAAAGAGTGGGCATCTTTGCAGGCTCTGGCGTCGGCAAGTCGTCGCTGCTTGCAATGCTGGCCCGGGCGAGCCCGATCGACACGATCGTCATTGCGCTCGTTGGCGAGCGGGGTCGGGAGGTAAGGGAATTTCTTCACGACACGCTGGGAGAGAACCGCAACTCCGCGGTCGCAGTTGTCTCGACCGGCGACGAAAGCCCCATGATGCGCAGGCTCGCTCCGAAGACCGCGATGGCGATCGCCGAATACTTCCGGGACATGGGCGAGTCGGTGTTGCTGATCGTCGATTTGGTCACGCGCTTCGCTCATGCTGCGCGCGACGTGGCGCTCGCCGCCGGAGAGCCCGCCGTCGCGCGTGGTTATGCGCCGAGCGTTTTTAGCGATCTGCCCCGGCTACTCGAGCGGGCCGGACCGGGCGTTGAAGGATCAGGTTCGATTACCGGAATCTTCTCCGTCCTCGTCGACGGAGACGATCACAACGATCCGGTCGCTGACGCGATTCGCGGCTCCCTCGACGGGCACATCGTGTTGGATCGCGCCATTGCCGACGACGGACGATATCCCGCCGTCAACATTCTCTCGTCGGTGTCACGGATGACGAACCCGTCGTGGCGGCCGGAACAGCGCAAGGTGGTCCAAAACCTACGCTCGCTGATCGCGCGGTTCGAGGAAACCCGCGAACTGCGCCTCATGGGCGGCTACACGGCCGGCGCTGACCCTGTCCTCGACAAGGCGATCAAATCGACCCCGCGCATTTATGAGGCGATGAGCCAGACGATGGACGCGCCGCGCTGCGACGATCCGTTCATCGACCTCGCCGCGGCGCTGCGCAACGAATCGAAAACGTCGAGGCTTGAGGAAGCGATGGCGCCTGCCCACGAAACTGTGATTCGCGCGCTCGGGATGGCGCTGGCCAGCCTCTCCGCCGCATTCGCCATGTACATGCTCGCCTACGGCGGAGGGAAGGCGCGCATTAATGGCATGGAGCATCTGGCGATCTTCGCTCAGCCGCGCGGGCCGGGAGGCGCCGTTCGGGGTCCTACGCCGCTGGAGGCGGACGCCTCGACTCCTGTCGACATGGCCGCGACAGGTTCGCTCGCCGCTTCCGCGGCGGCGGCGCGGCCGGTCGAGATCATCGCCGCCCAAGCGGACCGTGTCTGGCTGAAGATCGATGGCGGGATCCGCACCGCATCGCCAGGCGACAACGTAGCGGGCCTAGGCCGGATCGGGGCGATCGTTGCGAGAAACGGCGGCTGGGTCCTGCTTGACGACCGGGGTACAGAGCTTCTCGGGTTGGCGAAAGGGGCGAACGGCGCCTCGCTCTTCACCCGTAAGAGGATTTTCGAATAGCTGGCTAGGTCACAACGCAGCCACCCGTTGCGGCGCCGACCGCTTCGGGCGGGAAAGCGAGCGCTGCCACCAACTGAGGGACACGCGGCTCCGCTCATCGTCACGGGCTTTCGGCCCAGCGCTTCATGCCGAGGCCTCGATACTTGGCGCGCGCAAGACCGTGGAGCTCTTCGGCATTCATCGCGTCGCCCTTGGCCACCATGATGTCGCCGAGAATGCGCAAGCCGTGGCCTTGCTCAGGGCCGAGGCCTAGCTTTTCGGCAAGCTCAAAGCCTTCCCGCGCCGCGACTTCGGCCGCTTCGCAATCGACATTGACGAGCGCGGACGCTTTGATTCGAAGCAATTCCGCTTCCAGAACGCGAAATCCGCTTGCCCTTGCAACTCCAAGCGCGGTCTCGGCGACGTCAAGGGCTCGCTTGGGATCGCCGGGGCGCGAGCGTCTCGCCGAGCCGGGCGCCGGTCGACGAGGTGAGGTACGGCAGATGAATCTCCTGCGACCTTTCAAGGGCGGCTTCGAGGAGGGGGACGCGCGGTCTCGAATTCACCGTTGAGCGCATGAGCGTAGCCAAGCAGGGCTTGGTGCCACGGCAGAGTAAACTCGAGTCCGACGCGATGTGCGTGCTCGATCGCCGCCCGCAATATCGGCGCCGCGGAATCCGCATCGCCGCGAAACAAGTGCGCGCGTGCGTGATGATTGCTGAGGATGCTGAAATCCCAAGCATTCTTTTGCGGGAGGGCTTGCGCGCGCCCAAGGAGCGCGAACGCTCGATCAAAATGGCCGCGATGGGCGAGCACATGCGCAAGGATCAGCATCGAGTCCAGAAGCAACGAGCCCGCCAGTCCCGAAGTCGCGGATCTGCGCCGGATCGCGCATATTTTCCGGGAAGATTCGCCGACAAAAGATCAACCGCGCTGTCGTAGTCTCCACCAATCCAGCAGGCGTGCCCCAAAGCGAATCGCACGCCATAGGAGAGCGCCTCGTCCTCTAGATGATTGGCCGTTTCGAGAGCTCGGCGGCCGACGTGGACCGCCTGTCTCGGATCGCCGCCGTATTGGCTGAGCACATGACATTGCTGCATAGCGATTTCGGTCATGGTGACCGGATCGCCGCTTGCCTCTGCAGCCTCGGCAGCCGTTTCGAGGTGCTTGAGATTCAACTCATGGTCGCCGGCGGCAAAATAGGTTGAGGCAAGCGCTCGATTGACCTCGACAAACGCCCGGTCCCGGCTGCTCATGTGCCGCAACGCGTTTTGGTAGGCGCCGATCGCTTCCCGGTAGGCGGAGTTCCTCTGTGCGAGCTGCCCGGCTTTTTGCCAGTATTCCGCCGCCCCCGCCTCGTCTCCGGCGCGTGCCAGATGCGTGGCGAGCGTCTCCGGCGCGGTTTCGACGATCGCGGGCTGGATGTGCATCAGGGCTGCGGCGATCTGGGCGTGAATCTCGCGACGCTTGCTCCGCAGCATGCTTTCGTACGCAGCTTCTTAAATCAGCGCGTGCTTGAATCGGTATGTTGCGTCGGGCGCAAGCCCCTCAACGAACACAAGGTCGGCGTCGACAAGTCGCTCCATTGCGGTGTTGAGTTCAGCTTCGGGGCGCCCTGCAATCGCAAGCAGCAGCCGGAACGCGAATTCCCGCCCCGCGATGGCACCAATCTGCGCGACGTCGCGCGCGTCGCCGAGCCTGTCGAGCCGCGCGGCTAGCGATTGCTGCAAGGTCAGTGGGATCGTCTGCGCGCCGCCCTCGAGCACGAGGCGCGTCACCTCCTCAATGAATAACGGCACCCCACCTGTGCGGACGGTGACTCCTTCGATTGCTTCTGCCGAAAGCGCGTTACGCTCAGCGATGGCGCCGACCATCTGGCGCACCTGCTGGCGATCGAGCGGGACCAGGGAAATGACGCCATGATGGGAGCGCGTCGCCCAAGGCGCGCGGAATTCTGGGCGCGCCGTCGCGACGATCATCAGCGGCGCCGTGGCGCCTCGTTCAGTGAGCAGCTTGAGCAAGTCAAGCGAGGTCGGGTCGGCCCAGTGGAGGTCTTCGAAGGCGAGCACGAGCGGTTGCGCGCGGGCGCCTGCGAGCAGCCAGGCGACCATTGCGGCGAGCTGGCGGCGCCGCAGCTCGTCGGGCGTGAGTTCAGGCGCGTCGACAGTTGCGGTGGGAATATCGAGCAGGGGCGCGAGCAACGGCGCGAACTCAACCGGATTGAGCTTCACTTGCGTGAGCGAGGATTCGAGATCGGCAAGCCGCGTTTCCGGCGCGACCTCGGCGCCGCCAAATCTCTGCTTTCCCCATTCGACCAACGGATGGAGCGCAGTGTTCTGCAACAATTGTGATGAGGCCCATTCGGCCCAGGAATGGGGCGTCTCGGCGAGCCGGCCCCGAAACTCGTCGATGAGGCGCGACTTGCCGAGTCCCGGCTCGCCGACGATCTGAACGAATTGCCCGTCGCCGGCTCGTGCGCGCTCCCAGCGCTTGACGAGGACCTCAAGATCGTCTTCGCGACCGACAAGCCGCGTCTGCATTCGCGCGCCGGTGCGCCGGCCGCCGCCGCTGGGGCGCACGATACGGTACAGAACCGGAGAACCCGGAACGCCTTTGAGCTCGCGCGGGCCCTGGTCCTCTAAGACGAACAGGCCCGCGACCTGCCGCCGCACAGCCGCGGTGACGAGTATCGTTCCCGGCTCGGCCGCGCTTTGCGTGCGAGCGGCGAGGTTTGGAGCGTCGCCGAACACCTCGCCCGTGGAATCTACAACCACCGGCCCGCTATCGAGCCCGATGCGGGCGGCGAGCGCGGGAAATCCGCGGGCGGCGTTCGCAGCGTTCAAGTCTTCGAGCGCGCGAAGGAGCGTCAAGCCCGCGCGAACGGCGCGTTCCGCATCATTCTCCTGCGCCCGCGGATATCCGAATAGCGCCATCAGCCCGTCGCCAAGCTTTTTTGCGACGTGGCCGCCGTATTGGCCAATCGCCTTGCCGGCGCCATCGAGATAGGCGCCAACGAGGTCCCGCCAGTCCTCGGCGTCGAGCGTGCTTGCGAGGCTGGTCGACCCCATTAAATCGCAGAACATGACGGTGATAGGCCGTCGCTCGGCTTCGTCTCGCCCGTGCCGCGCGGCGATGGGGGAGACCGCCTGCAGCGCCGGCAGGTTCGCGATCGCCTTAAGGACGCGCTTGCGGTCCCCGAGCGGCAAGCCGAGCTTTTCGAGGTCGTTTTCGTTCAACTCGCGAACGACATCCATGTCGATCGAGTTGTCGCGAAATGCGGTCTCGTGCCGTTCAAGACCCAGCCCTTGGAGCCAAGTGGAGACGTCCATGACGTCCTCGCAGGTCGCGGGACAGACGGAAGAAACGCAACCTAGCAGTTTCCCAGCACTGCGCCAAAAGCTCCGCTCCTCGCCCACTCGCCCCGGGGTTAGCATCCACTTTGGGCCGCGCGCAGCGGGTCCTGTCAGGTGTGCGCTAGTCCCGCAGGCGTTTCGCCATGATAGTACGGAGTAATCATGTGGTGTGACATTTTCTTGCGTCCACCAGAAGGCTATGATATTATCTTTCTCTTCAGCGGATCTTGCGCGCTTTCCGATAATGCCGGCGGCGAGGAGACAGGTGAGAGAGGACGACTGTGACGCTTCGGACACAGTGTAACATGGGAAGGAGATTATTTTTATTCCAATCGGCTGTAACCCCTTGAAAAGTCTCGATTTCAAAAAAATAAACGCTAGTAAACGCTAGCTATTTTACTAGCGTTTACTAGCGTTTACTGGCGTTTATTGACGCTTATTGAGCGGCGGCTGGATAACTATGACCGTCACCGCCCTTACTGAGCGCTCGCCGCGCTCGGTCGTAAAGGGCATTGGCGATCGCCACTTGGGCGTTGGCGCGCGCTCGCGCGTCAAGGGGCTGCCGATCGGGATGATTGCGCCAGACGAAATCGCGCCAGCGGGAGGTCAGCTGGTCGAGCGTCAGCGCCGCGTCAAGACCGAGCTCAGTCGCGATCTCGGCCGACGTGTCGCCGGAACGCCCGGCCGGTCCGCGCGGCGGAGGTTTGTGGGGCGGTTGCGGCGGCGGCCCGGGTCGGTCTGCGGGTTCGTCCGTCCAGTCCAAAGCGAGGCCAAATCGCGCCTTGCCGCCTGAGCCTGACGGCGCGCCAAACGCGACGCCGCGCACGCGCGCTCCGCCTGTCAGGCCCGGGCCGCCGTCGTTCGGAGCGCGATCCTTGCGCTCCGCTTCGTCAAGGGCGCGCTGAAAGGCGTCGCTGCGGCGGTCAGACATTGTCGTGCGATCTCGACGATCGGGTCAGCCCGCCGCGGCGCGTCTGTCGCGAGGCGACGGCTGCGAGGTTTCGTCGTTTGGATCATCGGCGACGACCCGGTTCCTTCCCTGAACCTTCGCCTCGTAGAGGCGTTCATCGGCGCGTCGCAAGAGGTCATTGGCCGACTCGTCAGCCCTCAGCTTGGCCACTCCGAACGAGGCGGTCACCTTGCTGATGCGCTCGCCGCTCGGCTCGATGGTCCATTGCTTGGACTCGAGAACGACTCGGATCCGTTCGAGCGCGGTCACCGCCTCGCCGAGGCGCGCGCCCGGGAAGATCAGCGCGAACTCCTCGCCGCCGAAGCGCGCGACCTTGTCTTGTCCGCGCACGTTTTGCACCAGGATGTTGGCGAATAGCCGCAGCAGGCGGTCGCCGACCAGATGGCCGAACCGGTCATTGACATGTTTGAACCTGTCGATGTCGGCAAGCGCGAGGCAAACCTGGTCGCCCAGCCGTCGCGCTTTCTCCACCTCCTCTATGAAGCTGGCGTCGAAGAAACGGCGATTGCCGATCGCAGTCACGACATCGCGCAGTCCAGCCTCTTCAGCGCGTTCGAGATCCGTTTGCAGGTGCACGACCTGGAGGCGCGACTTTTCGAGCTGGTTCCTGACGTTATCGAGCCTGTCGCGCATATCGCGATTGTCCTCGATGAGGGCCAGCACGATCTCCTTGATCGGGCCCACGGATTCGTGCCCCGACAGGCGCTGGTTGTGGCCGTCGAGCCGCTCGGAAAAGCTTTCGCTGTCGGTCATATGGGACTGCAGCACCTTCGCCACCTGGCGCAGAACCCGGTCGACCTTTTCGTCCTTATCGGTCGTGTCGCGCCGCGCCTTGGGCGGAGGGCCGCTCTCGGCTGGACTTGGCGCGGGCTTAATTGTCATGCGCCCAAGCACGACGCCAATCCAGCCGAGCACGAGAAGCTGCAAGAAGGGAGTTCGCGCCCGGAACCAGGGAGCGCAACGCGTTGAGCGCCTGGTCCGGAACAAAGAACTCCAGCCCGGTCAGGGCGACAGCGCCCAAGAGGACGGCCGCGAGAGCGTAAATCGCGTGCGCTTGCGATCGGACGAGCCGCACGATTTTCATGATCGCGCCGATCTCGTCGGGGAGAGCGCACTGGAAAAAAGCATGGCGCGCCTCGCCGGCACGCTAAAACAACCTCGAAGGACAGATTTGTATTCCGGGAGACGCATTCCAGCAGACCTATGATCAGTGCGCTTTGGGCGGCCATAATGGCGTGGCGCGGGCGCGCTTGGTTCGGCGGCGACGCGACGGACAGGTCCAAATCATTCGGACCGAACTCTGTTTAAGACCTACCGGTTACTGTTCTGTAAGCGCGCGCAGAAACCCTATTGCCCGGCTCGCCGGGACTGTGCCACGGTCGCCGCGCGCCTTTCGGCGGCGTTCTCGATTGACGTAACGTCACACGGCGCGTCTCGGCGGCGCTCGCGGGGGAATTGGCCGCGAGCACCCGGGATGGGATGCGCGGGGCCAGGGCGCCGAGGACGAGACAATAAGAAAGCAGATTGAGCGCGAGCGTCACGCTGCGCCAGGGAGGGAACGCGAGCATGGCCATCGAGGGACGCAGCGACGCCAATAAGGGCGGCAGGATCAGGCTTGGGATGGTCGGCGGCGGCGAGGGCGCCTTTATTGGCGCGGTTCACCGCATCGCTTCACGCATCGACGACCATTACGAGCTTGTCGCCGGCGCCTTGTCGTCGACGCCGGAGAAGGCGCGGCGCTCGGGCCAGGCGGTCGGTCTCGCCGCTGACCGGATCTACGACGACTACGAGAGCATGGCCAAGGCCGAGGCCAAGCGCGCCGACGGGATCGAAGCGGTCGCCATCGTCACCCCGAACAACGTCCACGCCGGGCCGACCTATGCGTTCCTCAAGGCTGGGATCCATGTCGTCTGTGACAAGCCGCTGACGGTTAGTCTCACGGAAGCGAAAAAGATGCGCGCCGCGGTTGAGAAGTCGGGCCTCGTGTTCGCGCTGACCCACAATTACACCGGCTACCCTCTGGTGCGCCGGATGCGCGAGATGGTCCGGGCTGGCGATCTCGGCGAGATCCGGCTCGTTCAGGCCGAATATCCCCAGGACTGGCTGAGTGGCGCGACCGAGACCACTGGCAACAAGCAGGCCGAATGGCGAGTCGATCCGAAGCGTTCGGGCGCGGGCGGATCGCTTGGCGACATCGGCACCCACGCCTATAACCTCGCCGACTACGTGACCGGGCTCGAGCTTGCCGAACTCGCCGCCGACCTCACCTCGTTCGGCGCCGGGCGCAGGCTCGACGACAATGCGCAGATCATGCTGCGCTATTCCAATGGCGCGCGCGGCGCGATCTGGGCGAGCCAGGTCGCGCCCGGCAACGAGAACGGGCTCATGCTGCGCGTCTACGGAACGAAGGGCGGATTCCATTGGAGACAGGACAATCCGAACTACCTCTTCTGGACGCCGTTCGAACAATCGACCCGCATCGTCACGCGCGGCGGGCCGGATTCGGGGGAAGCGGCGGCGCGGGTGACCCGCGTCCCCCCCGGCCACCCTGAAGGCTATCTCGAAGGCTTCGCCAGCATCTATTCCGAAGTGGCGCTCGCGATCAAAGCGGCGCGAGTGGGCAAGAGGCCGCTCAAGTCCGCCCATTTCCCGACCATCGACGACGGCGTCAAAGGCCTGGCTTTTGTTGAAGCCGCGGTCAAGTCGTCGAAGGCCAACGGCAAGTGGGTCAAGCCGTGAGGCCCGGCTGACCCCACCCCTTCCGGGCGCCATTTCCAAGTCCGGAATCAATCTTTTCAAGCCTTTGCGGCGCCATTTCCGATCCGCCTCCTAACGAGCGGCGCGATCCTTGCAGCAGCAAGTGCGGCCTTGAAGTTTGGAGTTGACCATCCATATACCATCCACTTGGCATCCAAATGGATCGTGACTTTGCCGCCCCGCCCGCAACACACGAAACTCCCCGACAGCGAGAAGCTGACCCTCAACCTCGGATTCGTCGATCTCGGATCGATTGATCTTCTGGTGCGGGACGGCTTCTATTCCAACCGCTCGGACTTCATCCGCACGGCCGTCCGCAATCAGCTCGCAACCCATGCCGACACCGCAAAAAAGGCGGCTTCGCGGCTGACGCTTGAACTGGGGCTCAGGACCTTCGCCCGCCAGGACCTCGAAGCCGTTCTGGCGGCAGGCGAAAAGCTCAGAATTCGCGTTCTCGGGCTCGCGGTCATCGCCGACGACGTGACGCCCGATCTCGCCCGGGAAACAATCGAATCGATCACCGTCCTCGGCGCCCTGCACGCGCGGCCGGAAGTCAAAACAGCGCTCGCCGACCGCTTGCGCTGAACATTCCGATAGGGAACAAGCGATGAAATACCGCGTTCTCGACGTAATGAGCGAGGCTTTGGGGCTGGTGAAAAAATCCGATCTTGGCGGGGCGACCGCGCTTATCCGCAAGGCGTTGTCGGGCGAAACCGCGCCCGAGGGCGAGAGCGGCGACGCGAAAGCGCCCCCTCCCCGTCCATCGGCGAAGGTCATTCCGCTGCTGCCACGCCGCCCGTTGGGTGAAACCCTGCGCGCCCTGCGGGTCCGTCCGATCATGCCGCCCGGCTTGCCCGACGCGCCCGAGCCCGGGCCCGCGCCGGACCTCGGCGAACGCTTCTTAAGACGAACGTATAGCGGACCCGCGGGCTCGCTCGACTACCGCCTCTATGTCCCGGCCGATCACGAAAGGCGGGAGATGGCGCTGGTCATCATGCTGCACGGTTGCACGCAGAGCCCTGAGGATTTCGCTTTGGGCACGAGGATGAATGCGCTTGCGGAAGAGTTCGGCCTCATCGTCGCCTATCCGCACCAGCCGCGGAGCGCCAACGCCAACGGCTGCTGGAACTGGTTCGACCGGCGCCATCAGAATCGAGGCTCGGGCGAACCGGCCAAACTCGCTGGCCTGGCGCAAGCTTTGACGAAGGAGTTCGACGTCCGCAGAGAGCGCGTTTTCGCGGCGGGCCTGTCAGCGGGCGGCGCGATGGCGGAGATTCTCGCCGTAACCTATCCGGACGTGTTCGACGCGGTCGGGATCCATTCCGGCCTGCCTTATAAGTCAGCCGGCGACGTCCCGTCCGCCTTCGCCGCGATGAAGGGAACGGCGGCCCTTGATCCCGCGCCGCTCGCCGCAAGCGATCGACATTCCCGCAAGATCATCTTTCACGGGCTGGCAGACGGAACAGTCAATTCCGTCAACGGCGAACGCATCCTCGATGAGGTCGAGCGCGGAGCGACTTCGCCCATACGAAGCGACCTCGACTGGCCAATCGAGGGTGGCCGCGTCAGCCGGACGTCGCTGAAAGACGCCGACGGCCAATCGGTCGCGGAACAATGGCTGGTCGAAGGCGGCGGCCACGCCTGGTTCGGCGGCGATCCGCGTGGCAGCTTTACGCAGACCGTGGGCCTCGACGCCTCGCGCGTGATGATGCGCTTTTTCCTGGAGCCCGCGTTAGACCAGATTGCAGTCTAGTCGAATCGGACGCTGTAGGCGCGGTCGCTGACTGCGCTCAGCGAGCGCGGCTACAATACGCCGCCGTCGATTGAATCGATCCAGCCGCCTGTCCACCCTCGCGGACGACATCGGCTAAGCGAAGTTCTCGCGAGCGCCGCCCGAAGCGGGGGAGCGGCTCCCTTCTCCCGCCGGGAGAAGGGCCGGGGATGAGGGTGCTTGGCCGTCATCGCTTTATCGCGGGCTCGTCGGCGCCGGGTCCCCTCATCCGGCGCTCCGCGCCGCCTTCTCCCGATGGGAGAAGGGCGCCTCACGAAGGCGGCCACGCCTGGTTCGGCGGCGACCCGCGCGGCAGCTACCGGCTAAAGACTGGCGTTTTCGCCGAGAATAAGTAAGTGGAAGCGTCATCGTTCGCTCGATTTCGGCTCAACTTTGTTTTGACCGACTTTCGGACCGACGTAATCTATGCCGTTGAGGGGGCGGAGCGCGAGGTCTTTCCTCAAGTCACCGCTTCGCCAGCCCCCGCAAGTCGAACGCCGGATCGGCCGCTTCTTCCGGCGTCAGCGTCTTCGTCGTGCCGATGATGCGCTTGGCGGCGGCGTGGTCGCCGGCTTTGTTGACCAATTCGACCACGGCAAGTTTTCCGTCGCGAAAGCCGAAGGTGGAGAACGCCCGCGTCGCCGGATCGCCGCGCACGACCCATTGGTCACGCCATGCGCGAGGCCGGCGATCATCAGCTTCAAGTCGCCCTGATCGCTCCAGAACCAGGCCAGTTCATTGTAGGGTTTTGGCTTCCCCATGAGACGCGCGGCGACCGAGCGCCCCTGATCGACGGCGTTCTGCACGGATTCAAGCCGGGTTCGGAAGCCCAGCGCCGCATGCGGGAAGGCGGTGCAGTCGCCGATCGCTGAAATCGCCGAGTCGGACGTAAGCAGGAACTCGTCAACCACGATCCCATTGTCGCATTCAAGGCCGCAATCCCTGGCCAGCGCGTCCTCCGCGACGACGCCGATCCCGACGACGACAAGGTCCGCGGTCAACTCCTCGCCGTCGGTGAGGACGACCGTTTCGGCGCGATCCCGACCCTTGATCGCGGCGACGCCGACGCCGAGCTTAAAGCGCGCGCCGAAGGCGGCGTGCTCTTTCAGGAAAAAATCCGACATGATCGGCGAGACCGCCCGGCCCATCGGGCGCGCGATCTCGACCACTGTCGCCTCGGCCCCGAGGCTCGCGGCGGTCGCGGCGATCTCAAGCCCGATGAATCCGGCGCCGATAATGACGACCTTGGGCTTCGAAGCGAGGCGCTCGCGGATCGCGGTCGCGTCGGCGATGTCGCGGAGCGCGAACACGCCCGGCAGATCCACCCCGGGGACATCGAGTCGCCGTTGCCGCGCGCCGGTCGCGAGGATGAGATGGCCGTAGGAGATCGCGCTTCCGTCGCTGAGCTCCACCTCATGCGCAGCGCGATCGATCCGCTTCGCGCCGACGCCCAGTCGCAAGTCGATGCGCTGCTCGCGGAAATGCGCGTCGGCCCTGAGCGGCAGCCCGTGGATATCCATGTCGCCCTTGAGAAACGCCTTGGACAGCGGCGGGCGTTGATAGGGCAGGCTGCTCTCGGCGGAGAGAAGAACGACCTCGCCGTCAAACCCCTGGTCACGCAAGGACGCCGCGGCCTGAACCCCGGCATGGCCGGCGCCGACGATGACGACCGAGCTCAGGACTGGCTTCAGATCGCGGGCGCCATCGACCCGGCCGATCTCATTCATTGGCGTAGAGGCGGAAGCCGCGCCGTTTGGCTTCGTGCTCCTGAGGGCCCGGGTCGTCGGGCGCCATCGATGCGGGATCGATGATGACGCCCGTTCGCGGCGCAGGAACGACGCTTGGCGCCTGCGCAGGCTCCGATCTCGGCTCCGGTCCGATCGCCGGGGGCGCTGGCGTGATCGTCGGCGCAGGAACGGGCGCGGCGATGGCCTCGGTTGGGGGCGGCGCGGGCGGGATCGCTGCGCTCTCGGCGGGGGCCGCGATGCGCTCGTCGGGCGTGCGCCAGACGAAGCCGTCGAGCGTTCCCGACGGCGAGATCGCCGCCCAACGGTCGCTGATCACTCCATCCGCCACCCAGGCCTTGTCGCGCGGGGCGCGTGCGGCGCGGCCAAGCCATTCGCGCACCGCGCCGTGATTGCCCTCAGTCTCCTCGATGTCGGCCATCAGCAAGCAGACACGCCGGGTCGGGCGGCCGCTCGACGAATCGGAGGCGATGAGCGGGGCGATCGCCGCGCGTGCGGCGGACACGTCGCGCGCGTCAAGCGCTGCCCGCCCCACAGTGAGAGACGATTCGGGATCGAGCGGCGCCATGCGCGCGAGCGCCCGGGCGCGGGCCAGCCGGTCCTCCGACGAATCGCCCTGGCGCACACGCAGATAGGCTGCCGCGATATCGGGATGCGGCGTCTGCGCGTAAGCGGCCTCGAGCATGCGGCTCGCGCGACGAAGGTCGCCGGCCTGCGCTGTCAGCCGGCCGCTGATCGCCGCCGCAGGCACAAGCGTCGGCGCGAGCTTGCAAGCCTCCTGCGCCAAAGCGAGCGCAGCCTTAGGATCGCGCTCCATCGCTTCCTCGGCCATCGCCGTCTTGATCACTGCGCGCCAGCGGTTTGCGGTCGGCTTGTCGATGAGCCGGGCGCCGGCGTTCGAAGTCGACGGTCGCGAGCGCGCCGGCCCAGTCTCCGCGTCGCGTGCGATCGTCGAGGACCGCCTGACCGGCCCAGGACGCAGGCGCGCGCGCATGGGCGCGCATCGCATATTGGAGCGCCGCCGAATGGTCGCCGGCCCGCCGCGCCTCGACATGCAGGCCGCGCAAGCCAATGCCGTGCGTTTCATGGTGGTCCAGCATGGCGTTGTAGGCTGCGACGGCCCTTGGTCGGTCGCCTGCGAGCTGCGCTGATTGCGCTTGCAGGAGCTTGGCCATCGGCTCGTGGCCGATCAGCCGGTTTGCGTCATACGCGTGCTTGGCGGCGGCGCGCGCGTCGCCCGCGCCCACCGCGAGCATGCCGCGCGACAAAGCCTGGAACCCCTTCTCACGCCTGCGCGATCTTGCGCCGACCGAAACAAGCGAGGGAATCCGGAAGACGAAGCGCAGCAGTCCCCACACGATCGCGATCGCAATTCCCAGCGCCAGGACGGCGCCGAGCGCGAACAGCAACGAAACCTCGTATTGCTCGCCCCGCCAGGTGACGTCCACGACGCCAGGGTTGTTGGCAAGCCACGTCAGACCCCCGGCGATCAGCGCCAGCGCCGCCAGGAAAATCAGCAGGCGAACCATCGTGACTCCAACTCAAAACGCCGCGCACGCGCCGGAAGCAGCCGGGCGGCCTGCTGCGATCTCACGGTTTTGCACCGCCCGCGAGCTGCCCGACCGCCGCCTCGCGGATCGACTGAAGCGCCGCCTCCGCCGCCGCCCTCGCGCGGGCCAGCGTCGGCCAATCGCCAGCAGCCTTTCGCGCCGCTTCGGGGAGCTTATCGAAAGAAGCAAGCGCGGCGCCGAGATCGCCGCGCCGGCTTGCCGCTTCGATCTGGGAGACCAAAGCCTGGGGATCGTCTCCGGCTGTCTCGTTGAGCTCCCGCACCTTCACGAGGCCTTCGAGATGGGCGAGGAAACGATCCGTCACGCTGCCTGTCTCCGCTCGAGACGTCGCGGCCAACACCTGCGGCGCGACCGTATTGAACGAGGCCGCCAGCGCGCCGTTGGTGGGCGCTCCGTTGACCACGGCTTGCAACGGCGCCAGCGCCGCGGAATCGACCCCGAGCCGTTGCAGAGCGGCGAGCTCGGGTCCCAAACTCGCGCCCACGCGCAACCTCTCTTCTGCAACCTCGGCGGTAATGGCGATCGCTGTGACGTTATCAGCCGCCGCGAGCTTCTCCTCGGCGGCGCGGGTTTCATTTTTGGGCGCGGTGAGGACGCCCTCGACCTTGTCGACCCGCGCGGCAAGAGCGGCGAGATCGGGGCCGGCGGCGTTCGCCTGTGGCGCGTCGGATTCGAGCTTTGCGACCCGCGCCGACAATTCAGGAAGCTGGCCCTTCTCGGCGTCGACGTCGGCGCGCAAGTCCTTGGCCTGAGCCGCCAAACGCTGGGTCACGTCGCTCGCGGCGCCGTTTCCGGCGCTAGCCGCTTCCAATGCCGCGACGCGCTTGTCGAGGTCCGTTGTGTTTGAAGCTCCGACGCCGGCCTCGAGCACGCCGATCCGCTTGTCGAGCGCAGCGACGGCCGCGCTCTCCCGATTGGCCTCAGCGCCGAGCGCGTCGTTCGTCTGTCGCGCCTGCGCTTCGAGAGCGCCCAATCGATTTTGGGTATCCGTCCCGTCCGCCTTGGAGGTCAAAAGCGAATAGCCGGCGCCAAGGGCGAGCGCCGAGACGACAAGCCCGCCAACCGCGCCCGCGAGCAGACTCCGAGCGCTATTGCGCGGAGCCGCCCTAGCGGCGGGAGGGTCAGCCCGGGTTTCGGCCGCTGTCGCGTACGGAGATGACTTGCTGTCCTGCGCGTCGCTGCCTGCAATTTCTCCCTCAATGACATCCGGCTCGCGCCGGGCGTCACGATTAACCGGGGCGCCGGTCGGCCCAGCGGAAAGGTCCGTGATTTCCTCGTCGACCATCGCCTCGCGCTCTCGGTTTTCTCGCGCGACCTATATACGGGACGGCCTGAGCGAAGGGAACCCGCCGAGCTCTTGGCGCAACCTTCGGAAAAGTCCAGCTTCGCCGGGCGTTTCGGCAATTACGACACCGGTCGCGCCCAGTGCTCGCAGCGGTTCTGCAACGTCGGCCGACATGCAAACATGCGTAACCTTAAGGAAACAGGTCTCCACGCCCGCCGCCTTCGCCAGCGCTGCCGCGAGCTCCGCCGACCGGCGTGAATAATGCAGCGCCGCAACGCACGACGCGAGAGCCCGCGCTTCCGTCGGACGCCAGGCCGCGCGCGCTTCCGCCGCATAGGCTTCGACGACCTCAAGCGCAAATGCCCCAGATAGCGCAGCCTCGATGACCTCCTTGCGGTCGCGCCCGGCGAGGTAAAGCACGCTCGCCTCCGGCTTCAGCGCTCCGGCCAGCGTGGTGATTAATTCGTCAGCGTCCCGCGCTGGCGGCGAGGCCAGCCGCCAGCCGCGCGCCTCAGCCGCACGCCCGGTGCGGGCGCCGACGACATAGAGCGGCGACGACGTGTGGGGCGGCCCGTCGGCATGGAACGCCTTGTCGCTGGTCGCGACCACCGCGTCATATTGCGATCGCTGCGGTCGGACGGGTCTTGTCCGGATCTCGATCGCCGGCAGACAAGCGACGGAAAAGCCCAGTCTGCGCAGCTGCGCCGCGGTCGCGTTTACGTCCTTGCGTTCACGGAACAGGGCGACCCTGGGCCGAGCTTCCCCTCTCCTACGGGAGAGGGGTCGGGGTGAGGGTTTGCCTGCGAAGCGTGCCTTCGCCTTGGGGCCGGCTCCCTCATCCGGCGCGTCAAATCTCTTCGTTGGCATGGGCGGTCATTATGGGGCGGTGCGGGAACGGGTCAAAGCCCTCGCTTGCCGATCGTCCTCAAGCGATTTACGCCGTCGCGGCGAACGGTCGGGCTTTGCCGGCCGTCCCTGGGACCGTGTGTTGGACAAAGGCCTCGAAACGCCTGATCTGATCGCGGCGCGCGCCGCGGCGGCGCTCGATTTCAGAGACGACATCAACGGATTGCGCGCCCTCGCGGTCCTCGGCGTGGTCGTCTTCCACGCCGATCGCGCCTGGCTTCCCGGAGGCTTCGTCGGCGTCGACATCTTCTTTGTCATCTCGGGCTTTCTCATTTCGCAAATCATTCTCAGCCAATGTGCGGCCGGACGGTTCTCGTTGGCGATGTTTTACGCGCGGCGGGCCAAGCGCATCCTCCCCGCGCTCCTCTTAGTGTTGAGTTTCGTTTGGATCGTCGGGTGGTTCATGGCTGCGCCGACCCAATTCCGCGAGATCGGCGGCGGCCTGCTTGGCAATTCGTACTTCACCGTGAATTTCTGGCTCATGCGGCTCGCGGGCGTCGGCGGCTATTTCGGCGCCGACGCAGCGACCAAGCCACTCTTGCATCTGTGGTCGCTCAGCATCGAGGAGCAATTCTATCTTGTCTGGTCGGTTTTGCTGCTCGCGCTGTTCAAGTTAGAGCGGCGGCTCGTCTTCCCCGTCGTTCTCGGCGTGTTCGTCGCCTCGTTCGCGTTCAACGTTTTCCTCACTCCGATTGATCCGATCGCCGCGTTTTACCTGCCCTGGACGCGTGGATGGGAACTCGCGCTCGGCGCGCTGCTCGCCTACCGCGAGGTCGTTTGGCTGAAAAATTCCCCTACCCTTCGCGGCTCATCGCTAACATCGGCGCTGGAGCCGGGATCGCGCTGATGCTCGGCGCTTACCTGTTCCTGAACGAGACGCAACCCTTTCCTGGCTGGCTGGCGGCCGTCCCGACAATTGGCTGCGCCCTGGTCATCGCCAATCCGCACTCGCTTCCGGGCGAGGTCGCGCTGGGCAACCGCGTGGCCGGCTTCTTTGGCGCGATTTCGTATCCGCTCTATTTGTGGCACTGGCCGCTGTTCGCCTTCGCCCGCATCTGGCCCGGGGTGCTCCCGACCACGCCGGTCCTGTTCGCCCTTGCGGGCGTGGCCGTGCTTCTCGCTGCGCTCACCTACCGGCTGATCGAGCAGCCCGTAGCAGCTCCGTTTCGCCTCCGGCCATTCGCGACTGCGTTGATCCTCGTCGGCTTGCTTGCGTTGACCGGAGTCGTCGGACGGATGACCTACAATTCGAAGGGCTTTCCGGCCCGCTTTCCCGCCGCTCGTCGACCGCATCTTCGACTACGACGCCAATGGCGCTGAGAGCCAGCCGCTCATGAGCTGCTTCTACCAGCGCGATGACACGGCTTATTCGCTCGACGAGGAGCGCAAACGGGCCGCCGGCTTTTTCGAGGCTCATCATTGCGCGGCGATCCAAGACCCGCGAAGGCCGACCATTCTCATTGTCGGGGACTCGCACGCCGCCCATCTCTTCACCGGATTGCAAGAGGTCTACGGCGCCAAAGCCAATCTCTTGACGCTCTCCTCGGTTTTTTGCGTACCCCTGGTCGAAGACGTCGCAATCGATCAAGGCGTGGCCGGCACGCCGCGCTGCCGGGCGATCAACGATTATGTGTTCGACGCCATCCGGACGATCAAGCCGGACCTGCTCATCGTTGGCGGCTACTTCGCCCAATATGACCACGAGGCCAACTGGCGCTATCCAGGCTATCTCGATGCGCTTGTCGCCGGCGCGCGGCGCCTGCATGGCGAGGGCGTGCGGTCGATCATTATCGCGGGCCAAGTCCCGACCTGGGCCCCGGTTCTCCCCATCCTAGTCGGCCGCGACGTCCTCGAGCGCGGCGCGGCGGCGGAATTCTCGCAAGTCGGCGTTCGGCCCGATTCGCTCGAGACCGATCGCGCGTTGATCGGCAAAAACTGGGGCGAGGGCGTTCGCTATGTCTCGCAGGCGGCGAAGCTCTGCGGCCCCCAGGGCTGCCGGCGACTGATCGGCGAGAACCTGCCCGAGGATCTGCTGGCCGTCGACTATGGCCACTACAGCCGCGAGGGCTCGGTCTTCGCCGTCAGAACCATGCTCGCGCCGGTTATTGACGCTGAACTGGCGCGATTGGGAAAGAACTGACGCGCCTTCGGCGGGGCGTTTATCCCACAGGCACGGAATCGGGATAGGCCCGCGCGTGGACGATCGGTTCGAGGCGCGTCAGGCGCACCGCCGCTTTGACATCCGCATTGGTCCCCATGTCGACCGCACAGTCCTGGAGATGGAGCAGGCAGAGGCGATTGCCGGGCTTGCCGTCGGGGGAGCACCAGTCGTCAAAGGTGAGGAACTCGAGATCGGGCACGCCGATCGCCTCCTTTACCCACAAGGCGGACGCAATCTGCATTGCGTCGCCGAGCGCCATTGTGCGCGGTTTTCCCTCGGCTTCACGGGTGTCGCCGGGCATATGCCATTTGGCGTCCCGAAGCCTGGCCACGCGCAGCATCGCGTTGGGGTCCGGCGTCACGAGGGTCGCCAGCGCCCGGATATAGCGCGTCAATTCGAACAGGGTGGCGAATCGCCCGGGAACGAACGTCGACGGCCTGAGCTCCGCAAACAAGATGCTGCTGACCCATACGCGGCGCTTGGCGACCGCCGCCTCGGTCAGAATCGTCTCGATGTGATGCTCCGCCTCGCCCGAGTCTCCATTCGCGTGGCGAAGCACGACATTTGAATGGAGGAAATGCTTATCGCTACTCGACGCAATCAAGATCGTTGTCCTCGTCCGTTGGGGGCGCCAGTCGCAGCGAGCCTCGAATGTCGACCGCCGCGTTTACATGGGCTCTTTCTTCGATGGTGAGCACTTCTATTCGCTCAGGAAGTTGACTGTCGCCGGTGTAAATCGCTCTTCCTGTGACGCAAACGCTTTTATTGCCGAACGGATTCAACGCGTCTTCGCCTTGTGACTTGTCCAAGACGCATTCGATATGCGTCGTTCCCGCCGGGAGTCTCAGGTCGCCTTTCCATACTGCTCCGCGATAGTCGATTTCGTCCAGCCGCCCCTCGAACGACATGATCGCGCTGCCCAGGAACCAGTTGTCTGTCCGCACGACGTCGTCCCTGGCCCCGACGCGATCGACCTGCCGGCGAAAGAAATCGTCAATAGGCAACTCCGCGTCGTTGAATTGCGCAAGTACATGAAACGAGGGATCGAGCGCTTTGACGATGCGGATCAACGCCCTCGTCACCCGGGGATGACGAACGACGGTCTGGTAGTCGCTGCGGTAAATCCCCTCGGCGCAACGCCGGAAGAACTCGATCGCCGACTGGGTGCTTTGGCCAAACGCTTTTCGCTTCTCCAAAATTCCGAACTCATAAGGATTGAGCGCCAGTTGAGAGATAAGGAACTCGCTCGATCGCGCCTTGGGCTGAAGTTCACGGTCCGTCACCTGCAGCGCCGTCAAAAACGCGTCGAACGTCTTTTTGAACAGTTCGGCTGGAATAGGTCCGAGATCGTAGTCGCGGGCTTCGACCGGCCGGATCACGATGCGAATTTCGTTTGGCCCGATCGGGCTGCTCATGGCTCGCTCCTGTCTCATGACCTTCCATGCCTTGGCAGGACGCGACAGAGCGGCCGGCGCCGCCAGCGCAGCCGCGCCGAGGCCAAGCGGGTTTTCTCAGCCCCCCGTTCGGGCTATGGGCTCAACGATGCGCGTTCTGGGCATCGAGACGACTTGTGACGAAACAGCGGCGGCGGTGGTGCGGCTGCGGGCTGATGGCTCAGGCGAAATCCTCGCCGACGAGGTGATGAGCCAGATCGCCGCGCATGCGCCGTTCGGCGGAGTTGTGCCCGAGATTGCGGCGCGCGCCCACGTCGAGATCATCGACTCGCTCATCGCGCGCGCGCTCACCCGCGCCAAAGTCGCGGCCAAGGACCTCGATGGCGTCGCGGCCGCAGCGGGCCCTGGCCTTATCGGGGGCGTGCTCGTGGGCCTGATGGCAGGTAAAGGCGTGGCGTTAGCGTGCGGCAAGCCCTTCGTCGCCGTCAATCACCTTGAGGCGCACGCGCTGACCGCGCGCCTGACGGAGGGCGTCGCCTTCCCCTTCCTCGTGCTCATCGCTTCGGGCGGGCATACGCAGATCCTCGCGGTCAAAGGCGTCGGCGACTACGATCGGCTCGGCGCGACCATGGACGACGCGATCGGCGAAGCGTTCGACAAAACCGCCAAACTGCTGGGGCTGCCCTTTCCCGGCGGGCCAGTTGTCGAGGCGGCGGCGAAAGGCGGCGATCCGACGCGATTCGCGCTGCCCCGGCCTTTGCTCGGCCGGCCGAACGCCGATTTTTCGCTGTCAGGGCTCAAAACTGCGGTCCGCCTCGCAGCGGAATCCGTCGCACCCTTGCGTCCGCGCGATGTCGCCGACCTCTGCGCCTCCTTTCAGGCGGCGGTGGTCGACGTGGTCGAAGATCGTGTTCGCATGGGGTTAAAGCTGTTCCGCCGACGAATTGGCGTCGCTCCGCGTGCGGTGGTGGTCGCAGGCGGCGTGGCGGCCAATGCCGTGCTGCGCGAAGCGCTGACCCGCTTCTGCGCCGAGGCCGGTCTGCCGCTCGTCGCGCCCCCGCAGAGGCTGTGCACCGACAACGGGGCGATGATCGCGTGGGCGGGAATCGAGCGGCTGCGGCTCGGAATGATCGACGGCCTCGACGCCCCGGGTCGGCCGCGGTGGCCGCTCGACCCCAAATCCGAACGCACGATCAACAACAAGGCTTGAGCGCGCGCGCGCTTACAGCGTCAGGACTTCGGCGCGGGCTCCGGCGCTGCTTCGCCTGCAGCCGGCGCAGCTCTCCTTGGCCTTTTCATTAGCCATGTGATGGCCCACGACGCAGCCGCCGAGCGCGCCCATGACGCCATGATGACCGGCGTAATGGCCCGCGACGCCGCCAACGACCGCGCCCTTCAGGCAACCCTTGGCCTCAGCCGAGGGTGAGCCAATGGCCAACGCGGGGAGCGCGGCCAGCATCACTGCGGCGATCATCGGGAATCTCATGCTCGTGTTCCTTTGTTCTGAATGGCGAAGTCAGTCTGCGATTTGGGTTCGGCCTCACCCCGTGGCAAGGTCTGACGAAACTATTTCACTTGGGGGAGCCCCCGTTCCCGCGGCTATCGTTGCAATTCGGCTTGTGCGCGCCTATACAACGCTTTTCCTCTTAAGTTTGATCCTTTGAGGCTGCGTTTGCGGGCTGGAACCTGCGAGCGCGCGCAAACGATCATCAAGGAGCTATCGTTCATGAGCGACGCGCCATTGATGCCGAAGGCGACCGCCGTCTGGCTGGTCGAAAACACCTCGCTGACCTTCGACCAGATCGCGGAGTTCTGCAAACTGCACCCGCTCGAAGTGAAGGGGATCGCCGACGGCGAAGTGGCCACCGGCATCAAGGGCTATGATCCGATCTCGACCGGCCAGCTGACGCGCGAGGAAATCGCCGCCGGCGAGCAGGATCCCAACCATCGCCTTCATATTTCGACTTCCAAGACGCGCACGCCCGAATTCAAAAAGCCGCGCGGCGCGCGCTACACGCCGCTATCGCGTCGGCACGACCGCCCGAACGCCGTGTTGTGGCTGTTGCGCAACCATCCCGAGCTCAAGGACGCGCAGATCATGCGCCTCGTCGGGACAACCAAGCACACGCTACAGGCAATCCGCGAGCGCACCCACTGGAACTCGGCCAATCTTCAGCCGATGGATCCGGTGACGCTGGGCTTGTGCTCACAGATCGACCTAGACTTCGAGGTCAATCGCGCCGCCAAGGAACGGCCCAAGGTCGAAGACGATCGCAGCCAGACCCTCGTGTCGGCTGAAATCACCACGGCCCGGCCCACAGCCGCTCCCGCGAGCCAGCTCGAAGTGTTTGGCGTCCCGACGCCCAAGCCCAAGCCTGTCGAGGAGCGAGTCGACGTGAATTCGGTGTTCGGGAAGCTGAAGGAGAAGACGTCGCCTGAGTCCGAATAGGACGCGCCGGTCACCGCGAGCGACCGTCTTCATCGATCGGGAACTGGTTATCCTGGCGGGTCGTTCGAACAACACGGACGAGAGCGTTCGCCGACTCCACGCGTCAACTGGGTGACGACCCGCGCCCGGCGTCTGCGTTCGTCGCCGCGCCCCCGGGGTCGTTCAGCACACTGTAAAGCGCGCGCGCTTCCGTCGCCGGACCCCGCCGTTCGCCGAACGCCGCGACCCTCACCGCGACCCATTTCGGCCCTTGCGCGAAGGTCAGCACGTCGCCACAGCGGACGGGGCGGCTCGGCTTGTCGACCGGTGCGCGCGACTGGCCGCGCGCAAGCCGCACGCCGCCACCTTCGACGATGCGCGCGGCCAGGCTTCTGGTCTTGAAAAAGCGGGCGCGCCATAGCCAGACGTCGATCCGGCAGGCGTCTTCCGTCACGAGGCGGCGCGTCCGGCGGTCTGGCCACGCCTGCGCTTGCGGCGGCGCGTCCGGCGCTCCGCCGGCTTCGTAAGCGCGGCGAGCGCGGCGAATGGATTCGCGACGGGGTTGGCTTTAAACGTCGGCTGGTCAGACGCCACTCGGCGTCGAAACAATGCGCGCTCGGCGCCTTCGACCTCACGAACGCGCGCAAAGCCAAGAGCACGCAGGATGTGATGCGCGTCGTCCCGCCGCCATCCCAGATCGGCCAGGAGCGCGTCGGTGACGTCGATCGCGCCCGCCCCCTCGGGCCAGGCCGCGCGCGCGAGCGCGTCAAGCCGCTCGAGCTCTGCCACCGGCGCGGCAATCTGCCCCACGGCGCGCAAGCCGCGTAGCGCCAGCGCCTGCGGGCGGGGCGCCGGGCGGGGCAACGGATTGAGCGCCCTCGCGTCCGGCCGCCACGCCGGGCTCGCGAGTTCAGCATAAGCGACCGCGAGCAGCTGCGCTTTCGGCTCGAGAAGCGAAGGCAGATAAAGGCTGAAGGCGCCGAAGCGCACGCCGAGCGCCTTGAGGGTCCGGCGCTCGTTGCGGCTCAGTAGCCGGATGCGCGCATCGGCCGCGCGACGATCGAGCGCGCCGAATTGCTCGACGAGCTGGTAGGCGAGGCCGCGCGCCAGCCCCCTGAGCCGCCCGTCCTCGATCGCCTCCTTAAGATGCTTGAGCGCGTAAAGACGCCGGGTCGCTTCGGCGGCGGCGAAAGCTTCGAGGCGTCGCGCTGCGCGCTCGCGCTGCGGCTCGGCGCCGAATTCGCCAATCGAGTCTCACCCGCGGCGCAAACGGCTCGCCGCCGACGATTTCGCCCGCGGCTTCGCCGCGCCAGTTGACGACGCCGCCGGGCGCAAGCTCGAACGCCTCGTCGCCCTCGCTGGCCAGCGCGCCAAGCCGCCGGACTACCTCGGGCGCGACGACCCGCTCGACCGCGCCGCGTAGCGCCCGATTCTCGAGCGCGGTGGCGCCGCGCTCGGGCTCAAAATGGAAGCCGGCGAGTCGGCCGACCAGGTGGCCCTCGACCGTCACCGCCCCATCCGCGTCGATGCCGCTCAGGATCGAGCCCGCACGCTGGCTCAAGCTGCGCAACAAGGCGCTCGTTCGCCGGTCGACGAACCGCTGCATCAGCGATTGGTGCAGCGTGTCCGAAAGCCGGTCTTCGAGATCTCGCGCACGGCCTTGCCAAGTTTGCGGATCGGCGAGCCAGTCAGCGCGATTGGCGACATAGGCCAGGGTCCGCACCCGGGCCAATCGCCACGATAGCGCGTCGATGTCCCCGTCGGTCCGATCGAGGCTCGCAATCTGCCCCTGCATCCAGTCTTCAGGCAGGCGCCGGTCGCCTTGGGTGAGGTGCTCGAACATGGCCCCTATCAGACGCGCGTGCTCGTCCTGCGTCGTCTTGCGAAAGTCCGGGACTTGGCAGGCGTCCCACAACCGCATCAGATTGGATCGGTCGCGCGTGCGCCGGATGATCAATTCGTCGGTCGAGAGCTGGCGCAGCGTCGTTTCATCCTGGCTCTCCGCCGAGAGCCGCAGTCCAGACGCGGGCGGCGCCGCGGCGAGCGAGCCCATCAGCGCCTGAATCGACTGGAAATCGAGCCGGGCGTTGCGCCATTCCGCAGCCATGACGGAAGGAAAGACATGGCCTTCGACCGCCGCCACGATATCCGGGTCGAGATCTGGCGCATCGCCCGTTACGCCGAACGCGCCATCCTTGCGAAATCGGCCGGCCCGTCCCGCGATCTGGGCGATCTCCTGCGAATAGAGCCCGCGCTGCCGTCGCCCGTCGAATTTGCGCAATCCGGCAAACGCGACATGGTCGACATCCATGTTCAATCCCATCCCGATCGCGTCGGTCGCGACCAGGAAATCGACTTCGCCGGACTGGAACAGATTGACCTGCGCATTACGCGTGCGCGGGCTCAGCGAGCCCATGACGACCGCGGCTCCGCCGCGCTGGCGGCGGATGAGTTCGGCGATCGCGTAAACCGCGTCGGCGGAGAAGGCGACCACGGCGCTGCGCCGAGGCAAGCGCGTCACCTTCTTCGGGCCGACGTAGGTCAGCTCGGACAGTCGTTCACGGAACTGGATCTCGGCCTCAGGGCAAAGCCTGCGAATCAGCGAGGCGACGGTCGCCGCCCCCATCAGCATCGTCTCGGCCGACCCCCGCGCATGCAAAAGCCGATGGGTGAACACGTGCCCGCGTTCAGGATCGGCGCACAGCTGAATTTCATCGACAGCGAGAAATTCGACCTTGCGGTCGAGCGGCATCGCTTCGACCGTGCAGACGAAATAGCGTGGCCTGAGCGGAACGATCTTTTCTTCGCCGGTGATCAGTGCGACCTCAGCCGCGCCCCGCGCCTTGACCACGCGATCGTAGATCTCGCGGGCCAGCAGCCGCAGCGGCAGCCCGATCATGCCCGACGCGTGTCCCAGCATGCGCTCGACCGCCAGATGGGTCTTGCCAGTATTGGTCGGGCCCAGAACAGCGATGAGCCGCGAGGCGTCGCCCCGCGCTGGCGAGCGATTCATGTCCAGTAATGTGGACGACGCCGACGCGCCCTGCAAGCCTCTGCGGTGATTTAGGCGCGGAGATCTCGTCACGCCGGCCGTCACTTTTGCTTGACAGAGGGGCGGCGTCGTCTCTCTTGCCCTTGCGCGCCGGAGGCGCCAAGCCTTAGCCTAGCAAGCGCCGCGCCAACGGGGGGAGAATCATGTTTCACGGGCAAGTCGAGGGCACGGACCTTGTCGTGCTGGACAAGCGTTTTTCGCAGCTTTTCGCCGGCTACATGCGCGTGACGCGCCACTGGACCGGCGCGATCTGGTCGGAAGGCCCGGCCTGGTTTGCGGCCGGCCGTTATCTCATCTGGTCTGACATTCCCAACAACCGGATGATGCGCTTCGTCGAGGAATCGGGCCAGGTGTCCGTTTTCCGACAGGGCTCCAACAATTCGAATGGCAACACGGTCGACAATCAGGGCCGCCTCGTTACCTGCGAGCACCTCACGCGCCGCCTGACGCGCACCGAGTTCGACGGCTCGATAAAAGTCCTCGCAGACAAGTGGGAGGGCAAGCGTTTCAACTCGCCGAACGACGCCGTCGTTAAATCGGACGATTCCGTCTGGTTCACCGACCCGGCCTACGGCATCGACGGCGACAACGAGGGCGAACCGGCGACGCCCGAGATCGACGGCTGCTACGTCTATCGCATCGACCCGAACGCCAGTGGAGTCACCAAGCTCATCGACAACATGGCGCGGCCGAACGGCATCGCCTTTTCACCCGACGAAAAGCTGCTCTATGTCGCTGACACCGGCGCGACGCATAAGGCGAAAACGCCGCGCGCCATTCGCCGCTACACCGTCAACGCGGACGGCAAGAGCGTGAAGGGGCCGGGCGAAATCTTTTGTGAATTGGCCCCGGAGGACGGGCTCTACGATGGCTTCCGCGTCGACCGGGCGGGACGGATCTGGACGAGCACCGGAAAAGGCGTTTATTGCTACGAACCGGACGGGAAGCTGATTGGCAAGATCCTGATCCCCGAAATCGTCGCCAACGTGACCTTCGGCGGGCCGAAGCGCAACCGCTTGTACATTTGCGGCACGACGTCGCTCTATTCGGTCCTCTTGATGACCAACGGCTCGAAGCTCGGTTGAAGCGACGGCGCCCGCCGACGATCGTTTGAAAGGCCGGTCTGATCCTACCGTCCGTCTTTAACCCATTGCGGATCGGAACACTGGAGACAACGGGCGATGGAGCTTGGGCTCAAAGGTAAAGTCGTGCTCGTCACCGGCGGCTCGAAGGGCATCGGGCTCGCTTGCGCCTCAGGCTTCGCAGCCGAAGGCGCGCGGGTCGCCATTTGCTCGCGCTCCCGCGAGAATGTCGACAAGGCGAGCGCCGAGCTCAAAGATGTATTTGACGCCATCGCCGATCTCGTCGACGCGGTGGCGGCGGAAAGAATGATCGAAACCGTGGAGGACCGGCTCGGGCCGATCGACATCCTGGTGAATTCGGCCGGCGCTGCGAAGCGAACGCCGCCAGATGAATTGAACCCAGCGGTTTGGCGCGAGGCGTTTGACGCCAAGTTCTTCTCCTACATCAACGTCATCGATCCGTTGGTGAAGCGCATGGCGAAGCGCGGGAGCGGGGTCATCGTGAGCGTCATCGGCGTGGGCGGCAAAGTCGCCTCTTCAACCCATCTCGCAGGCGGCTCGGCCAACGCCGCCTTGATGCTGGCGACGGCCGGGCTTGGCGCGACCTACGCCGGCAATGGGGTTCGTGTCGTTGGCGTCAGTCCGAGTTCTGACGGAGACGGACCGGGTGGCGGAGGGCCTCGCGGCCGACGCCCGGCTTGCCAACATCTCGGTCGAGGAAGCGCGCCGCCGCGCCGTCGCGCGGCTCCCGTTGGGCCGAATGGCGACGGCGAACGAGATCGCCGACGCGGTTCTCTTCCTGGCCTCGCCCAAGGCGAGCTACATTACCGGCGTGACCCTATCCATTGAGGGCGGCCAGAACCCCGTCGTGCTCTAAGCGGCGGCGATTCCTCGCGTCAACGGGCCCGGTCACCGAACGCCCCGCCCGTCGGACCGAAACGCCCGCTGGTTCGTGTTCGTCGGAAGTTGGCCGAGCTCTTCGGATGCTCGCCGAATAGGGCCAAAAGAATCGGCGGCAGGCTTGGCGCCGTCGACGTGCTTGCGCGCCGCCTTGGCTGAAGGCCGTGTGAAGCGATGTCTGGGCGAGCCCTATTCGAGGGTTCGGCCGCTCGTTTCGGCGGCAGGGGAGGGTTGATTGTCGAAACGTCCGATTCTGGAGAGACGCGTGCAGAAGGACCGCGGTCGGCGTCGCCAGCTGCCGCAGGAGCCTTGTCGTCAAGCCGTTCGGCCAGGACGGGGTCAGCCTTCGGAGCCGGGTCTTTTAGCCGTTCGGCCAGGCTGATGAGTTGCGGCCGCAAGTTCTCGCAGCGCAACTCGATCAGGAACCGAATCACTCCATCGCTTGTCAGGTTGTTGGACAATTTTTCCAGACGGTCTTCGTCGCCTTTGCAGATGTCATCGGACGCAAGCGTCGCGGCTTCGGACCCCGCTGACGGCGGGGGTGGGGAAACGACGTCGCCCGGAATTTTCGTGTCTGGCGGCGCACGATCCGGCGCCTGCGCGGCCGCCGTCGACGTCACGGGCGCAGGCAGTTTGTCGAGCTCCGCGCGCGCAGATTGCGCATGAGGGCCGTCTGGATGCGCGGTCAAGAAAGCGCGCCATCCCTCCAGCGACTTCGTGCGTTCGGCGATGCGATAGTCCAAGTCTTCGTCGACCTTGGCTGCGGCGACTGGATCGACAGGGGAAACCTCCGCTTGCGGGTTGGCGGAGGCCAGAGACTTGGTGATGATAGCGCTGATGTGATCAAGCCATTGGGGCTTCGCGATGTCCTCGAGATTAGGCGGCGCGTATACGTAGATGGCCGGAAGCGCCAACGCCAGAAAGAGCATGTATTTCCAAGCACTAAGCATGCCTCAACCTTCCGCCGCCCCGCTAATCACGGAGCCGGCGATTGGTCAATTCACGTCTTTCTCCAAGGTTCCGGCGCCTTAAGCCAAAGGACGCTCCATCATGTCTTGAAGGCGCGTTCAGCGTGAGACAGCCGCAAATGGCACGGACGGGCCATGGCTGGGGCTGCGTCCGGCAGTTTAAGCCGCCCACGTGCGGGCTCGCTCTCGAAAACGCTGGATTCCTAGGAATTGCTTCGGTGGAACGGCAAACCGCGACGTTCTGACGCGTCAGTGGCCTGAGCGGGGCCTACGTCTGATCAGGAGGCCCTTCGGCGTGCGGCCCACGGCGCCATGCGTCGGATCTGAGCCACGCTTGCCTGTTTGGGCAGTTTTTCAGCAATGCCGTAGACGCGCTCCCTGCGGTCGATCTCGCCCATGACGTCGGCGGGCGAGACGCCACATTCGGCCCAGATGACCGCGAGGTGATAAAAAACGTCCGCGCTCTCCAGTATCACCGATTCGCGGTTCATCTGCACCGCGTCGAGCCCGACCTCGATCGCCTCCTCGACCAGCTTCTTGGCCATTTTCTGCACGCCGTCGCGGAATAGTTTGGATGTGCGAGACGCCGAAGGACTTAAGTCCCGGGCCTCGTGGACGGCGGCGAATAGCCGGTCGAGCGAATCAGTCATTGGTTCGAATTATCCTCATTCGAATCAGATAATGCCGGACGGACATTCACGCACTATGACAAAAAGGCTACCGCCTCGTAATTTTTGCGCAAATCCTGGGGATTAGTTTCGACGGCGTCGCTTTGGCGGGCCGTCTGGCGGCAGTCTAGGCCCCACAAGCCCGTTCAGGCTGCAAGCGAGGCGAAGAGCAGGCGCCCATCTGTACCGCCGACCAAGGGGTCGATCAGGTTTTCTGGATGCGGCATCAAACCCAGCACATTGAATCGGTCGTTAAACACGCCGGCGATCGAATTGATGGCTCCGTTGGGGTTCGACTCGCCCCCAACCCTGCCTTGCACGTCACAATAGCGGAAGGCGACTTGGCCCTCCGCCTCGAGTTTCCGAATTGTGTCGTCATCGGCTACGAAGTTTCCCTCGCCGTGGGCGATGGCGAATTTGACCACCTGTCCTGGCGCGTAACGCCGCGTGAAGGCCGTTTGCGCATTCTCGACCCGTACGGGCTGCATCTTGCAGATGAAGCGCATCTCAGCATTGCGCATCAAGACGCCGGGCAAAAGGCCGGCCTCGCATAGGATCTGGAAGCCGTTGCAGACGCCGAGGACCTGCCCGCCGCGCGCCGCGTGATCGCCGACCGCCCGCATGATCGGCGCTCTCGCAGCGATCGCGCCGCAGCGCAGATAGTCGCCGTAGGAGAATCCGCCCGGCAGGACGACCAGATCCAGGCGCGGCGGCAGCTCGTGTTCGGCGTGCCAGACGATCGCAGGCTCGGCGCCAGTGGCCTGCCGAAGCGCGCGCGCGATGTCGCCTTCGCGATTAATTCCCGGAAAGAGGATGATCGCCGCTCGCATGGCGCTTACGCGATTTCGATGGCGTAATTCTCGACGATGGTGTTGGCCAGCAGGCGCTCACAAGCTTCGCTGAGCTTTTTGCGCGCGGTTGCGTGGTCCGCGCCGTCGAGCTCAATGTCGAAAACCTTGCCTTGACGCACGCTTGTGAGGCCGTTGACCGCCAATCCCTTGAGCGCGCCCTCGATCGCCTTGCCCTGCGGATCGAGCACGCCGGATTTCAACGTCACGATGACACGCGCTTTCATGGGCGAAGGCTCCGGGCCGATCAGGCCGCGTTCGAGGTCGGCGCCATGGTCAGAAGCGCGTAAAGCGCAGCCGGATCCTTGGTCGCGCGCAATTGCGGGGCGACGCCGCCGTTGCGCAGCAGCCGGGCGATCGTCGCGAGCGCCTTGAGGTGGTCGGCTCCCGCGGCCTCGGGGGCGATCAACATGAAAACGAGATCGACGGGGAGCGCGTCCGGGGCTTCGAAATCAATGGGACGGTCGAGCCGGCCGAAGACGCCGAAGATATGCTGGCACTTAGCCAATTTGCCATGTGGAATAGCGACGCCGTCGCCAACCCCGGTCGACCCGAGTCGCTCTCGCTGCAAGATCGCATCGAAGATCTCCCGCGCCGGCAGGCCCGAGACCAGCGCGGCGCGCTCGCTCATTTCCTGCAGGGCCTGCTTCTTGCCATTCACCCTCAGAGCAGCCACCACGGCGTCCGGTCGAAGGAGTTGCGATAACGACATGTTCGTCCCGATTAGGCGGCGCGCGCCGGTTCGCGAGGGGCATGGGGATCGAGCCAGCCGATCGCGCCGTCGCGGCGACGGTAGACCACATTCACCCGGCCGCTGCCGGCATGCTGAAATACAATGACTGGAGCGCCCGTGAGATCGAGCTCGGCGACCGCCGAGGCGACCGAAAGGGATTTGAGCTCTTCGGTTCCTTCCGCCACAACGACGGGATTGAAACCCCCGGCGGGTTCTTCCTCTTCCTCGCCCGGCGATTCGATAAGATAGTTCTCAACCTTGCCCCGCGCATTCCCCGCTGAGGCCGCGGTATGACCCTTGAGGCGCGTCTTGTAGCGTCGCAATCGGCTTTCAATCTTGTCCGCCGCCTGCTCGAAGCAAAGATAGGGTTCGTGCGCTCGACCCTCGGCGTGCAGGCTAAGGCCGGAGCTCAGACGCAAAGTGCAGTCCGAACGATAGCCGGAGCCCTCGCGCGTCATCACCACATGGCCGCCGACCGAGCCGCTGAAATATCGAGCGACCGTCGCCGCGACTTTTTCCAGGACGTGCTGACGCAAAGCTTCCCCGATGTCGAGGTTCTTGCCCGATACCCTCAAGGTCATCGAACGGTCGCCTTACCTTTCAGACGCGGCGCCGATTCCGGTCGCCACCCTTCCCGCCGCGCTCCTGCCGCCTCATCCCTTTCGCCTCGGTCGGTTCTGCGTCGGCCGAGTCGCAGCTAGCGTTAGGAGCGTCCCCGCCGCATGTCAATCGTCGTGATAAGTCGTTCATATCAATAGTAAAATCGCTATTACGCTTCGACCGGAAGGGAATTATCGCGCCGAACCCGAGGGCGCGCCGAGGACATCTTCATTTTGCGTCTTTCAACCGAGGAAGGGATTCTCAGGCTGTCACGATATTTAGCGACTGTGCGGCGCGCCACAAGGACGTCCGCCTTGCGTAGGCGTTCGACGATCAGGTCGTCCGACAACACTTCCTCCGGATCCTCGTCATCGATCATCTGCCGGATGCGCTGACGCACCGATTCCGCTGAATGGGCCTGTCCGGGTTCGCTCGAGGCGATCGCCGCGGTGAAGAAATATTTCATCTCGAACAGGCCGCGCGGCGTCTGAATGAACTTATGCGCGGTGGCGCGCGAGACCGTCGATTCGTGCACGCCGATCGCTTCGCCGATCATCTTCAGGTTGAGCGGCCTCAAGCCCGAGACGCCCTCGAGAAGAAAGGAGTCCTGCCGCCGCACGATCTCGCTCGCCACGTTGAGGATGGTGCGGGCGCGCTGTTCGAGGCTCTTGGTCAACCAGTTCGCCGACTGCAGTTGAGTGGAGATGTATTGGCGGTCCTCGTCGCGCTTCGCGCCACGACGGATCTCGGCCGCATAGACCTCGTTGACGAGCACGCGCGGCAACGCCCGGGTGTTGAGCTCGACCCGCCAGCCGAAATCGCGCGCCGCGGTGACATGGACATCGGGGATCGCCGGCGCCGCCGGCGGATCGCCAAAGGCGCGCCCAGGCTTGGGCTCGAGCCGACGGATCTCGGCCAACATGTCGCGCAGATCCTCGTCGTCGACGCCGCAGGCACGGCGCAACAGCGGAAAGTCGCGCCTCGCGAGCGCCGGCAGGTTCTCGATGAACGCCTGCATCGCCGGATCGAAACGGTCGCGCTCTTTGAGCTGAAGGGTCAGGCACTCGGCAAGCGAGCGCGCAAACACCCCCGTCGGCTCGAGGGTTTGCATGCGCATGAGCACGCTCTCGACGCGCTCGATGTCGGCGCCAAGCCGCTCGGCGATTTCGGCAATCGAGCCGACGAAATACCCGGCCTCGTTCAGCCCATCGATGAGCGCGGCGCCGATGATGCGGTCAGCCGGATCGGGGAGCAGAATCGCGGCCTGACGCTCAAGATGGTCGCGAAGCGACAGGGTCTCGGCGACATAAGCTTCGAGGTCCGGGGCCTCGCCCGTGTCCGGGCTGGCGCCGACCCCCGTCCAGGCTTGCGCGCTCAAGTCGTCGGCTCTTGCGGACTGAATCGCCGGCGCGGTGCGGTCCGCATCGAAGCTGTTCTCGACTTCGGTGCCGAGATTGGCGGCCAGGTCGCCTGTGTCCGTCCCAAGCGCCTCACGCGCCCAATCGCCGGGTTCGACTGGCGCTTCGGCAAAGCCCGCGCCTTCGGCCTCGGTCTGCTCGAGGCTTGGCTCTTCGCGTTCCTCCGCTCGCTCGAGCAGCGGGTTGCTCGTCAATTCATTCTCGATGAACTGAGTCAACTCGAGGTTCGGCATCTGCAATAGTTTGATCGCCTGCAGAAGTTGCGGCGTCAGAACCATCGCCTGACCCTGCCGCAACGCCAATTTCATCGAAAGCGCCATACCTGCCGTCAACTCCTCACGCGCCACCGAAGCAGGTTCGCCCCAGCTTGTTTTTTCTGGAGCCGCAGGCGCCTAAGGCCGCGGCTTGCTTCTTGCTTATGTCGGTCGCTTCATAGCACGCGCCGAGCCCGCTCCGGCAACATCCTGGGCGCGAACTGGGCCTGTCGTTGTTAACAGCGCTCACTTCGCCTCGCAACTCTGACTATCTGATAACATCTGTGGATTAACCAGATAACCACGGTCAGGGGAAAAACCTTCGAGCCGAAAATTGATATAAAGATTTGCTTATATGTTTATTGCGCGTTTCGGACGCCGCTGATAAGAGACGGGCCGTTAGAAAAAAGGACATTCGCCGCCCATGACCAAGACCGCCACCACGCTCGTGAGCAAGTCTCACGACTACGCCGTCGCCGACATCAAGCTTGCCGACTACGGCCGCAAGGAGATCGCGATCGCCGAGACCGAGATGCCGGGCCTGATGTCGACCCGCGCCGAATATGCGAAGCAACAGCCCCTGAAGGGCGCGCGCATCGCCGGCTCCCTGCACATGACCATTCAGACCGCGGTTCTCATCGAGACCCTGAAGTCGCTGGGAGCGGACGTCCGCTGGGCCTCCTGCAACATCTACTCGACCCAGGACCATGCCGCCGCTGCGATTGCCGCCACCGGAACGCCTGTCTTCGCGATCAAAGGCGAGGGCCTCAAGGATTATTGGGACTATACCCACCGCATCTTCGAATGGGCGGATGGCGGCGCGCCGAACATGATCCTCGACGATGGCGGCGACGCCACCATGCTGATCCATCTTGGTCAGCGCGCCGAGAAAGGCGACACCAAGTTCCTCGACACCGCCTCGAACGAGGAGGAGGAAGTGCTTTATGCGGCTATCAAGGCGCGGCTGAAGAGCCATCCCGGCTGGTACGGCAAGAACGCCACATCGATCCGCGGCGTCACCGAAGAAACCACGACCGGTGTCCATCGCCTCTACATCATGGCCAAGGAAGGCAAGCTTCTGTGGCCGGCGATCAATGTCAACGACAGCGTCACCAAATCGAAGTTCGACAACCTCTACGGCTGCCGTGAGTCGCTGGTCGACGGCATCCGGCGCGGCACCGACGTCATGATGGCGGGCAAGGTGGCGATGGTCGCGGGCTTCGGCGACGTCGGCAAGGGCTCGGCCGCATCCTTACGCAACGCCGGCTGCCGGGTGATGGTCTCCGAGGTCGATCCGATCTGCGCGCTCCAGGCGGCGATGGAGGGCTACGAAGTCATCACGATGGACGAAGCCGCCCCGCGGGCCGACATTTTCGTCACCGCGACCGGCAATGTCGACGTCATTACCCTCGACCACATGCGCGCGATGCACGACCGCGCCATCGTCTGCAACATCGGCCACTTCGATTCGGAGATCCAGGTCGGGAGCTTACGCAATTACAAGTGGAGCAACGTCAAGCCGCAGGTCGACGAAATCGAGTTCCCCGACGGTAAGAAGATCATCCTCCTGTCGGAAGGGCGCTTGGTCAATCTTGGCAACGCGACCGGGCATCCTTCATTCGTGATGTCGGCCTCGTTCACCAACCAGACCCTGGCTCAGATCGAACTCTTCACCAAGCCCGGCGAATACAAGAAGCAGGTCTACACCTTGCCTAAGCATCTCGACGAGAAGGTCGCCTCTCTGCATCTGGACAAGATTGGCGTCAAACTCACTAAAATGACGCCCGAACAGTCGAAATATCTGGGCGTCGCGCTGACGGGGCCGTTCAAGCCGGATCACTACCGGTATTGAGTTTACCAAACTCGGGGCGGCGCGTTCGAACCCGCCGCCCCCTTCGTATCTTGTCACGCCGGCAAAGGCGGGCATCCAGTGAGGCCGCGGCAGAGCCTCGATTCCCGCTTGCGCGGGAATGACAGGACGGCACCCCTGAGAACGCGTCTCGGCAGCGCCTGACGGCGACGACTATTCCGCCGCGGTCCTATTCAGGCGCGCCGTGAGGCCATCGGAACGGCGGCCGGGCTCGCCGCCCCAGAGCAGCCAGGCGATGTAGCCCGCAGAGGGGTCGCTTTCGTCGCCCCATTCGTGGCTCACGGCTGCCTTGTCAACGTCGTGGCGAGCGAAATAGGCGCTCATGGCGACGATGTCGCGTAGCGATAGCGACCGGCGTTCCGCCAATTCTTTCGCGCGATTCCACGTTCTGTAAGGAGCGCCGCGCCTTTATATTATGCTTACCAAAAATATAATTTCTTAGCCAAGAATATTTTTAAATATTTCAAATTTTTTTACTGTTTTAATTACGCTTCCGTCGTTCAAATAGACGGATTGGCGTTCGCTTAAGCGGCGGAGGGCGCGGACGTGAAGCAGCGGATCACAGCAGTCTTTGCTAGCGCCGTTCTCATGCTCGCGCTGCTTGGCGGCGCGAGCGGCGCCGGCGCGTCGAACCTCTATTGCGGGACCGTGAAGGACAATGGCGACTCCTATCAGATCATGGATGGAAAGTTCAATTCGTACTGGGCTGCCGATGCGCCCCCCAAAGATCCGAAAGGCCTCGAATCGTCACCGCTGCTTCGGAAGGGAGGGGAACATTGCCTGTGCGTCGAGGGGCTCGTCAAATCCTTCCAACGGGCTGGAAAGCGAGCCTACCTATTCACCGAGATCCAGGGACTGAAGCCCTGTTCGGCTGCCGCCTTGCCCGGTTCGGCTGCGCAGGACAGCCACGTGTGGAAGACTTACACCAACGATCGGTTCGGATTCTCGGTCTGCTATCCCTCCGATCTACTCCAGCTGGAGGCTGCGCCGGACAATAACGACGGGCAAACCTTTACAGGGTCCAACGGAGCGAAATTTGCGGCGTGGGGGTCATGGAACGCGACGGACCAGACGCTGGCGGACTCAGCGCGTGAGGACGAAAAGAGCCTCGGGCAAGTCACCTATAAGGCCATCCGGGAAAGCTTTTACGTGATCTCCGGCCGCAAGGGCGATCAGATTTTCTACAAGCGCACGGCCTTGGCGAACGGCAAGTTCAGCGCCGTCCAACTGACCTATCCAGCGGCGGACAGCGCGCTTTGGAACGCTATATCAGCGCGTGTAAGCCAGTGCTTTAATCCAGGCTGATCACGACAGCGCTGCGACGTCATGCGTCCGAGCATCGGCCAGGATGCGGTAGACCGAGGCGAGGCTAATCCCAACATTGTCGGCGATCGTCTCGCGCAGCAGCCCCTTGCCAACTAGCCCAAGACGTCAGACGCCTTCGCCTTGGCGGTCGCCTAGGACGCGCATGTCGGCGATGGTCTTGGCGACACTCATGGCAGCGACACCGCGTTCGGCCAACTCCTTGGCTCGATGGGCGCCGACCGAAGTGCCGCCCCGGCGAAATTTTGCACGCAGTTCAAGGCCTCGCTTGGCGGCGGCCGCGACTTCCTCTGGCGGAATCAATCCGGGATTCACGGCGCCCTCCTCAACGCGGCAGGCCTATGAGCCGCGATCTTGCCCGACTGCTCCGATCGCACCAGAAATTCAGGACTGTCCTCAGAGGCTGCGATCTGATGGCTCTTGATCTTGGCCGCCACGGTCACCTTGCGCCCGACGTGGCCCACGCTTCCGCCCCCGCTCGATCGCCAAGCGACGCGATCGCCCAGTTCAACTCTTTCGCCACGCTTCCCTCCGAACAAGGTTCTCACCCAATGCGCCGGACGCCATAAGGTTGCAGGGGCTCGCTGACCGCGCGGCGGGGTTTGGTTTCATGGGTTCGTCACCAGGCGTTGTGCCGGGGAATGGTTTCACGCGGACACAGCGGGGATCTAGCAATGGCGCGGGGAAAAATTTTTGTGCATTCTCTTTTCGAAATACAGAACGTGTGCTATAGTCGTTTCCGTTGAAAAGCTCTAAATTGCAGCTCAGGCAGGCAACGGCGGAGTGAAGAAGAAGCGCGTGTAGCATTTGAGATACAGTGTGACACGCAGAAAGAGATTCTTATTTGGATTCGCTGTAACCCCTTGAAAAGTCCCGATTCGGACGAATAATACCAAATAAATCCAAGCTATTTTGCTTGGTTTAATTTGGTGGGGCTTGGTTTGGCTTGGTTTGATTTGGCCGCTGGCTCGGAACGGACACGCGCGCCCCGGCTAGCCGGCCGAGAGCACCTGTTCGAGGCGCGCCCGCCATCCCTCCGGGTCATGCGCCGGCGCGGCGAACTGGGCGCGGGCGGCGCGGCCCCCCGCGGCGAGGTCAAGGCCCTCCGCGTCGAGCCCGACCGCCCGCCACGTCGTACGCGACGACTTGTGGCCGGCGAGCCGCGCCAGCGCCGCCTCGCCCAGCGCGTTCGCCTCCCCGATAAGCCGCTCTTCGGCATGCGTCAGCGCCGCCTCCCCCTCAAGGGGGCTGAGGACCTCCGCAGGCGTCAGGGGGGCGGCGCGGCCGAAGCCGCCGTTGAAATGCACGTCCTCGATTCGGAGCCGGTAGAGGGCGAAATCGGCGAAGCCGGCATAGAGGCCGGCTTTGGGATTACGCTGTAAATACCGCACCTTGGCGCGCGGCGCCGCGCATCGTTCGATCACGCCGCTGAGCGTTACGCGCGGATGGTTGAGCGGGTCGCCGCGCTCATGGGCGCCGGTCAGCAGGAGGGAGGCGCGGGGGTCGTTGGCCAGGTTCCTGGTATGGCGCGACAGCGTCGACATAAGAAACAGGGGCGCGCCGTCGAAATCGCTGGCGACGCCGATGAGGGTGGTCAGGGGCGCGCCTCCCGCCGCCTCCAGAGTCGCCAACGCGCCGACGCGGGCAAGCCGCATCAGCCGCTTGGCGTCGCCGACGGCCTCGGCATGGGCCTCATCAGGATCGGCGGGGGCGTTCGCCATGGCGGCCTTGACGCTTGGGTCGGATTGGAGTGAGACAAGCCTGGCGGGTGCGAGCGGTCAAGAGCGTGGCTCGGCGCCCTCGCCACTCCCGCTGCGATCGCTGGCCAATGCCTGCAACGTCATGGTAATCTTGCACAATTCGCGCGGACGTCCCATCTGGGAACGGCCGGCGGGAGGACCGCCCTCCTCGGAACACATTCAGTCGATCAATGGTTTCAGCTTTAAGCCCGCCAGCCCACGAGGCGACAGCAGATCAAAACGGGAGCTTCATGCCGACAATCGCGCTGGTCGATGACGACCGTAACATACTGACCTCCGTCTCTTTATCGCTCGAGGCCGAGGGGTATCGGGTGCAGACTTACACCGACGGCGCAGGCGCGCTCGAGGGCCTGAAGGCCAGTCCGCCCGATCTCGCCATTTTCGATATCAAGATGCCGCGGATGGACGGAATGGAGCTCCTGCGGCGCCTGCGGCAGAAGTCCGATCTGCCTGTCATTTTCCTCACCTCCAAGGACGAGGAGATTGACGAATTGTTCGGCCTCAAAATGGGCGCCGACGATTTCATCCGCAAGCCCTTCTCCCAGCGCCTTCTGGTCGAGCGGGTGAAGGCGATCCTTCGCCGCTCCAATCCCAAGGACGCGGCGACACAGAAGGAGACCGAAGCCAAGATTCTCGAACGCGGCCGGTTGAAGATGGATCCTGAGCGTCATACCTGCACTTGGGACAATACCGCGGTGACCCTGACGGTCACGGAATTCTTGATTCTCCAAGCGCTGGCGACGAGGCCGGGTGTCGTCAAGAGCCGCAATGCTCTGATGGATGCGGCTTACGATGATCAGGTCTACGTCGACGATCGCACCATCGACAGCCACATCAAGCGGTTGCGCAAGAAGTTCAAGGTGGTCGAGCCGGATTTCGAAATGATCGAGACCCTCTACGGGGTCGGCTACCGATTTAAGGAAGGCTAGGTAGCTCAGCGAGGACATGAGCGCCCAAACGCAGCTTCAACATCGCGCACAGGCGGGGCGTGGGAGGCTTCGTTGGCTGCGGGCGCGCGCGCGCGCCGCGTCGCGGTTTCTGACGGCGCGATTCTCATCTTCGCTTACCCGGCGGATTGTCGTCCTCAATCTGGGCGGCCTTGTGGTGCTCGTGGTCGGCTTCCTGCTCGTCGACCAGTTTCGCGCGGATCTGATCGCGGCGCGGGTGCAGAGTTCCACGATCCAGGCCGACATCATCGCCGCCGCAGTTTCGGCTTCGGCGACGGGTGACACGGATTCGATCACCATCGATCCCGACAAACTGTTGCAATTGGCGCCTGGCGAAAGCGTGGCGCCGTCGCCAAGCGATGAGGACGCAACGCAATTCTCAATCAACCCCGCGCTTGTTGGGCCTTTCCTGCATCGGCTCGTGACCCCGACCCGGACACGCGCGCGCATCTATGACAGTGACGGCCGGCTTTTGCTCGACTCGCGATCGTTTTCGGCCCGTGGCTCGGTCGTGCGCTCGGACTTGCCAGACGCGCCGGACAGGCTCGGATTTGCGGATCGGATCGTCGCCCATCTGCGCGGTTTGTTCCTGACCTCAACAGCGCCGCGGGCGGAAGATCCGTGGGCGACCAATGGCAAGACCATGCCCGAGGTCGCCGGCGCTCTGCAGGGCAAAACGCAGTCACTGGTGCGCCTCAACCACGAAGGCGAGACGATCGTATCCGTCGGGGTGCCGATCCAACATATGATGGCGACCCGCGGCGTGCTTCAGCTGTCGAACTCAGGGCGGCGACATTGACCGCGTGATCACCTCCGCGCGGTTAGCTCAACTGCGCTTCTTTTTGGTGCTCGCCGTGGTGATGCTGGTTCTATCGCTGTCGCTCGCCAACACGATCGCTGAACCCGTCCGTCGGCTCGCCGATGCGGCGGAACGTGTACGGCGGGGCATCCGGTCGCGCCAGCAAATTCCCGATTTCACCGCGCGGTCGGACGAGATCGGCCACTTGTCCCGCGCGCTGCGCGATATGACCCAGGCGCTCTATAACCGTCTCGACGCGATCGAGAGTTTCGCCGCCGATGTCGCGCACGAACTCAAGAATCCGCTGACGTCGCTGCGCAGCGCGCTCGAAACGTTGCCCAGGGTGAACGCCGGTCATTCGCGTGATCGGCTTATCGCGGTCATGCAACATGACGTGCGGCGGCTCGACCGGTTGATCAGCGATATCTCCGACGCCTCCCGCCTCGATGCGGAGCTGGCGCGAGGCGACGCAGGCCCGGTCGATATCGCGGCGCTATTGCGCGCGGTCGTGTCCATGGCGCGGGATTCCCCGCGCGGCGGCGCCGCCCAGGTCGAATTGTCCATCCCTGTTAGGCGCGGCAAGAACGCCAGCGCCGACTACTTCGTTCTCGGCCACGATTCCCGTCTCGCACAGGTTGTCACCAACCTCATTGACAATGCCTGTTCTTTTTCCGAACCCGGCGGCGTCGTGCGCGTAGCGCTCCAGCGGACGTCTGCTCGAAACGGGCCGGAAGGAGAGGAGCCTTTCGATCGTGTCGTGATCACGGTCGATGATGATGGGCCTGGGATCCCGCCACATTCGCTCGAGCGCATTTTCGAGCGATTCTACACTGATCGGCCAAGTCAGGGGTTTGGTCAGAATTCGGGGTTGGGACTGTCGATTTCTCGCCAGATTGTCGAGGCTCACGGTGGTCGGGTCTGGGCATGCAACCGGGCGGCCGAATTGGCCAGCATCCGTGTCCGGGCGGCGGAAGGCGACAATTTCGAGGAGGCGACGCGGCACGGCGCTGGCGCTCGCTTTGTCGTTGAATTGCCTGCATTCTCGGCATGACTCGCGGCGCCTTTGCCGGAGGGACAAGCCTCCATGCGACGGCCCTGATACATGGCGAAAGCGGTGTACTGATCCTTGGGCCATCAGGTTCGGGCAAAAGCGCGCTGGCGCTGGCGCTGATGGCGCGCGCGACCGGCGCGGGCGCTTTTTGCGCGCTGATTGGGGACGACCGCGTTTTTGTCCGCAAGGCGGGCGAACGCTTGATTGCTTGGGGAGCGGCCAATATGGCGGGGGTCATCGAGCGGCGGATAGTAGGTTTGGTCGCAGTCCGACATGAGCCGGCGGCGATTGTGCGGTTGGCCGTCGAACTCTGCGACCGGGGACGTCGATGGCCCAGAATGCCCGGTGATGACGCGGGGTTAGTCGTCGGCGAGGTCGCGCTGCCCCGTCTGGCGCTTGATTCCGGACTGAGCGTTTGCGATCAGGGGCTCGCGGTCGAAGAGCGATTGGCTGTCCTGACGGCGGAGGAGCCGGCCCGATTAGGAATTTCGCTTGAACATTGCGCCGCAGTGCACAAAAATGGGTGCCCTAAGATTTCGCCGCCGGGGTGAGCCGATCGACTGATGGATAATTGATGATCGGAATGGTCCTCGTGACCCACGGCCAGCTCGCCACTGGTTTTCGGGCAGCGTTAGAGCACGTCGTTGGGCCACAGACCCAGCTCGAAACGATAACAATCGGTCCGGAAGACGATATGGAACAGCGGCGCTCGGACATTCTGAGCGCCGCCGCGCGCGTTCAGGACGGCGGCGGGGTCGTCATCCTGACGGACATGTTCGGCGGCACTCCCTCGAATTTGGCGATTTCGGTGATGGACGGCGGACGCGTCGAGGTGATCTGCGGCGTCAACCTTCCGATGTTGATCAAGCTCGCGACGATGCGCGAAAGCGCCGAATTAGACCACGCCGTGGTGGAGGCGCGAGATGCTGGCCGCAAATACATCACCATCGCAAGCAAGGTGCTGGAGGGGAAATGACCCAGGCCAGCTCCGAAGAAGAATGCTCGCCGCCTCCGTTGACTGGGGCGTTGTCGCGCGAGTTGCAGATTGTCAACCGAAAGGGTTTGCACGCGCGCGCCACCGCGAAATTTGTGCAATGCGTCGACCGATTTGACGCGGACGTCAAGGTTACCCGTTGCGGCGAGACGGTCGGTGGCGATTCGATCATGGGCATCCTGACGCTCGGCGCTGGCCCAGGATCAACGATAACGGTATCGGCCTCAGGTCCGGAAGCTCGACAGGCGTTGGATGCGCTTGCGGCTCTGGTCTCCAGCCGGTTCGGCGAAGACGAATGACACTTGGGCTCTTTTGCCAATTCACGTCCAACACTACATTCGGAAGTCCTCGCCCAAATAGAATCGTCGCACGTCCGGGTGCGAAATGATGTCGTCGGGCGGACCCTCAGTCAGGACTTGGCCGCTGTGGATGATATAGGCTCGATCGATCAACCCTAGGGTCTCGCGCACATTGTGATCGGTAATCAAGACGCCGATGCCTCGCCCTTTGAGATGGCGCACGAGGTCCTGGATGTCGCCGACCGCGATCGGATCGATACCCGCGAAAGGCTCGTCGAGGAGCATGAAAGACGGTTTGCCGGCGAGGGCGCGGGCGATCTCGCACCGCCGCCGTTCCCCGCCCGACAGCGAAATTGAGGGCGCGGCGCGCACGCGCGCGATGTCAAACTCCTCAAGCAGCGATTCCAGCATCGCCTCCCGCGCACGGCGGTTAGGTTCGTTGACCTCGAGCACCGCGCGAATATTGTCCTCGACGTTGAGTCCGCGGAAGATCGACGCCTCTTGCGGCAAATAGCCGACCCCGAGCCGCGCCCTTTGAAACATTGGCAGGCCCGTGACATCGTGGCCATCCAGTTCTATGCCGCCCTTGTCCGGTTTGACGAGGCCGGTGATCATGTAGAAGACGGTTGTCTTGCCGGCTCCGTTTGGCCCCAACAAGCCGACCGCCTCGCCCCTTCGTACCGAAAGGCTGACGTCCTGCACCACCATTCGGCCTCGATAGCCCTTACCGAGGTGATGAACGGCGAGAACGCCCTGCCCGCTATGCGCAACGGGAGCCGATCCGTTGCTCTCGCTACGCAACCATCCGCGCCAGCGAGGGGGGGCGCTCGCGCGCTCGCGCACGGACTCGTCGCTCACTAGCGACCGCTCAATTCAAATGTATGAGGCGATGCGCGAAAGATCGGCAATGACCGGCTCCTATTTCGGCTTCGCAGCATCCGCCTTTGTGGCGTCGGCGCCCGGTTTGGCGGCGTCGGCGCTCGATTTCGGGGTGAATTGTCCATGCACGCGCCCTGACTTGGCGCTGGTGTCGACGGTCGCCAGGCCGTTCTTGAGGTCATAAGTCAGCTTGTCGCCCTTGGTGACGTTCTGCCCGTCGCTCAGTGTGACATGACCAATTAGCCGCACCTTGTCCTCGGCCTTGTCGTAGCTTCCGCTGTCGCCAGTGGCGACCTGAGTCTTCGAGATGACGGTGACAGGCCCCATCGCGTCGAGGTGCTTGACGCCCGAATCCGCGGCAGGGCCGGATTGGCCGCTCGTTGACTGGGGAGCCGCTTCCTTCGATTGAGAGGCGGCCCCCTGTGTTGCCGCATGATCAAGAAAGACAGTCATGGCCGAACAAGTCATTTTCGTATCGCCCTGAATCACGACGACGTTGCCGGAATAGACCGCCTTGTGCTCCTTGTCGTAGTAAACGAGCTTATCGGCGTCGATTGAGATCGGCTCCTTTGAACTTGTCCCAGGGAAGATCGCGGCCGAGTTGTTCGGGCCCGATTGCTTTTCCGCGGCCGCGCCGGCGCCGCTCGAGCAGAGCAGAGCCGCAGCTATCGCCGCCAGCCATCCGGGAAAGCGAGACGGCAACGTCATGGATTCGTCCCTTTTGCTTTACTCGCAGGCTCTTGGTTTGCCTGCGCTATAATGTTGGTTCTGACGTGACCTTCAAAAGTCAGCTCCTGCCCGTGGTTAAGGGCCGAAGCCCGATCGGCGAATATAGTCGTGCCGTCGCCCCCTTGGACTTCGACTGGGTCGTCGCTCCCATAAACGCCGGACTTAAAATCGAATTTGGCGCTTCGCAATAGCACGGTAAAGCGTCCATTCTTGATCCGTACATTTCCCGATAGCTCCATGTGCTCGGCCAAGTTGTCGTAGACGCCAGAGTCAGCGCTCAAATGTGTCGCCTCTCCGCCGGCCATGCCTATTTCACCGTCGACTGTTCGTAGCTGGACCACGGTCGGCTGTTTCATGTCCTGGAGCGCCCGCTCGGCCGTTAGAAGATACGCCTGCCCGTCGCTCCGAAATCCAGCGAGCTTCGGCCGATCCATGACGATCTTGGTCCCTTCCACGGAGAGGGCAGCAAAACTCAGCGCGCCGAGTTTTGTCGCGAAAGGGTTGAAAAAGGCGACCACCAACATCGTGGCCACCGCGCCGAGGCCGCCAATCAGAATGGCATGGCGCAAAAGTTTGACGCGCGCTGAACGGCGCTTAGCTTTGGCAAACGCCTGTTCACGGTCGGGAGGAGGGACGACGCCAATGCGACGCGCCGCTGAGGGAGGGGCGAAAGTCGCAATTCGCTCCCCGCCGGTGACGCCCGTCGGGACTGCGTCATTGTGAAACGCTGCCATTGGTTCCCTATTCGGCCGCCAAACTCCGCGAAAAACCCAAATTACGTGGCGAAGTTAGGGCCGGGGAGCGGCAGAGCCGATGAGATAGAACCTAATCACACGAGACGCGGGCCAAACGAGCCCATTTTCGGTTCCCAAGGAAAATTTAGGGATCCCATCTAGTCCGCCGCCTTGAGGATCTGCGGCTTGACCTCGCTCTCGAGCGTCCCAGCCGTGATCGGCCCGACGAGCTTGAAGATGAGCTTGCCGTCGCCCCGAACGACGAACGTCTCGGGCACGCCGTAGACGCCCCAGTCGATGCCGGCGCGGTTATCCTGGTCGAGACCCACTTTGGCGTAGGGGTCGCCCTTCGCGCCGAGGAAGCGGCGGATGTTCTCAGCCGAGTCCTTTTGCGCGACGCCATAGATGGCGACGCCCTTGGCCTTGAGCTCGGGATCGGCGGCGAGCGCCATAAGATATTGATGTTCGAAGTGACACGGTTCGCACCAGGAGCCGAACACATTGACCACACTGACGTGGCCGGCGCGCAAGTCAGCGTCGGTGAGGCCCGTGGCGCCGTCGAGGCCGGGCAAATTGAGCGGCGGAGCCGACTGGCCGATCAGGACCGAGGGAATGCTTGCCGGATCGCCGGCGCCCAGCCGCTGAAACAAGAGCCACGCGAGCGCCATGAAGACGATGAGCGGCGCGTAGGCGAGCCAGCGCCGCCGACGGGGGCCGGCGGCTTCGGCCTCGACGCTCATCGGCGCTCAGCGCCTTTCGCGCCGCCCCGCGCGCTAAGGAGCGCCCGCGTCGCCTGGTCCAGTTGGGTGTTCAAACGCCGGAAATCCAAGACAACCCAGCCGATCATGGCGCCGATCGTCGCGGCCGCGACGGCATAAGCCGCAATGATAAAACCGATATGGGAATCGCCGATCATGCGCTCCTCGCCGCAAATTCCGGCGCGAGCCGATCGCCCTCGACCGCCGCCAGCATCGTGACCCGAGCGATCCGCCGGCGCAGGATTTCGTTGCGGATCGCCATCACATGCAGCGTCAGGAACAGGCAGGTGAAGGCGAGCGACATCACGATGAGCGGCATCAGCAATTCGGGCGCGATCGTCGGACCGCCAAGCCGGAACACCGACGCTGGCTGGTGCAAGGTGTTCCACCAGTCGACAGAGAATTTGATGATCGGCAGGTCGACTGCGCCGACCAGCGTCAGGATCGCCGCCGCCTTGGCCGCGCGTCCCGGATCGTCGATCGCGCGCCAGAGCGCAATGAGGCCGAGATAGAGAATGAACAGCACCAGCACCGAAGTCAGGCGGGCGTCCCACACCCAATAGGTCCCCCACATCGGCTTGCCCCATAGGGAGCCGGTGACCAGGCAGATGAAGGTGAATCCCGGCGCCGAGCGGCGCCGCTGCCTTCTGCGCCGCGTCCGCAAGGGGATGGCGCCAGACCAGCGTACCGAGCGCCGCGGCCGTCATGACGGCATAGATGAACGTCGCCATCCAGGCCGCCGGCACGTGCAGATACATGATCTTGACGGTCTCGCCCTGCTGGTAGTCGGGCGGCGCGACGAACGAGAGCCATAGACCTGCGACAAACAGGATCGCCGTCGCCGCCACAAGCCAGGGCAGAACCCGGCGCGTCAGCTCGACGAAGGTCGTCGGATTGGCGAGATTGACCATGGGCGGCCTCTCTTATGCCAGAGCGAACGGGGCGGCAATGCGGCGCCTTGATGCAGGGAAGCCCGGCGACCACCAGAAGAAGTCTATGCGTTCAATTGTTAAAAGACGGCGCCCGTTCGCGATCGAGCCCGCGGGGTCCGGCGCCGAGCCGGGCGCAAGCGACTCGCTAATCGCGGCCCAAGCCCCTGATAAGGTTCAATTGCGACTCGCAAACACCGCGAGCCCGGCCTCAGGTGATGACAGTCGGTTCCTTACGACCCGTCCGCTTCTCGATCTCAGCCAGACTTCGCGAAAGCCCAATGAGCTCGGCGAGCGCCGCCTGCGTCTCCTGATCGAGCTTGCCCGACGGCGGCTCGTAATGCTCGATATAGACGCGCAGCGTCGCACCCACGGTCCCCGTTCCGGACAGCCGGTAGACGATGCGCGAACCGCCTTCGAACATCACCCGGATGCCCTGATCGGCCGCATCCGAGCCGTCGACCGGATCATGATAGGCGAAATCATCCGCATCCTCGACCTTGTGGGCGCCGAAGCTCTTGCCGGGAAGGGTCTTGGTCGCGGCGCCTAGCGCCGCCATCAGGCCCTTGGCGGCGGTGAGGTCAATCGCCTCGTAGTCGTGGCGCGTATAATAGTTGCGGCCATAGGTTCGCCAATGCTCGCGCATGAGGTCGAGCACCGACATGCGGCGCTGGGCGAGGATGTTGAGCCAGAACAGCACCGCCCACACGCCGTCCTTCTCGCGGATGTGGTTCGAGCCGGTGCCGAAGCTTTCCTCGCCGCACAGGGTCGCCAAACCCGCGTCGAGCAGGTTGCCGAAGAACTTCCATCCCGTCGGGGTCTCATACGACTTGATGCCGAGCTTGGCGGCGACGCGGTCGGCGGCGGCGCTGGTCGGCATCGAACGCGCGACGCCCGCAAGACCCTTGGCGTAGCCTGGCGCGCAATGGGCGTTGGCGCACAGGATCGCCAGCGAATCCGACGGCGTGACATAGGCATTGCGGCCCAGGATCATGTTGCGGTCGCCGTCTCCGTCCGATGCCGCGCCGAAGTCGGGCGCATTCGCCGACATCATGAAATCGAACAGGTCCTTGGCGTAGGTCGGATTGGGATCGGGGTGATGCCCCCCGAAGTCGGGCAGAGGCGTGCCGTTGACGACCGTGCCAGCGCCCGCTTTCAGCTCGTCCTCGAAGATCACATGCGCGTAAGGGCCGGTCACCGCGTGCAAGCCATCGAAACGCATGCGGAAACCCGAGGCGAACAAAGCGCGGATGGCGTCGAAGTCGAACAGTGTCTTCATCAGCGCGAGATATTGCGTCACTGGATCGATGACCTCGATCTCGGTGCCCTCGACTTTGACGGTCCCGAGGCGATCGATGTCGACGTCAGCGGCGTCGGAGATCTTGTAGGCGGAGATCGTCTTGGTCTGGCCGAAGATTGCCTCGGTGACATTCTCCGGAGCGGGTCCGCCGGCGGCGATGTTGTACTTGACGCCGAAATCCCCGTGCGAGCCGCCGGGATTGTGGCTCGCCGACAAGATGATCCCACCGTAAGCTTTCAGGGCGCGGATCAACGCCGAGACGGCGGGAGTCGAAAGGATGCCGCCTTTGCCGACGACGATGCGGCCGAAGCCGTTCGCCGCAGCAATCTTGATCACGACCTGGATCGCCTCGCGGTTGAAAAAGCGCCCGTCGCCGCCAAGAACGAGCGTTTTGCCCTGAAAGCCCTCGAGCGAATTGAAGGTCGACTGAATGAAGTTCTCGAGATAGTGAGGCCCCTGGAAGACCGCGACCTGCTTGCGCAGACCCGATGTGCCCGGCCTTTGGTCGGCGAACGGCTTGGTGGCGACGGTCCGGATCATCGGCGTTCTCCCAATAGGCGTCGGGAATTTTCGAGCGCGGGACGAAGCACTCTAGGCGCCGGGCGAAGGATGGGCAACGCCGCCTGGCAGCGTTAACGTCTAGCAACGAATTGTGAAACTTTTGCCCGCACATATGCGATATGAGGGTGACGCAGCGTTCGAATGGCGGCGATGATTCGCCTGGGGAGCTGTTACATGGCGCGTAGATACTTTGGCACCGACGGCATCAGGGGTCGGGCCAACAGCCAGATCACGGCGGATATGGCGTTGAAGGTCGGCCAGGCGGCCGGCTTGGCGTTTCGCCGGGGCGACCACCGCCATCGGGTGGTGATCGGCAAGGATACGCGGCTCTCGAGCTACATGATCGAATATGCGCTGGTCGCGGGCTTCACCTCGGTCGGCGCAGACGTCCTTCTGCTGGGGCCGGTTCCGACGCCCGCGGTGGCGATGCTGACGCGCTCGATGCGCTGTGACTTGGGCGTGATGATCTCCGCTTCCCACAATCCTTATGAAGACAACGGCATCAAGCTGTTTGGCCCCGACGGCTACAAGTTGTCCGACGAGGTCGAGGCGCGGATCGAAGCTTTGATGGACGGCGACGTTGCGCCGAAGCTCGCCAACTCTCCCGACCTCGGCCGCGCCAAGCGCATCGATGACGTCGACGCCCGCTACATCGAATACGCTAAGCGGACGCTCTCCCGCGAAGTGTCCCTCGAGGGCCTGCGCGTGGTCGTCGACTGCGCCAATGGCGCGGCTTACAAGGTCGCGCCCGAAGCGTTATGGGAGCTCGGCGCCGAGGTGATCAAGATCGGCGTCGAACCGAACGGGCTCAACATCAATTTCGAGGTCGGCTCGACCGCGCCCGAGGCTTTGGCGCGCAAGGTGCGCGAAATGCGGGCGGATGTCGGCATCGCGCTCGACGGCGACGCCGACCGGATGATCCTGGTCGACGAGAAGGGCCACCTGATCGACGGCGATCAGGTGATGGCGGTCATCGCCGAGAGCTGGCGTGACGAGGGCCGATTGTCGAAGCCCGGGGTGGTCGCCACGGTGATGTCGAATCTGGGGCTAGAGCGGCATCTGGCGAGCCTCGGGCTCACGCTCGAGCGCACCGCGGTCGGCGACCGCTATGTGATCGAGCGCATGCGCGAAAAAGGCTTCAACATCGGCGGCGAGCAGTCGGGCCACATCATTCTCTCCGACTATTCCACCACCGGCGACGGTCTGGTGGCGGCGATGCAGGTGCTGGCGGTGGTGCACAAACTCGGCAAGCCGGCGAGCGAGGTCTGCCACCGGTTCGAGCCGGTGCCGCAGGTGTTGCGCAACGTCCGCTTCAAGGGTAGCCGGCCGCTGGAGAATCCAGCGGTGACAAAAGCGATCGCCGAGGCGACCGCTCGGCTCGGGGACCGCGGCCGGCTCCTGGTGCGACCGTCTGGCACCGAGCCGGTCATCAGGGTCATGGGCGAAGCGGACGACCAGGCGCTGGTCGACGCTCTGGTCAGCGATGTCTGCGAGGCGGTCGCCGGCGCGGCTTAGGGGGCCGGATCCGATCCAATCCTCGGCGCAAGGGTGGACGGCGCCCTCGAATTCCTAAGGAATTCTTAACCGCGCGAAAAAAATCCTGCTTTCAAATTTCTCGAATCACCGTAACATGCCAGTGTCGTCAACCAGCCGAAAGGAGGTGATCCAGTGTCTCATTGTCTTACGTTCCGCGTGATCGACGAGGCCTGGGTTATTGTCCGTGCGAAGGAATTTCGCGCATAGCATTCGCTAGGCAAGAACCTTAGGGCGCCGGCGAGCTTGCGTGGGCGCGACAATGGAAGGGCCGTTCCCGCAAGGAGCGGCCCTTCTCCATTCAGACGGAATGCCTCGACAAGCCGCGCATGGCGGAAAGCGAGCGGACGCCTCTCGAGGCCGGCTGGAGGCGTTTTCCGGACGGCGTCATCGCGGTCATCATCAGCGTCATGGTCCTCGATCTGAAGACGCCGACGTCTGTTTCTCCTCCTTCGCGCCCGCCAGGCGCGGGTTCTGACGGCCGAGTGGTTAATGGTATAGCACGACTTTCCGCTTTTGCCAAGAAAATCGCCGACATTCTGTTGGCCTTTGATTCCGCCCGCGGGAAGGCGCTGCTTCGGCGACGCCTGCGGTAAAGCGCCTGCCCGTCGCACATCAAAGCCAGCCGCCCCTTCGCGCCCCGATCCCGACGCGATCTTGCTTCGATTCCGGGGCATGGCGGCCGGGCCGCCCTACAACTTTAGTCTATACCACCCGATCGCGGAAAGTTTGTGCCGGGGCCGGCAATCAGCTAGATTGCCGGAACGGGTCAGGCCCCGGTCCGGACGAGTCCAATGCTTGGGTATCGCGGTCCGTCTCCCCATATCCCAAGCCTGTCGTTGCGGCTTCTCCGGGATAGCCGTCAGAAAAGGCCACGCGAATGGATTTCCTCAAGCCACGGTCGCACCGCATGAACCGCCGCCGACGAATCTATGAAGGCAAAGCCAAGGTTCTGTATGAGGGCCCGGAGCCCGGCACGCTCATCCAGTATTTCAAGGATGACGCGACCGCGTTCAACGCAAAGAAGCATGAGGTTATCGAAGGCAAGGGCGTTCTCAACAACCGAATCTCGGAATATGTCTTCCAGCGGCTGAACGACATCGGCGTGCCCACGCATTTCATCCGCCGAATCAACATGCGCGAGCAACTGATTCGCGAAGTCGAGATCATTCCGCTCGAGGTCGTGGTGCGCAATGTGGCGGCCGGGTCCTTGTCCACCCGCCTCGGCCTCGAGGAAGGCACGCAACTGCCGCGGTCGATCATCGAGTTTTATTACAAGAATGATCAGCTCAACGACCCGATGGTCTCGGAAGAGCACATCACCGCGTTCGGCTGGGCGGCGCCGCAGGAAATCGACGACATCATGGCGCTGGCGATTCGCGTCAACGACTTTTTGTCGGGGCTATTCCTCGGCGTCGGCATCCGCCTCATCGATTTCAAGATCGAAACCGGGCGCTTATGGGAGGGCGAGACGATGCGGATCGTGCTCGCCGACGAGATCAGCCCCGACTCGTGCCGGTTGTGGGACGTCAAGACCAACGACAAGATGGACAAGGACCGCTTCCGCAAGGATCTCGGGGGCATGATGGAGGCCTATACCGAGGTCGCCCGAAGGCTCGGGGTGGTGCAGGAGAACGAGTATTCGCGCACGGCCGGTCCCCGGCTGGTGAAATAGGCCGATTGCTGTTGGAGCGAGCCTCGGGCGGCTCGCTCCGGGAACAACGCTTACGAGCGCGCAAGTCATCATAATCAACAGGAGCGCGCCTCAAGCGCTCTGTTCAAGAGGCGCTAATGTCGGATAGCGTGGTCGAGCGTCCAGCCACATGCGTTTGCCTGCGCGCAGGCAAACCGTTTGTCGGCAAACAAGGCTTCACCTACGCCGCCGCGATCTCCGCCGAAACCGCGGGGGCGTCGGCGATCCACATGCAGCTCCTGACCGTCCCGCCCGCCGCCCGCGCCAAGGCGCACAAGCACGAAGCGCATGAAACGGCTATCTACGTGCTGACCGGCGATGTGGGCATGTATTACGGGGAAAATCTCGAGAACCATATGGTCACGCGCGCGGGGGACTTTGTTTACATTCCCGCCAACATGCCGCACCTGCCCTACAACATGAGCCAGACCGAGCCGGCGACGGCCGTCATTTCGCGCACCGACCCCAACGAGCAGGAAAGCGTCGTCCTGCTGCCTGAGCTCGACGCGATCCACTCCTGACGCCTGCACGCCTTTGGCGCGATCGCGCGGGCCGGACTTCTACGCCGCGAGCCGCCTCGGCGCGTAAGGCAAAATCCCGGCCATTGTGGAGATATTCAAGCTCGCCCAGCGCGTCGATGCGGCTGATGAGCGGAACCGTCGCGGCGGGCCGCCAGCGCCCCTCGCTGAGGAAGCCAGCATTGCCGGACTTCGCTATCTGTCCTACCCTTCCTTCAACCGCTCTAGAGAAGGCGGAGAACGCCGGGAGGGCTAAAGACGACACGATGGAACGGCCGAGCGAACTCATCTACGCGCTCGACGAGCGGCCGCCGTGGATGCATCTCGTCGGGCTCGGGCTTCAGCATGTGGCTGCTATCTGTCCCTATCTTGTGATGGTGGCGCTCGTCGCGGAGGCGGCCAAGTTGCCGCACGAAGCGGCGCGCAGCGCGATCGGTCTCGCCATGATCGCCGTCGCGTTCATGACGATCTTACAAAGCTTTCGGCTGGGGCCGGTTGGGTCTGGCTATCTTTGTCCCCCTGTCGTCTCGGCGATTTATCTGCCTTCGAGTCTAGCCGCGGCCTCGTCCTTTGGAATCGCAGCCGTCTGCGGCATGACCGTCTTCGCCGGCCTCTGCGAGACCGCGGTCGCCTCGCTCATCAATTGGACACGGAAGCTATTTCCGGCGGTCGTTTCCGGCGTCGTGATCATCGCGGTCGGACTGGAGCTCGGCAAGATCAGCACTGGCATCTTGCTCGCGCACGCGGCGGAGTCTGGCGCTCAAGTTTTGGCGTCGTTCGCAACCGCCGCTATCGCGCTCGCCACCATGACCGGCCTTGCGATCTGGGCGAGAGGCGCGCCGAAGCTATTCTGCGCACTGATCGGCACGCTGGTTGGATACGCCGCCGCCGCGTTCCTCCACACTTTTCCGTCCAGTTTCTTCGCCGACTACGCGGCTGCTCCTGCTTTCGCCATTCCCGACCCGAGCTTTCTTTCCTACACTTTCGCGCCGTCGTTCGCCGGGCCTTTCGCGATCGCGGGCCTCGCGTCCGGCCTCAGGGCAATCGGCGTATTGACGACGTGTCAGCAGATGAACGACGCCTCGTGGAGGCGCCCGGACATGGGCAACATCGCGGCCGGAGTTCGCGCCGATGGGCTTGGGTGCTTGGTTGGGGGATTGCTGGGAAGCACCGGAATGAGCGCGAAGTCCGAGCCTCGTCAGCATCGAAAAGACCAGCGGGGCCACCAGCCGTGTCATTGCCTGGTCGATTGCCGTCTGGCTCATCGTCATCTCGTGCCTGCCTAAATTCGCTGGCCTCATCGTCAATATGCCCCGCCCCGTGATGGCGGCCGCGCTCTTCTTCAATGGCGCGCTGATGTTCGTCGCGGGAATTCAAGTTGCGATCAGCCGTCCCGTCACGCTGCGCGCTTCTGTCATCATCGGATTCTCGATTTTGGCGGCGTTGACGGCGCCCCTCTATTCGGACTTCTACCAAACGCTGCCCGAGTGGACGCGACCGCTCACGGGTTCGATCATTTCCATGGCGGTCGTTGTCGCGGCGCCGCTCAACGCTCTCTTCCTCCTCGGGTCGTGGCGCTACAGCCAGGCGCGTCTCGGCGCCGACGCAAAGCCCGTGACGCCAGCGTCCTTTGATGCTTTTTTCGAGAAGCAGGTGAAGGAATGGAAGATCGGGGCCGACGACGCCCGCCGGGCGCGCGCCGTCGTCGATGCGGCGATTGACGACGTAACGCCCAGCGCCCAAGGCCCAATCGACGTCGAGGTTGCGAGCGACGCGTTCGATCTCAAGGTGACGCTTCGCTACACCGGCAATCTGCCGCCCCTGCCGGACGTTCGCCCCAAGCGCAGGATGCTGGAGGAGCAGAGCTTCGTTAATGGACTGACCGGCTATCTCGCCGGCCTGCACGCCGACCGGGTCGACCGCAGCGCCAAGGGAGACGTGTGTGAGATCGCGCTGCTGTTCCGGATGTAGGGACCGACGCGAGGCTTCCTAGGCCGCCAGTTGCCTCAGCACGTAGGGCAGAATCCCGCCGTTGCGGAAATATTCAAGCTCGTCCAGCGTGTCGATGCGGCAGACGACCGGGACGAGCGTCACGCGGTCGTCGGCGCGCCAGATCTCCAGTTCCAGTTTTTGGCGCGGCTTCAAGGATTCGCCCAGACCGAAAATGGTCACGACCTCGTCGCCCTTAAGGCCCAGCGTTTGCCAGCTCGTCGCCTCCTCGAACACCAGCGGCAGCACGCCCATGCCGACAAGGTTCGAACGGTGGATGCGCTCGAAGCTCTGCGCGATCACCGCCCGCACGCCGAGGAGCTTCGTGCCCTTGGCCGCCCAGTCGCGCGATGAGCCGGTGCCGTATTCGCGCCCCGCGAAGACGACCAGCGGGACCTTCTCCGCTTGATAACGCATGGCGGCGTCATAGATCGCGAGACGCTCGCCAGACGGCTGCATGAGTGTGAAGCCGCCCTCAACCACATTGCCTGTCTCGTCCTTCACCATCTGGTTCTTGATGCGGATGTTGGCGAAGGTCCCGCGCATCATCACTTCGTGGTTGCCACGCCGCGTCCCATACTGGTTGAAGTCGACCGGGCGCACCTGATGTTCGACCAGATATTGCCCGGCCGGACTCGCGGCCTTGATCGAGCCCGCGGGCGAAATGTGATCCGTCGTGATCGAGTTCGAGAAATAGAGCGAGAATGCGCGCGTTCTCGATGTCCGTCACCGGGATCGGAGTCTTGGTCAGCCCCTCGAAATAAGGCGGCTCCTGCACATAGGTCGAGCCGATATCCCACGCGTAAGTCTGGCCGACGGGCGCCTTCACCTTGCGCCAGTTGGCGTCGCCGTCGAACACGCTCGCATATTTGGTCTTGAACATTTTCGCCGAGACCGTCGCCTCGACGTAATCCTGGATCTCGTCCGTCTTGGGCCAGATGTCGGCGAGATAAACCGGCTTGCCTTGCTTGTCGGCGCCGAGCGGGTCGCGGGTGAGGTCGATCTGCATCGAGCCTGCCAGGGCGTAAGCAACCACGAGCGGCGGAGACGCAAGGTAGTTCGCGCGCACGTCGGGATTGACGCGGCCCTCGAAATTGCGGTTTCCAGACAGGACCGCCGCCGCGACCAGATCGTGCTTGGCGATGGTCGCCGAAATCTCGGGCGCCAGCGGACCGGAATTGCCGATGCAGGTGGTGCAGCCGAAGCCGACGATGTTGAAGCCGAGCTTGTCGAGCGGCCTCTGCAGGTCGGCTTCCTTGAGATAATCCTGGACCACCTGGCTGCCGGGCGCGAGGGAGGTCTTGACCCACGGCTTGACGGTGAGACCCTTGGCGACCGCATTGCGCGCCAAAAGCCCCGCCGCCATCATGACGTTCGGGTTGGACGTGTTGGTGCAGGAGGTTATCGCGGCGATGACGACGTCGCCGTGTCCCAGATCGTAGTTCGTCCCCTCGACCTTGTGGCGCTCGGCGATCGTGTCGCCCTGCCGGAACTCGTTGGTCATGGCGGCGGCGAAGCCGGTCTTGGCTTCTGTCAGGACGACGCGATCCTGCGGTCGTTTCGGTCCGGCCAGTGAGGCGGTGACCTCGCCGAGGTTGAGCGCAAGCGCATCGGAATAGACGGGATCGGGGGTCAAGCGGGTGCGGTAGGCGCCCTGCGCTTTGGCATAGGCCTCGACCAGAGCAAGGCGCGAAGGTTTGCGGCTGGTGGTTTTCAGATAGGCGAGCGTCTGGGCGTCGATCGGGAACAGGCCGCAGGTCGCGCCATATTCGGGCGCCATGTTGGCGATCGTGGCCCGATCGGCGACGGTCATCGCATTGAGGCCGGAGCCGTAGAACTCCACGAATTTGCCGACCACGCCCTTTTTGCGCAGCATCTGAGTGACGGTCAGAACGAGATCGGTGGCCGTCACGCCTTCGCGCAACTCGCCCTCGAGCTTGAAGCCGATCACCTCGGGCAGCAGCATCGACAGAGGCTGGCCGAGCATGGCGGCTTCAGCCTCGATGCCGCCCACTCCCCAGCCGAGAACGGCGAGGCCGTTGACCATGGTGGTATGGCTGTCGGTGCCGACCAGCGTATCGGGAAAGGCGACTTCGACCATCTTGCCGGCGCGCTTCTCTTTCGCCGTCCAGACGGTCTGCGCGAGATATTCGAGATTGACCTGATGGCAAATCCCGGTGCCGGGCGGCACGACGCGGAAGTTCGAGAACCCCTGCTGCCCCCACTTCAAGAACCGGTAGCGCTCCTGGTTCTGTTCGTATTCGCGCGTCACGTTCTGGCCGAGCGACTTGCCCGTGCCGAAATAGTCGACGACGACCGAATGGTCGATGACCAGGTCGACCGGAACTAGCGGATTGATCTTCTCGGGATCGCCGTTGAGCGCGACCATCGCGTCGCGCATCGCGGCGAGATCGACGACCGCCGGCACGCCGGTGAAGTCCTGCATCAGCACGCGCGCGGGGCGGAAGGCGATTTCGTGTTCCGCCTTGCCGCGATTTTCGACCCAGGCCGCGACCGCCTCGATGTCTTCCTTCTTGACGGTGCGCCCATCTTCGTTGCGCAGCAGGTTTTCAAGCACGATCTTGAGCGAGAAGGGCAGCTGGGAGATCCCGGCGAGCCCATTCTTCTCCGCAGCCTTTAGGGAATAAATCTCATAGGTCTTCGCCCCGACGGTCAGCGTTTTGCGGCACTTGAAGCTGTCGAGGCTGGCCATTGCGGGCGCTCCGGACGAGGCGTGGGGATGGGAGGGCTTATAGATATAATGAGGCGCGTGGGCTACATAAACTGGCGTCCGACGCAAGTTTTAGGCCGACTATGCGTCTCGAGCGGGGGTAAAATTTGGTTGATCTCAAAGGACGTGTCGCGCTCGTCACGGGCGCTTCGCGGGGCATCGGCCGGGCGATCGCCTTGGCGCTGGCCGAGCAGGGCGCCGCGGTTGCGGTCAATTTCCAGAAGCGCGCGGAGGAGGCTGATGCAGTCGTCGCGCAAATCCGCTCCGCTGGCGGACGAGCCATCGCGATCCGCGCGGATGTATCTATCGGCGCGCAGGTCGCCGATATGGCGGCGCGCGTGACCGGCGTATTCGGTCCCGTCGACGTGTTGGTGAACAATGCTGGAATCGCAATCGCCGGGGTTTGTGAGGAAGATTTCGACCTTGGGATCGCCGTCAATCTGAAATCGGCCTTTCTGTGCACTGAGGCGGTCCTGCCGGCCATGAGCACGCGTCGCTGGGGGCGGATCGTCAACATCTCCTCCGGCGCGGCGCGAGGGCCGGGCCTGCTCGGCGTCGTCTATAACGCGTCAAAGGCTGGCCTCGAGGGTCTGACACGCGGCTATGCATCGCGGACAGCGAAGGACGGAATCACCGTGAACGCCATCGCGCCTGGCCCGACCGACACCGAGATGGGCGCGCCCCTGAAGGCCGGAGGCGTCGAGGCCCGCATCCCCGTCGGACGCATGGGCCAAGCCGAAGATGTGGCGCAGGCGACGGTCATGGTCGTTGGCAACAGCTTCATCACTGGCCAGACCGTCGCGGTTAATGGCGGGCTGGCGTTTCTTTAAGCTTGTTCGGGCTAGGACGAAGCGGTCGGGGGACGGAGCGCGCAGCGCGAGCCGCCAATTTTCCCAGACGGAGATGCAATGCTGCTCAGGGCCTGGGACCTGACGATCGAGCGTGGAGGGCGGCGGGTGATCGCCGGACTCTCGTTCGAAGCGGCCGCAGGGGCGGCGCTGACCCTAACCGGGCCTAACGGAGCGGGGAAAACGAGCCTGCTCAGGGCGCTCGCCGGCTTTCTGCCGATTGAGGCCGGCGGCTTTGCGCTGGAGGGCGGCGATAGCGAGCGCACTGTCGGCGAACAGGCGCATTATCTCGGGCACGCCGATGGGGTTAAGGCCGCTCTGACTGCGGGCGAGAACCTCGCCTTCGCCGCCGCCACGCTCGGCGGCGATTCCTCTCGGAAAACGCAGCTCGCCGCGCTTACCGCGCTCGGCTTGCCGCATGTGGTCGATTTCCCAGCGCGGCTGCTCTCGGCCGGACAGAGGCGGCGCGTGGCGCTCGCTCGCCTGCTTGTCGCTGAGCGCCCGCTTTGGCTGCTCGACGAACCGACGACCGCGCTCGACGCTGGCGCTCAAACCGCGCTTGCCGACGTCATGCGGGCGCATCTCGAGGGCGGCGGAATCCTCGTCGCCGCCGTTCATGGCGACCTCGGATTGGATGGCGCGCGAGAGCTGAGGCTCGGGGCTAAAACGGAAGCGGCGGCGTGAGACGTCCAAGGTGACCCCCGCGTTGGCGCTGTTTCTCCGCGAGTGGCGCATTGCCCGGCGCATCGGCGGAGGCGCGTCGGTCGGAGTCGTATTCTTCTTGATCCTGGTTGCGGTCATTCCGTTCGCGCTCGGACCCGACCTCAATCTGCTCGCGCGGCTTGGGCCGGCAATTTTATGGATCGCGGCCCTCCTTGCGACGTTGCTCGGGCTTGACCGACTGTTCCAGGCCGATCACGACGACGGCTCGCTCGATCTTCTCATCAATGGAACGCTGCCCCTCGAAGTCGCCGTGCTCGTCAAATGCGCGGCGCACTGGACGGCGAGCGCGCTGCCGCTCGTCGTTTTGAGCCCGCTGTTCGAACTCATGCTGGCGATGGCGCCGTTGCCGCTCGCGCTCGTCGCGGCGACGCTCGCGGCCGGCACGCCGGCGCTGACGATGGTCGGCGCGATCGGGGCGGCGCTCACGGTCTCGCTGAGGCGGGGCGGCCTGCTCATGGCGATTCTGGTCCTGCCGCTGACGATTCCCGTGCTGATCTTCGGCGTCGCCGCGGCCTCGGCCGCCAGCGGCGGGGGCGCGCCGTTCCTGAGCCCGTTCCTTGCGCTCTGCGCGCTGTCGCTCGTCTCCATCGCCCTTGCGCCCTTCGCCGCCGCGGCGGCCCTGAGGCACGCGCGGGAGTGACTATTGCCGGCCGCCGAAATAGCCATCCTCGATCTGGCAGCACTCCTGGCTGGCGGTGATCCCGACTAGGGCCTCGTCGAGCTTTTACTTGAGCGGACTGCCGGGCGGCAGCGCGATCGCCATATAAAAGAGCCTGGAAAAGACCGCGTCATTATTGATCAAGCGAATGTGATCCGGAAATGCTACGGGCCTAAGACGAAATTCTCATGTCGAAACGCGGCCTGCGGTGTTAACTGCGGCGCAAACGCAATTCGTCCTCCGCGAGGGCGTTCGGGTAACTTGGCCTAAGCTAAGGATGGGAGCCGGCTATGAATTCGCTTTACACGAGACTGGAAACTTGGAGACCCTATATCCTCAGCATTCTGCGCATTGTCGTCGGGCTTTTGTTTCTGCAGCACGGGCTGTCGAAACTGTTTAACTTTCCCGCCCCCTCGCCCGTCCCCTCGCTCAGCGGCCTTCTGATTCTCGCGGCGCTCCTCGAGACGATCGGCGCCGCCTTGTTTCTCGTAGGCGCCTTCACCAGGATCGTGGCGTTCATCCTCTCGGGCGAGATGGCCTTCGCCTATTTCATGGCGCACGCGCCCCGCTCGTTTTACCCAATCGTCAGCGCCGGAGAATTAGCGGTCCTGTTCTGCTTCATCTTCCTTTATTTCGTCTTTGCCGGCGGCGGCCCGTTGAGCGTCGACCGTGCGATGTTGAAGCAGGCCTAACCCTCGGCCCCCGCAGGCGCCGCTGTCAAAGACGCCGCGATCCATTTGACACACCGGCGAAAGCGCGCCTCTTAAAGGCGGTCCGAAAGCGCGAGACATAGCGCGGGCGACGCCAGGCGAGGAAACATGAACGACAGCGGAGCGGCTGGCTTAAGCGCAGGCGCGATTTCGGCCCGCATCGACCGGCTGCCGGCGACGCGCACGATCTGGACCATCGTCACGCTGCTCGGCTTCGGCATGTTCTTCGAGCTCTACGACCTCTTGTTTTCGGCCTATGTCGCGCCGAGCCTGGTCAAGTCGGGCGTGCTGACCGCGTCGACCGGAGGCCTGTTCGGGACAACCGGAGTCGCAAGCTTCATCGCCGCCCTGTTTACCGGCCTCTTCATCGGCACCATCTTGTGCGGCTTTCTCGCGGACCGCTTCGGCCGGCGGGCGATCTTCACTTGGTCGCTTCTCTGGTACTCGGCCGCCAACATCATGGTGGCGCTGCAGCACGACGCCGCCGGGCTCAACTTCTGGCGGCTCATCTCCGGCGTCGGCCTCGGCGTCGAGATGGTGACGATCGGCGCTTATCTCAGCGAGCTTGCGCCCAAGCGCTTTCGCGGCCGCGCCTTCGCCGTCAATGAGGCGATCGGCTTCATCTGCGTGCCGGTGGTTTCGTTCCTCGCCTGGCTGCTTGTGCCCAGGGCGCCCCTGGGCCTCGAGGGCTGGCGCTGGGTGGTGCTGATCGGGGCGTTCGCCGCGCCGGTCGTCGTCTTCTTGCGGCGCGGCCTGCCCGAAAGCCCGCGCTGGCTCGCCAAGCAGGGACGGCTCGCCGAGGCGGACCGGATTTTGAGCGCAATTGAAGCAAAGGTCGAGGTCGAGTACGGCCGGCCGCTGCCGCCGCCCGGCCCCGAGGAGCCGGTCTCCCCGGCGAGCCGCTTTGTCGATTTGTGGGGTTCGGGCGTTCGTGGCCGCGTCATCCTGATGAGCGTGTTCAACATCTTTCAGACGGTCGGCTATTACGGCTTCAACAATTGGGTCCCCTCGCTCCTCGTCAAGCAGGGGATCACTGTCTCCAGCAGCCTCGGCTATACGACCGTGATCGCGCTCGCAGCGCCGATCGGGCCGCTCCTCGGATTTTTCCTCGGCGACCGGTTCGAGCGCAAATGGATCATCGTCGGCGCTGCCGGCGCCATCCTCGTCTGCGGCCTCATTTTCGGGCAAACGCGCAATTCGGCGCTCATCATCGCCATGGGTGTGGGACTGACGCTCGCCGCCAACATCATGTCGTTCAGCTTCCATGCCTATCAGCAGGAGCTGTTCCCGACCGGCATTCGCGCCCGCGCCGCCGGCTTCGTCTATTCGTGGAGCCGCCTCTCGGTCATCTTCAGCTCGTTCGTCATCGCCTTCATCCTCGAAAGGTTCGGCGCGCTCGGCGTCTTCGTTTTCATCGCCGCCGCGATGGGGGTGGTGATGGCGACGATCGGCCTCTTCGGGCCGCGCACGACCAATCTGGCTTTGGAGAAAATCTCCAGCTGAGCGGCGCGCCGCCTTGAACCGCAGCAGGCTCTAATCGCCGGCCCAGACCGGCGCCCGCTTGGCGAGGAAAGCCTCGACGCCCTCTTTGAAGTCCCGACTGCCATAGACGCGGGCGATGATGTTTCTCCTCCGGTTCCGAAGCCTGAGCGCATGAGCGTGCGCGTCGCGGCAAGCGTGAGGGGCGCGTTGGCGACGAGCTTGTCGAGGATTTCGGCGACGCGGGTTTCGAGCACGTCCGGCTCGGCCAGCGCGACGAGGAAACCCGCTGCAAGCGCTTCATTCGGCGTCGAGGAGGTCGGCGAGAAGCAACATGCGAGAGGTTCGGCCGCGACCAAACGCGCGTTCAAGCCGCGCGAGATTGGCGCGCGACAAGCAATTGCCGAGCGTACGGGCAACGGGCACGCCAAATCGCGCGCGGCTCGAAGCGACGCGCAGGTCGCATGCGGTTGCGATCATGAGCCCCCCGCCTGTCGCCGGGCCATCGACCACCGCCAGGGTCGGCACGGGCAGCGCCTCGACTTCAGCGACGCCCCGCTCGAGGCGCGCCTCATAGCGGACGCCGTCTTCGCCTGTCGTGAAAACCGCGAAACTCGGCGATATCGGTTCCCGCAACAAAGGCGCCGTTGGCGCCGCGGAACACGGCTGCGCGCAGTCCCGGCGTCGATGCGATCCGCTCGCAAGCGACGGACAATTCGTCATACATCGCCAATGAGAGCGCGTTGCGCATCCCCGGATGATCGAACACGATCGTCGCGATCGCTCCATCGATTGTCAGCCTTACGCTCCCTGCGCTCAATGGGCTGCTCCTGTGGCGAGTCGGCGTTCGCTTTCCGCAATTCCAAGCTCAGCGAAAATCTCGTCGTTGTGCTCGCCAAGCAATGGAGGAGGCCGGCGTATCTGTTGCGGGGTCCCCATGAGTTTGACCGGGAAACCGATGTTGGGGACGGCGCCCTCGACCGGATGGGCGACCGTCATCTTCATTTCTCGCGCCCTTGCGTGATCGCTGGCGAAAACCTCCGCATAATCGCTGATCGGTCCGGCAGGGACGCCTGCCTGAAGGAGAAGCGAGACCCAATGGTCACGGTCTTGGGTGAGAAACGTCTTCTCCAAATCGGCCGCGAGAGCCTCCCGGTTGCCGAGCCGGTCGGCGTTGGTCTTGTAGCTCGGATTGGCCGCGAGATCCGGTCGATCAATAATCTCGCATAGCCTTAGCCACAGTCGGTCGTTGTTCGCGCCGATGACGAAATAGCCATCCTTTGCGCGCACGGCCTCGTAGGGCGCCGCCATGCGGTTGGCGGTGCCCAAACGGTGCGGCACGCGCCCGGTGCCCCAATATTCGCTGACGTCCCAAATGGAGAAGGCGATGCCCGCCTCGTAGAGCGAAGCGTCGATATATTGGCCGCGACCCGTGGCCTGACGGCCGATATAGGCGGCGAGGATTGCGTAGAGGGTGAAGAGCGAGCAGCCGAGGTCCGTCACGGGCACCCCCGACCTCGCGGGCGGCCCGGCAGGATCGCCGGTGACGCTGATGATTCCCGACGCCGCCTGGGCGATGAGGTCGAAGCCGGGCCGGTCAGCCCAAGGGCCTGACTGCCCAAATCCAGAGATGCTGGCGTAAATGACCCCCGGATTGACGGCGCGCACGGCCTCGTAGTCGACGCCGAGCCTCTTCATGGCGCCCGGCCGATAGTTCTCGACAATCACGTCCGCGGTCGCGGCGAGACGGAGGAACGCGCTGCGCCCGGCTTCGCTTTTGAGGTCGAGAACGATGGAGCGCTTGTTACGGTTCATGTTCAAAAAGCCGAGGCTGTCGTCGCCCTTGAGCTTGAATCCCATCGCCCGACGCGCCTGGTCGCCATCCGGAGGCTCGACCTTGATGACGTCGGCGCCGAGGTCGCCCAGCAGCATGCAGCAGAAGGGTCCGGCCATGACTTGGCAGACGTCAAGCACACGCATGCCGCTGAGCGGCAAAGGCGCCTCGACGCTGCGTTCGGCTTCGGCTGAATCGGCCATTCTGAACCTCCCGTGCATTCACGCGATATTGGTGTTTCTAGCCGAGATCGAGCCGGCGCGCTCGAAACTTGATGCGCGCGCGGAAGCGCAGGGCCTGCATCTTCGGGCAGCAAAGGCCAGCGCCGGGAGGGGGTTGGTAGCGACTTTTCCGGCGCAACCGAGCCATCGCCTGCACATGGATGGCGCGGCCGGAGAGGCTTGTGGGGGCGCCGCGTTTGGCGGGCGCCGCCTGCTGCGCCGCCCGAATGGAGGCCGCCGAACGGGCTCGGCGGCCAAATAAATCCAAGCGAATCCAAGCCCAACCAAATAAAACCAAGCAAAGTAGCTTGGTTTTATTTGGTTTTATTCGTCCGAATCGGGACTTTTCAATGGGTTACAGCGAATCCAAATAAGAAATCGCTTTCCCCTGTCACACTGTGGCTTAACTGCCACAAGCCTTCAATCTCCTCGGCGCGAGCATCCCCGAAAGTGGGTTGCATCCGGCGATTCAGAAGGTATAGCACGGACCTCTGGTTTTTTCAAGCAAATGTATGATTTCCAATTCGCGCTCCCATGGCTAATTCGTGGGGCGGGTTCGGGCGCAAGTCAGGATTACCCGCGAAGCCTCGCGGGGCGCGCGCGATCGAAGAGCGCTCTAAAAGCAAGGCGAGCAGAAACTTGCCGCGTCGCCTTAGGCAGCAGGCGCCGTCGCCCACCGACGCCGGTAAGCCAGCCAGCCGACGCCGCCAAAACCGACTAGCATCAGCGCCCACGTCGAGGGCTCCGGAACGCCCCCGATCGCGCTCGCGGTCACAGTGACGACGCCGGCAACCCATTGGCCGTTAGAGGTGGTGTACTGTTCGAAGTCGGCCGTCGGATTGGCGCCTGTCGAATTTGACATGAACAAGCAGTACGAATCGCCGCGACCAACGAGGCAGTACTACCGTTGGCAAGTCCCGCCCTAATGCAACGTTTCCGCCTGGGTCATTCGCGAAACGATGTGGATAGGGAAGATTGAAGGAATTGACCGTCAGGCCAGAAGCCGTCTTAGGTGTGATCGTCGAAGGATCCCAGATGAGCGTGAAATTCAACTTTACCGGGTCGACAGCGGCAGGATCACTTGGTCCGAAGGCTAGGGTGAAACCGGACGCTTCAACATCGAAGGTGCGCTCGATGACCGCAGCGTTGGCGCCGAAACTCATCGCTGCGAAAGCAGCGCTCGCCATCAAAAGATTAGTTTCATTGTGCGTCCCCCAGCAGTCTTCAGATGGCTGCGCTGCCAAGTTAACGCGGTTCACAGTGCAGTCAAGCCGAGGACAGCTACCTTTTCAGCGCCTCGAGCACCTTGACCGAGGCGCGGCCGTTGACCTCGAGGCCCGATCTCTGTTCGAAATCGGCGATCGCGGCCTTGCTCTTGGTTCCGACATGCCCGTCCGGGTCGCCGCCGATGTCATAGCCGCGCCTCTGGAGCAACGCCTGCAATTCCTTTCGCCCGTCGCGCGACAAGAGCGGATCGTCGGTCGGCCAGGGGGTGACGATGCCGCGCCCGCCGCTCAGGCGGTCGGCCAGCACGCAGGCGGCGAGGGTGTAGGATTCGGCGGCGTTATACGAATAGACGACGTCGAAATTGCGCGTCACCAGAAAGGCCGGGCCCTCACGTCCGGCCGGCAGCAAGAGGGCCGCGTCGCCATCGCCAAGGGAACGCCCATCAATGCGGGCTAACCCGTGCGAAGCCCAGAACGACATGGATTGTCTGGCCTTGCGCCCCGACGGGCCCGAATAGCCTCGGCGGCAACTTGACCTCGAAGCCCCAAGGGAGCCCCGGACGCCAGCCCGATTTGCGGAGATAGTTCGCTGTCGAGGCGAGCGCATCCGGCGCGGAATCGACGATGTCGCGCCGTCCGTCGCCCTCGAAGTCCACCGCCAGGCGCAGGAAGGTCGAGGGCATGAACTGCGTCTGCCCGAACGCGCCCGCCCATGATCCGTTGAGTTTCTCGGGCGGCACGTCGCCGTGGTCGATGATCTTCAGCGTCGCCATCAATTCGGAGCGGAAATAATTGGCGCGATCGCCAAGGCAGGCGAGCGTCGTCAGCGACTGCACCAGCGGGCGTTTGCCCATCTCCTGGCCGAAATTGGACTCGACCCCCCAGATCGCCGCCAGCATGGAGCGGCTCACGCCATATTGCTCTTCTGCACGGGCGAGCGCGCGCGCCTCCCTCGCCATCGCCGCCTTGCCGTCGGCGACCCGCTGATCGTCATCCAGCCCGTCGACATAATCCCAGATCGGCGTCTTGAACTCGGGCTGCTGTTTCTGGAGATCGAGCACCTTCGGGTCCGGCTCGAGCCCGTTGAAGGCGACTTCGAGTGTTTTGGCCGAAATTCCGCTGTGCGCCGCCTGAACTCTGAGCGAGGCGACACAGGAGGAGAAGTCGGCGCGCGCTGAGGGAGCGGATGCGCTCAGCGCGGCTGCGGCGACAAAGGCTGACAAAAGAAACCGTTTCATTAAGTCAATCATCGGCGATTCGCCCGCGCCCGTCGAGCCTCGTCCCACGAGGAGACGCGACAAGCAGCTCTACATTCTCTCCTTCACCCCAAAGTGGATGAGGAGCCAATTGACCGGATAGGTCGTCGCAAAGCCTAAAACCATGGCGATCTGCATCATCAGCCAATAGGACCAGTCGGTCGGCGCCATAGCGGGCCATGCGTGGGCGCGATAGATCATCCAGGCGAACATGCCAATCTCGTAGGCGATCAGGGAGAACGTGTCCGCCTTGATCGCGGCCACGAGGCCCGCCCGCAAGCTCAAAGCCCGCATCGGCGCGATGGCGAAATACTGGAAGGCGATCCCTGCCGCATAGGCGAGAACAAAGCTCAAGGTGAGCCGCGCCGCCATGGCCGAGCCGAACAGCACGAGGCCCAGAGCAAGCGCGATCCACTCGGCGGCAAAATCGCCAAGCGCGCAACCCGCGCCGCAATGGGCCGCGCCTGTGAAAACCGCCTGCCACATGGGCGGCTTGGCTTCCCCCTGCGCATGGTCGCGCATCTGGGTGTGGGCAAGCATCTGGGTCTGGGAAGGCGCCGCGCGGCCGAAGCCGAAATAGAATGGCAGGCCAAGCGGCCCCCAGTACAGCAGCGTCAGCGGCCAAACCGCGTCCATCACCCCCATTGGCTGGCGCCGCCCAAGGACAAAGATGTCAGCGAGCACGATCAACGCTGCGGCGATCGAGAGCCAGATATAGACAAAGGCGAACGCCTCGAGACCGTTTGACAGGGAGCGCCTCCAAGACGGGCGAGCCGGCCCAGGAATCGAATATCGGGCGTCCGCGATGAACGCTAGACTTTTTCGCCGCAAAAAGGTCTGCGGAGCCACGCGCTCGTCGATCATCCATGGCGCGCCCGCCGCTGCGAGTCGCCTAATCGTGCGCGGCCGAGGTTGACAGCACAGCGGACGCGCCGAATATGACGCGCCAAACTTTCACCCCATGGACATGAACAGAATCGCAGGAAGAATGCTGGCGCTTTCTGCGCTCGGAACGGCGCTTTGCGCGGCCGCTCCGGCGCGCGCGGACCTGCGCATGTGCAACAACTCCAGCAATCGCGTCAGCGTCGCCCTTGGTTATACAGATGGACAAAACTGGGTCAGCGAAGGGTGGTGGAATCTCAAATCGCTCGACTGCGTGACGCTTTTGCGCGGCGCCCTCGCGGCTGAATATTATTATCTCTACGCGATGGACGAGCGCGGCGGCGAGTGGAAGGGCAAGGTGTTCATGTGCACGTCAGATCGCGAGTTCAAGATCGACGGCCGGCAGGATTGCTTTGTGCGGGGCTACAACCGAACCGGGTTCTTCGAAGTCGACACTGGCAAGGACTCCAAGAGCTGGACGGTGCAGCTGACCGACCAGGCGAACCCTTAAGCTGCGACGTCGGTCCGCTATTTTGGCGGGGCGAGTAATGAGCGCGGCGGAAAGCGCCGCCGATTGTCGGAGGAACGCAATTGCAGGTCCGTCGCCGCCGCGTCAAAATCATCGCCACCCTCGGCCCCGCCTCGGCCGACCGCAAGACCATCGCCGCCCTGTTCGCCGCCGGAGCGGACGTCTTCCGCATAAACATGAGCCACGCTTCGCACGACGTGATGCGGGAGCGGGTCGCGATGATCCGCGAGGTGGAGGAAGAGACCGGCCGCCCGATCGGCGTGCTTGTCGATCTGCAGGGGCCGAAGCTCAGGCTCGGCACGTTCGCCAGCAATTCTGTCGACCTTCGCCCCGGCGAGGCCTTCATCCTTGACGGCGACTCCACGCCCGGCGGGCAGGCGCGCGTCTATCTCCCGCATCCGGAAATCTTGAGCTCGCTCGCCAAGGGGCACCGGCTCCTCATCGATGACGGCAAGGTGATGTTGCGGGTCGCCGCGGCCGAGGGAGGCCGCGTGCTGACCGTCGTCGAAGTCGCGGGGCGCGTATCCAACAAGAAGGGCGTGAGCTTGCCCGACACGACCATTCCGACCTCCGCCATGACCGACAAGGATCACGCCGATCTCGCCGCCGCGCTCGAGGAAAACATCGATTGGATTGCGCTCTCGTTCGTTCAGCGTCCGGAAGACGTCGTCGAGGTCAAGGAAATCGTCAAAGGCCGGGCGCTGGTGATGGCCAAGATCGAAAAGCCGCAGGCGGTTCAGCGTATTGACGAGATCATGGCGGTCGCTGACGCATTGATGGTGGCGCGCGGCGACCTCGGAGTGGAAATGCCGCTCGAGCGCGTGCCCGGCATCCAGAAGACCCTGACCCGGCTGGCGCGACGGCTCGGCAAGCCGGTGGTGGTGGCGACGCAGATGCTGGAATTGATGATCTCCGCGCCGGTGCCGACGCGCGCCGAGGTGTCGGACGTGGCGACCGCGGTGTTCGAGGGGGCGGACGCCGTCATGCTGTCAGCGGAAAGCGCCTCGGGCCAATATCCGCTCGAGGCGGTGGCGACCATGAACAGGATCGCGGAGGCGGTGGAATTGGAGGGGATCTATCCCTCGATCATCGAGGCGCAGCGCGCAGCGCCGGAGGCGACAGGCGCCGACGCGATCGCCGAAGCGACGCGCGACGTCGCCGAAACGCTCGATTTGAAAGTGATCTGCGCCTGGACCAGTTCAGGCTCGACCGGTCTTCGCATCGCCCGCCAGCGGCCGCGCTCCTCCATTTTGGCGCTAACTCCCATCGAATCTGTCGCGCGGCGCCTCGCAGTCGTCTGGGGGTTGCATCCGGTTGTCACCGACGATGCTCGCGACGAGCGCGACATGGCCGATCGAGCCTGCCGGCACGCCTTTATCGAGGGCTTCGCCAGCGAGGGCGAGCGCATTATCGTGGTGGCCGGCGTTCCGTTCGGGACTCCGGGCGCCACCAACAACCTTCGCATCGCGACCGTGGGGGCTTAAGCGCGAGCTGTCACTTGGCCGGAAACGACTTATCGCTGAACGGCGACGTCTCGATGGGCGACAATCGCGGAACCCTGATCTTTATAAAACCGAAGCCGGTGGCTTCGTGACAAGTGTTGCAGGCGGCGGTGAGCTTGCCATACGCGCTCGTGAAACCGGCCGCGTCTTTCGCCTTGATCGCTTTGTCGAGATCCTCCGCCACCGGTATCATCTTATCCATATTCGACTTGTCGCTATCTGGATAAAGGATCTTCGCAAGGCGGATGCTGGCCCGGATTTGCTCCAATTCGTAGTTCGCGAGCGGCCAGTTCTGCACCGCGCCTGCATACCATAACTTGAAGTGCCCGAGCTGCGTTAAGATCATGATGTTGTTCAAACGCGGCGTGTAGACCTGTTGCGCCGGCGGCGGGTTTTGATCGTCGGCCAGAACCGGCAGGGAAGCTGCAACGCAGGTTGCGGCGATTGCGATATGCCTGAGCTGGAGCATCGCGCATTCCCTGGATTGCCGCCAGATCGCCCGCCAAGCTTGGCTTTTTGACCAGCGTTCGCCGATGACCGCGGAGCCTCAGGAAAAGCCTGCCCCAAGTTCCGATTCCACACAAGCCCCGTTGCGAGGGTGGGCTGCGGCAAACCACCTCACCCATCAATCGACCAAAGCCCCGTTCTCTTGAGCGGTCGTTGCAGGTCAGCGGGCCGCGGCCGACTGTGCAGCAGCTTGCCGTCTGCCAAGGCTCGTGAAGAAGCGAAGGAGATAGCCATCTGGGTCGATGACGACGAACTGCCGATTGCCCGCTTCTTGGTCGCCCCGTCGATACCAGCGCTCCTCAAGCGGGATATAGATGGCGGCGCCCGCCTCCAATGCCTGCGCATGAAGATGGTCGACGTCGGGAACCTCAATCTGAAGGTTCATTCCTCTCCCGAACGGGTATTCCAGGGGAGCCGTGCGAAACCGGCGTCCGGGGCCATCCGCCTGTTCGAGCATCAGGTGGACAGGTCCGCGCGTTAGATAAGCGAACCGCTCCTCGGGACGTTCAATGCGGACACTGAATCCAAGAACGTCTACGTAGAAGCTTGCGGACCGGGCGAGATCGGCAACGTCAAGTTCGGGAACGATCGGCGGCGCAGTGGACATGCCGCGGTTTATCAGATCTGAAAGCGGTGCGTCCGGCGGCTCAGAGACCTGCGTTCGTAGCGGCAAGACGCGCCAGTGCGGACCAGTCAGAATCGCCTGCGCCTTGAGCCACGCCGGCCAGGAAATGATCGTGAACGAGGCTCGCGACCGGCATCGGCGTCGCCAGCGCGTCGGCCGCCGCGAGCGCGAGGCGAATGTCCTTCAAGCCCAGCGACATCTTGAACCCCGCCGGCTCGTATTGCTGGTTGGCGATCATCGTCCCGTAGGTCTTGTAGGCGGGGGCCGAGAACAGTGTGTTGGTGAGGATTTCAAGATAAGCATGCGGCTCGATGCCTCCTTTGCGGACCAGCGCGAAGGCTTCGCCCAAGCATTCGATCACCGCCGCGAGCAGGAAGTTGCCGCTGAGCTTGACGAGATTTGCCGAGGACGGCTTGTCGCCGATGACGAAGGTCCGTTGTCCGATCGCGTCGAACAGAGGCTGGCAGCGCTTAAGCTGTGCTTCGGGGCCCGCTGCTAGAACGAAGAGCTTCGCCGCCGCCGCGGCTTCCGGCCTGCCGAACACGGGCGCGGCGACGTAGACTTGGCCGGTCCTTCGATGCGCCTCGGCCAACCGGTCGGAGAGCGCGACGCTGATCGTGCTCATGGAGATGTGGACGGCGCCTTTGCCAAGCGTGGAGAGCCCGTTTCCGTCGCCGAAAATGACCGCTTCGACCGCCTCATCGCCGGCGAGCGAAGTGATGAGCACCGGGCGTCGGCAGGCGTCGACCACGCTTTCGGCGACCTCGGCGCCCGCGGCGGTCAGCGCCTCGGTCTTGGCCCGCGTCCGGTTGTAGACGATGACGCGATGCCCCGCCTTGACGAGGTTCAACGCGATCCCCTGACCCATTTGGCCAAGACCGATAAAGCCGACGTCCATCCTACCCTCCTGGCTTAAAAACCGCCACGCCATCGCCTTGGCGGCGGAGCCGAGGACCTACCGCTCCGCGGAGGCCAGCGTAAAGAGGGGAGGCCGAACGCCAAGCGTACCGGCTCTCGCAGCTATCCAGAACCGACCTCGATCAGCACTGCGGGATTTGGCGCTCGCCCACATATTTGCCGTTGCTGTCGTAGTTAAGCTTGTGGATGACACAGCCTCCACTGTAGGCGCCTCCGACGTCGCCTGGAGCGGGATCGACGCCGACGTTGATAATGACCGGCGCACCGCCTCCGACGATGATGGGCTCGGACGCTCCGGAAGCCGGAAAGCCGCCCCAGCCCCAACCACCGGCGCCGATGAGAAGCTGATTCCCGCCAAAGCGGTTAAAACCGAAGCGATTGAAGCGGTTAAAGCCAAAGTGGTCAAACCGGCTCGGGCTAAAGCGGTTGAAGCCGAACCGGCCGCCTTCAAAGCGCCGGTTGAACCCGCCTGAGGCAAAATGTTGAAAGTGACCGAATCCCAAAGCTGGGCGACCAACAGGACCTGAGCCTGCCCCCATGCGGGCAAATGAAGGCGCGAGGCCGAGGGGGAAGATGAGCGCGGCAAGGGCGCAGGCGCCCGCCACCCTCAACGACAGGGGAATACGCATTGGAATAATCTCCGGCGCCGCAACGTCAATCTAGTCGCAACGCGACGCCGATGTCCAGTGTGCTTTGGCCCTCACCTCACCACGGTCAACCTCCGGGCGGCCCTGGTCAGACCCGTATAGAGCCAGCGGGCCCGATGCTCGCGGAAAGCGAAGCTCTCGTCGAACAGCATGACGTCGTCCCACTGCGACCCCTGAGCTTTATGGACGGTGAGCGCGTAGCCATAGTCGAACTCGTCCGACTCCCGTCTCAAGGGAAAGCTGAGTTCGCCCTCCGTCCCCTCGAAGAAGGCCTTCAGCACGGAGACCTTAACGGTCGCGCGCGCGCCCTCGTCCTCCGAGCGCAAGGTCATCTTGACGAAGTCTTTCTTGACGCCGCCAAGCGTCTCGACCCGCCAAAGTCCGCCATTGATGAGGCCCTTGGCGCGGTCATTCCGCAAGCAGACCAGACGGTCCCCGGCGACCGGCAGCGGCTCCCGAAAACCCTTGAGATCGCGCATGCGCAGATTATAGGCTCGGCGGGTCCGGTTTGTCCCGACCAGCACTTGATCGGCGCCGAGCACTTGAGCCGGATCGACGGCGGCGCGCGGGATGACTCGCGTTTCGCCGTAGACGCCTTCACGCAGATCCCCGCCTGAGCGAACGATTTCCGAGAGGCGAATGATCGGATTGTCCTGCGCTTGCCGATGGATGTGGGTAAGCATGACGTCCGGCGCGCCCTCGGTGAAAAAGCCGCCCCCTTTGACCGGCGGCAATTGAAACGGGTCGCCCAGGACCAGGATCGGCTTGCCGAACGAGAGAAGGTCGCGCGCCAGCTCTGCGTCGACCATCGAACATTCGTCGATCACGATCAGCCCGGCCTTTGAGGCTGGACCATCGGCGTTGAGGGTGAAGCTAGGCGCGCCCTCTGCGCCCTCGGTCGCCCGGTAGATGAGGGCATGGATGGTGGTCGCGCCCGCGCAGCCCTTCGATCGCATCACCAGCGCAGCCTTGCCGGTGAAGGCGGCGAACGCCGTCTCGCCGCGCGCGCCTTCGGCGATGTGGCGCGCCAGCGTCGTTTTCCCGACTCCGGCGTAGCCGAAGACACGAAACACCTGGGGCTCGCCTCGTTTGAGCCATCGGCCGACCTGGTCGATCGCTCCCGCCTGCTCGGTCGACCATTCGCGGCCGATGGGCCGAGAAGGCGCAACGACGGGCGGAGGCTGCGTCGCGAGCGTTGCATCCTCGGCGGCGTGAATTTCTGCTGATTCGCTCGCCCGCTTGGGCTCGGGCGTCGCGCCGCAGCGCGAACAAACCGGCGGCTTGCGGCCGAGATCATAATATTTGGCGCCGCAGGCCAAGCACTGGCGCTTGGTTCCGAGCTTGCTCAACGCCGTTGTCTTCTTGACCAATACCCCTCGCCCCCGGCCGAAAACATAAACGATTGGTTTAGATTTCGAGCGCAGCATTTTAACAGAGTTGCCGGAACTAGCGCCGAATCAAAGGCTTCCGCTAGGGCAATCACGCCTTGAAGGTTGGATTGCGAGGCTTATATCCGTTGGTCCGGAACGTCGAATGGTCCGGATGGTTGACGGCAAGAACCGGATCGGGCGCTTATGGCAAGGCCTGAAGTTTCCGGGAAGCGCCTGAAAGGGGGCTTCGAACATGGTGCGCGTGACGGCGGTGACCTCGCCTTTGCTGCTCGGCTTCGATGATTTGGAGCGGGCGCTTGACAGGGTTTCGAAAGCGGGGACGGATGGCTATCCGCCCTACAATATCGAGCAAATCGCGGCCGATGGGGGCGAGCCGGAAAAATTGCGCATCACCCTCGCCGTAGCCGGTTTCGCTCACGACCAGGTCGAAGTCACGGTCGAGGAGAATCAGCTCACGATCCGCGGCCGGCAGCAGGAGGACAAGACGCGTGAATATTTGCATCGCGGCATCGCCGCCCGGCAGTTCCAGCGCGGCTTTCTGCTTGCCGACGGTATGCAGGTCAAGAGCGCCGAACTTGCGCAAGGGCTGTTGTCCGTAGATCTCGTTCGGCCGCAGCCCGAGCGGATGGTGCGAAGGATACAAATAGTGGCGCGCGAGTGAAGGGCGCGCCCGAACGACGGGCCTAAGCGGCCGCCGAGTGAGGAGTAAAGCGATGAGATCCGAGACCGGCAAAGCAGTCGTGACCGTGGCGCCAAACCTGACGCCGCAGGAATTCGCTCATTATGGCGATGGGTCTCTGGCTTATGTGAAGACGATTACCTCGGAAGACGTCGCCCGCCTCTTCCCGCAGGCGCCGCAGATGCGTCCGGGGCTGACGTTGTTTGCCCTGCTCGGCGCCGATGGGTCGCCGATCATGCTGACCAATTCCAAGGACGCGGCGATCGCCAATGCCTGGGAAAATGAGCTTGAGACGGTGAGCCTACACTGATCCACAACTTGTAGCCGCGGCGCGCTAGGCGCCGCGCGCCGGGAGACGCGAATCGGTATAGAGGTTGCGGTCGGTTAGGCGCAAGGGACCGGCGCGATGCAAGCCTATCTCGATCTGATGCGCGAGGCGCTCGATAACGGCGCAGTCAAGATGGACCGCACCGGAACTGGCGTGCGCTCCCTGTTCGGCCGGCAGCTTCGGTTCGATCTCTCTCAGGGTTTTCCGCTCGTCACGACGAAACGGCTCCATCTCAAGTCGATCGTGCGCGAACTGATCTGGTTCCTGCGAGGCGACACCAATGTCGCCTATCTCAAGGCGCACGGCGTTTCCATCTGGGACGAATGGGCCGACGCGGACGGCGATCTGGGTCCCGTCTACGGCAAGCAATGGCGCGCCTGGGAGGGACCGGACGGGCGAACATACGATCAGATAGGCTGGGTGATCGACGAGATCCGCCGCAACCCCGACTCGCGCCAACTCGTGGTCTCGGCCTGGAATGTCGCCGAGATCGAGCGCATGAAGCTCGCGCCCTGCCATTGCCTTTTCCAGTTCTACGTGAACGGCGACAAGCTCTCGTGCCAGCTCTATCAGCGCTCGGCCGATATCTTTCTCGGCGTGCCGTTCAACATCGCAAGCTACGCGCTCCTGACCCGTCTGATAGCCCACGAATGCGGGCTTGAGGCCGGGGAGTTCGTGCATACGTTCGGCGACGCGCATCTCTACCGAAATCACGAGGATCAGGCGCGCGTGCAACTCGCCCGCGCGCCGCGCCCATTGCCTCACCTTAAGCTCACCGACGTCGGATCAATCTTCGACCTCAACGCCGACGCGATTGCGTTCGAGGGCTACGATCCGTGGCCGGCGATCAGGGCGCCGGTCGCGGTGTGAGGGACGTTCCCATTGTCTTCGTCGCAGCTGTCGCACGCAACGGGATCATCGGCGCGAACGGTGGACTGCCCTGGCGGCTCTCGAGCGACCTGAAACGCTTCAAGGCGCTGACCTGGGGCAAGCCGCTGGTGATGGGGCGAAAGACGTTCGAATCGATCGGCCGCGCGCTGCCGGGACGTGAAATGATCGTCGTCACCCGCGATCCCACATTTGCGCCCTCGGGCGTCCTCGTCGCCGACAATCTCGACGCCGCGCTCGATCTCGCCGCCGAGCGCGCGGGCGTGATGGGCGCGGGCGAAGTCGTCATCGGCGGCGGGGGCGAGATCTTTGCGCAGACGATCTCGCGTGCGAGCCGCCTTTTCATCACAGAAGTCGCGCTCGACGCTGAAGGAGAGGCGCGTTTCCCGCCCATCGATCCGCTTAAGTGGCGCGAGATCGGCCGCGAGACGGGCGAGCGCGGCCCTCGCGACGACGCGGATTTTGCGTTCGTGGAATACGAGCGGCGAGGCTGATCGTCCTTGGGTCTTCGCGGCCTAGTCGGACCGGTCCCAGTCGGTGAGAGTGAGCCCGTCCTCAAGCCAGACCGGCGGGCGCGCTTTGAGGCCGGCGGCGGCCAATGTCGCATCGGGGTCGCCGCCAAATCTTTCGCGGCCAAAGACCGGCATCCCGCCTGGCAGACGCACTCTGATCGCCCGGCTCAGATGAAAGCAATCGCAACCTAGCTTGAGAAACAAGCTGAAGACCTGCGGTCCGCCAATGACCGCCACCGTGCCTGAACTCAAACCGAGCGCTGCGCATGCTGCCTCGAACGACGCGCCGGCCGGATTCCATAGCCGGGCCTTGGGATTGTCAGGATCGGGCGCCACCCCGGCGACTTGGCGAGTTACGACCAGCCGGCGCCGGCTCATCGAGTTCGGCTGGCCCTCCTGCGAATGGCGCCCATTCACGACCGCGTCGGCATGATCCAGGCCTTCCTGAAAATGTCGATGGTCAGCTCCGAAATGCAACGAGGCCGGCTGAACACCGCTCGCGTCCGCGAGCATGCCGTCGGCCGAGGCGATGACATAGGCTTCGATCCGATAGGCGCCGATCATGCCGCGCGTTTATTCGTGGCTGTCCGAATTGACGAGCGACAGGAACTCAGCCCGTGTCTGGGCCTGATCGCGAAACACGCCGAGCATCCGACTGGTGACGAGGTCTGCGCCGCGCTTGCGGACTCCGCGATCGATCATGCAATGGTGCGCCGCCTTGACCACCACCGCAACTCCGCACGGCTTCAGCACCTCTTCGACCGCATTCGCGATCTGCGCCGTGAGGCGCTCCTAAATCTGCAGGCGCTTGGAGAAGATCTCGACCACCCGCGCGAGCTTGGAGATTCCGACGACGCGCTTGTCGGGAATATAGCCGACCCACACCCGGCCGATGATCGGCGCGATATGGTGCTCGCAATGGCTCTCGAAGGTCACCCCGCGCAGGACGATCATCTCGTCATAGCCGTCGACCTCGCTGAAGGTCTTGCTGAGCACCTCGTGCGGATCCTCCTCGTAGCCGGCGAAATATTCGCGGTAGGCGCGCCTGAGACGGTTGGGCGTCTCGATGAGCCCGTCGCGATTGGGATCCTCACCGATCCACTCGAGGATGGTGCGAAACGCCTTTTCGACCTGAGTGTCGGTGACCGCCGGCTTGCCGCCGCCGGAGGCCCCGTCGAGATTCTCTTCTCTCAGCGCCATGGCTCAATCTTCCTTATTAGCGCCCCAAACCCGCCCCGCCGCCATTTATGCGCTGCCGACGGATTCTTAAAGGAGCGGCCTATCCCGCGACCTTTGAGAAGTCGGCGACGGCATGCATCGACTCGCGCAATTCATTGAGCAATCTCAAGCGGTTCCGCCGTGTTTCCGGGTCGGGATCGTTGACCGTCACGTCGAGGAAGAAGCCGTCCACGGGCGCCCGCAAGGCGGCGAGAGCACGCATCGCGCCCTCGAAATCCTCGGAGGCTGCGTGCTGGCGGGCGGCTGCGCCGGCGGAGGCGACGACGTTTGCAAGATATCTTTCCGCTGGCGGAGCGAGAGTGGTCTGAACATGCTTGCCAGCAAAGGCCTCAGCGCCGTCTTTCTTTTCTTCGGCGCGCAGGATGTTGGCGGTGCGGCGATAGCCGGCGAGCAAATTCTTGCCATCCTCGGTGTCGAGCAGTTTTCCAAGCGCCTCGACCCGGCGGACGATCATAAGAAGATCGTCTTGTGCCGGCAGCGCGAACACCGCGTCGATCAGATCGTGCCGCGCGCCATTATCGCGGAGGTAGACTTTAAGACGGTCGGCGAAGAAGGCTGCGAGGCCCATCAACTCAAAGATGACGCCAGCGTAAGCCATAACCGCTTCTAACGATCTCTCGCGTATTCCCCGGCTTCTCGCCTTGAAAGGACAGGCTGGCCCATTGGCGAGACGTCTTGCGTCCCAGTCGATGATTTTGCTCACGCAGTTCGAGGGTCGCAAAAATCGTTCATCTGCCAGCCCTAAGTGCAGCCGTTTTCGATCACGATGCGGATCACGCCGAGCGCCGCGCGCCTCAACGCGTAAGGATCCTTGCTGCCGGTCGGCTTTTCGTCGATCGCCCAGAAGCCGACGAGCGTGTCGAGCTTGTCGGCGAGCGCAACGGCGATCGAAACCGGCGAAGTGGGGATGCGGTCGTTGGGTCCTTGCGGCTTGTAGTGCTCTTCGATCGCCTCCGCGACGCTCGGCTGTTCGCCTTGAGCAATCGCGTAGTAGCGACCCATCAGGCCCTGCAGCTCAGGGAACTCGCCGACCATCTCGGTCGCGAGATCGGCCTTGGCGAGATGAGCCGCGCGGGCGGCCAAGTCCGGGTCAGCGCCGACCTTCCGAGCAAGCTCACGCGCCAACGCCTCGATGCGCTGAATCCGCTCGCCTTGCGTCCCGAGCTTCTCGTGAAAGACCACGCGTTCCAGTTTCTCGAGGCGCTGGTCGAGCGGCTTAGCACTCTTGTCCTTGGCATCCGGCAATACGGAGAGGTCGGTTTGCCAGAAATGGCGCGCGTCGGAGAGCCGCGCGCGCACGACGCGCCCATTGCCGGCTGCGATCGCCGCGCCGCCATCGCGGGCCACGAGGTTCGAGACGAGGATGAATTTGTTGGCGAGCTTGCCGCCGCTTGCTGCGGCGTCATGGCCGGCCTTGTGCCGGCCATCCACGCCGTTCCGCGTCACGGCTCCCTGCGCTTTCGCGCCTGACGGCGCTCCGTGGATGGCCGGGTCGAGCCCGGCCATGACAGAAGAAGGTGGGAGCGCTTCCCGAAGCACGAAGCATTTCTGATTGGCGCGAATGGTGGCGCGGATCACTTCCGCAGGCAGATCAAGGAACGCCGGCTCGAATTCGCCCATCAGCACGACCGGCCATTCGACAAGACCCGCGACTTCCTCGAGCAGGCCTTCGTCCTCGACGAGAGTAAGGCCTTGAGCGAAGGCGAGCTCCTTGGCATCGGCGAGGATGATCGCCTTGCGCCGGTCGGCGTCGAGCACGACCTTAGCCTTCTGCAGCGCGTCGACGTAATCGTCGTAGCGGCGGACACGGATCGGAGCCGACGCCATGAAGCGGTGGCCCCAGGTCACATCGCCGGCTTTAATTCCGTCGATGTCGAATGAGACGATTTCCGCCGTCTCGTGTTGTGTCGCCAGCGTGCAAACAATTCCGCGCAACGGGCGCACCCAGCGCAACGCCTCGGGCTTCGCCGAGGCCGCGCCCCAACGCATGGATTTCGGCCATGGAAAAGAGCGGACGATCGCGGGGATGATCTCGGCGATCGCGTCTTTGGTCTCGCGGCCCGGCTTCTCGATCAATGCGACGTAGAACTGGCCCTTCTTCGGGTCCGTCTCGACGCGCGCGTCCTCAATGCGGCTGAGGCCTACGCTCTTCAAAAAGCCCTGGATCGCTGCTTCCGGCGCGCCGACGCGCGGACCCTTGCGCTCCTCGCGGGAATTAGCTTGAGCCGCGGGCAAGCCGACGACATGCAGGGTGAGGCGACGAGGCGTGACGAAGCTCTGCGCGCCCTCGTAGAGCAAATTGCGCTCGACCAGCGCGTTGGTCACAAGACGCTTGAGATCCTCCGCCGCCTGCCGTTGCATGCGGGCGGGGATTTCTTCGCTGAACAGTTCGAGCAGAAGGTCGGGCATTGAAGATCCGAGGCAGCCGCGTGATCGCGACTAGCGTCCCCGCCCCTTGGGGGGCGGGACAGGGCGGGGGTCGCGTGCGGAGTCAACTCGCTCGCCCCGACGGCTGAGGATGGCGCGACCCCCCTCCTCGACTCTGCGATAAGGCTCCCCGCCGCTCCGGCCGTCTTGAGCCACGCTGCGCCGCAGCCCCGGGCGAGTTCGCGCACTCTCAAAATATAGCTCTGACGCTCGGTGACTGATATCGCGCCGCGCGCGTCAAGCAGATTGAAGACATGGCTCGCCTTGATGCACTGATCATAGGCCGGCAGCGCCATAAGATGGCGTTCGCCCGACTCGCCCCGCTCTAAGCAGCGCCATGCATTCCGCTTCGGCGTCCTTGAAATGCTGGAACAGGATGTCGGTGTTAGCGTGCTCGAAGTTGAAGCGGGAATATTCTTGCTCCGCCTGCTGAAACACGTCGCCGTAGCTCACGCGCTCGGCGCCCTCGCCGCCATTGAAGTTAAGGTCGTACACGCTCTCAACGCCCTGCACATACATGGCCAGCCGCTCAAGACCGTAGGTCAGCTCGCCGGACACTGGCGCGCATTCGAAACCCGCGACCTGCTGGAAGTAGGTGAATTGCGACACTTCCATGCCGTCGCACCAGCATTCCCAACCCAAACCCCACGCGCCAAGCGTCGGGCTCTCCCAATCGTCCTCGACGAAGCGCACGTCGTGCAGGCCCATGTCAACGCCGATCGCAGCGAGCGAATCGAGATAGAGCTCCTGCAGGTTCTCGGGCGAAGGCTTCAGGATCACCTGATACTGATAATAGTGCTGCAGCCGGTTGGGATTCTCGCCGTAGCGTCCGTCCTTGGGCCGGCGTGACGGCTGGACGTAAGCGGCCTTCCAGCGTTTCGGGCCCAGCGAGCGCAGCGTCGTCGCCGGGTGAAACGTGCCCGCGCCAACCTCCATGTCGTAGGGCTGGAGCATCACGCAACCATGGCCAGCCCAAAAGGTCTGCAAGGTCAGGATTAGGCCCTGGAACGATTTGGCCGGATCGAGAGCTGCGTCTTTGGCGGGAGCCATGGATTTGTCGACGGTCCTTGAATTTGGTCGGGACCCTAGAGTCGCGAGCGCGGATGGTCAACGCGACGCGTAGCAGCAGCGACGCGCGATTGCGTGGGCGAATTTGCCACTCGAAGCGTCTGCCGCTAGATCGGATCAATAACATGAGGGAGGTCCGCCCATGCGTCCGTCCAAACGCGCCGACGACGAAATGCGCCCTGTGGCTTTCGAGCGCGGCGTGGCGCGTTATGCGGAAGGTTCGTGTCTCGTCCGTTTCGGCGAAACGCATGTGCTGTGCGCGGCCTCGCTCGAGGACAAGCCGCCGCCGTGGCTGCGCGGCCAGGGACGCGGATGGGTGACGGCGGAATACGCGATGCTGCCGCGCGCGACCCTGACCCGAAGTAGGCGCGAGTCGACGGCCGGCAAAGTCTCAGGCCGCAGCCAGGAGATTCAGCGCCTCATTGGCCGATCGTTGCGGGCAGTCGTAGATCTGCCGCGCCTCGGCGAGCGGCAGATCACCATCGATTGCGATGTGCTGCAGGCGGACGGGGGCACCCGCACCGCCTCGATCACCGGCGCGTGGATCGCGCTGCGCGACTGCCTGCAATGGATGGCGCAGCGCTCCATCCTGCGCGACAGCCCGCTTAAGGATCATGTCGCCGCCGTATCTTGCGGCATAGTCGGAGGCGAAGCGGTGATCGATCTCGACTATGCCGAGGACTCGACCGCACATACCGACGCGAATTTTGTGATGACCGGCGCGGGAGGCCTAGTCGAAATTCAGGGATCGGCGGAAGGCGCGCCGTTCTCGGAGGAAGAGCTCATCCGGATGTTGGGGTTGGCGCGCGGCGGCGTCAAACAGCTCGTCGCCATGCAGAAGGCGGTGGTCGCGGCAAGCGCTTGAGATGGACGTGGCGCGCGGCCCGCGCCATCGCGACGGCGCTTAAGGATAGCCATGCGAGAAAACGTCCATGGCCTCAAATCCCGCGAGGTCGAGCCGGACGCGATCAGGCAGATAACCGAACGCGGCGCGCGCGAGTCCATCCCGGCCCTCGCGTTTCAGCATGGCGTCAAGCTTCTCGCGCAAGGCGTGCAGATGCAAGACGTCCGATGCGGCATAGGCGAGCTGCGCTTCGCTCAAGGTCTCGGCGCCCCAATCGGACGATTGCTGCTGCTTGGAGATCTCGACGCTCAGCAACTCGCGTGTCAGGTCCTTGAGTCCGTGCCGGTCGGTATAGGTTCGCGCGATCTTCGAGGCGATCTTGGTGCAATAGACGGGCGCGGCCATCACCCCGAACGCATGCTGCAGGACGCCCATGTCGAAACGGCCGTAGTGGAACAGTTTGACGATCGCCGGATCGGCCAGCAGCCGTTCAAGATTGGGGGCGCTCGTCTGGCCCGCGTCAATCTGCACGATATCCGCCGTCCCATCGCCGCGCGACAATTGCACGACGCAGAGCCGATCGCGGCCGAGTGCGAGCCCCAGCGTCTCCGTGTCGATGGCGATCGCCTCGCCGAACGACGCGGCGGCGGGCAAATCGTTGCGGTGAAATCGGATCATCGTCGCCGCAATGCCAAGCCTCGCGAAAATACGACGCGCGGCCATGGATAGAGCCGCGTCCGCGGGGCGTCAATCGGATCGGCAGGAGAGACGGCGACGCTGGCGCGTCCCTCGCGCGCCTCACAATGCGGGACGCGGCGCCACTCCATCCCTGGGCGCGAGGCGCGAAACGCCGACCGATCGGTCCTGATCGCCAAGCCTTGCGACCGCCGCGCAAAACACGTAGCCAACGCCCCGCACCGAGCGAATCAGCGGAGGGCGATCCGACCCGTCGTCAAGCTTCTTGCGCAGGCGCGCGACCATTGTGTCGATCGAGCGATCGAAATACGTCCATTGGCGCCCGCGCAACACTCCGAGAAGGGCGGCGCGGGACAAAGGCTGACTCGGCTGGCGCAAAAAGGCCATCATCAGATCGAACTCGGACGACGTGAGATCGACCCGCTGCCCAGCAGGACTTATCAGGTCTCGCGTCGTCTCATCGAGGGTCCACCCCGCGAACATGTAAAGCCGCTCGATCGGCTCGACACGTTGCGTGCGGGGGATTTCGAGCTCGCGCCGCCGGACGGATTTATCAATCGCAGCCAGTCCCTGCCCGGCCTCTTCAAGAATATGGATCTGCATCGCGCCCCGCCTTCAATTGCTCTGCCCTGCGAATCGTCACAGTCAAATGATTCGAAGCAGGACATGTGTCGTTGTCAATGAGTTACGATACGTTAACCAGAATTTTATTTAATTCGTCGCGCGGTCATGGGTTAAAGGGCCGCGTGAGGTCAGAAGTTATTATTAGCGCTTGCATTCTTTGTTTCAATGCTTTTGCCTGTATTTCCGCCGACATACCGCTGCGTTAATCGTCCCTCACGCAAAGAACGTCTAACCCTGCCAAAACAATGAAAGCCTTTGTCTCTACTAACCGCCGGCATCGGGCGCGCAACACGCGAATGGTTGCATGTCTGCCGCTTATGTTGGCCGCAAAAAGATTGTACACATGAAGGCAGAGTCCTATCGGGGAGGCTTCTTGTGCGCGGCATTCCCATCGACATTTTGCGAGCCTTCGTCGCGGTAGTCGAAGCGCGAGGTTTCACCCGCGCCGCCGAGGAGCTGGGACGAACGCAGCCGACGATCAGCCTTCAGGTCAAACAACTCGAGGAGCTCGTAGAAGCGCCGCTATTCAAGAAAGGCGGGCGCTTCGAATTGTCGCCCGTGGGGGAGGTCTGCCTCGACTATGGAAGACGGCTTCTGCGACTGCATGACGACATGCTGGACGAGCTCGGCCGCAGCAACCCGAACGTTGCAGTGCGAATTGGCATGCCAAGCGAATTTGCTCCCATTCTCGCGCCGAGGCTTAATGAACTGCGTGCTAACGCCGAGGTAGCCACGACATTTGAGGTGATCGTCGATAGCTCGCGGGCGCTCTCGGCAGCCTTTCGTCAGAATGCGCTTGACGTCGCTTTCATCGTCGGGACCGGCGAGAGCGAGCCTAGCAGGATCGAACAATGGCGCGGCCAACTGCGCTGGTTCGGCAAGACGTTTGAAGATGAACAAAACGCGCCGCTGCCGCTTGTTCTCCCGCCACAAGGATCGCTGTTTCACGAGGCGGCTGTCGGCGCGCTGCGCGCCCAGGAAAGAAGATTCGAGATCGTCTGCACGTCCTCGAATTTCGCCGTGCTCGCAGCCGCGGCGGCAGCCGGGCTCGGCTTCACGCCGATGATCGATGGGCTCGCGCCGGAGGGGTTGGAAGCATCCACTGACAAGAGTCTTCCGCTTTTACCCGAGGTCACCCTGTTGCTGTTGGCACATTCGCAAGCGCTAGCGCTTGCCAGCCGCCGCTGGGTCGAAAACCTTGTCGAAGCTCTTCAATCAGAGTGACGCATAGTTACTCGCCTCTCTCGCTATAGTTGCTTTTTGTTACAATTCGTCACGCATTTTCCAACCCGGCAATGGCACAATTTGGCGTCCCGCGAATCTACGGGTCAGGGGTCGCCGATCATGCGAGCATTGCGGGATCAGCCGAAGCCGGAAGCAGACAAGCAGCTTCGCGTCCGCACGGCCGAGGAGGAGAGCGAGTTGGCGCTCCTGGCGCAGTTCATGCGTCACAACTCGGTTGCGTCGCTGGCCAAAGCAATCGCCGAACGTAACGGGGTCCGAAGTGGAGACCTGATCGTGGCGGCAGGCCTTGACCCGAGCGGCGCGGACAGCTGACGCTGCAGCGGGCGGAGCAGCGCGATCCTGATTAACCGAGGCGCAGGACTTCGCGGTTAGCGTCAGGCTGACCGCAAGCCGCCACTTTTGAGCCGACCCCGGCGAACCGCCCATGACGAGCACGATAACCGCCTTTCTCGCCGTCTCGCAGAACCTATCCCGCTATCAGGCGATGACTGCGGCCGAGCCGGCGGTAAAAACTGCGAGCGCGTATTACGCGGCCAACATCGGCTCAGTGAAGTCGATCAGTGACCTCGTCAGCAATTATCGGCTGCTGTCCTACGCGCTCAACGCTTATGGTCTCGGCGATCAGATCAACGCCAAGGGGCTCATCACGAAAGTGCTCGAAGGCGGAGTCTCCAATCCAAAGAGCCTCGCCAACACTCTGCCAAATTCGCAATGGAAGGCGTTCGCGGCCGCGTTCAATTTCGTCGACAGCGGCGCAACTCCGCCTTCGTCGGCGAGCGCCGTTCAGACGGCAACGAGCGACTATGTGGAACAGCAGTTGGAGAGCGATCAGGGCGACCAGGATGTGGGTGTCCAGTTGGCGCTCTATTTTCAGCGCGTCGCGCCGACGGTCACCAGCGAATATGGAATTCTGGCCGATCCAAATCTTCTGCAAGTGGCGGCGACGATCATGGGGCTCCCGCCGTCGGCCGCGGCCGATCTGCAGCCGCAGACGCTCTCCGAGGTTATGCCCCTCGCCGACCTGCAAAACCCGGCGAAGCTCAACCAGCTGACCGAACGGTTCACGGCGATCTACGACTATACCTACGGGCCCAGCTCCGGCGCGACCTCCGACCTCACAGTCAATTCAGGCAATTCAAGCTCGGAACAATCGGGCGCTGCCGCCGTCCTGGCCAGCGTGATCAGTTCAAACGGCTCGGTGCTCGGCAGCGCGCTTAACGACTTCACTGGCTCGACACCGCCAATTTTCTCAACCGCCCTGATGTCGAGCGTGTCGAGGCTTACGCTAGGCGGGTGAGCCCGCCCCCAGGCCTGCATTCGCCTGAGAAAGGTCCACGCAAGCGCCACGCTTTAAGCGGACGGGATGCTTTTGCGCAGCCCCAATGCCTAACGCCCTCGAGAGAACTCCCGCCCCGGCGAATGAAGCCCAGCGCGGTCCCGACGCGCTTTACTCGGCAGGCGTCGCGCTGTGGCGCGAGGGGCGGCGCGCCCAGGCGATCAAGCTCATGGACGGGGCGCTGCGCCTCAAGCCCGATTTTGCCGATGCTCTCTGCATGGGCGGATACATGCTGAGCGAATGCGGTCAGCCTCAATCGGCGATGCGTTTCTATCGACGCGCGCTCGAGTTCGACGCCTCGTTGGTTGTCGGCCACGTCAATTTCGGCAAGCTCCTATTCGGCGCCGGCCGATTCGCGGAAGCGCTCGCTTCCTTCGCCGCGGCGACAGCGCTCGCGCCTGATGATCCGGATGCCTGGTGTAGCCGCGCGGGAGCTTTGCGCGAGCTGGGGCGCCTTGAGGAATCGGTTGAGGCGGCTGAGCGTGCGCTTGAGCTGCGCCCTGATTTTCCCGAGGGCGCGATTAATCTCGGCAATGCGCTGTTGAAGCTCGATCGCAGCGAGGAGGCGCTGGACGCCTACCTCCGGGCAGGTGTGACAGGGCCTTGCCTGGCCCAGGCGTTGCTGGGTCAGGCGCTGGCGTTGCGGAGTCTTGGCTGTTTCTCCGAGGCTATGACGGCGTTTGACAGGGCCGCGGCGCTCGGCAGCCGCGAGGCCGTCGCAGGCAAAGGCTGCCTCATGCTGACGCTCGGAGACTTCGAAAATGGACTCGCCGGCTACGAGGCGCGCTGGCTCAAGGGAAAGCGGCTCAGCGAGGCGCTCGGAAGGCGCTTCGAGACCTGGAGGGGGCCGGGACGGCGAGGCGAGCGCGTGCTGGTGCTCAACGATCACGGCTTCGGCGATACCATCCAGTTCTTTCGTTATCTGCCATTGATGGCCGCGATCGGCGTCGACGTGACCTTTGTGTGTCCCCCGCGGCTGCAGCGGCTCCTGTCGTCGAAGAGCAAGGCGCGATTCGCCAATTCTCCGCTGGAAGGGGAGCAATTCGACGCGCAGATCGCGATCAGCAGCTTGCCGCGCGCGTTCGGGACGCGCCTCGAGACGATTCCGGGTGCGGCTCCCTATCTGGCGGCTGAGCCGGCGGTGCGCGACATGTGGCGTCAGCGCATCGGCGCCGAAGGCTTCAAGATCGGCGTGGTTTGGCAAGGCAACCCTGATCCGGAGGCCGACCAGGCCCGCTCCATGCCGCTCGCGGCGCTCGCTCCCCTCAGCGAGATCGCGGGTGTGAGACTCATTTCACTGCAGAAAGGCTTCGGAGAGGAGCAGCTTTCAAACCTGCCGCCCTCGATGCTGGTCGAGACGTTGGGCGCCGGTTTCGACTCCGGCGCCGACGCATTCGTCGACGCCGCGGCGGCGATGACCTGCCTGGATCTTGTCGTCACCTGCGACACCTCGATCGCCCATCTCGCAGGCGCGCTGGCTCTCCCGGTTTGGGTCGCGCTGAAGAGCGACGCAGAATGGCGTTGGATGACCGGGCGCGCGGATTCGCCGTGGTATCCCACCATGCGCCTTTTTCGTCAGTCGCGCCGGGGCGTCTGGGCAGACGTGTTCGACGCCATGGCGCGCGAAGTTGCGGGGCTGGCCGAGCGAAGCGCGGCGCCCGGCATGGTTTCGACGCCCTGCTCGCTCGGGGAATTGATCGACAAGATCACGATCCTCCGCATCAAGACCGAACGCATCGGCGAAGCAAACAAGCTCGCCAACGTCCATCGAGAACTGGCGTTGCTCGAGCGGATGGCGCACGAAGAGAGCGCGTCCGGACCGTCCGTCTATTTGCTGACGGATAAGCTCGCTGCCGTGAACGGGCGGCTGTGGGCGATCGAAGACGCGCTTCGCACGTGTGAGCGCGAAGGAGACTTCGGGCCTCGCTTCGTCGCGCTGGCGCGATCGGTATATTGCGAAAACGATACGCGCGCGGCGATCAAACGAGCCATCAACACCCTCGCCAACTCGGCGTTGATCGAGGAGAAGAGTTACGCGTGAACAAGCTCAGTTTGGAATCGCGTAGTAGCGTTCCCTCAGCGCGTGCCGATCGCAAGGCCGTAGCCCGTCCGCAGGCGCGGCCGAGTGCAGTCGGATTCCGATTGTCGACCCGCGGCGCCAGATGACCTTCGCGTCGCGCACTTCGGCTGTCTCATCGATATGCACCGCCAATTGAGGGGGAAGCGCGATGTCGCGCGCCAGCGCCAGGCGCAGGCCGTTGCGAGACCGGTCGCAGATCCGGCCCTCACATATGAAGCGGTAAGCCCCATCGAGCAGTTTGGCCGAGCGCAAACGGTTCCGTTCCCGAGGGTACGCGCGCAGATCGGCGCTCTTGTCTGCGGGCGAGGGCCCGTCGTCTGAAACCACCCAATAAGCGATCTCGCCCCGCCCAGCGAGTTTGCGGCCGAGCCCGCGCGTCGCTTCCGGTCGGGCGCGCCAATCCTGGCGTTTGATCCCCCGCAGCATCGGCGCTTTCGCGCCGCCGTGGTTTGGCGTCGGGCGTCGCACCTGACGCAAGGCTTCGTTAACCATTTCCATATGACATGATCATATTAGTTTTATACATATTTTGTTAACCAAGGCTGGCGTAGTCTTCGGCCTTAAAGATGGTTTTGTCAAGAACAAGCCGGCTGACTAGAAATGAATAAGTCAGTAATCATCTGTCACAGTTAATAACAAAGTCTTAGTTGCATAATAATAAGCAAAACGCAGAATGATTAAAAGGCGGAGTGTGTTTTGTATGTGTTGCGTGCCCGCGTTGGCGTAGCGGAAAGCGTTCCCTTGTCAATTCAGTAGGGTGGAGCACGGGTATGTATATTATCGTCGACGATCGGAACATCGTAGCCGGAGGCTACGCCAATGGTTTTGATCGCGAGGGCGTTTCGTCTGCCGGGATCGAAGCGTCCGAATTTCGCGAATGGATCGGCAAGATCAGTGATTCGGACATGAACGCTGTCGAAGCCTTCGTGATCGGCGAGTGCGATGAGCGCGAGGCGCTGTCGAGGCTCATCCGCGAGCGCTCGAGCGCCCCGGTTCTGTGTCTCAATGAGCGTCACTCGCTCGATGACACGCTGTGCCTATTCGCCGCCGGCGCCGACGACGTTCTGCGGAAGCCGGTGCATGTGCGCGAGATCGTAGCCCGGGTCGGCGCGATCAACCGGCGCGTGTTCGGCGAGAAGGGCAACGTGACGATCGGCGAACTGCGCGTCTATTTTGACGGGCGCGAACCCGAGGTGAACGGCCAACCTTTTCCTCTCCCGCGCCGGGAGCGGCGGATCCTCGAGTTTCTGCTGCGCTGTCGCGGTCGGCGCGTCAGCAAGACGCAAATCTTCAACGCGGTCTATGGCCTCTTCGACGAGGATGTCGACGAGAACGTCATCGAGAGCCACATCAGCAAATTGCGCAAGAAACTCAAGCATCGGCTGGGTTTCGACCCCATCAATTCCAAGCGGTTCCTCGGCTATTGCGTCGAGAAACACGCCGCCTGACCCGATCGGGCTGAATCGTCTTTCCGAGACATCGAACGAAGCCATCCGGTCGACCTCGTGTCGCCCGGATTGCTTATTGCGCATGCGGTGAGGAGGCCACAAAGCGCCGCCTCTCGCCCACCGACACGGCCTTCGCGGGACGTGATTCTGAGGCCATCTTCGAGAGTACGCCCGCGGTTTGAGGGCTTAGGATTAAAAACATAAACATGGCGTATATTAGGCGATCGAGCGCCTCTCGGCATTCCCACTAGAGCATTTTCCGCTCACGTTGCATCATAACCTGCGGCGGCGAGATAGTTTGCGCATTCTTGTGGGGAGAAGCGGCGAAGGGCGTCGGCGATGGCTTGCCAGAGGTCGGGGATGGTTCGCGCGGCGGCGGCGCGCAGCAGGGCCTTGAGCTTGGCGAAGGCCATTTCGATGGGATTGAAGTCGGGGCTGTAAGGCGGCAGGTATCGCAGGCTCGCGCCGGCGGCCTCGATCGCCTGTTTGACGCCAAGGACCTTGTGAGCGGGCAGATTGTCCATGATCACGATGTCGCGTGGCCGCAACTCGGGAACGAGCGCCTGTTCGACATAGGCGAGAAAGGCCTCCCCGTTCATCGGTCCGTCGAGGACCATGGGCGCAGCGATCCGGTCGTGACGCAGAGAGGCGGTGAAGGTGGTGGTTTTCCAATGGCCATGGGGCACGGCGGCGCGGCGTCGCTCGCCTCTGGGCGCACGACCGTAAAGGCGCGCCATCTTGGTGTTGGCGGCGGTCTCGTCGATGAAGACGATCCGCGTCGGATCGAAGTCGAGTTGTCCTTCGAACCACGCCTCGCGTGGCCCGCGTTCACCGCGCTGCGGCGCTGTTCGGCGGCATGGGCCGACTTTTTTTGCGCGTGATCTTGCGACGCTTGAAGAACCGCCAGAGTGTGCCGATGGCGACGGCGACGCCGCGCTCCCTCAGCTGTTCTCGCAGTTCCGAAAGCGTAATGTCGCTCCTGGCGGCCACGGCCGATAGGATCAGCTCGGCATGCGCCTCGATCCGTTGCGAATGGCGGTCGCCGCCCTGGCGCTTGGGCGCCAGATCGCCCTCGCGCCGTTCCATGGCCCGCCACCGGATCGCGCTTGAGGCGTTGACGCCAAACCGCTCGGCCGCCGCCCGACACGACAATCCCCCCTCAATCGCGCCAACGACACGCCTGCGAAGGTCAACGCGATAAGGATCTGGCCATGCACGCCAGCCTCCGTCGCCGGCCAGAAGCATGAATCAGAACCAAACCGATTCGGGAATTCCTTGCGATTTAATCAGACAGGAAAATGCTCTAGGACGCGGCGGCGAACCGACTCGGAAATGGCGCCGTAAAAGGTTGATAGGGCTCAGTCCGGACTCGGAAATGGCGTCGAGACCAGGCAACCGCCTCAGGCTTGGCCATTGGTCGCCCGGGAGCCTGCCGCGTCGGCCCTCGGGCCTTCCCCCTGGAGACTTCGAATTCCCGCGCGCCCTCGTAGAGGAGGAGCCTTGCCGGGGGCGGGCAAGCGGCGCGCGGGGAATAGCGGTGAGGCTTTGATCCTGAGTGACAAGGCCAAGGCGGCTAGACGAAGTCCGCCGCCCGGCTCGCCGTCGTTACTGGAAGAGTTTCAGGATCAGCTGCGCGTTCTGGTTGGCGATCGACAGCGACTGGATGCCGAGCTGTTCCTGGGTCTGTAGCGCCTGCAACTGGGTCGACGCCGTGTTCATATTCGCATCGACCAGGCCCGAGATGCCGTCGGAGTAGTTGGTCATCAAGGCCGTGTTGAACGTGGCCGCCGTCGTCATACGGTCCTGCGTCGCGCCGATTTGCGCCGCGTAGTCCGTCACCCCAGCCAAAGCCTGGGCCACGTCGTTTAGCGCAGTTTGCGCTGCAGCAGCGCCGGTGATGTTGAGGGCCGTCAGATCGGTCCCATTCTGCACGAGCAGGTTCTGAGAGTTTGGTGTCGTCGTGGTGGTGGCCACTCGAAAGGACGCCGCCGTGGCGAAGCTCGGCGTCCCGCCGTCGGCGACCGAATTGCCGTTTGCATCGAGCGCTGTATACGTCGTCGTCGTCCAGCTTCCGTCCGCTAGTGCGTGCTGGACAGTCAAGGTCCCAGCCGTCGCGCTCTCATTGGCGAGGTCAGTGCCGAAGGCGGCCGTGGGCGTGGTCGTGCTGATGGTGTCCGTCTTGGCGGCGAAGGTGGTCGCCTGAGCCTGCACTTGGGCAATCGCGGTTGGGTCGGTGATGCTGGAAGTGGCGGTCGACTCGGTGTTTCCGACTCCGGTCGTGAGCCCGTAGAGCGCCTGAGTGGTGAAGGCGATGGTGTTGATGTTCCCGCCGGCCGCGGTGGCGTTAAAGCCGGACACGAAGTTGAGGGCCGTGACGCTGCCGTTCAGGACGTTCAGGCCATTGAACGAGGCGGCGTTCACCGCGTCGGTCAGCTGCTTGCCAAGCGAAGCAAGCGATGTGTTGATGCTGCTGAGGTTGGCGCCCGGCTCCGTCGCCTGGGTCAGCGCGGTCTGAATCGAATTGATCGTCGTGATGACCGAATTGATTGCCGAGCTCGCGGTCGCCAGAAGCGACTGACCCTGCGACAGCGCGTCGTTGGAGGCCGATACCACGCCGCTGTCGGCGGTGAGCTGGGCGGCGATCGACCAATAAGACGAATTGTCGGCGGCGGTTGCGACCTTGAGGCCGGTCGAAACTTGATTCTGGACCGTCGAAAGCGACTGCTGCGTCATCGTCAGCGCCTGCAGCGCGCTAAGGGCGGCGGGATTGTTTAAGATTGAACTCATGGCTCGTGCTCCTGTCGAAAATGTTCACGCTGATGGGGCGACATTTCGGACTCGCACCGAGACGACGGACCGGCCGCATGCCTAAGGCTCACGTCAGGAGCCTAACCGTCGTGTAGAGCCGGGGCGACGCGCGCTGATCACGCCCGTTTTTGCCCTAGCCAGCGGAAACTAACCTCGCGACCGCTAATGGCCGGTTAATCGGCGCGAAATTTCGCGCTTGGGCCGATCCGGGGCCCATTGCAGCCGCTCACGCAATGCCGGCGCAAGCTCCGCTTCCAAAGATGGAGGCTCGCGAATTCCTCTCTTAGGCCCAGATTGTGGCGACGAATTTGTTGGTGCAAATTGAACGGCTCTGGGCGAACCTGAGGGGTTTGGGCGTCCGGCGTCTGTCTGCGCTGGCGTTGATCGGCCTAGCCGCATTCGTGACCACCGGCCTTGCCGGCTATTATCTGAGCCGGCCAACGATGGAGACGCTCTATTCAGGTCTCGAGCGCGACGACATCGCGGCCATCGGCGCCGCATTGCGCGAGGCGGGCGTGCCTTTCGACGTCAATGCCGAGAGCACTGTCGTTCTGACGCCGGCCGGACAGGCGGGCGCCGCGCGGATGATCCTGGCGGAAAAGGGCCTGCCGCGCAGTGGCGCGGTCGGGAACGAGCTTTACGACAAGCTGGGCTCGCTCGGCCTGACGTCGTTCATGCAGGACGTCACGCGCCTAAGAGCGCTCGAAGGCGAACTCGCTCGCACGATCCAGATGATGCGCACGGTCAAAGCCGCCAGGGTGCATATCGTCCTCGCCGATGAAGGCTCCTTCCGCCGCGAGCGCCAGCCCTCTTCGGCATCCGTGGTCATCCGAACCAATAGCGGCGACGACCGTACGACCGGCCGGGCGATCCGCCACCTCGTCGCTTCGGCGGTTCCCGGAATGAAGCTCGAGGATGTGACTGTGCTCAACGTCGACGGCAGCCTCTTGGCCTACGGCGCAGATACGGTCGAGAAGTCGCCAGACAATCTGCTCGCGCTCGAAAAAGAAGTGTCGCAGCAAATCCGCGAAAGCGTCAGCCGCACGCTTACGCCTTATCTCAGCGCCCAAAACTTTCAGATCTCGGTCGCCGCCAGGCTCAACGCAGACAAAACGCAGACGAATGAGACGATCTATAATCCCGACAGCCGTGTGGAACGGTCGGTGCGCGTCACTAAGGAACAGCAGAGTTCGCAGAACGCCGCCGGCGAGCAACCTGCGGGCGTAGAGGCCAATCTTCCTAAGCCGAAACCAACGGGCGGCGAATCGAAGCAGTCGAACGACCAGACGCAGAAGCGCGAGGAACTGACAAATTACGAAGTCTCGTCGAAGTCGATTCAGACGACCAGCGCCGGCTTCGTAGTCCAGAATCTCTCGGTGGCCGTGCTCATCAACCGCGCCGCCCTCGCCGCCTCGCTCGGGGGCAAACCGTCGGCCGAGGCAATCGACGGCCAGGTCCACGAGATCGAACAGCTCGTCGGCTCAGCAGCCGGCCTCAATCGACAGCGGGGCGACACTGTCAAGATCTCAGTCGTCGATTTCGTCGATTCGAGCCGTGACCTCGAGCCGGCGTCCGGTCCCTCGCTGGTCGAGATTCTCGCCCGACAAGTGGGATCGATCCTCAACGCCGGAGCCATCGTGGCGGTCGCCGCGATGCTGCTCTGGTTCGGGGTTCGGCCGGGACTCAAGATGGCGTTCGCTCCTCCGCGAATCGCCGCATCTGAGGACGCGCGCGGCGCATCTGGACGGACGCCCGCATTGGGCGCGCCGGACGGCGGCGGTCAGCCCGGCGAAAGCATCCTCATCGAGACCGACTCGGGTCGAGACGAATTCATGCAGGCGCTGCTCGCGCGGCGCGACAATGGTCCCGAACGCAAACTACTTAAGCTGATCGAATTCGACGAGAACCACGCCGCAACGGTCCTCAAGCAGTGGATTCGTCAAGGAGCGAACGGATGAAACCCCTATCGATCGCCGACTATCTTGATCGTCTCGGGCGCGCGACCGGCGAAAAGGGGCCGCCGCCCAGCGAAAACTCGCCGTTTCGCCCGCGAAGCCTGCCGAGCCCACAGAAAGGCGACCCTGTTTCGAAGCCCGTCTTCGATCGCGTGGCGAACGCGAGCGGCGAAACGCAAGAGGAAGACGCTCCCCAGCGCACGCCATGGGCGCCAAAGCCAGTTCGGCTGATGGCGCGGCAATCGCCGCCTGCCGTGGAGCCGGTCAAGCCCGACGACATCGCTGTCAGACTCGCCGAAGCTTACGCACGCGGCCGCGAGGAAGGCTTCGCTGAGGAGCGCATCGAGGCTTCGGATCGCCACGCTGCTGAACTCGTCGCTGCGAGGGAGCAGGCGGAAGCGCAGAGGCGTGAGTTCCATCTCAATGAATACGCGGCGCTCGAAGGCGCCGTCCGGTCTGGGCTCCGGCAGATCGAGGACGATGTCGGGGCCGCCGTCACCCGCATTCTCGCGCCGTTTCTCTCGCAACAGGTCGTCAAGATGACGGTCGACGAATTGAGCAAGGCAATCGCTCGGCTGTGTGCGGGCGGCTCGCCCGGATTGATCAAGATTTGCGGACCCGAGCGCATGCTTGCGTTCATCCGTGAGCGGATCGCCGATCTGCCAATCGAGGTCGAATATGTCGAAGACAACGGCGTGGAAACCGTCGTCGTGGCCAACGCCACGCAGATTGTCGCCGCGCTTCGCCCGTGGGCCGAGTTGCTGGCCTCCTTCGAGGCCTGAGCGGCGGCGATGAGCGAGGCCCATCCGGAAATCATCATCGTCAAGCGCTATAGCGCCCACGAAGAGGAGCATCACGGCGGCGCCTGGAAGATCGCGTTCGCCGATTTCATGACCGCGATGATGGCGTTTTTTCTCGTCCTGTGGATTATCAGCGCCACTGACAAGAATACCAAGACGCTCATCGCGCGATACTTCAACCCGGTGAAGGTCGAAGAGCCGGCGAAGGCGCAAAAAGGCATACACGGCGCGCCGGAAAAGGACGCCGCCTATGCGCCGGGCGAGGAGACAGGGGCCCCGAGCGCCGGAAAGCCCTCTTCCGAAAGCGGCGAAGGCGGAGGGGCAAAGGCCGACGGAGACTCAGGGGGTTCGTCGAAGCAAAACGAGCAGGCGCGTCCGCCAACCCCCTCGCCGTTGCCGCCGCCGGACCCGGCGAAACCCTATCCGACAATGTCGGAGCAGGAATTGTTCCGTGATCCTCCCGCGAGCCTCGACAAGATCGCCGGCGCGCCGCCGCCCGGCCCTCGCATTGATCCCTCGGCGACGCTGAAGGGCTACGGCGAAGTGGGGCCAAGCGCCGACGAGGCGTTACGCGATCCGTTCCGGCCGCTTGGCAGCGACCAGGCGGTGAACGTTGTCACTGAAAATCCCGGCGCCCCGCCGGCCGCCGCCGTTCCGAGCAACGAACCCGTCTCCCTGTCGACCTCGATCGCGCCAGCGGCCGCGCCGGCGCCAGAGCCCCCTCAAGCTGTAGGTGCGGCCGAAGGCCCTGGCGCGGGATCGCCCGCTCCGTCAACGGCGAATCTGCCGGCCCCTGACCCCATCACAGCGCGTCAAACAGCCGCGTTCAACTTGCTCGCCGACTTGAATAAGCGGCTGGCGGGCGAGTTGAAGTCGATGCAAGGGCCGCAACTCGACGTCCAGGCGACCGAGGATGGAATCCTCATCAGCCTTACCGACCGACAAAATTTCTCCATGTTCGCCGTCGGCTCCGCGGAGCCGCAGCGCCGTGTCCTGCATATGATGGAGGCCATCGCCGCGAGCCTGCAGAGCTTGCAGGGCGCGATCGTCGTGCGCGGGCACACCGACGGTCGTCCCTACCGGTCTGCGACCTACGACAATTGGCGACTTTCCTCGGCGCGCGCGCAAATGGCCTATTACATGCTGATTCGCGGCGGCCTGCCCGAAAAGCGGTTTGAGCGGGTCGAAGGTTACGCCGACCATCGTCTCAGGGAGCCCTCTCATCCGCTTGCGGCCGAAAATCGCCGCATCGAGATTCTCGTGCGCGAGGCAAAGCTGTGAGGTTCCCCAAGCTTGCATTGGCTTTGGCCGCGTTTGCGGTGCTTACTCCGGTCGCAGTGACCGCCGATCCGGCTCACATCTCCAACCTCGTCGACGAGTTACGAGGTATCCAGTTCAGAATCGCACAAGGCGACAAAGCGGCCTACCCGGCTCAGCTCAATCAGTTGAAGACGATCGGCGCAGCGATCGCGACCGCAAGCCCTGAGACCTGGAAGAACACACGCGAGGCGGATTCGCTCGTCATCTACATTCTGAGCGGCGGATCTCTCGCCGATGTCGCGCCGCTGCTCAAAGGCGAAGCGATTGTCGAGTCCGAACGGTCGCTCGCGCGCGGCGCGCTGGCCTATGTCACCAACCACGAGGCGGACGCCATCGCTCTACTCGCAGAAACGAATTTGACCGCGCTCGACCGGCGCCTCGCGGGCGAGGTCGCCTTCGCCCGCTCCGTCCTCGAGACGAAGCGGGATTCGAAGGCGGCGGTCGAGTTTTTGGATTGGGCGCGCCTGCTGGCGCCGGGCGGATTGGTCGAGGAAGCAGCGCTGCGGCGCGAGATCGCCCTCCTTGCGGAGGCCAAGGATATGAGCCGCTTGGCGGTTCTGACCCGGCAGTACGTAACTCGCTTCGCCGCGTCGCTCTATGCAGCGGATTTCTTGCGCGATCTCGCGGGCGCCGTCGCGCGGCTTGGCCTCGCTGACGATACGGCCAATTACAAGCTCATGTCGAGCGCGGTCGCGGCGTTGCCCCCCGATGGGCGACGAGAATTCCTGCTCACTCTGGCCAAGTGCGGAGTGGTCAGCGCACGCTTCGTCGTCGCAGCATCGGCCGCGACCGAGGCTCTCGAAAGCTCGAAGGCCGATAGCCCGGAGGCCATGCGCGCCCGACTTTATCTGGCGGCCAGTCGGCTATTCTCGGACGCCTACGATGCGGCAATCGCTGATTTGAAGACGCTGTCCGCATCAGAACTGGACCAGGCGGACGCCAGCTTGCTGGTTGCGGCCGGAAAGGTGGCGGCGGAGCTGCGGATCGTTCCCGACCTCAATGTTTTCAATACGAAAAACGCCGCCGCTCTGCCCGACGCCGACAAGGACAAGCCAAGCGGGCCCGCACTGACGATCGCGCAAGCGCAGGCCGCGCTTCAACGCACCTCGAGCCTCGCGCCAAGGCAAGATGGAGGCTCGCCATGACCGCGCCCGCCGCCGCGCCTACATCGGGTCCAGTCGCGCCAGCCGCCCCGCGCGCTGCTCCGCAACCGCCAGCCGACCGCTTCGCTTTCGCCGCCATGCTCGATTCGCTTCCCGGCGCGCAGGCGAAAGCAGGCGCACCAGCCGGCGAGGAACCGGCGCCTCCCTCGAACGAACCGCCGCAGGACGGGTCTTCGCGCGGACAGACGGCTCGCCATTCGGCTCTAAACGACAGCGCGCTCTTTGCGTCTCTGCCATTTGCCTTGCGGGTCGGATCCATGATGAGCGAACGCCCGCAAACCGCGGACCATTCGCCTTCGCTGACCTCGCCGACGATGAAAGGCCCAAAATCCGAGGCCAGCGGCGCGCCCATCGCCGCTACCGCCACGGCGCCGGCGGTTGGGCGCTTGATTGGGGAACGCGCCTTTCACTTGGGCCCCTCTAACCTTACGCCGCAAGCGGATCTCAAGGGCGAGAGCATCCCTGCCGCTGGCTTCGCGCGAGATGAGGCCATGGCGGCGAAATCCTTGCCAGGCGCCGTTCCGCCAGTTGCAAACGCGACGGCCTCCGCCTCAATCGCGCCTCGCGCGGGCGCGCCGCCATCAAATCGCGTGAGCCCGACGCGAACCGCGGCGCACGAGACCGCGCGCGGCGGACAAAAGCCCGAGGGCTCGGCGCCGCCCCCGGTCGCCCGAGCTCCGAGCTCGACGCTCGCGGCAGCGGAATCAAGCGCCAAGACGGCCGACGATCACCCACCCGCTTCGACCACGTTTGGAGCGCCGCCAACGGCGCAAACAAGTCTGTTTGGCGCACAGCTTTCGGCGCCTTTCGCAGTGAGCGCGTCGTTCCAACCAGACGCCCCGCCAGCAAGCGCCGCAAACGCAGACGTCGCGCCCCGCGCAAACGCGCTTGGCCCTGGCTCCGCGCCTTCGACGCCGCCAGTCAGGGAGATCGACGTCGATCTTTCGCCAGGGGGCCTCGAGGACGTCTCGATGACGATGCGGCTTACCGGCGACAAGCTTTCTGTGGTCATCCGCGCGGCAAGCTCTCAGACCCTGGGCTCGATCGAAGGCGCGCGCGACGCGATTGCCGATCGAATGGCGGCGATCGGGCAGCCGCTCGACTCGCTCATTGTCAAGCAGGCGGGCGTCAACACCGATGGCAATGCGAATGGAAACGGGCCTTCCGCTGACGGCGGCTCAGGCGGAGGGGAACAGCGATCGGCGCCAAGCGCCGGCGAGCGAGGTGGTTCGAACGATGCGGGTGTATCTCGGCGCGGCGCTGGTCGCGATCGCAGTTTCTAGCAGCGGCGCCGCGCGGGCCGATGGACCGCTCGCTTGCGAGCGGGAGATGACGCGCGCCTCGGCGGCGCATGGCGTACCGATTAACGTGCTTTATTCAGTCGGCCTGACCGAGACTGGCAGCCGGGGCGGGCTCAGCCCCTATGACATGAACGTCGATGGCCAAGCGGTGCATTCCGCGAGTCTCGCCGAAGCGATGGCGCGTTTCGCCCAGGCGAAAGGGCGCGGCGCGAAGTTCATCGACATCGGCTGCATGCAGATCAATCACCACTTCCACAGCGCCGACTTCCGCTCTTTGAGCGAAATGTTCGACCCGGCGCGGAACGTCGAATACGCCGCGAACTTTCTAAAATCGCTCAAGGCGCAAGAAGGTTCGTGGACGCTGGCGGTCGCCCGCTACAACGCCGGGCCCGGCAATCCCGCGGCGGAGAAGACCTACGTCTGCTCGGTCATCCGCAACATGGTCGCGAGCGGTTTTGGGCAATGGACGGCGAACGCCCGGGCGCTCTGCCAGTAGGCAGTCTAACCGCCATTTTACCGGCGCGGCCTAATGTTTTCAGTGACTTGCGACCCCGTTTAGTTCCGCGCCGCAAAACCGAGGCAGTTTTTCACCACGCGCGTAGTTTGAACATAAATAACAATATAATTAAGTATTTCTGTACCAATGTCCAAGGCCCATCATAGCGGCCCAGATTGAGCGCCTGCCCGATTGCAGACCAAGCTTATACAAACAGCGGCGGCGCGGTTCAAAGGCCTCCGAAAGATGCCCTTTCGCCGCAGCTGCCGACCAAGTCCGCAAATCGGCTCAGGCCTCGACCTTGTCCTGTTTGTACGAGCGCCAGCGGAGCACGCCGTCGCCGGATTCGGACTTCGCCATCGCCATCGCCGCGATGCGCTCATGATGCGGCGACTTGTGGCAGGCGGGATCGGTGTTGCGCGCGTCCCCCGTCAGGGCCAGCGCCTGGCAGCGGCATCCGCCCCAGTCGATCTCGCGCCGGTCGCACGTACGACAGAGTTCCGGCATCCAATCCGTCCCGCGGAACGTGTTGAAGGCGGGGTTCAGGCGCCAGATGTCGCCCAGCGAATGGTCGCGCACATTCCAGAATTCGAGGCCGGGGATCGACTCGGCCGCATGGCACGGGAGCGCCTTGCCGGACGGCGACACATTGATGGCGACCCGACCCCAACCGCCGGCGCAAGGCTTGGGATAGCGCGCGTAATAATCGGGGACCACGAGGTCGATGACCAGCTCTCCCTTAAGGCGCTCGCGCGCCGCCTGTACGATCGCGATGGATTCGTCGACTTGGGCTTTCGGCGGCATCAGCGCGGCGCGATTGGCGAGCGCCCAGCCGTAATATTGCGTATGCGCCACTTCGAGCCGGCGCGCGCCAAGCTCGACCGCAAGATCGATGAACGCCGCGACCTGATGAATGTTCGAGCGATGGATGACGGCGTTGATGGTGAGCGGCACGCCCGCCTTGGTGACGTAGCCGGCGAAAGCGCGCTTGCGCTCCCACGAGCCTTTGTAATGGCCGAGATGGTCGTTGGTCTCCTTGTCCGCGCCCTGGAAGGAGAGCTGCGCGTGATCGAGGCCGGCGTCCACCAGTTCGCCGGTCCGCGTCTCGTTCACCCCGATCCCTGAGGTGATGAGGTTGGTGTACAGGCCGCTTTGTGAAGCGTGGCGCGTCAGGTCGACAATGTCGCGCCGCGCCGTGGGCTCGCCGCCGGAGAGATGCACATGCAGCGCGCCGAGCGCGGCGGCTTCGCTGAACACACGCTTCCAGGTCTCGCCATCAAGCTCATTGCCAGGGCGCTCAAGCGCCACCGGATTGGAGCAATAGAGGCAGCCGAGCGGGCAGCGATGGGTGAGCTCGACCAGAAGCCCGATCGGCGGCGCGGGCGGAGGCGGGGTGTGAGCGGTCATGTCTCAAGCACTCTCTTGACCTTGAGGTCGGCCAGCATGGCGACGACGTCCTTCTCGATCACCGCTGGCGGCGCCGCGTAGCGCGCGGCCAGCTCGGCGATGATTCCAGCCAGATCGCGCTGCCCATCGCAAAGCTCGAGCACCGTCGCCGCGGTGTCGTCGATCTCGAAGATCCGTTCGGGCGCGAGCAGCGTCCATCGCCCGCGCGCTTCATCGCGTTTGAGCCGCACGCCCCTGGGGAGGTGTGGCCGCGACTCCGCATGGATCGCCTTCAGCTCGTCCATCGCGTTCAATCCGGCCGGAAGGCCCCTGGAGGGATCGCGCCGTCGACATAGGCGTGGTGCAGCGCGTCGAGTTGCGCCCACAATACATTGGTCTTGAACGTCAATGCCGCAAGGGCCCCGCGCTGCTCTTCGACGGTGCGGGCGTTGCGCTTGACATAGTCGAGCGCGAACTCAGCGTCTCTCGGGGCCTGGTCGAGCCGGCGGCGGAAATAGGCGACCACCTTCTCGTCAATGAAGCTGTAATTGGCCAGCATCCCGGCGATGCGCCGTTTGTGGAGCGAAGGGGCGAAGAGTTCCGTCAGGCTGGACGCCACGGCTTCAACCAGCGGCCGCTCGCGTACGAAACGAACGTAAGCTTCGACCGCAAATTTGGTCGCGGGCAACGCGCCTTCTTGCGAGATCACGTAGTCGCGGTCGAGCCCCAGCCCCTCGGTGAGGATGAGCCAGCGCTCGATGCCGCCCTTGTCGTCGCCTGAGCCGTCATGATCATTGATCCGATGCACCCACTCGCGGCGCAATTCGCGATCCTCGCAGCGCGCGATCAGCGAAGCGTCCTTGCGGGGGATCGCCGACTGGTAGACGAAACGGTTGAGCGCCCAGGCCTGCACCTGGCCCTTGTTGAGCTTGCCGTCGTGCAAGAGCCCGTGAAACGGGTGCAGGTCGTGATAGCGCACGGGACCGATGGACCGCAGCGCAGCCTCGAGCGCGTCTGGAGTCATCGGTTCCGACGCCGCATGTACGTTCATGGGGAAACCTCCATTCCGTCGAACGCGATCTCCCAGCCAGCCGCCTTCACCCTCGCCTCTTCCGGCGATCCCTCGATGAGGATCGGGTTTGAATTGTTGATATGAATGAGGATGCGCCGCACATGCGCGTGGCGCGCAAGCGAACTCGAGCGTTCCTCCTGGTCCCGACACGGGCATGTGGCCCATGCGCCTCCCGGTTTTGTCGCCAAGGCCATTGGCGATCATTTCGTCATCGGCGAATAGCGTGCCGTCGAAAAACAACACATCCGCATTGGCGATGCGCGCGTCGAGGTCCTCCGTAACATGGGCGCAACCGGGCGCATAGACGAGTTTTTTGCCCGCCGCTTCCACCGCGACGCAGACTGTCGCCTCGCCAATGTCGTTGGTGCTGACATGTCCCTCTTCGAGCCACAGCGGCACCTTGCCGGGAATGGCGAACAATTCGAGCTTGACGCCCGGCAGGGGTTCGAATGGCTCGCCGAGACGAACGGCGCGGCGCGGCGCAACCGCACGGTCGACAACGTCGAAGATGCGATTGGCGCCGATCGCGTCCAGTGTCGCCTGCGTGCCAAACAGGACGAACGGCTGGCGCTCGCGCAGCGCCAAAAGACCGGCCGAGGAATCGACCTCGGCGTTGGTCAGAACAACGGCGCCGATCGGCGAATGTCGCCCCGCGCTTTTCGGATGCAGCGCAGGCGTGGCCAGGATTTGCTGACGCAAGTCGATCGAGGCGTTGAGCAGGAGCCAGTTCGCTCCGTCGACACTGAGCGCGACACCCACCTGCGTGCGCGGCTTGACGCGCGGGTCGCCGCTCCAGGCGAGTTGGCAGACGCGACAGTTACAGTTCCATTGCGGCACGCCGCCGCCCGCGCCTGAGCCCAGCACGAGCGCTCTCAATCGGGGACTAGCGGGCGACATAGTTGAAGCTTGTCGAGATTCGCTGAGAGCCGCCAGGAGGCGGCGGAAATCGAGACCCCTGCACCAAGGAGCGCGCGGCGGCGTCGAGATCGCTATCGCCGGAGGACCGGGTGATCGAAAACGAAGTCACCGCGCCGGACGAACCGATACTGAAGGACACGCCTACTACTCCCTTCGCGCCACGCGCACGAGCGCCTTCCGGATAGAACAGGCGACTATGTAGGATGGCGCTCACCTCGCTTCCATAAGCCGAGCGCGACTCGGCGCTCGCCGCCGCGCTCGAGGGCGCACTCGCCGAGGAAGCGCCGCGCGACGCTTGAGCGGGAGCCGACCGCGATTGGGTCTCAGCCGGTCTGACCGCCGGGGCTGGCTTCGGCGCCGGTCTCGGCTGGGCTTTCGGCGCTTCGACACGCGGGGGCAGAGGCTTGGGTGGCGTCGCGGTGACCGGCCTCGGAGGCGGAGGCGGCGGCGCAAGCTCGACCGGAGCCGGCGGCGGCGGGGGCTGTTCGGCGACCGGCGGTGAAGGTGTTTCCATCGGGGGAGGCGGGGGTTGCTGCTCCACGGGCGGCGGAGGCTGTTCGGCGACCGGCGGGGGAGGTGTTTCCGTCGGGGGAAGCGGAGGTTGCTGCACGGGCGGAGGAGGAGTCTCGGGGGTTGAAGGCGGAGGTTGTTCTGCCGGCGGTTGCTCGGCGACCGGCGGGGTGACAGGCGCTGGAGGCGGCGGCGCGCTCGGAGCCGGGGCGGCGTCCTGAGCTGGTGGAGGCGCGGATTGTTCGGGCGGCTTCGGCTCGTCGGCCGGCGTCGCCGGGTTCTCCGGAGGCGCTTCCGGCTGAATGTCGACGATCACTTCTCCCGCGGGCTCAAACGTCCTCGGCTTCAAGGAGACGAAGAAAAGCGCGGCGACGTGAAGCGCGATCACGATCAGGATGACGAGTGGGCGGAGCCATGGCGGACGGACGGGCGGCGGCTCGAAGACGCGCCCGTCCAGAGCCGTGATCGTCACGGCGCCGGCGCGTTCGGGGCGGGCGAAGCCGGCGGAACGACGGAGCGAGGGCCGGACACGATGGCGATTCGAGAGATTCCGCCGGCCGCGAGTTCATCCATCACCGAGACGACGTCGCCATAGGCAGCGTCACGATCGCCGCGCAATTGAACGACGCCATTGGAATCGCCGATCTTGGCCTGGACCTTCGCCGCCAGCTCGCCCCGCGCCACCGGGTCTTTCCCGACTGACAGCGAGCCGTCCTTGGCGACGATCACAATGACGGGCTCCTTGTTTTCGAGCGGCTGGGCGGTCTTGGCGCTTGGCAGATTGACTTTGATGCCGGTCGCCAGCATTGGCGCGGTCACCATGAAGATGATGAGCAGAACCAGCATCACGTCGACGAGCGGCGTGACATTGATGTCGGCCAGCGGCTGGTAGAGGCCTTCGCCGAGCTTGCGGGGGCTTAGCGCCATTAGGGCGTCTCGGCACGGCGGCGCGGCGCGTCTTCGCGCGCGACTTCGGATGGACGGGCGAGCAGCGCCAGCGCACGCTCTTCGACGAAAGAGGCCATGTCCTGTCCGAGCCGGCCATAGGCGGCGCCGATGCGATTATAGCCGATCGAGGCCGGAATCGCCGCCGCGAGGCCATAAGCCGTCGCCGCGAGCGCTTCCGCGATGCCGGGCGCAACTGTCGCCAGCGACGTGTCCTGCGACTGGCCAATTGCCGCGAAGCTCGACATGATGCCCCACACCGTGCCGAATAGGCCGACGAATGGCGCCACCGATGAAATAACCGCGAGGTTGGGCAAGCCCCCCTCGGAGCGCGTCAGCAGTTCGCGTGCGGCCCTCGCCATCGCGTCCGAGATGCGCGACCGCAATTCACCGACCGTCTCGCCCGGAATGCGACGGCGCGCTTCCTCATCGCCTGCGGCGGCGACGGCGGTAAGCGATTTCACGAGCGGACCGCCGCTACGCGCCTGACGAACGGCGCGGCGAAGGCGCACAACGGAAACCGCGCCCTCGATGATCAGCACCCAGCACCACAGCGAGGCGAGGAACAGGACGGCCATGACGGCCTTCCCCACGAGACTCGCCCCCAGAAAAAGTCCAAGCGGGGAGAGATCAGCACCTTGCATATCAACGCCTCGTTTCGCTCCCCGAGGGCTCTATTGCGCGTCAGGGCGTCGGTTTCAACCCCACGCAAATTTGCAAAGGGGTGACGGCGGCAGCCTAGCGCCACTCGGAAAAGCCGCAGCCGACCCTCCCGTCCGCGCTCACTTCATCAGCAGGCGCAGCAGCGCGCGGCCGGCCGGGGTCTTCAGCTCCTTGGCGTCAATCGTCGAATCGTTGTCTGGGTTGGCGCGCTTGAAAGCGACTTCGACGAAGGCGAGATACTCGTCCTTGCTGATCGTCTTGTCGTTATCCGGGTCCGCTATCTTCCAGTCCTCCGCCGAAATGCGATCTTTCAATTCCTTGCGATCAAGGGTGCCGTCATGATCGACATCGAGGCTGTCGAACAGGGCGCCTGCGGCGGTCTTCGCCTCGGCAAGATCGACCGTTCCGTCTTTGTCGGGGTCGAGGGTTTGGAGCGCCGACGCTGCGAATGCGGGCGAAGCGCCCGTCACAAACATCGCCGGCGGAAGGGAGAGCGCAAGCAAAGATGCGAGTGTCAAGGTTTTTACATTCAACTTCATCGAAGTGCTCCTGGAGATGATCACGGGACGCGGTTGCATGAACGCATGGCCGCTCGCCTTGTTGCAGTGCGGCTTTCGCAGTGATCTTGAGCCTCCCCTACTCAGCCGAGATGCAAACTGCAAGCACCCCGGCTCGAATCCGCCTCAAGACAGCATCAAGTGACCTCGAAATCGGGATTTCGGCCCCGCCCAGGAGACAGCCGAGGAGGTGCGCCGTCTCCAAGCCGTCCTTGCTGAGCATTTACAGTGCGATCCGTATCCCCCCGTAGATGGCGACGGGCCTCGCAGGCCCGAAGGTCTGCGGATTGGTAATGGATGGACCCGTCATGAACTCTCCGGTCTGGACCAGACCGCCGGCCGTATAATAACGCTGATCGAAAATGTTCTGCGCGTAACCATAGATCTGCACTTGCTTGTTATATTGGTAGGACGTGTGCAGGCCAAAGACCGCGTAGCCGGGGACTTGCGGAACCGCGTTGTTCTCGTTGCCGAAGATGACCTGACCTGACGCCGCGACCATGTCGGCGCCAACGTGCCACTGGTCGGTCACGGCGTAATCGACGCCGACCTTCACTGTATTTTTCGGAATGCCGGCGATCTGCGTGCCGTTGGTGATCGGAATGTTCCCGTTCTCGTCGGCCAACGGATTATTCTCCGACGGCTCCAGAAACGTCGTGAGGTAGATGGCGTCGATGTAGGTGTAATTGGCGTAGGCCTTCCACCGTTCGCCGCTCCACTGGGCGCTGACCTCCGCCCCCTGGCGCAAGGTTGTGCCAACGTTGGTGTAAAAGCCGAAGCCGTTAAACGTGCTCGTCACCGGCAAAATGTCGTTGTTGAGCGTGGTGCGGAAGAGCCCGGCCGACCATTGCAGCTTGCCCCATTGGGGACCCAGACCAAACTGGCTGAATGCGTTCGTCCCACGGAAGCCCAGCTCGAACGTCTGGCCGACGATCTGCTTCAGAGGCGGGTCGGAGGACAGGAAGTTGTCGATGATGCAGGGGAAAGTGGGACTGGCGCAACCGAGCTCGAGCGGCGTCGGCGTGCGATTGGTCATCGCATATCCGGCATAGAAATTGATGTCAGGCGTGAGCTTGTAGGTGAGGCCGACCGTCGGATTGATATGGAAGTAGGCCGAGTTGCCACTAAGGAGAGCGTCGTTCGTGCCCTCAAGATTGATCGAGGCGACATTGAAACGCGCGCCGCCGGTCAGCGTCAGGCGATCGGTCGCGTTGAACGTGTCGAGGGCGTAGACGCCTAGATAGGTGTTGTTCGCCCTGACGTCGATCGGGTTCAGGAAGCTGTCGGGCTCATCGATAATGAACGGGGAGGCGGTTAACGGGAATGCGTTGCCCGAGAAAGTGATCGTGCCGAGCTGGCTCTTGCCGGTGTAATGTGTCCAGCCGTAGTCGAGTGACGTGCCGACGGTCAGCGTATTGTCGCGGCCGAAGACTTTGTCCGTGTCGACGACCTGCGCGCTGACGCCGACGGAGCGCGATTGCGTCTGGTTGTCGTCGTCTTCGCCGAGGTCAACCGTCCCGCCCTGCGAGATGTCGGGGATGATATTGCCATGGATGTCATGCACTGGGCTGCCGTTCAGGCACGAGAATGGCCCGATTGAAGGATCGCAGGGCGTCACGTCGGTCCCGTTGCCGTCTACGTGCTGCTGATTGAACTGGCGGAAATAGGCCCCGGCCTGGAAATTCAGCGTGGGCGAATAGGCATAAGAGCCCGTCCACTGGAGCATGACCATCTGGTTATAGGTCGTCTGGGGGATGGTGTAGACACTGCCCCAATTCGTCTGCAATTGCTGGATCGGCGTAAAAGCAGCGACGCCGAACTGGGTGTTCCCCGCGGTGAGTTGCAGATGCGACTCAAACCCGTTCGCCTTGTAGCCGAGGTCGCCGTAGAAGTTGGTGAGTTGCGAGGCTTCGGCGACACGCCAGCCGCCGTCGTTGATTTGTGTGGCCGCTCCGTAGACCGACCAGTTGCCGAACTGCTTGCCGTACTGAATTTCCTCTTGCGCGCGCAAGAATGAGCCGCCCTCGAAATCGGCTTCGAAACCGTCCCAGGTGAAGCCGTTCTTCATCGTCACTGTCACGGCGCCGCCAAGCGCGTTGAGGCCGAAGATCGGGTTTGCGGCGATGATCGTGGTCCTGTCGATCGCATTTGCTGGGATAAGGTCCCAGTTGACGACGTCGCCGAAGGCCTCGTTGATGCGGGTGCCGTTCTGGTAGACGGCCAAGCCTTGCGGTGTGCCGGTGACCGCGGTCGCGTCGAAACCACGATAGGAGAGGTCTGGCTCGAACTCGTTGCCGGAGACGTTGCCAACAGTGACACCCGGCGCCGATCGCGCCAGCGCGTCGGGGAGCGTCGTATCGTTGAAGGTCTGCATGTCCTGCGCGCTGGTCTGCCACACTGCGAAGGGAGACTTGGCGACGTCGATCTCGCCGCCTCCGAGGGGCGTCGTCGCGACCACGTCGAAGGTCGGAAGTTGGATCGTCTCCGCGCGAGAGCCGACGGTCGCGAAGGCGAAAACGATACCGGCCGTCGCAATAGGTCCGGCAACCTTGGTGGTCATTCTTTCGCCCCCTTTTTGACTTTATCCCCCTGGCAATAGGGAGTCGCGAGCCGACCCCCGGGAGAGTGAGACGCAAAGCATCTTCTAAGCCCGCTCGCGACAGAGCTACAATAACCGCGTCAAGCGCCGCAAGTAATTTCAATGATTAGATGTTTTCCCGGGCGTAATTCCCGAAAATGACGGGATATTTTCCCGAACTCTTACTTGGGCGGCCCGTTATGAAACGCGCTTCGACCACAACTCCGCCGCTTTGCGGCGAGTCAATTCTGACCGATCCGCCCATGAGCCGCACCCGGTCGCGCATGCCGGCGAGGCCCATCCCCGCTTCGGCCTCGCCGTTCAATCCGCGGCCATCGTCCGCCACGCGCATGACGAGCCCTGCGAGCGCCGGATCGCGCGGATTTGGCGCCTCGGTCCGCGTTTCGAACTTCAGCGACGCCTCGATCCTCGTGGCGCCGGCGTGGCGAAACGCGTTGGTCATCGCCTCTTGCACGAAGCGATAGGCCATCAGACTCGCTCGCTCGCCCAGAACGTCGACTCAGCGGGTCTACGTCCAGCGAAACCATAATCTTGGGCGCGGCGCGGCGCCAATGCGCGACGAGCGCCTCAAGCGCCTCGACGAGACCGAGCTCCTCGAGCGCGGCCGGGCGCAAATCGGCAAGGATACGTCGGTTCTGGCCCTGCAGCTCTCCGACCTGGGCCTCGATCGCGCTCGCCGCCGCGCGGGCGGCCGGTTGGTCGCCAATGGTCTTCGCCAGCACCGCCGCGTTTGCGCGCAAGGCGAACAGATGAGGCCCGAACTCGTCATGCAGCTCGTGCGCGATGAGTTGTCGCTGTTCGTCATGCGCGTCGAAAACGCGCGCCATCAGTTCATCGTTGGCGCGATTCAAACCGTCGAGCGTCTCCGCGAGAGAGTTGATCTTCGCATTGAGGTTACGGATCTCCGGAGGTCCGTCGCCTTCCGCGCGCGCGGAATAATCGCGGGCTTCAAGCTTCGAGAGGGTCGCCCCGGCGACGCCCAGCGGCCTCACGGCGCGCCCGACCAGAAGGCTGGTCACGCCGATCGCGGCGAGCGCCAGCAATCCGCCCTCCAGCGCGTTCTCCCGCGCTTCGTCCCAGACCTCATCGATCTCGTCCGCTGGGTCGGCGACCAGGATGATCGAGTCCGTCCCGCCGTTCTTCATCACAACTGGAAGGACAGCTACTTCGGCCGGCGCGCTGACTAGGGCGCGAAACCAGCGCGGCGCCTCGGACTCCTTGTTCGCCTCGCTGAGAATTGAGGAAGCAAGCGACGGGTCGCCAATCCCCGCGCGCACGTGCCGCAAATGCTGCAGACTGGCGACGAGGTTTTTGACGACTTCCGGCTCCGGCGCCTCAGGCGAAAGGGCAAGGGTGGTTGCGACGAAATCCTTCGTCAGCCGCATCGCGCTTTGTGTTTCCGCGCGCGATCTCCCGCTGGCCTGCCAAACGTCATGGATCGCGTCGGCCACGAGCCAGAGAGCGAACAGCGAGGCAAAGATGAGATTGAGCCGATTGCGCAGAGAGATCGAACGCCACATCCGTCGCACGCCTTTTTGCCCTGCACCGTTGATTTTACGCTAGCTGTTGTCAATGTTGCGGAAAAATCGCGCCGCCGTATTCCCGGTGGCGCGGAGCCTCGGGTTCATCAAGGAGACTAGCCCCGTGCGGGTTCTCATCGTCGACGACCATCCGATCATCGTCTCCGGGTGCCGGGCGCTCCTCGAAGGGGAGCCGGAGGTCGAGGTGATCGAGGCGCAGGACGGCGCGGCCGGGTTCGCCGCCTTCTTCAACATGAAGCCTGACGTCGGGGTCATCGACATCAATCTGCCGGGATATTCCGGACTGGAGCTTATGCGCCGCATCCTCGAGCGCGAGCCGGAGGCGCGCCTCGTCATCTTCAGCATGAACGACGACCCGACCGTCGCGGCGCGTGCGATCGAGGCCGGCGCCAAGGGCTATATCGCCAAAAACGATGATCCGGCGCTGTTCGCAGACGCGATCAAGACAGTGGCGAACGGCGGCCGCTATCTGCATCCTGAGATGGCGCGGCGAATCGCCTTTCTGCGCGTCGATCCCAGCCCTGACGCGGTCTCAAATTTGAGCGCCCGCGAACTCGAAATCCTCCGCCTTCTGGCGGCCGGCCGTACGATGGCGCAGATCGCCGACCTTCTCAATGTCTCCTACAAGACGATCGCCAACAACTGCACCCAGCTCAAGCAGAAGCTGGGCGCGCGCTCGGCCATGGACTTGATGCGCATCGCGATTGACGTGGGGACCTGAGCTCAGCCGGAGTCAGCGCAAAGCACGCGGGAGAAGGCCTCCCCCGCGTGCGGGTCTCAAATGAGAACGGTCAGTGGCTCAGGGGCTGAACGGGTGCTTAGCCGAGTCGCGCTGAGAGACGACTTCTGCCGGCGTTGGCTTGCCGTTGACCGCCCGCTCGATTGATTCCTTGACCGCGCGATAGTTGAAGTCGTGGATCTTCTTGTCGTCGGCGGCTTCCCAATGGATGAAGACGCCGACGCAGATGAAAACGTCGTCGGCCTCCGCGGCGGGAATCGTTCCGTCGGCGACACTGTCGGCAACCGCCTTCGCCACCGCGTGTTGCGCGGGACCGAACATCTGCACCGCCTGCTTCGCGCCCTTGATCGTCACCTTGTTGAACAAGACGGTGTGCGGCTTGACCGCCAGGTTGGGCGCCAGAACCGCGAGAAGGGATGTGAACCCGTCTTTGTTGTTGACCAGCGCGTTAGCGAACGCGCTTTCAGCGGCGCTGCCCCGCGGTCCAATGATGAGATCGATATGCGCGACTTCATTGCCATCGCCGACCAGCGACTCGCCGACCAGCAGCTTGTGAATCTTAGCCATGCCAATTCCTCCCTGAATCAAGCCAAACCACATCTACCCGTGGCCATTTAAGGCCAGCGGACTGGCTATCCTTGTTATCAGCACCCCGCAGCGGCGGGATCGGTTGGCCGGATAGTCAAGGGGCAGCGCCCCGTAAGCCCAACTCAAGCATCGTTAGCGCGCAAGGGCAAGATGGGAGCTGTGGATTTCTCGTCGTGGATGGTCGAGAGACTCGAGGCGAATAAGGTCGCCACGGTGAGATCCGCGCTTGTGCCGGGGTTGATCCCGCGTGATTTCAGCTCCCCGTCCCAGTTCAATAAGCCGTCGACGATCCCGTCCGGATCGCGAGCCGCCGCGAACGCGTCGCGCCAGTCCGCCGCCTCGCGACGGACCGCCTCGGCCGTCGGCTGCGTCAAATTTTCGCACAATGTGCGTGTCCGGCATCGCAGCGAGAAACGTCAGATAGACGGCAGCGTCGACCAGCGGGCTTCGCTTCGCCGCTGACGGGCCGTCGCCAGCGCCGGCAAGCCGAGCGAGAAAACGTCCTCATAAGTCGTGACGTACTGCCGCGCGATGCGATCCCGATCCGCCGCTTCCGCCATGGCCTCGCGCAGCGTCGCCGCGGCAGGGGCGTTCACGTCATGCCGAGGCGCGCGTCCGAGCCCGCCAGGATTGGCGGCGGCGATGGCGGAGAAGACGTCTTGAGCGTCCGCCCGGTCGAGACGATCGAGCACCCTCGCCAGCGCAGGGCGCAAAGCTACGTCGGGGACTTCCGACGCAGCTGCGAGCGGCGCGCACAAGAAGGATGATGCCGAGATTGGTGTTCTGACCGACCGCCGCGAGGGTCGCGTCAACAGCGGCGCGGACGCGGCTCCGACCCGCGCGCCCTTCGCCGCGATCGGAGCGGCGCTCGCCTCAGCGCTGCGAACGAAGTCCGCGACCTCCATGCGGTGGCCGGGCGCAAACCGATGCACGTTGCCTGGTTTGGGCGCGTCGAGCTCCGCCAGGCACGCGTCGATATAGGCCGCCGCCACGGGATCCTCGGAGCCGCTCATGGAGCGCGCCGTTGCGCCGGCCGGGCGACAATTCGGTCCATCAACGCCGATGCGATCGCCTCGGCGATGTTGCGCTTGCTCACCTTTTGCACCCCGCTCCAAGCGGGCATGCTGTTGACCTCCAGCACCGTCGGCGCGCCGTCAGCGGCCACCAGCACGTCGACGCCAGCGATTTCGGCGCCGACCGCTTTCGCCGCCGCAATCGCGAGTCGCTCCATCTTAGAATCGAGCGCGACGGCCAGGGGTTGGCCGCCTTGCTTGACGTTGGTGAGAACCGGAACGGGTTGATCGCCGCGGCGATGGTGACACACGCTGACGGCTACGCAGAGCGCGAGGCTGCGCTGTTGATGCTCGCCGAGAGGCAACAAGGCCGTACCCGCCGCATCACTGTGGGCGCCGACAAGGCGTATGACAGTGAGGTATTTCGTGCGCACCGTACGGGAGCTGAATGTAACCCCGCACATCACCAAGAACGACAAGAATCGCAGCAGCAACATGGACCGCAGAACGACGCGGCAGCCTGGCTATGCAGTCAGTCTGAGCCGCCGCTGGCTGATCGAAAAGGGCTTTGGGTGGTTGAAGCAAACTGGTCCCGCTCTGGCAAGTCAAGTTGCGCGGACTGGAGAAGGTGGACTGGCTGTTCGTGTTCGTTGCGCAGCGCATAACTTGATCCGGCTTCCCAAACTCATCGCTCAACTACCAGCAATGCTCAGGGAGCAGTGCGCCGAACCGTGTTTCGGCCATCGGGACCGCATCCTCGATCCCCAAAAAACCCCGATAAGCACTGACGAAATGCAAGATTCAAACAGATCTCAACTTGGCAGAAACCCAAATCCCCAATGAGTTCGCTAAATCGCGGCGAATTTCAACGAGTTCCTAAACGGGCACGAAGGCGAAAGCTGGATATAGCCAAGACTGATCTAGAGCCACCGCTTTGCAGTAGTCCGGAGGGCAGGGTGTCCACCGCGAGGTGGAATCTGAAGGGCATGAGGAGAAGTACCGGGCCGTAATCGATGGGGAAACCCAAGATGAACCGGTCGGCCAAAGGTGGGGCAAGGTCGAGTCTGCATGTCTGAGACGAAGGCGTTCTCATTCACCCACCGCACCAAGGTGATTGCGGGCGGCACGGTAGGGAAGAACAGTGTGTGACCTCAGGAGAACTGACGGAGTCCCCGGGTGGCACCGGGGTAAGCAGACCTATAAGCGCAAGCGAAATGGCGAGCGACGCTCGGTCAGTAGTCGGACGGCTGAATAGTACCTCAAGCATGGCGAAAGTCATGTGACCGGGCGACCGGCGACGGAAGTGGGTCGGGGAAGGCAGCCGGCGAAGGCGGTTGGGAAGAGAAAGCCAGGCAGTGAGTAAGGACGGAAAGGTGGATCAGTTCCATGAGTGAAATACCCGTACATTTCCGCCCGAGAATACTGTCGGACTGGATTGATCCGACGGATGCGAAGAAGGTCCACTCATTAACGAGTACCGTTAATACCTTGATTGCATCTCGGAAGGGTGAGCCTTCGTGAAAGCTGCATGCGGGAAAACCGCACGTGCAGTTTGAGCGGCGGACGGTGGCCAGCATCGGGGCAGCTCGATGCGCCACCTCCGACCCGACTACCTCGGCCCATTTGGCACAATTGTTTGTTTTTGTGCAGTCCAGCTAGCCGGGAACGCAGTGATTGAGTTTCAGTTGCCCGGAAGCCTGACGCATAGTCGCTGGTGTGCTGTTCATACGGGGCATGGGGACGTGCGCGGTGGGCATTCCGTCGATTTCGGCCGCTTACGCGTCAGCGCAGAGGGAGGACCCACCCATGGCAGGCAGCGAATCCGTGAAACCTTTCGTATTGCGGCCGCCTCTAAGACTCACGCCGAATCCCTAGCACCTTGCACTGACCCGACGAGGGATCAATCCAGACGCTATCGCGGCGCTGCGGATTTGCTGATGCTTGCACCTGGTCAGAAAACGCGCTGTACCCCTTCTTCCATTTCAGAGTTTGATCAGTTGGTTGGAGTGCACCAGCACGGAGATTCGCCATTTGCTGATATCGGCGATCCGTGCAAACAAAACCTGTGTATGTTCGGGGCTTTTGCATATGGGATGTCATTCATTTGTCACTGCTCAGTGTCAATGGGTTTTCACGACGCGAGAGTGATTTATAAGAGAAGTCGGATGCTGGAAAAAAAATGTGCGGCGCACCGATACGCGTGCGGCAATTGACACGCTGGCGACGATCACGAAGAGACTATCCATGAACGATCACAATTTAGAGTGCCGCCCTTTTTACCCCGTGCACCCCTCCTTGAAAATGTGCTTTGCGGCGGCAGCGATCGTTTTCTCTATCACTGCACCGGCTTCTTCGCAGACTGCGCCTCTTCCCTCCGCCTCAGGCCTGGGATCCACGGGAGGCGCAACCGCTGCCTGCGACAATCTCTTCGTACCTTGCGCTGGAAATGATTTCGGCATCACTCCAGATGCAGGCATTGGCTTGAATAACGGCACGGGGTTCGACTCGGGCATCGACAGGCCTGGGAAGCGAAGCACTCAGGCCCGATGCCACAAGTGGCTTCGTCATTCCTGGCGATGGAACTGATCCTTCCGGCAACTTCTACGACAACGGGATCTATGGCCAGCAGCGGCCGCAGCAACCGCCCGGGTCTGCCGGAACTACTCCCACACAACCGAGAATGACACCCAGGCGCCGCCAAGAAGATCCGCCCACTGAATTTCAATTGTTCGTCGCCGGTTCCATTGGCAAAATGCTTCCCTTGTTCGGCCGTCAGCTTTTTCTCGACGTGCCAACAACCTTCGCCCCGCTCGACAAAGGCCCCGTCACGCCTGACTACGTACTCGGACCGGGTGATGAGGTTCTACTGCGCGCCTGGAACGGCATCAATTTCAATCTGCGCGAGCATATCAGCCGTGACGGAAACCTCTTCCTGCCGCATCTTGGCGACTTGCCCGTCGCCGGGTTAAAGTTCTCCGAGTTACAGCCTTTCTTAAGCGCACACATCAGCGAGGAGTTCCACAAAGTTGATCTCTCGGTATCGATGGGCCAGCTACGTTCTATTCAAGTTTTAGTCGTAGGCCGCGCCCGTCGCCCCGGCTCTTTTACCGTAAGCTCGATGAGCACGCTGGTGAATGTGCTCTTCGCCTCGGGAGGTCCATTACCTACCGGTTCGATGCGCAAGATCGAGTTGCGGCGTAACGGAAAACTTGTAACAACGCTTGATCTTTATCAGCTCCTGGCCAACGGCGACGAATCCAAGGACGCGCCGCTTCTTTCCGGAGACGTCATCTTTATCCGCCGGCTGGACCAACCGTCGCTTTGGCAGGAAGCGTGAGCCAGCCCGCGATTTATGAATTACGCGATGGCGACACCCTCGCGGACGCTTTGCGTCTCGCGGGCGGAGTCACCTCTATCGCCGCCCTCCAGCGGGCCTCCCTGGAACGCGTCGATCAAAATGGAAACCGTCAGGTCGAGGATGTCGTGCTGAACGCGCAGTCAGCCAAGGCCCCGCTCATGAATGGCGACGTTTTGCGTGTCTTCCAAATCGTGCCCAAATTCGACAACGCCGTGATCCTGCGCGGCAACGTGTCCAATCCGGGTCGGTATGCCTGGCATGAGGGCATGCGCATCAGCGATCTCATTCCCAATAAGGAAAGCCTGATGACCCGCAACTACTGGAAGGGTCACAATTCGCTCGCGCTCACTGACGAAGAGAGCATTCGTGCTCAACGCATCGAAGCGGCAGCTCAGTCTTCCAACGACGGCAGGCCAGCACAACAATCCTCCGGGACGACAAACGCTGGCAATAACAACGTTAACGGCACGGAAGCATCCCCTCGACAGGCCCAGGATGTTCAGAACGTGGCCTTGCAGAGTCCCGAAGACGGCACGCCCAACTCCGTAAACTCGACCGGCAGAAGCATTGCACTCGATGCCGGCAGGCCCTCCGAAGAGTTCCCCAGAAAGAATGACGTGGAACTCTCCGCACCTGCAATTAACTGGGACTATGCGGTAATCGAAAGAAGGAATCCAAGAGATCTGAACGCTCTCCTGAAGCCGTTTAACCTCGGCCGTGTCGTCCTCGACCACGACCAATCTGAGGATTACCTGCTTCAGCCGGGCGACGTAGTCACCGTCTTTTCGCAGGCTGACATTCGCGTTCCTCAAAAGCACCAGAACAAGATTGTGCGTCTCGAAGGCGAGTTTGAATCCGCTGGCGTCTACAGCGTCGAGCCAGGAGAAAACTTGCGCGATCTCGTGAAGCGCGCAGGCGGCCTTACCGAGCGATGCCTACCTCTTCGGATCGTCTTTCAGCCGTCGTGCCACTCGCATCCAACAGCAGGCAAGACTCGACGAGTACGCGACAGAATTGGAAGAAGAGATCGATCGAGAAGCCGGCAACAAAGCCGGTTCGATCATCAATCCGCAAGAAGCCGCGGTAGCTGCCGCCAGCATTGAAAATCAACGCCAGTTAGTTGCAAAACTTCGCCAGATGCAGGCAACGGGACGCATCGTACTGAACATCAATCCGGGCAGCACCGACGTTGACGGCATTCCGGCATTGCCTCTTGAGGATGGCGATGTCTTTCTGGTTCCGGCACGGCCATCGAGTATCTCTGTGGTGGGCGCGGTCTACGATCAGAACTCATTCATCTATGAACCCGACGACAAGGTAAAAGACTACCTGCAGACGGCGGGTGGTGTAACCAAAAGCGGCGACTGGAACCACTCCTTTGTGATTCGTGCCGACGGCTCGGTCGTCAGTCACTCTTCGATACTCGCTCATCAGAGCCATGGGCTGGAGCGGTTTTCTTTGAACCCGGGAGATGCGCTCGTCGTGCCGGAGCAACTGAACAAAACGACACTCATGCGCGGCCTCACCGACTGGTCGCAGATTTTTGCGCAGTTCGGACTGGGCGCGGCGGCCATCAACGTCTTGCACTAGACAGAAATCACGAGCCTCGCCGGAAAAATCGTGAAATACAGCGAAAACGCCGACGGGAAACCGGAAAATACCTAACGCGGCACCATGCGCAATGTCTGCCCTGGAAAAATCAATGTACGGCTCATAATGAACACCAAGTTGGCTTCTGTCTTCTGTCCATCGAAGGCCGCGTGGTTCTCATTCGACGCATACGGGCCAGTGCGCTCATCGAAAGCCCCTGAGCTGTGCAGTTGAGTTCTGTCCGGTTGGTCGGCTAACCGGAAGTGTGCGCTGAGCAGCGCACTGTTCAGGAGGGTTGAAGTCCCTCTGGCGCTCAAATGAGGGGCGCCATATCCAAAAGTGGGGTTCACAGCCTCGCTGGCCGGAGAAGGTGGAAGGTATGGAGACGTCCAAACGGGCACGAAGGCGAAAGCTGGATACAGCCAAGACTGACCTGGAGCCACCGCCTGTTGTACTCCGGAGGGCAGGGTGTCCACCGCGAGGTGGAATCCGAAGGGCATGAGGAGAAGTACCGGGCCGTAATCGATGGGGAAACCCAAGATGAACCGGTCGGCCAAAGGTGGGACAAGGTCGAGTCTGCACTTCTGAGACGAAGGCGTTCTCATTCACCCACCGCACCAAGGTGATTGCGGGCGGCACGGTAGGGAAGAACAGTGCGTGACCTCAGGAGAACTGGCGGAGTCCCTGGGTGACACTGGGGTAAGCAGACCTATAAGCGCAAGCGAAGTGGCGAGCGATGCTCGGTCAGTAGTCGGACGGCTGAATAGTACCTCAAGCATGGCGAAAGTCATGTGACCGGGCGACCGGCGACGGAAGTGGGTCGGGGAAGGCAGCCGGCGAAGGCGGTTGGGAAGAGAAAGCCAGGCAGTGAGTAAGGACGGAAAGGTGGATCAGTTCCATGAGTGAAATACCCGTACATTTCCGCCCGAGAATACTGTCGGACTGGATTGATCCGACGGATGCGAAGAAGGTCCACTCATTAACGAGTACCGCGTGATGATCGCCCGGCCGGTGAGAGCACCGCGCCCGCCGTATGGTTCGCCTACTCGCCGGATCGCAAGGGCGAACATCCCCGCGAGCACCTGAAGGATTTCGCAGGCACACTGCAGGCCGACGCCTATTCCGGCTTCCATCATCTATATGACACTGGCCGGATTCGCGAGGCGGCGTGCTGGGCGCATGCCCGCAGGAAGTTCCACGACATCCACGCGGCGCATCCTTCGCCGACAACCACCGGCGCTCTGGAGCGCATCGGCCGTCTTTACCGCATCGAAGATGAAGTTCGAGGCAAGCCTGCCGATGAGCGAAGGGCGATACGACAGGTTCGCGCTGCACCGCTGCTCGAAGAACTCCGGGCATGGATGGAGAAGATGTTGCGATCCTTCTCTCCGAAGTCGGAGACCGCGGAGGCCATTCGTTATGCGCTCTCGCGCTGGCGTGCCCTCACGCGCTACATCGACGATGGCCGCATAGAGATAGATAATTCGGCCGCCGAGCGGGCGCTCCGCGCCGTTGCTCTCGGTCGCAATTATGTTCAGTTCCCGATTATGCGCAGTGCCCAGATGCGCCGCCCCGTTGCGCCTTTGCGCGTGGGTGTCTGCGAGATCAGCCACTGCGCATAATCAGTGATCTCCTGATGTGGACATTTCTGATGTCCAGGAGATCATCATGGAAAATGGAGCGGTAGTTCACCCGCAAGTGCGCTCATGGCTAGAGCGCAGCGTTCTTCAACCCTACGTTTCCGGGTTCTGTTCTCTTCTCCAGCGCAGCCGTTACAACACATCGACCATACATAGCTACCTGTATTGCGTCGCACATTTCGCGCATTGGGCCACGCTGCGTAAGCTGCCGCTGGCGAAGATGGGCGAGCGGGCCACTACTCTCTTTCTTGCAGAGCACCTGCCACATTGTGACTGCCCTTATCCCGTAAAGCGCAGCAAGTCTGATACACGAGCCGCTCTCTCACATTTGCTCCGGACTCTAAGCGCATGCCGAGTGGCGATGGAGGACCGTGCCGAGTGGGATCCATTTCATACCGAGCTGGTCACTTTTGATCGCTACATGATGGAGGTGAAGGGGCTTGCTCAGAACACTCGCCAGCAACGTATCCACATCGTTCGCCGGTTTTTGAACGGGCGATTCGCTTCAGGCTCCTTTGACTCCGATCGCATCCGACCCGCTGACATTCGTCGCTTTGTATTAGGAAGCCAAGGGACGCACAGTACGGGGACGATTCATGTCGTGGGCGGAGCCATCCGCTGTTACCTCAGGTTTCGATTGGTTGCTGGCGATTCGGTTCATGGACTTCTCGATGCTGTCCCCAGCGTAGCTCACTGGCGTTTGGCATCGCTTCCGGAAATACTGTCGGAAGTGGAAGTGCGGGAGCTGCTCGGGTCTTTCGAGCAACTACCGCGATCATCTAAGCGAGCCCATGCGATGGCACGCTGTCTCACAGATCTTGGTCTGCGTGCCAGCGAAGTCGTACAACTTCGCCTTTCGGATGTGGACTGGCATGCTGGCACGATTCGTCTGGCCGCGAACAAGTCGCGCCGAGTCGACATTCTTCCATTGCCGACGGAGACGGGCCGGGCCATCGCCAAGTATCTCCGAACAGAGCGGCCGCAGACTCCCAACCGCGCTTTGTTCGTTCGCGATTGTGCGCCATTTGACAAGCCTATTCAGGCGGGAGTTGTGCGCAGAGTGGTCCGCCAGGCTTATCTGAGATGCGGTTTGGCGCATTCGAGCGTCCACATTTTGCGTCATAGCCTGGCGAGCAGACTGCTGCAGGTGGGAACTCCACTGAAGGAGATTGCCGACATTCTGCGTCACCGCAGCCTTGACACCTCGGTGATTTATACCAAGGTGGATACTAATCGGCTCATTGCCGTAGCCCTGCCGTGGCCGGGGAGGTCGTTATGAGCCCCCAACGCTCGATGCAGTCTCTGGTTCAACAGTATCTCGACGAACGTCGTAGCCTTGGGTTTGCGCTCGCGATCTCTGGCTCACAACTGATGACGTTTGCCCGTTTTGTCGATCGGTCGGGCCATCGTGGTCCACTGAACTGCCGCATCATCTTGGACTGGGTTCAAGGCCAGATACCACTCGCCGGACGCATCACCTGGGCGCGGCGACTGGAAGTTGTTCGACCGTTTGCCAAGTATCGCGCACGATTTGACTCCCGCACAGAGGTCCCTGATGCGCGTTTGTTTGGTAAAGGACATCGCAGACTCACTCCCCATATCTATACCGATCAGGAGATCCTCGACCTTCTGCAGGCTGCTCGCGAGATGACGCCTCAGGGGACATTACGTCCGGCAACTTATGAGGCGCTGTTCGGACTGATTGCCGCAACAGGGCTACGCATCTCGGAAGCATTGCATCTACGGTGCGCAGACGTCGATCTCGTGCAGGGGATGTTGACCATACGGCAGACTAAGTTCTCCAAGTCCCGGCTCGTGCCTCTTCACGCCACCGCTAACGAGGCACTGCAGAAGTACACAGCTTTGCGGCGACTCTATGTACCCGTGCGTCCAGAAGCATTCTTCTTCGTTTCCTCATCAGGCACAGGCTTGGTGAACCGAACTGTCCATTCTGCTTTCGAGCGGCTACGAACTGAACTTGGCTGGATTGCACGCGGCGACCATGCTGCACCTCGCATCCACGACCTGAGACATACGTTTATCTGCCGACGAGTCCAGCAGTGGCATCAGCAGGGCGCCACGATTGATAACGCGATGGTGGCACTGTCGACCTATGTAGGGCATGCAAAGGTGTCCGACACCTATTGGTATCTGACCGGTGTCCCCGAGTTGATGGCCATAGCGGGAAGGAACTTCGAACAGTTCGCATCGAAGTCCAAGGAGGGCGGCCGTGGCTAGATACCCATCAACCCCGTCTTTCGCTATGCTATTGCAACGCTTCTTCGTTGATCACCTTCAACAACACCGGGCACTCAGTCCCCGCACGATCTCTGCCTACAGAGACACGTTCAAGTTGTTGCTCCATTTTGCCGAAAAGCATCTCAGAAAAACTCCCGTGACCCTCGCCCTTGCCGATTTGGATGCCGAGTTTCTCTTGGCCTTCCTCAATTACCTTGAACGAGAACGGAACAACGCAACTCGCAGCCGCAATGCCCGGCTCGCCGCTCTCCGGTCCTTTCTGAAGTACGCGGCCCATCACGATCTGAACGCGCTTCCCATCATCGAGCAGTCCTTGACGATCCCGATGAAGCGCCACGAGAGACCCATGCTCGGGTTTCTTTCCCGTGAGGAAATCGAAGCCATCCTCGATGCTCCTGAACCCTACGGCTGGACCGGGCAACGCGACCGCGCACTACTCACCATGCTCTACAACACGGGAGCGCGCGTCTCGGAAGTCATCGCGATCCGCATCAAGGACGTGATCCTCAATCACTCGGCTTGCGTCCATCTTCAGGGAAAGGGGCGCAAAAACAGAAGCATCCCACTCTGGCAATCTACTGCGGAGCTCTTGCGAAAATGGAAAAGGCGCCTCAAGTCAACAGAGGATGCCGCCTACCTGTTCCCAAATCGTGGCGGAACTGAGATGACACGCTCCAACGTGACTCAACGCCTCGCACTGGCTGTCTCCACCGCTGCTGTGAGATGTCCTTCACTGCGGAAGCGGGCTATCTCTCCACACACCGTTCGACACTATCTACCCTTCCTGACTATGTCTTGTAACTCTGCGACAACCGCTCTTTTTCTGGCGAAATCTTGACACCATATAGACATATTCTGAGCTCCTCCTACTAGCCCGCACAGTCGGGGGAGGAGTCCACCATGAAGTGCATCATCGATAACCAAGTGGTTCTATCGCGACCGCCGGAAGGCCCGCTCGCGGCACAAATCGGCTCGTTTGCAAAATCGGTGAGTGAGCAGGGATACAGTCTGGCATCGATTCATCGACAGGTTTTGCTCGCTGCATGTTTTAGCCGATGGCTTAAGCAGAAAGGGGTCGGACTGCGCAGCATCTGCTCCGATCATCTGGTTCGGTATCTACGATATCGCGCTCGACACCGACGACCTTGCCAGGGAGATGCTGCTGCCCTCAGGCATCTCATCGACTTTTTGCGCCGGGAGGGCTTGATCCCCGGTGAAAAGAAATCAACATGCCAACTGACTCCGGCTGAGCGTTGTGCCCAGGCATTCGGGCAGTATTTGCTGGAAGAGCGCGCGCTGGCGCACACGACGATTATCAACTACGTTCCGTTCATCCGCAGTTTCCTCGAAGACCGTTTTGGCCCCGGACGAGTCGCGCTCTCGCGTCTCTGTGCAAGCGATGTTGTGAGGTTCGTACAGCGTCAAGCACCACGACTGCACATGAAGCGAGCGAAGCTCATGACCACTGCACTGCGTTCCTTCCTGAACTATGGGCGATATCTCGGGGAAGTTTCGCTTGATCTGGCCGCCGCCGTTCCGATCGTCGCCAACTGGTCGATGACGTCGATCCCACGGGCGATTTCCGCAGAGCACGTACGTCAACTCCTGGCCAGCATCGATCGGCGCACTGCGGTCGGGCGTAGAGACTACGCTATCTTGCTCTTGCTGGCGCGATTGGGATTGCGTTCAGGCGAAGTGGCATTTCTCGAACTGGATGACATTGACTGGAACGCGGGACAAGTGAGCGTGCGCAGCAAGGGTGGCCAGCGCAACACCATGCCTTTACCTATAGAGGTTGGCAGAGCGATCGCCGCTTACCTTCGGAGGGGACGACCTGCTACCGACAGCCGCCGCGTATTTTTGCGCGCCAAAGCCCCGATCCGCGCCTTTCGCGGCGCGAGTGGGGTTGGCTCCCTGGTTCGGCATTCGCTCGAACGTGCCGGCATCCACGCCACTACCAAAGGGACACACCAGTTTCGTCATGGATTGGCCACCGAGATGTTGCGCCAGGGCGCTTCGTTGGGCGAGATTGGAGAGTTGCTGGGGCATCGCCATCCACAGACTACGAAGATCTACACCAAGGTCGACATAAAGGCATTGCGCACACTGGCTTTGCCGTGGCCAGGAGGTGTGCGATGAACACACTTCGACAGGCCGTTCAGGATTACCTGAGTCTCCGCCGCAGTTTGGGGTTCAAGCTGCTGGAAGCAGGCAAGGGATTGCTCGACTTCGTCACGTTTATGGAGCGCCACCGCGCCTCTTACATTACCAAGGCATTGGCGCTTGCTTGGGCTCAACAGCCTGTAGACGTTCAACCGGCGCACTGGGCGCAACGACTGAGTTTCGTACGCGGATTTGCGCGCCATCATAGTGCCACCGATCCACGAACCGAGATTCCTCCCTTTGGCCTGTTGCCATTTCGACCGAAGCGGGCGCGGCCGTACCTATACTCGGACGATGAAATTCGAAGCCTACTGCGCGCTGCTCTCGACATGCCCTGCCGTTATGAATTCGGCAAACTGCGACCTTGGACTTACCATTGTCTGTTCGGACTACTGAGTGTCTCCGGCCTACGTCTCGGCGAAGCGCGCAGTCTCGAGCTACAGGACGTGGATCTTAAGATGGCGCTGTTGACGATCCGCGACAGCAAATTTGGCAAGTCTCGCCTCGTGCCTTTGCACGCATCGACTTGCAAAGTACTTGCCAACTACATCGCTCGGCGCAAACGTCATTGGGAAGGTCGGCCGGTCTCCTCCTATTTGTTCGTTTCCAGCCAGGGCAATCGTCTGGATGGTGGAGACATTCATCGAACTTTTTATGCGGTGTCCCGGCAGATCGGTCTGCGCGGCATATCCGATAATCACGGTCCACGTCTGCACGACATGAGACACCGATTCGCAACGAACACGCTGGTAACGTGGTATCGGTCTAACCAGGATCCGGAATGCCTCCTGCCGATCTTGTCCGCCTACCTCGGTCATGTCCACGTCGCGGACACGCAGTGGTACCTAAGCAGTTCTCCGGAACTGATGCGAGAAGCCATGGGGCGGCTCGAGCATCGCTGGGAGGATCGGTCATGATCACTCCAACCAGCTTAGCTCCGCTTTTGCAGTGTTTCTTTACACAGCGCTTGATGCAACAGCGTCAGGTAAGCCCGCATACCATCAGTTCCTATCGCGACACCTTCCGTCAGTTCCTGAAGTTCATTGAACAACGGCTGCGCAAGCCGCCCTCTCGCCTGACATTCGAGGAGGTCGATGCCCCCTTGATCGTGGCTTTCTTGGACGAGTTGGAGAAGCGCCAAGGTCTAAGCGTTCGCAGTCGTAATCTGCGCCTCACGGCAATTCACTCCTTCTTTCGATACGCGGCTTTCGAGGCGCCTGCCCATTCTGCACAGATCCAGCGCGTGCTCGCCATCCCCAGCAAACGCTTCACCCGCACCTTGATCCAGTTCCTCACTCGTCCCGAAGTCGATGCCTTGCTTGCCGCTCCGGATCAGCTCACCTGGTCTGGTCGGCGCGATCATGCATTTCTGCTTGTGGCGGTGCAGACGGGACTGCGCTTATCTGAAATGACCGGCCTCAAGCGCAAGGACCTCATCGTCGGGTCTGGCGCTCACCTGCGCTTGATCGGCAAGGGCCGCAAAGAACGTTGCACACCTCTCGCCAAATCCACACTTGCCGTGCTGAAAGCCTGGCTTCGAGAACCGCAACGCGGTGACGGCGACGTGCTCTTTCCCAGCGCCAGGGGCGACCGTCTCAGCGTCCACGGCGTGCAGTACCTGTTGACCAAGCATCGCATGAAGGCATCCAAAGTTTGTCCCTCGTTGAAGGAAAAGCGGGTTACCGTTCACCGCTTGAGGCACACGATGGCGATGGACCTTCTACAGGCGGGTGTGGATCGTTCTGTTATTGCATTGTGGCTCGGACATGAGTCGGTGGAGACCACGCAGATCTATCTCGAAGCAACTCTCGCAATGAAGGAACGGGCCCTTGCGAAAGCACTACCGCCGAGCGGCAAGCCGGGGCGATATCAACCAGGAGACCAACTGCTTGGGTTCCTCAATAGTCTGTAAAGCAGAAAAAACGGAGGAAAACTATGTCGGGTGATTGATCGACTCGATTGGCCCTGCGCCGCGCATTATCGAACGATCGCAAAGGACCGCGCAAAATCACTCGACATAGTCAGGAAGGGGTCTCTGGGACAGCAGCATACCCATGTGACCGCCGCCCGTGGCACGGATGGGGCTATGTGCAGCGGCGGTTGGGTCACGCGCACATCCAGACGACCATCGGCACCTACGCCCATCTGTCGCCTGAAGACATGGGCGATATGTTCGAGCGCTATCAAAAGGAGCGTGGACGATGAGCACCCATCCTGGCTGGAAGCGGGCGACGCAGGTCAAGCTCATCGCTGAGTTGCAGGGCTTCTGGGCAGAAGACCTGTGGGACATGCATCACAGTCCCGCTGGAACGCTCTCCCCGAATGCAAGCCAGCGCCGGCTGAGGTTCGACTGCAAATCGGCGGCAATCAATGGTGAGCTGAAGTATGTGTGCTGGAAGAAGTTCTCCGGGGGCGAGTGGCGGAGCACACAGGAACTGACGAAGGTTCATCTGATGATCCGCTGGCTGAACAGTCTGAATGACTTGCCAGCGTCTCTGATGTGCCTCAGCTTCCCGGAGTGGCAGGCACTCTATCGCAAATATCTGATGGGCCAGGGGATGTATAAACCGGGCACCACCAATAGGATGAACGGAAACCAGCAGCCAAGCATCACCGCTCGCGATAGCGGCTACATCAGCTTGTTGCGGCAGGCTTCGATCATGCTCGCCCAGGCTTACGATCTGCGGCCGGCGCACGAGAAAGATATCTGGGATCTGAAGCTGATGGGCGCAACAACAAACCTGTCGCGAACCAACGTCCGGCTAGGCTTCCTTATCGTCCGGCAGGAGTGGCTGCGTGACGCTGCGAAACTCTACCTGAAGTACTGTCTGCCACTCTACTCGGCGAGCACCTGCCGGACACGGGTGCAGTCGCTTGCATGCTTCTCTAACTTCCTTGCAGAGGTGAAGCCTAAAGCCACGGCAAAGCACATCACACGCAGACTGCTGCTCGACTACCTCAACTATCTGCAGAAAAGAGTGCGCCCGGGATGCGCCAAGAACAACGTTCTCAATCTGAGAAACTTCCTGGAGATGTCGCACCGTGAGGCTTGGCTCCCACTCGGACCCGAACGACTGATCTATGACGAGGAGGTGCCTCAGCCTCCCAAGCCTCAGCCACGTTATCTGCCCTCGGCGGTTCTGGATCAACTCAATCGCCATCTTAACGATCTCAGGGCTCCGTGGCGGCAAATGATCCTGATCCTTCAGGAGTGCGGCATGAGAATCAGCGAACTCCTGGAGCTTCCTGTTGACTGTCTCACGCAGGATGCGCGCGGCGTTCACTATCTGCGTTACCTGCAAGGAAAAGTTCGACGGGAGAACGCGATCCCTGTGTCGACCGTAATCGCAAGCCTGGTGCAAGAACAGCAGGCCACAGTGCGCGCCGGAAGGATAGAGTCGGCGCTCCTCTTCCCAAACTCAAAAGGAGGGGTTCTCAAGCAGGCCAGCTTCGCTCACAGGATCAATCGCCTTGCCTACGATCACGACATACGCGGAGCGGACGGCAAGCTGTTCCGCTTCCAGGCGCATCAGTTCCGTCACACCGTTGGAACGCGTATGGTCAATCTCGGAGTTCCTCACCACATCATCCAGCGTTATCTCGGCCACAAGGGTCCGGAGATGACCAGCCGCTACGCCCATATCCACGACGCCACCATGAAGGACAAACTGTCGGAGTATCTGAAAGGCACGCTGATCGATGTCTCCGGCAAAGTGGTTGCGGAGGATGGGGTCAACGACACGGCCGATCTGCAGTGGTTCACTCGCAGCGTCCTGGCTCAAGCTCTGACGAACGGCTACTGCGCGATCCCAATCGTGGCTGGTCCGTGTCCACACCCGAACGCCTGCCTCAACTGTGCGCACTTCAGGACGGATGCCACGTTCCTCGAAGTGCATCGCGCCGAACTGCACGAGACCGAGCGGGTAATCGCCAAGGCGGACGCGAACGGATGGGTGCGACAAAGCGAGATGAACGCAGCGAAAACGAACAAGCCTCATCAACATCGTCACAACCCTGGAGGCAAGTCATGGTTAGGAATACCGATGGCCTAAAGCGCAACGCCCGAAGTCGCAGCGAGGATGCAATGCAGCGTGCCACCGCGGCGATCCTACTGATGCTATCTGAAGAAACGGAGATCAACTTCCGCAGCGTCGCTACGCGCGCGAAAGTATCGACGGCCTGGCTCTACGGAACGAAGGCCCTTCGGGACAAGATCGTGAAGATCCGCAACTACGTCGCCCGTTTCCGCCGGCGAGAATTTGCAACATCGGCAGCGGCTCTCGCACGAACGAGTCGTGGCGACTCTCAGAATCCGCATTCGAACTCTGGAGGAAATCAATCGCGAGCTGAAAGAGCAGCTCGAAGCCGCCTACGGCAGGCTTGCGGTGGTACAGCCGAAGCTGCGTTCTTGCACCGAACGTCAAAATGATGAGGTAATTACTTGCGATCGATGCTCCGAGGCATTCCGGGGTACGTAGTTGCCGCAAACGGGCACTTTCAGAATAAACTGACAGAGACTCAGTTTTCTTGCCGCTCATAAACATCGGTTCAACGCTCTGAGCG
>CAVZJI010000019.1:0-378857 GCA_963775405.1 uncultured Alphaproteobacteria bacterium
GGATAACCTGCCATGATCTGGCACCGGAGCGTAAATGGAGTGAGCATAAGGGCGGTCAGCCTTCAGGCGGTCGGCGTCGGAAAGTCCTTCGGGTCGTTCCAGGCGCTTAAAGATGTGACGCTCGATGTCGGCCGTGGCGAGTTTCTGACCCTGCTCGGCCCCTCCGGCTCCGGAAAGACGACCTTTCTCATGATCGTGGCCGGCTTCGAGCAGCCGACCGTCGGGCGGCTGATGAGCGAGGGCGAGGACATCACGCAGAGAAGCGCCGAGACGCGCTCCTTCGGCATGGTGTTCCAGGGCTACGCGCTCTTTCCGCATATGACGGTCGCGCAGAACATCGCCTTCCCGCTCCAGGTGAGGAAGACGCCGCGCGACGTCATCGCGCGCCGCGTTGCTGAGATCATCGAGCGCGTCGGCCTGAACGGCCACGAAAGCAAGCTGCCGGCGAAACTCTCGGGCGGCCAGCAGCAGCGCGTGGCGCTCGCGCGCGCGCTCGTCTTCGAGCCTTCCGTCCTCCTGCTCGACGAGCCTTTCTCGGCGCTCGACAAGCACCTGCGCGGCCGCATGCAGGACGAAGTGAAGCGGCTGCATCAGGAGTTCGGCACGACCTTCATCTTCGTCACCCACGATCAGAGCGAGGCCCTGTCTCTGTCCTCGCGGATCGCGATCTTCAATCACGGGGAATTGCTTCAGATCGCAGCGCCGCAGGAGGTCTACGAGCGTCCCACGAGCCGCTTCGTCGCCGAGTTCCTCGGCGAGATCAACCTTCTGCCGGTCGAGGACGTCGGCCACTGCCACATCGGCACCGGCGGGCTGTTCGAAGGCGGCGCGTCTCGTCGGCCCGCGTCAGGATCACGCCCGGAGGAGCGGCGTTCTGGCGGTGCGGCCGGAGCACATGTCTGTCGCCGACTGCTGTCCGGACGGCGCGAACGGCGTTGCGGCCTCGGTCGCGGCCACGACCTATCTCGGCGCCTCCATGCGGCTCGGGCTCGTCACCCGAGGCGGGACGAGGCTGACGGTCACGCTGCCGGCCGAGGCCGCGGCGAGGACGCTCGCCAACGGCCGGGACCTCTGGGTCACGTGGCCGGTGACCAAGGGCTTCCTTCTGCCTGAGGAAGGCGCCGAGCAGCTTGCAGTAACGGGAGTGTGATCATGAACGACGCCTTTGAGAGAGACTGTCTCGAGATCCTGGCTGAGAAGGCGCGGCGGGGCGGCGTCAGTCGACGCCAGTTCGCGCAATGGGCGGCGATCGCGCTTGGCGGCGCGCCGCTTGCGCTGAGGTCGACGGGCGCGCGCGCCGCCGACAAGCAGCTCGTTCTCGTCAACTGGGGCGGCGACGCGATCAAGGCCTACGATCAGGCCTATGGGCAGCCTTTCTTCAAGGAGACGGGCATCGAGGTGAAGGAGGACGGCACCGGGCCGACCGAAGGCGCGATCGCCGCGCAGTTCAAAAGCGGCAAGCCGACCTGGGACCTGGTCGACGCCGATCCCTTCTCCGCCATTACGCTCGGCAAGCAGGGCATGATCGAGCCGATCGACTATACGGTCGTCGACAAGTCCAAGATGCGGCCCGGGCTTCGGCTGGGACTATGCCGCCTCGACCTACTTCTTTTCCTACGTGATCGCCTACGACGCGCAGAAATTCGCCTCCGATCCGCCGAAGGGCATGGCCGATTTCTTCGACGTTGCGAAATATCCGGGCAAGCGCTCGCTGTACAAATGGGGCGCCGGCATGTGGGAGGCGGCGCTGCTCGCCGACGGCGTCGCGCCTGACAAGCTCTATCCGCTCGACTTGAAGCGCGCGCATGACAAGCTCGCCGCGTTCAAGCCGAACGTCGTCTCCTACTGGGGCGGCGGCGCGGCGAGCCAGCAGGTGATGCTGAGCGGCGACGCGTCAATGGCGATCATCTGGTCGACGCGGGCGTCGCTGCTCGATCACGATTCGAACGGGCAGATCAAGTTCATCTGGGACCAGGGCCTGATCTCGCCGGGCGCGCTCGCGGTGATCAAGAACAATCCCGGCGGCAAGGAGGCGGCGATGAAGTTCATCGCCTCAACCTCGGACCCGCAGAGGCAGCTCATCATGTTCAACCTTTTGGGCCAGGGTCCCGCCAATCCGGCGACCGACGCTCTGATTCCCGCCGACCAGCGCAAATATAATCCCGTCGACCCCGCCAACTTCTCGAAGCAAGTGGCGCTCGACATGCCCTGGTACTCGGAGAATTACAGCGCCGCCCTCGACGCCTATACGAAGATCATCTCGGCATGAGATCAAGGCGTCTGACCGCTGTCTCGTCCTTCGCCTCCGTCGGCGCGACGGACGGCGATGCGGATCGCATCGCCGCCGCCGAGCGCGCCGCGCGAAGCCGAGGCGCGAAGCGGTCGGACAACGCGCTCGTGACCGGCGTCTGCTTCATGGCGCCGCTGCTTGTGTTCCTTGCGCTCGTCTACGCCGTCCCGTTTCTTGGCGTGGCGGCGTGGAGCGTCACGCTGCCGAAGCCCGGCCTCGGGCAATACGAGCGGCTCGTCACCGATCCGCTCGTTTTCTCGGTGTTCCTGCGCACCTTTCGCATCTGCCTGATCGTGACGGTCGCTGTCGGTCGTCGCGGCCTACGCCATCGCTTATGTCTGGGTGCGCGGGACGCGGCTTGAGCGGCGCCTCGTCGAGTTCTGCATCCTGATCCCGTTCTGGATCTCGATCCTCACGCGCGCCTTCGGCTGGCTGGCGCTGCTCTCCAACCGGGGCCTCATCAACACATGGCTCCAGGCCGCGGGCCTCATCGCCGGGCCGCTGCCGCTCGCCTATAACGAGTTCAGCGTGATTTTGGGCATCACGCATGTCCTCACTCCGTTCGCGGCGTTCCCGCTCGCCTCCTCCATGCGATCGGTCGACGAGCGCGTGCTCTTGGCCGCCCGCGGCCTCGGCGCCTCGCGCCTGCGCATCTTCTGGCGAGTGTTCGTGCCGATGACCGCCTCGGGCGTCGTCGGCGCGGCGCTCATCGTCTTCGTCTTCACCCTCGGCTTCTTCGTGACGCCCGCCATTCTCGGCGGCGGCCGCAGCATCATGGCGGCGGAGCTCGTCTGGCTGCGCATGTTCCAAAGCCCCGACTGGGGGCTTGGCGCGGCGATCAGCGTCGCGCTGGTCGCAATGGTCGGCGCGCTCATGGCCGCGTTGTTCCGCCTGGCCAGGCCCGCGCTCATGGGGGGCTCGCGATGATCCAGCGCCCGGGCCGGATCGCGCTTCTGCTCGCTGGCCTCGTCTGCGCCTTCCTGCTCGCGCCGCTGCTTGCGGTCGTGCCGATCTCGTTCACGCCCGCGCGCTTCCTCACGATGCCGAACGGCCATCTGTCGCTCATCCATTATCGCGAGCTGATCGACAATCCGGACTGGGCGCGCAGCATTCTCTTGAGCCTGCGCATCGGCGTCGTCAGCAGCGCGATCGCGACCGCGCTTGCGCTCGCCTTCTCGCTCGGCGTGTGGATGATCCAGCCGCGCTTCGCGGCGCTCATGGTCGGCTTTGTCCTCTTGCCGATGATCGCGCCGCCGATCGTCTCGGCGATGACCCTCTATTTCTTCCTGACGAGCCTCTCCGAGGTCAGCGGCGCGATCGGCTATGACACATGGTTCGGCGTCACGATCGCGCATGTCGTCATGATCACGCCCTTCGCGGTCGTGATGATCCTGGTCGCGCTCGCGCAAGTCGACCGGCGCATCGACCTCGCCGCGCGCGGGCTTGGCGCAAGCGCGCTTCAGCGCGTCTTCAAAGTCATCCTTCCCAACATTCGTTTCGGCGTGATGATGGCGGCTCTGATGGCCTTCTTTCTCTCCTGGGAGGAAATCGGCGTCACGCTGTTCGTCACCAGCGTCAACGCCATCACGCTTCCGCGCCTCATGTGGATGGGGGTGCATGACAATATCGATCCGGCGGTCGCCGCCATCTCGGTCGTGCTGATCGTCATCACCACGCTTGCGCTGACGGGGCGCATGCTGCTGCAGCGCGAAGAAGCCGCATGAAGGACGAGACGAACGATGGATGAGGTTTTTGCCCGCCGCGACATGATCGCGCCAGCCAGGCTCAAGGCGCTCAGCGTCAAGTCGGACCTGCGCGGCGCCCTGCGGCTCGGCGGCCATGTCGCCGCGCTGGCCGTGACGGGAACCGCCCTCTGGCTTAGCTGGGGAAGCTGGCTCGCGGTTCCCTTCTTCATCGCGCATGGCGTCCTGATCAACTTCCTCTACGCGGGCCAACACGAATTCAGCCATTCGACCGTGTTCAGGACGAAGAAGCTCAACGAGATCTTTGGGCGGCTCTTCGGCTTCATCCTGCTCTATCCGCGCGATTTCGATCAGATCCAGCACTTCGCTCATCACCGCTATACGCAGATCTGGGAAAAGGACGGGGAGCTGGCGCGCGATCGCTATACGTTGACCTCCTATCTCCTCTGGGTGCTCGGGCCGACCTACTGGTACACACGCATCCGGCGCATCCTCCGCTTCTCGATGGGCGTCGTGACGGAGCCCTATATTCCGGAGGACCGCAAGGCGGACGTGATCCGCGAGGCGCGCTGGCATCTTGCGGGCTACGCCGCCATCGCCGCGCTCTCCATCGCGACGGGAAGCTGGATCGCGGTGAAACTCTGGCTTCTGCCGATGCTGGTGATGAAGCCCGTCCATCAATTGCAGAACACGATCGAGCATCTCGGCCTGCCGCATGTGGACGCGATCACCGAGAACACCCGCTCGACCCGCACCAATGCGCTGATGCGCTGGATGTGCTGGAACATGCAATATCACACCGCCCATCACGCTTTCCCCGGGGTGCCCTGCTACGCGCTGCCCCGCCTGCATCAGGAACTTTTCGTCGAGCGCGGGCGCCTGCCGCACACCATGTCCTATCTCGCCTTCCAATGGGCGGTGATCCGCGCGTTCTGGAACGGGCGGACTGAAGGCCGACTATCCGGACGACGCGATCTGGATCGCCGACGACACGGACCTTCAGCCGGTCGCGCCGCGCGTCCGGCCGGCCAAGCAGGCTTGAGCGATGGCGCTCCGCGTCTATCAATCCTTGTGGGCGACCGAGATGCGGCGCCCAGGCGCGCCGGAGCGGCCGGTCGAGGAGCGGTTCGACCGGGTGCGCGACGCTGGCTTCGACGGCATGGCGATCGATCTCGGCGCGATGGACATCGACGCGGCGCGCAAGCTTGTCCCGGAATTTCGCTCGCACAGGCTTGAAGGGCCTACTGACCGCCTTTCCGCGCTCCATCGAGGAGTTGCGTCCGGCGCTTCGTCTCGCCAAGGATATCGGCTCGCCTTTCGTCATCGTCGTCGGACAGGTCATGCCGCTCGCGGTCGCAGATATGGCGGAGGCGATCCGGGCGTGGCTGGCGATCGCCGACGAAGAGAAGCTCCCGATTCAGTTCGAGACGCATCGCAACTCAATCACCAACGACCTGTTCTCGACTCTGCTGCTGCTCGACGCCGTCCCGCAGATGCGACTCAGCGCCGATCTCTCGCACTATGTCGTCGACCGCGAGATGATGCAGCCGATCACCGCCGAATATCAAAGCTACGTCGGCCGCATTCTCGAACGCTCCGATTCCTTCCAGGGCCGCGTCGCCAATCGCTGCCAAATTCAATTGCCGCTGAATTTCCCTCAGCATCGCGTCTGGATCGACACGTTCCTCGACTGGTGGCGCCGCGGCTTTGCCTCGTGGCGCCGGCGCTCGCCGGCGGATCAGGATTGCATTTTCCTCTGCGAGCTCGGCCCGCGCGACTACGCGATCACCGACGCAAACGGCGAGGAGTTGTCGGACCGCTGGAGCGAGGCGCTGCTGTTGAAGGAATGGGCGGCGGCGTGCTGGGCCGAAGCGGGCGAAGACAGCGCCGACCGCAGCGCGGCAGCTTAGAGGGAGAAGGATACGCCCATGTCTGTAGCCAGCCTCCCTGTCGAAAACCAATCCGCCGAATGGCGCCAGCGCGTCGAGCTCGCCGCCTGCTATCGCCTGCTCGCCCATTACAAGATGACGGACCTCATCTACACGCATGCGACGGTCCGCGTGCCCGGCGAGCCGGGGCGGTTCCTCATCAATCCTTACGGCTGGCGTTGGGAGGAGATCACGGCCTCCTCGCTGGTGAAGATCGACGTCGACGGCCGCAAGATCGATGACAGCCCGCATCGCGTGAATCCCGCCGGCTTCACCATCCACAGCGCCGTTCACTTGGCGCGTCACGACGCGGCCTGCGTCATCCACACCCATACGCGCGCGGGCATGGCGGTTTCGGCCGTGAAGGACGGTCTCCTGCCGATCAGCCAGATCGCCCTGCAATATTATGGGCGGCTTGGCGTCCACGACTACGAGGGGATCGCGCTCGATCTCGACGAGCGCCAGCGCATCATTCGCGATCTCGGCGGCTATTGTGGCCTGATCCTGCGCAATCACGGGCTTTTGACCGTCGGGCGCAGCGTCGCCGAAGCCTTCAGCTTGATGTTCTACCTCAACCTGGCCTGCGAGGTGCAGGTCGCGACGCTATCCATGGGCGCCGAGCTCGTTATTCCGCCGAAGGAGGTTTGCGAGAGGGTCGGCAAGCAATATGACCAGATGGCCTTTGACGATGGCGACCTTCAGCTCGAATGGGCGGCGCATCTGCGCATGCTGGACGCGCTCGATCCGTCCTATCGGACCTGATTGTTGGAGACCCAACGATGGCGAAGACCCCCGAATTCGATTGGACGCTGCCCGCAACCTCCTATCACGATCCGGCTCTGTTCGAGCGCGAGCGGCGCGAGATATTCGCGAAGAACTGGATGCTGTTTTCCTGGTCGGAGCGGCTGCCCGATCCAGGCGACACGGTCGCCGGAACCGTCGCCGGCTATCCCGTTTTCGCGATCCGCGACGACGATGGGAAGATCCGCGCCTTCCACAATGTCTGCCGTCATCGCGGCGCGCAGCTCCTTGCCGACGGCGCCGGCCATTGCGGCAAGCTTGTCGTCTGCCCCTATCACAGCTGGAGCTATACGCGCGACGGACGCTTGAACAAGGCGACCGATTTCGGCGGCGACGCGAATTTCGATGCCGAGGCCTGGAGCCTCTACGCTGTCGACGCCGAGGAATGGCGCGGCCTCATCTTCATTCGATTGAAGCGCGGCGGTCCGGGCCTCATCGAATGGCTCGGCCCGATCCATGAGATGGCGGCGGATTATCCGCTCGAACAGCAGCATTATTTCATGGCGAAGAACCGCGACGTCGCGGTGGACTGGAAGACCTACGGCGAGAACTATCTCGAGTGCTACCATTGCCGGACGATGCATCCGGGCCTTTGCGCCTCGATGGACATCGAGCGCTATCGCATCGACATCTATGAGCGCGAGAAGTTCTTTCATCTCCACGCGCCAAGACGAGACGGCGGCTTGACCCGCGGGCTTTATTTCTACCGCTTCCCGACGCTGATGCTGAACCTCTACGATTGGGGCAGCTCGATCGCGACCATGGAGCCGCTCGGCCCAGGCCGCATCGATCATATCAACTGGTACTTCTTCACCGACGTGTCGCCCGAAAAGGCGGAGGAGAACCGGCGCTCGGCGGAATGGTCGGCGCAAATCGTCACCGAGGATCTGGACATCATCACCGGCGTGCAGCGCAACCTCAACAGCGGAATCTACGATCGCGGCCCGCTATCGCCGAAATACGAGGCGGCGGTGAAGGCGTTCCAGGACATGGTGCGCGACGAACTCACCCCCCGCGACCCGCTCCGTAGCGTCGCCGCGGAATAAGCGCTTCCCTTCTCGTCTCGCAGGCTTCACAGCGAAATCTTGGTGGCGACCCAGGCCGCGAACTCGGCAGGGACAGGGGAGCTTGCGACGTGAGGCGTCAGGATGACGCGCGGATGGGTCCAAACTGGGTCGTCCGCGGCAGGAGGCTCCGACGGCAAAACGTCCAGCGATGCGAGCGACAGATAGCCGGCATCGAGGAGGCGCAGCAGAGCTGATTGTTCAACTGCATCGCCGCGCCCGACGTTTATGAACCCTGCGCCGCGCGGCAAAAGGCGAAGGCGTCGCTCATCGATAAGCCCGCGTGTCTCTTCCGTGGAAGGGAGGATGTTGATGAGTAGGTCGGGTTCTAGAAACATCGAGTTCAAGTTTGCTCCAGCCGGATTGGACGTTGACGATCGCGCTTGATTTGGGCGTTCGGGACCATGCGGTGACCTTGCAGCCGAACTGAACGAGCAGTTCCGCCGCCGCCTGTCCCATTGGTCCAAAGCCAAGAACCGAGATGCGGCAGCTCCCCACCGGGCCTCTAGGCTCCGGCGCCCAGCGCCTCGCTCGTGCGTGAGTGAGGCTGTCGGCGATGCGCCGGTGATGCAAGAGCACCTGCATCAAGACGAATTCCGCCATCGTCCGAGTCGATGCCGGTTCCTGGCGAGGGAGGACTGGAACATTCAAAGGACGCGAGGGATCACTGCTGAGATGATCCGTTCCTGCGCCGATTGAGACGATCTGCCTCAGATTCGGAAATTGCCCCAAGAAACCGGGTGGCGGCGCCCATACGACCGCGACAGCGACCTCGCGTATTGCACGCGCGTCGACCTCATCGCTTCGAAGCGCTCGCCGATGAGGAAAGGCGGACCGGAACGCCTTGAGCCAAGGCGCGGGATCCTCGCCTTCGACATGGATCACGATTGCCCAATCTTCACCTTCGATTTGCATATTGCCCCGGCGGCACTCTCAACGCCGATAAGTATAGGCAACTTTTTGGCTTCGAATCTCGCCGCGCGGGACGATTTATTCGCAAAAACAGTAAGCGCGACCACCGCCTGGCAACTAAGGGGGCAGTACAAAATTTATTGATGTACGTCCACCCCCACCAAGTTCCCAGTCCTCGAGGTCAGGGACCCGTTCGGCATTCGGGAGCTGTTCCTCGAGCACGTGCTTACGGAGCTGGTCCGCAGCCACGGCCGGCTTAACGCACCGGAACTCCCTGCCGCTACGGCACAGGACCAAGCTGGGCCGCGCGTAGGCGCTTCGGCACTAGGCGCAGCAGAACCAGAAACGGAACGCCCGATGCCTGCATTGCGGAGGTTCGAGATTTCAAATCCTCCACCAGGAGGGCCTGGCAACCGATGCGTTTCCTGGTCGGCTGCAGGGCCTCCAATTGCTCGCAGCCGGTCTCACACAACCTCAGCGCCGACCCTATGGCCGATCTCTAGCGGGTGACGAATTGGTGTCGAAAGTGCTCGCCCTTTCCCGCCTGCAAATTGCGCTCCTGGGCGTCGCGCCGCACGATTCCTGGTCAACCGCCGCCGCCGTAGCCTGCACGCTGGAGTGGAAACCCCCGAAATCGTAATGAATTGCTTTCGCTCCAAACTGGCACACATATTGCCCAGAGTATTACGCAATCGTGTTTTCGTAATATTAGCAATCGGAGAGCGTCATGCATCGCAATCTGGGTCTCGGTTTCACCTTCGGGCTAATTCTGTCGGGCGTTTTGGCTGTCTCGAAGCCAGCAGCCGCCGCGGGTCTGACGATCGGCTACAGCGATTGGCCGGGATGGGTCGCCTGGCAAGTCGCCATCGACAAGGGCTGGCTCAAGGAGGCCGGCATTGATGTGACATTTCAATGGTTCGACTATTCGGCGTCGATGGACGCCTACTCTGCCGGAAAAATCGACGCGGATTTGGTCACCAATGGGGATGGGCTTGTCACCGGCGCCGGCGGCGGCAAAGGTATCATGATCATGTTGACCGACTATTCCAACGGCAACGACATGATCGTCGGCAAGCCCGGCGTTAAGACCCTCAAAGATCTCAAGGGTAAAAAGGTCGGCATCGAAACCGGTCTCGTCGAGCATCTTTTGCTGCTCAACGGCCTCAAGGGCGCCGGCATGAGTGAAAAAGACGTCACGTTAGTGAATGCAAAGACCAACGAGACGCCGCAAGTGCTGGCCTCGGGTCAGGTCGACGCCATCGGGGCATGGCAGCCTGTCTCAGGAAGCGCGATGAAGGCGTTGCCCGGTTCGCGTCCGATCTACACTTCGGCTCAGGCGCCCGGGACTAATCTACGACGTCCTCTACGCCAGCCCGGCAAGCCTGAGCGCCCATCGCGCCGACTACGTGAAGCTGGCCAAAGTGTGGGATCACGTCGTTTCCTATATCAACGATCCCAAAACCCAGGACGACGCCGTCAAGATCATGTCGGCGCGGGTCGGCCTGACGCCAGCCGCCTACAAGCCATTGCTCAAAGGCACCCATCTCATCGGTCTCGCGGAAGGCAAGAAGACCTATGGGAAGGCCGATGGGCTGACCTCGCTCTATGGCTCGTCCAAAATCGCGGACGACTTCAACGTGAAGAACGAGGTCTACAAGGCCGCTCAGGACATCGATGGAGCCATCGATCCGTCCGTGACGAACGACGCCCTGAAATAGCGCGATCGGGACCGGCGTAATTCATGATGAAGCTATTTCAGCTTCACATGGCGCTGTCGCCGCGCGCGAAGTTCCTGATTGGGGTCTTGTCCTTCGTGCTGCCGATCGCGCTTTGGTGCATCGTGAGTTACGTCCCCGCCGTTTGGCATCCGCAAGTGCTGATCACGGATGCCGGCTCCACCGATTATCTGCAGATCGGCATGCGTATGGACAGACCGGCCTTTGACAGTGAGGTCGCGGCCGCCAAGGCCGAGGGCCGCGCACCGCCTGAGGGCGTTCGATCGAATCCGATCTATTTGCCTTCGCCCGGCGAAGTCGCAGCCGCGTTCTACCAGTCCTTCACGACGCCGCCGCCAACCCAGGACGGCGAGTGGCTGCATCAAAGCCTCTGGCACAGCATTCAGATCATTTTCTGGGGCTTCCTGATCTCGTCCATCATCGGCGTGCCGCTCGGAATTCTTTGCGGCGCATACGCTCCCATCTCCAGGCTATTCGAGCCTTTCGTCGAGTTTTTCCGCTATCTGCCCGCGCCTGCGTTCGGCGCATTGGCCGTCGCCATCCTGGGCATCTACGATGGGCCGAAAATCACGATCATCGTCATCGGCACGCTATTTCAGCAGATTCTCATTATCGCGAATACGACCCGCAAACTGGACGGCGCGCTAGTTGAAGCCGCCCTCACCCTGGGCGCTAAGAATTCACAGCTCCTCAGGCGCGTCGTGCTGCCTGGAATTCTGCCCGATCTCTATCGCGATCAACGAATTCTGCTCGGCTGGGCCTGGACGTATCTGATCGTCGCCGAATTGATCGGCACGACAAGCGGCATCACCTGGTTCATCACGCAACAGGCCCGCTACCAGCATTTCCCCAATGTCTATGCGGCGATCACGATGATCGGCATCCTCGGCCTGGGCATGGACATGATCCTGGCGCTGCTCAGCCGCCGTTTATTCCCATGGGACCGGTCTCTTGCAAAATCCAATTGAAGGGCTGGCGATGACTCCGTCCCGCTCCGCAGGCCGGTCTTTTGCCGTCCTATCTGGATCAATCGGACGACGTGCGCGAGCGCTTCGACCGTATTAAAGCGCGCGATGTCATTCTGAAAGTCGAGCGTCTGGGCAAGACGTTCCGGTCGGCGGTCGGCACAACGTTGGCGCTCGACGATATCAACTTTTCGACGCATCGGCGCGAATTTTTGTGCGTGGTCGGGCCGTCAGGTTGCGGCAAGTCCACTCTCATTCGGATTCTGGCCGGCCTTGAAGAAAAAAGCGGCGGCCAAGTCCTGCTGCATGGCAAGCCTGTCTCTGGACCCGGCCGCGATCGCGGCATGGTCTTTCAGGGCTATACGCTGTTTCCCTGGCTGACGGTCAAGAAGAACGTGATGTTTGGGCTGGAAGTCAACGGCGCCGCCGGTGACCAAGCCGAGCGCGAAGCGCTGCAATGGCTGCAACTCGTGGGTCTCGAGAAATTCGCCAACGCCTACCCGCACCAGCTGTCCGGCGGTATGAAACAGCGCGTCGCAATCGTCCGCGCACTCGCCAATCAGCCGCGCATTCTTTTGATGGATGAGCCGTTCGGCGCGCTCGACGCACAGACGCGCGCACGCATGCAAGCCCATCTTCTGGAGATCTGGAAGAAAATCGACATCACCATCATCTTCATCACCCACGATCTCGACGAAGCGATATTTCTCGGCGACCGCATTCTGGTTCTGTCTCCCCATCCCGGCCGCGTGCAGGAACTGATCGAAGTGCCGGTGCGGCGGCCGCGCACGGCGATGCAATGCATCTTGCCCGAATTTCTCGCCGCCAAGGCCCGACTGGAAGAACTCATCCATCAATCTACGGCGGATGACGAGCGTGAAGCTTATCCAGCCGTCGCCCGTCTCACGGACGTTGCCGACGATGTCGAATAGCCGTACGCGATGATGTGGTCCGAGCGCAGCTGGGTCGAACTCCCGCACGATCTGGAAAGGGTCGGGCGCGCCGCGATCCTCCCGGTCGGCGCGACCGAGCAGCATGGCCCGCATCTGGGCGCGGGCGTCGACGCCGTTCTGGCGGACCGCTTGTGCGCGGAGGCGTCGAAACGCACGCAGGTGCCGATGCTGCCGACGCTGCCCTATGGCTGCTCGCTCGGGCATAGCAGGCGCTGGGCGGGCACCCTCGCCGTGCAACCGGTCACGCTGATCCACTTCGTCAAGGACATCGGCGACTGGGCCTATCACAGCGGCGTGCGCCGGCTGTTCATCGTCAACACCCATGTCACCAACGCCGCGCCGTTGCGTTGTGCGCTTGAAATGCTGCGGAGCGAGCTTGACGACCTGATGGTCGCGCTCATCAATTCTGCAACGCTCAGCGCGCGCGTGCGCGCCGTCCATTTTTCCGACGCCGAGGATTGGCACGCCAATGACGCCGAAACTTCCCTGATGCTGGAGGTCGCGCCCGAACTCGTCCGCAAGACGCTTGTCGCCGCCGCCGATGATCCGGATCGCACGACCGGGCTGGTGTTCGCGCATCCCGTCAATCGCACCAGCAGCAACGGCGTAACGGGAGCGCCGAGCCGGGCGAGCGCGGACAAAGGTCGGCTCTGGTTCTCCTGGATGGTGGAAGACCTATGCGCGCAGATCCAGCGGGGCTTGGTTGAAACGCCCCCGCTCGATCATTCCTATTTCGACAACGCCGACCAGTCCGAAATAAGGACGCAGACCGATGTACACAAAAGAAAAAATATTCGAGATTGAGCAAAATCTGCGCGATCGCGGAATCAAATACTGCATCGGCGCCTATGTCGACATCCATGGCGCGCCGAAGGCGAAGGTCGTGCCGCTCTCGCATCTCTCCCACATGGCCCATGGTTCGGAGCGCTATACCGGCTACGCGCTGGATGGCCTCGGCCAGGCGCCGAACGACGATGAAATCACATCGCTCCCCGATCTCGATCACATCATTCAATTGCCGTGGGAGCCGAAAGTCGCCTGGTTGCCCGCCGACAATATGTTTCAGGGCAAGCCCTATCCGCTAAACACGCGCGTCGCGCTCAAGAATGTCTTGGCGCGGGCCGGCGAACTGGGTTTCGGGTTCAATCTTGGTATTGAATGCGAGATCTATGTTCTCCGGCAGGGCGCGGACGGCGCGCTGTCGGTCCCCAATCCGGACGATAAGCTCGTCAAGCCTTGCTACGACGTGCGTTGCTTTCTCGACAATTTTACCTGGCTCGACAAGGTGGCGAGCTGCATCAACGATCTCGGCTGGGACCTGCATTCCTTCGATCATGAGGATGCGAACGGCCAATATGAATTCGACTTCAGCTATGCCGATGCGCTCACAATGTGCGACCGCTTCATTTTCTTCCGCTACATGGCCAAGCACTATGCGCGCGAACAAGGGCTGCTGGCGACGATGATGCCCAAGCCTTTTGCCGACAAAACCGGCACTGGCGCGCATTTCAATATGTCGCTTTATGATCTCAAGAGCGGCGCAAATATGTTCGCCCGGTCAGCGTCCGACGATCCGCGCGGCATGGGCCTGACTGAGACCGGCTATCACTTCATCGGCGGCGTGCTGAAGCATGGTCGCGCGCTTTGCGCCGCCTTCGCGCCTACCGTCAACAGTTACAAGCGTTTGGTGCGCCGGGGCGCGATGAGTTATTTTTCCTGGGCGCCGGTCTTCAATTCCTACGGTTCGAACAATCGGACGAATTCGGTGCGGGTTCCGGCCGGCGGCGGGCGTTGCGAGTCCCGCAACGCCGACGGCGCCGTCAATCCTTACCTGGCGGCGGCGCTTGTGCTGGCGGCCGGTCTCGACGGCGTCAAAAACAAGATCGATCCCGGCAGACCCAACGACGACAACCTCTATGAAATGACCGATGCGGAGCGTCTCGATCGCGGGATCGAGTTCCTACCGCAGACGCTTCAAGAAGCCGTCGCGGCCTTTGCCGCCGATCCTTTGATCGAAGCAACGTTGGGTAAGGAGCTCCGCGACGAATTCATCAAGTACAAAACGATCGAATGGGAATCCTATCATTTGTCTGTCAGCAAATGGGAGATCGAACAATATAGCCATCTCTTTTAGATCGGGAAGGAAACGATGAGCGCCCACATACGGGGGAACAACAAACCCGTTTCACGAATCAGTATGTCTCTGCCGGAGACTTTGTTGTGCGATCTCGACCGCATGGTGGAGGAGCGTGGTTTTGACAGCCGCTCGCAAGCGATCGCGGACATGCTCTATCAGTCGCTGGTGGAACACAAAAGCGATGTCGGCCAAGATGTCATGGTCGGCGTCGTCACGCTGTTCTACGACAATTCGGTCGCAGGCCTTCAGAAGCAGCTTGCCGATCTGCAATTTCGCCATATCGCCGAAGTCATCAGTTCGCTGCACGTCCATTTGATGCACAATCAGACAATGGAGGTGATCCTGGTGCAGGGGCCGGCGCAAAAGCTCCGCGTGATCGCCGACGAAATGACGTCGCGTCGCGGCGTCATTTCCGGGAAAATGCATCTGATCGCGGCCCTTATTCCCCAACTTCATCCCTTCCGCCAGGAAAGAGACTAGGATGAGCGAGACAAATCTGACGCCCGAAGACTATCGCCGGCGCTATTTCGAATTGAAGGCGAAAGCGCAGGAGGCCGACGCCCATCGTTCATCGGCGATCCAGGCGGCCAGCCCGAAGATTCTGGCCGCCGATCGAATCGAACGGGAAGAGACGATTCCGGCGGGTTGGTATTGGACGTGTCGCATGAAGCGCGGGCAAAGCCTGCGCATCGTCAACATTCACGCCACGCACGGGGTCTCCGCATTGTTTTGGAACGCACGCGATACGAGCGAGCAATTCAATCCGGCAGATTCGGTGAAGGTGCAATGGTCGGCTCGGCTTGCGCGCGGAAAACTTCTGCTTTCGGATATGGGGCGGGTGCTCGCTAGCATCACCGACGACACCTGCGGCCAGCATGATTGCGTCGCCGGGGCGAGCACACGCAGCGGCGATGCGCGAAAATATGGCGCCAATCCCACTCGCCGCAATTCCCACGAGAATTTCGTTCTGGCCGCCGCCAAGCACGGCCTGTCGGCGCGTGACGTTGGCCCTTGCATCACTTTCTTTGCGCCTGTCGTCACCGATCAGGTCGGTCGCTTCGAATGGCGCGAAGACGCCGTGAAGCCCGGAGATTATGTGGATCTCCGCGCCGAGATGGACCTGATCGTGGCGCTGTCCAACTGCCCGCACCCCTTAAGTCCGCGCGGCGATTGGCGCGCCGAACCCGTTCGTGCGTGTCTCTGGCGCTCCCCGGACGTCGCTGACGACGATCTTTGTCGCACCGCGACGCAAGAGGCGGTGCGCGCATTCGAGAATACGGCGGCCATGTCATGACGATCGCGAAATCCCTCCTCGATCCCGCCAAGGCCGCCTACGATCATGTGGTCCCCGCCTGCACGCCGTGGTCCGGCCTCGTGCGCAAAGGACAGTGTTTGCGGATCATCGATGTCGCCGGCCAGCAGGCCGTCGACACGCTGTTTTACCGCGCGGACAAATTCGCCGAACGCTACGACGCCCAGGGCACATTGGCCGCGCAGGGCTCCGCCTATGTCGCCGCGGGAACGCAACTTCTTTCCAACGAGGGAAATGTGATGGCGACGATGATCGCCGACACCTGCGGCGATCACGACACTTCGGCGGGCGCGTGCAGTTGCGAGGCCAATACCGTGCGCTTTGGCCATCACACACGCTACATGCACGCCTGCCGGGAAAATTTTCTGATCGAACTGGCCAAATACGGCATGGATAAGCGCGACATCGTCAGCAACATCAATTTCTTCATGAATGTGCCGATCTTGCCCGACGGCGAATTGGCGATCGTCGATGGGGTGTCCAAGCCCGGCGATTACGTCGAGTTGCGCGCGGAGATGGATGTGCTTTGCGTCATCTCGAATTGCCCCCAGGTCAATAATCCCTGCAACGGCTTTGATCCCACGCCGATTCGGGTCCTTATCTGGGACGCTCCCGGCAATTAAGAACGGCCATGTTCAAAACGGTTCTGGTCGCTAACCGCGGCGAGATTGCGGCGCGCGTCGTCCGCACGCTGCGCAGGCTCGGCATCCAAGCCGTCGGCGTCGCCTCCGACGCCGACCGTTTCACCGCGCCGATGCGCGACGTCGACAAGCTGGTCAGGCTGGGCGCCGGGCCAGCCGCGGAAACCTATCTCAATATCGACGCCATCGTCGCCGCCTGCCATGCAACGGGAGCGGAGGCGGTTCATCCAGGTTATGGCTTTCTTTCCGAGAACATTGGCTTTGCCGAGCGGCTGGCCGCCGAGGGCATCGCGTTCATCGGGCCGCGCCCTGACCATATCAGCGCCTTTGGCCTGAAACATTCGGCGCGCGAGATTGCCGCCCGTTGCGGCGTCCCGCTATTGCCCGGCAGCGGCCTTCTCGAGAGCGAGACGCATGCGCGGACCGAAGCGGCGCGCATCGCGTACCCCGTGATGTTGAAGAGCACGGCAGGCGGCGGCGGCATCGGCATGCAGCTCTGCCGCACGCCGGGTGAGCTTTCGCAACGCTATGCAAGCGTGGCGCGGCTCGCGTCCAGCAATTTTGGCGATGCGCGGCTGTATCTTGAGCGGTTCGTGGCGCGCGCGCGCCATATCGAAGTGCAAATCTTCGGCGACGGCAACGGGGGCGTCGTCGCGCTTGGCGAGCGCGATTGTTCGTTGCAGCGCCGCAACCAGAAAGTCGTGGAGGAAGCGCCAGCGCCCAATCTGAGCGAGGCCATGCGCGAATATCTCCGCGACGCCGCGATCGCCTTGGGAAAGGCGGTCCGCTATGAATCAGCCGGCACGGTTGAATTCGTCTATGATGTGGAGCGCCAACAGCCCTATTTCCTGGAGGTCAATACGCGCCTTCAGGTCGAACATCCCGTGACGGAAGAAGTTTTCGGCGTCGATCTTGTCGAATGGATGATCCGCCAGGCGGCAGGCGAATTCGCGCTGCCGCCGCAAGCCGCGTTGACGGCGCGCGGCCATGCCATCGAGGCGCGCCTTTACGCGGAAAATCCGGCACAGGATTTTCGACCCTCGACCGGCGTCATCACCCAATTGTCTCTCCCTTCCGACGCGCGCATTGAAAGCTGGATTGAAGCAGGGGTCGAAGTCTCGCCATTCTACGATCCCATGCTCGGCAAGATCATTGCGCATGGCGGCGATCGCGCCGCCGCGCTGTCGCGACTGGCGGATGCGCTCGATCAAACCAGCGTATGGGGCGTCGAGACTAACCTTGGCTATCTCCAACAAATCCTGCGTTGCGAAGCGTTTGGCTCCGGCGTCGCCACCACCGCGACGCTTGGGGATTTCACCTTCCGGCCCCGCAGCGTCGAGGTGTTGGCGCCCGGCGCGCAATCGAGCCTGCAGGACTGCCCGGGACGGTTGGGATATTGGGATGTCGGCATTCCGCCGAGCGGTCCGATGGACGAGCGCTCGCACCGGCTCGTTAATAAGATTCTTGGCAATCACGAAGGCGCTGCGGTGCTGGAATGCACCCTCGCGGGGCCGAGCTTGCGGTTCGTCAGCGACAGCGTGATTGCGCTCGGCGGCGCGATGATGGCGGCGACGCTCGATGGCGGGCCCGTTCCGTACTGGCGTCCCGTTGACGTGAAGGCGGGCCAGGTGCTGGCGCTCGGCCGGGTCGCTGGGAGCGGAATGCGCGCTTACCTTGCCGTCCGCGGAGGCTTCGACGCGCCGCTCTATCTTGGCTCGCGCTCGACGTTCTCGCTGGGCGGCTTCGGCGGCCACGCAACGGGCGTTCTCAAAGCGGGAGACACGCTGCGCATTGGCGCCGAGCCGGTCTCAGCGGTCATGGAAGGCATTCCAAGCGATCTGCCCGCCTTGACGGACCGATGGGAGATCGGCGTTCTCTACGGCCCCCAGGGCGCTCCGGAGTTTTTCACGAAAGACGACATCGCGTCGCTGTTCGAGGAGGAGTATGAGGTCCATTTCAACAGCGCCCGCACAGGCGTTCGCCTGATCGGCCCGCGTCCGCAATGGGCGCGCGCCGATGGCGGCGAAGCAGGCCTGCATCCCTCCAACATTCACGACAACGCCTACGCCGTCGGCGCCATCGATTTTACCGGCGACATGCCGATCATTCTGGGACCCGACGGTCCGAGCCTTGGCGGGTTTGTCTGTCCCGCCGTCGTGGCGAGCGGCGAACTCTGGAAACTCGGCCAGTTGAAGCCCGGCGACAAGATAGTCTTCCGCGCGATCACGCCAGAACAGGCGATCGCGCTGCGCGCATCCGCCCCCGTCGTTTTTCCCCGCAAGGCGCCGGAGGGCGATGTTCTTCGCACCCTGGCTGGGCGCACGCCCAAAGTCGCCTACCGCGCCGCGGGCGACGACTATTTGTTGGTCGAATATGGAGCGATGACTTTGGACATCGCCTTGCGCTTGCGCGTGCATCTTTTGATGGAAACCGTGCGCGCGGCCAAACTGCCCGCGATAATCGATCTGACGCCCGGCATCCGCTCGCTGCAAATCCACTACGACAGCCGGATATTGCCGCAAGCGCGCCTGCTCGAAGCGCTGGTCGCGCTGGAAGGCGATTTGGCGGATCCGCGGTCCGTGTCCGTCGAAAGCCGGATCGTCCACCTGCCGCTGGCCTGGAACGACGAGCAGGCCGAGCTCGCGATGAAAAAATATTGCGAACTGGTGCGGCCGAACGCGCCCTGGTGTCCGTCGAACATCGAATTCATTCGCCGGATCAATGGGCTCGAGAGCGAAGATGAGGTCCGCAGGATCGTTTTCGACGCTAGCTATCTTGTTCTGGGTCTGGGCGACGTCTACCTCGGAGCGCCAGTCGCGACGCCGCTCGATCCGCGCCATCGCCTCGTCACCACCAAGTACAATCCCGCGCGCACGTGGACGCCCGAAAACGCGGTCGGCATCGGCGGCGCCTATCTCTGCGTATATGGCATGGAGGGTCCGGGCGGCTATCAACTCGTCGGGCGCACCATCCAGATGTGGAATCGCTGGCGGCAAACCGATTGTTTCGAGAAACCCTGGCTGTTGCGTTTCTTCGATCAGCTTCGTTTCTTTCCCGTTTCGGGCGAGGAACTGGTCGAAGCGCGCGCCGCGTTCCCACATGGCCGCTATCCCCTGCGCATCGAAGAAGGCCGCTTCACGCTGCGCGAACACGAGAAATTTCTCGCCGCCAACGCGGAAGAGATCGCAAGCTTCAAGTCTCGACAGCAAAGAGCCTTCGACGCCGAACGTCATCGCTGGCGCGATCTGGGTCTGGATAGCCATGTCGCCGAGGCCGACACGGGCGCATTCCCAATGGTCGAGGAGACTTGGCCAGAAGGCTTAAGTCCCGTGCATGCTTCGACCACCGGCACGGTCTGGAAACTAGAAGTCTCAATCGGCGAACCTGTGACAGCGGGTCAAACGCTTATCGTGACGGAATCGATGAAAATGGAAATCGCAATCACCGCGCCCGTCGGCGGCAAGTTACGCGAATTGCGCTGCCAGCCGGGCCGGGTGGTCAGGGCAGGCCAGATTGTTGCGCTGATTGGAGAGAACTGACGAAGCCGAAGATTGCGTGATAAAAGGCGGCTTCCTGGACTCTAGCCCGAACTCATAAACACGCCGAGTGGCTGGTGGCGGACGCGAGTCCTGCCAAAAGTCTCTGGGTAGGCCGATCCCTGCTAATACCAAGGGTCATGAGGGCTGACCGGCGTGAGCCCAGTCGCGCATTCCGATGGATGTGATTCTGTCTGGCTCTGCAGTGAACTTTCGCCACGCGGTGCAAGCGGCGTCGACGATGGCGTCGTAGTTTTCGAAGACGGTGTTTGAGAGCCAGTTCTGGCGGATATACTGCCAGACGTTCTCGACCGGGTTGAGCTCCGGGGCGCGCGAGGGCAGGAAGATCGGCGTGATATTGGCGGGTACGTCGAGCTTGCCGGTGGTATGCCATCCGGCGCGGTCGAGCAGCAGCACCGCATACGCGCCCACGGTGACGTTGCGTGAGATTTCATCGAGGTGAAGCTGCATCATGTCGGCGTCGGCATAGGGAAGCGCCAAGGCCGCTCCGACGCCCCGTGCTGGACAGATTGCTCCGAACAGGTAGGCGTTGTTGTAGCGTTGATCGGCGGGCTGCCTTGGCCTCGTTCCCGCGCCTGGCCCATTGGCGGACAAGACCGTTCTTCTGTCCAATCCGGGCCTCGTCTTGGAACCATATTTCCACCGGCGTCGTCTCGGCGACGCCTTCCAGATGAGCCCTCAGCGCGCGCGCGAAGTTTTTTTAAATCGCTCGACGATCCGCTCGTCCTGCATCGGATGACGCGGCCGCGCGCTGATGTGGGAGAAGCCGAGCTTCTTCAGAAGCTTTCCGACGTAGCGCGGATGAAAGTCGACGCCGAACCTCTCGGCGATGACGCGCTTGAGGTCGATGCGCCGCCAGCGCACAACGCCGTCGATCTCGCGATCGGGGCCAGCTTCCACGATCTTCGCGAACTGGGCCAGATGCTCCTCTGACAGGCGAGGCTTCGGACCCTCCGTCCAGTTATCAAACAGGCCCTCCGGCCCGGAGGCGTTGAAGCGATGGATCCAGTCCCGCAGCGTTTGTCGGTCCATGCCCCCGATCTTCGCCGCTCCGCCTCGGTCCATCCCGCTCAGAACCGCGGCCAACGAGAGAAGCCGGCGGCTCTGGTTGACGTTCTTCGACTGGCGGCCCAGCCCGCGCAACTCCTCCGCGGAATAGTCCTCTCGCAATCTGATCGCTGAAGGCATGACGCGAATCCTCCCGCGCCAATGGAGTCAGAAAATCCGGCGCGAGGGAATCCCCCCACGTAAGTCAGCCGGCGGGGCCTTTGGAGGGATAAAAACAGGGGATTCGTCCAAATACGCATTTTTTGCAAATTTATCCTGTCAATAATGTTCCTTGTTTCCGAGACTTAGGCAGATCCTCCCTGCTCGGAACAACAGGGAGCGGGCCGGCCTGGTTCTCGCTGACCCCAGCCGGGATCAGCGAGCATTCTAAGCGTGGTTCTTCGGGCACGGATTGGCTTCGATCGTTTGCTTCAGGGGCGGAAATTCGACGGTGGAAACGCCCCATGACTTAGAACTCGAAGGGCTTTACTACCCGCAATCGACCGCACAACTACTTACGGCAGAGAGGCGCGAGAGCCGCGACGGGGCCAACGAGTCTTCAAACTGGCATCAACGAAGGGGCGCAAACGAATTCTACGCCAAATTGCCTAAACGGGTAGTTAATTTCGCGGCTTCTCCATTGCCAAAGCGAGTTCCTAGCCGCATTCTTCGCGTCGAGAGCGTGGAGCTTTTTGGCGTCCGCGGTCGTAGGCAGAAGGGGTTTGCACCCTCTCGGCTCTGGCGGCCGCTCTCACCGGACAAAATCCTCCGAGCCTGAACTGCGCGGTCTTGAGAAGCCGCGTCCTCAGAATGCTGACGCGCGCCGCGCCGACGGAAAGGGATGAAGTCCGACGGGACTGGACGATTTGGTGCGATTTTTCGCTGCACGGGGCCATCGCCGCCAACGCAGGTTTGGACGTAGACCATGGCTAGTTATGACGAGGACGATGACGAGTTCGATCCGCGCGGCCAGAAAGCGGATGAGGAAGCGCTCTACCGAGTGGGCAACAAGAGGCCGCCCCGGCTTAGGCAATTCAAGCCCGTCGGTCCGGCAATCCGAACAGTCGGCCGAAAGGCTGTTCCGATTTAGGTCGGATGTTGATCGAGGAGCTTGGCCGATCGGTCTGCGCCGTGAAGAACGGCAAACCGGTCAAGGTCACGAACGACAAACTCTTTGTGTCCTCCCTCGTCAAAGACACGATCACAAAGGGTCCGCAGGCTAAGGCGCTGCTGCTCAAGACCATTCAGCAACTTGAGGCGCGCGAGGCCGCCGCCGCGGAAGCGCCTTTCGACGGACTGACCTGCCACTGAAGTTTCATCCAGTGGCGATTAGAGCCTCGGCGGGTTTTACGCTGTGGGGCATGGGTGGAGCAACATGCGATCGGCGGAGCTGGTCGGGGTTGCGCAGACGATCGCGTGTTGCGGAGAGATTGGCGCCATAGGCTGCCGGCGTGAGGTAGCCCAGCGCCGAGTGCGGCCGTCGCGGGTTGTAATCGTCGACCCAGTTCGTGATCTTGGTCCGGGCATGATCGCGGCCGAGGAACAGGCTCTCGTTGAGAAGCTCGTCGCGCATGCGCCCATTGAAACTCTCGCAGAAGCCATTCTGCATCGGCTTTCCTGGCGCAATGAAATGCCAGACGACCCCGTTGTCCTGCGCCCAGGCGAACATGGCGTTCGAGGTGAACTCGGTCCCATTGTCCGAGACGATCATGCCGGGCTTGCCGCGCCGTTTGATCAACGCCGTCAGTTCCCGCGCCACGCGCCGGCCTGAGATCGAGGTGTCAGGGATCGCCGCCAGGCACTCCCGCGTCACGTCATCGACGATGTTCAGGATGCGGAGCCGTCGGCCGCAGGCAAGCGGGTCATGGACGAAATCCACCGACCAGCGAGCGTTCGGCTTGGATTCGACCAGGATCGGCGCCCCGACCCCACGGCGCGCCTCCGAGCCCGTCGCCTGCGCACCGTGAGGCCTTCTTCGCGATAAAGCCGGTAGATGCGGTTGATGCCCGAGGGCTCGCCCTCCTGCCGCAACAGGACGAACAGCCGACGATATCCGAAACGCCTCCTCTCGTTGGCGAGATCGCGCAATTGCGACCGAAGCTCCGTGTCCGGCGGCCGGCATGAGCGGTAACGCACCATCTTGCGGTCAGCGCTGACGATCGAGCAGGCCCGCCGTTCCGACAGGCCCATCGTGGCCCGAAGATGCGCGACGCCTTCGCGCTTGACAGCGGGCCCTACCATTTTTTTGACAGAAGCTCGCGAAGCGCGGCGGCATCCAACATCTGCTCGGCCAAAAGCTTCTTCAGTTTGGCGTTCTCGTCCTCGAGCTGCTTCAGCCGTTTGGCCTCGCAGACATCCATGCCGCCGTACTTGGCCTTCCAGTTGTCCAGCCTCGCTTCCCAGACGCCGTGCTTGCGAGCCAGATCCGCCGTCTTCGTCCCGGCTTCGTGCTCCTTCAGCACCCCGATGATCTGATCTTCCGTGAACCGTGCTCGTCTCATCCGTCCGCCCTTTTTCAAGGCCGAACTCTAATCCCCGTGGAGGAAAATCTCAGGGCAGGTCAAGACGAAGCGCCGTGGCGCACCCCTTCCAAGTTTGAGTCAGGATTCAGTCTCTGGAAAGGGAATAGCTGATGGCCAGAATTGAGCCATTCGTTCGCCGGCCAGCGCCCGCTGGCGGAACAGCTAAAGGTGAAGAGCCGCCGCCGTCGTGACGATCAAGTGCGGTTGGCCGCACTGTCTGCAACGGCCCGGTCGCGGCATATTGCCTGCTCTCGATGTTGTCGATATCCCGCTGGGCGAGCTACGCCTGCCGATCCGGAAAGTTCGGGACAGCGATCCTGCTCACGTAAGAGATGTGGCGGGCTCGATCAGCGCGCTCGGGATCAGTGTTCCCGGCCTGATCGGCAAGGACAACCTTGTTCTCGATGGAGCCGTCTCGAAGCTGCGCGTCTCCTGAATCTCGGCCGCGTTCCTTGCGTCCGGATGGACCACTTGTCGGAAGTAGAGGAGCGCACGCTTCGGCTCGCGGTCAATCGCCTCGGCGAGAAGGGATAGGGGAATCTCGATGAGCTCAAAATCGAGTTCGGGGAGCTGATTCTGACCGATGCTCCAATCGAGATCTCCGGCTTCACGCTTGACGAGATTGACCACATTGTTCTCGGCGCGGCTGACGGTGCGATCGAAGAAGGACCTCTCACGTCAGAGCCGGGCGCAATCGCCGTCGTGCATCTAGGCGACGTCTTTGACCTTGGCCCACACCGGATCATCTGCGGGAGCGCGAGCGAGCCGAAACGATACGATTGCTCATGCAGGGCGACGGCCGTGCCCGTGTCGTGTTAACCGAGGAACCCTACAACGTCCCGATCGCCGGGCATGTGACGGGCGGCCGCCATCGCGAGTTCGCAATGGCCTCGGGCGAAATGACCGACGCCGAATTCCTCGCCTTCAATGAGCCTTGGATAGCGGCCGTCGTTCCCACTCTCTGCGACGGCGGCGTCTTTGGCACATTCATCGACTGGCGCGGATACCCGACCGTCCGCTCCGCGGCGGTCAAACTCGAACTCAGGCCCCTCAACCTGGTTGTTTGGACGAAGACCAACGCTGGCATGGGCAGCCTCTACCGGTCGCGGCATGAGCTCCTGCCCTTGTTCAAGAACGGCTCTGCGCCGCACGTCAACAACATCGAACTCGGCAAGCGCGGGACGCTGGCGCTCGAACGTCTGGAGCTATCCCGGCGCTTCCTCGCTCGGCTCCGACGCCCGACGCGGCCTCGAGGACCACCCGACCGTCAAGCCGAGAGCGATGCTCGAAGACGCCCTGCTGGACCTGACGGAGCGTGGCGAGATCGTCATCGACCCCTACCTCGGCTCAGGTTCAACTCTCATCGCGGCGGAGAAAACCGGCCGGGTCTGACGCGGCGTCGAACTCGATCCCCTCTATGTCGATGTGATTGTCCGCCGCTTGGAGCGGGCTACGAGCATAGCGGCGACTCTTGTCGAGACCGGCGAGACATTTCAGGCTTTGGCGGTTCGGCGAGCGCACGAAGCGGCGGACCCCGCAACTTCGTGATCAGCCGGAGCCCAACGGGCCGCTCTGAAGTTCGTCGCCGGTGCACCCTTGAGCTAGATGCCTCCGCGCCCTCCGCAACCGTTTTTGGCGCCAGAACTGGCGGTCGACGGACGAGCCTCGAGTGGCGTCCCCCTCTCGAAATGCGCAGACCAGGTCGCCTTCATTATTCATTTCGTCACTTCGCTGGATGATCGCACGGCTCGACCATGCGCCTCGCCGCGTTTCGTGATCATCGGGACGGGCGCTTCCGAACGACTATCGATACGTGCGGACGCAGCCTATCCTGTTGCGACACCCAGGTTCGGAAATGTCACGGCGTTGACGCCAGCCGCGTCGGCATCAGAAGATCGCGCTAGTGCTTAACAAAAAATCAGGCTCTCGGCACGTGCCGAGAGCCTGCCTCCACCTAGAGGGACAGGCTTAGGCCGGGTCCAGCCGGCTGGATGATTCCGACGCCCGCCGTTCGACCGCTGGTCGGCTTAATCTAGGACTCTGGTCGAGAGGTCATGGGTAAGGTTTGCGTGAACCGCTTTCATGATTTCACGCGCGGCATTCTTATCGAGCCTGTTGAGAAAGGCGGCGAAAATGCTCGCCAATCCATCGGGTGCCCGGTCCCAACCATCCGGCCGCCATTGAAGCCTCATATGACACAGGCAGATATGCGCCAGCGCGCTCGAGTCGTCCGGAAGACCCTTCAATCTTTTGGCTGAGTCGATAGCAGCATCGATCGCTTCCGCTTGGCGCTCATCATGAAGATGGAACTTCAAGGTTTTGATCGGCACGGGCGTCGACTCCCCGCGCTGCGCAACCGACCCAGCCAAATGCTCCTGCACCAACTCTTGGTTTCAACCCTGCCGTGGTTCAATGCCGCCTCGATCCAATCGTCGGCTTTCTCTTCGTCCAGAACCCCCGTGATGGCGTTCGGCTTGGTCCAGCCGAGGTGTCTGACCTTGGCCCACGTTGCGCCGGATTTGACGATGGCGTCATAAATTTGGATCTAAGCCCGCGCCCCACTGCGCTTGATGGCCGTGCTTTTCTTAACCTACTCGTCAAGTGAACTAGATGGCTCAAACCATTCATGCTTCTGAATCGCCGAGAGGACTCCGCCGATCTCGAAAAAGGTCTTCTCCTGACCTCTTCGAGCTCGAGGAGTCGCGCTCGAGCGTCGTCTTTCGTCAGCCTTTCGATGCCTTGGACAAGATCGACGATGAGATCAGCCGCTGGCGCCGAGGGGTCGACAGCTTTAGCGTCATCGCTAGGCAGACGTTCGGGACCGATTTTGTCAAAAGGGTTGCCCGGCGGCACGGGCAAAAACCCTGGCTTGTCCTGCTTGCCAACTCTGAATCCTGGGTCGGTCACCGCTACCAGATCGTCCGTATCGCAGTCCTCGCTCCAGCGAACTGATCTTGCTGCGAGACCGTTGCTGGAGGGCGATCTGACAGCTTCACTGTCAGCGCCATCACAGCCCCCTTGGCTCCGGCACACCGCATTTACATGCGACGCTTGATTATAGGTACACCGGCGGAGCGGAGGAGTACAATATTCAGCTGTGCTATCAAAGTTACTGTCAATCAGCAGACGTAGCCAGTCACCCAGTTACAGATGGAGGCGCCTGGACTTCCCATTCTCGAAATGTCCGTTACCCCAATTCGGCAACGCCGCGATGAAAGGAGGCTGGCGGAATTGGGATTCATGGCTAGCCCTGCGTCGGCGGCGCGAAATCCTTCCTCCGGGCTTTGAAAGTCGGTCATATAGAGGCTCTTCGAGACGTAAGGCGTCGGGTCATGCCGATCACCGTCCCAGTGAGGTTGTTCACCAGCTCCAGCGGCGCGTCTGTGATGCCGAGCGCCAGGAGTGTACAGTTGATCAGTCCATGCCGTTGCAACAACACGAGCCAGGCGAAGGTGCGCAACAGTAGCAGCCTGTGCGGGAACTCGGCGGGAGCGGATTCCTTGGCGACATTGGAATTGCGCAGGAACTCCGCATCGCCGGATTCGAAAGGGGTGAGCTTCTGTTGTCGCCGGGGGGTGGTCGACGATTACGTGGACGGCCTCGAATCCGGTCCGGTTCATCGACGCCTTCGTTGACGGGCTCGATCTTGCGGGCGCCGGGTTCGCGCGGGTCGAGGCGAGGCGACGGGGCGGCCGGGCTATGCGCCCGGCGACCTGCTGAAGCTCTACATTTACGGCTACCTCAACCGGGTCCGCTCGAGCCGACGGCTCGAGCGCGAGTGTCGCTGCAACGTCGAGGTCATCGGGTTGCTTGGCGGCTTGAAGCCCGACTGCAAGACGGTCGCGGACTTTCGGCGCGACGCTCGCGCGGCGTTTCGCGGCGTCTTCCGCCAGTTTGTGCTGTTGTGCCGGCGGCTCGACCTCTACGGTCGCGAGCTGCTGGCGGTCGATGGAACCCGCATCAAGGCGGTCAACAACAAAGACCGCAACTTCACCCGCTCTTCGTTGCAAGCGTTGATCCGCGCCGCCGACGGGCGGTTGAACGAAGACCTCGAACGGCTCGACCACAGCGACGTCGAAGACGGGGCGACAAGGGGCGGGGCGCGCACCAAGAGCCTGGCCGAAGATCGCGGCGCTCGGCGAGAAGCGCGGCCGTTATCAAGCGATGCTGGCCCAGCTCGAACGAACCGGCGAGGACCAGATTGACCGATCCCGACAGCCGCGCCATGGCTGGGCATACCAAGGGCGGCGTCGGCTATAACATCCAGGTCGCCGTCGACGCGAAGCCCAAGCTGATCGTCGAGCCGGCGGGGACCAACCCGGTCGTCGACATGGGGCTTCTGGCGCAGACCGCAGAACCGGCCCGCGAGATTTCTCGACGTCGAGACGATCGACGTCGTCGCCGACCGCGGCTGCTTCAAGGCCGAGGACATCGAGGCCTGCGAGAAGGCCGGCTGCATCCCGCACGTTCCCGGACCGCAACGCGGGCTCCTCGGCGCGCGAGGGCTTCTTCCGCAAGGACGCGTTTCGCTAACGACGCGGAACGCGACGCTTATGTCTGCCCGGCCGGGAAGGTGCTGACGCCGATCCGCCACGGCCGGCTGCGCGATCTCGCCAAAGTCGATTACGGCAATCGAGGAGCCTGTCGTGACTGCCCGATCCGCGCCCGATGCACGAACGGGGCGCGCTCCGTTTCCCACCTCGAAAACGAGGCCGGGCTCGATCGCATGGCCGAGCGCCTGAAGAAGAGACCGGAGATTCTCGACCGTCGCCGCGAGGTCGTCGAGCATCCCTTCGGCAGCATCAAGCAGTGGATGGCATCAGGGCGCCTTCCTGATGCGCGGCCTCGCCAACGGGCGCGCCGAGTTCAGCCTGACGGCGCTCGCCTACAATTTGCGCCGCGCCCTCAACATCCTCGGCGTCGGGGCGATGACCGCCGCCGTCGCAGCCTGACGCGAGGCGATGGGGCCTTATCTGCGCCGATATGGGGGCTTCGGACGCCCCTCAGGCCGCATCCGGCAACCGACAAAGCCAGAAGCGCGCAAATTCCCACGCGGCTCGCTCCCCGCGCCGCCCAATGCCCCAAGTCGCGGAGTTTCCGCACGGGCTGCTTGATTTCGCCGCCCTTCAGGCGGTCTCGACGCGCAGCTTCAAGAAGCCGCCGGGCGCGAGGCCCATTGGGGTTAGTTTCAGGCCGGGCGGCGCCAGGAGGTCCGACGCCGCGGGCGATGTCAGATAGGTCGCGACCACGGCGCTTGGCCAAGGCGCAAAGCGCCACACGCCATTCGACTTTGGCGCGATTTCGGTTTTGCTTTCGACATACTTGAGCAGTACGTCGCGGTTCGCGTCGGTGGCCTCGATCACAACACTGGTTCCGTCGCAGCCGGGGAAGCCACCGCCGCCGCTGGCGCGATAGTTGTTGGTGACGACGAGAAACAGCTGTTGCGGTTCGACCGAAGCGCCGTTGAAGGTAAGGTCGCGAACGCGGCGCGCCTGCGGCGCGACCAGCGCGCCCGAGCCGTCGTAGCGCGCGGGCTGAGTTACGTCGATCGCGTAGTCGACGCCATCGATCACATCGAAATTGTAAGCCGCGAAAGCGGGACCGAGGAGCGGCTGCTCACCAGGCTGGCTGGGATCGATGCGGCGGAAAATGGACGCCGAGCGTTCGACCCATTCCCGCAGCGTCGCGCCGTCAACCCTGACCACCCTCAGACTGTTGGGGTACGGGTAGATGTCGGCCACGTCTTTGATCGCGAGCGGTCCCGCGGCGATATCGGTGTAAGAATAGGGTCCGTTGCGGCCGCCGCATTTGTATGGCGCCGCGGCCGAGAGCATGGGCAGCGAGGCCAGGTCGACGCCCGCCGCCGCGAGGGGCGCGGCATAAGCGCGCTGAGCCGCGTTGACGAGGTTGACCGTCGGGCTGTCGCCGATCAGGGCAAAATAGGTCTGCAGCCGTGTCCCGAGTCTGCCGATCGGCGTGCGGATGTGGCGCAGCGTGGCGTCATGTGCGGTCTTCGCCGCTTCGAGCACGGACGCGTCCGACTCGGTGAGCGCGATCGCGCACCCGTTTGCGTCCCGTCGCGCGATCGGCCGGACCTCAACCCGCGCCTCAGCGATCCGCCAGCCTGTGCTCATCTCGAGCCTAAGATCAATGATTCCGAGATGGCTGCCCCAGAAGCCAGCCATGACAGCGGGTTTGCCATGGACCGTTCCGCGCTTTGTGTCGACGCCTTGAAAACCGACAAAATCATCGCCGGGCAGCAGCAGGTGCTGATGGCCGAGGAACAGCGCGTCGACGCCGTCGAGCTTGGCGAGGTCGAGCCCCGCGTTCTCCTCCCCAAGGGTCGAGGCGAGGCGCGAAATCCCGGAGTGGCAGAGCACGACGACCAGATCCACCCAGCCTCTGAGTTTGCCAAGCTCTCGGCGCACGGCTTCGACAATGTCGACAGTGGTCAGTCGCCCGCGGACATGGGCCTCGTCCCATTGGGCGATTTGCGGCGGCGCAACGCCGATCACACCGACTTTGAGCCGCCGCGGCGTTCCGGACGTGTCGATGAACGGGCGCTCGATCATGACCGAAGGCGGAAACCAGGGCGAGCCATCGCTTTTGCAGACGTTGCAGCAGACGACGGGAAAGCGCGCTTGCGCATAAGCGCGCTCGAGCGCCTCGAGGCCGTAGTTGAAATCGTGGTTCCCCAGCGCCGCGACCGCATAGTCAAGCGCGTTCATGGCGGCGATGACGGGGTGGATCGCGCTTGGGTCGGCAAGCGTCGCTTCAGCCGCGAAGTCGCCAAGCGGCGTGCCCTGAAGAATGTCGCCGTTGTCGAACAGCAGGCAGTTGGGAGCCTCCCTGCGGGCCTGCCGGACTAGAGACGCGGCGCGGGCGAGGCCGACAGAGTTGTCCGGGCGATCACGGTAATAGTCGTACGGATAGAGATTGGCGTGCAGGTCGGTGAGGCCGAGAAGGCGCAGGCGAAGGCGAGGTCGGCTCCGACGAGCGGGGGATTCAGGTCGTCCTTCCTGCAAGGCAAGAGCTTTCTGACGGGAAAGCGGCACGACGATCGATGGATCATCACGCCGCAGGAAGTCCTGATCAAAGAGGCGGTTGCGAGTGCGTCGCGTCGGCCGGCGGGGGCGACAGACCTAGCGGGGACCAGCCCGGCTTGGCGTCCCATCCCGCAGGCGCGACAACGTCGTTTGCCGCCGGATCGGGCTTGAGAGCCTTGAATTTCGCCAGCGCCTCCGCCGCAGCGACGAGGGCCGCCGGGTCCATCTCGTGGGCAATTTCGTCGCGCCTCGCGGCGGCGTCCGCGTCGCCCTGTTGAGCGGCAAGCGAAAACCACACCCACGACTGGCCGAGGTCTTTTTCGACGCCGAGCCCGCGCGCATAGAGGATCGCGAGATTGTACTGGCTGTCGCGGACGCCGAGCTCCGCCGCCTTTCGGAACCATTTCGCCGCTTCGGGGTAGTTCGGCTCGCCTCCGCCGGAATCGGCGCTCATGGCCGCGAGATTGTGCGCGGCGCGCGCGTTGCCCGCCTGCGCCGCTTTTAGGTACCAGCGCTTTGCAATGGCTGGATCGAGCGCCACGCCAATTCCCTTCTCGTACATCGAGCCGAGCCGATACTGCGCCGGAGCAAGACCGCGCGAGGCGGCTCGTTCGAACCATCGCGCCGCCGCCAGTTGATCCTTCGGCGCTCCCCGGCCTTCGAACAAGCGCATCGCGAGTTCGTATTGCGCATTGGGGAGGCCCACTGCGATAGCGTCGCGCAAGGGTGGGGAAATCCCGGGCGGGATCGCCGCAAGCAGTTCGCCTACGGCAGGCCCGCTCTGCGGCGCAAGAACAGGCGCGTCCGGCTTAACGGGCGGCTGGGCAATCGAGGCGGTTGGGGCTACGTCAATCGCTCCGCCTTCCGACTTAGCCGGGCCGGCGGCGCCCGCCGGCTTGCCCTTCGCGTCGACCTCGGGGGTTGCTTGTCCACCCAATTCGGAATGTTGCAGAAATGGGGCTCGCACGCCGACCGTTCGCGCGGCGAGCGTCGCCGCGATCGCGATCGCGACGCCGAGCAATACGGTGCGTCTGTGACTGGCGTAGAGCGCCTTTGCAGTTTGGACGCCCCGCGCCGCGAACGGCGCCCGCTCGGGACCGGTCAAGATCTTGACGTTGGCGCTGTTGGGTTCGGCGCTAGTTTCCGCCAGCGCCGCCTGCGCGGCCCGGCGCGCGGCGGCGATGTGGACGGTCACCGCGGGATTGGTCTTAGGCCCGATCATCTGTGCGAGTTCGCGGGCTTCGCGGGCGCGCCGCGGCTCCCCCGCACCAGGCTCGATCAGGAAGTCTTCGCCGTTGGCGGGTTGAAACGACGAATCTTCGGCGGTCGTCGCCGCTCTGGGTTGGGCCGGGCGTTGCGGCGTGACTTCGGGGCCCAAGGCTTCGACGCCCGGCAATGCTGAGCCCGCAGACGGGGCGGAGCTAGCCGGCCTGCCTGGCGGTCGTAGTTCCTCGTCGACATCGTCGGCGGCAAGTTCGCTTTCGATGTTCGCGAGACGCGCAGTCAGAGTTTCTAGAATGCTTTGCAGATCCCCAAGACGCGATTGGGCGCGCTGGTCAGCGACCGCCTGTTGGGCTCTAAGCTCGGCCAAATGTGCGCCAAGCGTTGCATTGATCGCAGCCGAACTCTCGGCTGCAGGGGAGCCATTGGCCCGGTCGGCCTCGCGCAGCCTTTCGAGCAGCTCACGCATGACCGGTCCTGGATCGTCTGTCCTTGTGGCCTTTGTCGCCAGCACGTCGATGCGGTCGTAGATCGTGCCGATCTGCTGGGCGACGGCCTCCAGATCGACTTGGCGGCCGCTCACATCGTGAAATCGGCGAGCGACCTCATCGGCGACCTGTTCAAGGACCTGACGGTCGATGGGCGCAGCCAAAGACGCGACCGCTTCCAGTCGCGCGCCAAACTGATGGAGAATTGGGTCCAGCTGCCGCGCGCCGCCCTCCGCGAGGCGGTCGAGCTTGTCCCTGATTTCGACGAATATCGATTGGAAGCTTTGAGCATCGGCGTCCGTGCGGCCCGCGGCGAACTTGGCGTCGAAATCGCACAAGAGTTTTTCGATGGGCCCCGTGTCGATCGTCGCGGGCGGAGCTGCCTCGAAAGACTCGCGGATGCTGTCAACGCGCCGCGCCAAGTCGTCGAACGGGCCCGGATCGATCGCGGCGGGAGGGTTCGGGCGAGCAATTTCGTGATCGAGCCGCGTTGCGATCTGCTCCAGACGCCGCTCGATCGAGACAAGCGCCTCGGGGGGGGTGGAGCGTTCAATCTGTCGACAGGCTTCCGCGAGAAGCGCGGCCATTTCAGCGGACTCAAAGTGTGGAGCGGGACTGGCGCCGAGCCGCTCAACCCGGTCAGCCAGTTCGCCGATCTGTCGCTCCAACCGCTCAAGCGGCGGCGTGCGCAACGCGGCCGAAGCGAGGAGATTGCGCACTTCTTCCGTCTGCCGGCGGATGCGTTCAAACGTCTCGGGATTTATCGCCGTGGCCGCGAGGCTGTCGATCTTGCCGCCGATCGTGCGGATCTCGCGTTCGAGCCCGGCAGCCGCCGCCTGAGGGTCATGCGCTTTTAACGCCGCGCGGAATTCGGCGGCCATCGCCTCGAGCGGAGCGAGCATCGATTCGCCGTGGCCGCTTTGACGCAACATCTCGACCCGCTGCACGAGATCGCGGATGGCGCCCTCGAGCGCGACGACTGCGTTCCGGGGCGCCAGATCGCCGAGACTCCGCCTCATGGCTTCGATTTCAGCGCGCATGGCGCTGAAGTCGACGACCGAGCTGCTCGGATCGCCTGGCTCATGGCGTATACGGTCGAGGTTAGGCGGCCTGGTCGTCGAGCAACAATTGTGACGGTCGCGGCGCGGCGCGGGGGACCGCATCCGGGCTGTCTTCAGCGCCGTTCTGACTGGCGTCCAATCGGCTCTGATTGCGCTGAGCGAGGGAGGGCGCGGACAGATCCGCGGCGGCGGCGGTTCGGGCGCCCGGCGGCGTAGGAGCAGTTCTGCCGCCAAGGCCGCGGGGCTCCAGCTCGTGGCGGCGCATGGCGATTTGCGACACTGCGGCCTTCAGATCAAAGGGCGCCGCCGCATCCACTGAGGGCGGTGGAGCCAAGCGGTCGCCGTGCGTCTCGCCGGTCTGAGCGGCGTCGGTCAAATTTGCCCGGATCGATTCGAGCCGTCGCACTGCGTCGATCAGCGCCCGGCGGTCACTGTCCCGCGCCGCGTTTTCCCGCTCTAGAATTTGGGCGACAGTTTCAAAGGCGCGAGCGGCCTGGGCCTCGGAGCGCGAAAGCCTCTTTTCAAAGCGTTCGATCGCGTACTCAAAGGAGTCCGGAATTCCGGACACGCTGGCGGCCTGCGCCAGCGCGTTTCGTCGCGCGATCCTCTCCAGGCGTCCCCTAGCCGCACCAAGCCCTGCAAGCGGATCGTCTTCCGCTCCATTGTGAGCGCGCGGCTCCAGTCCCGCGTAGTCGGCGATCGCTGCGTCAAGCCAATCGTCCAGGCGCATGCCGGCGCGGTGGGCGGCCTCCGCGGCGGCGGCGCGGGTCTGTCGGCCCACACCCGCGATATTCCACGCCATGGCTCTATTCATGTCCTCGACCATCGCTCGGGGCCGCGAATCGCCAGATGAACGACGGCGACGTGACGCCGTAATTCTGTCGGGGGTCATGGTGAAGAAACGGTTAAGGGCGCTTCCTCGTCGGCCGCGCCGCCAGCCTCCCTTGGGTTGCGGTATAAGTTGTGGCAACTAATAGTTGCATTTTTGCTCCGTTAGGGCATAGTGATTCGACTCGCGCAAGGGGTGCGCGAGTCACCAGGCGCGAACGCAACGGCGCCGACGAAAGGAGAGGCCATGAACAGGATATCGTCTTTAGCGCACGCTTCCGCAGGGGCTTCGAACGCGTTGCTTGAGGCAGAAGGCCGCACTGCGCTCGATTCGGCGCAGCCCGAGATGACGATCAGCCAGATGTCGCGCTTATTCGGCGTCAGCCTTCGAACTTTACGATTCTATGAGGATCGTGGGCTCATCAAGCCTCGGCGAGAGGGCAACGCCCGCTACTATCGTGCGACCGACCGCATTCGGATGGAAATGATCCTGAAGGGCAAGAAGCTCGGCTTCACCCTGACCGAAATCCAGGACCTGATCGGCGGCAAAGGCGCGACCGAAACGACGGATCTCGAAGATCAGCTGAATCCACAGCAGATCGTGACCCAGATCAGCCACCTGGAGCGGCAACGCACCGAGATCGAGGGCGCCATCGAGAGGCTGCGCGCGACGCAAAGCCGTCTCGCCCAGGGCGCCGCCGCCTGATCAGCGGCGCCCGTTTAAAGGACGGCAGGCGGCGGATCCTGGCTAAGCCCTGATCCGCGTCGCCTCGACGATCCGCAGCGCTTCGGCGGAAGCGGCGTCAATTCCGAGATGGGTCGTGTCCAACAGCACGGCGCCGTCAGCTGGGCGCAGCGGCGCCGCGGCCCGGCTGGAATCCCGGGCGTCGCGGCGGATGATGTCGGCGAGTATCGCCTGGTAGTCCGCTCTGTCGCCGCGCTGGATCAATTCAAGCGCACGCCGCTGCGCCCGCGCCGACGCGCTGGCGGTGACGAAGATTTTCACTTCGGCGTCATGGCAAATGACCGTGCCAATATCCCGCCCGTCAAGGACCGCGCCGCCCGGCCGCGCGGCAAAGGCGCGCTGCGCCTCGATCAGCGCAGCTCGGACGCCAGGCATCGCGGCGATCACGGACGCCGCCTCGCCCATCTGGCGTGTGCGCAGGGTTGCATCTTTGAAATCGGTGAGGCCCAGCCCGCGGGTAGCGGCGACGGCTGCGGCTTCGTCGTGGAGATCGCGATCCTCGGCGATCAAGGCCGCCGCGGTCGCGCGGTAGAGGAGGCCCGTGTCAAGATGCGGCAGCCGGTAGTGCGCAGCGATTCGGCGTGCGATGGTGCCTTTGCCCGAGGCTGCGGGCCCGTCGATGGCGATGATCATCCTCGAACCGCCCGCTTCCCCTGGGCTTTTCGCCCCAAACCGCGCTCTTAGAGCGCGGAGAGACGCCTGTCGAGGCGGCCAATGGGCCACCCAGTTTGAAGGCATCGCTCGTTGAAGCCCTTCTGAAGGTATCCTATTGATTATGCTGGTGCAATGTCCTTTTCATGTAAGCATCTCAGTTTGAATTGTTGGCCTCCGGCCAAAGTGGGTCTTCTGTGGCGAGACGAGGTCTGTAGAGCCTTCGCCGCGAGCGCCGAACTCCCACTTGATTGGCCGCCACGGCCTACACTTCGTTGGCGAAGCCCGTCGGTTCGGTTCGAGCCGGCAGATCGCGTCGCCGGCGATGCTTTGGAAGTCGGGAATTGGTCGCGCGGTTAAACTCGTTCGGAAACCTGATCGGTTAACCTTAATTCTAAGCCCCTACGCCAAGTGTAGAAAAGTCTTGACGTTCCACTAACCGGACGACAACCTACAGATTGTGACCGACCTTTGGGTGCGGCTGGTTGGGCCACGCTGCGATGCGCTCTGTTTGGCGCGTTTCTAAAGGAGGGATTCTTATGGTAAATCACAGAATAGGTTTGTGTGCTGGCGGCGATTGCGGCCGTTGTGTCCATGCCTGCGTTGGCAGGCGAACTCGTCACGAACGGCAGCTTTGAAGACAACTTTGGAGCGGGTCAGTTCAATCAAACGACCCCGCTCACAAGCGGGGGCCAGAACGCCAGCCACCCCGGAACCACGGCGGACGACTGGACGGTAATTGGGACCACCGGCACTAACGGTTACGCGTTCATCTTTGACAACGGCCACAGCTTCACGAACACGGACTCCACCTTAGGTCCGACTTCGCAGTTCGCGAAATCCGGAGCGGCTCCCCGACGCTGCCTCTCTGGGCCGGCACCCATTCGGTCGACAACAATAGTGGCGAGGGAGGCTTCTTCTACGGGGTCGATTCGACCTTCCAGCCATCGGAGCTTACCCAGAACATCAGCGGCCTGACAGTGGGCGATACATACACTCTCACCTTCGACTACGCGGCCGCGCAGCAGTTAGGCTACACTGGCAACAGCACGGATCAATGGGTTGTGATGCTCGGAGGCCAGACCATCGCCACGACGACGAAGATTGACCTCCTGAGCCACCAGTTTTCCGGCTGGCTGAGCGAGAAGGTGACATTCACCTACGAGGGCCTGGGCTCGAACCCGGGCCTTCTGTCATTCGTCAACAATGGGCAGGGAGGTTGCAGCGCCGACTTCATGACCTGTCTACCCAACGATCCAGGCGCCAGCGGCGCACCCCCGTTCTCGCTGCTCGACAGCGTGTCGCTGAGTTCCTCGGCGCCCGAGCCCTCGACCTGGGCGATGATGCTCATTGGCTTCGCCGGCCTCGGCTACGCGGGTTTGCGGAGCCGGCGCCGGTCTGCGATTTCGCTCGCGTGAACACCTCGGCGTAACCCTGAGAGGCAAAAAAGCCATGCCGCCCGCTTGCGAGCGGCATGGTTGCTTATGCTGCGTCCCAATTATCGTCTCGCGCGGACCAACCGCACGGTCGAACAGCCGTCACCATGGCCGCAGAAACGTATCGAGACCTCTACGTGCTGCTCTACGCCGCGGCGCGGCTCAGCATGTGGCTCGCGATCTTCGCGGCGATCTTCGTGCCGATCGAGCGGATCTTCGCGCTGCATAGCCAGAAGATCTTCCGTAAGGAGATCGCCGTCGACCTTGGCTACTACTTTCTCAACGGACTCCTGCCTGGCCTCGTGCTCGGCCCGCCGATTTCGTTGGCTGTGCTTGCGATCCATCACTTCATCCCGGGCGGCGTCCTCGGGGCGATTGCCGCCTGGCCGATTTGGCTCAAGGCCTGCGCCACGATGATGGTGGGCGAGACCGCCTATTACTGGGCCCATCGCTTGAGTCACCAGATTCCGTTCCTCTGGCGGTTTCACGCCGTGCATCACAGCGCCGAGCAGCTCGATTTCCTGGTTAACACGCGCATGCATCCGGTCGACCTGGTGTGGTCGCGGATGATCATGCTGACGCCGATCTTCGCTCTGGGGCTCGCGAACCCGGTCCGCTTCAGCGATGGCCTGATCGCGGCCATCATTCTCTTCTCCGGATCGATGTGGGGATATTTCATCCATTCCAACGTCCGCTGGCGCCTGGGGCCGTTCGAATGGCTTCTGACAACGCCTGCCTTTCACCACTGGCACCACACCAACGACGGCAAGCGGCGCGACTGCAACTACGCGTCCATGTTTCCCTGGCTCGACCGTGTTTTCGGCACCCACCACTTGCCCGAAGCATGGCCTGAGCGCTATGGAATCGACGAGCCGATGCCCAACTCGCTCGCCGGTCAATTCATCCATCCGCTCGCGCCATCGCGGCCTTCGCTTTCGGCCAAAGGCAGTACGGCTGCGGAGTGACCACGCCGATCCGCCAGTCAGCCCTGCGGTCCCTAATCCACTGATCCGCCACAGCTGTCGCGACGGCCTCGCACGCCGAAACCCACCGTTCAGCTTGTGCCGACGCCGCCTCGCGCCTATGCATCGAATCCGTCGAATGACAATCAGGCGAACGAGCGCAGAAGCTGCGGGAGGGCCGACGATGAACCTCACGGGGGAGCAGAAGAAGACCGTCCTCGCCGCCTTTCTCGGCTGGATGCTCGACGCCTTCGACTTCTTCCTCTTGACCTTTTTGCTCAAGGACATCGCCAAGGAGTTCGGCGTCGAGTGTGCCGGCGGTGGCCTACGCCCTGTTCCTGACGCTGGCGATGCGCTTCGTCGGCGCGTTCATCTTCGGCCGGCTTGGCGACCGGTGGGGGCGCAAGCCGGCGCTGATGCTGGATATCCTCTGCTATTCGATCCTCGGCGCGCTCGCTGCTTTCTCCCCGAACCTCACGGTCTTTCTGATCTTGCGCGCGCTGTTCGGCGTCGCCATGGGCGGCGAATGGGGTCTCGGCAGTTCGCTGGCGATGGAATCCATTCCGCCGCAGGCGCGCGGGCTGGTGTCCGGGATTTTGCAATGCGGCTACCCGACCGGCTTCCTGCTTGCCGCGATCGCCTATGGCCTGCTCTTCGGCCGAACGTTCGGCGACTACACGGTCGGGTGGCGAGCGATGTTCCTGCTCAGCGTCCTGCCCGCCTTCGTGGTGCTGTTCATCCGCAGCGGAGTTCCCGAATCGCCGGCGTTCGAAGCGTCGAAGGCGCATGCGAAGCCGCACCTGTGGGCGACGATTACGGAGCATCGGGGATTGGCGCTCTACATGGTCGTGCTGATGATGTGCTTCAACCTGTTCAGCCACGGCACGCAGGACCTCTATCCGACCTTCCTGCAAAAACAGCACAATTTCGATCCAGGAACGGTGAGCTGGATTGTCATCGTCGCCAATCTCGGCGCCATCGCGGGCGGCCTCACATTTGGCCATCTGTCTGAGAAGATCGGCCGCGTCAACGCGATCACGATAGCCGCGCTGATCGCGCTGCCGGCGCTTCCCTTATGGGCGTACGCCTCGACCCCGATCCTGCTCGCAATCGGCGCGTTCATCATGCAGGTCGCGGTGCAAGGGGCCTGGGGCGTGATCCCGGCTCATCTCAACGAATTGTCTCCAGGCGCGGCGCGGGCGACAATCCCCGCCTTCGTCTATCAGGCCGGCAATTTCCTCGCCTCCTATAACGGTCCGTTTCAGGCGCAGATCGCTCAGGCGAACGGCGGCAATTACTCCTTCGCGCTGGCGCTGGTGGCGGGTGTGGTCGCGGTCGCAATCGTCGTCATCATCCGTTTCAGCCCCGAGCGGCGCGGCGAACTCTTGAAGGCGCACTGAGCGCCGCGGGATTTTTCCCGGCAAAAAGTCCAATTCTGCGCGCGCTCGTTTGATTTCAGAGGCTTAGGTTCATTTTTCTGCAACTCGGAGATTCGTGCACAGGCAGTATATTATACATAGTTATATTGTCAGTCGGCGACCCCGTGAGGCCGATCCGTTTGGATTTTCTTGGCGCGGGCCCGTTTCGCCGCAAATGCCCTTTCCGCGAGGGTTGGATTTCCTTGGATTTCCTTGGATTCTCTCGTCCGAATCGAGCCTTTTCAATGGGTTACGCGGATTTTAGCGTGGGAAATTTTTCACCGCGCTTCTTCCCCTGGCGTTGAGCGGCGCTGGAACGGGAACGCGCGGTCGAGCGATGCGGAAGCGCAGATTTGGTCATGGGCAAGCGTACCCGAGCTTCTGATTTTCTGCAAGACATTGTCGTGAGAGCCGTTTCTTTCGGCCGCCTCCCGAAAGATCGCCGGCCCGGCGGCCGCCCAAAGGATAAGCCAAATGCATATGGTCGCCCGGCCGCAGCCCCTTTAAGACCAAAATATTATGCTATATGGACGACGCGACGGGAACCTTTCGGCGTCTGAGGCGGTTCATCAGGGGTGAGAACGGGCGCGCCGACAACATCGGCAACGCCGACAAATTCCGAGGAGGTTTCTATGTCTCGATGGATGCTTGCGGCCGCGACCGCCACACTGATCTGCGCGTCTTCGTCAGCAGCGCTAGCGACTGAGAGCGGAGCGGTGACGGGGGGAGTTGCTGGCGCGGTCGGCGGAGCGGTTATCGGCGGCCCGGTCGGCGCGGTGGTCGGCGGCGTAGGCGGCGCGGCGATCGGCAACTCGATGAGCAATCATCATTATTACCACCACCACTACGCTTATTATCACCACCACTACCATCCCTACTAGCACTAGTCGGGCGTCCTCTCGGGGAGCCCGAGCGGGCGCCTGCCGTTAGACGACCTTGTCGTCGCCAGGACCCCGGGCGGTAGCCCGGGGGAGATGCGGTGGCCCAGGGTCGTTTGCCGCAAGCCCTCCATCCTGGGTCGCCGCGCTGGCTCTATTTGGCCATGCTGGCCGCATAGCTCAGCGCGCATGTCAAAAACTCGATTTGCCTGCCCAGCGGACATGCCCTCTAAAATCGCCGTCGCCGGGAGCAACGGAGGAAGGCCGGTCCGATCTCGGCGCCGTTGTGATCGAACGCCCCGAGCGCTGATGATCAAGCGCGTCACTTCTCCGGCAAGCCGGCCTTCGCCAGATCGGCGACGTCGCGGTCTGGGATCGAAGGATCGCTGTAGAAAAAGGTTGCGCGGAAGTTGGCTCCGGTCCATTTCGGATTGTTCTTCAGCGCGACTTTTACCTCCGCTTTGGCCTCATCAATGCGACCCAGGCGGACGAGAGCGATTGCAATATGGAGGGGAATGTCCGCGTCCGGGTAACCTGCCTGCCTGAAGGCGGCGATCGAATCCTCGTATTTCCCCAGCAAGCGGAGGCCCAAGCCCCTATTGTAGTTCTGAAAGCTCAGACCGCCCGGGTCCTGGGGGTGCGCCAACTCGTTCCACTCCATTCCTTTTTGCGCTTCTCCGGCTGTCATTAACAGCTGCGACAAATGGGCGTGCATTATGCCGTCATAAGGGCTGAACGCGACCGCGGTGTCCGCCTCACGGAGCGCCCGGGGGAAGTCGCCTTCCGAGGCGAGCGCCCAGGCAAAAAGCCAATGCGCGAGCTTCTTCACCTGAGGCGACAGGTTGTCGTGTGCGAGGACCGACCTGGTCAGCTCTCCAGTCTTGCGCAAATCGGCCGGAATATCGTCGCTATAAGCGTTCCAGGCCGCGGTGAAGTGCGCCCACGCGAGCTGCATCTTGATAAGATTCGAATCGGGATATTTCGCCAGCCCCTCTTCAGCGGTCCGCGCGGCGCGGTCGGTCGCTTCTTTCGAAGAGGCGGTGTTGATAAGATCGTGGGTGCGAAGATAGTAATCGTATTCGCTAAGGCTCGCCGTATCCTTGGCCCAGGCGTCGTGATACTCGGCCTTTTTGATAACGCCAAGGTCCCCGGTTATCGCGCGGACGATCTTTTCGGTCGCCTCGTCCTGCAGCGCCGATAGGTCGTTTCCCGCCTTATCGTAGTGTTCCGCCCAGACATGCTCGCCGGTCTTGGCGTTGACGAGTTGCGCCGTGACGCGGGTCTGATCGGCCTCTTTCCGGACGCTGCCTTCGAGCACATAGTCGACGTCGAGATCGTGGCCGACTTGGCGAATGTCGACCGGTTTGCCTTTGTAGACGAACGACGAGTTGCGCGCCGTCACCGAGCTATCGGTAAAGCGTGACAGCATGGCGATGATGTCCTCGCTCACTCCGTCGCCCAAATAGCCGAGACTTTTATCGGGGCTCAAATCGTCGAACGGCAAGACGGCGATGGCCGGAAAATGGCTCGCGGCGACCGGCTTGATCGGCGCCCGAACAAAGCCATACCAACCGACGGCCGCGAGGCCGGCGAGGAGAACCATCGCCGCGGCTCCCAGCCTCGGCCAAGCCGGCAGGCGAGAATTCGCGGCCTTGCGACGCGGCGGCGCGCTGACGCCGTCAAGCTTCACCCGATAGACCGGGATCGGCTCGACGATGTTCTTGACCTTTTGTGCGCCCATCGATTCGAAGCCGAACGCCAATTTTTTCTCAACCTCGTTCGCCACCTTGCCGGAAACGCAAATGGCCCCAGGCTCAGCGAGCTGCTCGAGGCGTGCGGCGATGTTGACGCCCTCGCCATGCCGGTCCGTCCCCTCGACAATCACCTCGCCGAGATTGACGCCAATGCGGACATCGATACGGTGATCCTCGGGCAGGCCAGCGTTCCGCTCCGCCATGCCGCGCTGGATCTCGACGGCGCATTCGACCGCGTCGACTACGCTGCCAAACTCGGCGAGAAGGCCGTCGCCCATCAGCTTGAAGATTGAGCCGCGATGCGCCGCGATCGCCGGCTCGACAAGCTCAGTCCGGCGCGTCCTGAGCCGCTCGAAGGTTCCCGCCTCGTCCAATTCCATCAGGCGGCTGTAACCAGCGACGTCCGCGGCGAGGATGGCGGCGAGCTTGCGTTCCATGAACGTGCCCCTTCGGCCGTTCACGAATACGTGAATTCGGTTCGAAAGTCACCAGATCCATTTCGCCGATCAACGCCCGAGCGCTCGCGACCAGGAGGGCGTCATTTCTCCTGCAGGCCGGCCCTGGCCAATCAGCCACTTCGGCTTCGACAATCGAGGGGCGCAATAGAAATACGCTTCAGACTTGTTTTGCATCTTGAATCCGGCAGGCGCGATTGGCGTGGCGGACTGAGAGCCTCGGCGACCAGGCCGGGGCTCTCTGCATTTCTGCTGGATAACGCCTGGTTTATTCCGCCGCGGCGGCGGCCCGCTTCGGCATGACCCAGTTCGGCCGGACATAGTGGCAAGTGTAGCCGTTCGGGTAGCGCTCGAGGTAATCCTGATGCTCGGGCTCCGCCTGCCAGAATGGACCGGCGGGCACGACTTCGGTCACCACCTTGCCCGGCCATAGGCCGGACGCCTCGACATCGGCGATGGTGTCGATCGCCACGCGCTTTTGCTCGTCATTGGTGAAAAAAATCGCCGAACGGTAGCTCGCGCCGACGTCGTTACCCTGACGGTTTCGGGTCGTCGGATCATGGATTTGAAAGAAGAACTCGAGCAGCGTGCGGTAGCTGATCTGCGTGGGATCGAAGGTGATTTCGATCGCCTCGGCGTGATTGCCGTGGTTGCGATAGGTCGCATTGGGAACCTCGCCGCCGGTGTAGCCGACCCGTGTCGAGATGACTCCTGGATAGCGGCGAACGAGATCCTGCACGCCCCAGAAACATCCTCCTGCGAGAACGGCCCGCTCTGTTGAACCTGCCATGGCGCTCAAGCCTCCTGTTGAGAGGGGTCTTTCCAAGCGCGCCCGAAGCGGGCGGGCGAACACCCCATCACCGCCTTAGATAATCACGCTCAAGCCGAAAACAAAACCCGGCCGCGCTTCTTCCAACGGCTCAGCGAAGCCGCGGATCACCCGCCTCGTTCAGGCCGCTCTCGCGGCGGGAGCGCGCGTGAGCAGCCTGCAGAGACGCGCCAGGGTTTCCCGCTGACGCGGGCGCGGCAGGACCATGTCGACCATTCCGTGATCACGCAGGTATTCGGCTCGCTGAAAGCCGTCCGGCAGGTGCTCGCGAATTGTCTGCTCGATCACGCGGGCGCCGGCGAAGCCGATCACCGCCCCAGGCTCGGCGATATGCACATCGCCCAGCATCGCATACGAGGCGGTGACGCCGCCGGTGGTTGGGTTGGCCAGGATCACGATATACGGAAGCTTCGCCGCGCGCAGACGTCGGACGGCGACTGTCGTGCGAACCATTTGCGCCAAGGCGAACATGCCTTCCTGCATGCGCGCGCCGCCTGATGTCGTGAAAATGAGAAACGGGGTCGCTCGCTCGATCGCGGTCGAGACGCCAGCGATGATCGCCTCTCCGGCCGCGAGCCCAAGCGTTCCGCCCTGAAACGCGAAGTCTTGTATGGCGACGGTGACGTCCTGCCCCTCAAGCTCGCCAAAGGCGACCGTGACCGCGTCGGCCGTTCCCGCTTTGGCGCGATTCTCTTTCAATCGATCCGTGTAGCGCTTGACGTCACGAAACTTCAGCGGATCGGTCGGAGTTTCGGGCGCGGGGAATTCCTCGTATTTGCCATCGTCAAAGAGCGAGGTGAGCCGGGCTTTGGGGGTAATCGGCATGTGATAGCCCGAACCAGGCACGACCATCAGATTGGCTTCCAGATCCTTGTGGAAGACCAGCTCTCCGCTCTCGGGGCACTTGACCCAAAGATTCTCCGGCGTGTCGCGACGCAGCAGCGAGCGAATCTTCGGCGGCACAACGTTCGAGATCCAATTCATGCGCTCAGCTTACCTCTGTTCGGTCGATCGCCGAAGTGCGCTCACTTCGCGGCGGCGCGCACGCCTTGCGCGAGTTTCTTGACGAGTTCGGTTGCAGCCACGACGGTCGAGGCGGTCGCCGCTCCGCCGTCAAGCGAAAGTCTGATCGCCTCCACAATGGACGAACCGACCACCACGCCGTCCGCGGTTTCCGCGATAGCCCGGGCGCTTTCGGCGTTCCTGACCCCGAACCCGACGGCGACGGGCAGCTTCGTGTGTCGCTTCAGGCGCGCCACACCTTCGGCCACCAGTTTGACGTCCGGCGCAGCGGCGCCGGTCACGCCGGTGATCGAAACGAAATAGACGAAGCCGCCGGCGTTGCCGAGGATCTCCGGCAGGCGATCCTCGCGTGTAGTCGGCGCCACCAGACGAACAAAGGCGAGCCCGGCTCGGCGCGCGGGCAGGCAAATCTCGTCGTCTTCTTCAGGCGGACAATCGACGATGATCAGGCCGTCGACGCCCGCCGCTTTCGCGTCGCTCAAGAACGTCTCGACGCCATAGATATAAATGGGGTTGTAATAGCCCATCAAGATAAGCGGCGTGTCCGGATCCGCCGAGCGGAATTTTTTCACCATCCCGAGAGTTGCGGGCAGCGTCTGGTGGCCGTCAAGCGCCCGACGGCCGGCGGCCTGAATCGCTGGACCGTCAGCAATAGGGTCGGTGAACGGCATGCCAAGTTCGACAATGTCCGCTCCTGCCGCCGGCAAAGCCGCGAGGATGGCCGAAGAGGTTTCGGTGTCCGGGTCGCCGGCCATAATGAAGGTCAAAAGCGCAGCCCGGCGTTCGGCGGCGACCCGTTGAAAGCGCAGATCGAGGCGTGTGGTCATTCGCCGCTCGTTACCATGATGACCAACATTGCGAAAGCAGAGGCTTAAGATTGCCTTTCGAAGGCTCAATCGGCTGCCGCTTCGGGTGAAGGAAGGCCTCGACCGGCCTTGCGAATCTCGCTAGATCGAGCGGCGACGTCTTATCAGTGGCGTCACGATCGCGCTTGTCGCCGATCCCCGGGGGGAATGTGAAGCTCATTCTTTTGCTTGTCCCCTGTCTCCTGGCGCTCTGGGTTCCGCTTTACAATTCGCTTCCGCCCGTCCTGTTCGGCGTTCCGTTTTTCTTCTGGTTCCAGCTTGTCTTTATTCCAATCTCGGCCCTGGCGATTCTTGCTGCAGATCGGATCGGCAAGGGCTAGGCATGTTCGATCACCTCAACGTCGTCGCCACCGCCGTCTTCGTGTTCTTTTTTGGCCTGGTGTCGACGCTCGGCTTCGTCGCGGCGCGCTGGAAGGCGGCCGATCTCGGCCACATCAACGAGTGGGGCCTTGGGGGGCGGCGCTTTGGCCGCTGGGTCACCTGGTTCCTGCTCGGAGGGGATCTCTACACCGCCTACACGGTCATCGCGATTCCGGCGGTCGTCTTCGCCATCGGCGCCTTCGGATTCTTCGCCGTCCCCTACACGATCATCGTCTATCCGTTCCTGTACCTGACCTTGCCGCGCCTGTGGGCGGTGTCGCAAAAACATGGCTACATCACCGCCGCTGATTTTGTGCTTGGCCGCTACGACCACAAAGGGTTGGAGCTTGCCGTTGCGGCAACCGGTATCCTGGCGACGATGCCATACATCGCGCTGCAACTCGTCGGCCTCGAGAAGGTCATTCTGGCGCTCGGCTTCTCGGGCCAAGGGATCATGGCGCACGCGCCGATCACGATCGCTTTCGTCATTCTCGCCCTCTTCACTTACAAGAGCGGCTTACGCGCGCCGGCGATGATCGCATTCGTCAAGGACGCGATGATTTATATTTTCATCATCGCAGCCATTGCTGTCATTCCGTACGAACTCGGAGGCTTCGGAGCTATTTTTGCGGCGGCGGGCAAGGCGTTTGACGCGAAGGTCGCGGCGAACCCCAACCTTGCTGCAGGACTGACGCTCAAGCCTTCGCAAGTCGGTCCCTACATCACGCTGGCGATTGGTTCGGCGATGGCGTTGTTCATGTATCCGCACGCCTTGACAGGCGCGCTCGCGGCCTCCAGCGGGCGCGCCATTCGCTTCAACACCATGACCCTGCCCGCCTATTCCTTGGTGCTGGGGTTCATTGCCTTGCTTGGGCTGATGGCGATCGCCGCGGGGGTCAAGGTCGACACTCCGCAGGACGCCGTGCCGCAGCTCGTGCTCTGGGCTTTTCCGGACTGGTTCGCGGGCTTCTGTTTCGCGGCGATTGCGCTTGGCGCGCTCGTGCCGGCCGCGGTCATGTCGATCGGCGCGGCAAACACCTTCACCCGCAACATCTGGAAGCCGTTCGTCAACCCAGGGATGACGCCCCAAGAGGAATCGGTTCTTGCAAAGCTCGCTTCGCTGGTGGTGAAGATCGGTGCGCTCGCAGTGATCTTTTTCATGCCAACGCAGTTCGCTCTGGACCTGCAATTGCTGGGAGGCGTCTGGATGGTTCAGATATTCCCGGCGATGATTTTGGGTCTCTACACCCGCCGGTTCAGCGGCTGGGCGCTGCTGATCGGCTGGGCGGGCGGGATGATTGTCGGCACTTCGCTCTCGTGGACCGGGAAGGCCTGGGCTCCCGTTCATGCGCTGAAGTGGGATCTTCCCCTTGTGGGCCGGCTCGATCCCGGCCTTGGCTTCGCCGCGTATAACGGATTGACAGCCGTGCTCGTCAATTTGCTTCTTGCGGCAACGCTTTCGCTGGTTTTGCGTTCTCACGCCGGAGACGAGACTTCGCCGGAAGACTACGATGATCGTGCGCTCGCCTGAGCAATGGCTTATAGACGAGTCAACCCGCGCGGCCGGTTCATTTCTTGGCCCCCGGAGCCGCATGGGCGGTGCGCCCCTGCTCGACCAAGGATGTTGCCGTCGGCCATGATGAGGTACAGTCTGCTTGCTATGCTAGGGAGCTTTTGATGGTGGAAGAGGGGCAGGGCTCGGTGGAGAGCGATCTGCCGACCGCTGAGCCACAGCCGCGCCACGACTTTTCTGTTGTTCATGGCTTCCAAGTTGTCGGCGGCGAAGACCAAGTCGCGGCGGGCGAAGAGGCTTGGCGTGATGCGCTGAGATTGGAATTGGAGGCGCGCGCGGCGCGTTTGCATCAGGCCGTCGACGCCGCGATCGTGCTCTCAAACGATGGCGTCATTCGTTGGTTGGGGGACCCGGTCGCCAAACTCTTGCTCGGGCCGAACGTGCTCAATCCCGGCCTCGTGATCCTCGCTGACGAATGCCTGCCAGATGCGTCTCGAGAGACGATAAAGACACGAATTCGAGCTTTGGATCGCGGCGACGGCGCGACGCGTCCTAGCGCCGCTGTTCGCGCTCGAAGCCATTGAAGACGGATCGGAGATCGTTCGCGATTTGGCTCATGAGCTGGTGCGGGCGCTGGGGGTTTTGGAGCGCGAGCCGATCAAGGCGAAGATCAAGACGCTCGCTCAAGACGACCGCTCGGAGCTTAGAAAGCAAGGCGTGCGCTTCGGCGCCTACTATATATTTGTCCCGGCGTTGCTGAAGCCAGCGCCAAGAAACCTGGCCCTTCAGCTGTGGAGTCTTCAGGCGCCCGGCGACGTCGGTGAGTATCTAACGACGCTTGGCTCCGTTGCTTCGTCTGGCCGGACCTCTCTGTCATTGGACAAAGGCGTCGGGAAAGAAGGCTATCGCGTCGCCGGTTATCGGCCATGCGGCGAGCGGCTTGTGCGGGTGGATGTCGTGGAGCGCCTTGCCGGCATGATCCGAGCGGCGATCGCCGGCGAAGCGCCGGAAGGCGCCAATGGGCGTCCAAGCCATCGGGCCTCGAAAGGATTCGTCATCAGCGGAGAGATGACTTCGTTGACCGGGTGCTCAGGCGAGCACTTCGCTTCGATTTTACGTTCTATGGGATTCCGGCCGGTTGAAATGAAGCGATCGGACTTTTTCGGATCCCCATCGACCAACGAAGCAGCCCCAAGCGAACCGCCCGAGCCGGCGGTCGATCAAGGACCGACTGCGGACAATCGAGCTTCGTCGCCGGCGACCAATGAAGAGGAGGCCATGGCCGAGGCAGTTTTGACTGCGCCGCCCGCTGAGCCTCCGCCTGATCAGGCGCCGGAGGGGGCTGACGCGGTCCCAGAGGATGTTGACAGCGTCCCTCAGGGGGCTGACTCCGTCGAGGAGGATGTTGTTGAGGCCGCGCACGAAGGCGTGGACGAGCCCCCGCCGGTCGGCGAGCCCCTCCCTGAGGGCGGCGAGTCCATCCCTGTAGAAATGGCGGCGTCGCTCGTCTCCGAAGATTCGTTTGGCGACGACTCGGGAGTAGGCGCCGATGCGCAATCCGCTCCTGCGCAAACATCAGCCCCAAGCTGCGGACCGGCAAAAAATGCCGACATGATCGTGGTCTGGCGTCCCGACCGTTCCCGAATTGCACAAAATCGCGGCAGGAGCGAAAGCAAACATTCGACCAGCGGAACGCAGGGTCGGTTGGATGCTGAGGGTCACAGCCCAGTCCCCGGGCGCAAATGGGCGCACAACAAGAAGCAACATCCCGTATCGCGTTCGACCCCCGCAGCGCCGGCGCACGCCGCGCATGCGCCGAGGGGCGCAGACAGATCCGATTCGGTCAAGCCAGAGGAAAAGCGTCGCCAGCGGGCGCGCGACTATGATATGCCCCGGTTGAATGCAACGACGGCGCCGCAGCATAATGTCAAGGTTGACCCGAACTCACCGTTCGCCAAGCTTCTTGAGCTCCGTTCGCTACTTGAAAAACAGGCTAATAAGCGTCCTTAGCCGCGCAGCGCTCGTTGCACTGGGCGTCGACAGCAAAAGCGGTTGGCAAATTGCCTGGAAATCCATACAAGACGAGCCAAAATCCCTACTCAGTAGGTAGCTAATGAGGACCTACGCATGACCTATGTGGTCGTTGAAAACTGTATAAAGTGTAAATATTTAGACTGCGTGGAGGTGTGCCCCGTTGACTGCTTCTACGAGGGGGACAACATGCTCGTCATCCACCCCGACGAGTGCATCGATTGCGGCGTGTGCGAACCGGAATGCCCCGCCGAAGCAATCAAGCCGGACACTGAACCCGATCTCGCTTTTTGGCTGAAATTGAATGCTGACTACGCTAAGACTTGGCCAAATATAACCAGTAAGAAAGAGCCGCCGCCGGACGGCAAGGAGTTCGACGGCCGCGCCAACAAGTTTGCTGAATTCTTTTCGCCTGAGCCTGGGGAGGGCGATTAGGCCCATTTGCTGCTCTTGGGTTCGGGCCTCCGTCGCCCGGCGCCGCAGCAGCTCAGCTTCCTTGGATTTATCTTCCTCTTTGATTTTTCGACGAAATTGTGCTAAACACCAAATTAATCGTCGAGCGGAAGTCGCTGGGCGTCCCTAGCGGAGACGCAAGTGGTTTCGTGAACGAAAAGTCAACTTGCCATTCTAAAGAGCAATATTCGTGCGCGGAGCCAGAGCAATTTTCGTGCACGGATAGATAGCGTGTGCGGAAAAGTTTGCGCGTGGAGAGGTTAACTATGGTTGCGCGTAATAAATCGAAGAAGACTACTACAGGTTCAAAGAAAAAGAAGAGAGGCGCTGCTGCCAGCGCGAAACCGCGGTCAAAGCGCACCCCGAAGACTGCCACTTCGTCTAGCGCCCGTACTCGGGTCAGCAAGAGCAAGCCGGCGTCGAATACCCGGGTTGCACGCAAAACGACCAAAACTAGTCGAGCCAAGATGAAAAAGCCCTTGATGAAAGTTTTGAAACGAAAGCGACCAAACTCCAATGTCAGAACCTCGGGCGCGGCGAAGAGGCCGGCAACGACCGTTCGTCGAAAAGTAGCGGCGACGAAGAGCGTGAGCAAGACGGCAAGAGCCGCGGCTACCGCCAAAGCGGCGGCGGCCGTCCGGGCACGGTTGAAGGAACAAAAAGCCAAGGCGCCGACCGAGAGCCGAGGCGCGCGGGAGATCTCAAGTCGCCGCGAATAAAGGGACGGCGCCGCTTGCCGCATCAAAGCCAAATCTAGATCACAACGTTCATCTCTCTCATTCGACCGAATTGGCGCCGCCGGCGAAATCCGCGGCGCCTGTGGTCAAGGTCCAAAAGGCTGGAGGGTCGGAAGAGGCGTCCTCGGCTGCGAAGACGCTGAAGAGCGTGAGTCAGCGTCAAGGCTTCAAGCTCAACGAGTTCGTCGTCTATCCCGCTCATGGAGTTGGTCAGATCACCGCGATCGAGGAGCAGGAAGTCGCGGGTTTCAAGCTCGAGTTGTTTGTCATCAGCTTCTCCAAGGACAAGCTCACGTTGCGCGTCCCGACGTCCAAAGTCTCAGGCGTTGGAATGCGCAAGATATCCGATTCCGAGACCGCAAGGCGCTCGCTGGAGATTCTGACCGGACGCGCGCGTGTCAAACGCACAATGTGGTCAAGGCGCGCTCAGGAGTATGAAACCAAAATCAACTCCGGCGATATCAACGCGATCGCTGAGGTCGTGCGAGACCTTTACCGCTCGGAGGCGCAACCCGAGCAGTCCTATTCGGAGCGACAATTGTACGAGGCCGCTCTCGACCGGATGGTTCGCGAGATCGCCGCTGTCCAGAAGTCGAGTGAGATCGACGCTTTGAAAACCGTCGAGGGGCAGCTGCAGAAGGGCCAAAGCCGGACGCCGAAGTCGCTTGGCCCGCCGAACCCGGCAAGCGAGATCGAACAAGCGGCTTGAGAATTTTCAGCCCTCCCCCTCGGGTCCTCGGCTGTGCTCAGTCCATAGCAATGAGCGCGCCGGGCCTCGGTTGGATTGGGTATCGGGGCGCCAGCGTTACTGAGTTTTCGCCCTCTCGGAAAACGACCGCGGAGCAGAAATCTCTTCGTAGGATCGCACTGCCCGTGGTTGATCGATTTCCTGTCTATCCCGCGCTCTCGCTGTGGATTTTGGTCCTCACCGCGGCGACCTTGTTTTGGGTAGCCCTGACGGATTTGAGGGAATTCAAGGTCCGGAACGAATTCGTCGCGATCTTGGCCGGTCTCTATCTTCTCCATGCGCTCTGCTCCGGCGCCTGGGTGTCAATGCAATGGAATTTGGCCTTTGCACTATTGATGCTGTTGGGCGGAACATACGCCTATTCGCTTCGGCAAATCGGCGGCGGCGATCTGAAGCTGTTGGCGGTCGCATTCCTGTGGACTGGCCCATGGTTCGCCGCGCCGTTCGTGGTCCTCTTGCTGATTTTCACCGGGGCATACTATGTCGCGGCGAGATTCGGCTTTGCGGCGGCCCAGCGGACCGCAGCCGGCTTGCGGATTCCGCTAGCACCGCCGCTGGCGGGCGCGCTCATTGGCGCGCTTGCGCTGGGTCTGATAGCCCCTAACAGCTAACGTCGCGCGGATATCCCCTCCGACACGGCGTCATTGGAAATCATCAGGGCGACAGCGCCTTATCCAGCGCCAGCCACTGTTTCGAAACCCAGGTCCCAACCAGACCGATTGTGGCGATGACGGCGATCAAGAGTATTCCGAGCAACACTGTATATTCGATGAGGGCAGCGCCGTCTTCGTCCTTCAGGAACCGGCTGAAGACCTTTAAACCTTTGGACATGCGAACTCCTGACGGATCTTTTTATTCAACGAGGTCAACGCGTTCGTGGCGGAAAGCCGGTGGCGGCCGCCCGCGGGGCGCAATTATCCGTTAAGGAACGGCTCGGTCAATACCAAATCAAACCCGGGCAGTCGCTGACAAATGCACGCTGGCGGATGTTTATTGGACTATGTTTTCAGATAACGCCGGCTATCCTTTTGGGAGAAAACGCTGTTCAAAGTCATTATGAAGCTGTTATTATTTGCGCTCTTGAACTTTTCTCAATTTTGAGCTCACGTTAGGCGAACGTTTCAGCGTCTGGAGTCGGTTTTATTTTTTGGCCGCGAACGTACTGATCCGTTTTGCGGTCCAGACGACGCAAAGTTCCCCTCATAAGGAATTTTGCGCTGAATTCGGCGATCCCGGACAGGGAAATAAAGTCGCCGACAATATTGTGGAGACAGCATTGTGTTTGCATGAATTCATTTGCCCTGCGCTAATTGAATGTGTTTTGGGGAAGGTGGCAAATTTGCGGATCTGCGGCCTAACCGGGCTAATCCGTTGACATATGCAGGTGGATAAGCAATAGACCAATAAAAACTACCGGCACAAAGTGGTTCCGTTGGGCGGGGGTCAACACATTCATGCGCCGGAGTACAAATCTTGCAATACTTATTGTTGCTGTAATTCTTGGTGGTCTCGCCGCATTTCTTGCGAGAAGCTGGCTTCAAAGCCATTCGGCGCGGACAGACGTTCAAAAGACTGTATCGATTCTGGTCGCGAACGACACGCTTGCTTTTGGAGCGCCAATCGGCGCCAAGGACGTGAGAGAAATCGCCTGGCCGGCGCAATCAAGCCCGGAGGGCGCGTTCGCGAATTTCGCGGAGCTTACCAAGAACGGCCGTAGGATCACCCTCTCTCCGTTTGTCCGCGATGAGCCGATCATCGCCTCGAAGGTCAGCGCGCCGGATCAGAGAGCCTCGCTGTCGACGGTCATCGAGAAGGGCAAGCGCGCCGTGACTGTCGCGGTTGACGACGTGCGTGGGGTGGCGGGCTTCATCTTCCCGGGTGACTTCGTCGACGTTGCGCTGACGCGAACCGATAACAGCAATGGTCCGCAGAATTTCTCCGAAGTGATCTTGCAGCACATCAAAGTGCTGGCGATCGATCAAATGGCCGGCCAGCGCCAGGAACACCCGACCGTCGCCAAGGCGGTCACTGTTGAGGTCAACCCCGAGCAGGCGCTCAGGATCTTGCTCGCCGCCAATGTCGGGAAGCTATCGCTGATCTTGCGCCAACCCTCGGAAGTCGCGATGGCTCCCGATGCGAAGGTCACCGATCGCGACCTGTTCGGGAGCGACGAGGCGCCGATGGCCCTGGCCAATCCAAGTCCGCCCGCCGTTCAGGCGCAACCCCCCGCTCTTCAGCCCGACCCGTCGCAAGCCGCTAGCCCGCCTCCCATGCCGCCGCCTGAAGCGGCCACGCGCAAGATCACCGTCGTCCGGTCGGTCAAGAGCGAACAGTACGACGTGCCCGAAGAGATCCAATGACCGAACGCCGCATGTCGAGAACGCAAGCGAAGCCCTTCCGTCCGCAAGTGTTGGTGCGAAAGCGACGGGCCGCTTCAATGCGCCGCCGGGTCTGGATGGCAACGCTCGCGGCCGCCGGCGCAGCGGCGGCTGGTTTCGGCCTCATAGAGGCCAGCAGTCTGGTCTGGGCGCAAAAGGGCGGCCCATGTCACGCGGTCAGAGAGCAAGTGAGCGCCTTAAAGGTGACGCTCAACAAATCGCGTACGCTCTGCTTCTCCGCGCCTTTCTCGACAGCGGTCATTGGCGCGCCCGAAATCGCCGACGTTTTGCCGATGACGGAGTCGATGCTCTACGTCCAGGGCAAAAAGGTCGGCGCGACCAACATTTCGGTATTTGATCAGCAGCGGCGCCTGGTGTCGGTGATCGACCTCGATGTGACGCCCGACACGACGTCGTTGCAAAGCAAGATTGCGGCCAGCACCGGCGGCAGAGACATCAATGTCAGTAGCGCGAACGGCGAGATTGTTCTGAGCGGCGAGGCGAGCGACGGCTTGGCGGCCGCTCGCGCCGTCGAAGTCGCGAAGGGCCTCTCGCCGGACGCGCCGGTCGTCAACGCCATGAAGGTTTCCCCTTCCCAGCAAGTCATGCTGAAGGTGCGCATTCTCGAGGTCGATCGCAATGCGGGACGCGACCTTGGCATCAGCTGGTTCGGCAAGACGAACAGCGTGAGTTTCGCCACCGGTCTCGGCCCGCAGCCGACGACCGCCGCCGCCAACAACAGCGGCGTGTTTCCTGGGGCGGGCTCCACAGCGTCATCGTTCGGCGTGTTGCTCGCCAACGTCGTCAACACGCATGGCGTCAGCATCGACGCGCTCTTGTCCGCGCTCGAGAGCAAGGGCCTCGTCAAGAGTCTGGCGGAACCGGATCTCGTCGCGCTTTCGGGAGAAAAGGCGACGTTCCTCGCCGGCGGCGAAATTCCCGTGCCGGTGGTGCAAGGAACGAACGCCACCAACGGCGCGCTGGGAATCGGGGCCACTTTCACCCCGAACATTTCAATCGAATGGAAGCAATTCGGCGTCGGCCTGGATTTCACCCCCACGGTCCTCAACAACGGTATTATCAATCTGCAACTCAATCCGTCCGTGACCGAAATCAACTCGGCCAACAGCCTGAACATCAACGGAACAACGGTCCCCTCATTGACCGAGCGCAAGGCGCATACCGCCGTCGAACTGCGTGACGGACAAAGCTTCGCCATCGCGGGCTTGCTCCAGGCGCAAGATTCTCAGAGCATCGATCAACTTCCATGGCTCGGCAACGTGCCCGTCCTTGGCGCGCTCTTCCGGTCCACCGACTTCCAGAAGAGCCAGACGGATCTTGTCATCATCGTCTCGCCGCATCTCGTGAAGCCCGTCCGTCCGGGTCAACATTTGACGACGCCGTTCGATACCGCGCTTGAGTCGAATGACGTCGATCTGTTCCTGATGGGCGATACCGAACGCAAGAAGCGCTACACCGACTACGTGACAAGCGGTGGGGGCCTTCAGGGCCCTTATGGCCATATTCTCGGTGGTCAGTGACTTCGGCGGCGACTGGGTTGACAAGTCAACGCTGCGCCCCGCGAAGCGCCATTACGATCGCAGCCTTGGGCGCGTTGCTGGCGATCGCCGGCTGCTCCTCTACAATTGGATTCGATGACCCGTTCGCCGACTATCTTCAGCGGACCGCGCTCGTGTCGACAACCGGCGGCGATGCCCAGGCGGCGAACATCGCCATGCAAACCGCGACCCCCTGGCCACGCTACGCCAACGACACCAACATTCCGGCGAACGGCGCGCGGATCGTGAAAGTGATCAACCGCTATGAAAGCGGCTCCTCGGGCGCAGGTGCGAGCGACAGCGCGACACCGAGCGCGGCGAATCCGGGCGGGAGCACGGGCGGCGGACCGACGAACGGTCCCTCCACCGGAATGTCGGTTTCTCCTCCCGGCCAACCCTCAGGCTATTAGAAAGGCGAAGGTTCTCATCGATGGCAGAGCGCGCGGGCGAAAAAGTGGTCTCGCTATGGCGTGACGAGGACGGTTCCGCGCTGGTTGAGGCGACAATTGTCATGCCTTTGCTGATCAGCTTCTTTCTCGGCGTGTTCGAATTCTCCTGGTTTTTCTACAATCAGCAGCTTGTCGTGTCGGGTCTGCGCGACGCGGCGCGCTACATGACCCGGATCGAACTCACCGACGGCAATCGCGATCCCTGCGCCCAAAAGGATCAGAACGGCGTCTTGTACACAGCGGATGCAGCGAACATTGCGACCACCGCTCAGTCCACCGCGGGCGGCTCGGCGCGCGTAAGTGGGTGGAATGCAACTGATGTCGCAATCAGCTGTTTTTCGAGCGCCGCTCTCGAGGGCGGAGACTACGCCGACGGCTCGACGAGCATGACGATCATCGACGTTGCGACCCGCTTCGCCGATCCATCGCTCGGGCTGTTCTCGTCTCTGGGACTGAAGCGGCCGATGCTGTCCTTCTCCCATCAAGAGCGCTTCATAGGGCCCGGTTGATGGCCATGTCCTCGTTCGTCGCGCGACTGGCTCGAGACGAAGATGGCGGCCCGCTGGTCGAAGTCGCGATCATCTTTCCGATTCTGATTCTGTTTCTCTTCGGCGGGGTCGACTTCATGAATGCGCTTTACCAGTGGAACGCCGCGGCCAAGGCGGTCGAGATCGGCGCGCGCATCGCAGCCGTGTCCGATCCGATCGCTTCCGGCCTCACCTCTATAGCTGACGATGCGCTGAGTTCAGGCCTGGCGCCGGGAAGTCCGATGCTCGACTTCAGTGTGGAGTGCGACGGGGGCGCTGCGGCCTGCGCGTGCGCGAGCGGCGCCTGCGAGGGCATGGGCGCCTATTCGGCTGAGGCGATGGGATTCATTGTTTATGGGCGAGCCGGGAACAGCAATTGCACGCCGCCGGCCTCTCAATATTTCGCCGGGATGTGCAACCTCCATCCTGCGATCGCGCCTCAATATGTGACGGTGGTCTATAAGCAAACGGGCTTGGGCTACGCCGGCCGAACTTTCGGCCCTGTTCCAACGATCACAGTTTCGCTCAACGCCGCCTCGTCCAAGACCAAGCTGCCGTTCAAGTTTTTCTTCCTGCCGTTCGCAGCCCTCAACATCCCGCAGGTGACAACCACGATAACCGGGGAAGCCTTGTCGGCTTCGGCCGCCGACTAGATGGAACCACCGTCGTTATTGCGAGCCATAGGACGTCAAGAGACGCCCGTCCTTCCGGGCGGGCTACGGCGAAGCAATCCAGGGATCGTGGGACAGCCTTCGTTCTCTGGATTGCTTCGTCGCTGCGCTCCTCGCAATGACGGAACTCTCGTGCGCCGCGCGTTAGGTTTGTGGCGCGACACTGATGGATTGATGGTCCCCTATGTGGCGGTGATGCTGCCGGTTCTGGTCGGCTTCGGTCTCCTGGCCTTGGACGGTTCTCGCCGCATGAGCTTGCAGACGCAAATGCAAGCGGCCGCCGACAGCCTCGCCCTTGCCGGAGCGCGTGAGCTCAACAAGCAGGCTGGCGCCAAATCGCGCGCGATTTCCGCGATGGCGAACGCGCACGCCGCGACGAAATCGTCCAACACGCTGTTCGGGGTCGGATCGTCGCCCGCGCTGGATTACACGTTCGCCTTCTACACGAGCCTGTCCGCGGCGAGCGAAGGGATCGGCGGCTCTGTCGCGAGCGGAGATTCGGACGCGAAATACGTCGCCGTGAAGATCACGCCCCAGACATGGTCAACCATCCTTCCGGCCGCGTTCTTGGCCAAAATTTCAACCAATGCGTTCGCCATCGGCGCGGACGCGGTTGCTGGTTTTGCCGGGACGAGCGTCTGTTCGGTGGCGCCCATCTTCGTCTGCAATCCCTACGAAGAGAGCGCGGGATCGATGACCGACGCGCAAGCGACTGCGGCGCTCTATTCTGCTTTCGACGATCCGGCGATTTTGAGCCGCCAACTCAAGCTCAACAGAAACGGCGTCGGCCCTGGCCACTTCGGTTGGCTGAATACGGCCGATGGTTGCGACGATGCGACGTGCATGGCGAAGAATGTCGCGGGCGCGAGCGGCGCCTGTTACAGCGATGCGGGCGTGAGCCTCGCCATCGGCAACAAGAACGCCGTCGAGCAATATTTCGACACGCGATTCGATATCTACAATCAGGACCCGCCGCTCGCCTCGCCGGGCGCCGACCCGCCGGCGGTCAATGTACGAAAAGGCTATCTTCCAGGACACAAGTCAAACGCCGTCGACTGGTGCAGCGCGACGCCGGCCAGCGGGTCGAACCTCTATTATACCTACCCCTCGGATCGGACCGTCGGCGCGGCGACCCAGAATTCACCAGCCCTGACGGACGTCGCCAACCCGATCAGAATAACTGCCGGTGAGCCAGTGATCGAACTCGGCTGGGGCCTTCGCGAGCACCGCCGACAATCCCGTCACCGTCTCCAGTTCTGTTGGCTCGACGATTACGCTCTCCGCCCAAGCGAGCGTGACGCAAGCCTCGGACGGTCTGACGATCGAATGGACCACCAGCGGATTGCCAGAGGACATCGCATTCCCCAACCTCGGCGGCGCCGAGGGCAACGGCCAATGGGATTGCGCCAACTATTGGGCCATCAATCATCCCCATGGGCCCTCGGCCGCGACCGTCGGAACAGCGCTCGGCGGCGTGTGCGGAACCCCGGCTCAAACGACTGTCAGCCGGTACCAGGTTTACCGACACGAAATCAGCTTGGGTGCGAGCGCGGGGGGGACCAGCGACTGGTCAGGAAAAAACGGTTGGGCGAGCAACGGCCAACCCGATCTGCAAGGTTCGAGAAACCCGGCGGGCCATTTCCAGACGGAGAGCGGCGCGCCGTTCTGCGCCAAGGCGGGTGGCGTCAGCGGCGTCGACACCACGACCGGCGGCGTCGACCGGCGCAATCTGATTGTGCCGATCATCAACTGCCTCGCACAGACGGCGCTCGGCAACGTCACCGACGCTGGCGCCTCCTCCAAAACGCCTGTGGCCGCTTTCGGGAAGTTCTTCATGATCCAGCCCTACACTGCTCTCAAGGACGGCAATCTCTATGGCGAGATCACCGGGGCAGTGGGACAAGCTGACAATGTGAAGATTTTCAATCTCGTCCAGCTGTACCGTTAGGCGGCGCGTCGATGACGATTTACCTGACCCGGGGAGGCGGCGACGAAGCCAAAGTCGACGAGATCCAAGGCAAGCTCAAGTCGACAATTCCGGATCTCAAGCGGGTTTCGCAAGTCGAAGACATCGACCGGAGACCGGTCAACGGCGCGGAACGATCAATTGTCGTCCTGGTTGCGGCGACTCCGAAGCATGCAAGCGTCGACGATCTGATCGAGGTCGTCAGGCGCCATTCGCGAAACCTGTTCTTCATCGTTGTTGGCGGCGATATTTCCGCCCAGGACTACAAAAGGCTCATTCAATCGGGAAACGCCGATTGGGTCGCCGAAGCCGGGCTGCCGCACGAAGTTCTCGACATTGTCGGGCGGGTCAGCGCGCCCGCGAGAGACGATGTCACGGTTGAATCGCCTGTCGTGGTTTCGTTCACGCCGAGCGCAGGAGGGGTCGGCAATTCGACCCTTGCCATCGAAACCGCCATCCATTTGGTGAGAGCCAAGTCGACCAAGGGCGCCAAGGTCGCGCTCGTCGATCTTGATTTCCAGTTTAGCCACGTGTGCGACTATCTCGACATTGCGCCCAAGTTTCAGTTTGAGGAGATTGTCGCCGCCCCTGACCGTCTCGACGATCATCTGCTGAGCGCCTTCATCAGCCATCACACGAGCGGACTGGATGTGTTAGCGGCGAGCCGCAGCCGGTTTCACGCCCGCGATCTCAGCGTCGAGGCTTTGTCCGCGTTGTTCGATCGCATGGCGCAACGCTACGCCACGATCATCATCGATCTGCCGCTCTCGGTTCATTCCTGGACGCTTCCCTTGCTTGGGGCGTCGAAAGGGATTCTGGTCACCGGCCTCAACACCATCCCAGGCTTGAGGCAAATCGAGGAGACGGTCCGCGCGCTGCGTGAGGAAGCCACGATCACCGCCGAACTAAGAGCGGTGGTCAACCGATGCGAATTTGGTCTCATGGGCGGAGTGGCTCGAGCCGACCATGTGGCCCGGATTCTCGGCGGGCAAAAGCGCTTCTTCGTCAGAAACGCCCGCATCGCCACCGAGTGCGTGAACATTGGAACGCCAATCATTCTGGCCCATCCGTCGGACAAGTCGGTCAAGGATGTCGCCGCGATATCGGCGTTTTGCGCCGGGCTGAATGCCGCTCCGCCGCAACAAAGGACTTGGGGTTGACAATGCGCTGCATGGGTATCGGCAGTTCGCATGTACGTGGGTCGATTGGGTAAGAGCCATGGGATTCCTCAGCGGCACAAGCACAAGCAAGACCGAGCCGCCGGCCCCGGACAGGAGTCCTGAAACGCCATCGGCGGGCGCGGACGACTTCTACGCCGATCTGATTGCGCGCCGGCCGGGGCTCGTAGACGAAAAGCTGAAGCTGCACGAGCGCATCATCGACGAATTCAATTTGACGGCGCTGGAAAAGATGGCGCCCGACGAACTTGCAAAGCAGGTTCGAACCTATGTCGGCGATTATGTTCGCCGCGAGAGTCTGTCGCTCAATCAGAAAGAACTCGACATTTTCTCGAATGAGATCATCGCCGAGATGACGGGCTATGGTCCGCTCGAACCGTTGTTGAAGGATCCGAGCGTCACAGACATTCTCATCAACACGCATAGACGCTGCTTCATTGAGCGTTTCGGGCAGTTGCAGGAGACGAAAGTCCATTTCAAGGATGAAGCGCATCTCTTGCGCATCATCAACCGGATCGTCTCGGCGATCGGACGGCGCGTCGACGAATCGTCGCCAATGGTCGATGCGCGGCTGCGCGACGGCTCACGCGTCAACGTCGCGGTGCGGCCAATCGCCATCGATGGACCGCTCGTTTCAATTCGAAAATTCGCTGAGCGGGTCCTCGACATGGACCGGCTCATCGAAGTGGGGACCTTGCGGCCGGCGATCGCGGAGGTTCTCGCTGCGGCGGTCGCGGGCAAGGTCTCGACGCTCATCGCAGGAGGCACTGGGTCCGGCAAGACGACAATGCTCAACGCGTTGTCGAATTTCATTCCTGCGCGCGAGCGCCTGATCACCATCGAGGACGCCGCCGAACTGCAACTGCAGCAGCCGCACGTCGGCCGATTAGAAACCCGCCCGGCCAACATCGAGGGCAAGGGCGAAGTCAAACAACGCGACCTCGTTCGCAACGCGCTTAGAATGCGTCCCGATCGCATCATCGTCGGCGAGTGCCGCGGGGAAGAGGCGTTCGACATGTTGCAGGCGATGAACACCGGCCACGAAGGGTCGATGACCACGATCCATGCAAATTCGCCACGCGACGCGCTGAAGAGGCTCGAGCAAATGGTCGGCATGGCCGGCACACCCATGACGCTCGGCGCCATCCGTAGCCAGATCGCCTCTGCAATAACCCTCGTCATTCAGGTGCAGAGACTGCCGGACGGCGCGCGCCGATTGACCAGCGTCAGCGAGATCACCGGCATGGAAGGGGAGGTCATCCAGATGCATGAGATCTTCAAGTTCGTGAAGGACTTCACAGACGGCAAGGGAACGCTGCACGGAAGCTTCAAGGCGACCGGAATTCGCCCCCGATTTCTCGCCGACGTAAAGGCCTATGGCATCGACGTTTCGTCGAATTGCTTCGACCCGGCCCGAACCCTGTGAGTCCGATGAACGAGCTTTGGATTGTGTGCGGGATTGTGTTCGCCGGGGTCGTCCTCGCGGTCCAGGCGCTCTATCGCCTGGTCATTCGCTCCCAACGCGACCGAAGCGCGATCAGCCGACGATTGGCGTCGAACGCCGGAGCCGGAGCCAAGATCGCGGCCGTCGATGGTCTTCGCCAGGAGCGCGGGTTCGCCGATTTTGATCACCCCCGATTGGTCGTCCTGAATGAGTTCCTGGCCCAGACCGGTTTACGAATTTCTGTGGCCGCGCTCGGATTGTGGACGGCCTCGCTATGCGCCGCGGTCGCTTTGGCGCTGTCTCTGTTTCTCCCCCATCTGTGGATGGCGGCGGCGATCGGTTTGGTCGTCGGCTCGTTGAGCGTCGTCATTCATTTGACGATCGTTCGCCGACGGCGGATCGATTCTTTCACCGCTCAACTGCCGGACGCGCTCAACATTATCGTGCGCAGCTTGCGGATCGGCCACCCGTTTGTGAGCGCCATTAGTCTTGCCGCCAAGGAAATGCGCGATCCCGTTGCCGTCGAACTCGCCATGACCGCTGAGGAAATTGCGTTCGGTCAAGATGTCACGACAGCCGTCGTCAACTTGCATGGTCGTGTCGGCCAGGATGATTTGCTGTTCTTCGTCACTGCCGTCAGCGTGCAGAGCCAGACTGGCGGCAATCTGGCCGAAGTGCTCGCTCGGCTCGCGACCCTCATGCGCCAGCGCAGCACGCTTCAGCTCAAGGTCAGGGCGCTGAGCGCCGAAGGGCGATTGTCGGCATGGTTTCTCTCCGCCATGCCCTTCATCCTCTATGGCGCCGTTCGGTTGCTTTCGAAGGACTACTTTGCCGAGCTGACCGGCAGTCCGGCCCTCGTTCCGGCTCTGGTCTACGGAGGGGTCTCATTGGTCGTTTCGAATCTCGTCATCTATCGCATGGTCAATTTCAGGATTTAGGCTCGCGGGCGATGGATGCTTGGCTTGTTCTGTTCGTTTCGGCCGCGTTCGTCTCGGTCGCCGGGATCACGTTCTCCGTCGGCCACCTGATCACGAGCCGCAATCGCTTGCAGCGACGGCTGCCGGCGGGCGCGACGATGGCGGATGCGCTGGCGCTGTCTGCAGGCGACGACGCGGGCGCCCTCATGGGCGAGCCTTTCAAAGGGGATCGATTTGGTATTGGCCAAAGGCTCGGCAAAGAGCTGAAGCTGAAACTGGTGCGTGCCGGCTATTTCAGCCCACGCGCTGTCCGGTTCTACCTCTTTGCGCGCGTATGCGCGGTCATTGGCGCGCCTGTCTTGGTTTTGCTGAGCAGTGCGTTGCTGTTGCGCGATCTTTCAACCTTAAAGTTCGTGCTGGCCGCAGCGGCCTCCGTCGGCGTCGGGGTTCTTGGACCGGACGCCTATCTGTCCCGCCGTCAGTCTTGGCAAATCGCCGAGTATCGCCTGAATTTTCCAGATCTTCTTGACCTGTTGACGGTGTGCGTCACCGCGGGTCTCACGGTGGAGGCGTCATTCGAGAGAATTCGGGATCGGCTCAGCAAGCGAAGCCCGGCGCTTGGTCGCAACATCGAATTGATGGGGGCCGAAATGCGCGCCGGAAGAAGCTCGGTTGACGCCTTGAGCGCATTCGCCGACCGGTTGGGGTTGGACGAGGCGGCGTCCTTCGTCGCCGTGCTACGGCATTCGGTGGAGCTGGGCGGCGACGTCGCTACGACGCTCAGGGAATTCAGCGAAGATATGCGCTCCAAGAGAATGTTGCTGGCTGAAAAAAAGGCAAACGAGTTGCCGGTTAAAATGGTCGTGCCGTTGGCCCTTGGTATTTTTCCGGTAATCTTGATGATTGTTCTTCTGCCAGTCATTTTGAAATTGCTGCGGCTTATCGGTTCTTGAGCTTCTTGCTTTGGAGTTTGCACGGGGACCGTTCCGTTGCGCCTCCTCCCCCCTTGTGGCGGCGGCCAGAGGAGGGGGGTCGCGCCGCCCTACGCGACGAGGGCGCATCGCCAGAATGCCGAAGGTGAAGAGTGAGTTTTTTGTTCGCGTTGGCGTCGAGACAGTGGCGCGTTTAATTCTCGTGATGTCGCTGGCGTTTTTGACTGCTGGGTGTAACCAGACCGCACTGACGCCATCGCAGGTCCCCAATCCTGTCACCGGGCAAAATCCGGGCGACGTTAAATATTATCCGTCCGATCAGCCGGTGAGGCTGGGCATTCAGCGGTTTTACGACGGCAACTTCGGCCTGGCGCAGCAATATTTTCAGGATGCGGTTGAAAAATCGCCAGGCGACGTGACCGCGTGGACCGGATTGGCCGCCAGTTACGATCGGCTGGGGCGGTTCGATCTCGCGGACCGGGCCTATGCAGCCGCAGCCAAACTCGAGGGCGAAACCCCCCGGCTTCTCAATAACGAAGGCTACTCGTATATGCTGCGTGGCGATCTCAAAGCCGCGCGGGCCAAATTCAAAGAGGCTTTGAGACTTGACCCCAACAATCAGACAACTCTGAACAATATAAAGCTTTTGAACTCGAGCCAGAATTTCATCGACCGATCTCCGAGTGGAGAGCCGTGCGGCAGTGTCGGCTGCGGTCAATGACGCGCAGAAAGTGCGTGCGCCGTTGTGAGTTGGCTCGCGCGGCTCAATTCGCTCCGATGGCCTGCCGAACGGGGGCGATCGGCCTCCGTTCTATTGAGGAGGCATGCCGTTCAGACCACGATCTTGCTGGAGGCTGGGCGTCGAGGCTTCTTCCTTGTTGGGTATTTCCTCAAAATGCTCGCAACCCTTTTGTCCGCAATGGAACGTCGAATATGCCCCGAGAGACGGACGATTATAAATTACGACCCGACCATTTATGCTTTGCCGGACGACCCTGACATCCATGCTGCCGATCAGGCTTCCGTGATCGTCAAGAAAATCGATGTTCGTCCTGCCGAGACGCTGCGGGACAAGGACTGCGCTCTTGTCGGTGCGCAAGACCAGATCGACGATGTCTGGATCGGTTATGGAGATCTTTCCGAACGGACGCTCGCTATGGATCGTGGTTGAGAACCCTTGGGTGAGCACCATCGTTTGTTTCGGGGGTCGCTCCACTGAGAGCGGCGCGAGTTGATCCGCGAAGCAAGCGGGCGCCACCGCGGACAGACAAATCGCAAAAACGATAGCGGCAGGGATTGAGCGAGCGATTGCTCCTCCGATGCCGGCCCGCGCTCGTTGCTTAAACATTGCTATCGCCCCCGTGCGGGTCCGCCGCTCACCATGAGGTCGAACCCTTGTGACACGACAAGGATCACTGGCAAAGCGAGCATCGCCGGGACACGGATTCGCCGCGGTCTCGCTGGCGACGAGCGGATCCGTCAATTCATCCCCAGCGCGGCCAGATAAAGGTCGAGCACAGTCTCTTCCTCGAGGCGGCTGTCGCGGTCCTGCCTCCGGATCGATACGATTTTTCGCATGATCTTCACGTCGAAGCCGTTCGCCTTGGCCTCGCCGTAGACATCCTTGATGTCGCCGGCGAGCGCCTTCTTTTCCTCTTCAAGGCGCTCGATCCGCTCAATGAACGCGCGCAGATGACCGGCGTTGACTTCGCTCGCCCTAATCATATGCGTATCCGGCGCCTTCGCCATGTTCATTCCTAACCTCGACCCAATTCGTGGAGCGCGACGGATCGCCCCGAACGCATGTCGCGTCAAGTTGCGGAACAGGGTTTTCCCCGACGATGAGAGGTCGACCACGCGCGGCTGCCCAGATCGGCGGGCTCGCGCGACCGTCGATCGGCGATGATCGGTCGCAGCGCGCGCGCGAGGCGTTCGGCCCATGCGCTCGCGTTGCGCGCCTCGGCGATCAGATCCTGCCTGATCTCGATCAACGCATTGGCGAGTCCTCGCGCCGTCGCGATCTCGTCGATCGTGTCGCCGGCCAAAGCCCCGTCGTATGGCTCGTTGTCGCCGACCTCGTCAGCGCGGAGATCGGGCTCGCCAAGCATCGCCTCGATCAGCGGTTTCGGCACTCGGTCGTCGCGATCCCAAAGGACGCCGATCTTCCAGGGACGCGCGAGCGAGCGCATGACAGGAGTGAACGAATGGATCGAGATGAGCGCCGGGGGCTCGCCGGTCGCAATCATTGCATCGATCGTCGCCGCGATCTCCTGTCGATAGGGCGCCCAGTATCGCGCGCTGCGGCCGGCGATCTCGGCAGCGTCGATATACGCATTGCCCGGAACGATCGCGCCGTCGGAATAGCGCATCACCAGCGTCGGGTCGTCCAGGCCGCGATTGGGATCGATGACCAGGCGGGAATAGGTCGAAAGCACAGCCGGAGCGCCGAGTTGCGCCGCAAGAGCACGGGTCACGTCGGCGGCCCCGATGTCATAGGCGATGTGGCGCTCAAGCGCTTCACGCGGCAGCCCGAGCGTGCCGTAACCAGGAGGAATGGCGTTGGAGGCGTGATCGCAGATGATGAGCGCGCCACTGTCGAGCGCGCCCGGGATCGCCTCGAAGGCGGCATAAGCAGCCTCCGCCATCCCAGAATCGACCTGAGTCGTCGCCCTCATTTGCGCGTTTGTCCGCCTCTAGCCGGCGATCGTCGCGCCGCCGTCGATCACGATGGTCTGCCCGGTCATGAACGATCCCGCCTTCGAGGCGAGATAGACGGCGGCGCCGGCGATCTCGTCCACTTCGCCAATGCGTCCGAGCGGCGTCCTCGCATTGACCGTCTTCAACGTTTGCGGATTCTCCCACAACGCCCGCGCGAAGTCGGTTCGTATCAAGCCCGGCGCAATGCAATTGACGCGGACATTGTGCTTTCCCCATTCGACCGCAAGATTGCGCGCGAGCTGAATGTCGGCGGCCTTGGAGACGTTGTAGGCGCCGATGACGGGCGAGCCTTTGAGCCCGCCGATCGAAGAGATGATGACGATCGAGCCGTCGTTGCGCTCCAGCATGCCCGGCGCGGCCATCTGGATCAACCAATGGTTGGCGAGGACGTTGTTCTCGAGAATCTTGCGGAATTGTTCGTCCGAGATGCCGGCCATCGGCCCGTAATAGGGATTGGACGCCGCGTTGCACACCAGGATGTCGATGCGGCCAAAGACTTTGTTCGTCTCGTCGACCAGGCGCTGAAGATCCTCTTTGGAGGAAATGTTGGCGGCGATCGGCTTCGCCGCTTCCCGGCCGCAAGCGCGATTGATGGCCGCGGCGGTCTCGGTGCAGGCCTCCGCTTTGCGCGACGAGATGATGGCCGTCGCGCCATGCTCGGCCAGTCGTTCGGCGATGGCGCGGCCGATCCCTCGCGAGGAACCAGTGACGATCGCGACCCGCCCGGTCAGGTCGAAAAGACTGGTCAAGATTTCCTCCCGGTTAAAGAGCGCGCCATTTCGACAATTGCATTGTTCGACGTGCTGACGCTACAGGCGATCGGGCTGAAGTCCGCACACTTTTCGTTGCCCCGACGACGGGCGGTCAACGAAGCAAGGAGGAATCGAAACTTGGCTAAGACGCTTCCTCGAACCTGGGCGGTCAAACCATCGCGGGCGGCCCCGCTCTCAGGGCTGCTTGCAAGCAGCCGGGTCTGGTCGATGGTGGGCGCACAAGGGCTCGAACCTTGGACCCGCTGATTAAGAGTCAGCTGCTCTACCAACTGAGCTATGCGCCCATCGCATCCGCCGCGCGGCTTCGCGCGGCAAGGGCCGGCGTTTAGCAAAGGCGCGTCTGCCTGTCCAGCGCAAACGGGCGCTTAAGTTGGCGCCCGTTCGCATCAACGCGCGCCGGCTCGGAGCGCTTTAGTTTTTCGCTTTGTCGACGAGCTTGTTCTTGCCGATCCAGGGCATCATTTCGCGTAACTTCGCGCCGACCTCTTCGATCGGATGGGCGTTGGCGCGGGCGCGCATCGCCTTGAACGAGGTTTGGTTGACCCGGTTCTCCAGCATCCAGTCGCGAGTGAATTTGCCGGACTGGATATCTTCGAGCACGCGTTTCATTTCGGCCTTCGTCTCGGCCGTGATGAGGCGGGGACCCGTGACATACTCGCCATATTCGGCAGTGTTAGAAATCGAGTAGTTCATATTGGCGATGCCTCCCTCGTAAATGAGGTCGACGATCAGCTTCACTTCGTGCAGGCACTCGAAATAGGCCATTTCAGGCGCATAGCCGGCCTCGACCAGGGTCTCGTAGCCGGCGCGGATCAGTTCGACGAGGCCGCCGCACAGCACCGTCTGCTCTCCGAACAGGTCGGTCTCGCATTCCTCGCGGAACGACGTCTCGATGACTCCCGCCCGGCCGCCGCCGATCGCCGAGGCGTAGGACAGGCCAACGTCGTGCGCGTTGCCGCTCGCGTTCTGGTGGATCGCGATGAGGCAGGGCACGCCGCCGCCGCGCTTATATTCCGACCGCACCGTGTGGCCGGGGCCCTTCGGCGCGACCATCAGCACATCGAGATCGGCGCGCGGCTCGATCAGGTTGAAGTGAACATTGAGCCCGTGCGCGAACATGAGCGCTGCGCCCTGTTTCATATTGGGCGCGAGCTGGTCGCGGTAGATCTCGGCCTGCAATTCGTCTGGCGTCAGCATCATCACGATGTCCGCCCACTTGGCCGCGGCGGCCACGTCCATGACCTTGATGCCTTCGGCCTCCGCCTTCTTGGCCGAGGCAGACCCCGGCCGCAGCGCGACCGCGATCTCCTTCACGCCGCTGTCTCGCATATTGAGAACATGCGCGTGGCCTTGGCTGCCATAGCCGACCACCGTGACCTTCTTGCCCTTGATCAAATTGAGATCGGAGTCTCGATCGTAATACACACGCATGAGTTGTTCAGCCTTCGCGAAACATGAGCTTTGCGGAGAAATTGACGCCAGGCGCCGCTACGCCGGACGAGGGCTTCTAGTGAATGCGGCGAGTGCGATCAAGCGCGCCTTGCAGGCCGGACCGCAGGATTTGGCCGTCAAGACCTTGTCATGGCTGGTGGCTTAATGGCGTTTGGCGCCTTATGATTGGGCTCCGGCCCGCGAGCGCGCGCGGGGTCTTGTCGGGAGGGGTTGGCGATGGGCTTTCTTAATCGGTTGCGAGCTTTCGCGGTTCTGGCGCTGATCGCTGTTTCGGTTTCGGCCTGCGGCTACAATGTCATCCCGAGCAAGCAGGAGGCGGCGAACGCGGCCTGGGCGGAGGTTCAGAACCAATATCAGCGCCGCGCCGACCTCGTTCCCAATCTGGTCGCGACGGTTCAGGGCTTCGCCAAGCAGGAAAAGGATGTCTTTGTTCAGGTCACCGAGGCGCGCGCCAAGGCGACCTCGATTCACCTGGACGCCAACGACCTGACCGACCCGGCAAAGGTCAAACAGCTGCAGGACGCGCAAAACGCGCTGTCAGGCGCCCTCGGGCGACTGTTGGCGGTCAGCGAAAACTATCCGGAGCTCAAATCGAACGCGAACTTCCTCGCCCTGCAATCCCAGCTCGAGGGGACCGAAAACCGCATCGCCGTCGCCCGTCGCGACTACATCGCCTCGGTGCAGGACTTCAACACGACACTGCGGACTTTCCCGAGCGTGCTCTGGGCGCAGACGGTGTTTCGCTCGATCAAGCCGCTGGTTCCGTTCACCGCCGACTCCGAAGCACAAGCCGCGCCGAAGGTGAAGTTCTAACTCGCCCCAAGGGAGAGCTGGCATGCCCCGCCTTCGGTCGCGGGCGTCGTTTGTCTGGCCGCAGGCGCTCATCGTCGCGCTGCTCGCGGCCCTGTGGGCCAGCGTGGCGCTCGCGGCGCCCAACTTTCCTCCGCTGACCGGCAGGGTCGTCGACCAGGCGAACATTCTGTCTCCGGTCACGAAGGCCGATCTCGAGCGCAAGCTCGCCGATCTCGAACAGAAGTCTCGCATTCAGCTTGTCGTGGCGACGGTGTCCTCGCTCGACGGCGTGGAGATCGAGCCCTACGCCAATGGGCTCTTCCGCGACTGGAAACTTGGGGAAGCGAAAGAGAACAACGGCGCGCTTCTTCTGATCGCGCCGAAGGAGCGTCGGGTGCGCATCGAGGTCGGCTATGGCCTTGAGGGCACGCTGACCGACGCCGTCTCCAGCATCATCATTGCGAACGCCATCGCGCCCAGATTCAAGGCTGGCGACTTCAACGGCGGCGTCACGCGCGGCGTCGACGACATTATCACCGCGTTGACCACCAACTCGGCCGAATGGAAGCCGAAGCCGACCGACATGCGCGCCGAGCATGAAGCGTCCCTGCTCGATACGCTCGCGCCCTTCCTTATCTTTCTTTTCCTCATGTTCGTGATCAGCCGCATGAGCCGGAGAAGCGGCGGCGGCAACGTCATTTTCATTCCGATGGGCACGGGAGGGTTCGGCGGAGGGTTCGGCGGCGGCGGCTTTGGGGGCGGCGGTGGGTTCGGAGGGGGCGGCTTTTCTGGCGGCGGCGGGTCTTCCGGGGGCGGCGGCGCCTCGGGAGGCTGGTGATGATTCTCGATCCCGAAGCGGCCGAGCGTGTCGAAGCTGCTTACAATTCCGCGCAGCTCGAGACCCGGGCGCCGCTCGTCTGCGTGCTCGCCGGCGCCTCCACCTCCCTGGACGGAGAGTTTCTGCTCGCCGCCTGCATCCTTGCCCTGGCGACGCCGTTGCCCCTGCTGCTCTTCACCAACCTGTCTGCCCATCGCATCTACGTCGCTCAGCTGCTTGTCGCGATTCTTGCGGGGGTGCTGCTCTCGCTGCCTCCCCTGCGGCGGTGGCTTATTCCGAAGCGCATTATGCGTTCGGCGGGCCACCGGGCCGCGCTTGCGCAGTTCGTCCTGCGCGGGATCGACCGTTCGCGCTGTGGGGCGCTCATCTATGTGTCGCTCGCCGAGCATTATATCCGCATTGTTCCAGCCGAGGACGCGGCGCGCCTCATTCCTCAGGCGCAATGGCAAGCCGCCGTCGATGAGGCGCTCGGACCGCTCGCCGCTGGAGAGACGGAGGCCGCGCTCACTGGACTCGCGGCAAGCTGCGGCGACATTCTTGCGGCGCACTTCCCGCCGGGCGAGCCTGTCGATGTGGCGAAGCAACGGTTCCACATCGTTTGAGGGTTCGCGCAAATCTGCGCGAAGCGGGCTGGACCTTTTTGTCGCTGCGGGTTCCCCTCAGAGCTGACGCTAAACGCCGCTGCGGCTTGAGATTCCAGCCGCTTTCCACTAGAAAACGCTGAGTCGGGAGACATCGCGGGGAACGCAAGCATGCCATTTGGCCGGTGCTCGATCGGACAGCGCGTTCTGTTTGGTTTCGCCGCCGCGCTGGCGTTCGGCGCCGCCTCAGTGCAAGCGACACCTTACCTCGTCGTCGACGCCGACAGCGACCAGGTGTTGATGGAGAACGAAGCGACCGCCCCATGGTACCCTGCGTCGCTGACCAAGTTGGTGACGGTCTATGTCGCCTTGGATGCGGTGCGAAGCGGCAAGCTCACGCTCGATACGCCGCTCATCATGTCGGCGCGCGCCGCACGAATGCCGCCGTCGAAAATGGGGTTCCGGCCCGGCACCGAAGTGACTCTCGACAACGCGCTCAAGATGCTGATGGTCAAGTCGCCCAACGATGTCGCGGTGATGGTCGCCGAGGGCGTTTCGGGCTCAGTCGAAGCCTTTGCCGCCGACATGAACGCCGCCGCGCAGCGGCTCGGCATGCATAAATCGCATTTCGTCAATCCGAACGGCTTGCACGATCCGGCGCATGTGTCCTCAGCCCGCGACATGGCGATCGTCGCCCGTGCGCTGTTGCGCGAGTTTCCCGACCACGCGGACCTCTTCAGCATCGGCGCGCTTCAGCTCGGGCGGCAATACATCCCCAACCATAACGGTCTGCTCGGCCGCTACCCCGGCGCCGACGGGATGAAGACAGGGTTCACTTGCCCGGCGGGCTTCAACATTGTGGCGAGCGCCAGCCATGGGCGGCGTCTGATCGTCGTCGTGCTTGGCGCGCCAACCGCCAGAGTGCGCAACCAGGAAGCGGCGGACCTTTTTGATCGCGGGTTCGCCGGGGGCGGCGGCAACGGGTCGCTGGAATCGCTGCCCTCGGGCTCGGGCCCAGCGCCTAACATGCGCGCCGACGTTTGCCTCCATCGCAGCGCGGCTCTGATCGCCGCTGCCGAGGACGCGGGCGTTGCCGAACCGGGCCAGGCAACGGTGGGATTTGGGGGCCGCGCCGGGATGCTCCCCACTCCGTTGGCGGCGCTATTCGCGCAGGCGTCCAGCGCCCACACCGAACTCACCTATGAAAGGATTCGGTTCGATCCGGTGCCCGTCTACGTCGGGCCGGCGCCCGGTTGGAAGGGGCCGGCGCTCGGCGCTCGCCGGACGGCGACCGGAACGGCGGCCGCGCCAGCCGCTGCGTCCACGATCGCCAATACGCAGGAGGGAGACGCCGGCGCGCCCACCCAGCCTTCCTCCAGGTCCAAGCTCAAGCGACATGCCCAAAAAAGGATGGCGGCGCACAAACCTGTCAACGGCGCGGCCGAAAAATTGGAGAAGAAGGACGTATCTGCCGACTGAATGTGAGATCGCCCGAGGGGAACGTAAGCTGGCGACTAAAAGTTTTCAACTATCTCTGATTATACTTGTTCGTTTGGACTATCAGTTGTTGATGAAGGATACACAATTTTTTTACAACATGCCTTAGTTTGGCCAGCTTGTCGTCAAGCGCATGCCGCAACGAGGGGGCATGTTTATACAGTGCCACGTGGAATCGGTTCGCGGTTTGCTCGGTTTTCTTGCCCCCCAGCCCCCGAGCGACAAGACGAGCCGAACTACATTCCACGAAGGCTAGCGGATCGGCGGGCCCCCTCCTAGCCGATCCGCTTTTTTTTGTCCGCAAACTTACAGACTGCATTAGTGAAATTTGACGCCCTTATAAGCCCAGTGCTTTAGCAAGTGATGGGCGATCGCCATCGGCATTGGAGCTGATAGGCGGTCTGGATGACGTCGCTCGACAAGCGCAATCGCCTCCTCGCGGTTGAACCATCGGGCGTCCTCCAACTCGACGCGATCGACCTCGAGGCTCCGGCTTTCCGCTTCAGCAAAGCAGCCGATCATCAACGAGGCGGGGAAGGGCCATGGCTGGGAGGCGAAATACTGCACCGCGCGGCAAGTGACGGCAGCCTCCTCGTGGATTTCGCGCCTGACGGCAGCCTCGATTGTCTCTCCGGGCTCGACGAAACCGGCCAGCGCCGAATACATGCCCTTCGGGAACCTCGGCTGGCGGCCGAGCAGACAAGCATCGCCATCGACAGCGAGCATGATGACGACCGGATCGGTGCGAGGAAAGTGGATCGCCTTGCAAACGGGGCAATCGCGTCGCCAGCCCGCCACCGCAACCCGAGTGAGCGCGCCGCAATTGGCGCAGAAGCGGTGGCGCGCGTGCCAATTCATGAGCGCCTTGGCCGCGGCCAACATCGCTGCCTGGTCTTGCGGCACGAGGCCGCCCATCGCGATCGAGCGCAGGTCGATGAGCTTCAGATCCTCGCGGCCCGGCACGACCAAAATCCGCCGATCGAGAAAGCCGTCGCTCGCGTCCGAGCGCATTTCCACCGCCTCGTCAGCCAACAGGGCGATGAAGATCGGCGCGCCGTCAGGCGCGAGGCCCAGCAGCGCTTCGACTTGCGCGCCCCCGAGCGCCTCGATTTCGCTCATCGGCAGTAGCGAATCGAGCCCTGTCGCGCCGTTGCGCAATACCGGCATGTCGCGGGCGATCAGGAGCGCGCGCGCTTCCTCGCGGGCCCGCAGGCTGGCAACCTCGGCCGGATCCTCGCGGCGGTAAGATCCTCGATCGAACCAATCGACGACATAGGCCAGGCCTTCGAGAGTCGCCAAGACTTGACCTCCTTCAAAGGCTCAGAGCCGGGAACGGCTGGACAGTAACCCAATCGAAGCCCCGCCCCCGACGCCGCCGCTCAAGGATAGCGCGCCCTGAGGTTCGATACGCGCCCCGCGTCGTAGTCGATGATGCAGCGCAGGCGCGGATCGCCGGCTTTCGCGTCCGTGACCGATTCGAATGGCGCGACATCCTGACATTCCAAATCGCGCCAGGAGACCCATTGCGCCTGGGCGTCATTGAGCGAGCGACGCCACCGGGCCTTTTGCGACGATAGCAGGCCTTGGCGAGCGTCAATCGATTTGATCGCCGCCTCGACGGCTTTCGCCAGATCCCTGTCGGCCTTGTCGGCGCCGGTTCTCAGGCACTCGGCGAGCTCGCGGGCGCCAATTTTTGCGGCGTCGCAGGCGGCCTGGGACGGATGGGCATCCTCCGCTTGAGCCAACGGGCTGAACGCGATCATGGCGGCGGCAAAGACAAGAGGTCGCATGATCACCTTGATCACCCGGAGGGACAGGAAAGAGCGCGTCACAAGCTCGCTGCCGCGCGCGCGGGGCGGCTCAGATAATCGCCGATGCGCTCGAGCGCGTGCTCGATATTTTCAAGCGAGTTGGCGTAGGAGAGCCGCAAATAACCCTCGCCATGGACGCCGAAGTCCGGGCCGCCGATCGTCGCCACGCCCACATCCTGTAGGAGCGCCGAAGCGAGGGGCTTCGCCTTCCATCCCGTGCGGGAGACATTGGGAAAAGCGTAGAACGCTCCCTTAGGCGTCACGGCGCTCACGCCGGGCAGTCGATTGAGGCCGGCTGTGACCGCCTTGCGCCGCCGGTCGAATTCCGCGCGCATGGCGGAGACCGAAGTCTTGCGGACCTTTGAGCGCCGCGATCCCGGCGAATTGCGCCGACGCGTTGACGCAGGAATAGGAGTTGACCGCGAGCTTGCGCGCAACGTCGCGCCAAGCCTTGGGCCAGACGGAATAGCCGAGCCGCCAGCCGGTCATCGCATAGGTCTTCGACCAGCCGTCGAGCAGGATGAGGCGGTCGCGAATCTCCGGATAAGCGAGCAGCGTCTGATGGGCGAGGCCGTCGTATGTCAGCTGGCCATAGATCTCGTCCGACATGATCGCCGCGTCCGGAAAGCGCGCGAGGCCGGCGACGAACTTGTCGATCTCTTCTTTCGGGGTGACGCCGCCGGTCGGGTTGGCGGGCGAATTGAGGATGACGAGGCGCGTCTCAGGCGTCATCAGGTTCAGCGCCTCATCGGCAGAGAAGGCGAAGCCGTTTGCTTCGCGCATGGGCACGGGAATCGCCCGCGCGCCGCTGAACTCGATCATCGAGCGATAGATCGGAAAGCCGGGGTCGGGATAGAGGATGTCGGCGCCCTTTTCTCCGAACATCATGATCGCCATGAACATGGTCACTTTGCCGCCCGGCACGATCATGATGAGATCGGGGGGCACGTCAGCATTGAGCCGGCGATGCAGATCCTCCGCCACCGCCTCGCGCAAGGGCGCAATCCCGGTCGCGTCGGTATAGCCGTGCTCGCCGTCGCGCAAGGCTTTGACAGCGGCCTCGACGATATGGGGGGGCGTTTTAAAGTCGGGCTGGCCTATGCCGAGATTGATGATGTCGCGGCCCTGGCGCTGCAATTCAGCCGCTCGCGCCAGCACGGCGAAGGCGTTCTCCTCGCCGATGCGCTCAAAGGCGGGCTGGATGGCGACGGTCACTGAGCATGTCTCCGGGGGTGGGCGCTCCTTTTGGCAAAGGCGGGCCCGCGGGGCAAGGGTTGGTGAGCTTTCGTGGCGGAACGGGCATTGCGAAACTAGACCCTTCGGCTCGGCAAGACATTCAGAGGATTTGTGGATGAGAGCTGATTTTGGACAGCGGGTTGGAGAGGGTCGCGCAGGAGTAATTGCTTTAGCCGATGTTTGACAGGCTGAAATCGTCTCCTAAGCCCCGGATGCGGACCAATTTGAGTTTACTTCTGTTCGTGGCCGCGTGGTCCAATCCAATAATCAATGATTTCGTGAACACGTGGCTGCATCGCGATCCGGAGGTATACGACCCTCCACTCATGATCCTCCTGAACCCGAGATGGTATGTAAACAGCGGAAGATAGTTTAAGGCGCTCAACAAACATTGATAGACGGGGATATAGAGCTCTTCGTCAGTCACGTTCATCGCGAAAAGGAGTTTGAAAATTGCGTCAACCTTCTGATGATCCACTCGATTCTCATTTCCGTAGAGGCATATTCGAGCCTTGGCAATGATGAGTGGTGTATCATCGCGAGCGTTGATTTTCGCGGTATCAAAGACGATCGCAGCTCCGTTGCCATCACCTCCATAGCCTCTCCACATTACAGGCGCCCGTCGCCGTCGACTCTATCGTGTTCGGACAGACAAAAGACATAGGTGTCGATTACGTGTTGCTCATCGAAGCGATTGATACCGTAGTTGAAACTGTTGCCTGGGCTTTTGAGCCCTTTCCTGAGTCTGACATGCTTCGTCAATCGCCTTCCTTGACCGGAAGGCGTTGACGCCCTCGGCTAATGCCAAAGTCGAACCTCTTCGAGATCGTTCATGCATAGGGGGTTCGATAGCCAGCGTTTCGATTGTTTCGCAGAGACAGCTTCAAGCACTGAAATTGACGTGTAGTGAGCAAGTAACGGCTTCGCTTCCGGGAATAGGGGGGACTGCCGGAGCTCTTCAAAAAGCGGTGCAAAGTGCAATCCAAGCCGCGCCTGACTGGTTAATCCAGCGGGCGGCATGGCGGGGACTTCGGACGTTATGTTCGTCACGTCGCAATTGGCCATCGCATTCGGAGAGCTCGATTTGTAAAGGTTCGCCCTACCCGAGCGCTTTCTCCATCACGCGCCTGAGCCGCGCGCCGAAGGCCGCCGGGTCCTCAACGCTGGCGCCTTCCATGAGCCGCGCCTCATCCAGCACGAGCCAGGCCGCATCCTCGATCAGCGGCTTATCCTGGCCCTGCTTAAATCGTCCGGCGAGAGCGAGGGTCAGCGGGTGGGTGGGGTTGAGCTCGAGAATGGGCTTCGCCCGCTCGCCCAGCCGCCCATGCGCGGCGAGCATCTTTTCGAGCTGCCGGTCGGGACCAAATTCGGGCGCGATTAGACAGGCGACGCTGTCGGTCAGGCGATCGGAGGCGCGAACCTCCGCGACCTCGTCTCCCAGCGTCTGCTTGAAGAAGGCGAACAGCGTCGCCACTTCCCCGCTCGCCTCGGCGGGCGCCTTCGCCCCTTCGGCGAGCGCGATCGACTTGATGTCAGCCGCGCCCTGGCTCACCGACTTGAACGGCTTGCCGTCGAACCCAGCAGCCGTCGACACCCAGAAGGCGTCGACGGGGTCTGCGAGCAGCAGCACCTCGACGCCACGTGCCTTGAACCCTTCGAGCTGAGGGCTCGTCGCCAGGCGTTTGGCGTCGTCGCCGGTCAGATAATAGATCGCCGTCTGGTTCTCGCGCAGCGAGGCGACATATTGCGCCAGCGTCCGCTCGCCTGCCGGGTTGGCGGTGGTGACGAAGCGGGCGATCTTGTACAGGCCGTCGCGGCGTTCCGGATCCTCGTACAGGCCTTCCTTGAGGACCGGGCCAAAATGCTCCCAGATTTTGGCGAACTTTTCAGGTTCGGCCTCGGCGAGCTTGCCAAGCTCCTGCACCACGCGGTTGGTTACGCCCTTGCGGATCGCCGCGAACACGTCGCTCTTCTGGATCAACTCGCGCGAGACATTGAGCGGCAGATCGGCGCTGTCGACCACGAGGCGGACGAAACGCAGCCAGCCGGGAAGGATGTCGGCGTCTTCGGTGATGAGGACGCGGCGTACATAAAGCTTGTTGCGCCCCTTGCGGGCCGGGTCGAACAGGTCGAACGGCCGCGAGCCTGGAATGAAAGCGAGCACCGTATATTCGTGCCGTCCCTCGGCGCGCCAATGCAAAGTCAGCGCCGGCTCGTCGAACTGGCCGGCAAGGCCGCGATAGAATTCGGTGTATTCTTCCGCCGTCACCTCGGACTTGGACTTGGCCCAGATCGCCGCGCCGTCGGCGATGCGACGCTTCTCGGCGCCGAGTTTCTCAATGAGATCGATCGGCACCGCGACCGCGCCGGAATGGTCACGGATGATACGCTCGAGGGTGCGGGGCTGGAGGAATTCCTGCGAGGCGTCGTTCAGATGAAGGGTGACGCGGGTTCCGCGCTTCGGCGCGTTTTCGAGTGGCAGCGGCGCAATGGTGAACGTGCCTTGGCCGTCCGACGTCCAGCGCGAGGCCTCGTTCGTTCCAGCGCGGCGGGTGTCGACGGTGACATCATCCGCGACCATGAACGACGAGTAAAAGCCGATGCCGAACTGACCGATGAGCGAGGAGGCTTCCTTGCTGGCGTCTTCCGCCGCAAGCTTGTCCAGGAAGGCCTTGGTGCCCGAGCGGGCGATGGTGCCGAGCCCGCTCGTTAGATCTTCGCGGGTCATGCCGACGCCATTGTCCGAGAAGGTCACGGCCTTGGCGTCGGGATTGATCGTGATCTCGATCGCAAACGGCGCGCCGTCCTCGATCACTTCAGGCTTGGCGATCAATTCGTAGCGCAGCTTCTCGCAGGCGTCGGCCGCATTGGAGACGAGCTCGCGGACGAAAATCTCCCGGTCGGAATAGACCGAATGGACCATGAGATGCAGCAGGCGCGAAACGTCGGCCTCGAAGCTCTGGGTGCTCACGGCTTCGCTGGTCGGGGTCTGGGCGTCGGCGGTCAAGTGGAGCCTCTCGAAGACTGTTGCACATGGAATCCCGACCGAAACGGCAGGGCGGAGCGGATATCGGGGCCCAGGCGCGCTCATGCAAGCCCGAAATCAGGCGCTGGCCGGCGGAATCGCTCCGGCTGCGACCCTCAGGTCGTCATCTGGCGGGAGCTGACTATTTCGCCTTTTTGTTCAGCGTATCGATCAGAAGCTTGGCGCCAGGGCCCGACGATGCCGGATTCTGGCCGGTGATCAGCTGGCCATCAGCGACCGTGTAAACGCCCCAGTTCTTGACCTTGGAAAAAATGGCGCCGAGGCCAAGCAACTCGTCCTCGACGAGGAACGGCACGATCTTGGTCAAGCCGACGTCCGCCTCCTCGCCATCGGTGAACCCGGTCACTTTCCTCCCATCGACCAGCGGCTTGCCCGCGGGGGGTCTTGACGTGGCGCAGAACGCCGGGGGCGTGGCAGACCAGCGCGATGGTCTTGCCGGCGGCGAGGAAGAACTCGATCAGCTTGATCGAATTCGGATCTTCGGCCAGGTCCCACATAGGGCCGTGTCCGCCCGGGTAGAAGACGGTGTCGTAGTCTTCCTGCTTGACGCTATCGAGGCGCGCCGTCTTGTCCAGCTGGGCCTCGGCGTCGGCGTCCTTTTCGAACCGCCGGGTGATGTCGGTCTGGAAGTTCGGCTCATTGCTCTTGGGATCGAGCGGCGGCCGACCGCCCTTGGGGGAAGCAAGGGTGATCTGCGCTCCGGCGTCCTTGAACACATAGTAAGGCGCCGCGAGTTCCTCCAGCCAGAAGCCGGTCTTCCGACCCGTATTGCCGAGCTGGTCGTGAGAAGTAAGAACCATCAGGACTTTCATAACGCGCTCCCTTCCTTGGACGTTGGTGAAGTGGTCCGCGCCGCTGTGCCTGCCGCCCGGCGGCCGGACGACCGGCGTCGTGCTGCGCAGGCCCGCAGGCGTCCGAGCGCGTGGTCCTTGTCGGCTGCCGCGGCGCGGCTAATCATTCCTCCATGAGCCCCGCCTTGCGTAACCCTTCCGCCAGGGCCGGAGGAATCCCAAAACGCTCCGTCACCATTTTGACTGTTAGCTTGGGATTGGCGCGAAGCGCTTCCGCCAGGACGGACTTCGCCTCGTCCATTTTGCCTTGGAGCGCATAGGCCCCGGCCATGTTGACCACCCGATTGTGATACCCGACGTCGACCGCCTTCTGGTATTCCTCGATGGCCGCGTCCAAATGCCCGAGTCCAACCTCGGCGTCGCCCAGAGTGACATGCCGCAAGCCCACTTGCGGATCGCGCGGGCTCAGTCGGATCAATTCCTGCGCATCGGATTTCGCCTGCTCGAAACGGCCGAGCGCGACTTCGGCGGCGCTTCGGCGCCGTAAAGCTGGTTGGAATTCGGGTTGACCGCCAGGCCGTCGTCAGCGACTTGGACCGCCTCAATCATCGAGACGCGACAATTGCGAATTCAGCTGAAACGGCGCGTTCGGATCGCGGCCACAGCCCTAGAGCATTTTCCTGTCTGATTAAATCGCAGGGGATTCCCGAATCGGCTTGGTTCTGATTCATGCTTCTGGCCGGCGAAGGAGGCTGGCGTGCATGGCCAGATCCTTATCCGTTGACCTTCGCAGGCGTGTCGTTGGCGCGATTGAGGGGGGATTGTCGTGTCGGGCGGCGGCCGAGCGGTTTGGCGTCAGCGCCTCAAGCGCGATCCGGTGGCGGGCCATGGAACGGCGCGAGGGCGATCTGGCGCCCAAGCGCCAGGGCGGCGACCGCCATTCGCAACGGATCGAGGCGCATGCCGAGCTGATCCTATCGGCCGTGGCCGCCAGGAGCGACATTACGCTTTCGGAACTGCGAGAACAGCTGAGGGAGCGCGGCGTCGCCGTCGCCATCGGCACACTCTGGCGGTTCTTCAAGCGTCGCAAGATCACGCGCAAAAAAAGTCGGCCCATGCCGCCGAACAGCGCCGCAGCGCGGTGAACGCGGGCCACGCGAGGCGTGGTTCGAAGGACAACTCGACCTCGATCCGACGCGGATCGTCTTCATCGACGAGACCGCCGCCAACACCAAGATGGCGCGCCTTTACGGTCGTGCGCCCAGAGGCGAGCGATGCCGCGCCGCCGTGCCCCATGGCCATTGGAAAACCACCACCTTCACCGCCTCTCTGCGTCACGACCGGATCGCTGCGCCCATGGTCCTCGACGGACCGATGAACGGGGAGGCCTTTCTCGCCTATGTCGAACAGGCGCTCGTTCCCGAGTTGCGGCCACGCGACATCGTGATCATGGACAATCTGCCCGCTCACAAGGTCCTTGGCGTCAAACAGGCGATCGAGGCCGCCGGCGCGAGCCTGCGATACCTGCCGCCTTACAGCCCCGACTTCAATCCCATCGAAATGGCCTTCGCCAAGCTCAAGGCCCTGCTGCGCGCCGCCGCCGCGCGAACCATCCCCGACCTCTGGCAAGCCATCGCCGACGCCCTTCGCCGCTTCTCCCCACAAGAATGCGCAAACTATCTCGCCGCCGCAGGTTATGATGCAACGTGAGCGGAAAATGCTCTAGCGCGCGGCGATCAGCTTTTTTAAGAGCGCGCTCAGCGTTTCCTGCTTGGCCTCGCTCAGCGACAACAGGAGCCGCTCCTCGTCGGCCACTTGCCGGCCGATCGCCTCGTCGATCAGGCGCTTGCCAGGGTCGGTGAGCACAATCAGCTTGCCGCGGCGGTCCTTGGGGTCGGGGCGGCGGATCACGAGCCCCGCGCTCCAGCCGATCGAGCCGGTCCGTCATGCCGCCCGAGTGTCTCGAGCAGGCGCTCTGGACGACTGAAATCGCGAAGCGCATCGCGTTGGTCGGGATTGGGTTTGCGGTAAATGGGCGACTTTTGCACCTAATTTCTGCACCGCGTAACGCGTTGATTTTATCGAGGCCGACTTTCGGTGCAAAACTCAAGCAGCCTGTGCGGGAACTCGGCGGGAGCGGATTCCTTGGCGACGTTGGAATTGCGCAGGACTCGCATCGCCGGATTCGAAAGGGGTGAGCTTCTGTTGTCGCCGGGGGGTGGTCGACGATTACGTGGACGGCCTCGAATCCGGTCCGGTTCATCGACGCCTTCGTTGACGGGCTCGATCTTGCGGGCGCCGGGTTCGCGCGGGTCGAGGCGAGGCGACGGGGCGGCCGGGCTATGCGCCCGGCGACCTGCTGAAGCTCTACATTTACGGCTACCTCAACCGGGTCCGCTCGAGCCGACGGCTCGAGCGCGAGTGTCGCTGCAACGTCGAGGTCATCGGGTTGCTTGGCGGCTTGAAGCCCGACTGCAAGACGGTCGCGGACTTTCGGCGCGACGCTCGCGCGGCGTTTCGCGGCGTCTTCCGCCAGTTTGTGCTGTTGTGCCGGCGGCTCGACCTCTACGGTCGCGAGCTGCTGGCGGTCGATGGAACCCGCATCAAGGCGGTCAACAACAAAGACCGCAACTTCACCCGCTCTTCGTTGCAAGCGTTGATCCGCGCCGCCGACGAGCGGTTGAACGAAGACCTCGAACGGCTCGACCACAGCGACGTCGAAGACGGGGCGACAAGGGGCGGGGCGCGCACCTAGAGCCTGGCCGAAGATCGCGGCGCTCGGCGAGAAGCGCGGCCGTTATCAAGCGATGCTGGCCCAGCTCGAACGAACCGGCGAGGACCAGATTGACCGATCCCGACAGCCGCGCCATGGCTGGGCATACCAAGGGCGGCGTCGGCTATAACATCCAGGTCGCCGTCGACGCGAAGCCCAAGCTGATCGTCGAGCCGGCGGGGACCAACCCGGTCGTCGACATGGGGCTTCTGGCGCAGACCGCAGAACCGGCCCGCGAGATTTCTCGACGTCGAGACGATCGACGTCGTCGCCGACCGCGGCTGCTGCAAGGCCGAGGACATCGAGGCCTGCGAGAAGGCCGGCTGCATCCCGCACGTTCCCGGACCGCAACGCGGGGCTCCTCGGCGCGCGAGGGCTTCTTCCGCAAGGAGGCGTTTCGCTAACGACGCGGAACGCGACGCTTATGTCTGCCCGGCCGGGAAGGTGCTGACGCCGATCCGCCACGGCCGGCTGCGCGATCTCGCCAAAGTCGATTACGGCAATCGAGGAGCCTGTCGTGACTGCCCGATCCGCGCCCGATGCACGAACGGCGCGCGCTCCGTTTCCCGCCTCGAAAACGAGGCCGGGCTCGTATCTGCGCGGCGCGCTCCTTCCGCCGTTTGAAAGGTCAGGCTAGCGAGCGCGTTTCCCCCAATATTCGGAAATCCGGGTTGCCAAACCTAACGCCATAAGAGCCGACGAAGCGCCCCGTCCGGGACTCGACAAAAAAATCGACACTTTCTGTCGACGACAATTGGTTGCAGAAAAGCAGAAAATGAGTTAGACTTGCCTCCATGAGCAATCCTGCGCTTCTGCATGTGAAAGCACCGACGGGCGCCCCGGGCGCTGCCGCCGCTGCGGCAAAGGGCGCGCGAAATTTTCTTTCGCCAAAAGACCTCGTAACCCATTGAAAAGTCTAGATTTTGACGAGAGAATCCAAGGAAATCCAAGGAAATCCAACCCTCATGTTCGGGGGTTTTCGCAGCGAAACAGCCATGAGCCAAGAAATCCCAAACGATCGACTGCGCCGATGTCGCGGCGCTGCCAAGACCGGAGCCAAACCATCCGCGGGTCCGCGTCGCCCGGAAGGCGAATTGATCAAGCTAACTCCGTATAACTCGTAAGAGGCCGCCGGAAATTCGACCGGCGCCCGTCACTGGCTCAAGGACGTGGCTTGCGCTGCGGTGTCGACCGACCTCTCGCGCTTGGTCGGATCGAAGACCTCACCCGGCGCGGCCACGGCGCCGGTGGCGACCCCAGCGGCGATATTGATCGCGCCGCTGGTGAACGTGCCGAGCGATTCGACCAGACCGCCCTTTGCGTCGGACAGCGACTGGCCCTCCGCCAGTCGCTCGCCGATCGCGCCAACGACTTCGCCGCTGGCGAATTTCCCGTGATTGGTGAAGTCGCTGGAGGCCATGCCGGTCAGGTCAACGACCTGCACTCTGCCTTGCTCGAGGATCGAGCGATAGGGCTCCTTGGCTGGATCGAGCGCGCCGAGGCGCGTCGAATCGCGCGCGAGAAAACTTGACAAGCCAAGCGCGCGATCGTCTCGCGAAAGGAACAGGGTAAACTGCGCCGGGCGCGGTCCGGCGTCGATTTCGGCGATTTGCCGACGGAAAACGTCGACATCAATATCCGGCGAAGCCAGCATCACATCCCGAATCTTGGGCGATAGCCCGTGATCGCGGATCGACATTTGCCTCAGCGACTCGATCGCGAGGTAATTGCCCATCGAGTGGGCGAGGATCGATATTGAGTTGACGTTCGGGTCTTTGACCAAAGCCTGCAGCACCGCCTCCAGCGCGTCGCGTGAATACATGGCGCTATCGCGGTCATAGACATAGTCGGTCACATTGCCGCCAGAAGGCCAAGTGAACAGCACCGGCGCGACGTCGACGCGCGCGTCGTGAACGATCTGCGCGAAGCGATAGACAGCTTCCTCGAAACGGGTGTTGAAGCCATGGACGAAGATAAGAACCCTGCGCCCAGGGGTGCGCCTGACGCGGGCATCGAAGCTTGCTTTAGCCTGAGCCAAATCCATGCGGTCGGCGCGCAGGATGGTGAAATCACGTTCCGGATTGGCTGGCAGGGAGGATGGAAGCGTGACATCCCCGGGCTGACGCGCGCCCGCCGGCGGGATCGACACGACAATGTCGGCGAAATCCAGTCCTCGTCCTCTAGCGCCCCCGAACATGACGCCCGGCGGTTCGAGCACCGGCGCACGCGTCGTCGCAACAAGCAAGTCGACGTGGCCCGCGTCTGCCGCGGTCGGTCCGACGACGAGGGTGCCGTAAGGGCGACTGGAGCAGCCGACGACGACCGCCGCCAGTCCAATCGCACAGAAAACGCCAACGTTGGATCGTCGCGCCGCCACTTTCCTTAGCGGCGCGCCAAGCCCCAGCCCCATGACCCGAACGCTGTTCTCAGTCGTGCGTCGGGCCGGCCCAAGAAGGCGCAGTCCGTAATGCGTATTCAACCGGCGCCGACAGGAGGCCCGTTTTCGCCGGCTCGGCCGGCTTTTGATTCTGGGTCATGAACCACCAGATCGCCAGCAGCACGACAATGACGATCAGAATGATCGCCCACATCGGGAAGCCGCTCGAGGTCGGCGCAACAGGTGCTGTAACCCTCGACGCGGCGGCTTCGGCGCTCCTCGCGGCGGAATTGGCCGTCGAACTCGCCGCGGTGGCGGCGCTCGAAACCGTCGAAGTTGCGGTCTGGGTGGCAGCCGCCGCCGCGCCGCCCAGGCCGGCGAGCAGCCCAGAGGCCCCTAGCAACTTCGAGACTTCAGGCGGAAGCGCCGCGGAGATCGCGCTCTTCTGGCTATTGAGCAGCGAAAGAATCGCCGAAGGGTCCGACCAGTTTGAAGGGTCCTGCTGGCCGATTGTCCCGACCGCCGCTTGTGTCGCCGTGCTGAGCAATGTCTGCGTGGCGGGGTGTGGCGCGCCGGAGAACTGGCTGATCGCGCCAGCGAGGCTCGCGAGACCACCGCCGCCCAGCAGCCCGTTCAGGAGTGTGCCGCCTTCGTTGAGGAACCGAGTATTGCCGCCCGCCGCCGCCTGGCCGAGCTTGGTGAGGATATCCGGGTCCGAATTAGAGATTGCGTCGGAGATCTTCTGAGCGCCTCCGGGCGCGGCCGCCGCGGTGCCAAGCGAGGCGAGGATCGCCGGGACCGCCGCGGCGACGACCTTCTGCGCCACCGCTTCATTCACGCCCAGCGCGCGCGCCAAAGTGCTGACCATTTGCGGCGTAAGAAACTGCGACACGAGACTGACAAGATTAATAGCCATTGCAGCTTTCCCCTCGAACCAACAAGGAACGACCGGCAGCCTTCTACCAGACTTTCGTACGCTTGGCGCGCCTCGCGGCATCGGAAAATTAGTTGCCGACGGGGTCAGGCCGGCAGTTTCGTTTGGAGATCCAGGCCTGGGCGGATAGCGAAAGTCACATGTCTTTTACCCCCCGGGCGATAAGAACGACGCTGAAGAAGACCAAAACCTCCTCCTGGCGTTGGTTCACGCCCCGAAAACTGTTGCTGATCAGCCCCCATTTTGGTTTGGAAGTCTCGCGCTTCGACACCGTCTCCATCGAATAGGAAACAATATCGCCCTCATGAACTGGGTGCGGCCAGCGCATGCCTTTGAAGCCGGGCGAGACGCCAAGCTGTGGAAGAGTCTCGCCCCGCTCGGCGATCGCGGCGCGCAACGAGCTCCGCGTGTCGATGAGTTGCCGCATCCCGGCAGCGGCCACATGCAGACCCGAGGCGGCAAGCGGCCGTCCCGCCTCGGCCGCTTGACCTACGATGCGGGGATCGAACAGCCGCCCATAGGCTAAGATCGCCTCGCGCGAGAACGCCGCCTGTCCCAGGGCGACCGACTGACCAATGCGAACGTCCTCATAGAACATGACGGCGACTAATTCCGGAAGAGTTGAGGCCGCCGCTCGAGCAGGAGCATGCTGCGCTGCGTCATGGCGACGACGCCGTCCTGATTAATGACCTCGTAGAGAAACTCGACCTCGCCCTCGCTCTTCCCACGCTGACCGGAGCGCTTGGCAAGCGTATGGCGGCGCACATGCAGCCGATCAGCCGGTCTGACTGGCCGCTCCCATCGGACCTCGTCAACGCCGGCCTCTTCGAGGATCGCCGTGCGCATGAGGAACGCCTCGCAATTCATCCGCAACAAGAGTGCGGACGTGTGCCATCCCGAGGCGATGAGGCCGCCCGTCGCCACCCGCGCCGCATTTTCGTCGGTATGGAAGGGCTGGGGATCGAAGTCGCGCGCGAAGGCGATGATCTCGTCGGCCGAAACATCCATCCCGCCGTATTCGATCACGGCGCCGAGTGGAAAGTCCTCAAAATAGAGCACGTCCGGCATGGCCCTCAATTCGCGAAGCGGAAGTGCATGACGTCGCCGTCGGCGACCACATAGTCCTTGCCTTCGAGCCTGAACTTGCCCGCCTCACGTGCGCCGGCCTCGCCGCCATTCGCGACATAGTCCCCATAGGCAATGGTTTCGGCCCGGATAAACCCCTTTTCGAAATCCGTGTGGATGACTCCGGCCGCCTGCGGAGCCCTTGTCCCTTGCTCGATCGTCCACGCGCGCGCCTCCTTCGGCCCCGCGGTGAAGAAGGTGACGAGGCGCAAGAGCTCGTAACCAGCGCGAATGACGCGGCTGAGACCGGGCTCGGTCAACCCAATCGCTTCGAGGTAGGCCTCTTGTTCTGCCTGAGGCAAAAGGGCGATTTCGCTCTCGATTTTCGCCGACACCACGACCGCGGCGGCGCCTTCCTTAGCCGCCTGTTCCCCAACCCTGTCGGAATAGGCGTTGCCCCGGTCGACCGAGGCCTCGTCGACGTTGCAAACATAGAGAACCGGCTTCGACGACAGGAGACCCAGCGACTTGAAAAGACCCCGCTCGTCGCGTCCGACGCCGACAGCGCGCGCCGGGCGCCCCTCTTTCAGTTCGCCGAAGCTACGCTCGGCGAGGGCCAATAATTCCTTGGCCTCCTTGTCGCCGCCCTTGGCCTTCTTCTCCATTTGGACGATGCGACGCTCTAGGCTCTCGAGATCGGCGAGCATCAGCTCGGTTTCAATGGTGGCGATGTCGGACAAAGGATCGACGCGGCCTTCCACATGGGTGACGTCGCCGTCCTCGAAGCAACGGACGACATGGGCGATCGCGTCGCATTCGCGAATATTCGCCAGAAACTGGTTTCCTAGCCCTTCGCCTTTTGAGGCGCCACGAACGAGCCCGGCAATGTCGACGAATGACAGACGGGTTGGGATGATTTCCTTGGAACTGGCGATGTGGGCGAGCGTCGTCAGACGGGGGTCTGGGACCGCGACATCGCCGACATTGGGTTCAATGGTGCAGAACGGGTAATTGGCCGCCTGCGCGGCGGCGGTCTGCGTCAGCGCGTTGAAAAGCGTCGACTTGCCGACATTCGGCAGGCCGACGATGCCGCATTTGAAGCCCATGGAAGCCGTCGTTGGACTGGGGAAGGTCGGGCCCTCATGCGCGGGGTAGGGGCAAAAGGCAAGGGGCCAGCCGAAGCGCGGCGGCGCACTACCCTCGCGGCAATGAGGCGGACGGTGATTGAGTTCGGATTTCGTTTCGGCGCACAATGGGCGGCGGCGGTCGCCGCTGCGAGCCGGCCGCCAGGATCGCGATGGAGACGACGTTGGCCGGCGCGCCCGAGCACCACCACGCGGGAGACGCGGCGGCCCGTCTCGTCATGCTGCGCGAATCAATCGCGCGAAGGGCCCGCGACTGCGGCCGGGCGCCGGAATCGATCAAGCTTGTCGCGGTCTCAAAGACTTTCTCCGCTGACGAGGTCTGGCCCACGATTGCAATCGCGGGCCAGACCTGCTTCGGCGAGAACCGCGTGCAGGACGCGATCCCCAAATGGCGGGACTTGCGCCGGCGCGCCGCCACGCTTGGCGACACGATCGAACTTCATCTGATCGGGCCCTTGCAAAGCAATAAGGCGCGGGAGGCGGTCGAGGCGTTCGACGTGATAGAGACGGTCGACCGGGAAAAAATCGCGGCGGTGCTCGCGCGCGAAATCGACCGGGTCGGCAAACGCCCTCGCCTCTTTATCGAACTTAACACAGGAGGCGAAACGCAGAAGGCGGGCGTCCTTCCCGAGGATGCCGACGCCTTTATCGCGCTCTGCCGCCAGACTTATGGGTTGACGATTGAGGGCCTGATGGCCATTCCCCCGACCAACGAGCTGGTCTCGCCGCATTTCGCCCTGCTCGGCGTCATCGCGGAACGCAACGGTTTAACTGAGCGTTCTATGGGCATGAGCGCCGACTGGCCGCTTGCGGTGCAGCTCGGCGCGACGTATGTCCGCGTCGGTTCGGCGATTTTCGGTGCGCGCGATTCATCTCATTGAAACGCGAATCGGCCTACTTGGCAAGCTTCCAGCAGGCACGGCAGACCTGTTGAGATTTCGACAAAAATGTGGGCATTGACGGCCTGATGTCGATCCTGATCTTTGTTCTGAGCCTGATTTTGCTGATCGCCGCCGCCGCGAGCGGGTATGCAAGCGTCGACCTTTTGCCGACGAGCACCGGCATGTTGTATGCGCTTGCGGGAGCGGTCGCCGCTTGCGCCGCGGTGGTCACGTTCGCGCTCGCCGTTCTGATCCGGCGGATCGACACGCTCACGAAGCTCGCGCCACAATCCGCTAGACCCTCTATCCTTTCGGCCGGCTTCGGGGTGACGCCTTCGACCGAGACCGCGTCGACCGAAGAGGTCTCCGACACGCCCTCGGCGAATGAAGGGGAGGCGCCGGAGAGCGTGGACGAAAAGCCCGCGGCCGAGGACGAGAGCCCGATCAACATCAATCGCACCGGCCACCTGCCCTCGCTCGAGACGATCGAAACCGTTCTGGAGACTTCGGAAGAGCCGGAGGGGCCGCCGAGCATCATCGGCAGCTATTCGTCGGCCGGGGCCAATTACAAGATCTTCTCCGACGGCTCGATCGAGGCCGAAACGAGCCAAGGAACGTTCCAATTCGCCTCGATGAGCGACTTCAAGCGCCATCTCATCGAGACAAAGGCGAAGACAGCGCCTGCGACCGACTAGATCCCGGTTTCGCTCCCGCCCCGCAGCGGGAGCGCCCGTGAGTTCGGTCGGCCCGTTTGGATTTTCTTGGCCCCGCGCCGTTTTGCTGCAAAAACCCCGATTATGAACGTTGGATTTCCTTGGATTTCCTTGGATTCTCTCGTCCAAATCGTGACTTATCAATGAGTTATGAAGGTTTTTCGCAAAAAATAAATTCTCGCGCCCTTTTCCGCGGCGGAAGCACGGGAACGGTCGCCAAGGCGCTGGGCATTCAAACGGCGCAGGATTTCTCATCCCACAAGTCTAGCCTTATTTCTGATTTTCTGCAATCAATTGTTTTCCGACCCGCTTCCTTTTCCGCCCCGCCCTTCGTCTGAGTCCAGGCAGCCTGTGGAGCCTGAGGGGGTCGTTGCCGGCTAAGGGACCATCGCCTTTGACGAGGCGGGAAGCAGTCCGGCCGGCAAGGATCTAGACGGCGAGGCTATTCTCCTTCGCCAGCCCGGCAAGCGACACATTGGGCCGGGCGCCGATGTGCTGAATGATCTCCGCCGCGGCCATGACGCCGAGCCGCCCGCAGGCGGTCATGTCGCGCCCGCGCGCAAGGCCGGCCAGAACGCCGGCTGCGAACATGTCGCCCGCGCCTGTCGTATCGACGAGCTTCGCGATCCGGAAGGCGGGGACTTCCCAGGTCTGATCGCCATCGACAATGATGCATCCCTTTTCCGAGCGCGTGACGAAGCCAAGCACGCCCTCGGCGCGCAGGCTGTCGAGCGCTTCGTTAAAATCGGGCGTCTCGTATAGCGACAGGATTTCGTCGGTGTTGGCGAAGATCGTATCGACAGTTTTAGAGCGCATGAGCTCAATGAATTCGCCGCGGAACCGGTCGACGCAGAATGAATCCGACAGAGCGAGCGCCACCCTGCTGTTCGCAGCGCGGGCGATCTCGCCAGCCTTCTGGAACGCCGCCTTGGCCGCCGGGCGGTCCCACATGTAGCCTTCGAGATAGACGACCTTCGCCGATTTGACCAAGGCTTCGTCTACGTCCACCGGCGCGAGATAGGAGCTGGCGCCAAGATAGGTGTTCATCGTCCGCTCGCCGTCGGGTGTGACATAGATGAAGCAGCGCCCTGTGCTCGGTCCTTGCTCGGCGGGCGAGGTCGAGAATGCGACGCCGGTCGAGCGGATGTCGTCGGCGAATGTCGCGCCGAGCGGGTCCTGCTTCACCTTGCCGATATAAGCCGCCGCCACGCCGAACGAGGCGACGCCGACGATGGTGTTGGCCGCCGAGCCGCCGGAGATCACGCGCGGATCGACGCGGGCCGCGTAGAGCGCCTCGGCGCGATCCTCGTCGATCAGGTTCATCGCGCCCTTCAGCATCTCCTGGGCCGAGAGATAGTTGTCGTCCGCATAGGCAAGAAGATCGACGAGTGAATTGCCCAGCCCCAAGACTTCGACTGTCGCGTTCATTGCCCCTCTCGAATTGTGTGCAGCGGCGGTTCCTCGCATTGGCGTGAGACGCGGTCAATCGCGGAATCGCCGGGCCGCCTTTCCCAATCGGCGCCGCGCCTAGTCTGGAGAGGCGCTATTGTCCGCGCTCCCGCATTGCCAACACACGGGGATTGGATAAACTCAAATCGGCTTTGGATGTTGCTGTCGCGGAAGAGCGACTCGGTCATTCAAGCGCGCGCCCGGGGCTTCGATGAGGCCCGACGAGGCCGAGGGAGGGGAAACATGCTCGGGCTGATGCAGAGCCGTCCGCTTCTGATTTCGGGCCTTATCGACTACGCCTCGACCTGGCATGGGCGCCGCGAGATCGTATCCCGCGACCCGGAAGGAGCGATCCACCGCTCGAATTACGCCGAAGTGGCGGCGCGCGCCAAGCGACTCGCGAATGCGCTCGATGCGCTCGGGGTGGAGCGCGGGCGCCGCGTCGCGACGCTCGCCTGGAACGGCTGGCGCCATCTCGAAATCTACTATGGCGTGACCAGCTCGGGACGCGTTCTGCACACGGTCAATCCGCGGCTCTTTCCCGACCAGATCCAATACATCATGCATCACGCGGAAGACGCTTATGTGTTCTTCGACCCGGGTTTTGCGCCGCTCATCGAGGAACTCGCCCCGCGGCTGCCGCTTGTGCGCGGCTGGGTCGCGCTTTGCGGGGGAAGCCAGCTTCCCAAGACGAAGCTAAAAGGGCTTCTCGCCTACGAGGATCTCCTGGCGAAGGCTTCTCCCGACTACGAATGGCCGCTCTTCGACGAGAACACGGCTTCGACGCTCTGCTACACCTCCGGCACGACCGGCAATCCAAAGGGCGTGTTGTACAGCCACCGCTCGACACTGTTGCACGCCTTTGCCGCCTGTGCGGCCGACGCATTCGGCCTTATGGCGCGCAATTCGATCCTCACCGTGGTGCCGCTTTTCCACGCCAACGCCTGGAGCCTGCCGTTTTCCGCCGCGATGTGCGGCGCGAAGCTGGTGCTCCCCGGTCCGAGGCTCGATCCAGAAAGCCTTTACATGCTGCTCGAGAGCGAGGAGTGCACCAAGGCCTTTGGTATCCCGACAATCTGGCTCAACTTCCTCAGCTGGGTGGAAGCGAACAAGGCGAAGCTCGACCTTTCCAAGCTGAAGCTCAAGCAGGTCGTTTCGGGCGGAGCCGCGCCGCCTCGGGCGACGATCGAGAAGTTCCGCGAATTGCTCGGAGTGGTCTTGCTGCAGGCCTGGGGGATGACCGAGACGAGCCCGCTCGCCACCGTCGGCTCGCCGCTTGCCCAGCACACAGGCGCCAGCGCAAGCGAACTCATCGACATGCAGGCCAAGCAGGGGCGCCAGATATTCGGCATCGACCTTAAGCTGGTCGGAAGCGACGGGAGCGACCTGCCGAACGATGGCGTTTCCGTCGGCGAACTGAAAGTGCGGGGAAACTGGGTGATCTCCGGCTATTTCAAGGGCGAGGGCGGACAGGCGGTCGATAAGGACGGCTGGCTCGGCACGGGCGACGTCGGGACGATTGATGCCGACGGCTACGTGCAGCTCACCGACCGGCTGAAGGACGTCATCAAGTCGGGCGGCGAGTGGATTTCCTCGATCGAGATCGAGAACCTCGCCATGTCGCATCCAGACGTGTTCGAAGCTGCGGTCATCGCGGTCGAACATCCGGTCTGGCAGGAGCGACCGCTGCTGATCGTCCATCCCCGTGAGGGACGGAAGCCGAGCAAGGCGGCGCTTCTCCAGTTCCTGTCGGAAAAGCTGGCGAAGTGGCAGGTGCCTGACGATGTCGTGTTCGTCGACGCTCTCCCGCATACCGCGACGGGTAAGCTGCTCAAGACGGAATTGCGCCAGCGATTCCACGGACATCTCGCGGTCAGCGCCTGACGCCGCGAGTGCGAGGCTCACGACCCGAGCCGAGCGGCCGCTCGGCGACAGCATCGAGACGCGCCGCAGCGCGCGCCCTTGACTTTGCGGTTCTCCCGGTCCACATGCGGGTCACGCCGCCACGGTGCGGTCATTGGCGCTCTGGCCGCGTGAAGGGTTTTTTAAGCCCACCTGCCGTCCGCCCCTTAATCTTCATTAACGTCCGGACACGCGGGGCGTTCCCTAGCCCCCGCCGCCATAGGCGCGTCTCGCGTCGCTGCGGCATTTTGAAAGACTTACACCTTGGATAATTTTCACGGGTTCGGCCTCGCCGCGCCCCTCAATACAGCGCTGGCCAAGCTTGGCTTCGCGCGTCCGACCCCGATTCAGGTTCAGGCAATCCCGCCGCTGATGACGGGTCGGGATCTCATCGGCATTGCTCAGACAGGCACTGGCAAGACGGCCGCCTTCGCGCTGCCGATCCTCAATCGGATCGTGACCGACCGGCGCCCCGCTCCGAGAGGCGGCGCGCGCGTGCTTGTGCTGAGCCCGACGCGCGAACTCGCGAGCCAGATCGCCCAAAGCTTCCGCGACCTATCGGACGGGCTTGGGCTCAAGATTGCGGTTGTGTTCGGCGGCGTGCCACATGGCGCGCAGATTCGCGCGCTTCAAGCGGGCCTCGACGCGCTGGTCGCGACGCCCGGCCGTCTCCTCGATCATCTCGACGCGGGCGTCGCGCGTCTCAATGCAGTCGAATTTCTGGTGCTCGACGAAGTCGACCAGATGCTCGACCTCGGCTTCGTCAAGCCAATCCGCCGCATCGTCCGGGAGTTGCCCAGGCAGCGGCAGAATCTGTTCTTCTCCGCAACAATGCCTGCCGACATCCGCGCGCTCGCCGGCGAATTGCTGCGCGATCCGATCGAGGTCTCGGTGACGCCCGCCGCTAAGACCGCCGACCGCGTCGAGCACAACGTCCTCCTTATCGAAGCGGCGAAGAAGCGCGACCTGCTGGTCGAGCTGTTCAACGATTCCGAGCTCACGCGCGTCCTCGTCTTCACCCGCACCAAGCACGGCGCCGATCGCGTCGGCCGCACGCTCGACGAGGCGGGCGTCAACGCTTCCGTCATTCATGGCAATAAGAGCCAGGGCCAGCGCGAGCGCGCGCTGGCTGCCTTCCGCGCGGGGAAACGCGCGCGCTCGTTGCGACCGACATCGCGGCGCGCGGCATCGACATCGACGGCGTCAGCCATGTCGTCAATTTTGAACTGCCGCAGGTCGCCGAGGCCTATGTTCATCGCATCGGCCGCACCGCGCGAGCGGGCAAGGCGGGACAGGCAATCTCGCTCTGCGACCATGAAGAACGCGATCTCTTACGGGCGATCGAGCGCCTGACGCGGCTCACTCTGTTCAAGACCGATCGTCGTGGCGCAGCGGGTCCGAAGCCCGCGCCTGTCATCCGTAAGGCGGCCAGCGTTGCGGCGCCTGCGCTGTCATCGAAACGTCCCCATCACGCGCCGCATCGCGACGCGCGAGGCGGCAGGCCTGTCGTTGTCGAGACCCGATCGGGCCACCGTCCGGACTTTCGCTCGGGTGGTGCGCGCCTTGGCCGTGAGGTCAAAGGTCGGCGCTGATCGCAGCGCCGTTCGGGCCGGCCTCCAGCGTGAGGCTGGCTGCGGCCGCCAGCGCTTCCCAGTCTTCGCCTTTTGCTAGCGCGACAGGACACGCAAGTCCGTAGAGCTCGACCGCGACCATTGCGCCGACGACGACGATCGCGTCACGCTCCAGCATCAGGATCGCCGCCGGCCCCTTGCCGAGCCGCAGTGCTTCGGCAAGCGTTGCGCTGCCCGAGCTCGAGCCGCGCCCGCCCGACATCATCAGCATACGGCCCGCCACGCTCGCGCTCCGCTGCGGGTGCAATCGATCGATGATCGTTCCCGTCGACAAATCGAGCCCGCCCCAGAAGCTGAGCGGCTCGTCCAGCCGCAGGATGGGCCCGGAGGCGGCTCCAGGGACAAGGGCCACCGCGTCGAAGGTTCGCGCGTTCACAGCCGCACCACCTTGCCAACGCGCGCCGAAGCGACGCATTCGGCGAGTGATCCGAAGGCGATCCCGACGCCGAGATTGCCCGGGGCGTAATAGGCGCATTTGCCGGAATTGGTCATGATGGCGCCCACGTCAGGCTGCATCAGCGCGCTCACATAGACGCATGTGTCAACGACCAGCGTGAACTCGGGCGGCGGTGAGCGCATCCTCCCAGCCGCGCTTCCGGATTTCCTCAAGCGTGGCGCGGCTGCAGTTGATAAAGATTTCGAGAACCGGGCGCGCACCCTTGAGGAGCGGCAAGAGGCGAGAGAACTGATCGACTGAAAAATGCGGCGTGCCCAGCGAGACGGCGCCGAGCGGTGCGCCATCAGCAATGTTAGAAAGCGAGCGCGCCGCTTCGCGCACATCTTCGGCGGTCAATTGCAGGCGAAGGTTTGGCGCGAGACCCCCGCAAGCAGTCTCAAGGTCCGGCGCCTCGGGCGTGCGGCCGACAACATGAAACAGCGCCACCGCGCCGGACGAGGCGGCCGCGGCGCCCAGCGCTTTCAGATCATCCTCGCTTATGTCTAAGGGCAGGCCGACGATCGCCGGAACGAGACTACCGCAGCGGCGCCCGACCACATGGCCGACCGCCACTGCGAGCCGCTCATTATCCCAATTTTCCGGAACCGAGACGATCTCGACCAAAGCCCGCGCGGCGCGATTTTCGGTCAGGTGAAGACCGTATGCGGGGGCGCGGCCCGTCATCGCGCAACACAGGTCGATGAAATCGCCATAGCGATTCGTGCGCGCGCCGATCACCGAATTGGCGAAGACGATGGCGTTCGATTCTCCCCAGGCGATCTGCGCGCCGAAGCGCGGGCGCGAGGCGGTCTGATAAGGCGCGCAGGTGAAGGTCGGCGCGCAGCCGAGCTCGACATGCGCGCGCATGAGCCGGGCTCCGTTCTCCGCGTGCTCCTTTGTTCCGCGAAAGAGTTCGGGATGAATCAGGTCGACCGAGCCGACGTTGAGGGTCGTCGGCACGCGAACCTTGCCGCCGAGTTCGATCATCCGTTCGGCGAAGTCGAGGCTGGCGCGCCCATGATAAAGACAGCCGTCGACATGCGCCGCCTCGATGTCGAGGAAGGCGCGCGCATCGACTGCCTCGGCGAAGCGCACAAGGAGGCGCATGGCGAAGGCCGCGCCGCCCCCATGCGCACCGCCGAGGAGTTCGCGATCGAGCGGGGATAAGTCGAGAGCCATTGGCGGCGACGCTAATGGCGGACGAGCCGGGCGGTCAACGCCCGCAAACCGGCGCACGCAACCAAGGCTTCCGGCATTCAGCGGAACCGGCCAAGCGCCGCCTGGAGGAGAGCGGCTCACACAGCGTCCTTTGGCTGAGTTCCATTTTACCGGCGCGGCCTAATGTTTTCAGTCCCTTGGGACCCCGTTTAGTTCCGTGTCCCAAAATTATTACATCTTCAATACGTGTTATCACATTTGAGCGGCCCCGTGACGGACGGCAAATCGGCTAGACTGGCAGACTGGATCGGAGTGTCTGATGTCACTCGTCGCGATCGACGCGCGCCTGCGCACAATCTGCCTCACGCTTCCCGAGGCGAGCGAGGAACTCATGCGGCGCGGGCCGTCATACCGCGTGGCGAACAAGATCTTCGCGCTCGAGCGGCCCTGGCGCGACCGGCTCGCGCTCTGGTGTAAAGTCCCGGAAGGCGCGCGGGAGATCTTCCTCGCCGCTGGGCCGACGCGATTTTTCACTGTGCGATACTATGATAAAACTGTTTATGTGCTGGAGACGGTCGGACAAGCCCAGCCGAGCCATTGTGATGGAAAATACTACGAGCGGTCGCGCGCAAGTGAGGGCTCGTTGCTCCAACGTGCTTTGCCAAGTACATCGCGTGAGCGAACTTTTGTAACCCGACCAAACCGGCTGTAGCGCCCTGCAAAGGCTAACCAACGTAATAAACTATCGCGGAGGAGACGTCGCCATGCCGCAGACTGCGCCCGCGCGCCGGCCGTCCGATGGAGTTCCGGTTTGCGAGATCGATCCCTTCTCGATCGATTTCCTGCGTGATCCCCATCCCGCGCACGAAGCGCTGCGGGAGGCCGGACCGATCGTGTGGCTCGAGAAATACGGCGCCTATGCCGCGGCGCGGCACGCCGAGGTCCGGCAGATTCTGGGCGATCCCGCGACCTTCTGTTCGGGCCGCGGCGTGGGCCTCAGCGACTTTCAACGCGAGAAGCCCTGGCGGCCGCCAAGCGTGGTGCTGGAGCGCGACCCGCCCGAACATGACCGGGCGCGCGCCGTGCTCAATCGCGCCTTGTCGGCCACGGTGATGCGATCGCTCCGCGGGCGTTTCGCCGAGGCGGCGCGTGAACTGGCGGACGCGCTTGCGCGAAAAGGTCGCTTCGATGCGGTCGCCGATTGCGCCGAAGTCTATCCGATGATGGTGATGCCGGACGCGATCGGCCTCTCCCGCGAAGGCCGCGAGCACCTGTTGCCCTATGCGGCGACGGTGTTCAATATGTTTGGGCCCGACAACGATCTGCGCCGCGCGGCGGTGGCGCAAATGGCGCCGCACGTCGAATGGATCTCGTCGCAATGCAAGCGCGAGGCGCTTTCGGACGATGGAATCGGCGCGATGATCCACGCCGGCGTGGAGACGGGCGAGGTGACGCGGCGAGAGGCGGAACTCTTGGTCCGATCGCTGCTCAGCGCCGGCATCGACACCACGGTTCATGGCCTGGGCGCGGCGATGAGGCAGCTGGCGCTCAATCCCGATCAGTTCGCCGCGCTGCGCGCCGATCCAATAAAGGCGCGCGCCGCGTTCGAGGAGGCGGTGAGGCTCGAAACTCCGGTGCAGACATTCTTCCGCACGACGACGCGAGAGGCCGAGATCGGCGGCGCGGCCATCCCCGAAGGCGAGAAAGTGCTGATGCTGCTTGGCGCCGCCAACCGAGATCCGCGCAAGTGGCCCGATCCCGACCGCTACGACATCGATCGCCCGACCGCGGGCCACGTCGGCTTCGGCGGCGGCGTTCACATGTGTGTGGGCCAGTTGCTGGCGAGGCTCGAAGGCGAGACGCTGCTCGGGACGTTCGCACGCGTCTTCGCGCGCATCGAGCCGGACGGGGAGCCGACGCCGCTGATGAACAACACGCTGCGCGGCTGGACGCGGCTTCCGGTCATTGTAGCGCTGGCTTGATTCCCTGCGCGGCCCGGCGCTCTCACGTCCCCCTGGGCTTTGCTCGCGCGGTCGGCTGAGCAGCGGCGGGGTCCTCGGGCCAGAAATGCCGGGGATAACGGCCGCGAAGGTCGGCGCGCACGGCGGCCCAGGAGCCGCGCCAGAAGCCTGGCAGATCGCGCGTGATTTGGATCGGACGGTTAGCCGGCGAGAGGAGGTGGAGGGTGAGCGGAATGCGTCCGCCGGCCACCGACGGATGCTCGCTGAGCCCGAACAGCTCTTGGACGCGCAGCGCGATCGCCGGCCCGCCTTCGGCTTCGTAATCGATTGGCGCCGCGGTTCCGGTCGGCGCCTGGAAGTGAGTTGGCGCCTCGTCAACGAGGCGCCGCGCCAAGTCCCAGGGCAGCGCCGCGTCGAGTGCGCCGGCAAGGTCGTCGGCGCCGATCTCATCGAGCTTCGTTTTGCCGGCGAGGAAAGGGGCGAGCCAGCCGGGATCGGCGGCCAGCGCCTCGTCCGACAGGTCCGGCCATGCCTCGCCCTCGGCGCGGCGCAGGAACATCACCCGATCGCACCGCTGCTTGAGCGCTTTTGTCCACGGCAGCCGCGCCGCCCCAAGCGAAAGGACGCCGCGTGCGAGCATTAGGGCGGCCGCCTCGTCCTGGGGGACGGGGAGCGTCTGCTCGGCGAGTGTTAGCGCGCCGAGCCGCCGCCGGCGCCGCATCCGCAAAGACGCAGCGGCGCGGTCGAAGCTCAGTTCATCCGCGGTCTCGATCGAGCTGCCTGCGACTCTCTCGATATCGTCTAGCGCAAGCGCCGCAGCAGTGAGGATCCCCGCGGAAGCCGCGCGACCGGCGATTTCGCCGATGGCTAGATACGACTCGCCCGCCAAGGGATCATGCGCGTCCAGCGTCGCCGCCCGACCGTTGGCCATCAGGAATTCGCCGCGCCGACCCCGCGCCGTCGCGATACGGTCAGGGAAAGCCGACGCGAGCAGTGCGCCGACTAAAGGCGCGGTTGGACCCTCATCCGGCCGGCTGCGCCGGCCGCCTTCTCCCGGAGGGAGAAGGGCAAGCCCCCCTCTCCCTCGGGGAAAGGGGTTGGGGGTGAGGGCCTCCGCCCGGTGCGTCAGTCCGCGCGCCAAGCGCCGGGCGTCCTCGGCCCGTTGGGAGCGGTCGCGGCGGAACGCAGCGAGCCGGGCCGCAAGATCGACTATATCGCCACCGAGCCCACGTTCAGTAAGCACAACAGCAATTTCGCTCGCCATTGCTCCGTCGCCATGGCGTGCGGCGTCGACCACCATGCGCGCGAGCCGCGGCGGCAGCGCAAGACTGGCGATCGCGCGGCCTTCCTCCGTAATGCGGCCGTCGCCGTCGATGGCTCCGATCGCCGTTAAGAGCGCATACGCCTCCTTCATCGCGGCGCGCGGGGGCGGATCGAGGAAACAAAGCTTCGATGGATCGGCGACACCCCAAAGGGCGCAGTCGAGCACAAGACCGGAGAGATCGGCGGAGAGGATTTCCGGCGCGGCATAAGGCTGAAGGCCGCCGTTCGCGGCCTCTTCCCACAATCGATAGCAAACACCCGGCTCCATGCGCCCGGCGCGCCCGCGTCGTTGATCTGCGTTCGCCTTGCTGACGCGCACCGTTTCGAGACGCGTCAGGCCGACATTCGGCTCATAGACCGGAACGCGCATAAGGCCACTATCGACGACGACGCGTACGCCTTCGATGGTAAGCGACGTCTCGGCGATCGAAGTGGCGAGCACGATCTTGCGCCGCCCCTCGGCTGCGGGCGCGACGGCGAGATCCTGCGCCCAGCTGTCCAGCGCGCCATAGAGCGGCGCAATGTCGACGTCAGGACGCTTGACGCGCCCCTGCAGAGTCTCCGCGACGCGGCGGATTTCGCCCTGACCCGGCAGGAAGACAAGGATCGAGCCGCTTTCGCTTCCGAGCGCATCGAGCGTGACGCGCGCGACCTCGTCTTCGATTCGCGCGCCTGGGGTGCGCCCGACATATCGTGTTGCGACAGTGAAGGCGCGGCCCTGGCTTTCAATAAGCGGCGCCTCGTCATGAGAGGATTGGGCGAGCAGCGCGCGCACCCGCGCGCCGTCGAGCGTCGCCGACATGACGAGAAGTCTCAGGTCCTCGCGCAGACCCTGCTGCGCGTCGAGCGCGAAGGCAAGGCCAAGGTCGGCGTCGAGCGAGCGCTCGTGGAACTCGTCGAACAGAACGGCCGCCACGCCGTCGAGCGCGGGGTCGTCGAGAATCATTCGCGTGAACACGCCCTCGGTCACGACCTCAATGCGCGTGCGTTTCGATGTGAGGCTGGTGAGGCGCACGCGCAGGCCGATCGTCTCGCCAACTTTTTCCCCGAGCGTCGCGGACATGCGGGCGGCGGCGGCGCGGGCGGCGAGACGGCGCGGCTCAAGCAGGATAAGACGCTTGCCCTTCGCCCAGGGCTCATCGAGAAGCGCAAGCGGCGCGCGCGTGGTCTTGCCGGCGCCAGGCGGCGCGACCAGCACGACGCTCGAATGCTTGGCGAGCGCCGAGCGAAGCTTGGGCAGCACGTGGTCGATCGGCAGAGGGCTCAGCGGGCTCGCCATTTTGCGGCCCTCCTTGGCAAGCCTCAGCGAGCAGCGCAACGCGTATGACCTAAGTTACGCGACGCTGCGGGATCGCCCCTGCCAGTAAGGCGCGCGCAAAGCCTTTCTGTCCACCTTGCCGAGCCCGGTGACCGCGATCGCTTCGACGAACTCAATCGTCTTCGGCGCCCAGGGGCCACCACGCTTGGCCTTCACATGCCCATGCAGCGTTTCGAAGTCGGCAGCCGCGCCGCTTTTCAAAACGACAAAGGCCTTCACCGCCTCTCCCCATTTGTCGTCCGGAACGCCGATCACCGCCGCCGAGCCGACGCCGGGTGCGACATCAGAGCGTCCTCGACCTCACGGGGATAGATGTTGAATCCGCCGGAGATGATCATGTCCTTGATGCGATCGACGATGTAATAGTAGCCGTCCTCGTCCTGCACCGCGACGTCGCCGGTGTGCAGCCAGCCGCCGCGGAACGCGTCCTCAGTGGCGTCGGGGCGTTTCCAGTAACCGTTCATCACCAGCGCGCCGCGCACGCAGATCTCCCCCGACTCGCCCGGCTTGACCTCGTTCATGTCGAGGTCGAACAGCTTCACCTCGACAAGCGGGTTCGGGCGCCCGCACGAGCCTAGGCGCCTCGGGTACGCTGGATCGTGATCGACTTTCCGAAGCGAGGTGATGCACTGGGGGACCTCGGTCTGGCCGTAGAACTGGAGGAAGACGTGACCGAAGATCTTCATGCCCTCAAACAACCGGTCGGGCGACATCGGCGCCGCGCCGTAGATGATCATCGCGAGCGATGACAAGTCATATTTCGCGCGCACGTTCTTGGCGTCGATCAACGCATAGATCATGGTCGGCACCAGCATCACCGTGTTGATCTTCTCGTCCTCAATGGTTCGGCAGTAGGTCTCAAGATCGAAGCCGGGCAGCACGCGCACGAACCCGCCGCGCATCAGGGTTGGGAAAATGTTGACGCCGCCCGCATGCGTGATTGGCGTCGCCGCCAGATAGCGGATGTCCTGCGGCCACTCCCAGTCGGAGAAGATGATCGCCGTCATGTTGAGAATGCAGCGGTGCGCGATCATGACGCCCTTCGAGCGGCCGGTCGTGCCTCCGGTATAGGCGAGCCAGCAGATCCCCTCCGCCTCGCCCTCGTCCACCAGCGGCGCAACCTCCATGGACGGCATCTCCGCGACGAGGTCGCGCGCGCCCTCCATCGCCCCGAACGACAGGAGATGCTTGAGACCGGGGACTCTATTCTTGATCGCGCGGCCGCGTTCGGCGAACTTCGCCCCCTCGATGATTAACGCGTCGGCTTCGGCGTCTTCGACGATGAAGGCGTGGTCGTCTTCCGCTGCGAGCGGATGCAACGGCGTGTATCTCAGCCCCATCACCGCGGCGGCGGTGACCACGGCCCAGGTCTCGACCCGGTTCGTCGCCAACAGCGACACCCCGTCGCCTTTCTTGAGACCGAGGCTCCGGAAAAGGGCGACAACGCCGCCGGCTGCTTGTCCGAGTTCGCGATAGGTCCAGCGGGTCTGATCGTCGGCAATGGCGGGCCGATCGGCGAATCGTTTGATGGCCGTGATCAGCATGGCGCCGACCGTGCCGCCCTCGTGCAGTGACCCCATGACGTTCTCCCTGGTCTTTTTAAGCGAGCTTAGCCCAGGCTCGCACGGTGGGAAACGCATTCGCCGAGTATTGCGGAGAGCGTCATACCGCCGACATCGAGGCGGCCCCCGCAGCCCCTGGGCCTCGCACCCCGCCCGACGAGCGCCTGACGCTTGTCAACGCGCCCGGCGCCAACGCCTATCCGCTGATCAATTATGAATATGCGGTGGTATCGAAAAAGCAGCCAAGCCCCGAAACCGCCGCTGCGCTGCGCAGTTTTTTACTGTGGGCGATCGCGCCCGATGAAACAAATGCGCGATACCTCGCCGACGCCCACTTCATCCCTCTGCCTGCCCATGTCTGGGGCTCAGTCATGACCAGATTGAAGACATAAAGTAGGAAGGCAATTCCGGCGGAGCGCGCGCGAAGACGGGCCTCCTCGCGAAGCCCGCCTCGAATTTCGGGCAAACGATGGCTACGTCCCGACCGGCTGCGTCGTCTGCAGCGTCGCGATATCGAGCCGTACAGCCGGGCCCATCGTCGAGGAGACGGCGGCGCGCAGAACGTAGTGGCCCTTGGCTCCCGGCGGTTTGGCCCGGTTCACCGCATCGACGAAGGCGCGCACGTTCTCGGCCAACTTGTCATCACCGAACGAGGCCTTGCCGACCGATCCTTGCACGATGCCGGCTTTTTCAGCCCGGAACTCGACCGCACCGCCCTTGGACGCCGCGACCGCGGACTTCACGTCCATCGTCACCGTGCCGACCTTCGGGTTCGGCATCAGGCCGCGGGGCCCCAGCACCTTGCCGAGCCGGCCGACCAGCGGCATCATATCGGGAGTAGCGATGCAGCGGTCGAAATTGATTTCGCCGGCCTGCACCTGGGCGACCAGATCCTCGGCCCCGACCACGTCGGCGCCGGCCTCGCGCGCTTCGTCGGCCTTTGGCCCACGGGCGAACACCGCCACGCGCAGCGTGCGTCCAGTGCCGTTCGGCAGGTTGACGACGCCGCGCACCATCTGGTCCGCGTGCTTGGGATCGACGCCGAGATTGATCGACAGCTCGACCGTCTCGTCGAATTTGGCGGTGGCGTTGGTCTTGACCAGCTTGACCGCGTCTTGCGAGCGCGTAAAGCTTAGTCCGCTCGACCGTCTCGCGGGCTTTCAGAACTCTTTTGCCGTGATGCGCCATGGGTTAGCTCTCCACCACTTGGAGGCCCATCGAACGGGCCGAGCCTTCAATCATCTTCATCGCCGCTTCGATCGTATCGCAGTTGAGATCGACGATCTTCTGCTGGGCGATCTCGCGCACCTGCTCCTTGGTCACCTTGCCGACGAAACCGCGGCCCGTCGTCTTGGCGCCGGAGGCTGGCTTCTTCCCAAGCTTGAGGCCCGCCGCCTTCTTCAAGAAGAAGGTCACCGGCGGCTGGCGCATCTCGAAGGTGAACGAGCGGTCCTGGTAGGCGGTGATGACGACCGGGATCGGCGCGCCCTTCTCCAATTGCGCGGTGCGCGCATTGAAGGCCTTGCAGAATTCCATGATGTTGAGGCCGCGCTGGCCGAGCGCGGGACCGATCGGCGGCGACGGATTGGCCGCGCCTGCCGGCACTTGCAGTTTGATATAGCCGGTAATTTTCTTAGCCATGAGGCTGCTCCATGCGCGGACGCAAGCCCTCAGGTTTTCGCCCCAAAAGGCTCACGCCAGGTTTGCAGTTCGTGGTGCGAACGTTAGCCCCGGCTGGCGACCGGGCGTTCTCCCACGTTTTCCGTGAAGGCGCGGCGATAGCAGGATTGCGGCGCGGGGGCAAGCGCCAGCCTGCTAAAACGCCTATTCCAGCGTCTCGCGCATGCTGAACACGGCGAGAAAGCTAATCACGCCCGCAACCGCAATGTAATAGCCGACCCAGGCGACGCCGCCGCGCGCCTCCAGAATCTGCGCCAGCGACGGCGCGAAGGAGGCGCCGAGGATGCCGCCGAGATTATACGCGCTCGCCGCGCCGGTATAGCGGACGGGGACCGGAAAGAGCTCCGGCAAAAGCGCGCCGAGCGGCGCGAAGGTGAGCCCCATCGCGCCGAGCGCCAGCGCGAGGAAGGCAAAGACGCCCCCCGTTCCGGCCGAAAGCAGAGCGGGCATCGCCAATCCTACGGCGATCGCTAGGACGGCGGAAGCGAGCAGCACCGGCCGCCGGCCAAAACGGTCCGCGAGCGCGGCGGAGAGCGGGGTCGCAAGCGCCATGAAGACAATTGCCCCGCACAGCAATCCGAGAAAGTGCACGCGCGAAATCCCGAGCGCCCGCACGCCGTAACCCAGCGCGTAGACGGTCGCGATGTAGAAGAGCGCGTAACAGACGACGATCGCGAGCGACCCTTGGATCAGGGCCGGCAAATGATCGCGGAAGATCGCCATCATTGGTGCGGCGACCCGCCGATCTCGCTCGAGAGCTTTGAACGCGGGGGTCTCCTCGAGCGATACACGCACGTAGAGTCCGATCGCCACCAGAACGGCGCTGAGAAGAAACGGAACTCGCCACGCCCAATCGACGAACGCCGCCTCGCCGAAGCCAACGAGCAGCAGCAGAAAGAGGCCGGTCGCAATGAGGAAGCCGATCGGAGGGCCGAGTTGGGGAAACATGCCGTACCAAGCGCGCTTTCCCTCGGGCGCGTTTTCGACCGCGATCAGAGCCGCTCCGCCCCATTCGCCGCCAAGCCCAACCCCTTGAACGAAACGCAACGCGGCGAGCGCCAGCGGCGCGAAAACGCCCGCGCTTGCGTAGGACGGCAGCGCGCCAATCAGCGTCGTCGCAAGCCCCATCGTCAGCATGGTGGCGACCAACGTCGATTTGCGGCCGATCCGATCGCCGAAATGGCCGAACAGGAACGAGCCAACGGGTCGCGCAAGAAAGGCGAGGCCAAATGTCAGATAGGCGTTGAGCGTCTGCGTTTCGGGGGCGGATTTCGGGAAGAACATCGGCCCGAACACCAGCGCCGCGGCGGTGCCGAAGATGTAGAAGTCGTAAAATTCGATCGTCGTGCCGACGAGGCTCGCGAGCGCGATCTTGCCCACGCCAGCGCGCGGCGATTCCTTTGCTCGTGCGGCTACTGTTGTCGTCATGGTCGTCTCCTCGAACCCACCATTCGGCGAATTCGCAGTCGTCGCTCGCCCTTGTTTCAAATCTCCGCGTGCTCCTTATCGAAGCGCCACACCTCCTCGAATCCCATGAGCCGGTTCATCTCGGCAAAGGAAAAGAGCGGCGCGGATGAGCCTAGCGACGAGCCGGTCTCACGGATTTGCCGATAAACCGTCTCCAGCGCCGCCGCGGCGCTGAGGAGGCCCGCGACCGGATAGATGGCGATCGCGTAGCCGATCTCGGCGAGGCGCGCGTTGCTCAACATCGGCGTCCGTCCGCCCTCGACCATGTTGGCGACAAGCGGCATGTCGCCAAGCTCGCGGCCGATCGTCGCCATCTCGTCCTCCGTCTCCGGCGACTCGACGAACAGCATGTCCGCCCCCGCCTTCGCGTAAGCCCGGGCGCGCCGGATCGCTTCGGGCAAACCCTTTGACGTTCGCGCATCGGTGCGCGCGATAATGAGAAAATCGGGGCTCATGCGCGCTTCAGCGGCGACCGCGATCTTGCGCACCATTTCCTCCGCCGGAATGACGCGGCGGTCGGGCGTATGCCCGCACTTCTTGGGGAATTCCTGGTCCTCGAGCTGGATCGCCGCCGCGCCGGCCCGCTCGTAGCCGCGAACGGCGTGGCGCACATTGAGGAGCCCGCCATAGCCGGTGTCGCCGTCGGCGATGAGCGGCGCCTCCGCCATGCGCGCCATCGCTTCGACCCGGCCGACCATGTCGGCGTAACTCGCGAGCCCGGCGTCGGGAAGCCCGAGATGGGAGGCGACCGCGCCGTATCCGGTCATGTAGAGGGCGTCAAAGCCCATCGCCGCCGCCATCCGCAGCGAAACCATGTCGTAGACGCCCGGCGCCGCGATCACGCGGTCCTTGGGGCGGGCGTTCAGGACATCCATCAGTCTGCGCATGGCGAATTCTCACTCAGGGTCGCGTTGACCGGTCAAGTTGACGGCCCGCCGCCCGCCGACCATTTTGCTTCCGCCGGGAAGCGCAGCAGCGCAAGTCGCCGACGTGAGGTTCGAGGGAGGCACACACATGACGATTGTCAAGCACAGCATTGACGCCGGAACAGCGGAGAAGGCGGTCGCGGCCGCGGCAAAGAAGGCGACCGAACTCAAACTCAAGATGTGCATCGCCGTCACCGACGAGACCGGAGATATCAAAGCTTTTCTTCGTATGGACGGCGCGCCGAAGCTTTCGATCGATATCGCGCTGAACAAGGCCTATACCGCCGCGTCGTTTTCGATGCCGACGCATGCCTGGTTCGACTTCATCAAGGACGATCCGCCACTGCTGTACGGCATCACGCACACGCCACGCCTGACCGTCTTTGGCGGTGGATTTCCGATCAAGCTCGAGGGCGAGGTCGTTGGCGCGATCGGCCTGAGCGGCGGGCATTATACGCAGGACATGGAATGCGCACGGGCGGGGCTGGCCGCAATCGGCGCCGAGCCCTTGTAGGCGCCGAGCGCCCGCTCAGCGCGTCCCGTTCGCGGGAGCGTGCGCGCCGGATATGCGTAAATCCAAATCTGGAAGGCTCTAACCAGCGACGATCGCCTGGAACGCCGCCCTCACGCGTTTGCGCGCTTCGCCGAGCGCGGCCGCGAACGCCTCGAAGTCGGGAAAGCCGATCGCCGCGGCGATGCGGCGCTTGACCCCGGCCGCGGCCTTGGCGGGATCGAACAGGCCGGATGTCGAAAGGCGCATGAATTGCGTCGCGTCGGTATAAAGCCGGTGCGCATCGACGAGGATTTCGGCCTGTTCGGGCGTGATCAGGCCCGCGCGGCCCGCCATGTCCACGACCTTGCGGGTCGAGACGTCGAGGATGGTCGGATGCTGGGGGGCGAAGGCCAACTGCAGGTATTGCGCGACGAATTCGATGTCGATGAGGCCGCCTGCGGCGAGCTTCAGGTCCCAGATGTCGCTGTCGCCCTTTTCGGAGGCGATGAGCACACGCATGGCGCGAGTTTCCTGAGCGATCTTGGCGGCGGCGCGCTTGCGGGTCAGCGTCTGTCGCACCGTCCCGGCGACGTCCGCGCCGAGGCTCGCGTCGCCGGCGATGAAGCGGGCGCGGGTTAGCGCCATGTGCTCCCAGGTCTCCGCCTCGTCCTGCTGGTAGAGCTTGAACGACGCGAACTGGGTTGCGAGCGGACCTTGGCGGCCGGAGGGCCTGAGACGCATGTCGACTTCGTAGAGGCGGCCCGCTTTGGTCGGCGCGGTTAAGGCCGAGATAAGCCGCTGCGTCAGGCGCGCATAGTAAAGCGTAGGACCCAGTCGCTTGCGGCCGTCCGAACTCGCTCGCGTCGGCGGGAAAATCGTAGATGAGCATGAGATCGAGATCAGAGGCCGCGGTCATTTCGCGCGACCCGAGCTTGCCGAGGGCGACAATTGCGACCCGGCCGCCGCGAATGCGCCCGTGCTCGGCGGCAAAGGCCTCGACAACCCGCTTAAGCAGCGCGGCGATCAACCCCTGCGCCAGCGCGCTGTAGGCGCGCCCCGCCCGGTCGGGGTCGAGGCGCCCCGACAGTAGACTGAGGCCGATATGAAACATCTCCTCGGCGGCGAAGTCGCGCGCCCGGTTCAGCGCGTCCTCGTAGCTCTGCCCTTGCGACACAAACGTCTCGACCCGCGCGCCCATCGCCTCGTCGTCGAAACTTAAGTCGAAGTCGAGGCTGCGCGACGGATCGATCGCGGCGTCGAGCACATGCGGCCGGGATGCGATCACCTGCGCCAACCGCGGGGCGCTGCCGAGGACGTCGCCGAACAACTCGCGCAAGGCGCTGTTGGAACGCAGGATCGACAGGAGCTCGACACTCGCGGGCATGCGCGCCAGCGCTTCGTCGAAGGCGGAAAGCGCGGCGTCGGCGTCGCCCGATCCGGCGAAAGCTTCGAGCAGCGCCGGCGTCAATTCCGTCAGCACCTCTCGCGCGCGGGCGCTGCGGACCGCGGCGCGCCGGCCAAAGTGCCAGCCGCGAACCGTTTCCGCTGCGACTTCCGGACGCTGAAACCCAAGCGCGCGCAAGGTGGCGAGCGTCTCCGGATCATCGGCGACGCCGGTGAAGACAAGGTCGCCCGAAGCGACGCTGAGTTCTGGCGCGTCTTCGAACAACCGCGCGTAATGCCGCTCGACCCGGGTCATGTGATGGATGAGGTCGGCGGCGAAAGCGTCGAGCCGCGCGTAGCCGCAGAATTTGGCGAAGCGCGCAAGCGCCGGGCGTTCGAAAGGAAGGCGCTGCGTCTGCTCGTCAGCGACCATCTGCAGCCGATGTTCGACACGGCGCAGGAACGCGTAGGCTTGGGCGAGGTCGTCAACCGCTTCCGCGCTGATCCATTTGTCGGCGCAGAGCTGTTGAAGCATTTCGAGCGTGCGTGACCCGCGCATCTGAGGGCGGCGTCCGCCAAAAATAAGCTGCTGCGTCTGGACGAAAAATTCGATTTCGCGGATGCCGCCGCGTCCAAGTTTGACGTCGTGGCCGGGCACGACGACCTGCTCGTGGCCGCGCACGGCGTGGATTTGGCGCTTCATCGCGTGGATGTCGGCGATCGCCGCATAATCGAAATACTTGCGCCAGATGAATGGCGCGAGGTCGGCGAGGAAACGCTCGCCAAGCTCGAGGTCGCCCGCCGCCGGACGGGCTTTGATGAGGGCCGCGCGCTCCCAGTTCTGGCCGACCGTCTCGTAATACTGATAGGCGCTCACGGTTGACAGCGCGACCGGCGTCGAGGCTGGATCAGGCCGCAGCCGCAAGTCGACCCGCAGCACGTAGCCTTCGCTCGTCCGCTCCTGCATGAGGCGGGCGAGCGCTCGCGTTAGGCGCGCGAACATCGGCCCCGGCTCCGTTCCTGGCGGGATGGAGGCCGCCGCGCGGTCGTAGAGCACGATAAGGTCGATGTCGCTCGAATAGTTGAGCTCGCGCGCGCCATGCTTACCGAGCGCCAGGACGACCATGCCGCAGCCATTCTCGGGATCGAGCGCATCAGCGTCGAGCGCCAAGAGTCCGGCGCGCGCCTGCTTACGCAACAGAAAAGCGAGCGCGGCGCGGACGGCGGCGTCAGCGAAGCAGGTCAGCGCCTCGGTTGCCATGACGACGTCCCAGATCCCGCCGATGTCGGCAAGCGCGATCAAAAGCGCCGATTCGCGTTTGGCGCGTCGCAGCGCCGGCATGAGTTCCGCTTCCTGCTCGTCCCGCCGTGCGGCGAGCGCCCGAACGAGCGCGTCCAGCGATTCCGCGGGCGGGCGCCTGAGCAGCCGGACGAGCCGGACCGGGTCTTCCCTGACGAGCGTCCACAGATAAGGCGAATGATCGGCGAGGCCGAGAAGGACATCCCGCGTCCGGCCGCGTTCAAGCTCGGGCTTAAGCTCCACGGCCGACGCGCTCTGGAGCAGCGCCTCGAGTCGGCGACGCGCTTCGGACGGCGCGGAGAGTCGGGGCGCGTCGACGAGGCTCTCAGCGAGCGTTGCGGTCATTCAAGACCAGCTCGGCGGGCGCCAGCGACTGAGGCCGGTCGTCCGCGGCCGGCAAGGTGAGGCGCACCCGAAGGCCGGGCTGGTTGTCTTCGAGCTCGACCGTGCCGCCATGCATGCGCGCCACGGCGGCGGCGAGCGAAAGTCCTAGACCGGAACCCGGCCTCGAGCGTGAGCCTTCGAGTCGAACAAACCGGTCGAGCACCCGTGTCCGGTCTGCCGGCTCAATTCCGGGACCCCGGTCGGCGACCGTTAGCACGACGGATTCACCGACCCGCTGAGCGGTGATGGCGACGTCCGGCTTCGCCTCGGCGTCGCCGCCGCCCTTGTTCGTCGCGCCATATTTGAGCGCGTTGTCGACAAGGTTGGCGATCGCCTGGCCGATCAGCTCGCGATTGCCGCGAACCGCGAGCCCATCCTCGGCGCGGACGGTGAGGGCCACGCCCTCATCTTCGGCGATCGGCTCGTAAAGCTCGGCGACGCTCCTCGCCGCCTCGCCGATGTCGAGAGGCTGAAGCGGCCCCAGGTCGCCGCCCGCTTCCGCGCGTGCGATCAACAACAGTGCGTTGAAAATGCGGATGAGCTGGTCCGATTCTTCGATCGTCTTCTCGAGCGCCTGGCGATAGGTCGCGGCGTCGCCGTTGAAGGCGAGCGCCGCTTCGGCATGGTTGCGCAGGCGGGTCAGCGGCGTGCGCAGGTCGTGCGCGATATTGTCGGAAACCTCCTGCAGGCCTTCCATCAATTCCGAGATCCGGCCGAGCATCTCGTTGAGGCCTTCGGCGAGCCGGTCCAATTCGTCGCCTGAGCCTGACACCGGAAGACGACGGGTGAGATCGCCGGCCATGATCCCGTGCGCTGAAGTGTTCATGTCGTCGATTCGCTTGAGCACCCGCCGGGCGACGAATAGCGCGCCGAGCGCCCCGAGCGCGGCGAAGAAAATCAGCGAAATCGCGAGCGCGCGCACCATCACCTTGCCGATATGGGCTCGGTCGCTCTGGTCATGGCCAATCAACAGCCGAAAGCCGCCCGGCAGAATGTAGACGCCGACCAGCGCTTGCCGTCCGCGTTCACTGCTCCCACCCGTACGATACGGGATCGGCAGGAAGCCAGAGTGCAACAGCACCTCGGTGGGTATCCTCTCGACATTGCCCGCGAGTGGCTCGCCGATCGGGTTCGTAAGCAGGTAGAGCGAGGCGCCGGGCTCCCGCGTCCGCGCCTCGATGACGGTTTCGAGCCGTCTTATCCCGGCATTGTCGAAGGCGTCGATGAGGCCCTTGGCTTCCGCATCGATGGTTTGCGCCGTTTCCCGATCCACGACCGAGACGACCTGCCAGGCGATGACATAGAGGACGATGCCGGCGCCGACCGCACTGAGCACGAGGATCGCCAGCGCGAGGCGAAAAGCGGTGGCGCCGAAGAGCTTACCGAGCGCCGTCACGAATTATGTAACCGGCGCCGCGAACCGTGTTGAGCAGCGGCGCGTCGAAATCGCGATCGATCTTGGCGCGCAGGCGCGACACGTGCACGTCGATCACGTTGGTCTGCGGATCGAAGTGATAATCCCACACATGTTCGAGAAGCATGGTGCGCGTGACCACCTTGCCGGCGTTCTGCATCAGATATTCCAGCAACCGGAATTCGCGCGGCTGCAGTGCGATTTCCTCGGACCGGCGGGTCACTTTGTGCGACAGCCGGTCAAGCATCAGGTCGGCGACCCTGAGCACCGTCTCCTCCGGCGCGCCTTTGGAGCCGCGACGCGATAGCGCTTCAACGCGGGCCAAAAGCTCGGAGAATGCATAAGGCTTCGCCAGATAGTCGTCGCCGCCGGCGCGGAGCCCCTTGACCCGGTCGTCGACCTGGCCGAGCGCCGACAGGATCAGGACCGGCGTCTCGTTTTTCTGCTCGCGAAGCGCGCCGACCAGCGTGAGGCCGTCCATTTTCGGCAACATGCGATCGACGATGGCGACGTCATAGGCGCCTTCGAGCGCCAAATCGTATCCGGTGACGCCGTCATTCGCTTGGTCGGCGATATGCCCGGCTTCGCGGAACGCCTTAGCCAGATACGCAGCCGCGTCGCGGTCGTCTTCGATGATGAGGATGCGCATGTCCGACATATAGGGAATCCGTGGCGCTTAAGCCAAAAAAGGAATGGCGGCAGGTCCTCGGGGGGCTTGATGGGACCTGCCGCCACCTTGTCGGGGTCGCGCGGGCGGGGGATTGTGCGACCGCCGACTTGGACGGAAGGGTGCGCTATGCGCGGGCCGGGGACGAGCCCATGAACCCTTCCGCCCATTTCTTGTCGGCGTCCCACGACCGCCGTGGGACGCCGGAGAACTCAAGACGCGCGCGTGGGCAGCGTCAGATAATGCTCCCCATCGTTGGACTTCACGCGCACGAGAACCGACTTTTTGCCGCCCGACTTGGCGGCGTCGATCGCCTCGACGACCTCTGCCGGCCGATTGACCAACTTGCCGGCGACCTCGAGGATCACGTCGCCTTGCTTCAGGCCCTTGTCCGCAGCGGCGCCGTCCGGGTCGACCTCCGCAACGACGACACCGTCCTGTCCATGCGCCGGCCGCAAGGTCAGTCCGAGCTTGGCCAGCGCGGAACCCGCGTTGTCGTCGGAGTTTCGCGTTTCCGCGGCCGCCGTCTTGTCGACGGGCATGGTGCCGAGGGTCACGTCGATGGTCATTGGCGAGCCATTCCGGATGACCGCGAGCTTGACCGTCTTCTTCGGGCCAAGCGCGGCGATCCGGCGGGCGAGATCGTGCGGGTCGGCGACGGTCTCGCCGTCGACCGCAGTGATCACGTCGCCGCTCTTCACGCCGGCAGCGGCTGCGGGCGAATCCTTCTGCGCCGCGGCCACCAACGCGCCGGTCTGCTCCTTGAGGCCGAGATCGTCGGCCAGATCCGCGGTCACATTCTGGATCTGAACTCCGATCCAGCCGCGCGTCACCGAGCCGTTGTCCTTGAGCTGCTGTACGACGTTCTTGACGACATCGCTGGCGATGGCGAAGCCGATGCCGACACTGCCGCCTGACGGCGAGAAGATCGCGGTGTTGACGCCGACCACCTCGCCTTCGGCGTCGAATGTCGGGCCGCCGGAATTGCCGTGATTGACCGGCGCGTCGATCTGCAGGAAGTCGTCATAGGGTCCGGAGCCGATGTCGCGTCCGCGCGCCGAGACGATGCCGGCGGTCACCGTTCCGCCAAGGCCGAACGGATTGCCGACCGCGATCACCCAATCGCCGACTCGAGGCGTGTGGGAGGCGAATGTGACATAGGGGAAATCGGCGCCCTGAGCTTTCAAAAGCGCAAGGTCGGTTTTCGTGTCGACGCCGATCACCTTGGCGGGCATGGACTTACCGTCGGAGGTGGTGACGGTCACTTCCGTCGCGTGATCGACGACATGGTCATTGGTGACGATGTAGCCGTCGGCAGAAATGAAGAATCCGGAGCCCTGCGCCTGCGAGAAATGATGGCGCGGCGCGCGGTCGCCACGCTCGGCGCCGTCGTTGTTGTTGTTATCAGGCATGCCAAAGTGGCGGAAGAAACGGTAGAACGGGCTATCCTTGGGAATGTCGGGCATTCCCGGCATTCCTTGCGAATTGTCGTCATCGACCTGGTCGGCGTCGCTGAGCTTGACCTTAACCGAAACGACTGCCGGCTTCACGCGATCGACGATATCGGCGAACGAGGCGGGGCCGGCCGGGGCTTGCGCGCTCGGGGCCGCGGCGGAAACAGGCGCGACCGAGGTTTCGAACGCCACGCCGCCAAGAGCCGCCAGCGCGACAGCGCCCAGAAGCGCCGCTCGAAGGGAGTAGGAGGGTCGATCAAACGACATCAAGGGCTCCGAGCGTCTTGAAGTGCCGCGGAGACTACCCCCGCCGCCTCATGACAGCGAGAATGCGCGCGGTCGCCTAAACACGCGATGTCGCGAACATGAAAGCTTGGTAATGTGGTCTATTGTCCAGGCCGGGAGCGCTTTTCCCGGGCCGGCGCGGAAAGAAGGCCGGCGCGCAGGCCCGGTCGGCCGCAATGGAGCGGCGGCGATCCGAACTAGGCGCGTGAGGCGCAAATCGCCTCGCGCTTCGCCCCAACCGCTAAACGTTGGAAAAGACGAGCCGCCGCGTTAGCGGGTTAGGCGTCGACGGTCTTGGACTTTGGCTTCAGAACCTGGCGGCCCCGATACATGCCGCTCTTGAGGTCGATGTGATGCGGGCGTCGCAGTTCGCCCGAATCCTTGTCTTCGACGTAGGTCGGCGCCTTAAGCGCGTCGGCCGAGCGGCGCATGCCGCGGCGCGAGGGCGAAGTCTTGCGTCTGGGAACGGCCAACGGGGAAACTCCAATTCAAGGGCGGGCGGCGAGGCCCGGAAATTCGCGAAGGCGCGGCTCTTACACGCAATCAGGCTCCAGCGCCAGTCCCCCTCGAGGCGCCTTCAGGCTGCTCCGCGGGTCTCGAACGTAGCGAACGCGATCGCCTCGCGCGGGCCGCGATTGGCCCACAGGACGAACTGGAACGCCTGGTAATAGGTCTCGCAGGCCTCGAGCGCCGCGTTGACCACCGCGCCGCATTGCGCATCGCTCGCGACCGCGCCACCGGCCAGGCATACGGCATGGCGAAACATCACCACGTCCTGCTGACTCCACTGGTCAAAATGCCCAAGCCACAATTGTTCATTGATGAGTTGCGTCAGTTCGCCGATCGCCGCGCGCTTGTGCGCAGGCGTCTTGAGATCGAACGAACAGCTGACGTGCAGGGATTCCATATCCGGCAGCCAGGTGAAGGCGACGTCGTAATTGGCGAACTTGCCCGAGACCAGGATCGAAATCTCGTCCGTCTCGGCCCGATCGAAGGCCCATTCGTTGATGGCCGCCAGCCGCTCGACCACGTCGACGGGGTGCTCGCGGCGCTCGTCAGCGCTGGTTTCGGTGAGGGTCATCAGAGGTCTTTCGGCGGATCGAGGAATGGAGCACGGGCCGCCTCGACTCTTAAGCCGCGCAACCCACTACAACCTTGCTGATTCGCGCCGGTTCGTAAACAGAAGACCTCGCAGGGTCCACAAAAACAGTAAACGGAATCAAGACTCTGCTAAGGGCGAGGCTCTCGGAATGCGAGTCCGATCAAGGCCTTGGCTCGTTGAGCTTCGCTTCAAGCGCGGCTACCCTTGCGGCAAGCTTCTCGTTCTCGTCCCGGGCGCGCGCCGCCATCTCCTTGACCGCCTCGAACTCCTCGCGGGCGACGACGTTCATGCCGGCCATCATCCGCTCCATCTGCGAGCGGGCGAACGTCTGCGCCTCCCGCCTCGCGCCGTCGGCGAGGCCCGCCGCATCGGTCATGAGACGCGAGAAATCGTCGAAAAGGCGGCTGTTGGTCTGCGGCATGGCTTGAATCTCCGGGCGGCGCCCGCGCGAGGGCGAAGCGGGCTTTCCCATCATGTGGCGCGCGCGCATTCGCGACGCAAGTAACAGCGCAGGCCCGGATCAATTTTCCGGTTGCCCGGCCCTGCGATCTCGCCCAGCATCGGACGGTCCCGTTTCGAGACCTGTGATCCCCATGCGCATCCAAGCCGCCGTTCTTCGCCAAGCTGGCCTCGAGCCGCCTTACGCCCATTCGAAGCCGCTCGAAATCATGGAGCTCGACCTCAGCCTCCCCGGCCGCGGCGAAGTCCTGGTCAAGATCGCGGCGGCGGGCCTCTGCCATTCGGACCTGTCGGTGATCGATGGCTCACGGCCCCGCCCGACGCCCATGGCGCTCGGCCACGAGGCGGCGGGGATCGTCGAGGCGGTCGGCGACGGGGTGACGGACCTGGTGGCCGGCGATCACGTGGTGCTGGTGTTCGTCCCCAGCTGCGGCCGCTGCGGCCCCTGCGCTTCGGGACGTCCGGCGCTCTGTGAGCCCGCAGCCAAGGCGAACGCCGCCGGAACGCTGCTCTCCGGCGAGCGCCGGCTTTCCTTCCAGGCCGAACCCGTCAACCACCTTCTCGGGGTCGCGGCCTTTGCAACCCACGCGGTGGTGGCGCGCGAATCCTGCGTGAAGATCGACCCCGACCTGCCGCTCGAGCTCGCCGCTTTGTTCGGCTGCGCCGTGCTGACCGGGGTCGGCGCGGTCGTCAACACCGCCAAACTCGAGCCGGGCCAATCGGTCGCGGTGGTGGGCTTGGGCGGCGTGGGTCTCAGCGTCGTTCTCGGCGCGCGGCTCGCCGGCGCGCGACAGATCATCGCCGTCGATCTCTCGGACGAAAAGCTCGCCTTCGCCATGAGAACTCGGCGCGACGCAGACGGTGAACGCGCGCTCGAACGATGCGGTGGGCGAAATCAGGCGCATGTCCGGCAATGGCGTCGATGTCGCTTTCGAGATGGCGGGCTCGGTCCCGGCGCTCGAGCTTGCCTACGCCGCGACCGCCCGCGGCGGCATGACCGTGACCGCCGGCCTGCCCCATCCGGACAAGCGGATGACTCTCTCCCCGCTCGCCCTGGTCGCCGAGGAGCGCACGCTGAAAGGCTCCTATGTCGGCTCGTCGGCGCCCCAGCGGGACGTGCCGCGCATGATCGCCCTCTTCCGCGCCGGCCGCCTGCCGGTCGACCAGCTGCTCACCCATCGCCTGCGGCTGGAGGAGATCAACGAAGGTTTTGACAGGCTGCGCGAGGGAGTGGGGGTGAGGCAGGTTATTTTGTTCGAATAGAGGGGAAAACGGGCGCCGCCGACTGCTTCCCCCATCTGGCGGCTGCCTTGCTCACCGTCATGGCCGCCCCCGGACTTGATCGCCGGACAGGCCGCCTTCGCGTCGGCGCTGACGGCGAAGCGCCGGCGTCAGCAAGACGCACATGGAGCGGTGCGACATGCTGATAGAGCCGGTCTGGAGCGCATGAATGTCCAAGTTCATCGTCTAGTGGCGCTCTAAACTGGAACGGGAGCAACAGATCATGAATGAAGTAAACCAGCTCATTCTTTATCTTTCGCGGACCACCCTGTTCCGAAGCGGTCTCGACAGTTGTTTAATTCGCGCTGCGATGGTTTTTACATTCTTCGCCTTCAGCATCCAAAAGTGGACCAAGTACACCGCCGAGATGCTGGTCCACTTACTCAGACATAGTCCCGTCGTTTTTCTGGTTGCTCCCAGCTTTCAGCGTTCTGGGCGCAGGCTATTTCCTTGGGACGACCGAAACGATCTTTGGCTTTCTCATTTTCCTTGGCTATTGGAGCCCGCGGCTTGGGGTCCTGGGCGCGCTTGGGCGATCGTTACCTTCATCGGCACTAGAACCATTATTCCTTTCCTGCCCGACGGCTGGGCCCAGGAAGCCGGTGGATTTCCGATCATGACCTTGCCGCTCGGTTTTCTGATGAAGGACGTCCTGTTCCTCGCCGCGTCATTCTATCTGCTCAAGCACGATCTGACGCGCGCGGCGCCGGCGATAACACGGAGCTGAGCGGGTCATGCCTCTTTTTGACCGCTCGCGACACAACGGGAGTTTGGCGGACCGCCATCGTCACGAGGTCTCGCCTGGACACGCGTTTCTGCCCGAGCGGCGATCGTTTTTGGAGTGGGCATATGGTGGACAGGACCTGAGCGATTGTGGCGATGGGTGGATTATAATTGGCTTTTGGAGACGGCGATTTGTGGTCTGTGGCGCGTTTCTAGCGATAATTTATGGCACTGGGGCCTTTTTTCCTTGCCTGCGCGATGGGTGGTCTAAGCTGCTGGTGGATTTGTGTTGATGACCTTGCCGCTCGGTTTTCTGATGAAGGACGTCCTGTTCCTCGCCGCGTCATTCTATCTGCTCAAGCACGATCTGACGCGCGCGGCGCCGGCGATAACACGGAGCTGAGCGGGTCATGCCTCTTTTTTGACCGCTCGCGACACAACGGGAGTTTGGCGGACCGCCATCGTCACGAGGTCTCGCCTGGATTCGCGTTTCTGCCCGAGCGGCCTGCAAATCCTGAGAGATTTTGGCCTTAACGCCGATATTTTTCGACAAATCATTTCCGATTGGCAGAAGCTTTGTTATCCTGCCGGTTTCGCCGAAAGGAACCGCATCCCCCCGCGAACCGCAAAGCCGCCCGTCTGTTCCCCCATCGAGGCGCGCATCCGCGCGCAGCGCATCTTCGTCCGCCTGGTGGGCGGGGAAGCGATCCGCGCCATCGCCACTTCGGAAAACCTCAGCCTGCGGCGGGTGCAGCAGATTGTCCGCGGCCAGCTTGATCGCCGCGACGCCAATCCCGCCGACGACTTCGCGCTCCTGCAGATCGCCCGCCTCGAGCGGGCGCTCGATCTGATCGGCGGGCAGATCGACGCCGGCAAGCCCGCTGCGGCCTATGCCTATGTCCGCATTCTCGAGCATCTCAACCGCCTCGCGCCCGATCGCCTGCGGCTCAAGGCCGCCTTCCAAAGGGTCGGCGACGAAGTCGACAAGATGGAAGATCGGCTCGGCCGCCTCGATGCGGCGCGCGAGGCGCTGGCTCTCAGGCAGGCGGACAACGGGCCGCCAGGTCTTGGCGCGAACGCGGCGAAACGAAATCGGCCTCAAGCCCTTGATAACACAGGAAACCGCGAAATGGCTGATTCGCCGCCCCTAATGATTTCAGAGGCTTAAGGGCCAAAGCGAAACGTTTCGTTTCGCAGGGCGAAATGAAGCCAGGCTGGGAACGAGCGCGCGAAAGTTGCGCGACTCCCAAGGTGGAGCTTCGGAACGGCGCCGAACTCCACCGTCTCCTGAGGGGCGAAGCGAAGCTTGGCGTCTCGAGGGATGGTCCAGCTCGCCGCCTCGTTGGCGCCTGCCGGAGCGTCCTTCGAGGCCGCTTCGCGGCGCCTCAGGACGAGGTGGTTTGGAGTTACAAAGTTGCGCAAAAGAGCGGTCAAGCTGCTGAAATCATTGCCGCGCGTAAACTTGTGCGCGGCTCAGGCCGATTGCGCCGGGACTCTTTGCCGTGGGAACTCCGAAGGAGCCGGTTTTCGAAGCTCATGGTGGCGTCGAACCAGGGATTGGATCGTTCGTCGCTTCTCGCCGGCTGGCCCCGAGCAGTCAAGTCCAAGCACTTTTGCTTGGGCCCGACTGGAGGAAGTCCTACCGGCGTTATTGGGTCAGGTGGCCCGACTGCGTCACCGCGGCGAACAGCGCGGAGAGGGCCTGGCCGAGATCCGAGCCGATTGCCGCGTCGTAGAAGAGACCGGGGGAGGCGCAGGCCTGCAGGGCAGGGCCGATATCCGCTTGGACCGGCGCGATATGCCCCGTGTACCAGCTGTCGGCCGGAACCGCCAGATAGTCGGTGTAAAGGATGGCGATCTTGACGCCGCGGTTCTTAATCGTCGTGCACCAGTTGGTTCCCGACGAATTGCCATAAGCAGAATTACCGAGGTCGTTGATCGCCTGTTCAAGACGGCTGCCGCTCAGCTCGTCCTCGACGCCATCGGTGACGATAAACAGCACTTCCTGCGGCGTATCGTTAGGCTGATTGGTGCCGTTTCCGGGCTTGGGGACATAACTTGTTTGGCTGAGCTTGCCAAGCGAATCATCATAGTTGGTGCCGACGTCGCCGCCGGGCGAAGTCGTGCTCGAAGAGCACGCCGCATTGGCGCAATCGTTGTTGTTCGAATACATCTCCATCACGCCGAAATTGCTCGAGGCGGTGGTCCAGCCGGAGGTATAGCTCGCGGTCAAGGGCATCAGCTGGGTGAGGCCGATCTGCCACAAACTATCCATCGAGTAGATCGAAAACCGGTACTTCGGCGGGGTCGCGAATACCGTAGCCTGCGCGGTCGCTGACGCGGTCTGGAGCAAGGTCGAAACGCCGCTGTTCAGCTCGTCGAGGCGGAGGGGAATGTTGTTGTTGCGGGCGAGCTTGTAGTTGTCGATCTGCCCGCCGTGCGCGGTCGTGCAATAGGAATTGCCTTTCGACGTCGATGGCGGGGGAGCGCTCAAAGTTGGCGACGTCCCATCAACGCAAGGGTTTCCCTTCGTGTCGGAGTTTGCGTTGGTAGACACGTGATGGCAGGCGAAGGCGCAACCGCCGGTCTCTTCTTGCGTAGTGAGGCCTTCCATTTGTGTGATGCCGGCCGCCGTCGACGGCAGCGCCATCGACGGAGAATTGTCGAGCAGGACGTAGAAGTCTATGTTTGGCGGCGCCTGTGCGCTCGCCTCGGACAGGCCAGCAACCGGCAACGCGCTCCTTCCGAGCACCTGGGCGAAGATGGTGTTGACTGAGCTTGTGTAGGCAACTTCGACATTGCGCGTGAGCGCGGTTGCGCCAACCGTTACGGTGACCGTTACCTGCGTCGCGTGGGCCGTCAGACCCGGGATGCCTTCGGTTAGACCATTGAACATGGAGACGGAGGCGGCCTGGGCGACCGACGAGCTTTGCTGCAGCATCGCCGGCGTCAGCGCGGCGAGTGCGGCGGCGTCGGCCGCTGCGTTCAATTTCGTGTGAATTTGCGCCGCTCGGCCGTAATCGATCGCCGCGCCGCCGGCGAACACGAGGATCGGCGCGACGAGCGCATACATCATCGAAATGTTGCCGCGGCGGTTGCGCAACAGGCGATCAAGACCGAATGTCGACACGGGGAAGGCCCCACAGTTGTCGAGGCCCGCGAGTTTGCGTGAGACAGCCCGCGCCTCGAGTGATAACTACCGTCATCAAACAACGAGCGGGTTTATGTACTTCTAACGGGTTTCGAACGATTTGCCGGAATGCTAAAGTTTTTGTCAGCGGCGCACCGGCTTTTCCCGCCTTTCTGCCCGTCAACTTGGACTCGCGCCGAACATATAGGCTCGCCAACCGTTGAGGGTGAACTGGATCGGCGCGGTTGCGAAGGGGCGACCCTGATCCTTCAATCGTCGGTTCGGCTCGCTGAAAAGCCAGGAATTCCACGGGTTCCCGCGGTCCGAAGATCTTGGCGCCGCCCCAAGCAACTGCCTCATGGGTTTGCCAAAGTCACGGAACTCGGGCAATGTTGCATTGCGAACCACTGCGCGACATTGCGGCCTCTGCTATTCGGGAAGTAACGTTTACGAGCGGTGGCTCCGGGGGTGTTATGGAATTGGGTCTGCTTTCCAACTCGGCGCTTAATCCGAGCGTCTATTGGACGACACTTTTGCCCCCGCTCTTTTCCGGGCTGGCTCTCCAGCCCGGCGTCCGGACGATCGCTCCTCCGCCGTTCGCGTGGGAGCGGCGGAGTGAGTGGGGCAAGGTTCGCTCCCAGGTGAAGGGCTGCGACGCGCTGTTTTGGATTCAGTTGGCCTCGCGTCCCAGCGGTCCAATTCACCTCGCCTCGTATATGAATTTGGGCGCTCGACGATCGAATTTCGTCCTCGACGCGTGGAAGCCTTCGCTGACCAAGATTGGCCTTGCCGCGACGGTCGAACGTCTCGATCCGTGCTTTATCGCTTATCGCGAGGGGATGGATGAGTTGAAGCGCCGATTTCCGTTGGCTAAATTCGTCTGGCTACCGTTCGGCGCCCACACCGACGTCTTCTACCCGCGCAAGGAGGAGAAGTCGATCTTCGCCTTTTGGCTGGGCCGTCGCTATGAGCCGTTGCATCAGGCGCTGTTGTCGTACTGCGAACCACGCGGCCTCCGTTACGTCTATTCCAAAGACTTGAGGTTCACCGCTGAGGAAGTGGGACAGCTGACCTCCAGCGCGCAGTATTACGTGGCCACGCCGCCCGATCTGGACGCTCCTGAGCGCACGGGCGGGTTCAGTCCGTTGGTGATGCGGTATTTTGAAGGGCTGGCGGCGGGTGCGCGCCTGCTTGGCGTCCTGCCCCGGAGCGGCGAATATGAGTTCGATCCTGCCCACGGACGCGTTCTGTCAGGTGTCGCCGGACGGTTCGGACCTAGCCAAAATCCTCGACGAGGATCGGAGCAATCCGAACAATCAGCGGCTCGTCGACGCTGCCGGCGCGTTCGTGCGCGAACATCATTCCTGGCGACGGCGAGCCGACCAGGTTTTCAATCATCTCGCCAATGGCGACGCAATTGAGTTTCCCCTCATGGAAAAGGAGCGCCAAGTCGATCGCGTGGTCGGTCGCGTAAGTTTTAAGCAAGAGTTGGCGCACAACTTGAAGACGACCGGGCGATTTGGCTGACCAGGCTGCTATTGTTAATCTTGCCGATGTTAGATTGTATCTTTGGCCGGATCTCTCGACGTTTCTTATGCGAGCCATCGACCGAGAGACCTTTTTCGGTCACTCGCTCGCCAAGCTGGACCCAACGTGAACGTCATGGTATAGGGCACTTCGCAATAATCAAGCTGACGTCCGAGATGGGTGATTTCGAGTTGCCCTTGCCGCGTTCGAGATCAAAGTGACGCGGTCGTATACGAATGCCCAACGCCCATCGATATGGCTGACATTCTGGGAGGGTATTCCACAAGCGCAGTGGATTCTGTCCTGGCCTTTCGGTGGGGGACCGTTTCAGTGATCAATATCTCAAGATCCCCGCTTCGGATCAGTTTTTTTGGCGGAGGAACAGACTATCCAACTTATTTTCATCACAATCCGGGCGCTGTGCTTGGGGCCTCCATCGACAAGTACATTTATACTATCGCACTGCCGATGGCCGACTTTGCTGAAAATAGATATCGAATCACATATCGCATTGTAGAGGGCGTCGACCGAGTCGAAGACATAAAGCACAATGTGATTCGTGCGACGCTCCTTGAGATGGGCTACGTCAAACCTCTCAACATCGCCATTATTTCGGATCTGCCCGGAAATTCGGGGCTGGGAAGCTCCTCATCGTTCACAGTCGGCTTCATTGCGCTCATGGAATACTTGCAGGGCCGCTCAATCACAAAGTTTGATCTTTTCAAGCGCGCCGTTCATACCGAAAGAGATTTGCTGAAGGAAAATGTTGGAATTCAGGACCAAATCCATGCCGCCTTCGGCGGTCTTAACCTATATCAATTCCATAAAGATGAACTGACGATCCGCCCCGCCCAAATGGCGACGGAGTGCCGCAATGCGCTGGATCGGTCGCTATGCCTGGTCTACACCGGCATTCAGCGCCACGCGTCGGCGACCGTGCAAGAGCAATTGAAGAATACCGAAGAACAGAAGATCCAAAAAGACCTGACCCATCTGGTCAAGCTTTGCCATGAGGGGCTTGCATTGCTTGAAGGTAGAAATCCTGTCACCATGCTTTCCGATCTTGGCAAGCTTGTAAGTGAAGGCTGGGAGACGAAGCGGAGACTTTCAACTTCAGTCACGCTGCCGCAGATCGACGCGGCCTACGACGAAGCGATGCGTCTCGGCGCCTATGGCGGCAAGCTCTGCGGCGCGGGCGGCGGCGGGTTCCTCTTGTTCCTGGCGCCCGATCACGTCCAGTCGAAAATGATCGAGACGTTTGGACATCGGAGCTTCGTCAAAATCTCCCTCGAGGATGCCGGAGCCAGCATCATCAGCCGGTGAAATATCGAAGTTGCCTTCTGTCGGCCCTTCGCCGGCATCCAGATGAGAGGAAAAATGACAGAGCGCGCCTTGATCACGGGCATAACCGGCATGGTTGGCTCGCATCTGTTAGATTACCTTCTCGATAGTACCGATTGGGAAATTCACGGTATGCTCCGCTGGCGGAGTCCACTCGATAATATTTCCGCGCATCTTGACGAAGTTAACGTCGGCAACCGCATCAAACTCCACTATGCCGACTTGCGGGACACGATGGCGATACAAAATTGTGTTCAAGCAGCGCGGCCGGACTATGTGTTTCACCTTGCCGCCCAAAGCTACCCGCAAACCTCCTTCACCGCGCCGCTTGACACAATGGACACCAACATCCAGGGCACAGAGCGGCTCCTTGGCGCACTCAGACGGTTCTCGCCCGAGGCTATAATCCACGTCTGTGCCTCGTCGGAGGTGTTTGGGCGCGTTCCACGCGAGAAGCTCCCCATCAACGAGGAGTGCACGTTTCACCCCGCGTCGCCCTACGCGATCTCGAAAGTGGGCACTGATCTCGTGGGCCGATACTACGCAGAGGCCTACAAGATGTGCGTGATGACGACGCGGATGTTTACCCACACCGGCCCGCGCCGGGGCGACGTCTTTGCCGAGTCGACTTTCGCCAAGCAAATCGCCATGATCGAGGGCAACAAATTACCCCCGGTCGTCAAGGTCGGCAACCTTAAGTCGTTGCGCACTTGGGCGGACGTCCGCGACGCCGTGCGCGCCTATCACATGCTGGTCACCATCAACCCGACGCCGGGGGCTTACTACAACATCGGCGGCCAATATACCTGCACCGTGCGGGCGATGCTGGATACGCTGGTCGGGCAATCGACATGCGCGAATATCAAGGTCGAAATCGATCCGGAACGCCTGCGTCCGATCGACGCCGACTTGCAAGTGCCCGATACGACAAAATTCCGCACCCACACCGGCTGGGCGCCTGAAATTCCGTTTGAGACGACGATGCGCGACTTGCTTGAGTACTGGCGTGAGCGGGTGCGGCGCAAGGAGAGTTTCCTGTCTCGATAAACCGCGCGTTCGCGGCGCAAGACGCAGCCTATGGATGGACGCCATCGAGAGACGTGAATTTGAATAAGTCAGATAAAATTCTTGTGACCGGCGCCGCCGGCCTGATGGGGTCGGCGCTCGTCGACCACTTGCGCGCTGAAGGCTATGAGAACGTCGCTCCGTTAGCGCGGGCTGACTGCGATCTTGTCGATACTGCCGCGACATTCGCTGAATTCGAGCGGCTCCGTCCTGTTCACGTCTTCCACGCGGCGGCGCGCATTTACGGAATCATGGGAAGCCTGAAGAATCAGGGCCCGCTCTTCTATGACAATTGCATGATGAACACGAACGTCGTCGAGGCCTCACGCCGCGCCGACGTTCGTAAGATCACGGTCATGGGCACCGGCGCCGTCTATCCGTTCCCCTCTCCACGCCTGCCGCTCACGGAGGACATGATCTTTCTCGGCCGCCCACATCCGGCGCACGCCGGTTATGCGAACGCCAAGCTTGCGATGCTCGCGATGCTGGAAGCCTATCAGGACAGCTACGGGCTCAAATGGGCGTACATCGTGTCGGCCAATCTTTTTGGGCCGCGCGACAGGTTCGACGCGGAAACAGGCAACGTCGTTCCCTCGCTAATCAAAAAGTTTCACGACGCGAAGAGGAAGGGCGGAGCCGTAACCGTGTGGGGCGATGGGTCCGCTCACCGCGATTTTGTCTATATCAAGGATGCGGCACGGATCGCGCTCGGTGTCATGGACGACGTCGATGGATCGGTGAACATGGGCAGCGGCCAAGTCTACTGCATACGCGATGTGGTCGACGCGCTCGCCGAGATCACCGGAATGAACGGCCGGATTGAATGGGACCACTCAAAGCCGAATGGGCAGGCCTATCGGGCTTATGACCTTTCGAAGATCGACGGCCTCGGGCTCAAACCGACTTATTCGATTGGCGAGGCACTGAAAGAGACGTGGGATTGGTATTGTGCGCAGCATGACTAGGCCGCCAGAGCTGGTCACAGAAAGCCACACAGCCTCAAGTGGACGAATTATAATCGGCGAAATCGATGCGCAGCGCACGGTCGCGCGCCTTAAGCGCTGGGTCGTCCAAGAGGCGTTGCCGCTGTGGGGCGAAACGGGATTCGATTCGGCGCGCGGAAGCTTCGTCGAGCGGCTAACGTTCGAGGGAGCGCCGGTCCACTCAGCGCCAAGGCGCGCGATGGTGCAGGCACGCCAGATCTATGTTTTTTCGCACGCGGCGTTGCTCGGCTGGCGGCCCGAGGGCAAAGTTGCGGCGCTTCAGGCCGCGCACAGGCTCATCGACCGGTATCACGGAGTAGACGGCCGCCACGGCTGGGTCTTTTCGGTTCGTCCCGACGGCGCCGTCCACGACGCGAAGCGCGATTTCTACGCGCACGCTTTCGCGCTGTTTGGGCTTGCGTGGGCTTACAAACTCGCGCCCGAGCCACGGTTTCTTGCCGCCGCGCTCAACACCTTGAGCGTTCTGGATCAGCACTTCGAGTCCCCGACTGGAGGCTATCACAGCGTTCTGCCCGCGGACGCCAGCAAACGCGAACAGAACCCGCACATGCATCTCTTTGAGGCCATGCTGGCGTGGTTCGAGGCGACGGGCCGCGAAATGTTTCTGGCCCGCGCCGCAGAGCTCTATGGCATGATGGCCGCGCGCTTCTTCCAGCATCGTACCGGCATCCTGGCCGAATATTTTGATGGCGCCTGGAACCCGCGGAAAGGAATTGCCGGGCGCATATGCGAGCCTGGCCATCATTTCGAGTGGTCGTGGCTTCTTCGTCGCTACGCTAAGCTCTCGGGACGGGGGGATTTGCCAATCGCAAGCGCGTTGAAGCAGTTCGGCGACCGGCACGGTTCGGACTTCGAAGGATTTATCGTCGACGAATTGCTGGACGACGGGCGCGTGCATAAAACTTCCCGCCGCTGTTGGCCTCACACCGAATTGATCAAGGCCGAGGTCGCCGCCGCCGAAACCGGAGACCGAAAGGCGGCAGCGCGCGCGGCGCAGACGATCGATCGGCTTCTTGCGGGTTTCCTTGGCCGCCCCGTCGCGGGCGGCTGGATCGACCATGTCGATGCGACCGGTGCTCCGATCGTCGACACCATGCCGGCCAGCACGCTTTATCACGTCTTTCTCGCAGCGGCGGAAGCGGACCGCGTCTGGGGAAAGCAAGAGGCGCCGGAGAAGCGAGCGGCCGGCAAGCCATGACCGCAGCGATCCGGCAGGCCGTGATCCTGGCGGGCGGCAAGGGCACGCGTCTTGGCGAGATCACACGAGCCGTTCCGAAGCCGATGCTGCCGATCGCGGGCGGGCGACCGTTCCTCGACTACCTTCTTGAGATGATCGAACGCCACGGCTATCAAGATATCCTCCTCCTCGGAGGCTATCTCGGAGAGGTTCTTGAAACGGCCTACGACGGGCGCCGGATTGGCGACGCCACGATCCGGGTGTTGCGGGAGCCGGTCCCACGCGGCACCGCCGGCGCATTGACGGTCGCGCGCGAAGCGCTCGATCCCAATTTCCTCATGATGAACGGGGATGCGTTCTTCGACATTAATCTGCGAGCCTTGGAGCAGGCATCGTATCAGAGTGAGGCAATGGCGACCTTGGCGCTGCGGTTGGTTCCTGACGCCGCTCGCTATGGGCGTGTGATTGAAGAGCAGGGAAACGTTGTGGCGTTCCTGGAGAAGGATTTGAACCGGCCCGGGCCAGGGGTCATCAATGGCGGGGTGTATGTGCTTAAACGGGAGATCCTCGACCTCGTTCACGAGCTGCCTTGTTCGCTCGAACAGGACGTCTTTCCGGCTTTGGTTGAGCGAGGCCGAGATTCGGGGGCGCGAGTTCGACGGCTATTTCCTCGACATTGGGCTGCCCGAAACCCTGGAGCAGGGGCATCTCGAGCTTCCTCGCGTGAGAGTGCGCCCGGCCGCCTTTCTAGACCGCAAGGTGCTGGTCAATTCCGGCGAAGGCGGTTCATTTCGGCCGGAGGCGTTTCAATGGACGAGGGGCGGGGTCGACGCCATCCGGTCATTGAACGATCACGGCCACTATGTCTTCGTCATGAGCAATCCGTCGGGAACTGCGCACAGGACGCGCGCCGTCGGCGACGCACGCCGTTTGAACGCAGCGATGCAGGAGCGCCTGGCGCGCGAAGGAGCCCATGTCGATCGATTCTACGGCGAGTTGGAGTCTCGCGTGGACATTGCGTCCGGACATGCAATTGACGCTGCGAAGCAGATGCCGGATGCGAGCCTCCTCGACGAGGCCATGAATGAGTGGCCGATTGTCGGCGAGCGATCCTTCTTCATTGGCATGAACAGCAATGACATTGAATCTGCGAGAAGCGCCGGAATTTCGTGGCATGTCCTCAACGGAGGCGACCTTGCGCGCCTCGTCCATTCGCTGCTGAGGCAAACCACACACAGCTTCTCAGCTCGAGCAGATCAAGTCTGACCACCCGGCGCGAGGGCTTGGCGGCGGCTCCGTTCGACAGGCGAATTGCGGTGGACGAGGAATCGCCTTATGCCCGGGCCAGAGACTCCGTCAGGACATGTCCGCGCTCATGAAGGCCCCGCGTCGATATTTCGATCCGCTGGCGATCGGGGCTCCGCGCCCGTTCGTCGAGGTTCCCTCGCGCCTTGAGCGCATGATCCATTTCGTGCCGCCGCACAACCAAAAGGTGCTCGCGAAGACGGCCGAGCTGGTCGGCCAGGTCGACGTCGTCCTCGGCAATCTCGAGGATGCGATTCCGATCGAATCGAAGCAGGCGGCACGAGACGGCTTGATCGCGATGGCGAAAAAGACGGATTTCGGCTCGACGGGCCTATGGGTGCGCGTCAACGCGCTCAATTCGCCCTGGTTCATCGACGATATGACCCGGCTCGTGGGCGAGATTGGCGATAAGCTTGACGTCGTGATGGCCCCCAAGATCGAAGGCGACTGGGATATTCATTTCCTCGACCAATATCTGGCGCTGCTGGAGGCGCGCAACGGTCTCAAGCGCCCCATTCTGGTGCATGCGATTCTGGAAACCGCACAGGGCGTCAACAATGTTGCGGCGATCGCCGCCGCTTCGCCGCGCATGCAGGGCATGAGCCTCGGCCCGGCCGACCTCGCCGCCTCGCGCGCAATGAAGACGACCCGCGTCGGCGGCGGCCATCCCGACTACCGGGTGCTCGCCGACGCCGCTGAAGCCGGTGCTCAGCGCCCCAGTTTTCAGCAGGATCCATGGCATTACACGATTGCCCGGATGGTCGACGCTTGCGCGGCGAGCGGCATCAAACCGTTCTATGGACCGTTCGGCGACTTTTCCGACCCGATCGCCTGCGAGGCGCAATTCCGCAATGCGTTCCTGCTCGGCTGCGCCGGCGCCTGGACCTTGCATCCGAGCCAGATCGCGATCGCCAAAAAGGTATTCTCGCCCGATCCGGCCGAAGTGGCTTTCGCACAAAAGATTGTGGCGGCCATGCCGGATGGATCGGGCGCGGTTATGATCGACGGCAGGATGCAGGACGATGCGACCTGGAAACAGGCGCGTGTCATCGTCGATCTTGCCCGCCAAGTGGCGGCGAAGGACGCCGATTATGCGGCGCTGTACCAGCTTTGACCGCCCGCGCCTCGCCCGCGTGCGGCCCGGCTAGCGGCCCAAATCTTGCCTCTTGGAGAGCCGCAGCTGCAGAGCGCCGAGCGGTGGACAAAGCGCGCTACTAGATCGACAAGCGGTTCCCGCTTTGGCGCAATGCGCTATAACTGTCGGGTGGTGGGGAAAGGAGTTCGGGAGACGATGCAAAGCCGCGACGCCAAATTCGGGATTGGACAGGTCGTCAAACACCGGTTCTACCCGTTCCGTGGTGTGATCTTCGACGTCGACCCAGTCTTCGCCAATACCGAGGAATGGTGGCGTTCGATCCCCGCCGAGGTGCGTCCCGCTAAAGAGCAGCCGTTCTATCACCTCTACGCCGAGAACGCCGACAGCCAATATGTCGCCTATGTCTCTGAGCAGAATCTGGTCTCGGATGAGTCGGGAGATCCGGTTCGGCACCCGCAGGTGAGCGAAGCCTTCGAGCGGACGGATGACGGCAGATATTGCGCCCGCGCCCGATCGCGCCTGAGCTGAAGCCCTGGCAGACTCTCGTCGGGCCAATCAACGCACAACTCGGCAGCTTCGACCGGGCGGCCGAACTCAACCAAGCCAATCCAAGCCAATCCAAGCCCAACCAAATTAAACCAAGTAAAATAGCTTGGTTTTATTTGGTTTTATTCGTCCGAAATTGGGCTTTTTCAATGGGTTACGGCGAATCCAAATAAAATTCTCTTCCCTCGTGTCACACTGTGCCTCAAATGTCACAGCCGCATTGTCGCTTCCCGTCCTTCCTCGCCGCCCGGCCGCTGAGCGGATGCTCAATCCGACGAACCGCAATGTATACCATCGATTTTAGATTCACGCAAGAAATTGTCGCTGCACGCCGCGGCTCGCAACGCCCGCCTTAAGGGCGCGATCGGATGGACCCGGCTGCCGGTCCTTCTCGGCCAATGCGGTCCGTCTTCAACTTCACGCTCGCCTACAATCTCGGCAATTTCCTCTGCACGCCGGCGACCCCCGATCCGATCAAGGACGGGTCGCTGACGAGCCTCAAGTAAAAGCTGATCAAGATAGGGGCGAAGGTCGTCACGGCCGATATGTCGCCTTCCAGATGGAGGAAGTAGCGATCCCGAGAAACCTCGTCCCGACGTCCTGCAACTCATCGCTGAACTGCGACCGCCGCCAGTCACGTCAACGGCATGAGGCGTTCGGTGTTACGCGTTCGTCAAAAACCGCAGGAGGAGTGCGTCTTAATTGCGAAAAGTTCTGCGCTCCCAACGTTCGATTTGGCTTCGGCGCGCCTCGGCGCCAAAGCTCGCGGCCAAACTGAAATGCAATGCTGCGGACTTTACTTTGTCATTGACGAGGACAATTTTCCGGCTCAGTAATGATGGAATATTTGTTGACTAAAACGCATTTATTTCTGGTAAAATGTGGTTTTCCCCAAGGGCCGCTACGTCGGGCGCCGGCAATTGCTGGAGATCCTTGCGACCGCCGATCGCAGGCGGCGCCTCGGCCGAACTGCACGACGGTCTGTTCCAGTCCTCGGCGGCATCGCGGCGCTCACTTCAGCGCTCTGCCGAAGTGTGGCGGCAAACGGGCAGCCAGAGCCGGCCGCGACGCCGGCGCCGAGGTCGACCTCTGGCGGACCACCTACCACCAGTTGCTGCACGGTGCAGACGCCGCCCTGGATTGGCTGCGCGGGACCACGCTGTTGCCGATCCAGGCCGCTCTCGGCGGCGCGGGCTCGACCTCGACCGCCGCGTTCGAGGACCTGGCGCAGCGGCTGCGCGCCGTCTGTCCGGCCGGTGACCGTGGCGCGGTGCTGTTTCCGTTCCAGCGCTGTTCTTCGTGGCGACCGCCAGCCAGGGCTTGGATCCATATTTAGGAAGCACGAAAGGAGAAAATCATGTCCCTCATAACCATCAACGGTGTGTCGCTTGACCCAACCTCAACCGCTGCCGTCGCCGCCAAGGTTGCGTCGACCGACGCGTCCCATTCCGACTACATCCTTGTTCAAACTGCGGGACCCCTCACCGAAACCCAGCAGGCCGCTTTAAAGAAAACTGGCGCGCTCATTCACGAGTACGTTTCAGAGAATACCTATCTCTGCGGTTACAAACCCGCTGATTTGTCACCGGTTCGTAAACTTCCCTTCGTGACCTGGGTCAGCACCTACTTGCGTGGCTTCAAGGTTCGCCCGAGCCTGCGATCCTCAGTCCCCAACACTCGCGCAAATATCGTTGCCCCTGCTGCCCCTCCTTCCATCTCCCGCACTCCGGTGCATGTGGATATTGTGTTTCATGACGATGTTGCCTCCGATTCGGCTGCGCTTGCCCAAAAGATTGCAACTGCCGCGCGTCTTAGCCCGGATGATCTCAAGATGGGCCGCAAAAAAGTGAGGTTGACTGTACAGGAGCGATATCTCGACGATCTCGCGGCTATCGACGAGGTGCGCGACATCGAACCAGTTCCCGCGATGAAGCTGTTCAACAATGTCGCGCGGCCGATCTTAAACGCCAACGTTGTGGTGAATGGAACGACCTACCAGGGCAGTGGCGAGGTCGTCGCTATCAACGACACAGGGTTTGATAAAGGCTCAACTGCCAATGTTCATCCGGCCTTCACGGGGCGTGTACTGCATTTGACAGCGCTGGGCAGGCCAGGCAAGGCCGATGATCCCGATGGGCACGGCACGCATTGCTGCGGCTCCGTTCTGGGCGACGGGAATTCCGCAACAATGGGTGGAGTCATTCAAGGAACCGCGCCGAAGGCGCGATTGGTCGTCCAATCGCTGCTAAACTCCAGTGGAGGATTGGGCGGCATTCCCGCCGATCTGCATGACCTGTTCAACCCGCCCTTCGCCAACCAAAAGGCAAGCGTGCAATCGAATTCATGGGGCAGCGGCCCCGGTTTATATGGTCAAGCCGCCAACGAAATCGACCAATTCGTCTGGAGCAATCCGAAGGCCGTTATTTGTTTTGCCGCCGGTAATGATGGAGTAGATGGCAACAGCAATGGAGTAATTGACAATTCATCGATCTCCGCGGAAGCCGCGGCCAAGAACTGCATCTCGGTTGGAGCCAGCGAGAGCGTCCGAACCGAAATAAAGGCGTCGACCCCGACCTACGGTTCTTTCGCCCCCTCCCACTTTCCGGTCAATCCGATTTTTAACGACATGTTTTCTAATAATAGTGAAGGGATGGCCGCCTTCAGCAGCCGTGGCTTGACCAAGGAGGGCCGGATAAAGCCAGACGTCGTTGCGCCAGGCACGTCGATCCTGTCAACTCGTTCTCGCGCGGCCATCGCCACTCCCCCTTCTTTCTTCGGCGTGTCATCGGATAAGCTATTCTTTTTCGATACCGGGACCAGCATGGCCACGCCGCTGACAGCGGGATGTGCCGCAGTCCTGCGCGAAACCCTTGTCAAGAATGGCATGTCCGATCCGGACGCCGCGCTCATCAAAGCGTTGCTTATCAATGGCGCGGTCGAACTGACGGGACAATATAGTCCGTCCGAGGCCGGGTTATCACCCAACAGTTCCTCCGGTTGGGGCCGCGTCAACCTCGCCGGCTCAGTGATCATCCCCGGGCCGAAATCGAATGGCGGCTTCGGTGGTGGCGGACCGCTAAACCAAGGTGAACAGAACACCGTAACAATCCATCTGCCAAAGGGAAGCAAAGGGGAAGCGGCGGCACGTACAGCACGCACACAAGGAAAGAGCACGCAACACGGGAAGCCCCAGAGGGTCGCTGGCCCCACAGGACTTGGACCTACCCTGAAAATAACCCTCGTGTGGACTGACCCTCCTGGCGCCATGCTGCAGAATGACCTCGATCTCATTGTCGTGGCTTCCAATAATCAGGAGCGACACGGCAACATGGGGACCACAAAAAAATTCGACCGGATTAACAATGTGGAGCAGGTGGTCTGGAATAATCTTCCGCCGGGTGATGTGAAGATCACCATTCGTGCGTTTCACATAACCCAGTTCCCGCAATCCTATTGGTATGCTTGGCGGATCAGCTAGCAGCCGGTTCCGAATGGGGGTGCGGGCGGTCTTCTCGTGACGGCGTCTCGGCGGCGCCGTCGAGCGCCTCGCCGTCTGCGCCATAGGCCCAACGATGCGCGTAACCATGAGCATAAAAATCAGCCGCGAGGCGTCGTGCGGCGGTCATGATTCGGGGACTCCGGCTTTCTGCATGCCTTCGAGAATGCGCTCGAGCCCTGCTAGGTATGTTGGATCGTCGCTCCTCTCCCTCCAGGCGGCGCGGGCGCGGGAGATTGTGAATGACGGGTTGATCGCGAGGCCAACCCCGACTGCGGTATGCGCCTCGTTCAATCGGCCCAGCTGCGCGGCCCCGGCGGATAACAAAAACTGTGGGTGCGGATTGTTGCGGTTGGCCTCGATCGCCCGCCGAAACCACGCAGCCGCCTCCTCCCAACCGCCCAGGTGGAGTTTCGCAAGGCCCGCGTTGGTCATCCAGAGGTAAGCCATCGTATCGCGCGGACTGAGGCGCAGCGCCTCAATAATATGAGCCTCTGAGTCTCCGGCGCGGCCGAGAAAAACCTTGCCAAGTCCAATAATGGAATGGGCGTTGGCAAGATTTCGGTCCAGAGCCAACGCATGCTCACCCTCCGCGATACCTTGCGCGGCGCGCTTGGTGTACATGTGGACATATCCCAAGTACGAATGCGCACGCGCGTGGTCGGGTAATGACGAGAGCGCTTTGGTCAATTTCGCCTCGGCCGCCGCGAAGGCCGCCGCGGGATCGACCACAAAGAAACTTGCGCCCTCAAGCAGGTCCATACGCGCCAATCCGATGAGCGCGTCGACATTGTCAGGATCGGCGGCGAGCGCGCGATCGAAAAAGCCACGGGCTTGTGAAACATTCTCGGGGGTTATGCCCCTGTTGGACCAAGCCAGGCCTTGAAAATAGAGGTCCATCGAGTCGGGGGTTGGGGCCTGTTCCGCGCGTCGCGCCTCGGCGGTGACAAGTTCTGTGTTCAGCGCGTTGGCCAGACGCGCAACAATCTCGTCCTGCATGTCGAAGAGATTGGCCTGCGGCTTGTCGAACCGCTCCGCCCACAGATGGCTTCCCGTTTCGGCGTCAATGAGCTGGACATTGAGGCGCATGCGGTCGCGGGCGCGCTGGACGCTGCCCTCGAGGACATAGCGGACATTCAGCTCGCGGCCGATCGCCGTCACGTCGAGCGCCCTGTCCTTGTAGGTGAACGCCGTATTGCGAGCGATCACGACCGCGTGTCGTATTCGTGAGAGGTCGGTCGTAAGGCTTTCGGTGACGCCGTCGACGAAATGCTCATGGGCCGGATCGCCGCCGATATTGGCGAATGGCCGGACGACGATCGAGAGGCGCGGCGGCCCGTTCTCATAGCGCCGCGCCGCGACGGTCGGGTCGTCGCCCGCCCTGGCGCGATCAGGGCGCCAGACTGGCCCGTCCGGATGAATCGCGGCGAGCTCCGCGCCGCTCGCCGGCGCGGACGCCACTTCCGCCAGCCCGTCGAACCGATAACCCTCGCCGGGCACCGTGACAATGAGCCGCGGCGCCTTGGGGTTGGGCTCGATCTTGCGCCGCAAGCGACCGACGAGCGCGTCGACGCTGCGGTCGAACAATTCGAGCGGCCGGTTGGCGACGGCCTTCAGGATGGCGTCGCGGCTCAAGACGCGGCCCGGCCGGCTGACGAAGTGACGCAAAAGCCTGAATTCGCCGCGAGTAAGCGGAATTCCTTCGCCGGATTCACGCGCAAGCGTACAGGCGCTGGTATCGAAGACGAGCCCCGCAAAGCGGACTAGCGACGTCCCTTCGCCCAAAGGCGTCGCGTCAGCCTCCGAGCGTTCGTGCGAAACATCATCCATTTAGGGGTACCAAGGCGCTGTGTAAGCGTAGAATTGGTACACCTTGAAGGCCAAATTACCAAATATTGCTTGAAAATTACAAAGCTGTCACACGGGCGGCATTTGCCTGTTACGGCGTTCGTTCATGCTCTCCTCCATGGCCCGCACTCTCGCGGGTGATGAAACGGGAAGCCAGGACGCGCATGTTCTTCACGAAAACGTTCGCATTTTCGACATTCGTCATGTCGACTGCCGTGATTTTTTGGGCGTCCGCCCCCGCCTTGTCAGGCAAATCGCGGTGGCAGAAAGAAGGCGATGCTGAATATCTGCCGATCCAGAGCATCAGCTACGAGTTCGGTTCGAGGGTCATGAGCGGATACTTCGTCCCGCAAGGCTCCGTATGCCTTGTCAGTCTCATGATCAGCGACAAGAGCGATGCCGATCGGCTGTCGCCGACTACGGCGGCCCGCGTCCGTCTTGTGCTTGAGCCCGGTCAGATAGCGGGCCTTGATAGCGAGGAGGGCCGCTCACTCAACTTCACTTGCGGCGCCGGCGCGAAGACATTGGTCGTCAACTCCGGGGAAAGGTCGAAGCTTGTGGCGCAACAAGACGTCGCGGTCCAGAACACGATTGCCGATCAGGTTCAGGAGCGACACTAGCTGAATTGGCCCGCCGGCCGTTACATCGAGCGTGTCCGATCGATCTTTCGAAGGGACGGGCGATCTTGTCGCTCCAAACGATCGAGCCCGTCTCAGATGCCCCGGAATCCACCTTAGGCCTTTGCCACGTGCCGACGAACGACCGCCATTTGCGGATACCGTTGAAAAACTCGCAAATTGAGCAACTGCGAAAATCTCGTTCCGGCGCGCGTAGCGTCGTCGAAGCTGGTGGTCGTCACGGCAAGCTACATGGGAGGGTCACGGGCGGCAAAGCCAGTCAGTCCCCGACCCCCTAAGGAATTTTCCATCGAGGCCGCCAGCGATCTTGAATTGTGATCGGCGCAAAAACTCGAGTTTTTCAACGATATCTGCGCATCGCGGCCGTCGGCTGCGTCGGCTTCGCACGGCAGCCATTCCGCAACCGTTGGACGCGCCGCCTCGCGATGGGCGCGCGCCGCCCGCGCCGTCCCGTCTCGTCCTCGCCCATCAGGCGCGAATAGCCGACGACGTCGGCCGCGAGGATCGCGGCGAGGCGGCGGGTCGCGATCATTGTTCTGGAACTCCGGCCTTGCGCAAACCTTCCAGAATGCGCTCAGCCCCGACCAGGTAGGTCGGATCGTCGCTCATCGTCATCCACAGCGCGCGGGCGCGCGAAATGGCGAAGCCGCGATTGAGCCCGAGACCGGCCTCGGCTGCGGAACGCGCCTCGTCAAGGCGACCCAGGTGCGCTAGGGCGGCAGCCAAAAAAACTTTGGATACGGAAAGCCTCGGTTAGGTTCGATCGCCCGTCGACACCACGCGATCGCTTGCTCGTAACTGCCGAGGTGGTTCTTCGCGAGGCCTGTGTTAGTCTTCCATCTGTAAGCCAGCGTATCGCGCGGACTAAGGCGCAGGGCCTCATCAATGTGAGTCTCTGTTTCCTCGGCGCGCCCAATATAAATCTTGCCAATTCCGATCGCGGTATGAGCGTCGGCAAGATTTCGATCCAGCGCCAACGCATGTTCACATTCGGCGATGCCGTCGGCCGCGCGCTTGGTCCAAATGTCGACGAGGCCCAGATACATATGGCCGCGGGCGTGGTCAGGGACCGAAGACAAGGCCTGGGTCAGCCTCACTTCGGCCCCGGCGAAGGCCGCAACGGGGTCGGTCGCAAACAGATTTGCAACGCCGATAACGTCCGCAGCCGCTGATCCAATGAGCGCCTCCGCATTGTTGGGATCAACGGTAAGCGCGAGATCGAAAAGGCTGCGCGCTCGCGTGACATTTTCCGGGTTCAGACCTTTATTGAACCAAGCCATCCCTTGAAAATAGAGGTCGATCGAGTCGGGGGTGAGCGCCTGTTCCGCCCGTCGCGCCTCAGCGGCAATCAGTTCGGTGTTGAGCGCGCCCGCCAGGCGCGCGACGATTTCATCCTGCATGTCAAAGAGATCGGTGAGCGCCTTGTCGAAGCGTTCGGCCCAGAGGTGGTGGCCGCTTTCGGCGTCGATGAGCTGGACATTGACCCGCATACGGTTTCGACCGCGTTGGACGCTGCCCTCAAGGACATAGCGGACGTTTAACTCGCGCCCGATCTGCTTCAGATCAACCGCCTTGCCCTTGTACGTGAAAGCGGTGTTGCGCCCGATCACGAACGAGCCTCGAATACGCGAGAGATCGGTCGTCAGGCTCTCCGTAAAGCCCGTCGACGAAATGCTCATGGCTTGGATCGCCGCCGATATTGGCGAACGGCAGAACAACGATCGAGAGGCGCGGCGGGCCGGCTTTTTCGGGAGCGGGCGCCGGCGTAGACTTGGCGAGTGCGGGCGCGCAGACATCGAGCGAATAGACCCGGATCGGCTCGGCGATGTTCTTGAGTTGGGTCGGACCGAGATCGTGGACCGCGAGATCGAGCCGGCCTTTGACTTGCCAATAAGCTTGTTCGGAGAGGCAGATCGCGCCGGGCTTAGCGATTCCTTCCAGCCGCGCGGCGATATTGACGCCGTCGCCCATCAGGTCGCCGTCCGCTTCTTCGACCACGTCGCCGAGGTGGACGCCGATGCGGAAGAGGATACGGCGATCCTCCGGCACGCCGGCGTTGCGTTCGATCATGGCGTGCTGCACTTCGACCGCGCAGCGCACCGCGTCGGCGACGCTGCGAAACTCAATGAGGCTGCCGTCGCCGGTGCGCTTGACGATGCGTCCATGATGGGCGGCGATGGCTGGATCGATCACACCGCCGCGTAGCGCCCGCAGCCGCGCCAGCGTTCCCTCCTCGTCGGCGCCGGCGAGCCGGCTGTAGCCGACAACATCGGCGACCAGGATCGCCGCGATCTTTCGGTTTTCGGTCATCCCGTCCGCTCTCGCGCATTCGAGTCTAGCACAAATGGCGAACTGCGCTTGGGGGCTTGAAATGTGCGATGCAATCCAAACGACGTTGGCTCGCTGATCGCGCCGCCGCTAGGATTGATCTGACGCGTTCTCATCCAAACAAGTTCGAACTCACAGTCGAATCATCCGCCAAATCCTAATCGGCGCTTTCCGTCTTCCCGGTGAGCGCTTGTGCGCGTCGCAGAATGGCTTCTCGCAAAGAATCGTAGAGAGGCGGATCGGACAGGAGCGTCGGCACCAACATGGCCGCAAAGCAGGCCCCGAGCATCGGCAAGAGCATCGTGACATTCGCCGTCATCTCGGTGACGAGCACGATGCCGGTCAGTGGCGCCCGCACAACGCCGGTGAAGAAGGCGGCCATGCCGACAACGGCGAACCCCTCCGGTTGAATGTCCAGATCGGGAAATGCGAGGCGAGAGAGCAATCCAAAGAACAAGCCGAGTTGGGCCCCCAGCACAAGCAGAGGCGCAAACAATCCGCCAGGCGTCATCGCGGCATAGGACACGGCCCCGAGCCCCATTCTCAGCAGGAAAATGAGGGGAAGGATGGCAAGCGGCTCGGCGCCGGCCAAAGTGCGCTGGGTGATCATGTCGCCGCCGCCCACCAGATCGGGCAAGTACCAAGCCAGTGCTCCGATGGCCGCCCCGATCAGCGCGGCGCGCAGTTCGACGGGCAATCGAACCAGCCACGCCGCCGCCGCCATCGTTGCGAGCAGTGAGCGATTGTAAACGACCGCCATGAGCCCGGCGATCGCGCCGAGGACAAAATAAAGCGGCCTGGTTTCGGCCGCCGCGTAGCTCAACGCTTCGACATGAAAGTCCGGCGCATTCCCGAGCAGCACGCGCGACACTGCGATTGCGGTCGCCGAGGCGCCAAGCGCCGCGATCGCAATGCGCGGTTCGAAGCGGCGGTCCAGTTCCTCCAGGACGAAGATGGCGCCGGCGATCGGCGCATTAAACGCGGTGGCGAGGCCGGCGCCCGCGCCGGCCGCCAGAAGCACTCGGCAGTCGGGCCAGCTGCGGCCGAACAATTTCCCGATCAGATGGGCCATGGTCGCCCCCATCTGAACGCTCGGACCCTCACGACCGAGCGCGAGCCCTGCCCCGATCGCCAGCACGCCGCCGACGAACTTCACGGGAATAATCCGAAATGGCGCCTCCGGCAGCTCTCCGTGCAACACCGCCTCGACGTGAGGGATGCCGCTCCCCGAGGCATAGGGCGAGAAGCGCCGAACCAGCGAGGCCGCGACGAGCGTTGCAGCCGCACAAGCGCCGACAACGATCGCAAAGCCTTCAAGTTGTTGGCCGTGCGCCCAGCCGATCAAGGTGTTCCGGAGATTGTCCGCCTGCTCGAGGGCGAGCCGGAAAACGGCCCCCACCAATCCCGCCGCCGCGCCCACGGTCAGCGCCACGAGCGCGAGCACGAGAAGATTGCCGGAGCCGTCGGCGGCGCCGGCCGGGACATTCTGACTGTGACGCTTCGCTATGCCGAATATCAGGCGCCCGCTCCAAAATGGCGGCGATCAAGCGGCTCCGCGGCGCGCCTCGTTCTGAGGTATAGGCGGTGGGCCGTAGAGATTCAATTTTGAAATCGGCATCGACACAACGTCGATTTGGCGCCGTGATTGCACAGCTGAAGGCTCACAGTCTCGACGACGATAAGGTCCGTCACCATATGAAATATGCCCGCCATTGGCGCTTTCGAGAACCTTGTTCTAGAACGCCCGCACGGCGGCCTTCTCCTTCAAGCGATTTTGGTTCATGAGCGGCGTCAACGACATCCGATCGAACTTCCTGCAGTTCTTCGCCAAGAACGGGCACAACGTCGTGCCGTCGAGCTCGCTCGTGCCGCGCAACGACCCGACGCTCATGTTCACCAACGCCGGGATGGTGCAGTTCAAGAATGTCTTCACCGGCATTGAGAAGCGCCCTTATGTCCGGGCGACGACGTCTCAGAAGTGCGTGCGCGCCGGAGGCAAGCACAACGACCTCGACAATGTCGGCTATACCGCGCGCCACCACACGTTCTTCGAAATGCTCGGCAACTTTTCGTTCGGCGACTATTTCAAGGACTATGCGATCGAATATGCCTGGAATCTGCTGACGCGCGACTTCGGCCTGCCGGCCGAAAAACTCACCATCACCGTCTATTACGACGATGACGAAGCGTTCAATCTGTGGCGCAAGATATCGGGCCTGCCGGAAGAGCGGATCATCCGCATCGCGACATCCGACAATTTCTGGGCGATGGGCGACACCGGCCCCTGCGGCCCGTGCTCGGAGATTTTCTACGATCACGGGGACCACATCCCGGGTGGTCCCCCAGGCTCGCCGGATGCGGACGGCGACCGCTTCATCGAGATCTGGAATCTCGTGTTCATGCAGTTCGAGGCGCTGCCGGGCGGCGAGCGGATCAACCTGCCGCGCCCGTCGGTCGACACCGGCATGGGGCTCGAGCGCATCGCCGCCGTGCTTCAGGGCGTGCACGACAATTACGACATCGACCTTTTCCGCGCGCTCATCCGCGCGAGCGCCGATCTCACCGGCGTCGATCCCGACGGGCCGCAGCGCGCCTCGCACCGGGTCATCGCCGACCATCTGCGCGCGTCCGCCTTCCTGGTCGCGGATGGGGTGCTGCCGTCGAACGAGGGCCGCGGCTACGTGCTGAGGCGCATCATGCGCCGCGCCATGCGCCACGCGCAGATCCTGGGCGCGCGGGATCCGCTGATGTGGCGCCTCGTTCCCGCGTTGACGCGCGAGATGGGCCAGGCCTATCCGGAGCTGATCCGCGCCGAATCGCTCATCTCGGAGACCCTGAAACTCGAGGAGACGCGCTTTCGCTCGGCGCTCGCACGGGGCCTCGCCATTCTCGAAGACGAGACGCGTACGCTTGGCGACGGAGGCGTGTTGAACGGCGAGACGGCGTTCCGGCTCTACGACACGTTTGGATTCCCGCTCGACCTCACCCAGGACGCTTTGCGCGCCCGCGGCCTTTCGGTCGACACGGAAGGCTTCAATGCGGCCATGGAGCGCCAGCGCGCCGAGGCGCGTCGCGCCTGGGCAGGGTCGGGAGAAGCGGCGACCGAAACGGTTTGGTATGCTTTGCGCGAGCGCGTCGGCGCGACCGAGTTTCTGGGTTACGAGACCGAGACCGCCGAGGGTGTCATAAGCGCGATCGTCAAGGATGGCGCCGAAGTCGAGACGCTCAATGCCGGCGAGCGCGGATCGCTGATCCTCAATCAGACGCCGTTCTATGGCGAGTCCGGCGGCCAGGTCGGCGACGTCGGCGAAATCTCCGCGTCCGGATTCCGCGCTGAAGTCACCGACACACGCAAGAAACTCGGCGACCTTGTCGTGCACGACGTGACGATCGTCGAAGGCGCGGCGAGCGTAGGCCTGGCGGTCGAGCTTAAAGTCAAACACGACGCGCGTACGGCGACGCGCGCCAACCATTCGGCGACCCACATCCTGCATGAAGCGTTGCGCATCGTGCTTGGCGATCATGTGGCGCAGAAAGGCTCGCTGGTTTCACCCGAGCGGCTGCGCTTCGACATCGCCCACCCGAAGCCGATCACCCGCGCGGAACTCGAAAAAGTCGAGGACATCGCCAACCACGTGGTGTTGGAGAACGCCGAGGTGACGACGCGGCTCATGGGCCTCGACGATGCGCGCGCGTCCGGCGCCCGCGCTTTGTTCGGCGAGAAATATGGCGACGAAGTGCGCGTCGTCACCATGGGCGAAATCAAGGATTCCGAGCACCACGAGCGGACCTATTCGATCGAACTTTGCGGCGGCACCCATGTTCACCGCACCGGCGACATCGGCCTTATCACCATCGTTGGCGAAAGCGCGGTCGCGGCGGGAGTGAGGCGCATCGAAGCCAAAACGCGCGATGAGGCGCGCAAGCGGCTTGAGGCCGATTCGCGCGCTTACGCCGATCTGACCGCGCTGTTGCGCGCGCCGGCCGGCGAGGCGGCCGAACGGCTCGAAGCGCTGATCGACGACAAGCGCAAGCTCGAGCGCGAGCTCGCCGACGCCAGGCGCAAACTGGCGATGGGCGGCGGAGGGCCTACGCAGACCGACGCGGCGCGCGACGTCGCCGGCGTGAAACTTTACGCGCGCGCTGTCAGCAACGTCGACATGAAGGATCTGAAGTCGCTTGCCGACGAGGCGAAGCAGAGCGTCGGCTCGGGCGTCGTCGCGATCGCGGCGGCGAGCGAGGACGGCAAGGCCAGCATCGTCGTCGCCGTCACGCCTGATCTCACGAGCCGCTTCAATGCTGTTGAACTGGTGCGGCTCGGCTCTGCCGCGCTCGGCGGCAAAGGCGGCGGCGGGCGCCCGGACATGGCGCAGGCCGGGGGGCCGGACGGCGCGAAGACGCACGAGGCCCTGGCCGCGGTCGAAGAGGGCGTGCGCCGGGCGGCTGGGGCGTAAGGCCGGTCACAGTTCAGAGCGACTTCTTTTTCGGCGTGATGCAATCGGATTGAACCACGCCGTCATTGCGAGGAGTGCAACGACTGCGCTTTATCCCTGGATCGCCGTGTCGGCCTGTCGGCCTCCTCGGGATGACTTTTCGGGCTCGTCCGGCTACGCCATTGCCTTCTTAAGGTTCTGGTCGACCTTGTCGAGAAAGCCCTCCGTCGAGAGCCATTTCTGGTCAGGCCCGACAAGGAGCGCGAGATCCTTGGTCATAGCGCCCGCCTCGACGGTGTCGATGCAGACCTTCTCGAGCGTGGCGGCGAATTTGCCCAGCGCCTCGTTGCCATCGAGCTTGGCCCGATGCGCAAGGCCGCGCGTCCAGGCGAAGATCGAGGCGATCGAGTTGGTCGAGGTCTCCTTGCCCTTCTGATGTTCGCGGTAGTGGCGGGTGACGGTGCCGTGCGCCGCCTCGGCTTCGACGGTTTGCCCGTCCGGCGTCATCAAGACGCTGGTCATAAGGCCGAGCGAGCCGAACCCCTGCGCGACCGTGTCGGATTGCACGTCGCCGTCGTAGTTCTTGCAGGCCCACACGTAGCCGCCTGGCCACTTAAGCGCGGCCGCGACCATGTCGTCGATCAGGCGATGCTCGTAGGTGATGCCGAGAGCTTGGAAGCGGCTCTTGAACTCGCCGTCATAAATCTCCTGGAAGATATCTTTGAACCGGCCGTCATAGACCTTCAGGATCGTGTTCTTGGTCGAGAGATACACTGGATACTTGCGCAGCAGCCCGAAGTTGAGCGACGCGCGGGCGAAGTCGCGGATGGAGTCGTCGAGATTGTACATCGACAGCGAAATGCCGGCGCCCGGAAACTTGAACACTTCCTTCTCGATCACCTCGCCGTCATCGCCCTCGAACCGGATGGTGAGGCGACCCTTTCCAGGCACTTTGAAATCGGTCGCGCGGTACTGATCGCCATAGGCGTGACGGCCGATGACGATCGGCTGGGTCCAGCTCGGGACGAGACGCGGCACGTTCTTGCAAATGATCGGCTCGCGGAAGATGACTCCCCCTAAGATGTTGCGGATGGTGCCGTTTGGGCTTCTCCACATCTCCTTGAGATGGAATTCTTTGACGCGCGCCTCGTCCGGGGTGATGGTCGCGCATTTGACGCCGACGCCAGCGGCCTTGATCGCTTCGGCGGCGTCGATCGTGACTTGGTCGTTGGTCGCGTCGCGATTTTCGACCGAGAGGTCGTAGTACTTGAGGTCGATGTCCAGATAGGGATGAATAAGCTTGTCGCGAATCAGCTGCCAGATGATGCGCGTCATCTCGTCGCCATCGAGTTCGATAACCGGATTCGTGACCTTGATCTTGGGCATCTAAGAGGGACTCTCCTTGACGGGAGACGCGCGACGTGCGGGCGACGAGCCCCTATAGCATCGGCGCCTTGACGGGCAAAGGCATGCACGACGCGTGCCGCAGGGGTTTGGCCAGCGCTTTGCGGAAAGCCATCGCGCTCGCCGCGCTCGTATTTTGCCTGAAGGCAGAAGCGGCGCGCGCCGACGCCGGAGCGGAAACCGACAACGCGCTCGCGACCCTGTGCGGGATCGTCGAAGCCTCCGCCAAGGCGGAGGGACTGCCGCCTGATTTCTTCACCAAGCTCATCTGGCGGGAAAGCTCGTTCCGGCCGAACGCGGTCAGCCCTGCGGGCGCGCAAGGCGTCGCCCAGTTCATGCCGGGTACGGCAAGCGAGCGCGGGCTCATCGATCCGTTCGATCCCGCGTCGGCGATCCCCGCCTCCGCCAGGTTCCTGAACGAACTGAGGCTCCGGTTCGGCAATCTGGGTCTGGCGGCTGCCGCTTACAACGCAGGCCCCACGGCGGCTGCCCACTGGATCGCCGAAAAAAGGATCGCTCCCGTTCGAAACGGAGGATTACGTGCTCGCCGTCACAGGGCATACCGCCGACGAGTGGCGGAGCGACAAGCCGCCCGCCGAGCCAGCGCCAGACAAAGGTTCGTCCTGCATGAGCCTCGTCGCCACTCTCCGCGTGACGGCGCCCTCCTCCGTCGTCTCGGGCTGGTTTGCGCCCTGGGGCGTGCAGATCGCCGCCAGCTTCTCGAAAGGCTCGGCGCTGCGCGCCTTCGCGCGCGGCCGGCATGAATATGCAAGCGTGATCGGAGACATGCAGCCGTTCGTGCTCGGCTCCGTCCTCCGCAGCCGCGGCTGGCGACCGTTCTACCGCGTCCGCCTGCCGGCTCAGACCGGCGGCGAGGCGCGGAGGCTTTGCGCCCGTATCCAGGCCGTCGGCGGCGCCTGCGCCGTGCTCCGGAGCTAGCGCAGCTACGTCGTGCTCACGCTCGACGAGCTGCCGCGTAACGCGACGGGTAAGCTGAGCGAGCTTGAGCAAGCCGCGAAAGAGCAAGCTGAGAGGGGATTACGCTTTCCCGCGCCTGGCGCGGTCGAGCGCTGCAAATTCCTCGTCCGTGAGCTTGATCGCGGCCGCTCCGACATTCTCCTCCAGATGCGCGACCTTGCCGGTGCCAGGGATCGGCAGCATGACCGGGCTGCGCTTCAAGAGCCAGGCGAGCGCGATCTGGCCGGGGCTCGCCTTGTGCTTATGCGCAATCGCATCCAACGCCGAGCCCGGCTTCGCCGACGCGCCAGCGTCGAGCGGCGCCCAGGGGATGAAGCCGATGTTGTTCTTCTCGCAATAGTCGAGCGCCGCCTCGCTGTTGCGGTCGATGAAGTTATAGCGGTTCTGCACCGTGGCGACCGGAAAGACCTTCGGAGGCCGCCTCGATCTCGGAGACGCTGACTTCCGACAGACCCGCGCAGCGGATGACCTTGTCCTTGATCAGCGTGGCGATGGCGTCGAACTGCTCCTTGGCCGGCACCTTCGAATCGATGCGATGCAATTGCCAGAGGTCGATGATCTCGACTCCGAGCCGCCAGCGGCTCGTATGCGCTTGCTGGATCAGATATTCCGGCCGGCCGAGCGGAATCCAGATGTTCGGCCCGGTGCGCGTGAGGCCGCCCTTCGTCGCGACATGGATCTTGCCATAGGGCGCGAGCGCTTCTTTGATCAGCTCCTCGGAAAAATTAGGGCCATAGGAATCGGCGGTGTCGATGAAATCGACGCCAAGGTCGGGCAGTCGGCGCAGCGTCTTCAAAGCTTCATCGCGATGCGGGGTCGGACCCCAGATCCCTTTGCCCACGATGCGCATCGCGCCGTAACCAAGGCGATTGACGTCAAAAGCGCCGCCAATGCGAAAGCGGCCGGATTCAGCGGCGTTGGTCATGGGTTCTCTCCGAGAGTTTTTGTCTGAGCGCCTTCAGGGCCAGCTGGCCAGCGGCGGCATCGAGGATAGGATCGAAGCGACGTTGCCGCCGGTCTTCAAGCCGAAGATCGTGCCGCGATCATAGAGCAGATTGAACTCAACGTAACGCCCCCGGCGCGCCAATTGTTGCTCGCGCTCGGCTTCGCTCCATGGTTTCTCGGCGTTGCGCCGGACAATGTCGCCGTAAGATCCAAGGAAGCTTTCGCCGACATCGCGCACAAAGGCGAAGTCCGCATCGAATGCGGAATTGCCGGCGTCGCCTGCGCTGTTGAGATAGTCGAAGAAGATGCCGCCGATCCCGCGCGGCTCCTTGCGATGCTTGAGATAAAAATACTCATCGCACCAGGTTTTGAAACGCTCGGCGTCGGCGACAACCGGATGGCGCTCGCAAGCCCCGCGCATCGCGGCATGAAAGGCGATCGCGTCCGGATCGTCCGGCTTGCGGCGCTCATCGAGCATCGGGCGTGAGGTCCGCGCCGCCGCCGAACCACGTCTTGGTCGTGCGCACGAGCCGCGTATTCATATGCACCGTCGGCACATGCGGGCTCCACGGATGCGCGATCACCGAGACGCCGGCGGCCCAGAAGCGCGGGTCCTTGTCGGCGCCGGGAATTTGCGACGCGAATTCCGCCGGAAAGGCGCCGTGAACGAGCGAGAAATGCACACCCATCTTCTCGAACAGGCGCCCCCGCAGCATGGCCATACGGCCGCCGCCGCCCGGCGCTCCGCTCGCGTCGGTGCGCTCCCATGGCTCGAGCACGAATTGTCCCGGCGGGCGGTCCGCGCCAACGCCTGCGAACTCGCGCTCGAGCGCCTCCATCGCCGCGATGATCCGCTGTTGCAGGGTCTCGAACCAGTCGCGCACGGGGACGAAACGCGGGTCATCGGCCGAAGCTGGTGAATCGTTCATGGGGTTGGCTAGCCGCGCACCCGGGCGACCAGGCGCTCGACATGCTCGACAGGCGTTTCGGGCACAACTCCATGGCCGAGATTGAAAATATGCGCGCGGTCCTCAAAGCCGGCTCAGCACGCGCTCGATCTGCTCGTCGAGGCGGCGTCCGCCGGCGACCAGCGCCAGGGGATCGAGATTGCCCTGAAGCGTTAGCCGTTCGGGCAGAGCGGCAATGGCGGCTTCGGGCTCAACGGCGGTGTCGAGGCCAATCGCGTCGATTCCGGCGAGGCCAACGAATTTGGCAAGCTGCGCGCCAGCGCCGCGCGGAAAGGCGATCAGCCGCGCATGCGGCGTCTCGGCGCGAACCTTGGCCGCGATCGCCGCGATCGGCGCGACGCACCAGCGCTCGAATTCGGCTGGCGGCAGCACGCCCGCCCAGGAATCGAAGATCTGCGCCGCATCCGCGCCGGCCGCAAACTGACGCCGAAGGTATTCGGCCGAAGCCTCGACAAGCCGGTCGATCAGGCGCGCAAACAGGTCCGGATGGCGATAGGCGAAGAGCCGAGCCGGCGCCTGATCCGGCGTGCCGCGCCCGGCGATCATGTAGCTCGCCACCGTCCATGGCGCGCCGCAGAATCCGATCAGCGCTGTTTCCTTCGGCAGCGCGCCCTTGACGCGGTCGAGAACTTCGAACACCGGGGCAAGCCGGTCCCAGTCCGGCTCGTGGCTTAGCTTTGCCAGTCCCTCTGCGTCGCAGATCGGATCGAGACGCGGGCCATCGCCGGTCTCGAAGGACACCGTTTGACCCAGCGCGTCGGGGATAACCAGAATGTCGGAGAACAGGATCGCCGCGTCGAAGCCGAAGCGGCGGATCGGCTGCAACGTCGCCTCAACCGCCAGGCGAGGCGTCATAGCAAAAATCGAGAAAGGTCGGAGCCTTGCGTCCGAAGCTCGCGGTACTCGGGCAAGTAGCGGCCCGCTTGGCGCATGAGCCAGATCGGCGGCGTTTTTTGCCGCTCGCCCGCGAGCGCGGCAAGAAAGGGCTTTTGCGACTTGCTCGATGTCACTGCGTCGAGCACCGGCGCATTTATTCTTGCAGATCGCACCGCGTTCCCGAGAGCTTGGTTGTCAACCCGTTTGTCTCAACCCGGGACCGCAGCCACGAGGGGCCCGTTCCAGTGCGATTCGAAGGCGGCGTCATCGCTATAGACTTCGTAGAGCATGATCTTGGAGTCGTCGTGACGGGGCCGCAGAACCTCGAATTTCAGCGTTCCCGGTTCCTCTTCGAGGCAGCGGCTTCGATGCGCCATCAAAAGGGGCAACACCTCCTCCATGCGTCCCGCTGCAATTTCGGCAGTCGCAACGATCGCTAACTTGGTCATGAAGCGCTCCCTCACTTCCCTGCTTGGCCGGCCGAAGCTGCGAGTCATACCTGCGGAGGCGGGTATCCGGGCTTAGGCGAGAGGGTCTCTGGATTCCCGCGTTCCGGAAACGGCAGGTCGTGTCGACCTGGCCCACGCGGTTCGCTTTGACCGAATGAAATCCGCGCGCGCGAAGCCATCGCCGCGGCAAGGCGCCTATTCCGCCGCCCGTTTCATCTCCGGATAGACGCAATGGGCGTCCTCGCTCGCATTGGCGCGGAACAGCGGGATCACGCGCGATTCCTCGAACTCAAGGCCGAGCGTCTTCCAGACGTCGACCAGAGCCTCGACCAGATCGGCGACTTGGGCTTCGCTATGGGCGGGCGTCGGGGTCACCCGCAAGCGCTCCGTCCCCCTGGCGACGGTCGGATAGTTGATCGGCTGAATGTAGATCGCATGCCGCTCGAGCAGGAGTTCGCTGGCCGCGCGGCATTGTCTGGCGTCGCCGACAAGCACCGGCACGATATGCGAGGGATTGTCCATGACCGGCAGGCCGGCGGCGCGCAGCGCGTGCTTGACGAGCTTCGCCATATGCTGGTGGCGGTCGCGCTCAGCGGTCGAACGTTTCAAATGCTTGACCGCGGCGGCGGCGCTCGCGGCGACGCTCGGCGGCAGGGTCGAGGTGAAGATGAACTGGGGAGCGAAGCTTCTGACCGCGTCGACGATCGCCTCGCTCGCCGCGATATAGCCGCCGAGCGAGCCAAAGCCCTTCGCGAGCGTGCCCTCGATGATGTCGATGCGCGCCGCAAGCCCTTCGCGTTCGCTCAAGCCTCCGCCGCGGGGGCCATAGAGGCCGACCGCATGCACCTCATCGATATAGGTCAGCGCGTTATATTTCTCGGCCAACGCCACGATTTCGGCGATCGGCGCGATGTCGCCGTCCATCGAATAGAGGCTCTCGAACACGACGAGCTTGGCGCGGTCGCGCGGCTCCGCGGCGAGCAGCTCCTCGAGATGAGCGACGTCGTTGTGCCGCCATACGCGCTTCTCGCAGCCCGAGCGTCTGACCCCCTCGATCATCGAATTGTGATTGAGCGCGTCGGACAGGATGAGGCAATTGGGCAAAATGCCGGCGATGGTCGAAATCGACGCGAGATTGGACACCCAGCCGGAGGTGAAGACGAGCGCCGCCGGCTTGCCATGCAGGTCGGCAAGCTCGGCCTCGAGCTCGACGATCGGATTGTGGGTGCCGGAAATGTTGCGGGTTCCGCCCGCCCCTGCCCCATGGGCGCAAACCGCCTTGACCGAGGCTTCGATGACGTCCGGATGGCCGCCCATGCTGAGATAGTCGTTCGAGCACCAGACCGTCACTTCGCGCGGCCGGTCTTCCTCGCCCTCCGGGCGCCATTGGGCGATCGGGAACCGGCGTGCGTCACGCTCGAGATTGGCGAAGGTGCGGTAGCGCCCTTCCGCCTTCAGGCGCGCGATCGCGTCCTCGAAGCTCCGCTGATAGTCCATCGCCTGTCCTTCTCGGCCTGACCCTTTTAGCCCAGCACCGCTTTCCTCTTCGCTAAAGGGCGCGCTAAAACTTGTCCAGTGTTTCGGCTACTGGAGTGTGACGCGCCTCACAATTGTCCCTAAAAAGGCGGCAAGATGGCGACGCTGGCAACAGGCTCGTTTATCATCGCCGTTACGTAATGTCTCCTCGCCCGAACGCGTTGCCTTAATGCGCCCGGCCGATGGTGAACTCGACCGCGTCGCGCAAAGCATGTTTCCAAGGGGAAGCGGCGAACAATTCGAGCGCGTCGCGAGCCATCGCGCCATAGTGCCGGGCGCGCTCGATGGTGTCTTCGAGCGCGCGATGCTTCTTCATCGTCGCCAGCGCGAACTCGAGATCGCCGTCGACGACCTCGCCCTTTTCCAATGTCCGGCGCCAGAATTCACGCTCTTGCGTCGCTCCGCGCCGGAACGACAGGACCACCGGCAGGGTGATCTTTCCCTCGCGGAAATCATCGCCGACATTCTTGCCGAGCTTGGCCGACGAGCCGCCATAGTCGAGCGCGTCGTCGATGAGCTGAAAGGCGATGCCGAGATTGGCGCCGTAACCCTGGCAGGCGGCGATCTCCGCCTTGGAGCGGCCGGCGAGAATAGGCCCGACCTCGCAAGCCGCGGCGAACAAGGCCGCGGTCTTGGCGCGGATGACGGCGAGATAGGCGTCCTCGGTCGTCTCCGTGTCCTTGGCGGCTGAGAGCTGCATCACTTCGCCCTCGGCGATCACCACGGCCGCGCCGGACAGCACCTCGAGACAGGAGAGCGAGCCGACCTCGACCATCATCTTGAAGGCTTGGCCTAAGAAGAAAATCGCCGACGAGCACGCTCGCCTCGTTGCCCCAAAGCACCCGCGCGGCCGCCTTGCCGCGGCGCAGGTCGCTCTCGTCGACAACGTCATCGTGCAGAAGGGTCGCGGTATGCATGAACTCGACCGCGGCGGCGAGCTTGATATGGCCCTCCCCGGAATAGCCGCAAAGCCCGGCCGTCGCCAAAGTCAGGATCGGCCGCATCCGCTTGCCGCCCGAGGCGATCAGGTGATTGGCGACTTCGGGGATCATCGTCACCTCTGATCCGGTGCGCGACAAAATCACCTGATTGACCTTGGCCATGTCGCCGGCGGCGAGCGTCGTCAGCGGCTCGATCAGGCGATCGGCCGATTTGTCTTCCAGTGGAACGACAATTCCCACGCAAGCATTCCCTTGCCAGATCCCGCGCCGCGACCATAAAGACGGCCTACCCAAGCGGCAAGTGAGCCCTAATCGAGGTCTATTTTGGTCGAAATCCTGCGCACCAACGATCTCGTTCTCATCAGCGTCATCGAAACAATCCTGAAGGCGGAGCGGGTCGCCTATTTCGTCGCCGACCAGCATATGGCCGCCGTCGAGGGCTCGCTCGGCTTCCTGCCGAGACGGATTCTGGTCGACGGAGAAGAGGAGGGGCGGGTTCGCCGTCTCCTGGTCGAGGCGGGTCTGGGAAAAGAACTGCGCGATGCCTGACCGCTCGGCTCAGCTTGAGAGCGCCGCGACTGCGGACGGGCTGACCGAGGACCGATGGCTTGGCGGCCGGCTCGTGCTCCTCCAGCCGAAGCGCGGCCATCGGGTCGGGACGGACGCCGCCCTGCTGGTCGCGGCGGCGGGCGACGCTCGGCAAGGCCGGATCGTCGACGTCGGCGCGGGGGTCGGCGCGGTCGGGCTGGCGCTGGCTGCAGCGCGATCCGCTTGCCTCGCGTCGATCTTGTCGAACTCGATCCCGAGCTGGCGCGGCTCGCCGAAGAGCAACGCGGCGCGCAACGGGCTTCAGGCGCGCACGCGGGTCTTGCGGCTCGACGCGCTGAATCCGAAGGAGCGCCGGGAGGCGGGGCTGGCCGAATTCGGCCGGTTGCGTCGTCACCAACCCGCCGTTCTTCGACGCCAAGGCGGTCCGCGCCTCTCCGGACAAAGGCAAGGCGCGGGCGCATGTCTTAGCCCGCGCAGAGGCGGGCGCGGCGCTTGCCGACTGGATTCAGGCTTCGCTTGCGATTCTCGCGCCGGGCGGGCGGTTTGTGATGATCCACCGGCCCGACGCGCTGAGCGCGATCCTCGCCGCGATCGGAAGCCGGCTCGGCGCGCTGGCGCTTCTGCCGGTTCATCCGACGATCGGCGCGAGCGCGCATCGTCTGCTGGTCTCGGGCGTGAAAGGCTCCAAGGCCCCGCTGCGCCTTGCGCCGGGGCTCGATTCTGCACGGGGCCGACGGCCGCCTGACGGCTGAGGCGGACGCCCTCCATCGCGGCGAGCGGCTTATCGACTGGGGCGGCTGAACGCAACATTCAACGGATTAATTTGGTGTTTTTCCGGCGAGGCGGTCGGAGCTCATCTGGTCAATTTGGATTTTCTTGGCGGGAGCCGTTTCGCTGCAGAAACCGCCTTTGACAGCTATTGGATTCTCTTGGATTTCCTTGGATTCTCTCGTCAGAATAGAGACTTATCAATGGGTTACACGGGATTTTCGTGGAAAAAATTTTCGCGCGCCCTTTGCCGCTTGGACATTCGAACCGCCGGGCCGAGCTTGTGGCGCTTCCATGCGAAAGGCAGACTTGTTCATGGGCGGAGCTTAACTTGGTTTCTGATTTTACGCAAGCGATTGTCGCGCCAGCCGTTCCGTTTCAGGCGCCTCCGTCCAAAAGCAGGACGCTTCAATTGACGCGAGCGCGCATCGCCTGTTCGTCTCGGGCGTGAAAGGCTCCAAGGCCTCGCTGGGCATCGCGCCGGCGCCGATCCTACACGGGGCGGACGGGGCGGCTGACGGCCGAGGCGGACGCCATCCATCGCGGCAGGCGGCTCATCGACTGGGGCGACTAGGGAGCGATGCGCGATGGACGCCGCCGAATATAACTCAATTTGATATTGGACGTTTCTAGGTTTTTGCTGTTCACATATTCGTGAACACCCAATCCCGGTAGGACGGGAGCACGGGCGCTTTTGGAGGGTGGGGCTCGATCACGACAGAACGATAGCGCTCCTCCGACTGTCTGGCATGACAAGCCGAACCGGGACGCTCGAAGGCGGGACCCCGCGAAGGTCGGTAAAACACATGAGTGCACCGCGAGAGGCAACCGTGATGTCCGATCAGGAATTGTTTGCGAAGGGTCTGGCAACGTACCGAAAGGTGATCGCCGCCGATTACATGGCCCACGAGCAAGTCTACAACTTGCTTCACAAGATTCTCTCGAACGACGCAAAAGACGGTTTTGTCTTCGCCGATCTCGGCTGCGGCACTGCGCCTTTTTCTGCTGCGGCGCTCTCTGGCGCCCACGTTTCTCGCTATATCGGGATCGACATTTCAAAGCCCTCGCTGGACGTCGCAAAGGACGCGCTTTCGTCTGTTTCCTTTCCAGTCGAACTTCGCTGTCAGGATTTCGTCGAGGCAATTGAGTGTTGGGAGGGTCCGCTTGACGTGGTCTGGATCGGCCAGTCGCTCCACCATCTCCACGCGCCGGAGAAACGAGCCTTCATGAGAAAGGTCGAACGTCTTCTTCCGCGTGATGGCCTGTTTCTGATCTGGGAACCGACCTGTCTCGAAAGTGAGGATCGCGAAGGCTGGATGGAACGGTTCCGCCAAATGCGACCTCAATGGTTAGCAATATCCGATGAAGAATTCGCTGCGTTCGATAGCCATCATCGTGCGTCCGACTACGCCGAAACCTCGGGGACATGGAAAGGGATGGCTCGCGAGGCTGGCTTCGATCAAGCGGAAGAGATTTTCACTGTGCCAAACCAGTTGGCGCGGGTTTACCTATTTCGACATTGACCGACTAACGACGTGCCTGTGGAGGGATGCCGCGCCTTGAGGTGGAAAGCGCTCGAAGCGTTCGTCGCAGCCTTTGCGCCCGCCGTTGGCAAGCCGACCTATAAGGCCAGTTTCAAGCTCATCATTGCGCAACAGATTCGTCATCAAATCACCGTCGCGGCCAACAGCGAAAACGAGGCGAGGACGATCGCGCTCGCGCAGGCGCGCCAGACCTCGCGCTGGCGGCGCTGGCTCCCGCCGCTCGAAATCTTGGCGCATGAGCAGACGCCCGGTGCCTGTCAGGTGACCGCCGTCGAACGTCTGCCGGCCGCCGTCCGACGACGACCTCATGTGGCCGCCGCTCATGATGCCATAACAGGGAGAGAAATATGCCGCTCGACCGCGATCTCATTCTCGGAAGCTGGAGGATGAAGTCTTGGGTTACGAGAGACGTCGCGACTGGTGAGCGGCGAGACGCACTGGGCCAAAATCCTTGCGGCGCCGTCGTCTATACACCTGAGCGTGTCACGTTCCTTATCCTGAAGAACAATCGCAAACCGCCCGAGCGGTTGCCGCCATCAGACGAAGAGAAGATCGCGTTGTTCGACACGATGTTCGCCTATTCGGGCAGCTATACGGTTGAGTCAGATCGGGTCATCCATCATGTCGACATGAGCTGGAACGAAGCGTGGAGCGGCACGGAACAGGTGCGATACTGCACGGTCGATGAACATACTCTGACTTATACCTCAGCCCCCGCTAAAAATCCGTTCGACGGGCGCGAGGTTGTCCACGAGGTAACCTACGAACGAGAGAAGTGACTCATCAATTAAGGTCTCGTCGCCGCGAACGCCTGCTGACATCGCCTTATCCAATTGGCTAAACCGAGGGCGCCCGGCGACCACGACGCCGGTTCGACAAAGGGAAAGCCATGCGGTTCGACCTCAGGTTCATTCGCTCCCGGTTCATCGCGGCGATCCTCGCCGCCTTTACTCTTCTGCCCCTTGCCGGCTGCGAAATTCCGCCCTCTGGAATCCCGACCGAAGCGAGCATTCGGGGGCTCAGGCCGTCAGGCACGGTGACGATGACGCAGGCCTTTGTCTCCGGCCTGGGCGCAGGCAGCGGCGTCCTCACCTTCAGGGGCAGGTCCTATCCGTTCACACTGACCGGCTCGCTCGATCGGCCTTGGCGCGATCTCCACGCTGCAGGCCGCCGGCGAGGTGTACAAGCTCCACGACGTCTCCCAGTTCCCCGGCGCCTGGATCCAGGGCACGGGCAGTCTCGCCATCACCACCAAGGCGAACGGCGAATTGTGGCTCGAGAACCGCAACGGCGTCGTCATGCGCTTCAACGCCGCGCAGGCGGGTCTGACGTTCAGCCAGGGGCGGTACGAGCTCTACATCCAGCTGTCGCAATAGCGGCGCCCTCCCCGCGCTGCTAAACTTGCTGCCTCTCCTTCATCGAACGAGGCGCTATGACCGACGCCTTTCTGGCCCACATCCGCGCCACCCTCGACGACATCGAGGCGCGGGCCTCACAAAACGCGAGCGGCTGCTGACCGGACCGCAGGGCGGGCGCATCCATGTCGCGTCCCCGCAAGGCGCGCGCGAAGCGGTCAACCTCTGCGCCAACAATTATCTCGGCCTCGCCGATCACCCGGACGTCATCGCGGCGGCGCGCCGCGCGATGGACGAATTCGGCTTCGGCATGGCCTCGGTGCGTTTCATCTGCGGCGCGCAGACGCTGCATCGTGAGCTCGAGCAGGCGATCGCCAAGCACTTGGGCAAGGACGGATGCGATCGTGTTCGCCGCCTGTTTCGACGCCAATGGCGGCGTGTTCGAGCCGTTGCTCGATGAGCAGGACGCGATCATTTCCGACAGCCTCAACCACGCCTCGATCATCGATGGCGTGCGCCTCAGCAAGGCGAAGCGCTACCGCTTCGCCAATTCGGACATGAACGAGCTCGAGGATCGTCTGAAAGAGGCGGACAGCGCCGGCGCGCGGTTCAAGCTCATCGCCAGCGACGGCGTGTTCTCGATGGACGGCTACGTCGCCAAGCTGAAGGAGATCTGCGCCCTTGCCGACCGCTATGGCGCGCTGGTGCTGGTCGACGACTGCCACGCGACCGGGCATCTCGGCGAGAAGGGGCGCGGCACGCCGGCGCTGACCGGCGCGGGTGACCGCGTCGACATCGTGACCGGCACCTTCGGCAAGACGCTTGGCGGGGGCATGGGCGGCTTCGTCGCCGCCGACCAGCCGATCGTCGACCTCCTGCGGCAGCGGGCGCGGCCCTATCTCTTTTCCAACTCGCTCGCGCCTCCGCTCGCGGCCGGGGCGTTGAAGGCGCTCGAGATTGCGATCGGCGCCGACGCGCGGCGCGCTTTGCTCAAAAACCATGCGCGCCGCTTTCGCGAAGGCGTCGAGAAGGCCGGATTCACTGTCGCGCCCGGGGAGACGCCGATCATTCCGGTGATGCTGGGCGAGGCGCAGCGGGCGCAGGATCTGGCTCAGGCGCTCGACGAGCGCGGCGTGTTCGTGGCCGGGTTCTTCTTTCCCGTCGTCCCGAAGGGCCAGGCTCGCATCCGCACGCAAATGTCGGCGGCGCTGACCGAGGCCGACATCGACTTTGCGATCGCGGCCTTCGCCGACGCGGGCAAGGCGCTGGGGATCGTTTAGGGACCGGGCCGCGGTTCAGGGGCTGTCAAGCGCCGGCTTCGAAGCGCGTTTTCGCGCTCGGGCGCGCAAGGGAGGAGACAATGGCGGGAGAACTGAAGGGCAAGGTCGCCGTCGTGACCGGGGCTGCGTCGGGCATCGGACTGGCCAGTTCCGAGGCCATGCTGGCGCTGGGATCGCGCGTGGTGATGGTCGACCGCGACGAAGCGGCGCTGAAAAGACTGCGCGACAAGCTTGGCGACGCCGTGATCCCGCTGGTCATCGACCTGCTCGACCCGAAGGACTGCGCGACGCTGGTGCCGAAGGTCCTCGAGAAGGCGGGCCAACTCGACATCCTGCACGCAAACGCCGGCGCGTATGTCGGCGGCGACTTGATCGACGCCGACGCTACGGCCATCGACCGGATGCTCAATCTGAATGTCAACGTCGTGATGAAGAACGTGCACGACGTGCTGCCTCACATGATCGAGCGGCGCACGGGCGACATTATCGTCACAAGTTCGCTCGCGGCGCATTTTCCGACGCCCTGGGAGCCGGTCTATGCATCCTCCAAATGGGCGATCAATTGCTTTGTCCAGACGGTGCGGCGACAAGTGTTCAAGCACGGCATTCGCATGGGCTCGATCTCGCCCGGCCCCGTGATCACTGCGCTGCTCGCCGACTGGCCGCCCGAGAAGCTGAAGGAAGCCAGGGAATCCGGAAGCCTGCTCGAGGCCAGTGAAGTGGCCAATGTCGTGACGTTCATGCTGACGCGGCCTCGCGGCATGACGATCCGGGACGTGGTCATGCTGCCGACCAATTTCGACCTCTAGGCTTCGCCGGTCCGGTCCCGCTATCGCAATCCCGCTCGAGCGGCTAAATCGTTGCGGCGGTCCAGCGTCGCCCGCCTGCTTGTCGGAAGTTCCCATGCGCGCCCTCGTCAAGGAAAAGCCGGAGCCGGGCCTGTGGCTCGAGGAGCAGCCGATCCCCGAGATCGGCCCCGACGACGTGCTGGTCAAGGTGCACAAGACCGGCATCTGCGGCACCGACATCCATATCTTCAACTGGGACGAGTGGGCGCAGAAGACGATCCCGACGCCGATGACGGTCGGCCACGAATATTCGGGCGAGATCGCCGCGCTTGGCGCCAATGTGCGACATTTCAAGGTCGGCCAGCGCGTGTCGGGCGAGGGCCACGTGATCGGCATGAGGAGCCGGGCGGCGCGCGGCGGGCGCTATCATCTCGATCCCGAGACGCGCGGCATTGGCGTCAACATCCCCGGCGCCTTCGCCGAATATGTGCGGGTGCCCGCGTTCAACATCGTGCTCCTGCCCGACGACGTCGACGACGAGCTCGGCGCGATCCTCGATCCGCTCGGCAACGCGGTCCATACCGCGCTTTCCTTCGATCTTGTCGGCGAGGACGTTCTCATCACCGGGGCCGGGCCGATCGGCATCATGGCCGGCGCCGTCGCGCGCCATATCGGCGCCCGGCATGTCGTGATCACCGACATCAACCCGAAGCGCCTCAAGCTTGCGGAAGAGGTCGCCGACGTCGTCGCGGTCGACGTGTCGAAGACCGACCTCAGAGAGACGATGAGCCGGCTCAAGATGACCGAGGGCTTCGACGTCGCGCTCGAAATGAGCGGCGCGCCGGCGGCGTTCGATCAGCTGTTCGACGCCATCATCACCGGCGGCCGGGTCGCCCTGCTCGGCCTGCCGGCGAAGCCTGCTCTGGTCGACTGGAACAAGATCATCTTCAAGCAGCTCACCATCAAGGGCATCTACGGACGCGAGATGTTCGAGACCTGGCACAAGATGATCGCGATGCTGGAAAGCGGGCTCGACGTGCGCAAGGTCATCACCCACCGCCTGCCGGCGGAAAAATTCCTCGAAGGCTTCGAGATCATGCGCCGGGGCGAAAGCGGCAAGATCGTGCTGGATTGGACGGGCTGAGACGCGCGCGTCCTCGCCGCGCCTGAGCTACCAGCTCGACCATTGCACGCTAGTTCCGTGAGGATGAGCGACGGCTAGGCGAACCTTGCGCACACCGGGCCACGAAGTCATGCGAAGCTCGAACGCAGAGGCGGAATCCAACGGCTCGAAGCGCAACCAGGCCAAGGGCGCGGCGCTGGTCGCACGATCGCCGGCCTCCTCGAGGCTCGCCCTGATAGCCGCCTGAGTCTCCGACGGCATGTATTGCCACATCACGGAATGGTAGAGGACGGTCGCGCTTCCCGCGGCGGTTTCGCGGAGTTTGGCGCTGACCCAATCGGCTGCGTCGGCCCGCTCAACTCTTGGGCCGTGGGCGCGCGCGAGGTCGATCGCGCTTTCCAAGCGGGAGAGGCGCTCGCGCTGATCGGCCCAAACATAGGCCCTCAGTCGCAGGCGTTGGGCGGGGTCTTCGAGATCGACTGGCGCGATGTCGCAAGCAAGACGCTCAATCACGCGGATAGGGGCGTCGATCGGCGGCGAGGGTCCTTGCCAACTCGGCGCGATGCGCACGGCGCTCTGCGGGTCGCCCCAGCCCGCGGCGCCGAGGCGATAATGATAGCGATCCCAAATGGCGTTCAGGCCTGCGCTGGCGCCGATCTCGAGGAGCCGAAGCGGCAGGCCGGTGTCCTTGGCGATCTGCAAAAAACCGCCGACCAGCACGCCTGATCGACCAACCTCATTCGTTTGCGGAGGTGACGAAAGAAAAGCGCGAATGGCGCTTTGATGCTCGCGGACGGCGTCAAGCACAACGGGGCGCAATTGCTCGATCGGCGCCTCGCTCGGGGGATAGCAGGCAGCGAGCGCGGGCGCCGACTCGGCCAGTGCGAGCGCGTGCAGCGCCGCGGCCATTCTGAGCGCCAAGGCGTCCACCACCGGATCGCCAGGCCATGCGCGGGCCACTTCCGCGCTGGTCCCGCCGGCCGCGATGTCGTCTCGCAAGACCGTGAGCAGCCGCGCCGTGAACGGCGAGCCCAGGCTTCCACACCACCCGATCTGTTTGGCGAATGCGTCGAGAACGGCCTGCCGATCTCGATCACGATCCGAGGAGCTCACGCGAGTCCGTTTCAAGTCAGAACCAGCGACGCGGTAGTTTATCGCTTCTCCAAACCCTTCACAAACGACTCAAACTCGTCTCAGCAATGGGCACGAGATGCTTGTCCTCCGGGAAAGCGCCCTTCTCGACGTCGGCCCGGAACTCTTGAAAGGCCGCGATGCGCTCGCGCTGAAGCCGCTCGTATTCGGCGCGAAAGTTGCGGTAGACTTTGGCGTGGCGCGGCTGATGGCCGCGCGAATAGCCGAGCACGTCCTCGGCGAACAGATATTGCGCGTCGCAGCCTGAGCCCGCGCCCATCGACATGAGAACGAGCGACGTGCGCTTCGAGATTTCGCTCGCCACGCGCGCTGGCACGACCTCGATTTCGGCCGCGACCGCGCCGGCAGCTTCGAGCTGTTTGACATGATTATAGACCTGTAACGCTTCGGCGGCGGTCTTGCCGACCGCCTTGAAGCCGCCGGTCCATGTCGCGCGCGCAGGGATAAGCCCGACGTGGCCCACGACCGGTATGCCCTCGGCCGCGAGCCTGGCGATCGTATCGAGGCTGCCCGCGCAGTAGAACGCGTCCCCGCCAATCATCAGGTTTTTGTGCGCGGCGCGCAGATAGTCCTCGTAGGTGCAATGCTGGCCGTAGATGAGCCCGACCTGAACGAAACAGTCGCCCGCCGCCTCGCGCATCGCGGGCGACCAAAGCGGCTCAATGATCGACAGAATATCAATGCCGGCCGCGGACGCCGCAGCCGCTTCTTCGGGCGTTTCGACGAACAGCATCGTCAATTGCCGCTTGCCCTTGAGCTTGCGCAGGTCGCCGACCGTCAGCCGAGCATGTTTCGTTAAAGCCATTCGCAACCCCCCTCGCGGTGATCGCGGGTATCGCCCGGCGGGCCGCTACGGACAAGTCGGCCGCGCCCTTCACTCGAAGGCTTGACCAACTCAGATAACTCTGCATTATAGAGTACTCTGTAATGAGGTAACCTCCATGCCCCTCTCGACCCTCTCTCATCTCGCGCTCGGGCTGCTTGGCTTTGGTCGGCGTGGCGGCGATCGCAATTGTGCTCATGCTGGCTTCGCCAGTGCGCCGGCCGCCGACGCTCGCTTCCATCCACGCCGGCGCGACACAGATCGACGAGACGGGCGCGCCCGATCTCAGCCGCTTCCAGGCCCGCGACGGGACCTGGCTCGCCTACCGGCTCTATTCGGCCCCAAACGGTGCGCGGGACCGGATCGCGATCCTCGCGCACGGCTCGTCGGCGAGCTCGATTGAAATGAACGCCGTCGCGAAGGCGTTGGCGGGCGCTGGCGTGACGGCCGTCGCGTTGGACATCCGCGGCCATGGCGCCTCGGGAACGCGCGGCGACATCGCCTATCCGGGCCAGCTCGACGACGATCTCGGCGATCTTATCGCCGAACTGCGCAAAGCCTATCCGGCCGCCCGTTTTTCGCTGATCGGCCATTCGGCAGGCGCCGGGTTCGCGCTCCGCATCGCCGGCAGCCCGCTCGGCGACGCATTTGATCGCTTTGTCCTGCTTGCGCCCTACCTTGGGCATTCGGCGCCGACCAACCGGCCGGCGGAAGGGCCGGGCTTGTGGGCTCAGCCGGACATGCCGCGCATCATCGCCACCGTGACGCTCGAAAAGCTCGGGATCGACTGGCCGCAGTCGCTGCCGGCGCTTGCCTTCGCCAACGCGCCGGAAGCGAAGATGTTCGTCACCAGCCAGTACTCGTTCCGCCTGATGGGCAACTATACCGCGCCGCCTGATTGGCAAGACGCGTTCGCCCACGCCAAAGGCCGGATCACGGTCATCGCCGGCGCCGACGACCAACTCATGGACGCCGAGGCTTACAGGCGCGCGCTGCCGCCGCTCGGCGTCGCGCTGACGGTCCTTCCGGGCGTCGACCATATGGGAATCGTCTATAAGGCGGAAGCGATCAAGGCGATCCTGGCGGCGATGGCCGAAGGCTATTCATGACGTGGGAAGGCTCATGACCAAGCTCGTCGCGGTTGCGCGCTTCGCGCTCGCCGAGTTCGGGCCGCTCATCGTCTTCTGGCTCCTCGCCGTGACGCTCGGCGTCAAGCCGGCGATCCTCGGCTCGATAGCGTTCATCGTTGCGGACGCCGTTTGGCGCTGGCGAAAGGGGCTCAAGTTCACACGCCTCTATCTGCTCGTCAGCGCGCTGACGCTCATCTTCGGCTTCGTCGATCTCATCTCGACTTCGCCGTTCATGCTGAAGTACGAGGCGGCGGTCAGCAACGTTGTGACCGGAATCGCTTTCGTCATCGGCGCTCTGGGAGAGAAGCCGATCATCCAGGAGGTCGCCGAGCAGCGCGGCGAGAGCTTCGTCGCCACCGATGAGGTTCGGGCGTTCTTCCGCCTGTTCACTCTTGCCTGGGCGGCGTACTTCTTTCTCAAGGCTCTCCTGTTCCTGTGGATGGCGTGGACGATGCCGATGCTCGAGGCGATGGCCCTGCGCTCGGCGATCGGCGGCGTCAGTCTCGGGGCGATGATCGCGATCAGCGTCACGCAGGGCCGGCGGCTCTTCTTCCTGTGCCGGCGCTTCGGCCTGTTGCCGAAGCCGGCCCCGGCCGAGACCGGCGCCCAAAGCTTGGCGTGAGGCGCATGACCGTCCGGTCCGATGAGGCCGCCGCGATGCTCGCCGACGTCGACAGCGTCGTCGCCAAGGTCAAGCAATCGCGCCTTTATCGCACCGCGGCGCTCATCATGATCTTGTGGGGCGTCGTGAACCTCGTGCGCGACGTTCTCATCGCGCTCGCGCCAGCCTGGTTCGGCCCGCGCTGGTTCTTGATCGACGCGATCGGGATCATCGGCACGCTCGCCCTTCTTCGCTGGGTGGTCGAGCCCGGCGCGCGCTTTCCGCTCAGAACGCTGGCGGCGTTCTGTCTCTTCTACGCCTTCGGCTGGATCTGGGCGAATTTCCTCGGCGGCTTCGGTACGCGCGAACAGATGGTGTTCTGGCCGACGCTGTTCCTGTTCGGCTATGCGCTCGCGGGGCTTTGGTTCGGGGCGGCGTTCTCGGCGATCGGCCTCGGCCTCACGGCGCTCATTCTCGCCGGATATGTCTGGTCAGGGCGCAGCGTTTCCGCTGTGGCTCGCGGCGGTTTCCGGCGGCGGATTCATTCTCTGCGGCCTCTGGATGCGGCGGGCCTGAGCGATGGACGCGCCGGACGACATCATCCATCAGCCGATCCGCCTGCGCGTCATGGCGGCGCTGACCGCCTGCGACCCAGGCGACGAGGGGCTCGACTTCACCCAGCTCAAGAAGCTGACCGGCGCGACCGACGGAAACTTAGGCGCGCATCTCGATCATCTGGCGCGCGCCGCTTATGTGGAAGTGACCAAGGCCTTCGTCGGCCGAAGGCCGCGCACCACGGTCAAGGCGAGCACGCAAGGACGCGCGGCCTTCTCGCGCCACGTCGCGTTCCTGAAGGGGATCATCGCTGGAGCGTGAACCATGCGTCGGTCATTCCTCCGGCAGCCCCGCCTTGCGCAAGCCGTCCAATACAGCCGGAATACCCGGCCCATGCTCAATCTCCCATTTGACCGTGAGTTTGGGATTGAGACGGCGCGCTTTCACCAAGGCGTCCTGCGCCTCGTCCAATTTGCCCGCCTGCGCGTAGGCGGCGGCTAAGGCCTCATAGACGATGAAAATGTGCAATCCCGTGTCGATTGCCTGGCGGAATTGATCAACGGCGGCGTCAGCATGGCCAAGGCCTAGTTCTGCCCCTCCCACCTGCAGGTGGAAGTAACCGAGCGAGGGGTCGCGCGGACTTAGTTGCATCGCCAGTTGAGCGTCGGCCTTCGCCTGCTCATAGTGGCCGAGGGAGAGTTCGGCGAGACTACGCGACACGAAGAGCGTCACGAAATTCGGATTGATGGCGAGGCCGGCATCGGCGGCGGCAAGTCCCTCACGGGGACGACGCGACATGCTCAGATATGACCCCTTTACGGAGTACCCTCGGACATTGTCAGGCGCCAGAGCGATCGCTTTGTCGGCTTGCGCGAGCACCTTGGCTTCATAGTCGGTCCCCGGATCGCCCCATCCGTTGATATAGTCCGCGTAGTAGGTAAAGGCGCTTCCGGCCAGGGAGTCGGCGTCGTTGGGGTCAATGTGAAGCGCCCGGTCGAACAAGGCTCGCGCCTCATGAGCAGTCTCGCGCCCTTCGTTGGGGGTTTGGTGAGCCACGCGCCAGAACAGGGTCCAGCCTTGCATGGCGAGGTCGGTGACGTCCGGATTGGCGGAGCGAGAGCCTTTTGCCGCTTCAGCCCTAATTAGCTCGTAGCCTAAAGTGTTGGCCAATCGCGCGACCACTTGATCTTGCAGCTTGAAGAGGTCGGCGATGTTCTCCTCGAAACGGTCGGCCCACAGATGCGCGCCGGTTTCGGTGTCGATCAATTGCGCGTTGACGCGCACCCGGTTCTGATCGCGCTGCACCGACCCTTCGAGGACGTAGCGAACGCCGAGTTCCTTGCCGATCTCTTTGGCGTCGATGCTCTTTCCCTTGAATGTGAAGGCGGTGTTGCGCGCGATCACGAAACTGTCGCGGATGCGCGAAAGATCGGTGGTCAGGTTCTCGGTGATGCCGTCGGCGAAATAGTCCTGGGCGGGATCGTTCGAGAGATTTGTGAAGGGCAACACGACGATGGACAGATGCGCCGCCTGCGCCGGCCGTGTGAGCCGGCCGCTGAGGACATACCAGCCGCCGACGGCTAGAAGAAGAAGCGCCGCAACGGCAGCGAGTGCCGGCCAACGCAAAGGCCCGCCGCTCGTCCTTGGCGCAGGCGCCGCGCGCTCCTGCTGGATCACATTCGTCGCCGCCGGCGCAGGCATCGCCTCGGCCGGCGGGCCGACTTCCAGCGAATAGACCCGGACCGGCTCGGCGATGTTCTTGAGCTGCGTCGGGCCGAGATCGCTCACCTTGAGATCGAGCCGCTGCTTGACTTGACGATAGGCGTCCTCGGAAAGACAGATTGCGCCTGGCTTGGCGAGGCCCTCGAGCCGAGCGGCGATATTGAGCCCGTCGCCCATCAGGTCGCCGTCACTCTCCTCCACGACGTCGCCCAGGTGAATGCCGATGCGAAAGTCAATGCGCTTTTCGGCCGGCAAACCCATGTTGCGCTCGACCATGCCGGTCTGCACTTCGATCGCGCAGCGCACCGCATCGACCACGCTGCGGAACTCGATGATCGAACCGTCGCCCGTGCGCTTGACGACGCGGCCGTGATGCAGCGGAGATCGTGGGGTCGATCAGATCGCTGCGAAGCGCCCTCAGGCGCGCAAGCGTCCTATCCTCGTCGGCGCCGGCGAGTCGGCTGTATCCGACGACATCCGCAACCAGGATCGCCGCGAGCTTTCGGCTCTCGCTCATTGCGCCCTCCTGCGGGGACAGAGCTAGCAGGAAAGGACGGCTTTGTCCGCGAAAATTGCGCCCCCGTTGACCGCCAGCGGCCCGCACTCGGTGATCCCGGCGCTGCCGCCCCGGCTGATGAGGTGAATGCCAGGCGCCCGCCCTCACCGACCCGGATAGCGCTCGCTTAAAAGCTCGAACAAAGCTCGCGCCGCCTGGATCTCGCCGCCCATCGGCCCGTGGGCGCGCGGCTTCGGGTTCCAGGCGTAGACGTCGAAATGCGCCCAGGATTTCGCGTTCTCGACGAACCGCCGGAGGAACAAGGCGGCGCTGATCGAGCCCGCCATGCCAGCGCCTGAACCCGAATTGCTGATGTCGGCGACCGAGCCTTCGATCATCGCGTCGTAAGGGCGCCAGAGCGGCATGCGCCACACCGGATCGCGGGCGCGCGCGGCGCTAGAAGCGATCGACCCAGCAAGCGCGTCGTCATCGGTGTAGAACGGCGGCAGGTCCGGGCCGAGCGCGACCCTCGCCGCGCCGGTCAAGCGTCGCGAAGTCGAGCATCAGCTCCGGCGCGTCCTCATCGGCAAGCGCGAGCGCGTCGGCGAGGATCATCCGCCCTTCGGCGTCGGTGTTGCCGATCTCGACCGAGAGCCCCTTGCGGCTGACAATCACATCGCCCGGGCGCATCGCCGACGCGGAGATCGCGTTCTCGACGATCGGGATCACGGTCCTCAAGCGGAGATCAAGCCCAGCCTCCATGATCAGCCGCGCCAGCGTCAGCGCCGTCGCCGCGCCGCCCATGTCCTTTTTCATGAGCTCCATGCCCGAGGCCGGCTTGATGTCGAGGCCGCCGGTGTCGAACGTCACGCCCTTGCCGATAATCGCCACTTTCGGCGCGTCCTCGCGTCCCCAGGAAAAGTCGACGAGCCGCGGCTCTTCGGCGCCCGCGCGCCCGACGGCATGGATGAGAGGAAAATTGGCGGTGAGAAGTTCGTCGCCGCGCACCATGGTGACGCTGGCGTCGAAATGCTCGGCGAGCTTGACGACCTCTTGTTCAAGCGCGTTCGGGCCCAGGACGTTGGCCGGCGCATTGACGAGATCGCGACCAAAAGCGATCGACTCGGCGATGCGTTGAATCCGGATCGCGTCGACCTCGTCGGGCGCGACGAGGCGCGGCTTCGGCCCCCTGTCGGCTTTGAAGCGATCGTAGCGATAGAGCGCGAGCAGGAAGCCGAGCGCGGCGAGTTCGGCGTCTTGAGGCGGGTTGGCGAACCGGTAGACGCCTTCCGGCAGTGACGTCGCCAGCTTGCCGGGCCCGAACGGATCGCGCGTCGGCGCATTCGCTTCGTCGACCCCGAACAAGACGCTCGCCAGGGCGCCGGCCTCGCCCGGGAGAAGCTGCATGCGTCCGGCTTTCGGCTGGAAGCCGCAGCGCTCGGCGAAGGCCGCGGCGGCCGCGCCGATCGTCGATTTGACCGTCGGCCAGTTTTCCGCGCTGACCAGCCATACCGGCGTCGCGTCGGGCGTTGGCGAAGCGAATGCGAGCAAGGGCTTGAGCCTCCATCGGACGGACAATGCCGGAGGCGGCTTAGCCTGATTTCGGCGCTCGGCATAGGCTGCGACTTTCCCGCGGGAGCGCGAGGCTTGACTTGCTCGCGCCCTTGCGGTCGTTAGGGCCGCGCACTCAAATTAGGCGCCGCTCGGGCTGGGGTCTGAGCGCGTTGAGGAGGATCGATTGTCCGAGCCAAGCGTGAATTCGAAGGTCCGCCTGCTCGGCGAGGTCGGGACAAGTGACAAGCCGCCCCTCTCGATGCCTGCCCGGGCTCTGGCGCAATCGGTTGTGCCGCCGGTGTCGATCACCCCGCCGTCGTCCCCCGCTCCGGTCCGGGCCGAGCCGATCTTTCTTGGCGATTCGGCCGACGGGGCGGATCTCCTGAACGCCGGCCAAATCGTGCAGCCGCTGGCTCAGCTTTGCGTGACCCCGCAGGTCCAGACGCCGTTTCTGGCGGCGATCCTAGGACCGTCCGGCGCCGGCAAGACGTTCGCGTTGAGGCGCTTGGCGCGAGCGATTGAACAGCTCAGCGCTTCGTCGGCGACGGCAAGCGGGCGAGCGCTTCAGCGGGTCGTGTCGGCGCGAGTCGACGCTTCGAGCGGCGTCGAGGCGCCGGTGGCGATAGCCAGCGCTGTCTACGCGGCCCTTGATCGCGAGCCTGGGGGCGTCGACTACTCGGGCCTAATGGACGAGATCGGCCATGCCGGCGGGGATCCGCATAGGGCGGCCAGAGCGGCGTCCGACCGCCATGACGATCTAGTGAGGAAGCTCGAGGCCGAGCGCTCGCAGCGCGACGAGGTCGAGGCAAGACGCGCCCGCCTCGCCGACACGCTGGCGTTCGACGCCCCCGGCTCGCGCATCGATGTCTTCGCGCGTGCGCGCCGGGGAACGATCGAGGCGCAATTGCGCCGGTTCGGACTGGCGGGAGCGGACGCCGAACTCGAGCTACCGCAATCTGGCGCGGGACATGTCGACACTCGGCGCGGGCGCCCGCGCCACGGTCGTGCTTCGAGCGATATGGGCCTATGGCGGCCAGGCTCGTCTGCTTCTCTGGGGAATCGTCGCGTTCGTGCTCGCCTTCGTCCTCCGGTTCCTGCACGGCGAAACGGCGACCTCCGCGATCGAGCATGGGAGCGACTCTTTGAAGCCCGCCGGAGATTGGGTGACGGCGCACGGCGATTGGTTCGATAGAGCGGCGCAGATCCTGTTCATCCTCGGCGCATTGGCCATCGCGCTCAACTTGTGGCGCGCGCTTCGGTTCTCGAACCTTCTGTTGCGGGGCGGACGACTGCTCAACAACGAGGTCCGCGAAAGGCGTCGGGATTTGGACGCGCGCGCCGGTCGGCTGAGTCAGCGCGTCGCCGCGCTGACCGCCGAGGCCGAAGCGGCCGCCAAGCGCGCCGAATCGGCGAACGAGCGACTCGGCGGCAAGACGTCCGTACGCGGACCGGGACCAGAATTTCTCGAATCCAGCCATGCGCCGTCGGCCGCCGCGCGCGAATTCCTCGCCGCGCTCGGGGCCCGGGTCGGACGCCCGGCCGCCGCGGGACCGGCGCCGGATCGGCTCATCGTCGTCGTGGACAATCTCGATGCGTTGCCACCTGCCGCGGTCGTCAGCTGGATTGACGCCGCTCAGAGCGCGATCGGACCCGGTTGCATCGGTTTGTTGGCTTTCGATCCCGGCCGGCTTACGGCCACGCTTGGCGGACCGCGGGAGTCGCGCCGGCGTCTTGGCAAATGGCTGCAAGTCACAGTCAACCTGCCGGCTCGCAAGGACGCCGATGGCGAACTTGTGATCGCCCGCCTCCTGTCGACCCGGGAGCAGTCGGCGCCAGCGCCGAATTCGGCAATCGCCGCGGCGCTTATGGAGCCGCTGTCTAGCATGGAAACGACGCTTTTGGCGGCGCTCGCCCCGCTCGCTGCGCATTCGCCGCGTGACGCCAAGCGCTTCCTCAACGCCTATCGTCTTGCGCGCTGCTCAAACTCGCCGCGGCCGGTGATGGCGCTCATGCAGGCGGCGGCCTTCGCCGATGACGACGCGCAGGCGGCGATGCTCGACCGCCTCGCCAATGGATCGGGCGAACTGACGGAGGTCAACGGTCCGCCAGCGCTGGTCGAAGCCGTCAAAGCCGCCCGCGCCGCCAACAACGGTCCGATATCGATCGAGGAGGCGCGCGCTGCGGCGGAAACCGCCCTCCGGTACGCTCTACCGCTCTGAAAGGGCCAGGAGGGCCCGATTGCAACCAGTGCGAGAAAGTCTTCAACGGCGGCATGCGGTCTCTTTGATTTTACGCGCGCCACCCGTCCACGCTGCCGACCATATGCCACATCAGAGCGTCCAGACTGTCGAGCATATCCTCAAATTTGGTTCGTGTATTTACGAAGGCAGCCCAACTAAAACCGGTATGCGTACGAAGTGAGAGCGTCGCGGTTCCGGGCAATAAGCCTGTGTGCCAGCAATTATGGACGCCGTTGACAAAAAGCCCTTTCGCATAACCCGGATTCGCCTGGGACGGCGTCGTCATGATCGTGAGCGTGTCCGGGCTTAGCAACGGCTTGCCTCTCGACCCGTCGATGCTCGCAGTAAAGCGGATAAGATCGAGTGGCGCAGCAATCCATCCTCCGTGGGAGTCCATTCTAGCTATGTTTAAGTCGTAAGGATCTTGGCCGGGGATTTGGCAGTAGTATTTGACCTCGTTTACGGCCCTTTCCGCCAGTGTATTACCCGCAATTTGCATATCTGACACGCCGGACGGAGCCAGAAGTGTGTTTATGATATACTGGTCGTACTTCTGATTCGCGATCTTTTCGATCACGCGACCCAGAAGACAATATCCAAAATTTGAATACGCATAGCGATATCCGGGCTCCCAGCGTAGAGGCTCGGTCTCCAAAGCCCAGTTGATTAATTCCCGATGACTCATTTCTTTATTTTTGAACATTGGATCATCATGATCATTAGGCCACCCACCTGACGTATGAGTTAACAAATGCTCAATAGTAATCCTCTCAATATCCTGCCGGTTGGGCGGTGTTTTGTATTCGTCTCCCAGGATCGAATTTGGGCCAAAGACATGATCAGTTAGACGGAGTTTGCGAGCCTGCATCAGGAGTAGAATCCCCGCTGACGTGATGGGTTTGGTCACGCTGGCAATTCGAAAACGATGCTGCGTTGTGAGAGTTTCTTGCCTCTCTTTGTCCGCAAAACCAAAGGCTTCGACGTAGACCGGCTCTCCCTTCGTCGCGATGGCGACTGAAAGCCCTGGGGCTTCGTACCAGTCCATAAGATCGGCGGCCAAGTGGGCCAGCCTTTCGCGTTCCGCAGGAGTCGGTCCTGCCGGCGGCGACTGCGCAATTGTCGGCGTTGTCGTGAGCACTCCGGCTACGCCGAGCCATGAAGCCTGCAGCACCGTTCTGCGAGTTACGCGCATTGCTAACAACTCCTGCCGCCCACAATCGGCCTGGCGCTTTCGCCTATGATCACACCCCAGTGAGTTCCTTTGGAACCAATCACAACCGACCGTTTTGGGTCGGAAACCGCTCCAACCGATTGCAGCTGACCCTAGCGCGCCCCCGCCATCGGGACGGCCCCGTGGCGGAGGTAATACCTGCGCCACAACCCCGATAGCCACTTGCCGAAATTGTCGAGGTAGATGAAGACCACCGGGGTCGTATACAGCGTCAGCACCTGACTGACGATGAGCCCGCCGACGATGGTGATGCCAAGCGGATGGCGGAGCTCCGAGCCTTCGCCGGTTCCGAACGCCAGCGGCAGCGCGCCGAACAGCGCGGCGAAAGTCGTCATCATGATCGGGCGAAAACGCAGGAGGCAGGCCTCTTCGATCGCTTCGCGCGTATCGCGCCCCGCTCGCTCCGCTTCGAGCGCGAAATCGACCATCATGATGGCGTTCTTCTTGACGATGCCGATCAGCAGCAGGACGCCGATCGCGGCGATAACCGTGAACTGGGTGTCGGACACCCATAACGCCAGCGCTGCGCCAACGCTGGCGGAGAACAGCGTCGAGAGGATGGTGAGCGGATGGATCAGGCTCTCGTAGAGAATGCCGAGCACGATATAGATCGTCACCAAGGCGGCGCCGAAGAGAAGCGGCATGCTCGACTGCGATTGCTGAAAGGTCGCGGCGGTGCCGGCGAACGCGCCGCGGACGGTCGAAGGCATGCCGATGCGCTGGATCGTATTGTCGATCTCCGTCTTGGCTTCGCTGAGCGACCGGCCTGGAGCCAGATTGAACGAAATCGTCGACGCGGCGAACGGTCCCTGATGATTGACGCTGAGCGGGGTGTGGCCCTGTGCGTATTTGGCGAAGGCCGATAGCGGAATCATCGTCTCGAGCGAGGTCGTAACCGCAGCCCCTGTCGAGGCGGCCCCATGGCCGCTGACCGCCAAGGAATTGGTCGCGAGGTTGCGCGCTGAATCCGCCGCGATCGTCGCCGCCGTGCTCGCTGTCCCGGTGGAGGAGACGAAGTCGCCGGCGGCGATTCCCGTCTGCTGGACTCCGGTCGGATTGGCGCCCGACGTCGAAACATAGATCTGGTCCAGCGTGCGCGGATCCTGCCAGTAGCGCGGCGCAATCTCCATGACGACGTGATACTGGTTGAGCGCGTTGTAGATGGTCGAAACCTGCCGCTGGCCGAAGGCGTCGTAAAGGGTGTTGTCGATCGCGCTGAGGGTGAGCCCAAGCCGCATCGCGGTGTCGCGATCGATCGTGAGGTTGGTCTGGAGGCCGCCGAGCTGCTGATCGGAGTTGACGTCCTTGACGATGTCGCTCCCCATCAGCGCCTGGGTCAGCTTGGGCGCCCAGGCGTAGAGCTCCTGCGGGTCGTCGGAGAGCAGCGTATATTGATAGGCCGCGTTGCTCGCCCGCCCGCCAGTCCTCAAGTCCGAGACCGCGAACATGAAGAGCCGCGCGCCCGCGACCTGCGCCAGCTTGGGGCGCAGTCGCGCGACGACCTCATCAGCGGTGACCTTGCGTTCGGCGTAAGGCTTCAGCGATGAGTAGAGGAAGCCAGTATTTGTTCCCCGTCCTCCCGTGAAGCCGACGACGCTGTCGACCGCAGGGTCGTCCTGCACGATGGTTTGCAATTGGGTGAACTTGGTCTTCATCGCCTGGAAGGAGATGCTCTGATCGCCCTGGATCGACCCGATGATGAGGCCCGTGTCCTGCACTGGAAACAAGCCGTAGGTCATCTGATAGCGGAACATGTAGTAGTTGAGCCCGATCGTGGCGAAGAGCGACAACGCCACGGCTCCGGGATGACGAAGCGCGATGCGCAATGTCGATCGATAGAAGGCGAGCATCGCGTCGAAGACGCGCTCCGTCGCCCGGTAAAGGCGCCCGTGTTCGATCTGACCACGCGGCAGGATCAGCGCGCACATCATCGGCGTCGTCGTCAGCGAGACGACCATGGAGATCAGCACGGCGACCGTGAGCGTGAGCGAGAATTCGGTGAACAGGCGCCCCACGATGCCGCCAAAGAACAGCAGCGGCGCGAACACCGCAATCAGCGACAGGGTTATCGAAACCACGGTGAAGCCGACTTCGCCCGCGCCTCGGATCGCCGCCTCGACCCGCGGCATGCCCTGTTCGAGATAACGCGAGATGTTCTCGAGCACGACGATGGCGTCGTCGACGACGAAGCCGGTCGAAATCGTCAGCGCCATCAGCGACAGGTTGTTGAGGCTGAACCCGAGCAGATACATCACGCCGAACGAGCCGATGATCGAGGTCGGCACGGCGACGCTCGGAATCGCCGCCGCCCGAACACTGCGCAAGAACGCGAACACCACCAGAATCACCAGAAAGACCGCGATCACCAGCGTCGTCTCGGTGTCCTTCAGCGATTGCCGGATGGTCTTCGACCGATCGACGGCTACCGTCAGGTCGACATCGCCCGGCAGTGAGGCAATCAGGCGGGGCAACTCGGCTCGAACGTTGTCGACGGCCTGTATGATGTTGGCGCCTGGCTGGCGCGACAGAACGACCGCGACACCCGGCTTGCCGTTGACAAGACCGGCGTTACGCAGGTCCTCGACTGAATCCACGACTTCGGCGACGTCGGCGAGCCTGACCGCCGCGCCGTTGCGGTAGGCGATCACCAGATCGCGATATTGCGCTGCGCGGGACGCCTGATCGTTGGCGTAGATCTGATAGTGATAATCGTCGTCCTCGATCGCGCCTTTTGGGCTGTTGGCGTTGGCCGAGGCGAGCGCGGCGCGGATGTCTTCAAGGCCGATGCCGTAGTGGAAGATCGCGCCGGGATTGATCTCGACGCGCACCGCCGGCAGGGCAGCGCCGGAGATGTCGACCTCGCCGATGCCCGGAAGCTGCGACAGCCGCTGCTGCAGAATGTTGGAGGCGAGGTCATAGAGCTGTCCCGCCGTGTGGGTCGTCGACGACATGGCGATGACCATGATCGGCGCGTCGGCGGGATTGACCTTGTGATAGGTGGGGTTCTGGCGCAGGCTGGTCGGCAGATCGACCCGCGCGGCGACGATGGCGGCCTGGACGTCGCGGGCGGCGCCATCGATATCGCGATCAAGGCCGAACTGGAGCGTGATGCGGGTCGAGCCGAGCGTGCTCTGCGACGTCATTTCGTTGACGTCGGCGATCTGGCCCAAGTGCCGCTCGAGCGGCGCCGCGACCGAGGTCGCCATGGTGTCGGGGCTCGCCCCCGGCATGTTCGCTTGAACCGAGATGACCGGAAAATCGACTTGCGGCAGCGGCGAAACCGGCAGTTGCGAATAGCCCAGGAGCCCGCCGAACACGATTCCGATCGTCAAGAGGATCGTGGCGACCGGTCGGCGAATGAAGAGCTCGGAAAACCGGTTGTTCACGGCGTTTCCGTCGCCAGAGCGGAACCGGCGGCGCCCATGCCGAAGCGCTCGCCGAGTCGCTCGAAGAAGAGATAGATGACCGGCGTCGTATAGAGGGTCAGCACCTGGCTGAAGGCGAGACCGCCGACAATCGCCAGCCCCAGTGGACGGCGAAGCTCCGAGCCGACGCCGGTTCCCAGCATCAAAGGCAGCGCGCCGAAGATCGCCGCGACCGTCGTCATCAGGATCGGCCGGAGGCGCAAGAGACAGGCCTGATAGATCGCTTCGCGCGCCGGCAGTCCCTGCTCGCGCTGCGCATCGAGCGCGAAGTCGATCATCATGATCGCGTTCTTCTTGACGATGCCGATCAGGAGCACGATGCCGATGACGCCGATGATGTCGAGCCCGGCGCCGGCCGCATTGAGCGTCAACAGCGCGCCGATGCCGGCGGAGGGAAGCGTGGTCAGGATCGTGATCGGGTGGATGAAGCTCTCGTAGAGCACCCCGAGCACGATATACATGGCCGCAATCGCCGCCGCGAGCAGGAACACCTCATTCGACAGCGCCGACTGGAAGGCCTGCGCCGCGCCCTGGAAGCTGACGGCGAAGCTCGGCGGAAAGTCAATGTCGGCAAGCGCCTGGCCGATCGCATCGACCGCCTCGCCGAGCGACCCGCCCGGCGCGAGGTTGAACGAGATCGTCGTCACCGGAAATTGTTTCAGGTGCGAAATCTGCAGGGGCGCGGTTTTGACGGTGAAATTGGCGACCGATCCGAGCGGCGTCTGGCCGGTGGTCGTGGCCGCGGACGGCAGGTAGATCGAATCGAACGATTTCACCGAGGTGGCCATCGTCGGATCGACATCGAGGATGACGCGGTACTGATTGCTCTGGGTGAAGATGGTCGAGATGATGCGCTGACCGTAGGCGTCGTAAAGCGCATTATCGACGATGGCGGGCGTGATGCCGAAGCGAGCGGCATTGGCGCGGTCGAGATCGACAATTACGGAGCGGCCGTCCGGCTGCAGATCGCTGGCCACATCGACGATCGAGGGAATCTGGCTCAGGCGCTGCAACACCTTCGGCGTCCAGGTCTGCAGCGTCGCCAGATCCTGGTTCTCGAGCGTGAACTGATATTGGGTCGCGCTGACGGCAGTGTCGATTGACAGGTCCTGCACCGGCTGCATGAACAGCGCTATGCCCGGAACATTCGCGGTTTCACGTTGGATCCGGCGAATGATCTCGCTCGCCGTCGCCTTGCGCTTCGCATGCGGCTTGAGGTTGATGAGGAAACGGCCGGAGTTGAGCGTGATGTTCGAGCCGTCGACCCCGATGAAGGAGGACAGGCTTTCGACGTCCGGATCGGCAAGGATCACTTTCGCCAGCGCCTGTTGATGGTCCGCCATCTGGTCGAACGAAATCGCCTCCGCCGCTTGCGTGACGCCTTGGATGACGCCGGTGTCCTGAATGGGAAAGAAGCCCTTCGGGATCGTCACGTAGAGATAGCCGGTGAGCAGGAACGTGCCGAGCGCGATCAGCAGCATGACGCCCTGATGATTGAGCACGACGCGCAGCGTCGAGGCGTAGAAACGGGTCAGAGCCTGGAAGAACCGGCCGCCGCTCGCTGCGCCGCCGCGCGCCCATGCGGACGCAGGAGCTTGGCGCACAGCATCGGCACCAGGGTCAGCGACACGATAGCGGAAATGACGATGGCGGCGGAGAGCGTGATCGCGAATTCGTGGAACAGCCGTCCGACGACGTCGCCCATGAACAGGAGCGGGATCAGAACCGCAAGCAGCGACACGGTCAGCGAAATGATGGTGAAGCCGATCTGCGCCGACCCCTTCATCGCCGCGTCATACGGACTGTCGCCTTGCTCTAGAAAGCGGGCAATGTTCTCGATCACCACGATCGCGTCGTCGACGACGAAGCCGGTCGCGACGGTCAGCGCCATCAGCGAAAGATTATCGAGACTGAAGCCGGCCTGGTACATGATCGCCAGCGCGCCGATCAGCGACAGCGGGACCGACAAGCTCGGGATGATGGTCGCTGGGATATTGCGCAGGAACAGGAAAATGACCATCACGACCAGGCCGACCGCCAGCGCGAGCTCGAATTCGACGTCCTCAACAGAAGCCCGGATGGTGACTGTCCGGTCGGTCAACGGCTTGACCGTGATCGTCGCCGGCAACGACGCGCTAAGCGTCGGCAAAAGCGCCTTGACGCTGTCGACGACCTTGATGACGTTGGCGCCGGGCTGACGCTGAATGTTGACGATCAGCGCCGGCGTCGTGTTCATCCAGGCCCGCAGGCGACCGTTCTCGGGCCCGATCTCAACCCTCGCGACATCGGAGAGCCGGATCGGCGCGCCATTGCGGTAGGCGATGACCGATTTAGCGTAATCGTTCGGGTCGCGGATCTGATCGTTGGCGTTGATCGCCGAGGCTTGCGCTGGCCCGTCGAAATTTCCCTTCGGCGTGTTGACGTTGAGGTTGGCGATCGTCGTACGGAGATCGTCGAGGTTGATGCCCACGGAGGAAAGAGCAAGCGGATTGACGTGGATGCGGACGGCAGGCCTCTGTCCGCCGGAGATCGAGACCAGGCCGACGCCGGGGAGCTGCGACAGTTTCGGCACCAGGCGGGTTTCGATGAGGTCTTCGACCTCGGTCAGCTTCATCGAATCGGAAGCGACGCCAAGCGTCAGGATCGGCGCGTCGGCCGGATTGACCTTGGCGTAGATCGGCGGCGCCGGCAGATCGGCGGGCAGGAGATTGCCGGCGGCGTTGATCGCCGCCTGCACTTCCTGCTCGGCGATGTCGAGACTGATGTCGAGACCGAACCGTAAGGTGATGACCGACGCGCCGGCGGAGCTTTGCGACATCATCTGGCTCAGGCTCGCCATCTGGCCGAATTGCCGCTCGAGCGGCGCCGTCACCGCCGAAGTCATCACCTCCGGGCTCGCGCCCGGATAGAAAGTCTGGACCTGGATCGTCGGATAGTCGACCTCGGGCAAAGCAGAGAGCGGCAGGAAGCGAAAGGCCATGATGCCGACGAGCAGAATCGCGATCATCAGGAGACTGGTCGCGACCGGACGATCGATGAAGATGCGGGACGGGTTCACCGCCCCGCCCCGGGGCGCGGCGGCATCATTGCCCCGCGCCTTGCGCCGGCGCGGCGGCCGGCGGCGCGCTCTGCCCTGTCGGGCCGACCGGCGCGGGCTGGTTCCCGGCGGGCGCGGGCTGGTTCGATGAATCGCCCGCGGCGCCGGACTGATCGCGGCGATGCCGATGATGCTGGCCGTCGCCGTTCGCCGACCCGGCCGCGGATCCCTCTTTGCCTTGCTCGAGCCCCTGGCCAGCCGTCGCCCCCCCGGTCGGCGGGTTGTCGACGACCTTCACCTTGGCGCCGTCGCGCAGACGATCGACGCCATCGATCACCACCTTATCGCCCGCCGCCAGGCCCGAGGTGATGACGGTGTGCTTGCCGTCAGTCGGTCCGATGACCACGTCGCGCTTGGAGACCGTCGAATTGTCGTTGAGGAGATAGACGAAATTGCCCGCGGCGCCGAGCTGGATCGCCGGATTGGGCGCGAGCGTCACGCCGGTCATGGTGTCGACCAGAAGGCGGACGTTGACAAACTGGTTCGGGAACAGGACGCCATTGGGGTTGTCGAACGTCGACCGCATCCTGATGGTGCCGGTGGTCACGTCGATCTGGCTATCAAAGGTGGTTAGCGTCCCGGTCGTGAGCGCATGGACATTGTCCCGATCGAGGACCGTGACCGGAAGCTTGACGCCGGAATTGAGTCGCGCCGAGATGCGCGGCAGATTGCTCTCGGGCGTGGTGAAGACGACGCTGATCGGGTCGATCTGGGTGATGACGACGATGCCGCTGGCGTCGGAGGGCTGGAGATAGTTTCCCGGATCAACGAGCCTCAAGCCTACGCGTCCAGTGATCGGCGAGACGATGTGGGTGTAAGCAACGTTGAGCTCCGCCGTCTTGACCATCGCCTGGTCGGCGGCGATCGCGGCTTTGTCTTGTGCGACCAGCGCAATCTGGTCGGAGACCTGCTGCATGGCGATCGAGTTCCTGCTTGGCGAGCTGCTGAAAGCGGGCGAGGTCGCTCTGCGCCTGGCCCAGCAGCGCTTGATCTTTCGCCAATTGCCCCTGCGCCTGGGCCAGCGCCGCCTCATAGGGGCGCGGATCGATCTGGGCGATGAAGTCGCCCTGCCTGACCGTCTGGCCTTCGGTGAAGCCGACGCTCTGCAGCGTGCCGGCGATCTGGGTGCGGATGGTGACGGTCTCGAACGGCGTCACCGTTCCCAAGGCGTCGATGGTCAGCGGCATGTCACCGATTATGACCGGCGCGACGCGCACGGTTTGGGGCGGCTGCGCCGGTCGGCCGGAGTTTTCCTCCCGCTGCGTAGACGGGGCGATAGCCTGGTATTTCTTCCACGCGAATATTGCGCGCCGCCGCCAAGACGGCGATGACCGCCACGCGCAGTAACCAGTTCCTCCGTCGCCGAGGCGCGGCCTCTACGGTTGTCGGTTCCACAGGCGCCGGAGTGGAGCGCTGCGTTACCTCGTCCGGTTTGAGAGCCTCATTCATCCCTAACGCTCACTTTGCGGAGTCAGGCTTGGCACGGAGAAACCACCGATACAAATCAAGCTCGCGTGCGCAGCCCTGGCGTAGCTTGTGCCGGGGTCTAACCGGGTGGGTGTTGCATTCTGGTTATCATTGCGTCATAAGCGCGGCCGGTGGCGCCGCCGCCTTCAGGACGCGGGTGTAGCTCAGGGGTAGAGCACAACCTTGCCAAGGTTGGGGTCGAGGGTTCGAATCCCTTCGCCCGCTCCAAATTCTCTTAGGGAAATCAGCGACATAAGCGGTTGTTCGGCCCTACCGGGCCGCCGCTAGCTGATGCTGCGAGCTCCTTTCGGGTGGAGGCGAACACCATTATCCAGAGGTCCACTGCTCGACGTTCACGCTGGCGTCATTCGCCTAGGTCTTCGGCGATCTGGCCGAGTTCGGACTTCTTGATTTCGAATGCCAGTCGCTGGTTCCGGCCGAACCGCATGCCTTTGAGTTCTTCGTGACGATGGCGACGTGCAGCGACCGAGAGCAACCCGAGGCCAGTACATGATCTCCGCCGGAGTTAATCTAATGATCAATATCAATAGCTGTGATGGTACCGCCAGCCCGACTCGAACAGGGGACCTCTAGATCCACAATCTCATGGACCGAGGTTTTCTGGTCATTTCTATTCGTCGCTTGAGCTTGCCAAACTCCTTTGCAAAGCTAACCAGACAGCCTCTCGCAAACCTCAAGCCAGGGCCAGTACGCGAGATTAGGGGCGCCATGAGCGAGACTTTGAGGAGCGCAGGCGAGATTTTCGACGAAGAATATTACAGGGCCCACCTAGTGACCTACGTTGTGTTCGTTCGACGCCGGAATGGCCAAATTTTTTCCGACCAATAGCGGCCGCCATCGTATTGGGTCTCGGACCTCGAAAGGGTTAAGAAGTCACGCGTATTAACGTCCGGCCTATCCGGTAGTGGCTGGAGCAATTCGCAGAAGCTGGCTTTGCTCCAACGCTCGGTTTCGATGCGACGTTTTTGTCCGCCATGCCATCCTTTTTGAACGGTCAGAAGAAGGTCGCAATGATCGTTCATTTGCAGCCTTCACAGAAATCGTCAGGCAACGCTTAGAGGATGCGAACGTGCAGGAGACCGAGAAGCGGACCCCGAAGGTCGCCGTAGCCGGAGAAATCGAGGCGCGGTTGCGGTCAGACGCGACGTCCGTTGACGCTGTCCGGCAGGAAGGCGTCGCCGCGCTTGAGACCGCGCAGCAGGAAACTGCTGCCGCGATCACTCGCGCCAATGTCGCCGAGGCCGGGGTTCGCTTACTGGATCAGCCCAGAGCTCCGCGTGTCAGAATTATCGAGCGGATTGCCGTCCGATTGCCCTTTGCGAGCCGCGCGATGCGCCGGCGCGGGCAGAGGAGGATCGTGAGGGAAATCCGGCAGAGCGGTTTGTTCGATACTGGTTACTATTTTGCGAACAATTCCGATGTCGTTGCAAGCGGGACAGATCTCGTGCTGCATTTCGCCACGCATGGCTGGAAGGAGGGCCGTAAGCCTAGTCCTGGCTTCGATCCCGAATTTTATCTTAGCAAATACCCAGATGTTGCGGCTTCCGGGATGAATCCGCTGCTGCACTATCTCCGATCCGGTCGCGCAGAGGGTCGTCAGACTTTGCGCGGACTTTACGGGGGTCCGCTTACGGCGCCTTCGGACACCAGGACGTTAGACCCTGGGGCTGTGAGCTCTGTCGCATCCATCCTCCGGACGCACAATGCGGCGTGGGCGCCGCTACCGATCTTCGCCGACCATCGGTCCGCGCCAACCCTGACGATCCTCACTGACAGCGTTGATCCGAGTCTTCTGTTCGGCGGCGTGGCGACCGCTATGGTGGTGGGGGCTTTCGCCGCCCGCCGCTTGGGAGGAAGGCTGCGTCTTGCGACCCGTATCGTTCCCCCTGATCCTGCTGCTCTGGGAAACATCCTGCGGGCGCATCGCGTGAACTGGGACGGGCCGACGGACTTCCTCCATCTACCGCCCGGCGATCAGCGACCTCTGTCGCTTGGCGATCAGGATATAATCCTCACGACTTCATGGTGGACCACGCGAGCGGCGCTTGGGTCGGTAAACCCTGCCCGCATAATCTACTTGCTGCAAGAGGACGAGCGCATGTTCTATCCCTTCGGCGACCAGCGTCTGCAGTGCATGGAAACCCTCTCGGAGCCGGAGTTGCGCATTCTCGTGAATACGCAGCAACTTTTCGACCATCTGGCTAATGGACTGGAACCGTTGTCACGGCTTCAAGAACGCGGCCGCTGGTTTACCCCGGCCTTTCCCTCCTTCCGCCGGCCGAAAGCGGCCAAGCCGCCTGCAGAGGGCGCGCAGAACTTTTTCTTCTATGCACGGCCAAATAACGACCGAAACCTTTTTTGGCGTGGCCTCGAAGTTATCAACGCTGCGATGCGAGACGGGGTTTTGGCGCCTGACGAATGGAACTTCCACTTTGTCGGTCAGGAGTTGCCGGATATGCAGCTTCCTGGCGGGGTGCGACCGACTGTGTGGTCCAAGTTGCCCTGGTCGAAATACGCGGAACTGGTGTCGAGAATGGACCTCGGCCTGTGCCTGATGGACACGCCGCACCCCTCCTATCCGCCGCTCGATCTTGCGGCTGCCGGAGCGGTGGCTGTCACCAATACGCATGGCTCGAAGCAATCGCTCGAGCATTGGTCACGAAATATTATCGCCGCCCCGCCAAGCGTTCCGGCCCTCACTGGCGCGCTGCGGGACGGGGTCAAGCTTTCTCGCGACTCGGAACAGCGCTTCGCCAATTGCAGTTCAGACCACATTCCGCGCGACTGGGAGCCCCAACTTGACGCCGTCTTGGAGCGAATGCTGAAAGCCGGGGCGGGACGCGCGTGTTCCTAGGCATCCCGCCCGCGATCAATTACGTCGACCCTTGGCTTTCAAGCTTCGACGAGCGGCTGCGACAGCTGATGGCCCAGCCGCGCCGCATTGCTTATTTCTACGAGTACCCGGACACCAGCACCTTCCGCTACCGCGCGTTCAACCCGGGTCTGACTCTGGCAGCGAATCCGGATCTAGGCGTCTCGGCCGCGTGGTTTGATCATCGCGATCTGCATGCTGATGATAGTTTCATCGACGCTGCGCACGCCCTGGTGGTCTGCCGTGCCCGCTACAATGCACGCGTCGCTTACATGGTGGCTCGGGCGCGTGCACGTGGCATCCCGATCGTATTCGACTGCGACGATCTGGTTTTCGATGTCGCACGTCTGCACCTCTTGGTCAATTCCTTGAATCTCGATCAGTCGGGCGAAGTGGTGTGGAATGATTGGTTTGCATCAATGGGCAGAATCGGAGCGACTCTGCGCCTTTGCGACTTTTTCATTACGACCAATGAGTATCTGGCCGAGCGCGCCCTGGAATATCAACCGCGACTCCGCACGGCGATCATGCCAAACTACCTTAATCCGCAGCAGCAGGAATTGTCGGTGCGCTGCTATCGCGCAAAGCAGGACTCCGGCTGGGCGAGCGATGGACGAATCCATATCGGCTATTTCAGCGGATCGCCGAGTCACGCCCGCGATTTCGCTATTGTTGCGCCCGCAATCGGCCGGCTGCTCGCGCGCGATCGACGCATCGTCTTGCGGATCGCGGGATTTCTGGATCCGGATCAGGAACTGATGCGCTACCGGGACCAGATCGAATTCTACCCCCTACAAGATTTCATGAATCTTCAGCGCCTGATTGCCGAGGTCGAAATCAACATCGCGCCGCTTCAGGACAACACTTTCACGAATTGCAAGTCCGAGTTGAAATTCTTCGAGGCCGCCATTTGCGGCACGTTGACTTTGGCGACGCCAACCTTCACTTTCCGCAATAGTATTGTACATGGAGACACAGGTTTTTTAGTGCGTTCCTATGAATGGGATTTTGCGTTGCAGGAAGCGGTCGCCTTGGTGGAGGACAAGTCTCGCTATGAGACTATCGCTACGGCTGCGTTCGAGTATGCCCAAGAAGCCTATGGGTGGGACCGCCATGCGCATACCATTGCGCGCGCCGTTTTTGGAGGAACTTGAGGCCGCGATCGCTTAGATATAGACCCCTCATCCAAATTATTAACACGAAGCGCAAAATGATTAGCCAATCGAACCGTGTACTCGAAATAGGACTTTGAAGCGATGACTATCTCCCCAGAGCAACTGACCAACGCTGGCGAGCGAATGATTGTCGGAAATATGTGGGGGTATTGGGCGCACTTATCCATATACAGATTTGCGTTAGAATTTTCTAAGAATAAACGTGTATTAGATGCTGGAAGTGGTTCAGGATACGGGTCAGATTTTCTTTCAAACTATGCGACGTATGTATTAGGACTGGATGCCGGCGAAACAGCAGTAAAATTCTCGCGTGAACAGTACAAAAAGGACAACTTAGTATACAAGGTCACAGATCTAGGCAAACCTTTAGATTTACAAGATTGCTTGTTTGGTTTGGTATTCAGCTCAAATGTTTTTGAGCATGTACAAAACATTGATCTTTTAGCCTCGGAGTGCGCTCGCGTCATGACGCCCGACGGGGTAACCGTGGTTGCGGTTCCGCCGATTTGCTCAGAAGCGGCGATGGCGGCAGATATGCAGAATCAGTTCCATGTTCACCATATTCCTCCGACTGCATGGGAAGCCAAACTGCTACGCTTCTTCCATCGTGTGACGTGCCATCCGGCGACTGGACGTTGTGCAGAAATCGAGGTCGCGTGGGCGGCTGACATTATCGGCCGATAAATCAGAGCTTTCTTTGTGAAAGATCGCTGGCGATGCGCTGCGTATCAACGAACATGATCGCTGTCCAAATCCGTGCGCGGCAACTCGGTCGAGTCATTGAGGTTTGGAGGGGTGGACGGTCGTGCTGTAGACGTATTTGTGGGCGAAAAAGGTGCTCCAATATTCGGCGATCTCGCCAGGAACGCGTCCCTCGTTGGAAGGTCGCAGCGGCGCGTCCACAATGTAGTACTGCGCGGCTTGCTTTTGCTGCTCCTCCGAGAACCACTTCAAGAAAGCTCCTTCCATGGCGAAGGGGCGGCAGTACTGCTGAACCGGTTGATTAGAGGCCACCTCGACGACCCATCGGTCGAATAAGCCATGGTAGACATGCCAAGGCCATCCCATATTGACAGCGAGAAGCGGGACGCCACGAGATAGCAACCTCTCCGCGACGGACCAGGAAGCCTCTTGTCTTGCGAAGGCTCCGCAAATCACGAGAGAACTCGCCAGAAGGCAAACAAGGCACGAGGCGAAGGTGATCGCCGTCCAGCCACGAGAGGGCGTCGTGTCCCGAAATGCATCTGCGATAATGAATAGGGCAAACGGCAGGAATGGGATGACGTAGGTGTCGTTAAACTGAACGAACATGACATGCAATAGAAGCAAAAAGCTTGCTGACCCTGCAATGAACAGATCAGGACCAGAGATACGCCTCCAGTAATCTGCTCCTACATAGTGCGTTGATATAAGCCATCCCAACAAGCATGCTGCCGGAATCGTAAATATCGTCGCGACAGCAAGTAACCTTGGATACGCACCCAGCCAAAGCTCAACTAGCCAGGGTATTGAAGGTTAGGTTACATGCCGCTGTACCCTCACGCCGTCGACGTCAGCAGGGTAAAGACCGGCGTACAACAGACCAAGCGCCACAAAGGCGATGCAGACACACAGCACCCAGCGGTCAAGGCGAGCGCCGGTTTTTAAATGGAGCGGCGATACTTGAGTGGAATCCGGAGTCGTTGCTAACCTCCGGCGAAGCAGGAACAGCGCGAGCGGGGCCAAGGGTAAGAGGAAAAGGGCAATATACTCTAGGATGACAGTCGCCCTCCAAACGATCTCACCCCCTATGTTTGGCAATTCTTGATGCCAATAGGCTGACTGCTCGCACAAGCGAACGATCTGCGCGAAACTCGGCTCGGCGACACCCGACCAGAGCTGCCAAGCCATGACCAGCGACGGTATAAACGCCCCCGCGAGGAAGAGGGGCAAGGATCTTAAAGAACGATACTTCAGAAGGTATACGACGCCCAAGCCGGCAAGCAACGCCAGCCCGAATTGGCGCGTGCCGATCGCTGCGGCCGCGGCAAATGACGCAAGCAACATCGTGGAAATGGCTTCGCTGCGGATCCCTCTCGTGTATAGCCACAGTGCCACGACCATCCAACTCAAGAATTGGACGTCAGTCATAAAGGAAAAGCTCAGGAGCAGCACGGGAGGACTGCAGAGCAGACCGAGGGTGGCCATGGTTGCCACGCGATCAGTCGAGCCAAAGTCCATAAGCAAGCGGTAAAACGCGATCAGCCCCACTGCGAAGAGGATTAGGGTTGATACCCTTAGTATTCCGAGGGAGAAGCCAAAGACCTTCGCTAAGCCGACAGCAAAAATTATTTGGCTTGGCATGTTCGCCGCTGCCCAGGAGTCAAGATGATATTGCCAGCTTTCAAAAAAATCGCGCGCAATAATAGCATAAGAGAACGAGTCATCTACGGACACCATCTCTCGCAACGGGTTAATAATAAGAATCGCGGTAATCAGCCAGGAGATTACTAATAATATACCCAGGTTTCTTGATAAGATTATTGGCAAACTCATCATAACGCACCGAAAGGCTTTGCTTCAGGCATGGCGCTAACGGACTAATCAACGCCCAGAGGTTGGCTCGGGGCGAATGTTAGTTCATGGTTGGGCGCTCGGCTAGCGCGGACCGAGCCGCTGGCCCGGGTTGCGAAGCCGCCCGCGCGGGCAAGAGCCAGGAAGAAGACCGCCGCAATAAAATTCAGAACGCTTTTCGAGGCAGTGGCGATGAAGTGGCGATTTGGACCGGGCAGGAGAACCTTTCTGCCCGTCGTGCCCTGCTTAACATATTGAAATCACTGGTACCGCCACCCCGGCTCGAACGGGGGACCTCTAGATCCACAATCTAGCGCTCTAACCAACTGAGCTATGGCGGCCCGAGGGGTTGGCGCGGAAACTAGTGTCAAAGCGGTAGGCGCGCAAGGTTTTGCGTTCAGGCGATTGATCGCTCGCGTAAACCGCTGAACAAAAGAACGCCGCCCGCGACGGCGGACGGCGTCCAACGACGGCGCGAGGGAGGAGCACGCCGCCAAAGTGGCGAAAACCGAGATCAGACCGCGATCTTGAACGACTTCGCCACTTGTTCCTTGATCGGCTCGACCGCGTCCGCCATGGCCTTCTGCGCCATCGCGCCGAAATCCTTGGTCTGGCTGGTCACGGTTTCGACCTGCTTGCGGGCGAACTCGGTCTGGAGCGTAACGAGATCGGGGAGCGACCTAACCCCGAACACAGCCTTCAAGAAGTCGAAATTAGCGTCTGCATTGACGCGCAGCGCTTCGAAGGCCTTGGCGTGGATCGCGAGTGCGCCATCCTTGGCGGCCGCGAAGCTGACCTCCAACGCGCTTGCCGTTTCATCCGCGGCGGTCTTAGCCTTGACGAAAGCCGCGCGCAACTCGATCACGCCCTTTTCAAGCGCGCCGCGGAAGCTCTGTTAAATCTCCGCGGTCGGCGCGGCCAAAGCATCCTTGCCGACTTGCGGAATTGTTTCAGCGTCGTCCGGCATGACGGACACCGCGCGGGGTGCGACAAGGGCCTCACCAGACGCGGCCTTGACCCGCGCCAAAACCACCTTCGCTGCGGCCTTTTTCTTCTGCATGCTCGCCATGAACTAACCTCGATGTTTGGTGTTGACGATTATGAGTTGATGTTGAAACGGCGCCGATGCTCAGCTCGAACCAGGCGTCAGGCTCTTTTGCACGACGGAGCCGAGCTCCTTGGCCTGCTCCTGCAGCACCGCGAGCTGCGTTTTCAGGTACTCGCTCTGAAGGGCCAGGGCCTCCTGCGGGTCTTTCGCCTTGACCAGCTTTTGAGCCAAATCGAACGCCGCGTTCACATTGCGCTCGGTATAGGACAAGACGTGAGCGCTGACCGATTTCGCGCCCCCTTGCGACGTCTTTGCCGCTTCGCCGGCAACTCCGCTCGCGCGCTGAGCGACCGTCAGAAAGCCCTCGAACGCCTTGCGCGCCTGCTCGACGCTGCGCTCCGCGAAATCGCGCATTTCGTTTGGAACCTCAAACGGTGAATTGGACATTCTCTTCCCTCTCGGCGGGGCGGCCGCAAATCGGCGTCCACCGTTTCCGGCCCTATAGCCGAGTTTTTGCTGCAGTGCAACATATTTGGCCGGAGCCAGAGATTTTAACCTTGAAAACAATGAGGGACGCCGACGCCGTGGCGAAAATTCAACGACCGCGTTAAGCTTTCGCTAACGATAAAGCCCGAATCGTCGGCGATGCGACTGCGCCGATTTAGTCCATTCACGAGCGCCGACTTTGACCCACTCGCCGCCATCGTCTGCCGACCTCAGGGCGCTCTCGCGCGAGCAAGCCGTTCCGTTGGACGCGCCACAAGAGTGGCTGAACGACAAGGCGCGCCTCGCGATCCTTTTCCCGCCGGGCTTTGTCGTGAGCGCGAGCCCCGCTATGCTGGCTCTGTTCGGGGCCAAGGATTGCGAGGCGCTCGAGGCTCGGCTCGTGCGGGGCGAAGGACCGTCGGCGCGGCGCCTGCGCCACCTGGCGGCGACGCTTCCCATTGGCGAAGCGCCGCGTCTCGAGCAGATGCGCGTTGTGATCGAGCGACGGTCGGCCGGCATCAATTTGCGCTGCGTTCGCATCGGCGGGCCACCAGAGGCGACGTGGCTTTTGGCGTCAGTTCCGGCTCTGGGCGCCACAAGCAACGAGTCGTCTGCGCCCTCGGAAGATTGCGAAGCTCCGCAGCCGGAGGATGCCGCGACACCGGATTTGCCCGGTGCGCTGCCGCCGCATTCGCGCTTCCTGTGGACCCTCGACGAGGACGGCCGTTTTGGCGAGTCGGATCCCGTGCTCGTCTCGGCGGTTGGGGTCAACGCGCCCCATCGCGGCGAGTCTGTCGAAGCTCTTCTCCGCCGCGCCGGGTTGACTGGCGGCGACGAGCTCATCCGCGTGCTTGGCGAGCGGCGCACCTTCGCCCACGTCACCGTCGAGTGGCCGGCCTCGGGACTCGATCGGCGCCGGCTGATCGCGCTTTCCGCCGCGCCGATGTTCGGCCGTCAGCGCGAATTTTTGGGCTATCGCGGGTTTGGCGTGCTGGGCGAGGAGATCGAGGCCGTCGTTGTGCCCGCGGGCGATGCGTTGGCGGAACTTGCGGAAGACCATCCTTCCGAGCCGACCGAGGCCTCCGAAGCCAACCCCTCGTGGTCGGCGGGCAATCCTGAGCCCGAGGTCCGGCCAAGCGAAAGCGTCGTGGAGTCGCTGAGAGTCGAAATCTCGAATTTACGCCGATAAACGGCCCCGACGGCCCGCCCTCTGCGCCTTCCCTCGCGGCGGATGGAAGTGAGTCCGGCCCGGCGCTCACCGAGGCGTTCGAACCCGAGGCCGCGTGGCCGGCGGATGGTCTTGAAGCCGAGGTTCATGCGGGCAAAAGCGCGGCGGAGCTCATGGAACCGAAGCTTGAATTCACGCCAACGGATGGCCCCGAGGCGCCGCCGCCCGAGGCTTCACTCGAGGCGGGCGGGCTTGAGTCTGCCCCGGCCCCCAACGAGGCGAGCCACGCCTACGCGCCCGTGGTGGAGGCTGAGCAACCGGACCTCACAGATCCCCCGTCGGCGAATGAGGCTCAGCCGACACCGGCCGAGCGCAGCGCCGAGATCTACGTCCTGCGCCAGCCGGCGGTTCCCTTCTCGTCCAACATCGTTCCGATCCGCCCCGGCGCGCTTGACGCGCTCGCCCGCGAAGCGGCGCAGAGTTTACCCGCCGAGAGCGTGGAGCTCAGCCGCAGCGAGCGCGACGCGTTCCGGGAAATCGCGCGCGCTCTGGTCGGCCGCGCGCCGGCCTCGCGCGACGAGCCCTCCGACCAACGGACGGCCGCGGACAATCGACGGGAGGTCGCGGTCGAGCCCCGCGATGAGCCGCTGAAGGACGGCCAAGGCGATGCTGCGGGCGCCCGCGGCGCCGACGGGGATGAGGTTCGGCGGAACGCCGGCGCGGTTCTGGACCGTCTTCCGGTCGGCGCTCTGGTCACCCGCGACGGTCGCGCGCTCTACGCCAATCGCACGCTGCTCGAACTCATTGGCTATCGCGATTTCGCAGAATTTCAGGCGGCGAATGCGATCTCCGGGATGTTCCGCGACCGCGATCCACAAGCGATGACGGCCGAAGACGTCGGCGCCGTCGCGATCGTGAGGGCGGACGGGCAAATCTTGTCGGTGGACGGCCACGCGCAGGTGATCGGCTGGGACGGCGCGCCGGCGACGCTGATCGCGCTGCGCCGCTCGCTGGAAGCAGAGCTAAGGGCGAGAATGCGCGTCGCGGAAAGCGAGGCGACGCGCACCGGTCTGGCCAGCGGCGACCTTCAGGCCATGCTCGACCGGGCGAGCGACGGCGCCGTCACGCTCAATTCGGCCGGCCGCATCCTGTCGCTGAACGAACCCGCCGAGCGCCTGTTCGGCTACCATCAAAACGAGATCGCCGGCGAGAGCCTCTTGATGCTGCTCGCGCCGCAGAGCCATCCCGAGACCACAGCAAGGCTCGAAAGCCTGAGCCGTGGCGGCGAAACCGAGGCGGCCTCTCGCCCGCTGCAGGTCGTCGGGCGTGATCGCAGCGGCGCTTCGATTCCGTTGGCGCTGATCCTGGCGCGGATCGGTCTCAGCGAGGCGCCGCAATTTTGCGCTCTCGTGCGCGACCTCGGCCGCGAGCGCGAGGCGGAACGGCGCCTCATCGCCGCTCGCGAAGCCGCCGAGGCGGCCAGCGCCGCCAAGACCGATTTTCTCGCCCAGGTCAGCCACGAGATCCGCACGCCCTTGCACGCAATTCTGGGCTTTTCCGAAGTGATGCTGGAGGAGCGCTTCGGCCCGATCGGCAATGACCGTTACAAGGACTATCTCAAGGACATCCACGCTTCCGGCGCCCATGTGATGAGCCTCGCCGACGACCTGCTCGATCTCAGCAAGATCGAAGCGGGCAAGCTCGAGCTCGCTTTCGCCTCCGTCGACGCCAACAGCGTCATTCGCGAATGCGTGTCGTTGATGCAGCCGCAGGCGGCGCGCGAGCAAGTCATCATGCGCGTCTCGCTCCACGACCACCTGCCCCGCGTGATGGTCGACGAGCGCTCGCTCAAGCAGATCCTGCTGAACCTGATGTCGAACGCGGTGAAGTTCAACGAGCCGGGCGGCCAGGTGATCGTCTCGACCGCCGTCGACGCCGCCGGTCAGGCCGTGATCCGCGTGCGCGACACCGGCGTTGGGATGAACGAGAATGAAGTGGGTCTCGCGCTCACGCCGTTCAGTCAGGTTGGCAAGGCCGGGGCCAAAGGCGGGGCCGGTCTCGGGCTGCCGCTGACCAAGGCGCTGGTGGAAGCCAACAAGGCTGAATTCTCGATCAAGAGCCGGCGCGAGCAAGGCACGCTGATCGAGATCGCCTTCCCCAACATCCAGGCCGCGCAATAGGCGGCCGTCTGGCTTTTTGGCCGCCGGTAAGAACGCTCTGGCGCACGGAATAGGCGCGCTCGATGCCGTCTCCGGAGAGCGGGCTCGACCGCTTGCCTGGCCTAGCCGTCATTTTACCGGCGCCCCCCAATGTTTTCAGTCACTTGAGACCCCGTTTAGTTCCGCCCTCAAAAATCGCCGGCGTTTGGCCCGGGCGCGACCCGGCGCAGAGACGCATTGGGTCTTGTCGTCGGCTTGTCCCGATGCTATCATTGATAGCATCGGGATTGGAGCTGTGAATATGCCTGATCTGCTGGTGCGTGGAGTTGATGACGAGATCGTTCGGGCGCTCAAGGAGCGCGCCGGGGCGCATGGCTGGAGCGCGGAAGCGGAACATCGCGCGATCCTCAAGGCCGCGCTCGCGCGCCCTCGCCGCCGGACCCTCGCCGAGGTTCTGGCCTCGATGCCTGACGTCGGCGTCGACGCCGATTTCGAGCGGGTCGAGGCGACCGGGAGCGAGCCTCATGTATTTGATTGACACCAATGTGATTAGCGAGGCGCGCAAGCGCGCCGGGGTGAATCGCAGCGTCGTCGCCTTTTTCGAGACGGTCGCCGCCTCGGGCGAGCCGGTGTTTCTTTCCGCTATTTCGGTGGGCGAGTTGCGCCGTGGCGTGGAACTCATCCGCCGCCGCGGCGAAGCCGAACAAACTCGGCTTCTCGAAGCTTGGCTCGCGAACATCGTCGAATCGTTTGGCGAGCGCATTCTTGCCTTCGACGCGTACGCCGCGCAGGTCTGGGGCCATCTGCGCGTCCCAGACCCAGCCCACGCGCTCGACAAGCAAATCGCCGCCATCGCGCTCGTCAACGATCTGACCCTCGTGACCCGCAACGTTGCCGATTTTGAGGGTTCGGGAGTCAAATTGGCAAACCCCTTTCAATGAGCGTCAGCGCTAAAGCGACTCCACCTGCTCCGCCGTCTCCGAGTTCGCCAATAGGCCTTACGCCAACCGCGCTCTCAATCGAGGCGCGGCGAAATCCAGGAGCATGCGCACCTTGAGCGGCGTCAGTTCATGGCCGGCGTGGATGAGGCTGACCGGCGAGGGCGCTGGCTCATACTCGGCAAGCACAATCTGAATTCGACCGTCCAAGACCGCTTGCGCCGCCTGATAGGAGAGGACGCGCGTGACGCCAAGGCCGGCGGCCGCTCCGTCGATCGCCGCTTCCGCGGTGTTGACGGAAAGGCGTGAGCGCACCGGCGCGCGGAGTTCGCGTTTCGACTTGGGGTCGCGGAAGATCCAGTGCTGCGACGACGAAAGCGGATCGAACGTCACCGCACTCAGCGCCGACACGTCTTCCGGACTTTTCGGCACGCCGTGCGCGACGAAATAGGCGGGACTGCCGCAAACCACGCTGCGCACCGCCCCGACCTGAGTCGCAACCAACGCGCTGTCCACAAGCGCGCCGATGCGCACCGCGATGTCGACGTGATCGTCGATGAGGTGAAGATTGCGGTCGGCGAGGACAAGCCGGACGTTGATCTCAGGCCATTGGCTAAGAAACTCGGCAATGACGGGCAGGACGTGCAGCCGGCCAAAGACGACCGGCGCCGTTATGACGAGGTCCCCTCGCGGGGCGGCATGTTCCCCCGACGCCGCGCGCTCGGCCTCGCTCACTTCATCGAGGATGCGTCTGGCCGCGGCGAGATAAGCCGCGCCCGATTCGGTCAGAGCCAGCTTGCGGGTCGACCGTGTCAGGAGCCGCGTGTTCAGATGCGCTTCCAGGTCAGAAATCTTGCGGCTAACCGTCGGCAGCGGCACGCCGAGTTTGCGGCCAGCGGCTGAGAGGCTGCCCGCCTCCGCAACGGCGACTAGAAGGGACATGGCTTCGAGGCGATCCATATTCCAGCAACTGAGAGATTGTCTTCCAATTATGCCAGATTATTGAACTGGCTGAAACCAACTATTTGTTCATCAGGGACAAGGTCCGGCCAGAATCCGGGGAGGACAATGCGTGCCTTATGGGTTTCTCGACATCGCCTCGACGAAGGGCGTGCGCGCCGCGCAAGAGGCCAACGGCAGCGGCGAATTCTGGACGAACTTCAGCGGCGACCGCGCGTTCGACCGCTTCACTCAAGCCGAAGCCGCGTTCATCGCCGAGCGCGACAGTCTCTACATGGCGACCATCTCGGAGAGCGGCTGGCCCTACGTGCAACACCGCGGCGGCCCGCCCGGCTTCATCCGCATTCTCGACGAGAAGACACTGGCGATCCCCGACTTCCGCGGCAACCGCCAATACATCAGCGCCGGCAATCTCGCGACAAATGACCGCGCCGCGCTGATCCTGATGGACTACCCCCGCCGCCGCCGCCTCAAGCTTTACGCGCATGTGGAGGCAAGAGACCTCACCGCCGATCCGGAGCTGGCGGCGAAGCTCACGCTGTCCGACTACAAGGCGAAGGTCGAGCGCGGCCTCGTCATCCATCTCGAGGCCTTCGACTGGAACTGCCCGCAGCACATCATTCCGCGATTCAGCGAAGCCGAACTCGGCCCTGCGCTCGCACCGCTGCGCGCGCGGCTCGAAGCGCTTGAAGCCGAAAATCAGGCGTTGCGCGCTGAGCTCGCGGCGAGCCGTCAGCCGCTTGGCAAGCCAGGTATCGCGACGCCGGACGCCTGAAGCAAAAGAACGCCGTTCAAGATCAGAATCACCAGCGCCGCGAAGGACGCGGCCACGTTGGTCAGGCGGCTGTTGGCGAAAGCGCCCATAATGTCCTTGCGGCTCGTGAAGATGAGGAGCGCGATGACCGGGGCGGGCAGGGCGATGCTGAGCACCACCTGGCTCATGACAAGAGCATGGGTCGAATTGACGCCGAGCCACACGACGATGAACGCCGGAATCATCGTCACCAGCCGGCGGACGATGATCGGAATGCGGAAGCCGACGAAGCCCTGCATAATCATCTGGCCGGCCATCGTGCCGACCACGGAGCTCGACAGTCCGGAGGCAAGCAGCGCCGTCAGAAACGCGCCCGCCGCGGCGGGGCCGAGCAGCGGCGTCAGCGTCTTATAAGCGGTCTCGATCCCGCCGACGCCGCTGTGGCTGGCATGGAACGCGCTCGCCGCCATGATGACCATCGCCATATTGACGAGGCCGGCGATCCCGAGCGCGACGAGGACCTCGATGTTCGAGTACCGCACCAGGAGCCGCCGCTCGCGGTCGTTGCGCCCCGGCGCCCGGTTCTGGGTGAGCCCGGAATGCAGGAAGATCGCGTGCGGCATGATGGTCGCGCCGACAATGCCGACCGCGAGCGTCACCGCGCCGGCGTCGGGCAATCGCGGAACCACGCTGCTGAGCCCCGCCGCCGCCCAATCAACCGGAGCGATGACCATCTCGACGAGATAACAAAGGGCGATCGCGGCGACGAGCGCGCCGATGATCAGTTCGGTCGGGCGAAACCCGCGGCCTTCGAACATCAGGATGCCGTAGGTGAGGACGCCCGTGACGCCCATGCCGGCGAGCAGCGGGATATGCAGCAAGAGCGAAAGGCCGATCGCGCCGCCCAGAAATTCGGCGAGGTCCGTCGCCATCGCTGCGATCTCGCTGACGATCCATAAAGCCCACACCACCGGTTTCGGGAAATGCTCGCGACACAGCTCGGCCAGATTGCGCCCGGTGACGATGCCAAGCTTGGCCGACAGCGACTGGAACAGCATCGCGGCGATGCTCGCCGTCAGCACCACCCACAAGAGGGCGTAGCCGTATCGAGCCCCGGCTCCGATGTTGGTGGCGAAGTTGCCGGGGTCCATATAGGCGATCGAGGCGACCACCGCCGGACCTGCGAACAGGAACGGGCTCCGCCACTGCCTCCGGCCGGCCAAGGCGTTGCGGATGTCAGTGACGGTCCGGTCCGTGAGCCCCAAGCCCACACGCGCGACTGCGTCGCTCATCGCCTCATCTCTGGTGCTTCCGCCATGTCTGCATAATGTACCCTTTGCTACGTCATAGTCAATAGGCTGCAAATGAGCGCAAAGGCTGGATAAAACGCTAGCCGCCGAAACCCGGTTGCATTTTGCAGCCGAGGCTGCACAATGAAACGAGGGGCGACACCGCCGCATGGCGGGGCGAGCGAGGGCGATTGGCGACCACGAAGCGCGGCAAAGAGCCGCCGCCCGGGCCTCCCGGGCTGGCGGCCGAGCCCGCGCAAGCCGACCGGTTCAGCAAGGCGCGCTCAGCCCGCTCGGCCTCGCTGCTCGAGGACTACACTGAACTGATCGCGGACCTGATCGCCGCCAATGGCGAAGCGCGCACGACCGACATCGCGCGGCGCATGGGCGTCGCCCATCCGACCGCCAGCAAGACCATCGCCCGCTTGAAGCGCGAGGGGTTGGCGAGAGCCAAGCCCTATCGCGGCGTCTTTCTGACGGAAGCGGGCGCGGCGATGGCGAAAAGCGCGCGTGAGCGCCACCGGCTGGTGGTCGATCTGCTGATCGCCGTTGGCGCGCCGCGAGAGGCGGCGGAGGCTGACGCAGAAGGCATCGAGCATTATGTCTCCGCTACGACGCTCAGGGCCTTCGAGACCTTCCTGCGTAGTCGCGGCGAATCATAGCGCAGCACATTTTCAGCTCGACCTCGACGGTTGGCGGTCACTCACGGGGCCCGGGCCCGAGTGCGGGTCCAGTCGAACGACTGGCAGATGAGGCCGCCGAGCACGCAACCGGCCGTAACCAGATGATCGCCAGAGAGAGTCAGCTTCGCCGTGTAGCGCTTGCCGTCCTCGGGATTGAACGCCGCGCCGGCCCAGGAATCTTCGCCGCTCGGCTTCATATCGGAAAACAGTTTTTGACCAATCTTGGCGGCGCCGCCCGATTCCTTCTTCCACGCGAGAAAGCCGCACATCGTACTGCCTCCGCAAGCCGAGAAGCGAAGCTTGGCGGACCCGTCGTCCCGCGTCCATATTCCGGTCAGTTCGCTTGCGATCGCCGACGGCGCAGACGCCGCCAAGACTGCCAGAGCGACGAGCAGGGCGCGCGTCATCAATCTATCCTTCGGAAACCACTGGTTGCTTTAGAGACGCCACCTAAGTCGCGTTGAGGAGGAATCAATGCGACGCCTTAAGCAACTCAAGCCAAAGCGGCTTATACCCCGCCTTGAGCGCTGCGACGGTCGAGGGCGGGGTCAAGACATCGACGATTGCGTCGGGCGCAAGCGAAGCCGGCGCGCCATAGCCGGCGAAACTCCAGGGTAAAAGCGCACTTGAGCGCACAGCAAAAGCGCGCCCGTCGCGCGCGATCATCGCGCCGTCCGGCAGACCGCCAAGCCGCGCTCGCGACAGGCGTTTGCGCCGGTTCTCGACCCGCTCGCGGTGGAGCGCGTCGTCCATTGCCCCCACGTGGCTCGGAGCGCCCGGAAACGCGGCGATAAAGGCCTTCGCCGCTTGCCTGCTGCACTCGAAGCACGGGCGGTGGCCGGCGGCGAGCGCGGTCGGCTCGTCGAGGAAAAAGAGCTCCGTATAGTACCGGCCCCAGACGTCGCGGCGCCGGCCCTTGAATTCGCAGACGCAAATGAGCCAGTGCTTGTTTTTCCAGCGGCTGCCGCTCAGCCTCTGATCGTCGCGATGCAGCCGGCCGCCGCGATTGCCCATCATCCCGCCGCGCTCGGCAACGGCGTGCAATTCGCCGAACGGATCGACGCGATTTTGTAACGGCCGGAGAGCCTGGGACATGCCCGCCGGCGACAGTTTGCGTTCCACGAGAGGCAGGTCCACGCTTCGAGGCCTTGTCTTGGGGGAAAGGACATGGCGCTCGAACTTCGGCCGAATTGCGAATATTGCGATCGGGATCTAGCGCCCGCTTCGCTTGAGGCGCGCATCTGCACGTATGAGTGCACCTTCTGCGCTGATTGCGTCGAGAGGCATCTGAGCAATGTCTGCCCCAATTGCGGAGGCGGCTTCGTCCCACGGCCGATTCGGCCAGCGCTCGAGTGGCGGCCTGGGCTGTCGCTGGCCAAGCGGCCCGCAACGACAAAGCGCGTGGGACTGTCCTGCAGTCGCGAGGAGATCGCTCAATTTGTTCGCAAGGTGATGGGCGTTCCGCCCGAACGCCGCTGACTGGCTTACCGGACCGGCGCAGCCTGCGCGCTCACCTGCGCTTCGCCGACAGTGTCGACATTGTAGACGTCGTCGCGGAAGTTGGCGGGCCCGTCGCCATTCGACCAGCCGGTCAGATAGACCCAGATCACCGGCACCGCCTTGGCGAGCTTTATGTCGTAGGGCGCGCCTTCCTTGATCTTGCCTTGCATCGCCGCTTTGTCCCAGCCGCCAGAAGGCCCGCTCGTCCCTTCCAACAACCACGCCGCGTAATCGTAAACCCCCTGCACTCTTACACAGCCGTGGCTCAGGAATCGGTAGTCGGCGCCGAACAGCCCTTTCGAGGGCGTGTCGTGCATATAGACCGCGAGCTTGTTGGGCATGTTGATGCGGATTGAGCCCAGCGAATTGCCCGCGCCCGAATCTTGCCGCAGCGTATAATCGGCCGCCCGTTCGGTGCTCCAGTTGACCGACTTCGGATTGATCTCCTTGCCCGAACCATCGAGGATCCGGATCTTGGCGCGCGTCAGGTAGCCCGGATCCCGCTGCATCCGGGGAATAATTTCCTTCTTGATGATCGAGGTCGGGACAGTCCAGGTCGGATTGAGATTGACGACCTGGATATGGGCCGAGATTTCCGGAGAAGGGTGCTCCGGGCCGCCGACGATCGCGACGTAGCGGTGGGCGATACGGCCGTTCTCGACCGCCTCGACCGAAGTCGAGGGGATGTTGACCACCACGTAGCGGTCATCGAAGGAGAAATTGAGCCCCGCAAGGCGGTTGGCGCTCGAGGCGAGCTGAGTGAAGCGCACCCTCGCGGGAATGTTGATGGCCTTCAGCGTCGCGCCGGAGACGATGCCGGTCTGGCGGAGGCCCATGCGAGCCTGAAAACGCTTCACCGCCCCCGTGAGTGCGTTGTCCCAGGCAAGCCCGCTGGCCTCTCCGGCGGCAAGGTCACCTTCGATTGACAAACGCTTACGCAATTTAGCAACCGCCGGACCCTTCGTTCCCGGCCCGATAGCCGCGATGTCGGTTGGCCAGCCGCCCGCGTCGACGATCGCCGAATAGCGCTCGGACGCCTTGGCGGTGGCGAAGAAGGTGTCGGGCTGAAGGGTTGGGCGAGGATCGTCGCTCAGCGCGGTCTCGCGCGGCGGGGGAGGCGGCGCAACTTTCTTCGGCTTGGGCGGCGCCGCGGCCTGGGCGGAAGCAGGGGCGGCGGCTGCCGGAGGACCGCCGGGCGCAGAATCGGTCCCCGCCGTCGGCGGGGCCGTTGCCTGGGGCATGAATGGGCTTACGAGGCCTTGAGTCGATGCCGGCGCCGACGCGGGATCGGAAGGCGGCGCTGAAGAGGTCGTCGCGGCAGGCTGATTCGCCGGGATTTGCGCAGGGGGCGCGACAGAAGTCGTCGAGGCGGGCGGGCTTGCCGAATTGGCTGACGGCGCGGGGGAGATCGTGACGGCAGGCGGAGTCGCCGGGATCTGCGCCAGCGCGCCCGAGACGAGCAGAGGGAGGGCCGCGAGCGCCCCCGCAAACAAAACCCGCAGCGTCATGCGACAGAACCCAACACAAGAGGGCGCGCCTCATACGCACCCGCAACCGATTCACTATGCCTATTAAGGTTACTAATTTGGCGCCAAGCTTGCGCTGGCGCGGCGCGCGCCTGCTTTTTCGCCCATTACGCCGCCTGAGCCGAAAATGCAAAGGCCGCCCGATGGGCGGCCTTTCACGAGCGCCGAGGCGCTCTTTGACGTTCACTCGATGCCGGATGAAAGGCGGTTGCCGCGCGAGCGCCGAAAGCCGGCGAAGCCAAGACCGCATACACAAAGCGCCATGAGCGCCCACGCAGACGATTCAGGAGACGCATAAGTGGCCGCCCCGTAGGGCAACCCGATCGCAAGCGCGCCATAACCTGCCGCGACCGCGATACGACGAGGATTGGCTGAGTTGATGGACATGTTACCCCCAAGTCCAAACGAGGCCAGTGACGCAGCGTTAGACGTGAACCGTGACAAGACTATGGCATTTATTGCATTTGCTAATAAAAGTTTTCGCGCTGCGGTATAACATCGCTAGCAATTAACATGCCGTTAATTCGTGCGAACCGGCCGTAGCCGCGTTGGGTTGTGACCCAGAGTCAGCCGACGACGACAATATGCAGCCGTCGAGGCCCGTGAGCGCCTAGGAGAAGGGTCTGCTCGATATCAGCCGACCGCGAGGGACCGGTGATGAAATTGAGCGTGCGCGGCGCTCCGCCCTTGCCATAGACGCTCCGCAGCTTGGCGAACACGCTTTCGTAATCGGCCTCGATCGCCTCGCGCGGCAGAAGCACAATGTGGTTGTCGGGCAGAAAATTGAGGGTTGTCGGATTGTCCGGGCCGGAGACGAGCGCCAGCGTTCCGGTCTCGGCGATCCCCGCAAACGCGGCCGAGACGGCGTTGAGGTCATGGCCGTCGGAGGGGCCGCGCAGGATTTCGAGCGTCGTTTCGCTCCAGGGCATGTCGGTCAGACGCGGATCGTCCCCCATGCGCAGCGTCGCCGGGCAATTGCTTTCGCGTAAATAGCGGGCGATCTCCCCCGGCGCGTCCGCCCATTCCCGCACCTCGCTGACACTCGCCTGGGCGCGCTCCGCCTCGGCCTTGAAAGTCGCGAGCCGGGCCGGGATGTCGCCCTGACCACGTTTCGGCACGATTCCGGGCGGCGCCTGCTTGAGGCGCGTTTCGACCTCGAACCGACGGGTCGCTTCGCCGCCGGTCACGCCAAGCGAACGGCGAATGCTGCCGAAGACCGCCGCGCGGGAACTCATCGAACCGCTCCGCTCCGCCCTCTCCATTGGCTTTGGAACGTCGCCCCCTGCGGCGCCGCAAGATCGCGATAGCGCGTCCACCCGCCCGCGAACGGCAGCGAAGCGAACCGGCCCTTGTTCCGGCCGGCGAGATGGAGGGCGCGCGCCGCGAGCCCCGTCGCCATTCGATACAGTCCCGGACGGCCGGCGAAAAACGCCCAAAACCCTAAGCCATAGCGCATCGGCGCCGGCGACAGACGACGTTCGAACTCACGCTCGCGCCAGTGTCGCATCATGCCCGGCAGCGGGATGCGCACCGGGCAAACCTCTTCGCAGCGGCCGCAAAAGGTCGAGGCGTTGGGCAATTGGCCGCCCTCGGCGACGCCGATGAGCGAGGGAGTCAACACCGCCCCCATGGGTCCCGGATAGACCCAACCGTAAGCATGGCCGCCGACCGCCTGATAGACCGGGCAATGGTTCATACAGGCGCCGCAGCGTATGCAGCGCAGCATCTCCTCGAACTCGCCGCCGAGCATCGTCGAGCGGCCATTATCGAGAATCACCACATGATAGGCCCTCGGGCCGTCGGGATCGTCCGGCCGGCGCGGGCCGGTCGAGAGCGTCGTATAGACCGAGGCGTCCTGGCCGGTCGCCGAGCGCGCCAGCACGCGCAAGAGCTGGGCAGCGTCCTCGAGCGTTGGCACGATTTTTTCGATCGATGCGATGACGATGTGCGCCTGCGGCAGGATTTGCGTCAGGTCGCCGTTGCCTTCGTTGGTGACGATAATCGACGTTCCGGTCTCAGCGACCAGGAAGTTCGCGCCCGTAATGCCGACGTCGGCGGCCAGGAATTTGGCCCGCAGCACCTGGCGCGCTTCGGCCAGCAATTGCTCCGGTTCGGCAAGACTGCGCTCGGGCAGGAGATCGCCATGCGCCTTGCGGAATTCCTGCTCGATGTCTTTTGCCGTAAGGTGAATCGCCGGCGCGATGATGTGGGACGGGCCTTCGCCGCGCAGCTGAATGATGTACTCGCCAAGGTCGGTCTCGATCGGCTCGATCCCCGCCCCCTCCAGGGCATGATTGAGATTGATCTCCTCGGCGATCATCGACTTGCCCTTGGTGACGCTCTTCGCGCCCATGGACTTACAGAGGTCGATGATGATCTTTCGCGCTTCCTCGGCGTCCTGGGCGTAGTGGACCTCGCCGCCGCTCGCGCGGACCTTCTGCTCGTAGGCCTCAAGATAGAGATCGAGGTGGGCGAGCGTGTGATCCTTGATTGCCTTGGCGCTGTCGCGCAGCGCCTCGAACTCGGGCAACCGGGCGGCCGCCGCTGCCCGACGACCGACGAAATTGCGCGAAAATGACATCGCGCCCTGCAATCGGGCGTCGGTCAGCGCCTCATGCGCGTTTTCCTTGAATTTGGCCGAAGTCGCGACCACGCTCATCGGACGGCCTCCGATTTCCGTTCGCCGATCGCCGGTCCGTCCGCCATGCCGGCCAGAATTTCGGCGACATGGCGCGCCTTCACGCCTGAGCCCTCGCGCTGAAGTTTGCCCGCCATGTTCATCAGGCAGCCAAGATCGCCCGCGAGCACCGTGTCGGCCTTAGCGCTGCGGATATCGTCGGCTTTGCGCGCGACGATTGCGTTCGAGAGTTCGCCGTATTTGGTCGCGAACAATCCGCCAAAGCCGCAACAGACCTCCGCATCGGTCAGTTCGACCAGCGTCAGGCCTTCAACTCCGGCTAGAAGCCGCCGCGGCTGAGCCTTGACCCCAAGCTCGCGCAGGCCTGCGCAAGAATCATGATAGGCGACCGTTCCTTCGTAGCGCGCCGCGACCTTTTTGACGCCCATGACGTCGACCAGGAAGCTGATCAGTTCGTGCGTCTTTTCGGCGAAAAGCTCGGCGCGCAGCGCGAGGTCCGGCTCGCCGGCGAACAGGTCGGGATAATGTTTGATCAGCATGCCGCCGCATGAGCCGCTCGGCGCGACGACATAGTCGCAGTCCTCGAACGCGTCGATCGCCTGGCGCGCGAGCCTTTTCGCGCTTTCGCGGTCGCCGGCGTTGTACGCGGGCTGGCCGCAGCAGGTTTGACTCGGCACAACCACCTTGCAGCCGGCGTCCTCGAGCAACTTGACCGCCGCAAAGCCAATGGTCGGCCGAATGATGTCGACGAGGCAGGTGACGAACAATCCGACGCGAGGCTGAGATTTCGGGCCCGAGGAGGCCCCTGTCATATTCATCTGTTCATCGATCCCGGGAGCGCCGCGCTCTTGTCGCTCGGGCTTCGCCTCCTTAAGCTCGCACAATGGCCACGGATATCGCAACCCGCGTCTATAATCACACGTTTCGGATCGATCCGGCGGTGCGCACGCTGCTCGATACCGATTTCTACAAGCTTTTGATGCTCCAGATGATCTGGAAGATGCATCCGAAGCGCCAGGTCGCCTTCCAGCTCATCAACCGCACCACGTCGGTCAGGCTCGCAGACATCGTGGATGAGCGCGAGCTGATCGACCAGCTGGATCACGCACGCAGTTTGCGCCTCGCCAAGAACGAACTGATCTGGCTCGCGGGCAACACTTTTTATGGCACCCGTCACATTTTCGAGCCTGAGTTCATGGAGTGGCTGGCGACGTTTCAGTTGCCCGAATACGAGCTGACCAAGCGCGACGGGCAGTATGAGCTGCGCTTCGCCGGCCCGTGGACCGGCACGACGATGTGGGAGATTCCCGCGCTCGCCATCATCAGCGAATTGAGGGCCCGCGCGGCGATGCGTGGCATGAGCCGCTTCGATCTCGACGTGCTCTATGCCCGCGCCAAGGCAAAGCTGTGGTCGAAGGTGGAGCGGTTGCGCGTCCTCGAGCACGAGGAAGGGCCGGTCCGGGTGTCGGATTTCGGCACCCGCCGGCGGCACGGCTTTCTCTGGCATCGGTGGTGCGTCGAAGCTATGCAGGAGGGTCTCGGAGCCAGTTTCATCGGCACTTCCAACGTCAAACACGCGTTGGACACCGGGCTTGAGGCGATCGGCACCAACGCCCACGAATTGCCGATGGTCTATGCGGCGGGCGCCGAGGACGATGAGGCGTTGCTCGAGGCGCCGTACAGGGTGCTGAAGGACTGGGCGAAGATGTACGGAGGCAACCTGCTGGTCGTCCTGCCCGACTGCTTCGGCTCGACTTCGTTCCTCGACCATGCGCCGGACTGGGTGACGGACTGGAAGGGCGCGCGACCCGACTCAAAGCCGCCGGTTCCGGCGGCGCGGGAACTTATCGCCTGGTGGAAGGAACGAGGGCGCGATCCACGCGACAAGCTCATCGTGTTGTCGGACGCAATGGACATCGAGACGATCGAAGCCTCCGTGCGCGCGCTCCGCGGGCAGGTCAACCTGTCGTTCGGTTGGGGCACCAATCTGACCAACGACTTCGTCGGCTGCGCCCCGGCCGGCGTCGACGGTCAGCTCAAAGCGATCTCGTTGGTCTGCAAGGTCGTGGAGGCGGATGGACGACCAGCGGTCAAGCTCTCCGATAACCCGAACAAGGTGATGGGGCGCCCGGACGAGGTCGAGCGCTATCGCCGGGTGTTTGGATTGGTGGGCATGGAAGCGGCCCCCGTGACGGTCTAAGGAATCCCGGACTTCGATGACGTTCGTAGGCTTCGGCCCCAAGGCGCTGCCGTTCCTCAAGGCGCTCAAGTTCCATCAGAGCCGGGACTGGTTCGAGGCCAACCGCGAGACTTATGAAAGCGCGGTCAAAGGCCCAATGGGCGACCTAGTCGAGGATGTCGCACAGCGCCTGCGACAAGCGAAAATCCCGATCAAGGGCGACCGCAAATCATCCCTTTTTCGCATTCACCGCGATGTCCGTTTCTCCGCCAACAAGGACCCTTACAAGACCAATTCCGGCATCGTGCTGAGCCGGTCTGGGAATAAGAACGATCCCGGCCTCCTTTATTTTCACTTGTCGCCTGAGGAATGTTTCTTCGCTGCCGGTTTCTACCAACCCGAGCCCGATAAGGTTGCGCGGTTGCGTGGTGCGGCCGCGCGGGCGCCCAAGGCGTTCAAGGCGATGATGGCGAGGCTCAAGAAGGCCGGGCTCGACTTGTCGGCGGAGGATTCGCTCAAGCGCGCGGCGCGCGGCTTCGAGGCGATCCAGGATCCCGAGATCGCGGCCGCAACGCGACTCAAGAGCATGATCTGTCTGCGCCCAGTCCCCGAGGCGGCGATCGCCTCCCCGACGCTGGCCGACGACTTCTGCGCCTTCGCCGCCGACGCGCTGCCGCTGCTCAAATGGGGCTGGGCCGCGCTGGCTGACGAGCGCACAAACCCAGGGGGGGGTCTATGATGGATCGAGGGGTCGAGTTCGCTCTCCTTGCTGAGAGCGGCGTTCTCGAGCGGCAGGCGGTGCTCTTATGCGAATCGATCCGCCGTTTCGGGGGCGAGCTGTCGTCGTCGGCCGTCACAGTCGTCTCGCCCAGACGAGATCGGCGTCCCTGCCGCCTGACCCTCGCGGCGCTCGATCGACTGGGGGCGGAATATCTTCCGCTGGATCTCGATAGCGCTTGCCCCGAATACGGCCCTTCGTTCAAGGTCCATGCGCTTTCCCACATTGCTCGCCGGTCAGGCCCTCCGATCCTTGTTCAGATCGACAGCGACACGCTCTTTGTCGGCGAGCCGACGTCCTTGCTGGGGATCGATGCCGCCGCCGCCCGCCCGGTCGATGTGAGGGGCATGTGCACCGCTGGCTGCGGCGACGCGTTCGAGGACTATTGGCGCGCGGCTAGCCGTTGCGTTGGCGTGGACTTCGAACGCTTGCCGATCGTACGGACGACGGTTGATCGCGCGCTTGTCAGGGCGAGCTATAACGGCGGGCTCTTCGCTGCGCGACGCACCAGCGGGATCTTCGAACGAACCGAGGCGATTTTTCGCGATCTGACGGCTGCGAATCTGAAACCCTGGGGCGCCCGAGTCTTCACGTTACAAACTGGATCGGCGATGGTGGGCGAGTTGGGCAGCGCGCTCTGGGGGACAAGCCAGGCGGCGCTGTCGCTGGCCGCCGCCGCCGGCGGTCATGAGGTAGCCCTGTTGCCGGGCAGCTACAATTTTCCCTTGCATCTCATCGACGACATCGTCACCGAGGTTCCGACCCCGCTCGTCCACATCCATTATCACTGGCTGGCCTCGAGCGGAGCGGGCGAGGCCAACGCCATCATGGACAAGCGCCTCCGTCTGTCAGAGGACGTTATCGAGTGGCTGCGGGGGCGGTTGCCTTTGGCCGCCGATGGATAGGCGTCGATGGGGTTGAGATTTCATTCCGCAATGCATTCGTCGCCATGACTGGATCGATCAACACGCAGCTGCGGACTGTACGGTCCGTTGGCGGCGTTCGAGGACGACTTTGTGACCCAGCAGATCGCAGAATATGGGGCGCACACGCGCAACGAGATTGCGATGCTGCGTCATTTCATCGACGCAGGCGACTTGGTCTACGATATCGGCGCCCATATCGGCATGTTTGCGATACCCCTCGCAGAGGGCGTGGGGGATGACGGGAAGGTCATTGCGGTCGAAGCGGATCCCAACAACTTTCTGCTGTTGTGGCAGAATCTCCGGAGCCGCGATCTGATCGGTCGCGCTGCCGCGTTGAATGGCGTCGCTGGCGGAGAGAGCGGCCGTTACGCGGCCCGCCGTATCGAGCGCCACACGAGCGCGACCTATTTCGTCGCCGACCCCGCCGGGGCGCCGACGGTTACATTCGCGCTCGACGATCCGCACGCGTGTTTCGCGCAAGGCCGGCGCGCGGCGGTGGTCAAGATCGATGTCGAGGGAATGGAGCTTTCGGTTCTGCGCTCTGCTCGGCGTGTAATCGAGCGCGACCGGCCAATCCTCTATTTCGAGGTGGTCGTGGAGCAGATGGCGCGCTTCGGGATCAACAGGGGCGACATCGAGGCGTTCCTGCGCCCGTACGACGATCGTTTCTTCCGCAATGTCGGCGAGCGCAATTCGACCAACGATGAGTTCCCGCTCGCCGAGCTTCAGAGCCACAGTGAAGGGGGCGCGTTCTTCGACGTCTTGGCCGTCCCGAGGGACAGCGCAAGGGTGGCGAGGGCCGAAGAAGCCGTCGCCGCCGCGGCGACGGGAGGTGATTGAATCGCGCCGTCCCGCGCGTTCTTCCGCGAATTATTCGGATTGGCCGGAATGAGGGCCACGCCCCTGACCGTCTGAGCGGGCGCGGGCGAGGTCCGGGCCCGCCGTCGTTTTCGGGTGGGCGCGGGCCCCCAGAGCGGCTAAATCACAATTATCGGCTCTGGCGATCTCAGCCGCCGAAAGGATTCTACGAACGTCATGCTCGATATTCCCAGCGCTCCGCCTGCCGGCGCGGATTACGCCACCGTCAAGCGGGCGATTGAGTTCATCTCGAAGCGCTACCGCGATCAGCCCTCGATAGAGACAATCGCTGAGCACGTCGGCCTTTCGGCTTCCCACTTCCAGCACGTCTTCAAGCGCTGGGCGGGCTTGACGCCAAAAGCGTTCCTGCAGGCGATCACCATCGAGCGGGCGCGGGAGCTCCTGCGCGACTCGGCGAGCGTGCTGGACGCAGCCTACGACGTCGGCCTTTCTGGCCCGAGCCGCCTGCACGATCTGTTCGTCGCCCACGAGGCGCTGACCCCTGGCGACTATCGTCGCGACGATCTGACGCTGGCCTATGGCTTCCATGCCTCGCCCTTCGGCGAGGCGATCGTGGTCGCGGCGCCGCGCGGCATGGCGGGTCTCGGTTTCGTCGACGACGGGAATCGCGAGGCGGCGCTCGCCGACATGGCGCGGCGCTGGCCGCGCGCGCGCCTGGTCGAGGACGAACGCACGACGGCCCCTTACGCCAACCGCGCCTTCGATCCCGCCCTCTGGCGGGCCGACGCGCCGTTGCGCGTCGTCCTGATCGGCACGGATTTCGAACTCCGGGTCTGGGAGACGCTGCTCAGTGTGCCGATGGGGCGCGCGACCACCTATTCGGACATCGCTTGCAAGATTGGCAAACCAACGGCGGCGCGCGCGGTGGGCGCCGCGGTCGGGAAAAATCCAATTTCCTTCGTCGTGCCTTGTCATCGCGTACTGGGGCGCTCGGGAGCGCTCACCGGCTACCATTGGGGGCTGGCGCGTAAGCAGGCGATCATCGGCTGGGAGGCGGGGCGAACGGCGGCGGCGTGAAACGCGCCCGTTACTTATTCGCAGCGGTTGCCGGCTTCTCAGCGTCTGCCGGCGGGAGCGCCGGGTAGGCAATGCGCACGCCCGCCTCCCGCATCCGGCGCAGAATGTCGAAATTGATGTCGCTCCGGGTCCGTTCGCCGAGCTCGATGTCGTCGACGAAGCAGATGAGATTGAACTTGAGCGCCCAGTCCCCGAATTCGGCGAACAGCACTGTCGGCGCAGGAATCGCCAGCACCTGATCCTGCGCCTTGGCCGCGGCGATCATGAGGTCGCGCATCCCATCGAGGTCGCTTTCGTAGGCGACATTGATCGAGACGATGATGCGTCCGACGCGGTCGTTGCGGACCCAGTTCTTGACGACGCCGCTGACCAGGTTGGAGTTGGGAACGATCAGACTGCCGCGATCGAAGGTTTCGATCTCGGTCGCCCGGGCGTTGATCGCGCGAACGAACCCCTGCTCGGTTCCCACCACCACCCAATCCCCGACGCGAATGGTGCGCTCCCACAACAGGATGAGGCCGGAGACGAAATTGTTGGCGATCGTTTGCAGGCCGAAGCCGATGCCGACCGACAAGCCGCCGGCGATAAGGGCGAGTTTCTGGGCGTCGACGCCGATTTGCGCCCCGGCCAGCAATATGGCGATGATCACGCCGAGATAGCCGAAAATCGTCTGCACCGAGTTGCTTGCGCCAGCGTCAAGACGCGTCTGCGGCAAGAGCCGGGAGCCGAGCCAATTCTGAATCAGCCGAGTGACGAACACCGCGACGGCGAATACGATTGCGGCGCCGATCATCGACGACAATGACAGGGTGACGCCGCCAAGCGAGAAGCCGAAATAGGCCGAGCGCAGCGAGCCGAGCATGTCCTGCGACTGAACGCCCCACGGCTTGAGGACCGCCGCGACCGCAACCACAAGCACCACCACGCGGGCGACGCCTTGCAGGATGACGGAGATCTGCGCGAGCGCGTGTCGGCGCAGGCCGGCCATCGCCATGAGGCGCCCGCCGATTGGCGCGTCCGGCTTGAAGATGGCTTCGATACCGTCCTGGGCGATGATATCGGCGATGGCGAGCGCGCTGCCGAGCACGCTGAGGTAAATCGCTTGGTTGACGAGGAAAGTGGCGAAGGCGATGTAACCGGTCAGCGCTGCGGCGAAAATGACCAACACCGCAGCCCAGCCAAGCGTTCTGAGCGGAGTCCAGGCGTCGTTTTGCTGCGATCCTTGTGCCCCGATCAGCGGGGACCCGAGCTGGCGCAGCGCATAGGCGATCGCGATCGCAGCGATGAGCGCGGCCACGCCCCGCGCGGCGACCGCGATGTTGAACGAGGCGGCGGCGTCGGCGGCCGGCTCGATCAGCCGCGCGATGGCCCAGATCGCCGCAATCGTCATCGCGAGGCGATAGATGATCGCAGCCGTTCGGTCGCCGATCGGAATCAGCCGCCAGACCGCACGTCCCGGGGCCAGCACGCCGCGCCCGAGCGCATTGACGACGATCAGCACCCGCGCCGCTTCAAACGCGGCGTCGAGGAGGCCCTGCATGCTCGGATCGGCAAGGTTGAAGGAGTCGAGCGCGCCGGCCAGTACGCCGAGGCCGGCGAGCGGCAACGCCGCGAAGAGCACGAATATCCCCGCGGCGGCGAGCGCGCGGCGCAACCGGCTCGGAGCGCCTTCAGCTGGGTCCCGATAGACAAAACGGCGGGCGAGCCAGCCGAGCGGCGCGGCAGCCAGCGCCAGCACGATCACAATCGCCGCCATGCCGATCTTAGCAAACATCGGCTGTTCGCGGATGGCGTCGATCCAATTGCCGATCAGGCTCCGCATCTCCTCAGCCTCGACCGGGACTTCCCGCCCAACGGCGGCCCAAAGCTGCGGATTGAGGACGCTCGACGAGCGGGCGAACGTTCGCTGCGCGAACAATTGGCGCCGCGCCGCGCTGATGCGGGTGCTCAGATCGTCGGCTTCCAGCACCATGGCGCGCGCGGCGCGCAGGTTGGCGTCGAGCCGGTCGTGCCGCTTTTTCTCGGTGTCGAGTTCCTTGGCCGCTACGTCCGTCGTGGGCGCGGTTTCACCGGCTTTGGGCGTGAGTTCAGTGAGCCGCTGTGTCGAGGCTGCGAGGCGGGGGGTCAGGTCGGCGACCGCTCCCTGCAAGGCGAGCGCGAGCGCATCGCTCTGAGCCCGCAGGCGCTGCAAGCCCGCGTCGTCGAGGTTCTTATCCCTGAGCGACGTCTCGGTGGCGGTGAGCGTCGCGCGTGTCTGGTCGAGGTCGAGCCGGTGGGTTTCCTGCGCCCAGGCGCGTCCAAAGCCCAAGAGGACCAAGGCGAGAACGACCCAATGCAACAGGCGCAATGCGGACGCAGGCTTCATTGCAGGTTCGATGGCCCCGAGGCTGATTCGGCGGCGCTCCTTTGTCATCCGACCATGGCCGCGCTGCGGCGGCAACTGGGGCGCGGCGCTTAGAGAGCGTTCACCTTGGCTGAGGATTAGGGGCTGCGCGCCCGCCTCGCCTTTGTTAAAGGGGGCCAAAGACCCATGAGGGCCGTCCGGTGATTCTGGTCGATTCCGAGAGCCAAGGTCCGCAAAGCCGCGACGCCGCCAGCCAAGCGCCGCGTACGGCCGGCGAACGCGCGCTCGATTGTCTGCTTGCCGCCGGGTTCGAGCGCACCGAGCCGCCGATCCTGCATCCGGCGGCGATCTTTCTCGACATGTCGGGCGAGGAGGTCCGCCGTCGGCTGTTCCTCACGTCCGACGCTGCGGGCGAGGAGCTGTGCCTCAGGCCGGAATATACGATTCCCGTGTGTCGCGCGTACCTCAGTTCGGAGAAGGCGGGAGACATTGCCGAATATTCCTATCTCGGCCCGGTTTTCCGCGCTCGCGCCGGCCAAGGCGGCGAGCAGACGCAGACCGGGCTCGAAAGCTTCGGACGACGTGACGTCGAAGCGGCCGACGCGGAGGTGTTCTCGCTCGCCATGGAGGCGGCGACGGCGGCCGGGGGCGGAGCGCTCATGGCGCGGCTCGGCGACGCCGGCCTGTTCGACGCTGTCCTTGATTCGCTGAAAATTCCGGAGCCATGGCGAAGGCGTCTGCGTCGCGGCGTCGCACGAGGGCGGACCCTCGAAGCCATTTTCGCCCGCCCGAGCCAGAGCGCGCTGGCCCAACCCGGGGTGCTGGCGGCGCTGGAGAGCGCCGATCACGCCGGCGCCAAGGCGCTGGTCGAGGACCTACTGGCGATCGCCGGCATCGACGCGGTCGGTGGTCGGAGCGCCGGCGAGATTGCGGACCGCTTTCTGGAACAGGCGTCGCTTCGCTCGGGGCCGCCGATCGAGGCGGAGAAGCGGGACGGTGCTCGACGCCTTCTTGGCGATTTCCGGCGATCCCGACCAGGCGGCTGTCGAGATTCGGCGCTTGGCCCATTCGGCCAGCCTGGATTTAGGCGCCGCGCTCGACGCGTTCGAGCGGCGCAATGGCTTCATCGCCGCCCGCGGCGTCGCGATCGAGGCGACCCGGTTCAGCGCCGCCTTCGTGCGCGATTTTGATTATTACACGGGCTTCGTGTTCGAGGCCCACGATCTCCCATGTCTCCGGCGCGAAGACCGCGCTCGCCGGTGGACGTTACGACGGGCTTGCCAGGCGCCTCGGCGCGAATGAGGACATTCCCGCCGTCGGCGCGGCGATCAATCTCGACCGGCTCATGAACGGGGGAGAGCGCTGATGGCCGCTCGGCAATGGCGCCGAGGGCCCGTTCGTCCTCGCCGTCCCCTCCAAGGGGCGATTGCAGGAGGCAGCCCACGCTTTCTTCGCCCGCGCCGGGCTCGAACTCGTGCAGGGACGGGGGGCGCGCGACTATCGCGGCGCCATCGCCGGGCTGCCGGGCGTCGAGGTCGCTTATGTCTCTTCGGCCGAGATCGTCGGCCAGCTTGCCGCGGGCAGCCGCGCATTTCGGCGTCGCCGGCGAGGATCTGCTGCGCGAGAAAGTTCCGGACGTCGAGGCGCGGCTCGAGCTTTTAAGCCCGCTCGGCTTCGGCCACGCCAATGTCGTGGTCGCGGCGCCCAAAGCCTGGATCGACGTGCGCACCATGGCCGATCTCGACGACGTCGCTTCAGCCTATCGCGCCAAGCGCGGCGAACGCATGCGGGTCGCGACCAAATACGTCAATCTCACCCGCCGCTTTTTCGCGGAGCATGGAATCGCCGACTACCGCATTGTCGAGAGCCTCGGCGCAACCGAAGGCGCCCCCGCTTCGGGCGCGGCGGAGCTCATCGTCGATATCACGACCACCGGCGCGACTCTCGCCGCCAATGCGCTGAAGACCCTGGACGACGGAACAATCTTGCGCTCGCAGGCGACGCTGATCGCCTCGTTGACTGCGCCCTGGGGGGCGAACGCGAGGCAAGCCGCGCGCGACATCCTTGCCCGCATCGCGGCGAGCGAGGAGGCGCTGAAAACACGCGAAGTCCGCGCGCGGCTGCCGAGTCCGGCGCATGTCGTGGTCGAGACGGCCGGCGAGCGCTTCGGCGCGGTTTCGGCGACTGGCGAGGACGTCGATCCGCACGGATTCGTCGCGTTGCATTGCGCGCGCGACAAAGTGGCCGAGCTATCCGGCTGGCTGCTCACTCAGGGCGCCGAGCGGGTCAGCGTCGCGGCGCTCGAACAGACTTTCGCCGCCCACAACGCGCTCTACGAATTGCTGGAAAAGCGGATCGGCGTGGGCGAGCACTGAAGCTCCGCTCAGTCAGGCGCAGACTGCGAAAATTCAAAACTATATAGACATTTTCTTGCGCAGAACAGAAACATGGACTATGATCCTCGCTGATGACGAACTTGATCGCGACAAACTCCCGCAACCGGCCCAACGACGCAAGCAATGGCGTCGCGGCGTCGCTTTTTGCAACCAGGACGTGTTTGCTCGATTGCGAAGGAATTTTTTTGTTTGAATCGGCTGTAACCCATTGAAAAGTCCAGATTTTGAAAAAATAAACGTTAGTAAAAGAAAGCAAATTTATTTGCGTTTAGGCGCGTTTATTGGCGTTTACTCGCTTTTATTTGAATCGCATTCCCGCGCGAGGTTGTATCCGCGCCTCCGCCCGAGATGCGCTCGCGGGTCGCCAGCGGCGCTGATGTTCGCGCCGTGCGGGACCTACCATGAGGCAACGAGCTCATGAGCTTCCGAGGACGCCGCAACAACAGGAAGGGCTCAGTCGGGAATTCGCCGGAATCCCTAACGCCATGAGAGCCATCCTTGCGCAAATTTTGGCGACAGCTGGCGCCCGCGTTCTCTGTGGCGATCGGCTTGAAGCTGGCCCTGAAGCGGTCGTGACCGTAGAAACGACAAACTGGGCTTGTCATGAACGCCGCTATCCCGCCACCGCGCGTCGCTCGGCATTGCTGCGCTGGAAGAGATCATAGAGAGCGATGACACGCCGACCGTCCTCGGCGGTAAGCGCCTCTTCCGGTTCCCTTCCTGCAAGCACGTCGAGGAAGTGGCGCGTGGACAAGGCGAAGCTCGCGCCCCAGTCGGTGTTGAGGTTGTGGAAGGCGCGTACTTCGCCGCCCCGGTAGAGCGTGAGCGCGGGTTCGTCCAGCATGCGGTCCGAGCAGCGGGTGACTTGGATTATGCCTTCCTCGCCTTGGATTTCGAACCGCTCGGCGTCGGCATAGTAGTCAGTCCGCAGAGTCATTTTCAGCGCCAACGAAACGTCCCACATTCCGTGCACCGGCGGGTTGGCATGGCGCCACATCAGGGTGGCAGGCGCATCATAGACGCCGACTGGAGTCTCGGTGCGCTCGATGCAAGCGAACCCGTCGCGCACCTCTCCGAAGAGCCACAGGGCCACCGCCATCATATGGTGGCCGTGGTCGAACACGATCGGGCCGCCGCGGCCCTCCGCGGCAAGCGCATGGCGCCACCGACTCGCCGCGTCCGACACGCGCCACGCCTGCGCGCGGTCGGCCATCACCACCTTCATTCGGAAATGCAACGGCCTGCCGATCGCGCCTTCCCGGAGCAATTCGCGGGCTCTGACCAGCGGCGGATAGAAAACAAAGTTCTCGAACACCTTTAGACGCCGGCCGCTCGCGATGGCGGCTTCGATCATGCGATCGCATTCGGGGAGGGTCATCGCCATCGGCTTCTGCACGCTGACATGTGAGCCGGCGGCCAGCGCCGACACAGTCATCGCCTCGTGCATCGGATGCGGCGTCAGGATTTCGATCAGGTCGAGCTCGGAGCGTAAAAGGTCCTCAAAGTCGCGCGTCGCGTGGGCGCCGGGATGTTCGGCCGCCCGACGGGCGAGGATTGCGGGGTCTGCTTCGCATAGCGCGGAAACCTCGGCCTCCGGATGATCGACGTAGCCGCGCACATTGAGATCAAAGACTCGCCCAAGGCCGACAAAGCCCACGCGTAGCTTGCGCGCCATGCAGGAGTTGCTCCGCCATTGGTGGCGAGAATCTGGCGCCGACGGCGGCTTGCGTGTCAAGAGGCATGAACGAGGAGCTATTCGACCGTGCTCGCCCCGCTGACGGCCTGCGGCCCCGACACCACCCGTGGTCGAGGGAGCGGGAACCATTCATGCTGGCGTCTATCTCGCGCCGTGGCTCACCAGGTCGAAAATCTCCGTTCAACCGATTTGAGGAAACGGATTCGGCGGGCGAGCGTGGTGTGATCCATGTCATAATGCGCGAGGTAGTCGCAGCGCGCGCCCGGCGCGCAATTCAGGCGCATTGAGCGTTCGAGGAACCGGCGGGGCGGGTCGCCCATCAGAAAGGTCGTCCAACGCCTCCCGCCGTACGTGCAAACCACACCGAGCCGCTTGATGTTGTGCAGACTAGGGACATACGAGCCGTCGTCCTTCAAATTGAAGCTGACGCCCGGCAGGAACACTTTGTCGACGAAGCCTTTGAGGATCGCGGGAAAGCCCATGTTCCAGACAGGAAAGGAAAAAACCAGCGCGTCGGATTTGAGCAGGCGGTCGACATAAGGACCGACGCGGCCTCGATTCCCCGGGACATCGTAATAGTCGATGCGGTCCTGTCGGGTCATCACCGGATCGAACCCTTCGGCGTTGAGGTCGCAATCGTCGACCCCATGTCCCCGTGCGCGCAAGGTCTCGACGACCGTCGCATGCAGGCTGGCGCCGAAACTCGTCTCGACGGGATGGGCGAATAGGACCAGAACGCGCATTCCATTCTCTCCGTTCTGCGCTGGTCCGAACTGATGCGATTTCGACGCGCCTGATCACGTATTTCAATCCAGCGTGGAATGCGAACGGCGCCGCAGGCTAGACGCCGCTAAGGTCCTCAGCGCTCTTAACAGCACATCAACTCTGGCAATTACAGGTAATTAAAAATCTCTCTATTAAGCAACCGAGGTTGCGCTAAGCAAATATCGGGAACGATTGTCGTGATGTGAGAACAAAAGTCCAGTTCTTATGCTGCAACGCACAGCCGGTAATATGACAATTCCTTGACATCGCGCTGTCTAAACGTTGACCTTTGCGAGCCAAAAGTATTTTTTAGAGCAATGACACGTTGAGAACAAATTCGCTTGGCATAAGATGCGCCACGACTACGCGAGAAGGAGGCTGCCAGTGATCGTCCGCGAGATCCTTCGGACCTGCTCCAATCCGCACGTCGCGCGCGCTGCGGTCGCCTCGATAGGAGGCGATTTCGCCCAACGCGTTTCGCGCGATGCGGCGAAGCGAAACCTCTCGAGCGGCCTGTTCGCCGCCGGCCTCGTTCGCCGCTTCTCGCGTCGAGCCGGTGAACGCGACTGGAAGGGGGTTGGGGAAGCGACCCGCGGCGCCGACCAGCCGATCCTTTCCGGTCTGAGATACATTCTCGAGCGCGGCGTCGAATTGGAAGAAGACGACGCTGACCCCGATTGGAGCTGGCTTGCAGCCGCCCCATCCACGCCCCCCCGCAAGGCTTTGCGGCACTGATCGGCGCCATGAGCGCGCCTGGCCAACTTCGCGACTGATCGCGCCCTCTCGCTTGTGAGCGCTCGGGGCGTGGCGCACAATGCAGGCGCATGTATCTCGGGCTCGACTGCGGAACCTCTGGGCTTAAGGCGCTTCTGACCAACGAGAGCGGGGAACCGGTCGCGAACGCAGCCCGGTCCTATTCGCCCGACCGCCCGCGCGTCGGTTGGTCGGAGCAGAATCCTGACGACTGGGCGAACGCGATGGCCGGCGCGATCGCCGACCTCAGAAATATCGCGGGCGCCGCGCTAAGCGCGGTGAAAGCCGTCGGCTTCTCGGGCCAGATGCACGGCGCGGTGCTCCTTGATCGCGCCGACAAGCCGATCCGCCCGGCGATCCTGCACAACGACGGACGCGCTCTTCTCGAGGCGGACGAACTGGCGCGCGACTACCCCAACCTGGCCCGAATCGTCGGCGTGAAGCCGATGCCGAGTTTCACCGGGCCGAAGCTCAAATGGATCGCGCGGAACGAGCCCGACGCCCGCCGTCTCGTTAATTCGCTTCTGTCGCCAAAGGATTATCTGCGTCTGACGCTGAGCGGCGAACGGGGCTCGGACATGAGCGACGCGGCGGGGACCTGGCTTCTCGATGAGGCCCGGCGAGACTGGTCTCGACAGGCGTTCGACGCCTGCGACGCGGATCCCGCATGGGCCCCCCCTTTGTTCGAAGGATCGGCGCCGGTCGGCCGGATCCGGCGCGAAGCGGCGGATGCGCTTGGCCTGCCGCGCGGCGTGTTGCTCGCGGCCGGGGGCGGCGACGCAGCCGTGGGCGCCGTGGGTTTGGGCGCCATCGCGCCGGGCGAAGCCTTCATCTCCCTCGGCACCGCGACGCAGCTCATCGTCGCGACCGACCGCTATATGAGCGCGCCGGAGAAACTCGTGCACGCGTTCGCTCACGCGCTGCCAAACCGTTGGTATGCGATGGCGGCGATGCTCAACGGCGCCGGCGCGCTGGCTTTCACTGGGCGGCTTCTCGGCGCCACACCGGACGAACTGGAGCGCGCGGCGACGGCTGACTGTCGGGGACCCGGCGCGCTTCTCTTTCTGCCCTATCTCAGCGGCGAGCGGACCCCGCTCGACGACCCCTACGCGCGTGGCGTGCTGTTCGGCCTGAGCGAGACCACCTCGCGGGCCGACGTCGCCCGCGCCGTGATGGAGGGGGTCGCGCTGACGCTTGTGGAGGCGCGCGATTGTCTTGGCCTGGCCGGCGTCGAAATTGAGCGCGTTAGCCTCATTGGCGGCGGCGCGAAGAGTTTGCTCTGGACGCGGATGATCGCCGCCGCGACCGGCTTTACAATCGTGCGCATGAAGGGCGGCGAAACGGGCCCCGCCTACGGCGCCGCGCGTCTCGCGCGTATGGCCGCAACAAGCGAGCCGCCGGAGACCGTCTGTATAAAGCCGGAGATCGCCGACGTCACCGAGCCGGACCCGAAGCTCGCGGACCTCTTCGCGCGACAGCGCGAACGCTTCACCGCGCTTTATGCCGCGCTGAAGCCAGAGTTCCGGAGGTAGCGCCGGAAGGCGCCGAGCCAACGGGCGTAGGGAATTGCGTTCACGCCGCCGACGCCTCGACCATCAGCATGTCGAGAGAGAACGAGCCGTCGGGCTCGATGGCGAAATGGGCCTTGGTCTCCGTTGAGGCGGCGATCTGGAGAGCCCGGATCGCCTTCACATTCACGTCCGGCGTTTGCATGCGCGCAATCCACACGGGAAAATCCATCCTGAGTCGCCAGGTGCGGCAAACGTCGACGGCGAAGCCAGAGCGGCCGAGCGTGTCCAGCCATTGCGCGCTCGTGTAGTCGCGAACATGGGAATGGTCGCGCAGCAATTCGATCGCCTGCAGATGCGTGTCGAACAAAGCCGGGCGCGGAGCATAGACATCGACGAACGCCGCTCGACCGCCCCGTTTCAGCGTACGGCGCGCTTCCCGAAGGCCGGCGTCGAAGTCTTGCCAGTGATGGGTAGAGAATCGGCTCGCGGCCAAGTCGAACGTCTCATCCTCAAACGGAAGATGCTCGGCCGGGGCTTGAGCGGTCTCGATATTGCTCAATCCTTTTTCCCGCGCAGTCCGCGCCACCGCCGCCAACATCTCGGAGGACAAATCAGTCGCTATGACCCGGCGGGCATGGCGAGCGAGCGCATAGGCGACATGGCCCCCACCGCAGCCAAGATCGAGCGCCACTTGGGCGTTGTGCGCGAGCGTTCCGATCGCCTCGAGGTCAGCGCCCTGACTGTGAACCGCGCTGTCGACATAGGCTTTCGCTCGAGGGCCGAACTGCGCCTCGACGACTCGCTCATGGGCCTTGCTCATCGCCTGCTCCTCTCCGTTGCCGGCCTCTTGCGCCTCAAATTACACTGTTACAAGATCGGATTTTATCCTATTACAAGCGCTGCCATGCTCGACACGGATCAAAGGCGGCTCCTGGGTGAATTCGTGCGCGTTCATCGCGAGCGTATGCGGCCGGCGCGGGGTGGCCGGGGCGGACGTCGGGTCTTCGCCGCGAGGAGCTCGCGGCGCTCGCCGGCATCAGCGCGACCTGGTGCGCGTGGATCGAACAAGGGCGCCCGGTGCAAGCCTCGCCCGAGGCGCTCAGCCGAATTGCTCAAGCGTTAGCCTTGTCGCGCGCCGAACGCGACTATCTGTTCAAGCTTGCGGGGCGCCTTGATCCCGAAGGACCGCGCGGGCCCTCCGCGGACACGCCGCCATTCCTGATCGCCGCCGTCAATGCAATGGACTGTCCGGCCTATGGGCTCGACCGACTGTGGAGCGCCTGCTGCTGGAATCAGGCCGCGGCGCGGCTCTTTCGCGGTTGGCTGGATGGCGATTGTCAACGCAACCTCCTGCGCTTTACGTTCCTCGAGCCCTCGGCTCGAGAGCTTATTCCCGACTGGAGGGACAGGGCGAGACGGCTGCTCGCCGAATTCCGCGCGGACTTCGCTCGCACCTTTCGCGACCCCCAGGTCAAGATCTTCGTCGAGACGCTGCGGGGCGAGAGCGCCTTCTTCGCCGAAGCCTGGGATGAGCAGGCCGTTCAAACCCGCGAAGGCGGCCTTCGCGTGTTCAATCATCCAACCGATGGCCTCGTGAGCTTTACGCAACACACATTCGCCCCGGCGGAGCGGCCTGACTACAAGCTTGTGATCAACACGCCCGCTGGGCGGTAGGGCGACGATCTTTCAAACGGAATCGCGCGCTCGACCATGATGTCATTCCCGGGCAAGCGGTAATCCCGGGTCTTGTCACGCTCTTCTGGACGCTCGTTTTCGCGAGCATGACACGCGGCCGCCCGACGGATTGCAGGGCTGCGCTCAATCGATCTCGTCAAACCGGCCCTGCTCAGGTCCCTCACTACCTTGATAAACCTTAATGCGCCGGCCAATCGCCGGATAGGCGAAAAGCCGCATGGTCGCTCATCGATCGCATGAGGCGGTCACTTTCGAATTTGGAGCGAATTCATGTCATTCTCCGGTCTTGCAACCCCCCAGGGGCGGCGCAACACGTTTCTTGCCTCGGTCGCGGTCGCCGCGCTTGGCGTCGCGGGCGTCGTCGGTCAGGGCGCGCTGGCCCCCACCCATCCGGCCTATGCCGCGGCCGTCTCCACCGCCGACCTGCCCCAGAACGCGCCGTCGTTCGCGCCGCTGATCGACCGCGTCAAAGCCTCGGTCGTGTCGGTCAAGGTCAAGATCCCCGCTACGGACGGCGAGGCCGACGGCGTTTCTAGCAGCCAGGGCCAGATGGACAATCTTCCCCCGGAAATCCAGAAGTTCTTCAAGCAGTTCGGCGGTGGCATGCCGAATGGCGGCGGTATGGCCGAGGGCCGGCATCCGATGATGACGGGCGAAGGCTCGGGCTTCTTTGTTTCGGCTGACGGCTACATCGTCACCAACAACCACGTGGTCGATCACGCCAAGACCGTCACCGTCACCACGCTCGATGGCAAGACGCTTGACGCCAAGGTGATCGGCACCGACCCGAAGACCGACCTCGCCCTCATCAAGGTCAACGAGGCTGGCGATTATCCCTTCGTCGCTTTCTCCAAGGAGACCCCTCACATCGGCGATTGGGTCGTGGCGATCGGCAATCCTTACGGCCTTGGCGGCACGGTGACCGCAGGCATTGTCTCAGCGGAAGGCCGCGACATCGGCGACGGCCCCTATGATCGCTTCCTGCAGATCGACGCCCCGATCAACCGAGGCAACTCGGGCGGCCCGACCTTCAACATGAAGGGCGAAGTCGTCGGCGTGAACACCGCCATCTATTCGCCGTCGGGCGGCAGCGTCGGAATCGGCTTTGCGATCCCCTCGACCACAGTCGATAGCGTGATCGGCGCGCTCGAGCATGGCGGCGTCGTTCCGCGCGGCTATCTCGGCGTCAACATCCAACCGGTGACCCCGGAGATGGCCGAGAGCCTGGGCATGAAGACGGACAAGGGCGCTATCGTCGCCGAGGCGATGCCGGGAACGCCGGCCGCTGAGGCCGGGATCAAGGCTGGCGATGTGATCACCAAGCTCAACGGTCAGGTGGTTGCGGACGCGTCTGATCTCACCCGCCGCATCGGGTCGTTCAAGCCGAGCGACAAGGTCGAGCTGACCTATATCCGCGACGGCGCCGAAAAGACGGCTCAGATCACGCTGGCCGATCAAAAGAATGAGACTGTGGCCAAGGCCGACGGCTCGCAGGCGAAAGAGCCTGGCGCGCTCGGCCTCCAGATCGCTCCGGCCAAGGACGGCGACAAAGGCGTCGCTATCGTGGGCGTCGATCCGAGTGGAACGGCCGCCGAGCAGGGACTGGCTGCGGGCGACATCATCCTTGATGTCGCAGGCAAGCCGGTGTCGAGCCCCGCGGACGTGAAGTCCGGGATCGCGAGCGCGAAGAGCCAGGGCAAGAAGGCGGTCATGATGCGCATTCAGACCGCCGACGGCGCCCGCTTCGTGGCCGTCCCGTTCCCCAAGGCGTAAGCGTAACGTACGCCTAAAGGGATGGGCGGCGGCGCGCTGATTGGGAGGTCGCGCGCCGCCGTTTGGGATCTAAACCAGGATTATGTTCGGTTGAAGCGTATCGGCTTTTGAAGGGGTTGGCGCATTCGACGGGCTGAAGCGGTCGAGGAGCACGCCGATGCGCCAGGTGTCCTCGAGGCTTCGCGCGTCGGTCTTGCGCAGCAGGGTTTTCATTTTAGCGAACAGCTGTTCGATCGGGTTGAGGTCTGCGGAGTAGGGCGGCGGGAAGAACAGCTTGGCGCCAGCGGCGCGGATCAAGCTGGAGAAAACGCCAAAGAACATAATAGTTTACCACCAAACCTCGGTCGGCCGACTCCCCGAGAAGCACCCGCAGCGTCAGATCCGGCTTCTCGGCGATCCGGGCGAGCAGCCAGTCCTTCTCCCACGCCACAACATAGGGACGACGACCTCCCATCTTCAGCGTCGCCGCGCTTCTCGCGGCGCGATCGCGCTGCGACCGATTTACCCAGGCCGCCACACTGACCATGAAGGTCTTGCCATGAAGGTCTTGGCCGCCGACCGGCAGGACTGGCCCGCCGAAACCATGGGGTCAATAGATCCTACGAATAAGCTCCCGCCATCTATGCCGGCCTCCTTCCGGCCAGCATGGCGAATCTCATGCATCCTCTCGCGCGAATCCCCCTCGATTCAGCCGAACCAAATTCTGCTCTAGCCGGAGTCGTCGACCTTCGCCGACGCCTTTGGCTTGGCGCCCTTCGCAGACTTGCCGAGGTCGCGCAAGGTGCCGTTCTGCGCAATCATCTGGCGGATCGCCTCGACATTCGCGCGCGCGGCGTCGGCCGATAGGTCGGCCTGACCGACCGTTTCCGCATCGCTGAATTTCCCTTCCAGCGCCAGCACCAAAGCGAGGTCGCCGCGCATGCGCGCATCCGCCTTGGGGCTCGCGACGGCTTGCCGCAACGCCTGCTCGGCCTGGGGCAATTGTTTGGCCAGCGCGAGCGAGAGCCCCAGGTTGGTGAGCACGCTTGGCTCGCTCGGCGCGATCTTCAGCGCGTCATGGTAAAACTGCATCGCCGCCGCGTGGTCGCCGAGCCGGTCGGCGACCATGCCCTGCACCGACATGACGTCCCATCGCGGATCGTCGGGGGTATAGGCGTGGCTCAGCACGTCTTTGGCTTGCGCGAGCTGACCGGCGTCGGCGAGCGCTTTGCCGTATTCGCCGAGCACGTCGAAATCCTTCGGGGCCTTGATGGCCGCCGTCTGGATCACCGCGACCGCCTCGCTGTACCGGGTCAGCGCGCGCAAGGCGCGAGCGTATTCGATCGAGGCCGTCTTATCGCCGGGATTCCGCTCGTAGCGTTTCCCGCACTCGTCGGCGTAAGCCCTCAGTCTCGTGTCATCCGTCGGTGTGATCGTCGACCCGGGTATGGAGCCGGTGACGTCGCCGAAGTCGTGGCAGCCAGCAAGCGGCCCGACGACCGCCGCGATCCATGCGACGAACAGAGCGCGCAACGGAAGGGCGGAGCGGTAGAATAATCGCGGCATCGGAGCCCCAAGACGAACGGAACGGCTCTAACGAGGGTCGGTCCCGAACCTTGCTCCAGGCTGCCCTTCCGGCTCAGGGAGCGGCGGCTTGCCGCTCACGGCTTTTGCAACTTGTTGGGCGCGCCCGGCGCCTGACTCCACGATGCCTCGATCTCTTCCAGCGAGCGGCCTCGCGTCTCAGGCACGCCAACGATGACCCAAACGAGACCGATGGCGCAAAATGCTGCGAATAGCCAGAAGGTGTAGCCCTGCCCGATCGCCTTCACGACCGAGAGGAAGAATCCGCTGACCAGGAACGCCGCGCCCCAATTGACCGCCGTAGCCACCGCCACAGCCCGGCCGCGCACCTCGCCTGGGTAGATCTCGTTGATGACGGTCCAGGTGACCGGGCCGAGGGAAAACGCGAACGAGATGATGAAAACGACAAGCGCCACAAGCGTGATGGCGCCGAGCGTTGAGCCTTGGGCGGCGCCCGCTGCTGCGGACTGTTGGAAAGCAAAGCCGACGGCGGCCAGGCTCAACCCCATGCCAATGAGGCCGGCGATCAGGAGCGGGCGGCGGCCGAGGCGATCTATGAAGGCGATCGCGATGAAAGTCGAGACCACATTGACCGCGCCGATCGCCCAGGTCGTGGCTTCAGTTTGCGCAGCGGGCGTCGTGTAGCCGGCGGCGGCGAAGATGCTGTCGGAATAATATATGATTGCGTTGATGCCGGTGACCTGTTGCAGAACCGCGAGGCCTAGGCCGATTTTCAGCGGCGCCCGCCAGCGCGGTGCGAACACGTCCCTCCACGACGGCACTTCGTGCTCGGCGCGTAACGACGCCTCGATGGCCGCGAGTTGCTCGTCTGCGTCGTCCTCCGCGCCGAGAGCGACGAGCGCGCGGCGAGCGTCATCGGGACGGCCGGATTTGGCGAACCAGCGCGGGGACTCGACAGCGGTCAGAACGGCGAGCGCGAGGAGAACGCCGGGGCCCGCGGAAACCCCCAGCATGGCGCGCCAGCCCTCGGGGCCCGCGAGCGCCTGGTCGACGAGATAGGCGACGAAAATGCCAATCGTGATCGCGAGCTGATACGAGGAAACGAACCGCCCTCGTTGAGCAGCGGGGGCGAGTTCGGCCGCGTAGAGTGGGGCCGCGACCGCGGCGACGCCAACACCGAAACCAGCCACGAGCCGGCCGAAGACGAGGACCGGAACGTCCGGCGCGAACGCCTCCACGAGCGCGCCGACGACGAAAAGCCCCGCCGCGGCGAGGAGCGCGCGCCTGCGGCCGAAATGATCGGCGACATAACCCCCGGCGAGCGATCCAAACATGGCGCCGAGCGTGACCCAGCTGGTCACGATCTCAAGCGCGATCGCGCCGACCGCGAACTCCTTCTGGATGCCTACGAGAGCCCCGGAGATAACGCCCTGATCGTAGCCGAAGAGAGCACCAGCCAGCAAAACGACGGCGAAGATGCTCGCAGCGCGGGCGAAGGGCAGATGGTCTGGGACCTGACTCGGGATTTCAGCGGGCGTACCGCCGCCGGGGCCAGTTGTTGCGCCGCGCCGCCTCGCATCAGCCATGCCGCCCGCGCCCCCTCCGCCAGATCCTCATCGCCTGTGGAGAAGATTCTACCAGGAAATCGATTGACGTCCTAACAGCGAGCACAACGAGTTGCGATTTTCGTGCTTCCATCCCGCCCGGAAATCTCACCAGACAGTCCTTCTCCGAGCGGCTCTGCGCGCTACGTGCGGATCGTCATCGGCTGTTGAGAGCTATCTCTCGCACAATCGCTCGCCAAAGAGACAAGTTGCATCCCGAAATTCCTCACGATTGGATATGGCGACCGCGCGGGATAGGACCGCACGCCAAAGGACGTAGGTGACGCAGCCCATGCGCATGAAGCAGAGCTGCAAAAGCGTGGGGCGCTGACCGGCGTTGTTGGGGCGCCCGTACAGGTTCGTAATCCATCGGCGACCGCGGTTCAGACAGAAAATTTCTCTTTCATGTCGCCCGCGTTGCCCGTCACAGGCTTTGCGGTGATTGAACCGCCGATCTCCCCGAAGCGATCAAGATCGTGTCACAGACGCCATGTGCGGTTGCGCATGACGTTGTAGACGTTTGGCCCTTGGAGGAGGCTCAGATGCGAACGGACAGCGCTATTGCGGAAGGCCCTCAATAGCGCAGGTGCGGAACTTCGCGTACTTATCGCCGACTTTGCGCGCTTCCTTAAACTGGTCTGAGTTGCGCCACGCCTGGACCGCGTCAAGGTTGTCGAACCGATTGATGGCGACGCGCGCGCCTGGGGACGGCCCCTCGTACACGACGATATTTTGCCCGGCGGCTACGAGGCGGCCCCCCGACGCCTTTATCGAGGCTTGGGCAAGGGGAACGTAGCGTAGTCCTTCTGATAGGCATCCAAATCGCTGATGCCGATCTCAGTGACGACATAGGCGGGCGCGTTGCCCGCGGCGTGGAGGCCCTGCACGGCGACGGCGCCGATCGCAAAGCCCGCCATCAACGCGAGAGCCGCCGCAGATCGAGTTTTCATCGCTTTCCTCCCGGGATTGGAGCCAATCCAGCGACATCTTACAGCAAGGACCTCCCGCATGACATCACGCGTGGACCGTCTTTGCGCCTTTGGCGTCCGCATAATATTGCGGCGCCTCTCGCCGGTCGTACTTGCCATAGTCGCGGACGATGCGAATTTGCCGAACACGCGCCTTGTCATTCGGTGCAAGCGAGCGCTCGTAAGTTCGGGCAACGGAATCGTCTTTCCACGAAATGAGAAGGATCAGGTCGCCCGGCGTCAGCACCGCATTGAACAGGTCCCAGGACACGCTCGCGCTCGTCCACGGTTTCAGACCAAGCTGCTTGGCCAGGTCGTCCGGCTCGCTCGTTTCCTTTAAGCCGGGTGGGCGCACAGCGTTGATAAGCGTGATCGCGGTCCCCTCCCCGACCACGGTTTTGTCGAGACGCTGTTCGGTGAGCGCGTAACCCGCGGGAACATGGTCGTCCGCGGTGATCTGGCCGACGCGGAGGTGATAGTCAGCGAGAATCTGATCGCGGCCTTTTTGTTGCACTTCGTGGTGGCGTATGTGCGTCCGCCACCGGACAAGCGACTTCTCGTCCCTCCAGTTGGACAGCGATAGAATCCAGCCTTCCCGCGTCAAACTTCTGTAACGAATGTTGTCGACGAAGCCGCCGACCTTCTCAAGGTCGGGGCGCAGCAGTTTCGCGTTGTCGAGATAGTCGTTCCAGTTCGCCTTATTCGGCAGGACTTCGAATATTACCGAGAACATGGGCCTGTTCCTCCAGGCTTAAAGCGCAGCGATGCAGTCGATCTCGATGTCGAAGGGCCCGGGCCAGGCTGGGACGTTGATGAAGATGCGGGCCGGTGGGTCTTTTGGGAAATAGCGGGCGTAAATCTCGTTGACGACGGCGAACTTGTCGACCGAAGTGCAATAAACGTTGCACTTGAGCACCTGTTCCAACGAGGAGCCTGCGGTCTCGACGCAAAGCTTCAACTGCTCGAGCGCCAGCTCGGTCTGCTGCTCGATCGGGGCGACGGCCACTTCGCCGGTCTTGCGATCGAAGGGCGGGAAGCCGGAGACGTAGATGGTGTCGCCGTGACGCGTGACCGCGGAGGTCGGCGCTTTCCATCGGTCGAGGTAAGTCGACAGAGGCTCGACCCGAATGACCTCTCGTTTCACGGTTTCCTCCGGCGGTTCGATGGCCTTTTGGAGCGCGCATCTGAGGCCGCGGCGGCCTCCTGATCAACAAGCATCTTCTGGCGCCGGTCTCCCCACTAGGATCTGCCCGAGTAAACCCCATCGCTTCGCAGGACGCGATGACGTGGAATGGCGAACTCGAGCGGGTTCTGAGAGCAGGCGTTGCCGACGGCGCGCACCGCTCTTGGGGCGCCAACCGCGCGGGCGATTCCAATGAAGGTCATCGGCCGCCCGAACGGAACTTTGCTTACGGCTTTCCACACGCGGCGTTGGAAATCCGTGCCCCGGATATCCAAAGGAAGCGCAAGGTTTCCGCACGGGTCCTCGACAAAGTGGGGACTGACTCGACCATTTCTCGAGTTCCGGCGCCATCATGCTGAAGCTCCGCGCGTGGGAGGCGCGCCCGCTTGACCATAACGAGCGGGTCTTGTTGAGCCATTCCTTACTGGACGCGTCGCGAACGAGTTCACGCCCGATCGTCGTCATCGCGGGAACGGCGAGATCAAACTCTTGGCGGAAACATCGCGCCTGAGTGCGGTGGACGACAGCGCGGAACGAGGGCCATGTAGGAACAGGAGCGCCGGCGGCTTCATGTTTGCGAAGCGCGAAGCGTCCCGCTCTGGAACCCTCAAGCGGGTGAGCGCCCCGCCGGCCGGGCTCAAGATTGCCTTCAAGGTCGATCCTGGGCGGTCGACCACAACGATTGGAACAAGATCGGCGATTTGGCGCCAGTGACGCCAGAGATGGAACTGGCGAAGGTTGTCGGCGCCCATGATCCACACGAAATGGACGCGCGGCGCGCGGCGTTTGAGCCACAGCAGCGTGCCATAAGTAAAGTGCGAGTCGATCTGCGCTTCGATGTCGGTGACGACGACGCGCGGCCCGACGTCGAGCCGGCGCGCGGCCTCCATCCGCGCTTTGAGCGCTGCGAGGCCAGTCAGTGACTTCAACGGGTTGCCGGGCGTCACCAGCCACCAGACGCGGTCGAGAGCGAGCCGGCGCAGCGCAAGCCGGGTGATGAGCGCGTGCCCCTCGTGCGGCGGATTGAACGAGCCGCCGAGGAGGCCGACGCGCATTCGCGGCGCGAACGGCGGCAAGCGTGGAATCGGCGTCACAACGACGCCTGCGCCGCTAGCAGTTCCGCCTGGCGCTCTATCGTCAGCGCATCGACGATTTCGTCGAGCCCGTCTCCGTCCATGATCCGGTCGAGCGAATAAAGGGTCAGGTTGATGCGGTGGTCGGTCACCCGGCCCTGCGGGAAATTATAGGTGCGGATCCGCTGCGACCGGTCGCCGGAACCGACCTGGGAACGTCGCTCCTGGGCGCGATCGGCATCGAGCTTCTGATTTTTGGCATCCAGAATGCGCGAGCGTAAGAGGGCCATCGCCTTCGTGCGGTTGCGATGCTGGGACCGCTCCTCCTGCATCGCGACCACTACGCCGGTCGGTAGATGGGTGATGCGAATCGCCAATTCGGTCTTGTTGACATGCTGGCCGCCGGCGCCAGAGGAGCGATAAGTGTCGATCTTGAGGTCGGCCTCGTTGATCACGAAGTCCGCTTCCTCCGCGATCGGCAGCACAGCGACGGTTGCGGCCGAGGTGTGGATGCGCCCCTGGGTCTCGGTCGTCGGCACGCGTTGCACTCGATGGACGCCGCTCTCGAACTTGAACCGCGCGAATACGCTGCGGCCTGAAATTTCGGCGACGATCTCCTTGAACCCGCCGGCTGTTCCCCCGCTGGTCGACAGGATTTCGACCTTCCAGCGCTTCCGCTCGGCGTATTTGACGTACATGCGGAACAAGTCGCCGGCGAACAGCGCCGCCTCGTCCCCGCCTGTGCCGGCCCGCACCTCAAGGATAGCGCTCCCCTCGTCGGCGGCGTCCTTGGGCAAAAGTGCAATCTGAATCGCCTTGGCCATCGCTTCCGCTTCCGCCTCGGCTTCGGCAAGCTCGTTTGACGCCATAGCGCGCATGTCAGGGTCGAGATCCAGCTCGCGCAAAAGCACCATGAGATCCGTGCGCTCCTTTTCCTTCGCCAGGAACGCCCGAATGGCAGCGACCACCGGATCGAGCTCGCTGAACTCGCGGGAGAGCGCGGAATATTGCGCCCCGGACGGGCCCTCGGCGAGGCGAGCGGAGATTTCTTCGTGGCGGCGCAGGATGAGATCGAGATTGTCGTTGGCGGCCATTACGTCAGCTCAAAAAGCGGAAGCGGCGGGGGTTAGGACGCTCGCGTCTCTAGAGGCGCACTTGGAGGCGTTCTGCTAGACGCTGCAGCGGCTCCCGCAAGGACGCGTCCTCGCGCCCTTTGGCCAACATCGCCTCGACCTCACGCTCCGTCTCGCCGATATTGAGCGACAGCGTCATCGCCTTGACCGGCCCGATCGAGGTCGCAGACATCGACAATTCGCGGTAGCCAACCGCCATCAGCGCCATCGCTTCTAGGCTGTGCCCACCCATCTCCCCACACAGCGTCACCGGCGTTCCGTGTCGCTCGCCCGCCTCGGCGATCGAGCGCAGCGCGCGTAGGAAACCAACACTTAGCGGATCGAAGCGGTTGGCGACCCGGCTGTTGTCGCGGTCGACCGCGTAAAGATATTGCATGAGGTCATTCGAGCCGACCGATAAAAAGTCCGCGGCGGCGGCGATCTCGTCGAGCTGCCACAAGAGCGACGGCACTTCGACCATCACCCCGAGACTGGTCGTGCGCGGAGGCTCATGGCCGCGGCTCTGGCTCCAGTTAAGTTCGCGATCGAACATCGCGCGCGCCATTCGGAATTCATCGACGGTCGAAACCATGGGGGCCATGATCTTGAGGTCGTGTCCAGCCGCGGCGCGGATGAAGGCGCGGAATTGCATCCGCAGAAGCGCCGGACGGTCGAGCCCGATGCGCAGCGCGCGCCAGCCGAGCGCTGGGTTTCGCTCCTCCGCGCCCTTCATGTATGGCAAGAGCTTGTCGCCGCCGATGTCGAGCGTGCGGAAGGTGACCGGCCGTTCGCCGGCGGCTTCGAGGATGGCGCGGTAAAGCTGCTGCTGCGCGCCGGGCCGCGGAAAGCGCGCGGCGAGCATGAACTGCAATTCTGTGCGAAAGAGGCCGATCGACTTCGCCCCCGTTTCCGCCAGGTGCGGCATGTCGACGAGCAGCCCGGCGTTCATGTGCAGGCCGATCGAGACGCCGTCGAGACTGACCGTCGGGGTGTCGCGGAGAGCCCGATACTGCGCTTGGCGCCGGGCGCGCATGCGCGCCTTTTCGGCGTAAGCCGCCTCGACATCCGCCGGCGGGCGCAGATAGATCTCACCCGCGTCGCCATCGACGATGATCGCGTCGCCGTGCTCGACGATCTCGGAGATATTCGCGATCTCGCTTACCGCCGGAATGGCGAGCGCGCGGGCGACGATGGCGATATGGCTCGAGGCGCCCGCCTCCTCGAGCACCAGACCGCGCAGCCGAGAGCGGTCATAATCGAGCAGCGCCGCGGGGCTCATCGAGCGAGCGACAAGGATGGCGTTCTCCGGCAGTTCATCGGGTAGCAGGACGAGGCTCTGGCCGGCGAGCTGATGCAGCAGGCGGTTGGCGATGTCAGTCAAGTCGTGGAGCCGATCGCGCAGGTAGGGGTCGGTCTGGCGCTGCAGCTTGGCGCGGGCGTCGTTATGGACCCGCTCGACCGCGGCTTCCGCGGTCAGGCCGGAACTCACCGCTTCGCGCAGCCGGCGCAGCCAGCCGCGATCGTGCGCGATCATACGGAAGGCCTCCAGCACGTCGCGATGCTCGCCGCCGACGCCGTCGTCGCTGCGGTCGATCAGATCGTCGACCGAAGCGCGCATGGCGCTGATCGCCGTCTCAAGCCGCATAAGCTCCAATTCCACATCGTCGGCGACGATCGTGGACACCGTCACGCGCGGCTGGTGCATCACCACATGCCCAAGCCCGAGCCCATCGGCGATGCCAACACCTTTGAGCGACATCTGCCGGCGCACGGCGATCGGCGCGCCCTGGGCCGCTATCCCCTGCAACTCTCCGGACGCGATCATCTCCGCGAGCAGCATGGCGGTCGTCTGCAGCGCCTCGAGTTCCTCCTCCGAATAGGCGCGCCGCGCCCGGTTTTGCACGACCAGCACCCCGATCGTGGCGCCGCCGCGCAGGACCGGCACGCCAAGGAACGACTGGTAGATTTCTTCGCCCGTCTCAGGTCTGTAGGAAAAGGCTGGATGATGCTGCGCGTCGGACAGCGCCAGCGGTTCGGCGCTCGAGGCGATCAGGCCGACGAGGCCCTCGCCTGGCCGCATGGTGGTCAGATGGACCGCCTCGCGATTGAGACCCTCAGTGGAGAATAACTCCATGGCGCCGTCGCTTCGCACGACGTAAAGCGAGCACACCTCGGCCACCATGTTGGAGGCGATGAGGACGACAATGCGGTCCAGGCGCGCCTGGGCGGTGACCGGCTCCGCCATCACCTCGCGGAGCCGCCGCAATAAGAGACGCGGTCCGCCGGGCGCGCGCATCAACAAGGTCCTATTCCCTCACCGGCCAATGGATCGGCCGATTAAGCCATGCAACAACCACGCCGGAGGGAAGCCGCGCCCCGGGATGCGCTCCCCACCCGTTCGTCTATTAGCTTGGCGGCGGTATAGAAACGAAATGCGGGCGCGGCAAGGCCAGACTGGCGTCCCCTTTTTGGTGCCGCTGGTTTAGCCCCTTCAGGGCGCCCTGAGCAGCGCCGAGGTCGTTGCAGCCCCAGTAGCCCGCGCCGCTAAAACCCCGTCAAGCCAATCCGGCCGCATCTCAGGCACCGAGGACAGAAGCAATTCGGTATAAGGGTGATAGGGCGGCGAGAACACCGTGGCGGTGTCGCCGCCCGCCACCATCTTGCCTTTCAGCATGACCGCGACCTTGTTGGCGATTCGTTTCACCGTTCCGAGGTCGTGGGTGATGAACAGATAGGCCACGCCCAGATCGTCCTGCAGCTTCTTCAGCAAAAGGAGGATCTCTTCGCCCACCAGCTGATCGAGCGCGGAGGTCACCTCGTCGCAGATGATCAGATCAGGTTCGGCCGCAAGCGCCCGGGCGATCGACACGCGCTGCTTCTGGCCGCCGGACAATTCGCTGGTCTTCCGGGTGATGAAGGATTCCGGCAGATCCATTTGCCTCAGCAATTCGGCCACGCGTGCGCGCACGTCCCGCCCCGATCGATTGAAATAGAAGGCCACCGGCCTGCCGATGGTCTCGAGCACGGTGTGCTGTGGGTTGAGCGCGACGTCGGGCATCTGGTAGATCATTTGCACTCGGCGTAGCTGGTCCCTGGTGCGGTCTTTGAGTTGCGGCGACAGGCTGGTCCCATTGAAGCGCACATCGCCGGCGACGCGCGGCAAGAGCCCAGTGACCACGCGCGCTAAGGTCGACTTGCCTGAACCTGACTCGCCGACCACAGCCACGGTATCGCCCTTGCGCACTTCGAGGCTGACACCGTCAATGACCTTGGGCTTGTCAGGATAGTCAGCGCTGACGTGATCGATAGCGAGGATCGGGACTTGGGCGGCGAGGCTGGCGTCGACGAAATTGCGGCCCGCGACGCGTTCGCTCACCAGGCGGCGGGTATATTCCTCCTTCGGCCGTTGCAGGATTTGGTGAGAATCTCCGAATTCGACCATTTTGCCGCGCCTCAGCACCATGATGCGGTCGGCGATCTGGGCGACGACGGCGAGGTCGTGGGTGATATAGAGCGCCGCCGTGCCATGCTCCCGGATGAGCTTGCGGAAGGCGGCCAGACATTCGACCTGGGTCGTCACGTCAAGCGCGGTGGTCGGCTCGTCGAAGATGAGAATGTCGGGCTTGGCGACCATCGCCATCGCCGCCATCACGCGCTGGAGCTGTCCGCCGGAAACCTGATGGGGATAGCGCGCGCCGATCGTCTCTGGGCCCGGCAGGTCGAGCTGCTTGAACAGGCTGATCGCTTCCGCACGAGCCTCGCTCGGAGACAATACGCTATGGCGCACCGCGGCTTCGCAGACCTGCTCCATCAGCGTATGCGCGGGGTTGAATGACGCCGCCGCGCTCTGGGCGATATAGGCGATCTTCGGGCCGCGCAACTCGCGGCGTTCATTCGGGCTGATGGCGCGAATGTCCGTATCGCCGAAGATAATGTTGCCCCCGACAATGTGGCAGTCGCGGCGGGTATAGCCCATCGAGGCGAGACCGATGGTCGACTTGCCGGCGCCGGATTCGCCGATGAGCCCGATCACCTCCCCGCGCCTGAGCTCGAGCGAAACGTCATCGACCAGAACCGGGCCGTCGCCGGCGTCCGTGCGCACCGCGACGCGCATGCCGCGAATATCGAGGACGATAGGATTGTCCTCTGTCACGGAAGGGTCTCGAGTTTGTTCGTTCATGCACCCTCTCCCTGGCCTCTGGAATGAATCGAGAGCATCCAATCGACGATGAAGTTGACGCCGATGGTCAGGATCGCGATCGCGGCCGCAGGATAGAGCGGCGCCGCGGAGCCGAAATTGATCATGTCGCGGTAGTCCCTCACCATGCTGCCCCAGTCGGCGTTGGGGGGCTGCACGCCAAGCCCGAGAAAACTCAGCGCCGCGATGAAGAGAAACGTAAAACAAAAGCGCAGGCCGAACTCAGCCGTCAGCGGCGGGATCGCATTGGGCAGAACCTCGCGCGTGACGATCCACCACCACCCTTCACCACGCAGGCGCGCCGCCTCGACAAACTCGAGGCTGACGATATTCACGGCCACCGACCTCGCCAGCCGAAACACCTTGGTCGAATCGAGGATGGCGATCGTGACGATGAGCACGGGGATCGCGGTGCCAAGCACCGAGAGGATGACGAAGGCGAAGATGAGCGTCGGCATGGACAATAAAAGATCGACGAGGCGTGACAGCGCCTGATCGATCCATCCGCCCGCAACCGCAGCCGCAAAGCCCGTGATAACCCCAATGAGGAATGAAAGAGCGGTTATGATCAGCGCAAGGCCGATCGACATGCGCGCGCCATAGATCAGACGGCTCACGATATCCCGTCCGAGATTGTCAAGTCCAAGCCAATGCTGCGCGTCGGGGTCCGCCCAGGCGTCTCCGAGCGGCGCCGCCTGGTCGAAGGGCGCGATAAGCGGCGCCAGCAAAGCGACGAGCAGATTGATGACGACGATGACGATGCCGATCTGCGCGGTGACGCTCACCTTGTAGCCGCGGATACGCATAAAGCCTTTCTTTCGTCGCGCCGGAGAGGCCTTGATCAGCGCGGCTGGCGGAGCCGGGGATTGGATAGAATGGCGAGGATGTCGGCGATCATGTTGAGCAGGATGAAGGTTGCGGCGAAGATGAGCCCGCAGGCCTGAACGACAGGCACGTCATGCTTGGACACTTCGTCGACCATCAATTGGCCGAGGCCAGGATAGACGAACACCGTTTCAACGACGACGACGCCGACGATAAGGTAAGCCAGATTCAGGGCGACGACCGAAATGATCGGGGCGAGCGCGTTCGGCAGCGCGTGTCGAACGACGATACGCGATTTCCTCAATCCCTTGAGAATAGCCATCTCGATATAGGGGCTCGCCATGACTGACAGCACCGAGGCGCGCGTCATCCGCATCATGTGGGCGATAATCACCAGGACCAGCGTCAGCATTGGGAGGAAGGTGTCATAAAGCCGCTCGAGGAACGGCGTATCGGACGAGACGCTCGCGAGCGAAGGGAACCAGCCAAGTTCGACCGCCACGTATTTGATGAGAAGATAGGCGAGGAAATATTCCGGAATGGAGATCGTCATTAGCGTCACGACGTTGACGAGCCGGTCGAAGATTCCGCCCTGCCAGATCGCCGCCAGCAGTCCGAGGCCGATCGCCAACGGCACGGCGACGATCGCAGCATAGGCCGCCAGGAACATCGTGTTGGCGAAGCGCGGCGCGATCTCCGTCAGCACGTCGCGTCCGTTGGCGAGCGACTTGCCGAAATCGCCGTGCAAGGCCGCGAAAAGCCACTGGAAGAAACGAAGATAAGCCGGCTGGTCGAGCCCGAGATCGAGCCGCATCTTGGCGAGCGTCTCGGGCGTGGCGGTGTTCTGCAGAATGGCGGAGGCGAGGTCGCCAGGCAGGATCTCCGTCCCGACGAAGATCAGCACCGAAGCGGCGAACAGGGTGAGGATTCCGAGGCCGAGACGGTTGAGGACGAGCTTCAGCATGGGCGCCCCGTCTCCGCTCGATCCGGATTACGACCGCAAGGGCGTGGCGCGCGACGGTGCGAGAGCGCCCGCGCCCTTCCTCGTCGCGCTGTCGATCACGACTTCAGCCAGGCGTCCTCCATGATCCAGCCATTGTTCATGTCGTAGCCCCCATGGGGCGTGTGGCCGCCCACCTTCTGGCTATGCGCGTCGAGCCAGTCGCGGAACACGGGAATGAGCGCGCCGCCGCGCTCGTTGAGAATGGCTTGCATCTCCCAGATGTAGGGCTTGCGCTTGGCCTCGTCGGTCTCGGCTCGCGCCTCCGCGAGCAGCTTCTCGAATTGCGCGTCGTTCCAGTGCGTCTCGTTCCATGGAGCCCCCGCCTGGAAGGCGACCGCGAGCATTTGCGTCGCCGCCGGTCGGCCGCCCCAATAGCTGCTGACGAAGGGCGCTTTCAGCCAGACATTGTCGAAGAACCCGTCAGCTGGCTCCTTCTTCACGTCGACCTTGATTCCGGCTTTCGCCGCGCTCGCCTGCAACAGCGTCGCCTGATCGACCGCGCCGTTGAAGGCGGCGTCCGACGCTTGCAGGATGATCTTCGGATCGGCGACGCCCGCCTTCTTGAAATGGAAGGCGGCCTTTTCGGGATCGTATTTGCGCTGGGCCAGCTCCGTATTGAAGTAGGGGTCGGTCGGCGGGATCGGATGGTCGTTGCCGGCAGTGCCATAGCCGCTGAACAAGGCTTTGAGCATCTGCTCGCGATCGGCGGCGAGCATCAGCGCCATGCGAATGTCGGGATTGTCATAAGGCGCCTTGTCGACCTCCATCGCCAGAACCGAGAACCAGCCGCCCGGCGCGCGCACAACTTCAATGCGAGGGGTCTTCGACAGCAACGCTACAGCCTTGTGGTCGACCCGGTTGATTGCGTCCATCTGCCCGGAAATCAATGCGTTGAGGCGCGCCGAGCCGTCGTTGATGACGGTCACGTCCACCCCATCGAGAAGGCCTTTGCCCTCCTTCCAGTAGGGCCGCGTCTTCTTGAGCCGAATGCGGACCCCTGGATCGAAGTTTTCAAGCACAAAGGGACCCGTGCCGACCGGCTTCGCCCAGTCCTGGAAGCCGTCGGGAACCATCATGAGATGATAGTCGGTCATCCCATAGGGGAAATCGGCGTCGGCGGCGGAGAGAGAGATCTGGATCTGGTGATCGTCGAGCTTCTTTATGTCAGTGACGCCCTTCACTGAAGTTGCGCCGCCCGATTTCGTGTCGCCCCGGTGGAGGTTGAGGGAATAGATTGCGTCGTCCGCCGTGAATTCCTTACTGTTCGAGAACGTCACGCCCTTGCGCAGCTTGAAGATCCAGTCCTTGGCGCCGTTGGTCGCCTCCCAGCTCTCGGCCAGTTCCGGATGCGGCCTTCCGTCTTGTCCCCATTTGGCGAGGCAGTTCCATAGACCGTGGTTGGTGTCGATGAGCACGGAGTCGGTGGTGGTACGGAAATCGAGGCTGTCGGTGGTGCTGCCGCCAGCGAGACCGAGCTTCAGCACCCCGCCATTTTTCGGCGCATCGGCGGCAATCGCATCGGCGCTCGCCAGCAGGGTTGAAATCATGAGACCCGAGGCGCCGAGCGCGGCGGCGCGGCCCATGAACTCGCGGCGCGAAATGGCGCCCCTGATCAGGCGCGTGCTCCAATAGTCCAGTTCACTCATGACTTGGATCCTCTCTAAACTGCGCCCTTCCCCGTACTACGATGGCCCGTTGTTTTGTCTGCCCCATTTCTCGACTTGGCGTTAGAATTCGCGTTCTGTCAATTGCACGTGGTCGCTGAAGAAAAAGTCCCGTGTCCCGCGATCGCGCTTGGGTTGGCGCCCGTCAGCGAATGCAAGCCCGTGGGCCTTTCTCCTCACGGTTTGCGCTTCGGGGCAGCCTTTCGCTCGCGTTGACTTGCGCCGGAGCCGCGATTAGGGGTTCGGCCTCTAATTGCTTGGGCAAGAGCCCAGTTCGACAGGAGTTCTGGGGCGTATGAAGATCCTCGTGCCCGTCAAACGGGTGGTCGACTACAACATCAAGATACGGCTCAGATCCGATGGCTCGGGTGTCGAGCTCGCCAACGTCAAGATGTCGATGAATCCATTCGACGAGATCGCGGTCGAGGAAGCGCTGCGGCAGAAGGAAGCTGGCAAGGCGACCGAAGTGGTCATCGTCTCTATTGGCCCGCAGCAGGCTAGCGAAACCATTCGCACCGGGCTCGCGATGGGCGCGGATCGCGGCATTCTCATCAAGACGGACACGCTCGTCGAACCGCTGACGGTCGCCAAGCTGCTCAAGGGTGTGGTCGACGCCGAGCAGCCGGGCCTCGTCATCATGGGTAAGCAGGCCATCGACGACGACTCGAACCAGACCGGGCAGATGCTGGCGGCGCTCACCGGCTGGGGCCAGGGCACATTCGCCTCCAAGGTCGTCATCGGAGATGGCTCGATCGAAGTCACGCGCGAGGTCGACGGCGGCATGCAGACCGTGTCGCTGAAGCTGCCGGCGATCGTCACGACGGATTTGCGCTTGAACGAGCCGCGCTACGCGTCGCTTCCCAACATCATGAAGGCGAAGAAGAAGCCCATCGACGAGAAGACCCCGGCCGACTACGGAGTTGACGTTTCGCCTCGGCTCAAGGTGCTGAAGACTGTCGAGCCCCCGGGCCGCAAGTCCGGAGTGAAAGTCAAATCGGTGGCGGAGCTTGTCGCCAAGCTGCGTGACGAAGCGGGGGTGATTTGACGATGGCTACCCTTCTTCTGGCGGAAGTCGTGGGCGGAAAATTGAACGATGCGACCGCACGCGCGCTGACCGCGGCGCTCGAGCTCAAGGCGCCCGTCGATGTACTTATCGCAGGCTCCAATGTCGGCGGAGCCGCAGAGACGGCCGCCAAACTTCAAGGCGTGGCGAAAGTTCTGGTCGCCGACGATCCTCGTTACGAGCATGGCCTGGCCGAGCCGCTGGCGGCGCTGATTGTCGTGCTCGCGCCGGGTTATGACGCCATCGTCGCGACCTCGACGGCCAGCGCCAAGAACGTCGCCCCCCGTGTTGCGGCGCTCATCGACGTGATGCAGATTTCCGATATCATCAAGGTCATCGGCCCCAAAACCTTCGAGCGGCCGATCTATGCCGGTAACGCGATCCAGATCGTAGAATCGACCGATCCAAAGATCGTCGTGACCGTGCGCACCGCCTCTTTCGCCGCGACCGGCGAGGGCGGCTCAGCGCCGATCGAGACAGTCGCCGCCGCCGCCGATCCGGCGGTGTCGTCCTTCGTCGGAGAGGCGCTCGCCAAGTCCGACCGGCCGGAACTCGCTTCGGCCAGGATCATCATCTCGGGCGGTCGGGCGATGCAGAAGGCGGAAAATTTCAAGACCTATATCGAGCCGGTCGCCGACAAGCTCGGCGCGGCGATGGGCGCGTCCCGAGCCGCGGTCGATGCGGGCTACGCGCCCAACGACTGGCAGGTCGGCCAGACCGGCAAGGTGGTGGCGCCGGAGCTCTATATCGCGGTCGGCATCTCGGGCGCGATCCAGCATCTGGCAGGGATGAAAGATTTCGAAGGTCATCGTCGCCATCAACAAGGACGAGGAGGCGCCGATCTTCCAGGTCGCCGACTACGGCCTGGTCGCCGATCTCTATACGGCGCTGCCAGAGCTCGCCGCGGAGCTCACGAAGATCGGGCGCTAAGCTCGGCCACGCGAAAATTCCAGCGTTCGACTGGACGCTCGTGGCCGCTCGTCTATGATCGTGACGCGGCGTGGGCTGTTCGCTGGAAAGAAAAATGACATTCAACATCGAAACGGTCGGCGTCATAGGAGCCGGCCAGATGGGCGCCGGCATCGCCGAGGTCGCCGCTCAGGCGGGAATGACCGTCTCGCTCGCCGACGTCGCCGAGGAGCGCGTCAACGCCGCTTTGGCGACCATCAACGGCCATTTGTCGCGCCAAGTCGCAAAGGGGCAAATCGACGAAACCGAGCGCAAGGCGATCCTTGGTCGCATTCGGGTGGCGCCGACCCTCGACAAGCTCGGCGATTGCGACCTCGTGGTCGAGGCCGCGGCCGAGAACGAGGAGGTCAAACGCAAGATCTTCACCGCGCTGCGCGCCTTTCTCAAGCCGGACGCGATCGTCGCGTCCAACACATCCTCGATCTCGATCACCCGCCTCGCCTCGGTGACCGCCAACCCCGAGCGTTTCATCGGCATCCATTTCATGAACCCAGTGCCACGCATGCAGCTGGTCGAATTGATCCGCGGCATCGCCACCAAGGATGAGACATTCGAGGCCGCCAAGGCGTTCGTCACCCGGCTTGGCAAGACGGCGACGATGTCGGAGGATTTCCCCGCCTTCATCGTCAATCGAATCCTGCTGCCGATGATCAACGAGGCGGTCTACACGCTCTATGAGGGCGTGGGCTCGGTCGACGCGATCGACACCGCAATGCGGCTCGGCGCCAATCATCCGATGGGGCCACTGCAGCTCGCCGACTTCATCGGCCTCGACACGTGCCTCGCCGTCATGCAGGTGCTGCACGAGGGGCTGGCGGATTCCAAATACCGCCCCTGCCCGCTCTTGGTGAAATACGTCGAAGCCGGCTGGCTCGGCAGGAAGACCCAGCGCGGCTTCTACGACTATCGCGGCGAGCACCCGGTGCCGACGCGCTGACAAGAGGGAGCTTTGACAGCGATTGTCGCGCTCGGAAAGGCTTCTCGCGCTTCTGCAGGCGCTGAGGCGCCGGCGGCGACCGGTCAGCGGGCGTGTCCTTGCCGACGAACTCGGCGTCTCCTTAAGAACGCTCTATCGCGACATCGCCAGCTTGCAGGGGCAAGGGGCGGAAATCGAGGGCGAGGCGGGCTTAGGCTATGTCCTCAAGCCGGGCTTCTGGCTTCCGCCGCTCATGTTCAGCGGCGAGGAGATCGAGGCGCTCGTTCTAGGTGCGCGCTGGGTCGGAGCGAGGACCGACGAAAATCTTGCGCTCGCGGCGCGCGACGCGATCGCCAAGATTACCGCCGTGCTCCCGCCGCCTCTGCGTGACGAGGTCGAGTCTTCGACGCTATTGGTTCCGGTCAAAATGTCGGGCGGCGACCCGCCGGACCTCGCCCCGATCCGCGCCGCTATCCGCGCCGAGCGCAAGCTCGCGCTTGCCTATCGTGACGCGCAAGGCGGGAGCACAGAACGCACGATCTGGCCGTTCGGCATCGGATATTTCGACGAGGCGCGCGTCGTCATGGCCTGGTGCGAACTCAGGCAAGGGTTTCGCCATTTCCGCGCCGACCGCATCGTCTCGTGCCAGACGCTCGAAGCGCGCTACCCCTTAAGCCGCCGACGTTTGCTGAAAGACTGGCGCGCCAGCGAAGGCGGCGGGCCGCCAGAGTAAATTGGGGATTCGCCTGATCGATTCTCGCCTCCCATTCATCGCGGGCGGCCGTGCGCCATTTCCGAGTCGGTTTTGAGCGATTTCAATGGCTTGCGGCGCCATTTTGGATCGTCCCCCGCCGCTGACCGCCCGGGCCGCGTCGCGCGACATCCGCCGCGCGAGCCCCGAAGGCGCCGTTGATTTCGCGCCATTGCGTTTGGGCCTCGACGGGGCGAAAACCAGTGAAAACGACAGGAATTCGTTTCGCAGAGCGAAACGAGGGGTTTTGCCACGGGGTGGTAAGCCATTGAGATCATTAGGGCTACGGAATCGGTCATTTCGCTGGATTGTTTGTTTTCAATGACTTAACTCCATTTTCGTTTCGCGCGAATCGCGAAAGCCCCGATTGGCCCGATCCGATGAGACGCGCGAGGTGTAAAATGCTGAAAAACAGAAACAACGCTGGCCAGTCCGTCAAGAGAAAAAAGTCAATCGCCTTGCGGAGCGCCGCTTCGCTCGACCGGGCGCCTTCGCCGCCGGCGGGAACCGCACAAAAGATCCAATCAACCGAACCTCGCATGAGACTGCTGACAGAATTTGACGCGCCCGCACGCCAGGATCGCCCTCTCTTCAAGATAAGGAGCGATTCAATGGCCCTGCCGCATTTCGTCCTACTCTATGTCGATGAGCCCAAGGCGAGCGCTGCTTTTTACGCGCGGTTGCTCGATCGCCAGCCGCTCGAGTCCTCGCCGAACTTCGTCATGTTCGAACTTTCGCCTGACCTCAGGCTGGGGCTCTGGGCCCGCCGCGGCGTCGAGCCCGCGCCGCGCGGCGCGGCCGACACCGGAGAATTGGCGATGGGGGTCGAGACCAAAGAAGAAGTCGAAGCCCTCTGCGCCGATCAGAGGCGCAAAGGGGCCACGATTTTGCAGGAACCCGTGACCATGGACTTCGGTCTGACCTTCCTTGCCGCCGACCCCGACGGACATCGCCTTCGGGTGTTCTGTCCCGCGCCTTGATGTGTTGTTGCGTGCTCGGCAGGAAGGACGGAAGTGTCCTTCCGCCGATCCACTAAAGGCTCGAACTGGATTTCAGGTCGCCCGCGTTGCCGAACAGATAGATCGGCACGTATTGGGCGGCCTCGCTGTCTTTCGAAATCAAGACGCCGGCTCCCGCCTGGTACCGTTGAGCGCCGACATATTGATCGTCGAGAAGCGAAAAACCTTCCTCCTCGAAGCGATATCCGTACCGTTGCGCGTCGTCGACGAATTGCTGCGACAGGAGAATGTCCCCTCCTTTGGCGAGCGGCTCGATGCGCGCAGCGACGACGACAATGTCGGAAATTTCGGGGTGCTGAACGCCTTCGAGAGCGGGATTGAGCTTCCAGAACCCGCTATGCGCGCCGATTCTGATCTGCAAATTGTATCCGGAGGCCAGGAGTTGGGCGCTGAGCCCGCGCGCCGCGCGCAACAGCCTGCCCGGCGTTCGATCCGCCAAAACCAGATGGTCGCCGGCCGAGGTGTTTGCGTAATCCAGATCGCCGGTGAATTGCCGGAACAAATCGCGCCAGTATTTATCGAAGGTTTGCGACCTCCCGGCAATCTGGACGACGTTTTCCCGGTAGCCGCGAATGTCGCCAACAGCGACGAACCGGATGCTCTCCTCGGGCCTCCACTCGAGCTCATCGCCGATGACGTTGTGCTTGTTTAGCTCTTTGAGAAAGGCGACGTTTCGCCGAGTGATGAAGTCGCTGAGCGACGGGTGGATCACATAGGTCTCGGCCTGCGGCAAGACATGGATCTTGCCAAAGGCGATGTCACCGACGGGAGCGAACTTCTGCACGAGCCGTGCGGGATCGTCCCGGCTCTGTTGGACGATTCCGACCAGCCCCAATGCATAGAGGGCGCAGAACGGATGTCGCGCCGCCTCGGTTTCGATCTCGTATTGTCTCGCAGCGATGTCCGCATAGGCTTGGGACGCCTCGACGACCTCGTCGTAGGTCAGCACGTTGGATTTGATGATCTGGGGAAAGATCTCCGGATACAATCCGCTGAAGAAGGGCGCGACCTCATTGAAAAGCGTTTCTACCCTCTCAGCGGCTGCGGAATTGATCGCGTTGCGAATTTCCTGCTGACTTCGTCTCTTGGCGCCGATCAGGCTGATCTCCTTGCCGATGACGATCGCGTCGCGCGGCCTCAGCGAGCAGTGGCGAGTCCAATAGTCTATCGCGCGCTCTTGTCGCGCTGTTCCTGCGTTTGAAACATATTCATTCTTCGGTCCAAGAAAACGCAGCAGAGGATCTTCACTGCTCCTGTCGACCAGATCGCTCTTTGAAGCGATCGCAATGTTGTTTTCGATGATCTGCTTGATGTCCTCGATTCTGTAGCGCAGCTCTCTCCGGAACGACCTCAGGTTGGAGAATTGCGGCTCGTTCTGCGCGGCATGCTGATAAGCTTCCTTCCTGATCGAGACGAAGATCCGCACATGGGGATTGATCCCGTGCAGCCGGCGTAAAGCGAGCCATGCGCCGATCTGGCCTGCATGCCAGATGCGGACAAATCGTTCGTGGACCTCGTTGCGGCGCAGATAGGAAAAATTGATGTAGTGAATCAGATATTCGTCGATGTTGTCGACGAATATGCCCGCCTGTTTGTGGATCGTGGCGAAGATGCGCGTGACCTGCTGCGCGGCGCGCATGATCGCAAATATCTCGCTGCGCTGTGCCGCCAGGCAATCATGCAGGATATCGAACGGCCTGGTGATGTGTGGATGGGTCAGGATGTTCAGCAGTGTCGGCGGAAGATCCTTCGATTCCAGCAATTCTTGAAGCTGCTGATGAACGTCGCGATCATCCTGGAAGCCCTTGATCAGGCATATCGAGAACGCGAGGTTCCACAACGTCTCCCAATTGTCGCTGTTCTCCAGAACATTTATGATTTCGTTCGGAAGTATCGGCGGCTTGTTGCTCGGGCGATCGACAATTGGCGAGAATGGAAAGCAGCGATAGTCGTTCTCCTGCAACGACACGCGTTTCAGTTTCAGCACCAGTGTCTTCCCGAAGCCCTTCGGCGCCACCAGGGCGTGAGAAGACAGATTCAGATTGGATAGAAACTCTTCGACTTCCGTTGTTCGAAGCAATACCGAGCTCTGCGAGCTGCTCAAGTCTCGGAGCTCGGTCAGCTGTTGCGCGTCCTCAACCCATGCCGGCATCCCGGCCTCCACAAAATCTGTTTTTCACTGCCGGCCGGGCAGCCTTAAGGGAAATCCGGGCGGCGCCGGGACCAAAACCATAAACCCGGTCGAATTTGGCCGCCCCTAAAGCTGCTGCGTCAAGTCCGGCCGTCTCTCGCGCGTGATGCGCTCGGCCTCCGCCTGACGCCAGGCGGCGATCTTCGCGTGGTCGCCGGAGAGCAGCACATCCGGAATGGCGCGACCTTCCCATTCGCGCGGGCGCGTGTAGTGCGGATATTCGAGCAGGCGCTGTTCGAAGCTTTCCTCCGCGCCCGACGCCTCTTTGCCCATCACGCCGGGAACGAGGCGCACGCAGGCGTCGAGCACCGCGAGCGCCGCGATCTCGCCGCCAGACAGCACGTAGTCGCCGATCGAGACCTCGATCAGACCGCGCCCCTCGATCACGCGCTCGTCGACGCCCTCGAAGCGCGGGCATAGGATGACGAGGCCAGGTCCCTCTGACCATCGGCGCGCCTGCGCTTGGCGGAAAGGCGCGCCGCGCGGGCTCATGATGAGGCGGGGGCGCGGATCGTCCGGGGCGGCCGCCGCGTCGAGGCTGGCCGCGATGACGTCGGCGCGCATCACCATGCCAGGCCCGCCGCCGGCCGGCGTGTCGTCGACGGCGCGATGGCGTCCGATACCCTGCCCGCGGATGTCGCGCGCATCCAGCGACCACAGGCCGCGCGCCAGCGCGTCGCCAGCCAGCGACTGGCCCAGCGGGCCAGGGAACATGGCGGGAAAGAGGGTGAGGACCGTGCAGGCAAACATCGGACGACGCTTAGCGCGTTCGCCCGATCGCCGCCACCGATCGATTTTCTGAGGCTAGACCTGCTGGATCGAGTTAAAATCGAAATTCGCGCCCGGCGGGTTTTGGCCGACCCGCACCGTCTTGTCGTCGGGAAAATGATACGGCGGCACCGGCAGATTATAGGGCGCGGGAACGCCCTGGAAGACACGGCCCGCCAGATCGTATTTAGAACCATGGCAGGGGCAGAAGAAGCCGCCCGGCCAATCGGGCGCCGGGTCGGTGGCGTTGGGTTGCGGGTCGAACAGCGGAATGCAGCCAAGGTGCGTGCAGACGCCGACGAGCACGAGAATCTCGGGCTTAACCGACCGGCTCCAGTTGGCGGCGTAAGTCGGCTGCTGGTTTTGCTCTGAGTTCGGGTCGCGCAACTGAGAAAGGAGCTTCGGATTTTTCAGTTCATCAAGCGCTGGCTGGGCGCGTTTGACGACGAACACCGGTCGTGACGCCCATAGCGTGACCACCCGCTGGCCCGGCTGGAGTTGGCCGATGTCGATGTCGACCGGACCGGCCGCGGCGATGGTGGCGGCGTCTGGATTCATCTGGTCGATGAATGGCCACAGAGTTGCCGCGACACCCACCGTGGCCAGCGATCCGGTCGCCAGAAAGAGGAAATCCCGCTTCGTTACCGAGTGGCCCCCATGGCCTATTGAAGCCGTCTCGGAACTCATCGTCATGCAGCGCGTCTCCAAACGAACAAGCGGGTCTGGGATCCCCAACCATCGGCGCCGGATGTAGCGTGCGCCGCAAGTTGTGTATCCGCGCCCCGCGCCCTTAGCAACCACCCATGCGCGACCGTGACGTTAGTCTTCGTCCTCGCCTTCGCCGGGCGGCTCGATGACGATCCGGCCGGCGTCGAAATCGATGCGCGGCGCGACACGCCTGGTGAACGGGAGAAGCAGAGTTTCGCCGCCTTGGGCCGGCGCGATCTCGAGAACGTCGCCGGCGCCATAGTTCATGAGCGACACGACGTGGCCGATCCGCCCTCCCGCCGCGTCGACGGCTTCGAGCTCGATTAGGTCATCGTAGTAGAATTCGTTCTCGCTGGGCGGAGGCAATTGGTCACGGCGCGCGAAGATTTCCACGCCCTTTAGGGCCTCCGCCGCTTCACGAGTCGAAACGCCAGCGATCCGAGCCACCAGCATGCCGTCTTTGAGCGAACGAAGGGATTCGAACGCCAACAATCGCGTCCGACCCTTGTTAGTCAGAGGCCCGTAGGCGCCGATCGCGCTCGGTTCGCCAGTCAGCGACTTGACGCGAATTTCCCCGCGCACCCCCTGTGGCGCGCCGAATACGCCCATCAGAATGAGGCGGTCGGGCGCGCGCAACTTGCGTTAGCGCGTTCAGGCGGCCGGAGCCGCCGCGGCCTTTTCGGCTGCGGCCGCAGCAGCCGCGGTGCGCTCTTGCGCCTTCTTCTTCGGCAGCGCCTTCTTTGGGTTGTTGTGCGCTTCGCGCTTGGCGAGGCCGAGGCCGTCGAGCAGGCGCAGCACGCGGTCAGTCGGCTGCGCGCCTTTGGCGAGCCAGGCCTTCGCCTTCTCCTGATCGAGCACGACGCGGCTGGCGTCGTCCTTGGCTTTCAAGGGATCGAAGGTGCCGATCTTTTCGACAAAGCGGCCGTCGCGCGGCATGCGCGCGTCGGCGACCACAATGCGATAGAAGGGGCGCTTCTTCGTGCCGCCGCGGGAGAGGCGGATTTTCACTGACATTGGTGTTTTCCTTTCAGATCAGATGAGTTGTTGAGGTTATTTCTTCTTGCCGAACGGGTTGAAGCCCCCGCCGAGGCCGGGCAGCTTCGGGCCGCCGCCGAGACCGGGGAACTGAGTGGGTAAGTTGAAGGCGCCGGGCGGCGGGGCGGCGGGAATGCCAGGCGGCCCCGAAGGCGCTCCCGGAAGACCGGCGCCGCCCAGCTGCTTCTGCATGGCTTCGATCTGTTCCGGCGACGGCATCGGCATGCCTCCGCCGAGGCCCATCATCTGCCCAAGCTTGCCCATCATGCCGCGCTTGGCGCCGCCGCCGCCCATCGCCTTCATCATGTCGGCCATCTGGCGGTGCTGCTTCAGCAGCCGGTTGACATATTCGACCGTGACGCCCGAACCCGCCGCGATGCGCTTCTTGCGCGAAGCCTTGAGAAGGTCAGGGTTGCGGCGCTCCTGCGGCGTCATCGACGAGATGATGGCTCGCTGGCGCTTGACGAACTTGTCGTCGAGATTGGCGGAATTGAGCTGGTCCTTGATCTTGGCGACGCCGGGCAGCATGCCCATAATGCCGCCCATGCCGCCGAGCTTCTCGATCTGCGCCAATTGCTCGGAGAGGTCGTTCAGATCGAAGACGCCCTTGCGCATCTTCTCGGCCATCTTGGCCGCTTGCGCCATGTCGATATTCTGCGCCGCTTTCTCGACCAGGCTGACGATGTCGCCCATGCCGAGAATGCGGTCGGCGAGACGCGCGGGATGGAAATCCTCGATCGCGTCCATCTTCTCGCCAATTCCAAGCAGCTTGATCGGCTTGCCGGTGACCGAGCGCATCGACAGCGCCGCGCCGCCGCGGCCGTCGCCGTCCATGCGGGTCAACACGATGCCGGTTAAGCCCACCTGCTCGTTGAAGTTCTTGGCCAGATTGACGGCGTCCTGGCCGGTCAGCGCGTCGGCTACCAGCAGGATTTCGTGCGGCCGCGCGGCGTCGCGGATCTCCGCCATCTCCTGCATCAGCGGCTCGTCGATATGGGTGCGCCCGGCGGTGTCGAGGATCACGACATCGTAGCCTTGCAGGCGCGCGGCGCTCTCGGCGCGCTTGGCGATGGCGACCGGATCCTCGCCGAAAACGATCGGCAGGGTTGCGACGCCGACCTGTTGGCCGAGCACCGCGAGCTGCTCCTGCGCCGCCGGCCGCTTCACGTCGAGCGAGGCCATCAGCACCTTGTGCTTGTCGCGCTCGGTCAGGCGTTTGGCGATCTTGGCCGCAGTCGTCGTCTTGCCGGCGCCTTGCAGGCCGACCAGCATGATCGCCACGGGAGCCGGCGCGTTGAGATCGATCGCCTGCGAATCCGTGCCCAGCGTCTCGACTAGCGAATCGTGGACGATCTTGACCACCATCTGGCCGGGCTTGACCGACTTGATGACAGAAGCGCCGACCGCCTTGGTGCGCGTCCGATCGACGAACGAGCGCACGACCTCGAGCGCCACGTCAGCCTCGAGCAACGCGCGACGCACCTCGCGCATGGCGGCGTTGACGTCTTCCTCGGAGAGGGCGCCGCGGCCGGTGAGTTTATCCAGAATGCCGGAGAGCTTTTCGGACAGGCTCTCGAACATGGGTCACGCTCCTTTGGTCAGGCGGCGAATGGCGATGAGCGGATAGATAGGACGGAACGCCCGTCCTCCCAATCCGCTGAGCCGCATCCGCGTTTTGCGCCCAACGCCAATCGCGCCCGGGGGCGCTAAGCGCTGCCGGACGGGGACCGCTGGCCTCGAAGGACAGTCGGCTTGATCGACGAGGCCAAAACCTGACGAAGGCGCGGTTCGTAGGCGCGCAGACCCCAGATGTCAAATACGAACGCGCTCTGCCTTTGGATGAGGACGGCTACCTAGACGGCCCCGCGGCATCGGTTCGCTTGATCCGTTTGGGTTTCCTTGGCCCCACGCCGTTTCGCTCCGAAAACCACCGATTATGACGGTTGGATTTCCTTGGATTTCCTTGGATTCTCTCGTCCGAAACGAAACTTCTCGTCCAAGCCGGTTCCCTCGACGCCTCAATCCGATGCCGCTTACGCGAACTGCGCGGGCGCAAATGCCGCTACAGCCAAAATCGGCCAGGCCGATTGACTTGAGGGCAAGGTCTATCGCGCGCCTAGCGTCATATCGGCACGAATATTTCGCAAGGCGCGACGAGAATTCTAAGTAACGTCGTTATTATTCGATGTATTCATACGAACACATCGCAATTGCAATTGCCACTTCCCCAATCGTGACTTAGAATCGCTTTAAAGCCGGGAATGGTTTCAAGTCTGCCGCCAAAAAAGCAGCAGCGCTTCTGATCCGGCCGGCACGACACTTACCGCAGCCGCTTTCGACTGGGAGGGAAGCATGATCACTCTACATGTGAATGGCCAGGCGCAATCATTCGACGGGGATCCGTCGATGCCTGTGCTCTGGTATCTGCGCGACGTTCTTGGGCTCACCGGCACGAAGTTCGGATGCGGCGTCGCAGCCTGCGGCGCCTGCACGGTGCATCTCGATGGCGAGGCCATCCGATCCTGCGTGACCGCGATCAGCGATGCGAACGGCAAGTCTGTCACGACCATCGAGGGCCTCGACCCGCAAGGCAATCACCCCGTTCAAACAGCTTGGCGCGCGCTCAACGTGCCACAGTGCGGCTATTGCCAGGCTGGCCAGATCATGCAGGCCGCCGCGCTCTTGAAACAGAGCCCGCATCCCACCGACGCCGACATCGACAGCACCATGTACGGCAACATCTGCCGCTGCGGAACCTATACGCGCATTCGCGCCGCCATCAAGCAAGCTGCGGGAGCGTGACATGACCAAGCACATTCGCGAAATGGTGTCGGTATCGGGCATCGAGAATGTCAGCCGGCGCGGCGTTCTGAAGGGAATTCTTGCAACGGGCAGCTTCGTGCTCGCGGTGCACGTCATGCCGTCTGGTCCGGCGCTAGCCGATGATGCTCCCAAGTGGGGCGCAGACGGCATGCCGCACGGCACGGTGAACAATCCGCTCGCTTTCGTTTCCATTGCGCCAGACGGAACCGTCACCATCGTCTGCCATCGCTCCGAGATGGGGCAGGGCATACGCACCGGCATGCCGCTGATCGTGGCCGACGAAATGGAGGCGGATTGGTCTCGGGTGAAAGTCGCCCAGGCGACCGGGGACGAGGTCAAGTACGGCAATCAGGACACCGACGGCTCCCGTTCGACCCGGCATTTCTTCATGCCGATGCGCCAGGTTGGAGCCGCGGCCCGCGTGATGCTGGAGGCGGCCGCAGCGAAACGTTGGGGCGTGGACGTTTCCGACGTGGAGGCGAAGAACCACGAGGTCATCCAGAAGTCGACCGGGAAGAAGCTCGGATATGGCGAGCTCGCCGCTGACGCCAGCACTATGGGCGTGCCCTCGAATGTCAGCGTCGAAAAAACAGGCGCCGCAACGCCCGTCAGTCTGCCCCTCAAAGACCCTTCCGAGTTCCGCTACATCGGCAAGGAAGGGACCAATATCGTCGATGGATTCAACATCACGACCGGTCGCGCCATTTATGGTCAGGACGTCCGCTTGCCTGGCCAGAAATACGCCGTCATCGCGCGGCCGCCGGTCATGGGGGGCAAGGTAACCTCCTATGACGCCACGGAGACGAAGAAGGTCCCGGGCGTCGTCCAGATCGTCGAGATTCCTGCGCCGTCCTACCCGATGAAATTCCAGCCGTCAGGGGGGATCGCAGTTATCGCCGACAACACCTGGGCTGCAATTCAGGGCCGCAAGGCGCTGAAGATCACCTGGGACGATGGACCGCACGCGACTTATGATTCCCAGGCCTACCGCGCGGCGATGGAGGCGACCGCCAAACAGCCCGGCAAGATCCTGCGCACCGACGGCGACTTCGCCGCCGCTTTTGCGGGCGCGGACAAGAAAGTCGAGGCCGAGTATTACATCCCCCACAACGCGCACGCGACGATGGAGCCTCCGTCCGCGACTTGCCGGATCGCCGACGGCAAGGCGGAGGTCTGGACAAGTGTCCAAAGCCCACAGGCCGCGCATGACATGGTCGCTGCGTATCTAGCGCTTCCTCCCGAGAATGTTACGGTCAACGTGACCCTTTTGGGCGGAGGTTTCGGCCGCAAGTCGAAACCGGATTTCGCGGTCGAGGCGGCTTTGTGCTCAAAGGCGATGGGCGGCGCGCCGGTCAAGGTCGTGTGGACTCGCGAGGACGACATCCACAACGACTTCTACCACACGGTGTCGCTCGAACGTCTCGAGGCGGGGCTCGACAAGGACGGCAAGGTGGTCGCATGGCGACATAACAGCGTCGCGCCGACGATCCTGTCGCTGTTTGCGGCCGATCCCAAGCACGAGATGCCGCTCGAGCTAGGGAATGGGTCTCGTCGACATGCCCTTCGACATCAAAAACATCAGCATCGAGAATGGCGAGGCCGAAGCGCACACCAAGATCGGCTGGTGGCGCTCCGTCTCCAACGTGCCGCACGGGTTCGCGATTCAATCGTTCGTCGCCGAGCTCGCGCATGCGGCAGGCAAGGATCAGAAGGAGTTCTTGCTCGATCTGATCGGACCTGCCCGCATTCTAGACGTGCCGCAGAAGGTGAAGGACTTCTGGGACTACGGCGAGAATCCGGAGGTCTACCCGATCGACACCGGGCGGCTGCGCAACGTCGTCGAACTGGTCACCGAGAAGGCAGGTTGGGGCAAGCGCGAAGTGCCGAAAGGTCACGGCCTTGGTCTCGCCGTTCATCGCAGCTTCGTCAGCTACGTGGCGGCTGTGATCGAAGCTGCGGTCGACGAGAAGGGCAATATCACAGTGCCGCGGGTCGACATCGCGGTTGATTGCGGCCCGATCGTCAACCCGGACCGCATCCGCTCTCAATTTGAAGGAGCGGTCATCATGGGGCTAGGCGTGGGCTTGCTGAACGAAATCTCGTTCAAGGACGGCCGGGTCCAGCAGAGCAACCTCGACGACTACTAGGTGCTGCGGATCAGCGACGCGCCGCGTGAGACGCATGTCTATATCGTGCCGCGAGGCTACGACATGCACATGGGCGGCGTCGGCGAACCGGGCGTGCCGCCGGTCGCTCCGGCGCTCATGAACGCGATCTTCGCGGCGAGCGGCAAGCGCATCCGCTCCTTGCCGCTCGGAGGGCAGTTGGCGGGCAAGGCCTAAGCGTAAGCGCCAAGAGGCGGGCCGGGACTTGCTTCCGGCCCGCCCGCATCCAACCGTACGACGACCTCGACGGTAATTGACTATCGTTCATGGGGTTCGTGCCGCGCTCGGTGGGCGTGGTCATGCGCCTTTCGCGAGCGGGCCAAGGGCATGTCCTGCAAAAGGACAAATTCCCAATGATTTAAGGAACATCTCTCGACCACAAGGCAAAAACTTCTCGACAATTGGTATCGCCTCTGTCGTACGCTAGGTTTCCCGGGAGGGACGCAAATGACGCAAGATTGCAGCGCGCTCAATCTGCAACTTTGTCGACGTCAAGTCCTAATTGGAGCGGCGCTTGCCCTCTGTCCGTTGTTGAACATCCCGGCGCGCGCAGAAGATCAACCAGACGAGACGGCAAAGGGGCCGCAGGTCGGCGATCATTTTGTTTTTCTCACGTGGGCCGCACAGAAGGATCAGCCCGCCAAAGCCGAACATTTGGAGCTCGGCGGCGACGCAATTCCAAGCTTATCCGGCCGATCCGAAGGGCCTCGTGCGCGACGGGACGTCTGCTCAATCTTATGCTCCTGGTGCGCGTCGGCGACGAGGGGCTTGACGAGCAGACTCGCAAGCTGTCCGCCGACGGCGTTGTCGCCTATTCGGCCATTTGCACACATCAGGGGTGTCCGGTGATCCAGTGGTCGGACTGAGAAAAAGGCCATGGTCTGCTCATGCCATCGGCTCGACCTATGATCCGAAAAACAGCGCGAAGGTGATTTTCGGACCCGCGCCCCTGCCGATCGCAGGTCTGCCGCTGAAGAGCGAGAACGGCGTGCTGATCGTCGCCGGCGCATTTAACGGTCCGATCGGTCATGCAAACGAATTGATGGTTCGGGCAAGATTGGGCCGCATCGGCGGCGCGATCCCGAGAAGGAACGGCCTTCAACTAGGGAGGAAAGCATGAAGAAGTTGTATGTTTAGTTCAAGCTTGGCCGCGTTGACGATGGCGAGGGCCTTAGGACGTCGCTTACGCCGCAGACTACACACCGGTAACAGACGCTCGACTCGCGAATCCGGAGCCTGAAAACTGGCTAATGACGCGCGGCAACTACGCGGGCTGGAGCTACAGCCCGCTCGAGCAAATGAATCGTATCGAACGTCAAGAACCTGGTCCCGGTGTGGAGCCGTGTCGACCGACGTCGATTCTGGCCACGAGGCGCCTCCGATCGTCAACAATGGCATGATGTTTGTCGCCACGCCATACAGCCAGGTGATGGCGCTGGACGCCGCGACCGGCGACCTGCTTGTGGCGCTACAAGCGACAAGCTGCCGGCGGGCTTCGCAGCACTGCACAACACCAGCCGCGGGGTCGCGCTTTACGGCGACAAGGTCTTCATGCCAGGGATCGACGGGGCCTTGGACGGCTTTGGACGCCAAGACCGGCAAGGTCGATCTGGGAAGCCAAGGTCGACGGACTAGAAGCAAGGCTATTACACTGACCACGGCCCCTTTGGTCGTAAAGGGAAGGTGATGGTCGGCATTGCCGGCGGCGAGTTCGGCATGCGTGGCTATGTCGCGGCGTTCGACGCCGAGACCGGCAAGAATCCGTATGGAAGACTTACACGGTGCCGGCGCCGGGCGAGCCTGGCAGCGAGACCTGGCAGAAGGCCGACACCTGGAAGACCGGCGGCGGCCTCGACGTGGATGACGGGAAATTACGATCCCGCGACCAACATCGTCTATTGGGGCATCGGCAACGGGTCGCCCTGGTTCGGCGATCAGCGGCCGGGCGACAATCTCTACACGTCGTCGACGCTCGCGCTGGATGGCGACACTGGTCAAGATCAAGGGGTACTTCCAGTACCACCAGAACGAGTCCTGGGACTGGGATGCGATGAATGCGCCAATGCTGGTGGACTTCAAGAAGGGCGGCGCAGATCAAGGGCCTGTACTGACGCCGCAGCGCAACGGCTACCTGTACTGGCTGAAGCCGAGGCGACGACGGCAGCATCTCGTACTTGGACTCGGAAGGCTACGTCCCGCAGAACGTCTTCAAAAGCATTGATCCGAAGACCGGCCGGCCGGACGTCGACCTGGACCACAAACCGGCGACCGGCAAGAAGGCGATGTTCTGCCCAGGGCTGTGGGGCGGCAAGGACTGGCCGTTTAAGTCCTACGATCCGAAAACTGGCATGGTCTATATCCCGTCCAACGAAAATCACTGCAACAAGTTTGAAGGCAAAGTCGAGGAGCGGATTCCAGGCCAATGGTGGACGGGCGTCGCGATTCCGGACTTCGGCTACTCTGTCAACACAAAGGCGGGCTTCTTCGGCGAGTTGCAGGCCTATGACGTGAACACCGGGAAGCGAGTGTGGCGCGATCTGTACTCGAACTCGATGAACTGGGGCTCGGTGCTGACCACTGGCGGCGGTCTGTTATTCGCAGGCGGCACCAACGACCGGATGTTCCGCGCCTACGACGCCAAGTCGGGCGAGGAGCTGTGGCACTTCAAGACCAACTCCGGCATCATCGCGCCGCCCTCAACCTTCGAAGTCAACGGTGTCCAATATGTCGCGGTGGAGTCCGGATACGGCGTCGACCCGGCGTTCAAGCAGACCTTGATGGCCGATCTCGTCGGTTGGAACCCGGACGTGCCGCAGGGCGGAGTCGTCTGGGTGTTCGCCGTTCAAAAGTGAACGGCGGCGCTGCGCCGAAGCGATCTTAGGCTTCGATGGGCCAGCCGCCAGAATTGGCGGCTGGCCGCTTACGTCTATGAGACGCTCATCAAACCTCGGGAATATCTCCATGCTCCGTGCTCAAACAGTGATCTTGGCGCGTCGCGCGACGGCCCTCATTCTGGCAATGCTGATATCCCTCGGAGCGAGCGCCGTCGGGTGGGCAGTCGCCGAGGAACCGTCGGCCGCGCCCGCCGCCGGAGAATCCGAAGCCTATGTCGTCGAAGTCGGCGATGTCACGGCCAAGGTCGGCGAGCCCGCCGTCATTCGCGCAACCCTCAAGGCCCGCGACGGCTACCGAATTCTCAAACACTACAACAACCGGGTGATCCAATTGTCTTCGTTCGATGACGGCGTCGCGTTCGAACGAAGGATGGTGCCCGCGACGTTGGACGAAGAGACCCTCGTCTTCGAAGTTCCGCTCCACGCGACCAAGGCCGGAAAGCACCCGATCAACGGAGTAATTCGCGTCGGTTACATTCACGGAACCGATGAGATGGTCATGGTTTCGCTGCGCCTGATCGCAAATGTCACCGGAACTGAGTAGTTCCCGGCAGCAGGGCTGAAATTGATGTCGCTCACAACGCCAGTCATCAGCGCGGGCCGAAACTTGATCGCGGCCCCATCTGCCACGCCACGAAGATCAGCAACCGACCTACGTGGGCGCTGGGTAAACAGAAAAACCCTCGGCGACCAATTGATCAGTCACAATCGCCAAGCACTGATTGAACGCTTCGCAAGCACTGTGCATCGGAGCCACGCCCTCCGTGCAATTCTCGTCTTTGTACTGCGCTTTGCACTTTGACTGGCAGGCCTCTTTCGCCTGAGCCTTTGGCGAGGCTGTTTGAGAAGGCTGGTTTTCTTCGCCGGAAGCGGAAACGGTCAACGACAGCGCGAGTCCGATCGCCAAAAGAGCGCCCCTCATCAAAACGACTTCTCCCACGTTTAGACGCTATCCTCCGCCGCGCCGGCGGCGCGAGGGGCGGCGCTCCCCGAGTTTTGACAAGCGCATACCAGATCACGCCGCCGAAAAACCAGCGATAGACGGCCCATCAGGAGAGGAGGGCGGGACGCCAGTGAAAATTCGGCGCAGGCTCGAGCTCAGGCGATCTCAAGCCGGCGAGGCGATGGGTTTACCTTTCTCGACCACATAAGTGATCGCGATCGTCGTGGGCTTGTCTCCGCTCTTGCCGCCATGCGGAGTCCGCGGCGGCACCTGGAATCCCTCCCCAGCCTTGAAAGTCCGCGTGCCCTGGCCGTCAACGCTCAGTTCCAACACGCCTTCGACGACATAGCTCGATTCAATGCCTGGATGAGTGTGGCGAGCGACCGGCGTCCCCGGGTCGAGATCGACGCGGGCGTTAACCGTCTCGTAGCCATCCATCGGTCCGTCCATGCGGGTGAAGATGGTGCGTTTCATTCCACCCGGCGTGTTCTGCGCCTCGGCGCCAGTCGCCAGGAAACCGGTGACCGTGCATAGCGCGCAGGCAGCGAACCCTCGTCGCGTCAACATCAGATCCTCCCTCATGTGTTCACGGCGAGCTTCGATCCTACTGCCGACGCGTGTCAAGCCAGGCGCGTCGCCCGCGAGGCCGTATCGGCCGTAAGCGCGCGATCAGGCAATTTTGGACTTCGCCGTCCGATCGTGACATCCTCTTTTGGTTACGCGCACGAGAAGGCCGAGGCGCCATGGACGAGGCGGTCGCCACGTCCAACCCAGGCTGGACATAACCGGCCACGCAATCCCGGCGTGCCGCTCGCGCCCGATTGGTTCGAGAGCGTTGGCGTCAATGCGAGCGCGGTCGAGCGCCGCGCCGCGACCCTGACCACGCGCCGATCCGTCAAGAAAGAATACCAGGCGGCGTGGCTGGTGAAGGCGATGACCTGCATCGACCTGACCACGCTCTCCGGCGACGACACGCCGGGCCGTGTGCGCCGGCTCTGCGCGAAAGCGCGCCATCCACTTGGGCAAGAGCTTCTCGCCGCGCTCGATCTTGCCGAACTGGGGCTGACGGTGGCCGCGGTCTGCGTCTACCCGACCATGGTTGGGCCGGCGGTCAAGGCGCTCGAGGGCTCGGGAATTCCAGTCGCTTCCGTCGCGACCGGCTTTCCGGCCGGGCTCACCCCTTTGAAGCAGCGGCTGGAGGAGATCCGCTATGCGGTCGGGGAGGGGGCGCGCGAGATCGACATCGTCATCACCCGCGCCCATGTGCTGAGCCGCGACTGGAACGCGCTCTACGACGAGGTCGCGGCGATGCGCGAAACTTGCGGGCACGCGCATCTGAAGACGATTCTGGGCACGGGAGACTTGAAGACGCTGCGCAACGTCTATGCGGCCAGCATGGTGGCGATGCAGGCGGGCGCCGACTTCATCAAGACGTCCACCGGCAAGGAGGACGTCAACGCCACTTTGCCAGTGAGCCTGGTGATGCTCCGGGCTTTGCGCGACTATCGCGAGCGCGCGGGCGTCGACATCGGGTTCAAGCCGGCGGGCGGCCTGCGCACGGCCAAGGATGGGCTCGCCTGGCTCATCCTCATGAAGGAGGAACTCGGCTTGCCGTGGATGCAGCCCGATCTCTTCCGCATCGGCGCGAGCGGCCTTCTGACCGACATCGAGCGTCAGCTCGACCATTACGCGACCGGCCGCTATTCGGCCGCCCATCGCCACGCAATGGCGTGAAGGCACTCATGGGCGTGATCAAGGACATTTTGCGCACGATGGACTACGGCCCTTCGCCGGAAAGCAGCGAGCACGTCGGTGTTTGGCTGGAAGAGCACAAAAGCGGCTTCGGCCATTTCATCAACGGCGCCTTCACCAAACCCGGCGAACTGTTCGATGTCTTCAATCCCGCGAACGGCGAACGGGTCGCGCGCGTGTCGCAGGGATCTCCGAAGGACATCGACGCCGCTGTCGCCGCGGCAAGAAAGGCGCAAGCCAAATGGGCGGCGCTCTCCGGCTTCGAGCGGTCGAAGCACATTTATGCGCTCGCGCGCCATGTGCAGAAGCGGGAGCGCTTTCTGTCCGTCCTGGAAACGATCGACAACGGCAAACCAATCCGCGAGTCGCGCGACATCGACATTCCGCTGGTCGCGCGACATTTCTACCATCACGCCGGCTGGGCGTCGCTGATCGAGAGCGAGTTTCCGGGGACGAAGCCGGTCGGCGTTTGCGGGCAGATCATCCCGTGGAATTTTCCGCTCCTGATGCTCGCCTGGAAGATCGCGCCGGCGCTGGCGGCGGGCAACACGGTGGTGTTGAAGCCGGCGGAATTCACGCCGCTGACCGCGCTCGCCTTCGCCGCGATCTGCGTCGAGACGGGGCTGCCGCCTGGGGTCGTCAACATTGTCACGGGCGACGGAGCGACCGGCGCCGCGCTTGTCGCGCATGCGGGCGTGGACAAGATCGCCTTCACCGGCTCGACCGAAGTCGGCCGGGCGATTCGCAAAGCGACGGCGGGCGCGGGCAAGAAGCTCTCGCTCGAACTCGGCGGCAAGTCCCCATTCATCGTGTTCGAGGACGCGGATCTCGACAGCGCCGTCGAGGGCGTCGTCGACGCGATCTGGTTCAATCAGGGGCAGGTTTGCTGCGCGGGCTCGCGGCTCCTGGTCGCGGAAGGCGCCGCCGACGCGATGTACGCCAAGCTGCGCGCCCGCATGGCGAACTTGCGGATTGGCGATCCGCTCGACAAGTCGACCGACGTCGGCGCGATCGTCGCGCCGGTTCAGCTCGAGCGGATCATGAGGCTGATGCGCGAGGGCGAGGAGGAAGGGCTCGAATTCTTTCGCGCCAACGATGCGCTGCCCGATCGAGGTTGCTTCTACCCGCCGACCCTGGTCACCGGAGTGGACCCAGCGTCAGTGCTGGCGCGCGAGGAGATCTTCGGCCCGGTGCTGGTCGCCACCACCTTCCGCACGCCGGATGAAGCGGTCGCGCTCGCCAACAACACGCGCTACGGCCTCGCGGCGTCCGTCTGGACGGAGAACGTCAATCGCGCGTTCGAGGTCGCCGCTCGCATCAAGGCAGGCGTCGTCTGGATCAATTCGACTAACATGTTCGACGCCGCCGCGGGCTTCGGCGGTTACCGCGAGAGCGGCTTTGGTCGCGAGGGCGGACGCGAGGGCTTGTCCGAGTACCGCATCGCCGACGAGCCTAAGGGCAAGCCGAACTTGGCGCGGCCGCCCCGCCTTAACCCCTCGCCCGGGCTCAATCCGGCGCGAAACGTCGCCGACGACGGGCCCGATCGCACCGCCAAGCTCTTCATCGCGGGCAAGCAGGCGCGGCCCGATTCCGGCTATAGCTACGCCGTTCTCGACTCCGCGGGCCGCGAGTTGGGGCTGGCCGGCCTCGGCAATCGCAAGGACATCCGCAACGCCGTCGAAGCCGCCGCAAAGGCGACCTCTTGGGGAGCGGCGACGGCGCACAATCGCGCGCAAGTGCTCTATTACATCGCCGAGAACCTGGCGGCCCGTGAAGACGAGTTCGCGCGGCGGCTTAGGGCGATGACGGGCGTGTCAGCCCGCGCGGCCAAGGCCGAAGTCGACGCGTCGATCCGCCGCGCTTTTGTTTACGCGGGCTACGCCGACAAGTTCGACGGCGCGGTTCACGCGACGCGCTCGCGCTTCGTCACGCTTGCGATGAACGAGCCTTGGGGCGTCATGGGGCTCGTCTGCCCGAACGAGGCGCCGCTGCTGGCCTTCGTCTCGCTCGTCATGCCGGCGATCGCCATGGGCAATTGTGTCGTGGCGATCCCGTCGGCTAGCCATCCCTTGAGCGCGACCGACTTCTACTCGGTGCTCGACACGTCGGATGTCCCCGCCGGCGTCGTCAACATTGTCACTGGCGAAGCCAACGTCCTAACCAACACGCTGGCCGAGCACGACGGCGTCGATGCGCTCTGGTACGTCGGCGACACGGACGTGGCGGCTCAGGTCGAAGCGCTTTCCGCCGGCAATCTCAAGGCGACCTGGACTTGCGGAGCGGCGATCGATTGGGCCAAGGCCGAGGGCCGAGAGTTCCTGCGCCGGGCGACCCAGGTCAAGAACATCTGGACTCCGTATGGGGAGTAGCGGTTCCGGCCGTTTTGCCTTGCAGACCGCATACAACACATATACATATTGTATATATTCCTGTGCGGCGCCAAACACGCCAAAAAATAAGGACGGAACTAAACTCGGTCCTAAGGTACTGAAAGTATTGGGGCGCGCCGGTAAAATTGCCGCTAGGCCAATCGCGCTGCCGAACCCCAGCCCGTCCCGTCCTGCACCCGAATGCCATCCGGCGGCGATCGCCGGCACCCGACGTTCGGCTTCCTACCAGACTTTGGTCACCGTATAGCCATCGGCGCGGAACTGCTCGACGAGGCCGGTCTTGCCGGCAAGATGCAGCGCCCCAACGGCGATAAACGCGCCGCCTGAGGCCAGGAGCGGCGCGGTCCGCTCAGCCATGATCGCGTTACGATTCTGAAGCAAAGCGCGCATGAATTCATCCTGCGCGGCGCGCTCGGCCTCGCTCAATCCCCCGAGGGCGTCAGCAATCGCTACGATTTCAGCCGGACGTCTTTCCCGATAGAGCCTGAGCGTCGTTACATACAGATCGTCGTCCAGAGCCGGGTTTCGGGCGGCGAGCGTCAGCAGCGTCGCCGCGACTTGAGGGCGCAAATTGGCGATGGCGGCGAGCTGTTCCTCCGTCGTTTCAAGTCCAATGACCTTTACCCCCAAGTCTCTCGCTGTCTCGGCGAGAAACTGGTCGACCTCAGGCAGATTGAGACCTTCGCGCTCCGCTTCGCACTTGGGGAGCCCGGTCAGGATGGCCAGGAACCAGAGCTTCAAGTGGTGCGCGAAGGCGGCGGGGTAGCCTAGCCTTGTGATGAATTTCTCGATTTTCTCGCGGTCCTCGGGCGCGATGGCGCCCTCGAAGGTGTCATGGTCGCGATCGAGCGCGCTCGCCAGCGTCGCCGCCGTGATGTTGGCTTTTTCGACGACATCGATCGGCCCGCCGAGTTCGGTCGCCACGATCTTGGCGCCGTTGATCGATTGCGCGGCGCGCCGGGCGATTTCGAGCGCCAACTCGTCGGTCGAGTGGATGGTGCCGAAGAGATAGGAGGGCGCAAGGCCGGGCTTCTCGATACGCCACAGCAATCCGTCGCCATTGACGAGATCGTCCGCTCGCGCCAACTCGGCGACGGCGAGCCCCTCAACCTGGGTCAGATCCGAGCCTTGACAGGGCTTAGGCGGCTCCGCGTGCGCAAGGGAAAGCGTGAGAGCGCCAAGGAGGCACGCACAGGCGTTCAGCGCAAATCGCCAGAACACGCTCACAGCTTTCTCAGCGCCACTTCTTCGATCCGGTGGCTCGCGCCCTTGGTCAGGAGCAAGTCAGCTCGCGGCCGGGTCGGGAGAATATTCTCATGTAAGTTGACGAGGTTGATGCGCCGCCAGATCGAGCGCGCAGTCGCCTCGGCCTCCGCATCGTTGAGGTCGGCATATTGACGGAAATAGCTGCGCGGATCGCGGAACGCTGTCGTCCGCAAGCTCATGAAGCGTTCGATGTACCATTGCTCCAGCAACGTGGTCTCTGCATCCAGAAAGATCGAGAAATCAAAAAAGTCGGAGACGAACGGGATCTCTTTGCCGTCGCGTGGCAGCCGGTTGGGCAACAGGACGTTGATCCCCTCGAAGATGAGAATGTCGGGCCGGTCGACGATGATCAATTCGCCCTTCACGATATCGTACGTGATATGCGAATAGACCGGAGCTGCGACATTGCGTTGTCCCGCCTTAACCGCGGAAAGAAAGCGAAGCACCGCGGTTCCGTCGTAGCTTTCGGGAAAGCCCTTGCGATCCATGATGCCCTGTCGGATCAACTCCGCATTCGGACGCAGGAAGCCGTCGGTGGTGACGAGTTGCACCTGAGGCGTATTCGGCCAGCGGGTCAGTAGGGCTTGCAGCACCCGCGCCGTTGTCGATTTGCCGGCCGCGACCGATCCGGCGATCCCGATTATGTAGGGGACCTTTCCATCGGTTGCGCCGAGAAAGCGCTGCGTCGCCTTGAACAACCCTTGCGTCGCTGCAACGTAGAGCGCGAGCAGTCGCGACAGCGGCAGATAAATGGCGACGACCTCATCGATCGAGATCGGATCGTGTGTCGACTGCAGCTTGCGGAGATCATCGATGGTCAGCGTCAGCTGAGTGTCGGCGCGCAGTTGCGCCCATTCGTCGCGGGTAAAGCGGCGAAATGGCAACTCGAGCGATTGGAGCCCAACGCAATTCATAAGAGATCTCTCATTCGTGCCAGTCGGCCCTACTGGAGTGAGCTCTCACTTCGTTCGGGACGCTTTTTCCTGGTGGCCGCTTTGTCTTGACCTTTTGCCCAACTCGTCCATCACCGAGGACAATGCAACTCCTCGAACGCGGAGCGCGACGAGCAGGTGGTAAAGAACATCGGCTGCTTCGGCGCGAACGGCGCTCTCGTCCTGCGCCGCGGCGGCGATCGTGAACTCGATCGCTTCTTCTCCGAATTTGCGAGCGCAATGGGCCGCTCCCTTATCGAGTAGGCTACGGGTATAGGAAATCTGCGCGCTCGCCCCGGCGCGCGCATCGATCGTTCGCGCGAGTTCATCCAGCGTGAACACCGCCCCTGCCCTGTCCTTCTCAGCCATCGCGCGCCTTTATCTCCCGCCGCGCCGGCGGCTGCAACAGGACGACGGCCCGAGGCGCGCCGGCTCAAGGGGGTCAAATCCAAGTCCGGTTCGGCGCGCATTCGAATTCGGCGCGCCGCGCGGCGCGCCTCGACCCATTTTAGGGCTTCTTGACTTGGCTCTCGCGGCGGCCATAAAGCATGCCGACCTTGGGGCGGGGCGATTAGCTCAGCGGTAGAGCACTCCCTTCACACGGGAGGGGTCGCAGGTTCGATCCCTGCATCGCCCACCAGCCAATTCGTTAATATCACTCTATTTTTATCCTCTGGGAATATCGCCCACATGTCCGAGGCTTGTGCGCGAAAGTGCAAAAAGCGCCTATCAGAGACTTGAAATGACGCGTTCTGGCGCCAATTGCGGGCCCGGTCTCTGGGCGGGAAATACTTTTTCCGCTAGCCGCTTGGGCCGCGCCTGGCGAGACCGGTTTCCTTGAAGAGAGACGGCTTGGCGGCGACAGTAGCAGGGAGTGGGAACGTTGCGCTGTGTGGATCGTCCGACGGTTAATCTCGACCGCGTACCCGGTGGTCGCGGACCTAGGTGTGCTGGTTAGCATGGACGGCGGAGACGTTGTCCCCAACGTGCCTCTCGGCGCCGACAAGTCTCGTGGTGCGATCACATCAAACCCGACCAGCTTATCGGCCACAAGGCTTGGCGTCATGACAAACAAGATCGTGGTTGCGCGCCCAATCGTCTGACTGCAACCTGGCAGTTGCAATCCATATCCAAACCACCTAGCATCGACGCAAATGCCGTGCCGTGATCCGGCGAACGAATGGCGGTCGGCGCGGGAGGGTCATGGTCAGGATGACGTCATGCCGGGCGTGCGGCGCTATGATCTCAGCTAACGCGGAGTGCCTGCCCGCGGTGCCGAACTCATCTCACCCGCACCGCTGTTGCGCCGGCCGGGCTTGTCGCACTGCTTGCGATTGCGGTCTTGTACGTTCTCTTACAGCATTATTGGTGAATCATAAGGGGTGCGGCAGGGCGGGCATGATGGGGCGCAAGGAGCCTGCCGTCTTGTTAGGAACGGACGTCAGGAGGTGCTGGACGGAAACCCGCGTGAGCTGATGGCCCGAACGTCTCTTCACCCAACGGAACCCCGCACCTCTTGGACCGACTGCTGCGTCCACTTTGCTCCTGAAACCCTCACCAAGCACCCGGCCGGCCCCTGACCTGAATCAGGCGCGCATCTGCCCTGCCCCTCGGGTCAGCTGGTGGCAAATGGTAAATGCACCCATGAAGTCCTTGGCAACGATTGCGCCTGAGAATCGGCACTGATTGCTCTATTGAATGCCGAGGGCAACAAGTTTTCTTGTGATAATTGGACCCAGAAGTGTCGCGAATGCTGCGGTTGGGTGGTGGTCGTCGAGCCAAACCCGGGTGTTACCGATAATTGGTGGGCACGAATCCGGATCGCAGAAGTAACCGGTCAAGTCGATAAGGTGCACTTGATCCAGATGTTCGGCGGCAAACACGGCTTCAGCTGTATGGGCATTTGATTCGACAGCCGGTTGTGCTGGCACTGAGCACTTCAAGGCTGTGCTGAGTTGCGTGGATAGGCAGGTAGGGATGTCTGTTCCATGCAACAGCGGGATTTGGATGATGACCAGTGGCGCCACTCGACCGATTTGAGAGAGGAAGTGTGCGAGCCCCTGTGCATAGGCCGCGGCCGGACTGATGCCATGCGGTATGTATGAATCATCCCCTTGCTCGATCATAACGATGAAATCTGGAGGGTTCTGCCGAAGTCTCGAGAGAACTGCCTGTCGCCACGCTGGGCAACCAGGACGCCCGACCGGATTGTCGAGAGAGAATTCGCAGCCTGAATTGGTGTTGGCTTCGAGTGAGAGCATCAAGTTGCTTGCAACAACCTTAAGGGCTGGCTCCATCGCAGCAGCTTCCAAGTCGCCAATGAGACCAATTCGCGGGAGTCTTCCGTCTCCGTAGCGGCACGGATGCGGTATGGTTGCATTCGAGTCTCTTCCGTCCACAAGACAGTCGTTGTTGAGAGAGCTCGCATTTGAGTCGCCGATTGCAGGGTCGAGGTTGCGGGGCACGAACGTCGTGATGTGCGACGGGGGGCTGTCAGTTCGCTGACGTGTTCCGCGTCGCTAAGTCGGGACAAAAGGAGATGCGCTTGGGAGTTGACGATGGGCGTGAGTCCGACTGCAAGCACGACGACGACGAGGCTGGAAACAGCTGCGAGGAAAAGTGTGCGGCGCGTGGGGCGCAGCCAACGTGCGAGCCGCACGGGGTTCTCGACGAATCGGTAAAGCAGCCACGCGACTGGTATCGACAGGGCTGCCATGCTGAGCCTGACCTGCGGAGATAGTGGGAACCCGTAGCCGTGGCGTGCTTGGACGAACTGGATCAGCGGCCAATGCACGAGGTAAATCGAGTACGAGATGGTGCCAATCCATGGCAATGGCTGGAATTCAAGTAGTCTGCCTGCGCCGAGACTCGCGCTTCGTGTTCCTGACAAGACTATGAGCGCGGCGCCGAAGACCGGCAGTGCAGCATGGATACCGGGCCACGGTGTCTCGGCAGTGTAGTGCACGAACGCAAAACCAATGCAGGCAAGTCCAATCCAGCTTGACCCTGCTCGTATCGAGGCGACACGTTGCCCCCAGTCGGGCAAGCGGCTGGCGACGAGAGCGGCGCAGCCGCCCGCACAGCGAATTCCCATGCTCGTCCCGTTGCCCAGAAGAACGCCCGCGATGGTTGTAGCAACGAGAGATCGCGATGGTTGAGCCATGCGGAGACGATTCCTACGACGATAGCGGCGGCTAGAAGTGCGGCGTGTGGGGAGCGCACACTGCCCAAAATTGTCTTGGAGGTGCGAATGACAAGCCAGTAGGCGGTCGCGATGACGAGCGGCCAGACGAGGTAGAACTGCTCTTCTACTCCGAGGGACCAGTAGTGCTCATAGAGCGACGGGGTTGGGTTTGCGAAGTAGTCGGTGGCGCGGTAGGCAAACAGATAGTTGGGCACGTAGAGCGCGGTGGCGATTGCGTCGTGTAATGAAGTCTTGCGCATCGTGACAGGCAGTATGAACATGCTAGTGGCCAACGTGAGAAGAACCACGACTAGGGAAGCCGGAAGGATGCGGCGGGCTCGACGGGCATAGAACTCCCCAAGGCTGATGTACCCATCAGCTTCAAGTCCGCGGGCAAGGTGATCAGTGATGAGGAAGCCGGAGATTACGAAGAAGACATCAACCCCCGCGTACCCCCCCCAAAGGTGGGGGAAGTTGATGTGATTGAGCACAACACCACCGACGGCGACTGCCCGGAGGCCTTGAATGTCGGCACGGAATCCGTTGCCATGGGTGCGATGCGAAGCCATGGGTGAAGGCTGGCACAAGTCCCCCTCTCCGCAAAAGGATGTTCTGACTGAATCCGAAGGATATTGGTGATTCACTTCCTGTGGAAGGTGACTTGCCATGACGAACGCGAGTTCTCTTGATTTGCGCCGTCGGGTTATGCCGTTTGTGGAGGCCGGCCACTCGCGCTATGAGGCGGCGGCGCACTTCGGTGGGCTGCGCACTGCCAAACGTGCTCCCCTTTCATCTTCTCAGCGTGGGACTAAATCAGATCGTCACTGCGCCGTCGGCTTCCGGTTCTGCGGCGGGCGACGGATAGCTCTGGCTGCCGGCTCGCGGATTCCGCCGTGGCGTGTCCAGTATCGAGCGCGTCTGATTGTCATAAAGGGTCCGCTGAAAACGTTGAAGGGCAAGCAACCGCTCTGCCGCATGCCTTTCCAAGGCGGGTTTGTTTCGCCCGCATCAATGGGCTGAATGGCTTCCCGCCTTCGTAAGTGGAGATAACGATGCCGCAGAGACTACTAAGCGCGAGCGAGTTTGCTGAAGTTGTGCGTTTGACGCCCCTCATCTCGATCGACCTGATCCTACGAAATTCGAAGGGCGATGCACTCCTCGGCGTCAGAAATAACGAGCCTGCGAAAGGGTTCTACTTCGTTCCTGGTGGCCGCATCCTAAAGAATGAGCGCATCGCAGATGCCTTTCACCGTATCATACTGAACGAGACCGGCGTCAGTGCTGATATCAGTCAGTCCACGTTCAAGGGCGTGTTCGAACATATTTACGACAGCAATTTCGCCAATCGCACTGATTTTGGCACGCACTACGTTGCCCTGGCGTATCAGATCACCCAGCCGGTCGACGACGTACGACCAGACAGCCAACATTCAGCTTTCGAGTGGTGGGATAGCGAGCAGATCAGAACATCGCGTATTGTACACGAGAACACACGGGCATATTTCCTAAATGATTGAAGCATTGGCATAAATCAGCTGGCAGTAATCGCTGTCGGTCGAAAAGGCCAAGATCGCCGTCGTCATAGACTTCGAGCCAATCGTCATCAAAGCGCGCCCGCCAGCCTACGCGTGCAATGGCAGATTTTTGGTTGAATAGAATATCAGGGACATTTTGACTGGGACCGGGGTCACATTGCGGCGGACAAGGCGGGCGTGCGGGTTTTTGGGATTGAGGGGGATGAAGCGAAGGGCAGGGCGACAATCTCTTGCGGAAAATCGGAAATCGGCCTAAGCTATCTCCATGACCAATCCCCGCCATCCGCACGAGGCCAGACCCGGCGCTCCCCGGCTTCTCACGCGGGGAAGAGCGTGAGAAAATTATTTCAGCGAAAAATCCTCGTAACCTATTGAAAAGTAAAGATTCTGACGAGAGAATCCAAGGAAATCCAACCCTCATGGGAGGGGTTTTCACGGGGAAACGGCGACCGCCCAAGAAAACCCAAACGGATCGACCGGATCACGATCGCGACCAGTCGCCGAAGGAGCCAGACCGGCCCACCAAAAACGACAAATCTCTTTAGTTAAACTGAGCGCCGAGCCGCTCCATCGTCGGCCGGAACTCCGGGAAGCTGGTGGCGATCATCGCGACGTCGTCGACTGTCATCGGCTCGAGGCTCCCGAGCCCCATGACGAGAAAGCTCATCGCGATCCGATGATCCATGTGGGTCGCGACCAGTCCGCCGCCGCGCGGCCGCCCGCCTTCGACGATCAGATCATCGCCCTCGATGGCGCAGTCGACGCCTGCGGCCTTGAGGCCGGCGGCGACCGCGGCGAGGCGATCGCTCTCCTTGACCTTAAGTTCGCTTAGGCCCCGCATCCGCGTCGTGCCGGAAGCGAAGGCGGCGGCGACCGCCAGGATCGGATATTCGTCGATCATCGAGGGCGCGCGCGCGGCGGGAACATCAACGCCTTTGAGCGTGCCCGCGCGCACCCTCAAGTCCGCGACGTCCTCGCCGCCTTCGCGACGTTGGTCGAGCGTCTCGATATGCGCGCCCATTGCCTTCAGCGTCGTGAGAAGCCCGGTCCTGAGCGGGTTCATCATCATCCCCTCGATGATGATGTCCGAGCCCGGAACGATCAGGGCGGCGACGAGCGGGAACGCTGCCGACGAGGGATCGGCAGGAACGACCACGGTCGCCGGACGCAATTCCGGTCGGCCGACGAGCGTGATCCGCCGCCCCTCGCCCTCGGGCCGAACCGTGACCTCGGCGCCGAAATGGGCGAGCATCTTTTCGGTATGATCGCGCGAGGCTTGATCTTCGATCACCGTTGTCACGCCAGGCGTGTTGATGCCCGCGAGCAGGACCGCCGATTTGATCTGCGCCGAGGCGACGGGGGTGCGATATTCGATCGGCGCGGGATCGCGGGCGCCCTTGAGCACGATCGGGCAGCGCCCGCCTTCAGCCTCGGAAAGAACCTGGGCGCCCATCAGCCTCAGGGGATCGAGGATGCGCCGCATCGGCCGCTTGCGCAGCGAGGCGTCGCCGTCGAAGGTCGCGGTGATCCCGTGCCCGCCGACGACGCCCATCATCAGCCGGCAGCCGGTGCCAGCGTTGCCGAAATCGAGCTTTTCGCGTGGGGCTAGGAGCGCGCCGAGGCCGGGTCCGCGAATTCGCCATTGACCCGGCGCGAGACGCTCGATCTGAGCGCCGAGCGCTTGGCACGCCTTGCCGGTGCCCAGCACGTCGTCGCCCTCGAGCAGGCCTTCCACTTTCGTTTCGCCGCAGGTCAGAAGGCCAAACAGAAAGGCGCGATGGGAGATCGATTTGTCGCCCGGCGGACGGACGCGCCCTTTCAGCGGTCGGGCGCGTTTTGCGCTGAGCGGCGACGCCGCGGAAAGATGCGACGAGCGAGCGGGCACGAAAGACCTTCCTTGCCGGGAGATGCGGCCGAGCGAGGGCGCGGCGGCCCGCGCTGGTATCACCGACCATAGCGCGTGTCGACCAATGAAAAAGCGCATTGACACGAGAGGGAGCGGTGACTAACCGGAGCCCTCCTGAACACCGGCCTCACCCACGGGGAATTCATCGCAGTGGCCAAACCCGAACTCGGAACCAAGCGTCAGTGCCAGAACTGCGGCGCTAAATTCTTTGATCTCAGCAAGGATCCCATCATCTGCCCGAAGTGCGGGACGGTGTTCCAAGGCGCCGCGGCGGCGCGCGCGCGCCCAACCGCCAAACCCGAAGAAGAAGAGGACACCGAGGTTGCGACGCCGGCCGGCGTCGAGGTGGTGTCGCTCGACGAGGTCGAGGCGAGCGAGAAGGCTGCCGAGCCGGCAGCCGACGACATCGATGTCGAGGAGGACGACGCCGAGGCGCCGGACGACCCATTCCTGGAAGAGGAAGAGGAGGATGACGACGACGTCACCAACCTCATCGACGGCGACATCGCTCCTGACGAGGAAACCTGAGCGGGGCGGGGATTTGGCCGTTCCTCGCAGACCGACCGGCGGGGACGGCGGCTTTTTTGGCGCGCGGCCCTTGTGGACGCCTCAAGTTTGCGGTTATACCGCCGCCCTCGGAAACTAAGGCAACGCTCCGGCCCAATCGGGGCGCGATGTTTTTGGAAAACGGGGCCATAGCTCAGTTGGGAGAGCGCTTCAATGGCATTGAAGAGGTCGTCGGTTCGATTCCGTCTGGCTCCACCAGTTTTCGTTATTGAAATCGCTCGTTATTGACCGGATAGGCCTCATCGCGCCGCGCTGTTCTTTGCGTTTTCCGGCGCAAGTCTCGTTACTCCTGTCGAGTCGCCTGTCGCGGCCAGGTAGCTCCAGAACGAGCGGCTGCGGCCTTTAGGATAGCGAAGTCGGGCGCGGCCGCCACGCCAACATGGCCGCCTAACCGATCACGAGCATGTATACTACGGCAGCATAGGTATTACACCAATGGCTTTGCCGGCTGACTTATAGGGGGATTGCAGAATTGCGGTGGGACCTGATTCAAGGTGGCGCGGGGAATCGCGCCATGGCTTCAACGGTTGAGATTGCGAGAGGATTATTCGGCTGCGGAGCTTCGCTCGTTGGCCCGGCGATCGAAGAACGTCCTCTAGTTTAGAACCGTGATACATGGAACATCGTCTGCGCCCCACGCCCTCCTTGGCGGGCGCGAGCACGAAGTCCCAGTTTACCGACCAGAATGGATTGACGAAGTTCAGCGCCTTTGCCTCACCCGGATCATCGACGCGCTTGAAATCGGCGATGAGGCTTTCCTTGACGCCGAACACAGCGTCCTCTTCCAGATAGGGGCAGTCCGGCGTGAAAATATGCGTGACGACCGGCTCGAATCCGGGGGCCGTCACGATCATATGAAGATGGGCGGCGCGATTGGGATGGCGGCCCATCTGACGCAGCAACTTGCCGACAGGCCCATCGTCCGGGATCGGATAGTGGCGCGGCTTTGACGAACGGAACCAATATTCGCCGTTGACGTTCGAATTGAATAGGCCGCGCAGGTTCATGTCGGGCTGCACGCCCTTCTGCTGCACGTCGTAGAAGCCGTCATCATTAGTCTGCCAAACGTCGATTTTCCGCCGGCGATCGGATTGCCCTGCGTATCCGTGACCCTGCCTCGCACGACCAGCGGCTCCCCCTTGCCGTCGAGCGAAATATTGCCGCCGGATTCATATTGGGGCGCGTCGGGCACATAGAACGGGCCGAGAATTGTATTTTCAGTTGCGCCGTTCGGCCGGCGATTGTTAATCGCGTCGACCAGCATAGAGACGCCGAGCGTGTCGGAAAGAAGGATGAATTCCTGCCGCCAATCGGTGCACATGTGGCCCGTGTCGGTTAGAAATTTTATCGCAGCGAGCCATTCGTCTTGCGTCGGCTCGATCTCTTTGACCGCTGCGTGCAGGTGCTTGACGACCGCGGTCATCACTTGGCGCAAGCGCGGATTGATATCGGGCGCCATCCGGGCGTTGACGACTTCGGCGGAGGTCTCTGCCTCGAAATATGGATATTTGGTCGCCTTAGGATGAGCGGATTGTTCGTTCATGCCTTTCCTCCATAAGCGGCGGCTCCAACCGTCTGCAACCCAATATTCGCGCCGTTATGTCAGCGGCTGCATCCACATTGTTCACTCTCAGGCGCCGCCTTGGAATGAGAATATGGAATTTGTTCATATCTGGCCAACAAAGTAGAGTACCGGGGCCGGTCGCCGGCGTTCACGAAAAGGATGGCGCCGAGGAAGAATCGTTTCGACCGTCTCAAAATTCGCATCGACGTCGATGGATTTGAGTCTTGCGTAGTTTTGTTTTGCTGGCCCGGCCGAACCCTCGATCATTACGAATCGGCCGAGCCGCTGTCGCTTAGCGGCCTCACGGCGGGCGGTTTCAGTGCGCTTTGGGTTGGGCGGCGGCGCGCCTCATCGCATAGTCGTTCAGCCGCCGCTCCGGCCTTCGCAACGCGCGTGCGTAAATCGCAGTCGGCGAACGCCGGATAGGCCGGCGCGATTGCTCGCGCTGCCGCGCCTCGAATTTACGTGAATTGGATCATCCCGGGGTTGGCGGCGACTGTCGACGTGGTCACACCTGTAAGCGTCAGGCTGTCGCCATGCGAGTCAGTGATCGTCAGGCCGGATGAACCCTTGGCGCCGCCGTTGTCCAGCACGGCCGCCAGCGCCTGCGCCTGCGTCACGCCGGCGGGCAGGTAGGAGAATGCCGACTTCGACAGCTGGATTGTATCCGGCGTTGCGCCCGAAGCTGAAAAGCCGTTGATCGTTTCGTTGCCGAAGCCAGCGCTAAAGATGAATTGTTCGCTGCCGCTAGTGCTCGCGTCGATGGTCTCGACGGAGTGGTAGCCGAGCGGATCGCTACCCGTACCCACCTGCAGGGCTTCGCTGCCGCCGCCCCTGGTGACCGTCAGACTGGGGTTAAAGAGGACCAGTTCGTTTGCGCTCGAACTGAGGTTCAGATCATCCGCCGCAAGGTTTGCGAAACCGGCGCCGTAGAACTCTTCGTACGATGTATAGGCTCTGCCCTGAACGTTCGAATATGCATATTCCGGCGGCGCGCCGGCCGCTGTCTGAACTTTGCTATAGGTCAACGCGGCGCCATTCGTCAGATCGGCCGACGACTGAGACGGCGTGAGCGCGAAGTTGGCGGCGGTGAGCGGCGCCAGTCCCGAGAGCGTGATGGCAAAGTCGGCCAAGGGATCGCCGGCCAGGGCAGCCTGGACGGTGGTCGTGTTGTTCGTCGGATTGAGTTGATAGCGCACCTGCGGGCCGCCGCTGAATGGGGCGGTGCCGATGAAGGTGAAATTCTGGGCGCCGGCTTTGGTAATGTCGGCGTCGATATGGCTGAGATCGATCACGTCCTTCGCGGGGTCGAAACTGGCCACCCGGTCGCCGCCGTCGCCGATGGCGAGATAGGTGAGAATGTTCGCGCCCAGACCGCCGAACAGAAGCTGCGAGCCGGCGCCGCCGACAAAATTCGTTTCGCCGGTGCCCGCGCTCAGATGCGCCGACACAAAGCCGTTGCCCAAGATCGTCGTCGGCGCCGACCCGCCGCCGCCTGCTCCACCGCTCGTCCCGGAGACCACTTTGACCGTCGGAAGGCCAGCAGCCTGATAGGCCGTGAGAGCCTGATTCGAAGCGGTGGGATTTGAGAAGTCGACCATCGTCGTCCCGGTGACGGTCGCGACGCCTGTGGTGGTGGCATAATAAGGGCCGAATGCTGAGAAGCCAAGGTCATTGTTGGCGATCGACACGTTGCTGATCGTGTAAGTGGTGTTCGTGCTTCCGGCTTCGACCGCAAACCCGGCGCCGAGCAGGTAATTTCCCGAAACGGTCACATCGGTTAGATCACCGAACTCGTTCGTTAGGCGCAGGTCACTGTTGGCAGCCCCGGCTGCGCCGGCGTTCGGCGTCTCGTCAATGAAATTGTCGGTGATCGTGGTGGGCCCGGTTGAACCTGTCACGTAGATCGTGTCGGCGTGTTGTCCCGTCCCATATCCCTCGCCGGAGAAGTAATTACCGGTAACGGTGCCTGAGTGAATGTCAATCGAATCGGTCGGCGAGTTTAGAAAGGTATTGTCCTTGATGGTTATGGGCAGAACGGAACTGATCCAGTCATTAAACTCCGTCGGCAATTTGCTGCCTGTGAAGGTGCAGTTCTCCACCGTGGTGCCGCTGACGCCGGCGCCTGCGCCGACGGCCCAAAAGCCGGTCGTGGCGGTGAACGTGCAGTCCTTGATCGTGACATTGTTCGCCTCGACAAGCACCGTCGCGTCGCCGAAATTGATGCCGCTGAGCACGGCGCCGGCCTGGGTGACCACCACCTGATTCTTGGATGGGATATAATGGTAAGGCGCACTGGAATTCTGAGTGATTTTCGTGAAGTCGAGCAGCGAAGAAGTGGCGTACGGGTTGCCAGTCATCGTATCGATGCCCGGCAAAACGGCGCCCGGATTGTTGTCGCGGATCGTTTGGATTTGTGCGGCGGTGATCATGCGATTGTGTGCCTCGGTCACGGCGCGGGAAGACCCGCCAGGTCGAGCAATAGGTCGCCGCCATTATCAGCCGCTGAACTCGACCGTTAAATTTCAACCGGTGAGCGGTCTTTGCCGTCGGGCGTGCTTCTTCCATGCGCCTGCGCTTCGAACAGCGGCTCTTTTCTCGGATTATTTTCGCTCGAATCGCATCGGCCGCGTCAATACGACCGCAAGCTCCCGCGGCGCTCGTCGAACATCGGGTAAATCGCCGGCCGGTCGCCGAAGCATGGCGCATTCAGACCGCGGATATGGCTTCGATCCGCGTCGACAGGCTTCAAATCAGGCGGGACTATGTCTAACGATAATGAAGGTGTAGCCGATTCCAGCAACGATCAGGACAACGGCCAAGATGTTCATCAGAAGGTCACTTCCGGCGTGGTTGCCAACTTGGTTGGCGATCGCGAAAGCCGCGGCCGGCAGCATGAAATGGGCTAAGACCTTCATGCCTCCTTCGGTGAACATGAAGTAGGTGACGACAACACATAAGAAACATATGACGGTAACGAAATCATACGTGGTTTGCATTCGCTGCGTCCAAGTTCTTCGGCCCAGCGCAATGATCAGCTCAGCCGTACCCCAGCATGATCCAAAAACCTAAAACAATACGCAAATCCGATTTGAGGCGCAAAAAACTTAGCCGCCCTCGTCCGAACCGGGCCGCGCACTTTTGGTCGCCCGCCTTCAAGCAGCGCTTCGCGCGCCGCCCCTGGAGTGGAGCGCCCTTCCGATCAGGAATTCGGCGCCGATGAGAGCACGATCCAGAAGGAAGAACAGGATCAGCGCGAAAACGAACAACGCTATGCCGGTGAGGTCGTGAAACAGTCCCTCGATCGTATCGATGCCGAAGTAGTAGGCCCCCAGGACCAGTGTCACGACGCGAAAGACGTTGGCCAGAACGGTGATCGGAACAATGGACAGAATCAAGATCAACTTACGGATCGGATGGTCTTGGACAAACTCATGAATGTAGAAAACCCCGATCGCAGACAGGGCGAAAATCGAATTCATGCCGGAACAAGCGTCTTTGACCATAAGCTCGTAAGAGCCGATCATGATCATGGCGCCGTTCTGGGCCACCGGATAGCCGAGATTGTAAAGAGAGTTCGACACAATATCGGAAATCCATACCTTCAGCGGCACCGTGAACGCATCGAGAAGCCAGTTAGGGGGCGGCACCGAAAAGACAAGAAAGGCGAGCGGAAAAGCGAAGACCCGGGCCAGCGGCCAACCGCCAATAAGCAGCAGACATCCCAAAAGCACCGGAATCTGGGTCGCAACTTCGACCATCGGAATATCCTGCGACCGGGTGAGCGCCATCAGCAGGAGGGAAAGGATGAGAATGGTCCAGCCGGCGACAAGCGCCGGGCGCAGTTCGATGGCTTTAAGCTTGTCGCGCTGCTGCCACGCCAGCCATGCTGCGGCCAGCATGATAAGCGGACCATGTCCCTCCTGCTCGGTGCGCCACGCGCCGTCCGCGAGCCTCAGATAGGTCGGCAAGTAGGCGACAAAGAATGATGCCGCAAGCGCGCCAAGGAAGGCCATATTGACGCCGCGACTTTCGGCGCCGGTCGAAAGGGAGGCGGCCCGAACGGGCACAGTTTTTAGCGACTCGATCGACATGCCTGCCTTCTCTGGCGTCCCCTCACGCGTCAAACCGCGCGCCTTCGCCGACCGGATGCTCGGCAGCGCTTTTGTCTTCAATGCGCATTGTCGCCGGTAAAGACGACGAGAAGGGTCCTTACCATGACGGAGAAGTCGAGCCAAATACCCCAGTTGTTGATGTACCAAATATCGAGCTCAACTCGTCGCTGCATCTTTTCGAGCGTGTCCGTCTCGCCGCGGGCGCCGTGAACCTGCGCCCAACCCGTTATACCGGACTTCACGTGGTGGCGGAACGCATATTTCTCGATAACCGACGTGAAATGACGTTCGTGCGCAGATGCGTGCGGCCGCGGCCCCACGAGCGACATGTCGCCCACGAACACGTTGAGCAATTGGGGAAGCTCGTCAATGCTGTATCGACGCAGCCAGCGGCCAACCCTCGTCACCCGCTTGTCGCTCTTTTGCGCCTGCTGAAGGATGTCGCCATTCTCCATCACCGTCATGGTGCGAAACTTGTAGATCCGGAACGGCCGTCCATTAAAACCGTGCCGGGTCTGCCGAAACAGCGCCGGGCCGTGCGTGTCCAGCCGGATCGCAATCGCCGCCGCGAGCAAGATCGGCGACAAGACAATCAGAGCGAGCAGCGACAGAACAATGTCGACCCCACGCTTGACCGCCTGCTCCGCCGGCGACAGCGCCGCGCGTTGAAGCTCGATCGCAACCGTATCGCCAATGTCGGAGCGCGCGCGCTGAAACAATTGCGCCAGCGTTCCGAATGGAACCAGCGTCACGGGCAACGGCAGCACCCTGAGTCGACGCGCGAGCCACCGCACGTTCGCCATGTGCTCGGGATCCACAAACAGCATGACCTCTTCAATATCCGAGGTGCGGCAGAGCGAGATGACCTTTTCGATAATTTCGTCGGCGCCCGCTCCGCTATCAGGTATGTGAAAATGGGCCACTGCGTGATAGCCGTGGCGGGTCAAATTGTCGGTGAATTGGGGCGGAACCCTCTCGTCGCAAGTCAGGGTGACGATCGTGCGGCCCCGCAGCGCGCCGCTTTCCAGGGCGCGCGGCAGCGCAAATCTCCAAGCCGCGCGGTGTCCGAGAAGCGCCACCACGCCGGTCGCCCAGAACAGGAGGACGTCGCCACGCGAAAGATCGTGGCTCACCCCCCAGCTGAAAACGCCCGAAGCCAGGATCAGGAAGGCCCCGCACCAGGCGCCCAGCACGCTGCGAGCCTGGTCGTCCCACACCATCAGGCGGGTAGGGCTGTAGAGCTTCTGCGCCCGCATAGCGGCGACGAACAGAATGGCGACAAAGATGGCCGCCGCAATGGTGTGAGAATATTCGCCCGCGAACTCATCGGGAATGTTGTGATAGATCGCCTCGGCAAACGTCGCGCTCCCGAGGATCAGCGCCAAGTCGAGGCCCAGCGCAGTCGAGGCGATCGACCCATAGGCGATCGGCAGGCGCCAGCGGCGTCCGCCCGCAATGAGGGGCCCGCTGCTCGCGCCCGGGAGCCTGCTCGCCGATTCAGGCGCGGTTTGACTCTCAGTTGTCATTTACGGGCTCACAATTCATTCAGGAACGCCGCCCACCGTCAGTCCTTGCACATCCCCAGCCCTTTGTTGATAAATTCGGCAGCGAAGGTAAACCTCTCCGCCCCGCTCCGATGCTAATCAGGCAGTCGCGCGGACCCGCAAGCCGTGTCGGCCCTCGACCGCGCCGCAATTTACGGGGCGCAGTGTAAGCGAATCTCAGTCCAAGACAAGCCGCATAGGAGAGATGGTGGTTCTCCGCGACTGCGCCGAGCCCGATTCTCGTAACCCCAGAAGCGCTTGCGCCGCCACAAATTTTGTCGGTCCGCGCGCGCATATCTGGACAAGCAAATTTTGCCGAGCTATGGGATTGTCCCGTCGCCGCCGGCGGTTTGATTAAGAACAATATGAACACAGACTGGTGTCTCTATGTTTAGCGCGCTGGTAGTTCTGTTTCGACTTGTCGCCGGGCTGGTTATACTGGCGGGGACGTGGTTTGTTTTCGACAGAATCCACGATCGCAATACGGAAATTATCGTGGCAACGATTGGATTGCTGTATTCATTCATATTTATCATTTCAGGTCGACTGCAGTATTTCGGCCTGACCGTATTCTCATTTTTTGGAAGAGCGTCATCATACGTCCAGAAGATTCCTTACGACCACGTGATGCGTGACGAGGTTGGACTGCAAACTGCCCGAGGATCTACATTCCTTAACGTCATTTTTGCGGCGCTGATCGAGATACTCTGTCTCTTTCGGCTCTTCTCCTCGCTTCTGGGCTGGGGTTGGGATACGCTGTCCGAGCCGATTCGCACGCTCCTCCAGTCGGCCCATTTCTAGATGTCTGCTTAAGGTCCTCTTGGATTCTTTTTGTCCTCTCTCGACCCATGTCGCCTGCAATGAGACCTCACGGTGCGCGGTGCGACGCAGAACCATGACGGTCGCGGCGAAGATCTTCAGCCTCGGTTGCGCTGCCCTCGGCGTGGCGGTCACGCCGACCCTGGCTCGGGCGCAATCAGATCAGGCCGGCCTTAAGGCGTTCGCCGTCCATATCAACCGCACGCCTCAACAGCCATGGCCGGGCTACGGCGTTTACCTCGGCAACGGCCTCATCCTCACGGCGGCGCACGTGGCCGGAGACGTCACGCAAACGAAGCCCCACGTCGTCATCGCCGGGCAGGATCTGCCGGCTGCGCTCATCAAACAAGGCAACCTCGAAAGCGTGGATCTGACGCTGTTGTCGATTGACGGGACGAAGCTGCCGATCGGCCTGCAGATGCGCCGTACGCCGCTGTGCGAGCGTCCCCCCTTCGCCGGCGAGAGGGTCGTCGTCGCCATTCCCGAGGGAACGGCCGTCTCGAAGGTTCTGCCTCGCGAGGCGATTCCGGCCGATTTGCGAGGGCGGTTCGATACGAACATTGCTGACGTCGCCACCACCGGGAATTCTGGCTCGGGTGTGTTTGACGCCGCCGATCTGTGCCTGCTGGGCATCATAAGCCGCAAGATTTCGGTCTTCCAACGCCCATTGAAGCCTGGCGGCCCGGCCCGCACGGCGGACATCGCCAAGTATTTCGTCCCGGCCGCCGAGATCAAAGCCTTCATACCGCAGAACGCCTCGTTTTAGAGCGCGTCACGCCCGCCCGACGCCGACCGGTAAATGGAATCGGCCCCGGTCAAATTTGGTTGATGACGCCCCGCACCGACTAAAATGATGATATTGGCGGATTTCCCACGAGAACCGGCGCGCCAAGCGCTGCCTGCTGGGAATCCGGCGCAGCGCGCGCTGCTGCGCGCCCTGTGCGTCAAGGCGGTTCGTTTGCGCAGCTTAGTCGGTTGATAAAGGGCTTTCAAACATGAGATTCGCCCGGTTTGCGTGGGTTGCCATATTGGCGTGCGGCGCTGCCGCCGCCTATGGCGTCTACGCGCCAGTGACTGCGGACCGTTGGCTTCCAGCCGCCGGCGACCTCGCCCATCAGCTCCACAACAGAATTTGGAGCCCGCCCGCTCAGACCGCATCTGCGCCTGGCCAGGGTCAGCCAGATCAAACGACCGGCCCCGCGCCGATTGTCGTCACCGTCACGCCGGTCAAGCGCGCGGATTTCCCTGTCGTTCTCCAGAGCATTGGACAGGTCCAGGCCTACAACACCGTTCTCGTGCGCGCCCGTGTCGATGGCCAGATCATGAAGATCGGCTTTAGCGAGGGCCAGATGGTTAAGCAGGGCGATCTCCTGGCCCAGATCGATCCCAGGCCGTTTCAGGCGGCGCTCGACCAGTCCGTCGCGAAAAAATCGCAGGACGAGGCCAATCTCGCCAACGCCAAGCTCGATCTCGCTCGCTTCGCCACGCTGGCCAAGCAGGATTTCGCCACCAAGCAACAGCTGGATACGCAGAACGCCATGGTGCTGCAGTTGACCGCCTCGATCGCCGCCGACGCAGCGGCAATCGATGCCGCGAGGACGCAGCTCGATTATACGACCATCCGCGCCCCGATCGCGGGCGCGCCGGGTTCCGGCTCATCGACGAGGGTAATCTCGTCAACGCCGGGCAACAGACCGGTATCGTTTCGATCGCACAACTTCAGCCAATCGCTGTGATCTTCGCCGAGCCGCAGGAACATGTCTCGCGCATCAATGAGGAACTGGCCGCCGGCTCGCCCCAAGTCACGGTCATGGACGCGGAGGGTCACAAGCTTGCGACAGGCCGATTGTCGATCAGTGACAATCAGGTCGATCTCGCCACCGGGACAATTCGGCTCAAGGCGGAGTTCGACAACAAGGACAATGCGCTCTGGCCCGGATTGGCGGTGACGACAGGATTGCAGCTCGGCGTGGAGAAGGGCGTCTTGATTGTCCCCACTGAGGTGGTGCAACATGGCCAAAACGGGCTGTATGTCTTTATCGTTGACGATCAGAACCGCGCGCAGGTGCGTCAGGTGAAGATCGCGCACCAGGACACGACGACGGCCGTCATCTCGGACGGCCTGAAGGAGGGCGACCGCGTGGTGACGTCCGGTCAGTTCCTACTTCAGCCCGGGTCGATCGTCTCGATCGACACAGGGAGCGGAACCTAGCCGATGTACAAGGGCCTCTCCGCCCCCTTCATCCACCGCCCGATCGCGACGACGCTCATTATGGTCGCGGTGCTTCTGGTCGGCCTGGTCGCGTTCCCATCGCTGCCGGTCGCGCCCCTGCCACAGGTCGACTTTCCGACCATCACCGTCTCGGCTTCGTTGCCGGGCGCTTCCCCGGACACGATGGCGACCTCGGTTGCGCAGCCGCTCGAACGGCAGATCGCCCAAATTCCGGGTGTTTCGCAGATGACGTCGACGAGTTCGCTCGGCGCGACGGCGATCACTGTTCAGTTCGACCTCAATCGAAACATCGACGCCGCCGCCAACGACATCCAGGCGGCGATCAACGCCGCCGCGGGGCAGCTGCCGAAGGATCTGCCGAGCCCGCCGACCTATCGCAAGGTCAATCCCTCGGACACGCCCATCCTCATCCTTTCCGTCCAATCGGATGTCGCGCCAGTCATCGACGTCGACGACGCTGCCGAAAACATCCTCGCCCAGCACCTCAGTCAGATCTCGGGCGTCTCTCTCGTGCGGGTCGGCGGCCAGCAGACGCCCGCCATACGCATCCAGGTCGATCCAGCAAAGCTGGTCGAAAAGGGGCTGCAGCTCGAGGATGTGCGGGCGCAGATCGGCATCGCGACTGTCAACACGCCCAAGGGCGCGCTCATCGGTCCGAAACAGACCTTCACCATCCAAGACAACGACCAGCTGACCCAGGCCAAGGCCTGGAACGACGTCATCATCGCCTATCGGAATGGGGCGCCAGTGCGCGTGCGCGACATCGGTCGGGCGGTCGCGGGACCGCAGGACTCGACGCAAGCGGCCTGGAGCAATGGCAAGCCGAGCGTCTTTCTCGTCGTGTTCAAAATTCCCGGCGCCAACGTCATCAGCACAGTCCAGGCGATCAAGGGCACACTGGCGACCCTGCAGGCTTCGATCCCGCCGACCATTCATGTCAGCATTCTCTCCGACCGAACCACGACCATTCGCGCTTCCGTTCATGACGTCGAACTCACCCTCGCGCTCACCATTGTTCTTGTCGTGATGGTGATCTTCATTTTCCTGCGTAGTGTCTGGGCGACAATCATTCCCAGCGTGACCGTGCCATTGGCGCTCTTGGGCGCGTGTGCGTTGATGTGGGTCGCCGGCTACAGCCTCGACAATCTATCGCTGATGGCCTTCACAATCTCGGTCGGCTTCGTTGTCGACGACGCGATCGTGATGCTCGAGAACATCACGCGCCACATCGAAGAGGGCGAAAAGCCGTTTCAGGCGGCGCTCAAAGGCTCCGCCGAGATCGGTTTCACCATCATATCGATCTCCGTGTCGCTGGTTGCAGTGCTGATTCCGCTCCTGATGATGAGCGGCATCATCGGCCGTTTGTTCCGCGAATTCTCGGTCACCATCGCGATGACGATCTTCGTCTCGGCCTTTGTCTCGCTCACCCTGACCCCGATGATGGCGTCGCGCTTTCTCAAGAGTCGCGACGAGGAGCGGCACGGCCGGCTCTATAAGCTCAGCGAGAAAGGCTTCATTGCGCTCGCCAGCGGCTACGAGCGGGGCGTCGATTTTGTGCTGCGCCACCGCTTCCCCACGCTGCTCGTCTTCATCGGCACAGTGATCGCCACCGGGTATCTTTTCGTCATCATCCCGAAAGGCTTTTTCCCGCAGCAGGACACCGGCATTCTGTTTGGCACCACCGAGGCGGGCCAGGATGTCTCGTTCCACGACATGTATCGCTTGCAGCAGGAGGTCGGCCGGATCGTGTTGGCTGATCCCGCCGTCGACACTATGGCGATGGGGCTTGGGTCAGGCGTCGGCAATTCGGCGCAGAACAATGGCCGCATGTTCATCACGTTGAAGCCGCGCGACGATCGCGACGTCAGCGCGTTCGACGTGATCGCCCGATTGCGTCCGAAGCTCGCTCAGGTGCCGGGCATGCGCGTCTACTTGCAGGCGGCGCAGGACGTGACCGTTGGCGCGCGCTTCGCCAAGACTCAGTTCCAGTACACCCTGCAGGACGCCAATTTCGACGAGCTCAACGCCTGGTCGACAAAAATTCTCGACAAGCTCAAATCGCTGCCACAATTGCGCGACGTCGCGACAGACCAGCAGAGCTCCGGCACCACGCTGACGCTCAAAATCGACCGTGACATGGCTTCGCGCTACGGCATCCAGCCGCAGCTCATCGACGATACGCTCTACGACGCCTTCGGCCAGCGGCAGGTGACGCAATATTTCACTCAGGTGAACACCTACTATGTGATCGAGGAGGTGTTGCCGCAGCTCCTGGGCGATCCGGCGACGCTCGACAAGATCTACATCCGCTCGCCGACGAGCAATCAAATGGTGCCCGTCAGCGCCTTCGCCAAATGGACGACGGCTCCGGTCGCGCCCCTCTCGATCAGCCACCAGGGGCAATTCCCCGCCATCACCCTCAGCTTCAACCTCGCGCAAGGGGTGGCGCTCGGCCCCGCCACGGAAGCGGTCCAGCGCGCGATGCAACAACTCCAATTGCCGCAGGGTCTGACGACGACCTTCCAGGGCAACGCGCAGGCGTTCCAGGATTCGCTGACCAGCGTGCCGCTGCTCATCCTCGCGGCGCTCGTCTGCGTTTATCTGATCCTCGGCGTGCTCTATGAGAGTTTCATCCACCCGTTGACCATCCTGTCGACGCTGCCGTCGGCGGGGCTCGGCGCGCTCGCCACGCTCATGCTGTTCGGCTACGAATTCAGCCTCGTCGCCCTCATCGGCTCCATCCTGCTCATCGGCATCGTGAAGAAGAACGGCATCATGATGGTCGATTTCGCCATCTCCGCCGAGCGCGAGGAAGGCCTCACGCCGACCGAGGCGATCCGCAAGGCGGCGCTGTTGCGCTTCCGTCCGATCATGATGACGACGATGGCCGCTTTGCTTGGCGGCGTGCCGTTGATGCTGAGTCACGGCACCGGCTCGGAGATGCGCCAGCCGCTCGGCTACACGATGGTTGGCGGCCTGATCGTCAGCCAGGCGCTGACTCTTTTCACGACCCCGGTCATCTATCTCTATCTCGATCGGGTGTCGAAGTGGGTTTCCGGGTCAAAAAAGACCAAGCCGCCGGCGCCGAAGGCGCAGCGCGAGCGCGCGTGGGAGCCTGCGCAAGCTGCGGAGTAAGGTAGCGCGTGTGGCTCTCGACGCCGAGCGGATCGGCAAATTCAGTCTTGGCTCGGCTCGATTGGTTCGACCGCCAGGAACGATCCAAAAACCGACAGCCCGGATCAGAAATCTCGCGCAATCAAGAACGCCAGCGCCAGCGCCGCCGCCGAGACACGGGCATGATTGGATTGCGCGATCGTCGCCGCATCGATCGCCGAAGCCCAATATCTTGATACCGCCCGCACGGGCCGCTCGACACCTCCAAGCATCGCGACGCCGCTAATGTTGTCCCAAGCCCGGCTGTCCTTGTTTGGCCCGAGTGTGAGAGAGTTGACCCGCACCGTGAGCGTGGCGCCTTTCGGCGTCAAGCGACCGGAGAGCGCCTGAGCGAGCTGGCGCGGCAGCTCCTGCTCGACCCAGGTCGCGGTCGGGTCGCCGGCGTTGGCGCGTAGCGGCGCCACGTCGACCCGGATGTTGCGCACCGAAACGCCAGACTGCGCCCGCGCTGCCGTGTTCCCCATCGCCTTGACAAGCGCAACCACGCCGCAGGCCGTAATCACAGCGCGACGGTCCCATTCAGCAATGGACATAACGCTCCCCAGCGGGGCTTGCCCGCCTTGCGGGATGCCGTCGCGACAATCCTTTATACCTCCTCGGCCGTCCCACGGTTTCGCCGTCATCGGCCCGAGAAAAAGGACCGCCCGATTTCGGGCGGTTCCTGGCTTCTTTCCCTTAGCTTATGGCCTGGGACGCGCGTCGCCGCGCAGCCCATAGCCCGAGTCCGCCAAATCCGATCAGCATCATAGCCCAGGTCGATGGCTCGGGAACCGTTATCGCCCCGAACAGGCCGTCCGTCTCGCCGTTGATGCCGTCAGTGAAGTAGAGGGTCGTCGGGTCGCCGTCGGCGCCCCCGCCGCCGAACATCAGATCCCAAAGGCCTCCCGCGGTGTTGCCAGGGCCGGCGTTGACTTGGATCGTGCCCTTGAACGACCCGGTCATCGGATCGAAGGCGTTGATTTCGCTCAGGGCGGCGCTGAAGTTGCCGACCAGCAAATCGCCGCCGAACTGGCCAAAATTGCCTGGCGCGATGGCCATGCCCCACGGCGAGGCGAGCTCGCCAGTCCCTGTCGGCATGACCCCTACAAGTTGCTGGATGAAATGGCCGTCTTCACCGAAAACGGCCACCGCTCCCTGACCCGCCAATGCGCCGTCCTGCGTAGGCGGGCCGCCGGCCAGGGCGTAAGTCACATAAACCTTGCCGCCTATATCCTCGACGTTGAAAGGGACGTATCCAGCGGGGAGGCTCGGATCGACAAATCCGCTCGTCGTCTGCTGCGTGAATGAGCCATTAAAGACGTCAATTTTTCCGCTTTCGCCATTGGCGGCATAGAGCAAGTTGCCCGCGCCGTTGATGGCCAGTCCGGTATAGATCGCGGTTGATGACTGGACCGCGACCGTCGCTGTGGGGCCCGTCGTAAGATTTCCATGCCGAGATTGAGCCGTTCAGATTGGCGAAAATGAAAACGGCGGATCCGCCGCCAATACCGAACGACATCCCCGAATTTGCGACGATGCCGGTAGGTCCGGTCGTGATCCCCCCTCCCGGGATGTTCACGAAGTTCGTCGCGGGCGGCACCGGGGGAGGAAGATCGGCCGGCGCGACGCCCGTGCTGCCGCTCACCGAGAAGACACTTGATGTGCCCGTGTTCTGGTTAGCGACCCAAAAGGGAGTCGCTCCTGGTATGGCGGTAAGGCCCCACGTGTTCTTCAGATTCGAGTCGGTTATTGTGGCGAGGCCGGAGATGTCCGAGGCGAGGTCGGTCTGCTTGAATTGCGCCTGGGCGGTTCCGGGGCCGGCGCACAGCGCGCCGACGGCGACAGTGGTTAATATCACAGCTTGGAATGACGATGATTTAGTCATTACGGTAGTCCCCTGTGATTTTGGCGTAAAAGCAACTGTATGATCGGTCTTATACAGACCGGTCACTGTTTAATTAGCACCAAGTTGCAATCCGCCTGCTTCGACTGGCAGTGAACACTGCTGTGCCTTATTTATTCGCAGCCGAAACTGGAAAGACGCGGATGATGATCGCCTGATCGCGATCTCATCAGGTAGATAAGCTTAGGCGCTGCTATAAAGATGAGAGATCAAGGGCGGCGTTTTTCAGTTGCAGAAAAATGATCCCAAGCCCTTGGAAAAGATTGCGTCGCGTGCAGAACCGCACACGTCCGCCAGCGGTTGAATTCCGATCGAACGGTCAGGCCTTTCCTGCGCCGCGCCGCTGGCGCGCCTTGGCCGCCGCAGCAGCCCGAAGCGCCGTCGCGACATCGACGATCGTCGCAGTCTCGCCCTTGAGTTGCGCCAGCGACAGCGCCCGCACCTCCTCCGCCGGCCATAGCCGGCCTTTGAGATCGACCGTATCGGTCGCCCGGCACGCGTCGGCGACGACAAACACCTGATAGCCAAGGTCGCCCGCGTGCCACGCCGACGCTTCGAGCGCATGGGTCGCGAGCGTTCCGCAAAGGACCAGCGTCGTCGCCCCGAGTTCATCGAGCCTGGCTTCGAGGTCGGCGCCGACAAAGGCGCTGACGGCGTTGCGGAAGATGACTATCTCGCCGTCAAGCGGTGGGGCTATTGGCGCGAGACGAAAACCGAGCGCTGTCGCTTGTCGGTCGAGATGAACCAGCGGCAGACCCTCCGCCCGCCACGCGGCGATGAGGGTTGCGATATTCTGGTCGGCCAGGGGGACGTCGTCGGCGGCGTGGAGCGGATCGTCGATCGGCTCTTGCGCGTCGATAACAAGAAGCACCGCATCCGCAGGCAACCGCATGGTCGTCAGGCCCGGCGCGGCGCAAGCGCCCAATAATCAAGCTCGAGCACGACATGGGGCTCGTAGCCCTCGCCCTCGCGCCATGGAAAGTCGGCGCAGGGTCGGTTCTTGGCGGCGATCGTGCGCAACCTGAGCGCGCCCACGTCATCGCGGTTAGGCAGCGCCGCGGTCTCGAGAACCTCGCTCCAGGCGAACACCGTATCGCCGGCGAACAGCGGCGCGACATGGCGGCCGCCGTTGATCGCCGCGATATGGAAGGCGTTGGCGAGGCCATTAAAACTCAGCGCCCGGGCGAGCGAGATCACATGCCCACCGTAGATAAGCCGGCGGCCAAAGCGCCCCTGCCCCTCACTGAACTGGTTGAAATGCACCTTGGCGGCGTTCTGATAGAGCCGAGTCGCCGTCTGGTGCTCAGCCTCTTCTACGGTGACGCCGTCAACATGATCTACGCGCTGGCCGGCCCAATAATCTTCGAACCGATAGGGCGAACCGCTAAGCTCGCCATCGAACGCGGCGCGGTCGATTCGCGGACAGGCTGCGCCGAGACTGCCGACGGCGACGGCCTCGGGCAATTTGGGAGCGTAGGTCTCAGGCGCAGCGGCGCTCGCATCGCGCTTTCGCACCATCACCCAGCGCACGTAGTCGATGACCGTCTCGCCGTGCTGATTGGACCCTTTCGAGCGCACATGGACGACGCCGTTCTGCCTGTTCGAGTTCTCTTTGAGCCCGATCACCTGAGAAACGGCCGAGAGCGTATCGCCGGGAAAAACCGGCTTCAAGAACCGGCAATCGGCGTAGCCGAGGTTGGCGACGGCATTCAGCGAGACGTCCGGCACCGTCTTGCCGAATACGATATGGAAGGCGAGCAGGTCGTCGATCGGGCTTGCGGGATAGCCGATGGCGCGAGCGAACGTTTCCGCGCTTTGCGGCGCGAAGCGCGCCCCGGTGAGAGCTGAATAGAGCGAGGCGTCGCCGCTATTTAGTGTGCGCGGCGTCGCGTGACGGATGCTCTCGCCGAGGCGAAAGTCCTCGAAGAACCGGCCTGCGGCGGTCCTGGCCTCGCCCGCGTCCCGCATGGCGGGTCAATAGACGAACGGATAGACGTAGTAGATGATGATGCGCTCGAGCAGCATCACCGCCAGCAGCAAGATAATCGGCGAAATGTCGATGCCGCCGGTGTTGGGCAAAAAATTGCGGATCGGGCGCAAAAAAGGCTCCGTGAGCGCCAGGAAGAGGTTCCAGACTGCACGCACAAAATCGTTGCGGATGTTGACGACGCCGAACGCGATCAGCCAGGACAGCACCGCGCCCGCTACAATCACCAGCTTGTAAAGGTCGAGCGCGTAGATGACGATGTCGAGGACCGCACGCATGAATTCTCCAAATCGTTGAGAGGGCGCCGTTGAAGCGGAGAGGTCCCGGCGCCCCAAGCGGACGTCGTTGACACGCATCGGACGCGCACGTAAACAGCCGCGCGATGGGGCTGTAGCTCAGATGGGAGAGCGCTGCAATCGCACTGCAGAGGTCAGGGGTTCGAATCCCCTCAGCTCCACCAAGCAACTATTTGATACTACACGACTTTCAGCCTCTTCCAATACCCCCGACATATCCGGCGCTGGCACGCGCCGCGTGCAGAATAAGTCTCAGAGAGACTGAGATTTTCGGGGTATGCGGACGCGTCCGCCGGCAGTCTCCAGGCACAAAATTCCTTTTCCACGGCGAGTTGCATAGCGTCTTGAGGAGACTGGTTCGTCTTGCCGCAGAGACCGGTTCGATTGCAACACGGTCTGCCAGCAATCGCGCTTATGGTGACGCCTGGTCCGGGGGCATTGGGAGATCGAGCGCGCCAACGCCGGAAACTCGACCCGCGTCGTAGTCACTGGGAGCTACGCGGGAAAGTCGGTGACGGCGTGAATCAAGCGGCGGATTTGATTTCGGCGACAGCTTCGATTCCGTCTTTGAACTTTATACCGTTGACGACTTTCGGCAACTGGTTTTGACCTTGCAATCGCCGCCAGGTCCGGCCCTCGGGCTTGACCCGAGGGTCTCGTCGATGAAGGCCCATCGCCTGGGATCGATGCGGCCCTGATAGGCCCGCCAGCGCGCGCGATGGCGGCTTATGTCCGGGCGGTCCTGCTGGCGCGCGACAAGCGTCTTTTTTTAAACGTGACGCCGAGACGGCGAAAGAAGCGGCGCATCATCGAGGTGTCGGATTTGACCCCGCGCTCGCACAAAAGAGAATCGCACAGCGCGGAAAGCGTGATGTCCGTTCTCGGTCCGCGCGGCCTTTGATAAAATCACGGTGCGGCGTCAGCTTGGACGCCCGGTGGCCGCCGCGCCCGACAGGCTCCCGCGAGCCATCCCGTTCAACGCGTTCAAGCCACTTGCAAGCCACTTGATCGCCACGGATTCGCTGATCTCGTAGCGCCGCGCCGCGGCGCGCCGGCTCATCTCGCCCCTCTCCACCGCGTCAATCACCCGATCACGCAAGTCTTGCGAATAAGGCTTCGGCATTCCTGCTGGCCTCCGCGAAAGCCAACAGGTTGAAATCAGAGCCCCACTGATTCGGGAATCTCCGCCTCGATTCTAGCCAAATGCAGCCCGCGGCTCTAGGGCGCGCTTGGGCTGTTCATGGCCGCCGATGACGATCCGATTTTCCTGCAGGTCAAGGAAGCGCGAAAGTCCGTGCTTGAGCCTTACGCCGGCAAGTCCTTGCACAAGAATCAGGGCGAGCGGATCGTGGCGGGCCAGCGTCTCATGCAGTCGGCAAGCGACATTTTCCTTGGCTGGACGCGCGGAGTGATCGGCCGCGACTACTACTTCCGCCAGCTTCGCGATGCGAAAATCTCGGCGATCCCGGAAGACTGGGACCTCACGACCTTGCAGGAATTCGGCAAGCTTTGCGCCTGGGCGCTTGCACAGGCGCCTGGGCGATCCGGCGACCCGGCGAAGATCGCCGGCTACATGGGCTCCAAGACGACGTTCGACGACGCGGCGTGCGAGTTCGCTGTCGAATGCGTCGACCAGAACCTTCGCGACTATCGCAACTTTGTCTGTGCGATCCGCGAGGGTCGAATCCCGGTCGCGTCCGAGGCTTGAGCCTTCGACAGCCCGAACGGTTCAGATCGCGTCCGATTGGCGGGACAGGCCGATGCCCTGCCGATCTTCCTGGCGCGCCATCCTCTTGTCCTCGACGTCGAACGGCGAGGCGCCGATGACACGGTCGAGGTGCTCGAGATAACGTCTCACCGCCTCCGCCCGTTCTTGACTCGGCAGCGCCTCGGCGAGGCCGACGAGCGCGGATTTCATTCGCCGCATGACTTGAACCGAGCTCGAGCCGAAGTGCCGGATCTCATTGAACGCGAGGGTGAGATAATCCTCCCAGGTCGGCGTCGGGAACACCAGTCGGAGGGCGCCGTTCTCATCGACGGCGTAGCCGGCGTCCAGTTCGGCCGCGCCCAGACGGCGCAGGAGGTCCTCGAGCTGGTCGATCGTCTGGACCGCGGTCGTCGGGTCGTTGATCGCCGGCGACAACGCCTTGATGGCGATGTCGACAAGAAGCCGGATCGGATATTTTGGGTCCTGTTCGAAGGTTCGTTCGCGCTTAAGGCGGACGGCGCGTCTCAGTGCGTCCTCTGGCAGCGGCGCACCCAAGTCGTGAACATGCAGCAGAGCCACGCCCTCGACCAGCGTGTCGCCGACCGCGCACGCCATCACGATCGTCCCGCGCGCCTCGCGCCAGCGTGACGAGGGAATCGACGTCGAGCTTGGCGACGGTGCGGGGTTCGCCAACATACTTCACCGTTTGGGTCACGCGGCCGAGCCGCGCCGTGCTCGCCGCGCTTCTGGCAGGATGAGGGGCGCCGGACGCATCGTCCGGGCCGCGAAACATCTCGCCGATCACGGCGCGCCCCTGGTCGCCAACCAGGTGAAGGACGTTGCCGATCTGAAGGTCGCCGAGGCGCTGCATCAACCTCGAAAACAGGAGCATGCTGGTAACGATCATGATCCCGACGAGCAGCATCGAGAACAGCGGGACCTTTGCCGAGCCGCCGCGGTCCACCCAGGCGAGCGTGAACAGCGCATAGACAAAAGTCGCCGTGAACGCGCCCAGCGCGTGGAACAGCATCCGGTCGCGCGCGAACCAGAGCACGAGCCGAGGGGAATAGGCGATCGCGCTGAATTGCACCATCACGAAAGCCATGGCGAAAATGATCCCGGTCAGCGCCATCATGCCCGAAGCCGACGGCCGAGAGGAACGCCTGGGCCGAGGCCACCGAGAGACCTATGGTGTAGGCTGAGAGGTAGGCATGCTCGATTCGCGGCAGCGCGAGCCCGCCCAGCACAGCGCCGCTCACGTAGAACATCGGAATGAACCAGGGCTGCATCGCGAGCTGAGCGGTTTGTCGTGGCTTCGATCGTCCCCGATTTCCGGGCTATCCGGACAGTCTATGGGATTGATGACGCGAAGACACAAGGACCAAGCGTCTTGGCGGTAGGCTTCGTGACCCAACGACGTCGCCGCGCGCCGTGGATCGAAGGGCGATGTCGGGCGAGCCCGCACGGAGAGCTAGAGCAGGCCGCGCGGCGGTGTGGTCCCCTACTCGACGACGTTCCAGGTCGCGTCGGGATTGAACTGGGCCATCGAGGCGCCGAGCGCGGCGGTGTAGGGCCCGAGGTCCTTTTGGTAGACGACGCCGTTGTCGCCGCAGATAAAAGTCTCGACGCCGCTGTCGCCATAAGTCGCCGGCCAGGCGATCATCGCGTGGCCCGCGATCATGTGGCGGTTGATGAGGTAGGAAAAGGCACCGCCCGGCGCCGCCGGCCCTTGCGCTGTGAGGATGCGGTAGAATCGGCGACGTCCTGGGGCTGGTTCACTTCGGCGTCGCCGAGGTCCGTCGTCCAGTCGAGGTCGGCGCTCATCAGCTTGATAACGTCCGGGAAAGCGCGCCAGCGCCTTCACCGCAGAATCCCAATTCTGGATGTCGATGCCGGAATAATCGTTCTTGGCGACGAGCGCCTTGTTCTTGTCAAGCCAGCGCTGCGCCTGGACGATCTGCACGGGATAGGCGCTGGCAGGCAGCATCTGCGCGAGCAAGGGGTCGGGATAAAGCGCGATGGGCGCCAGCAGCTTCTTGTTTTAATCGCAGTGCGGCGCCGCGACCGCCGAACTCGAAATCGACCGCCCGCGTGACCACAGGCGAAAGAACAATCGGGCCAAGAATTTGCGGACGAGAGCCGGCGTCGGCCTCCGCCAATCAGCGGAGGGTAGGTGAGGACGAGGACGGATGAAAGACCATCATTGAAGCAAAGCGCCCCGCGCAGGAGAGGACTCTGCGCGGGGCGGGAAAGTGCGCGTTCCTGTGTGGGCAATGAACGCGCGGTTTGAACTCTGCGGCGCCCTCCTTGTTCCGTCACTCAAAAAATAAAAAATAGGCGATCCCACCGCCGCACGGGGCGCCAGACAAATACCTGTCGCTTCATACAGGCCGCGATCGCGGTTGCCTGGCCCGGAGCCTGAAATGGGCCTCGTTCCGGAGGAGCCGCGCGAACATGCGCACGCAGCAATGGTCAAAGAGATGGCAGGAAAATCTTCGCTTTGCGGATCAACGGAAATAACGCATCATCATATTCTATAAACGTCAGCGCCTCTTATTATTTTCCGATTCAGCGGACCTCTCTCGTGGACGCCAAGCCCGGCCTTAAGGGTCCTGAAGGCAACTCCGGCGCAGCGGAGTTTGCACGGGGCTAACGAGGTCAAAAACGAAGCGGTCGCCCAGCCGCTTTTATGCCGGCTCCATGCCGTGACGCCGTTTTGCGTCGGCTGTTTCGACGGACGCGAGATAGGCGACGAGCGCGCGGGCGCCTTCGTCGTCGCGCGACTTCATCGACACGCCGGCCGAGAACACGGTTACCGACTGAATCGCCGGCGGCAGGGGACCAACGACTTCGATGCCCGGTTGGCCGATGAGTTCGCTGAGCTGCTGAAAGCCAAGATCGGCGTCGCCATTCGCGACCAAGGCAGCCACCGGCACGCCCGCCGGCGCGACGAGCGTCCGCGCCCGCGGCACGCCCCATTTTTCGCACAGCGCCTTCAGGTGGTCGCCGCTCGGGCCGGTCGAGTAGCAAATCTTCCGCGCAACCAGCATGGCTTGCTTGACGGCCTGCTCATTCGCGACGCTGGGCAGAGCCGAGCCCGCGCGGACCGCGATGCCGATCTCCGATCGCGCGAAGTCCCTTGCGCCGCCTGTCGCGAGATGGCCTTCGGCCTCCAGGCTCGCCATGACTTTTGACGCCAGGACGATCACGTCCGTCGCCTCGCCGGCCCGCACCAGTTTCGCCGCTTCGACGCCGCCCATGGAGCGGATTTCGACGCGCGTCCCTTGGCTCGCCTCATAGTCGCGCGCGAGATCGGCGAGGATGTGTCGGGTCGCCATCGACGAAAGGCCCGTGAGCGCCCCCCCGCTCATGCGCTTGACCCATGCTCGACACAGAACGGAAAGACGGCGGTTCGGAACGCGCAATTCATTTCCAGCCGGTTCCTCCCTGACCCGCAGTGAGCGAGCGCCATGGTCAGGGATATAAGCGAAGGGCGGGCTCGCCGCAAAACGTCTAACCGCCGCGAGCCAGGAAGGCGGCTTGCGAACTCGCATGTTGGCGCCAGCGCCGATCATTCGCTAATTAGACGCGCGCCGTTTCCCAGGCGCCGATGCGCTGAGCGTCCCCATGCCGCACTCAACGATCAGTTCGGGCTCGATCGCCTTTCTCGGTTTCGGCGAAGCCGCACAAGCTTTTCTCGAGGGGTGGCGAACCAACCCGGACTTCAAGGCGCGCATCTGCGCCTACGACATCAAGACCAACTCACCCGACACCAGAGTGCGGACTGCGAAGCGAGCGGACTATGCGGCGGCGAAAGTGCTTGGCGCTTCGACGGCGGCTGAGGCGGTGACCGGCGCTGACGCGGTCTTTTCCGTCGTCACCGCTGACCAGGCGCACGAAGCCGCGAGAGCGGCTTTGCCGGGGCTCGCCAAAGGCGCCTTCTTTTTCGACTGCGATTCCTGCGCGCCGCAAACCAAGTTGCGCAGCTCGCAAGACGTCGAGGCCGCGGGCGGGCGCTATGTCGACGTCGCGGTGATGGCGGCGGTCCATCCGCGCCTGCACCGGACCCCGCTCCTGATCAGCGGCCCGCATGTCGAAGCTGCCGCGCCTGAGCTCGCCTCTCTCGGCATGTCGGCGACAATCCACGACGGTCCGGTTGGCGCCGCCTCGGCAGTCAAGATGATCCGTTCCGTCATGATGAAGGGGCTCGAGGCGCTGGTCTGCGAGTGTGTGCTGGCCGGACAAAAAGCGGGCGTCATCGAGGCCGTGCTCGATTCGCTCGACGACACCTATCCCGGCTTCGATTGGAAGAGCCGTTCGGCCTATATGCTGGAGCGGGTGATGACCCATGGGCTGCGGCGCGCGGCGGAAATGCGCGAAGTGGCGCTGACCGTCGATCTGATGGGCCTGAACGGCGAGATGTCGCGCGCCTCGGTCGGCTGGGAGCAGGCGATCGGCGAGCTCGGTTTGCGCGCGACGGCGGCCGAGGCCGCCGACTATCGGGTTCTGGCCGACCGAATTCTCGCCGCGCTCGCCGCGCCTCCGACGGCTGCGAAAAAGGTTGGGTGATACGCCTCTACTTCTGCGCCGGATCCCACGGCGACGGTACGCCAACCCGAATGAGCCGCGAGAAGTCGGGCGACTGACCCGCCGCCTTGGCCTGGGGACTGACGCGCGCGCGCTCCATCAATTCGCTGAGCGGCATCGTCGTGACCACGGCGTTGTGATCATAAAGGTACCCCGGCAGAAAGCCGTTGACGACGAGCCGCCAGTCGAGGGGGAGCGTGCTTCCCGCCGCCCTCACCAGCTTGAAGACGACGGTCGCGCAGTTCGCGGTGATCGAATTGTACCATTTCGGCTGCTGAGCGAGCTCCGTCGAACTCGACGACATATTCCCGCAACAGCGCGCGCGCCTGGTCGGGCGGCGTGTTGAGGCGATAAAGGCGCACGTCCTCGCCGCGCACATTCGTGCGCAGCCGAACGGTGTCGCGTTCAGTGGTGGCGAGATAGACGAGCGTGTGGTTTCTGAAAGCGTCGGCGACCGGCGAAAACTCGCCGGTCTTCTCTCGTCTCACCTCGACCGACCACGCAAGGTATTCGCCGTTCTCGAAGCCGAAGCTCATGATGACATGCGCCATCTCCGGCCCGGCCCAATAGGCGAGAAAAAGGTCGAGCGTCTTCAGCTTCGACAGGTCGTAGGAGCGCTTGCTCCACTTTTCGGTGAAGTCGCTGTCGGTCCGCCAATCAAAATCGCGGACGTCGGAGAGTGTCAGAACGTCGCCCTCGATTGCCCCCGTCGTTTGCCGCGCAACGTCCAGCGCCCAATCGCCGTCGAGCGGCGGCTTGATCGTGCTCCACCAGGCGAGCAATCCGCCAAACGCGACGGCGAAGACAACGAGCGCGGCGAGGCTGCGACCGCGGCGCATGAACAGCGCCACCATCGTCGCGAGGCCGAGAATGGCGAACACGATCGCCGCGGCGCCCCTTAAAGCCTCCGACGCCGGAAGCCGAAACCAGAGCGCGAGCGCGCTCCACGCGGTGAGCGGAGCTACGACCAAAATCGCGACAATGATCCTGAGGGCGATCCCCGCAGCCCTCTTCACCATGACGAACATTGCCCCTTCCTGGCCGCATCGCTGCGGCGGCTTGGGGCACGCTTAAATGAGGCCGCGACCTGTGCAAAGCCTTATCGCTTCGCGTCTTGCTATTTTGAGCTGGCTCGAACTCGCCACGCAGGACTCGAAGGCGCTGGGCGACGGGATGATAGCCGAGAGGGGCGAAACGCTCACGTCCCGAGACGAAGGCTTGCGGCCTTGAAGGTCAATCAACCGCCGGCGTGATCGCAGAGGCCTCGATGGTCCCGCCGAATCTGGAGGTGGTCACGGTGACCTTCTCGCCAGCCTTCATGCGCTTGATGTTGACGCCGCGCTCGACCTTGTAGGTCGAGCCGTCTTCAAACGTGATGACATGCCTCATGACGTCGACGGACTTGATCGTCCCCGTGGCCTTGTGCGTCGGTTCCGCCGCGAATGCTGTCGTAGCCGCGCCGAGAATTGCCGCGGCGGCCAGCACATTGAGAACCTTACCCATCGACCACCTCTTTTCCCTCAAGCGCCCGCTCGCGGCCCTCAAACGCTCAGCTTAAGGCAAGGCTAATGGCCCTGCATTAATTTTCCAGAGCGCCTTGCCGTTGGACAGGGCGCCAAACGGGATGGCCGACAAAAGGTTGCAGAAAATCAGAAATAGAACTAGGCTTGCCCTATGAACAATTCTGCAGCACTTCGGCGCGCCAAGACCGGTGGATTCCCTTTCAGCCCGGCTGACACGAGCAAAAACGGCGAGCAAAAATTTTTCTCGATTTGTTCCGCGTAACCCATTGATAAGGCTCGATTCGGACGAGAGAATCCAAGGAAATCCAACACGTCTCAGCCGGGGTTTTCGGACCGAAATGGCGCACGGCCGAGAAAATCCAAACCGGTGGCGGACCAACGTCGTGAGCTCGCTGATAGGAAGGGCCGAACCCTCCCATCCAATGGCAAGGCGCCCCAGAAGGGCAAGACCCCGCGCCGATCAACCCTCGCTCTGGTGACCGCCGGACAGGGGCACGAACGGGATGATCTTGCCGCCGAAAATGTCAGAGCGCGCGACCGAAGGCGCGCCGTCCGCGCCGACTTTCTTGACCACTTTCAGGATATGCTGCGCCCCGGGCGGACCCACCGGAATGACCATGGTGCCGGTCGGCTTCAATTGCTGCAGCAGCGGCGGGGGGATGTGGTCGATGCCGCAGGTGACGATGATCTTGTCGAACGGCGCCGCCTCCTCCCAGCCGTTATAGCCGTCGCTGGTTTGCGTCGTGATCGCGGAATATTCCCGATAACCCGCGCCGATCAAGCGATCGTAGACGCCTCGCGTGCGCGCCGCGAGTTCGGGAATGATTTCGATCGAATGGATGTGTGTGGTGAGATACGTCAGCAGCGCCGATTGAAAGCCCGAGCCAGTGCCGATCTCGAGCACCTTGTCGCTTGGACGAATCTCGAGCGCGCTCGTCATGCGGCCCATCGTGCCGGGCGGCGTGATGGTGACGCCAAAACCGATGTCGATGTAATGCCCGAAGTAAGCGCTGTCTTTGTCATCGGGCAGGCAGAACTCCTGGCGCGGCGTCATCAAGAAGGCGCGCTTCTCGGCAGGCGTCCAAAGGTCGTTGAAGCTGATCACCACCTCGTAGCGGTCCCAGCGCCTCTCGAGATATTTCGGATCTTCCGCCGGGCGATTGGCCGTCATCCAAGCGACGAAAGCGGCCTTGCTCGAAAGCGGCGGCCCGTCGGCGGCCAGGGCGACGGCCGGCGCGGAGGCGGCGACGGCAGCGGCCGCGCCAAGAAGAAATTCGCGTCTGAGCATCAAGGCTCCCTCAATCGAGCGTCTCAAGGATTCGGGCGGTGTCTAACACAGTTTGTCCGGAATGGGGGCAAGCCCGCGCCGATCGTTGCGCCGCGAACCCTAGCGCTCGAATCGAGCCGCCAGGAAACTGCGCAGCTCCTTCCAGGACCGCGAAGCGGCACTACGGTCATAGGCCAGCAACATGCCCATAACATCTCTGCCTGCGCCGAACTCAGGCAGGTCAAAGGCGTGGGCCGCGCCGGGATAGACGACGAACTTCACCGCGCCGGGCGCCTGCTGCTTCGCGAGCTTGGCGCAGTCCCCTGCGGGGGTCACCTCGTCCCTCGCGCCTACTAGAACAAGCGTCGGGATGCCGAGCGTCGCGCCAGCCACATTGGCGCACGGAGGGTAAAAAGCAGCAGCAGCCTTGAAACCGGCCACGCCGCCGGTTGCGATTTTGAGCGCGGTGTCGCCTCCCTGCGAAAACCCGACCGCCGCGATCCTGGCGGGGTCGACATACGGAAGGCTGGTCAGATAGGCCAGAGCGCCACTGGCGTCGGGCAGCGCTTGCTGGAAGTCGACCGCGCAAGTCTCCTTGAGGCCGCGCGTCGCAAAGTCGTCGACGAACAAGGCGACATAGCCCCAAGCCGCGATCCTCGCGCCGATCGAAGCGCGTTCAGGCGGCAGGCCGAGACAGGTGTGCAGAAGAACAACTGCTGGGAATTGGCCCGCTCCCTTCGGCCTCGTCAGATAGCCTTGGATCGGGTTGCCCGGGCCGGCGCTCGCGAAATTCACCAGTTCGTCCGCTCCGGCGGAAGCGCCGCCAGCTAGGGAGCCGAATAGCGCCGCAGCTACGAGTCGTGGGTAGAAGAAACCGCGCACGACGCTCCTCTCGAACCGCAAAGGTCGCGCACTGAGGCATCAGCAGGCCCACGTCAAGCGGCGCAAATCTTTGCCGACCCGGCGGGGTGGAGCGGTCCGGGCGCGAGGGCGTTTCGCTCCGAGCGGAATTCGGCTAAGAGCACAGGCAATGCGCCCGTAGCTCAGCTGGATAGAGCGCTGCCCTCCGAAGGCAGAGGTCACAGGTTCGAATCCTGTCGGGCGCGCCACTTCCGAGCAAAACTGGGCGCTCCGGCAGGACCGTTGCCGGAGCTTGTGGCGACCAAAACGCTCATTCGAGATGGTCTGCCGAACGTGTCCTTCGATCCAACGGTGACAATTCGGTCAAGGACGAAACGTGGCTCTCGGAAGCCAAAAGGCCACATCTTCGTCCCTTCTCGCGCGCCAAATATTTTCAGGCACTTATTCCGCAGCCCGTCCCACCATCCTTCCCAAAGCCGGGATAAGGTCGGAGGCTGGTAGGCAGAGCGGTGCTGCAACCACGCCAGGTACGATGGCCACCGCCGCGCGGCGGCGCCGCGTCCGACGATCGGTTTCGTTAGGACCGGCGTGTCAATGATTCCGATTCCAGATCGAGGGATCGTCAATCGCCTCCGCCATCAGCCTTCCCCAGCGCACGCCTTCCGAAACGCCTCGATCCTCAGGGTAGTAGAAGCAGGTGTCCGCGACCTGCAATCCCGCGATCGGCGTCTGCACCTTTGGGATCATTGCGGCGAACCCGGGCGGGCAAACGGGCTGGGCATAGCTCAACCGCCCCGCCGCCGCGTCGATCCGGTCGGAGTCGGTCAATGACGGGTTGACCCGCTTCAAATAGCCGAAAGCTTCGTCGATGAGTTCGTCGTTTCGCTGCGTCCACCGGGCGCTCGACGTCGGCATGTAGTAGGGCACGAAGACGATCGTGTCGCCGGTTGGCCGGAGGCGCGAAAACTCGACGAAGCCTGGGATCGCCATCGTAGGGTCGAAGACATTGACCCAGAAATTCGGGGTCACCGACTTCCGGAGCTTCAAAACGACGCATACGACTCCGATATTTCGGATCGCGTCGTAGGCTCGTTTCACCTCTCCGGGCAGCCCCGGAATGAGCTTCGACACAAACGGCGTCGGAACGGTCGAAATGACGGCGTCGAACGCCTCTACCGTGTCGCCTGACTGCACGCCCTTGACTCGGCCGCCTTCGACAACGACTTCTGTGACCGGAGCGCCGAGCCGGACACTCCCGCCTTTCTTTTCGATCGCGTCGACGAGGGCGGCGACAAGCGTCTCTGATCCCCCCTCGATATAGCCCAACTCCTCCTGCAACAACAATTCTCGCGAGGTGCCAATGCGCTTGATGCGGGTCCAAAGCCAGGCGGCGGAGATGTTGTCAGCGAACTCGTAGAATTTGAGGTCGAACAGGGGTCGCCACACCGCGTCATAGACCTTGGGGCCGCACCAGGACTTGATCCACGCCTTCGCGGAGAGATATTCTAGCGCGCCGGCGGTCTTGCGGCGCGTCGCGATGAACATCATCAGCCCGTAACGCACCTTCTCGATCGGCGAGAGGCCAGGATACTTGAGGAGGGCGATCGGGTCGCCCCATGCATGCAGCCGCCCTCCGGCGAACACGCCCATGCGGGTCCGCACCCATCGCATCCGGTCTCCGAGGCCAAGTTCCTCCATGAGTTCGAACGTCGGGCGGTCCGCCTTGCATACGAAGTGGTAATAGCGCTCGAGCGAAAGGCCGCCAAAGTCAAAATGCGCCGCCATTCCTCCGGGGACCTTGTCGGCCTCGTACACGACGACCTGATGGCCTGCCTTCAGCGCATGATAGCCAGCCGCGAGACCCATCACGCCGCCGCCGATGACGGCCACACGTTTCATCTCTGCCTCCGGGTGGCGCCGAAGCTGGAAGATGCAACTCCCCCTCGCAACCGCCAAGTCTGCGATCCCCAAACCGTCGCTGTCACGGGCGACGGTTTGGAACAGCGGACGCCGGCAGCCGTTCGCCGAACGTCACGAATTTGTTGTAGGCGAAGTTGATCACCACAGGTGCAACGACTCCGATCATATGCGCAAATAACTCGGCCTGACCCTTTGGCAACACGGCCGCTAAAGGCAGCTCGGCGACAACGGAAAGAAGCCAAGTCACAGGGAGGAAGCCAAAATAAGTGAGTGAGAAAAGCAAGAACTGCCGAGTTACGCTTCGTTCTCGGCCGTTGAAGACAAAAACGCGGTAAAGAAATAGTGCGACTGGCATTCCGATGAAATAAGATGAAAAAACAGCTAGACCGAAACCCATGTATTGATTGAACGCCCAGCGCGCGATGATGTGAACGGCCGAGGAAATTACACCGCAAATCACATATTTGATGAACTGCTTCGAACCATAAATGGCAACCAGCAGCGTTAAATATTTACCGATCCAACTCGTTTGCATAGAAGAGCCCGCTCAAGCGCTTGGTTTAGACGGCTTTGACTTTTCAAAGACGCTATATATCACGCCAATCGGGACCGGAATGACGAATTCCGGCAGCAGTTTCGCCACGGATGGCGGAAATGTGCCGTATGTCTGCCCGACCCTTCTAACAAGGTGGGCCAAGGAGGCGTCATAGGGAACGCTGCGATGGCTTATCTGACGAAATCCCGCCCTGTTCATGAATGTGTCCAGCGTTTTCTGATCAAAGTACCAAAGATGCTCGAGTAGGTACATGTTCCAGCGTCGGCCGGACAACCTCGCGTTCCAGCTCGCGGCATCGGGAACAGTGACGACCAATCGACCAGTTGGGGTAAGAAGTCTGCTCAAGGCGTCGACATATTCGGGCAGATCCGGCAGATGTTCAAACACGTCGAAGGCAGTGATAAAGTCGAAAGCCCCATCAGTAAACGGCTCTCGCCCCAGTACATCGAAAAAGCGGCCCGTCGTAACTGTTGAAGCTCCGGCCATAAATTGCGAGGCATCCCCGACTTCAAATCCATGCCCGGCGGGATCATTCATTGCTTCGAGAAAGCCGCCACGCCCACAGCCGAAATCCAGAAATCGTCGCCGACTACCGACATCCTGCAGAACATATTTCGCAAGCCTACGAAAACGACGCGCGTCGGCCGTCTCCATCGAAATGATTAAATCGTGCGAAGCCCCTTTATAGATGTCGTCATAGTCGCGAGCGTTGAATTGCGGGTTCGTGAACTTGAACCCACAATCCTTACATTCAACAATTCGCCCGTGAACGGCCCCACGGCGGTGCGCAAGGAAGTACTGGGAGGCGTCATGAACTGATCCAGAAAACATGTTGGGAGCATATTCAACGAATTTATTGCCCTTACAAACCAGGCATTCGGTCAGTTCTCGCATAGCCGTTCCCATGTTGGCGGATTACAGTCGTTAATCGATTATCGGCCGGCGTTGCAAAATTGTATAGTGCCCAAATCTAACCACTTCTTTGTAGCGCCGATGTATATAGTCGTCCAACACCGTAATCCCACTATGTTCTGCGCTACGGTTTGGTTCATTTTCATTGTCCCATTCCGTGTCAAGTATAACAAGTGGAGCCTGACGGCTCTCCAGCTCTCCCACCATTTCGGCTTGGATCGGTTCCGAATTTTGCAACCCTGGATCAAATTCGGCCCACTTGGTGGCTGGATGGCGCCCTGTTAGAAAATATAGCGCCATGTTGTTTGCAAATGTTTTGTCGTTGATTCCGCCCGCCACGAGTATAGGTTGATCAGGCGCGCTGTGACCGACCACATATCGAATGGTCTGAACTTCCGGCGCTGACAACCAAAAGCATCGCGCCCGGGCGAGATCGAGAATCCGAGTCGCAGCGGTTGTCGCTGGCCGCCTCTTTCTTGAAAATTAGCCTTTCGGCCAGACTTATCGCGTCCCGCAGATTATCACGGGTGGTCCATCGGAAAACATTGGCGGCAACCACGCTCGGAACGATCGTAAAGAGGACGGCCGCCGCGAGCGGAACGGCGAGCGCCGCTCGCCCGAGCAGGCGCTGGCGGGAGGTGAACCGTTCAACAATGTACCCCAGAACAATAAAGGATACAGTAATCGAAGCCATCAAATGGATTACGCTGACTCGCACCACTCCTTTGAAATAAAGACCGGCAGCGAAACACGCAATTAGAGAGGACATCCACATTTCAGGCTGGGCGCCTTCGGATACGATTACTTCGTTAAAGTTGGTACATACCAAAAGTAAGAAGGCAATAATTGTCAATATCGGCATGTATATAATCATATCATACAAATGACTTAGTGAAGGTGTTGGAAAAGGGAGCCGACGGTCTACGTAATGCAATGATGGATGGGTTACGACCTGGAATATGAAATCGTTCACAATTCCCTTCTTTATGTAGATCGAGATAAGGGCAATCAAAAGGAAGCCGGCCGTGACCCAAAAAGGAGCCATTATTGCCGCCAATTGCCGCGCCCGTGAGTCAAAAGACTGGGGCTCTCTCAAGCCGAGCAATACAAACGCCGCCGAAAAGATGATCAATGCGAGCGCGCCGAGGTCATATCGGAAGAGTACGACGCCCCAAACGCACACCCCGACCGAGATCAGTCTAGTAATTGAATACCTGCCAGAGAACAGCGGGAGCGCTATCCATATCGATAGCAGAATCAAAAGGAGGCACGGCCAGACCGGATAAGCCGGGGAGTGTCGAGCCTCGGCTGCCATCCAGAGTAGACACAACGCCGCAGCGATGGTGGCGTATAGTTGCTTCATCAACTGCGAAGCGACGAGGTACAATAAGCAAACGATTGAGGCTTTAACGGCGAGATCGTACAATCTTTCGACGAGGACCGTTTGGCCGAAGAGGTCAAAGAGGCCTGCGACAACATAGAATTGCCCCGGGCCGTAAAGCGAGTAAAAATCTCGGTGTGGGATAGCGCCTGCACTCACTTGCATGGCTCCGGTTAGAATGAGGCCTTCGTCCACGGGATTGATGTCGGGGGCCGTCGAGAGCGCCAACGCGAAAACTGAGAAAACGAATACCAACGCAGCTGTGATAACTAGGCGGGGAAGGGTCAATCTCGGAAATATCGAGTTATTAGACGTAATTGACGGCATCCATTTCCTCCTATCTTCCACGACAGAAACGCTACACCCTGGTCGGGAAGCAGGTAAGAAGAAGGCCGCGATCAAGACGGCCAGACTTGTATTCGCAACTGGCGTTAATTGGGGCCGGGCAGCGGAAGGGACGACTGGTCGCGGGCCGCCCAAAGCGTTCCGGTCCTGGCGAGCGCGTGGGGGCTTTCCATCCAATGACGGGAGCGCGCCTCCCAAGCGAAGAGCTTAAATCCTAGGGATCGCAAAAGTTCGTACAAATCCTGAGGCTTCCAACCGGAGCGTGAACTCCAGTCTTCCTCGCACTCGAACATGATGACGAGAGCCGGCGAGGAAGAGAGGAATTCCCTGGCGCCCAGGAACATTCGGTATTCGCCGCCCTCTATGTCGGCCTTTAGGAAGTCCACAGGTCCGACGCGATTGGCGGCCGCCCACTCATCTAGAAGTCGTCACCTTGACGACCTCGCCTCCGCTTGCCGCCACTTCGGGGCGAATATACCGGTAGGCGTCGCCAAAGCCGCTGTCACTCACCAACGAAGCTGACGAAGCCCTGTCGCTCAAGGCAAGCCGGATCACATCGACCCGTTCACAGCTGTTGAGGCGAAGGTTGCGCTCCAGGCGACTAGAGAATTCGGTTGACGGCTCAAATGCCCAGACGCGTCCATTCGGTCCAGTTCGCAGCGCCGCGAGTATGGAATAAAGACCGATATTCGCGCCGACGTCGATGACCGACATCCCTGGTTTAAGGAGCGCGGCTACCAATTTGAGTTCGTTCGGCTCGAACAGCCAAGGAAACGCGAGAAACTCCGCAATCTCGCCCTCCGGATAGAGGCGCATGGTCAAGCCGCCTGGCAAGCGGTAGTCCAGCGGAGGACCGCCGGCATAGCTAGCCTTGAAGTATGTGTGGAGTTCCTTTTCGGACGGCCTTGCCGACAAACGAATGGCGGAGCCTTGAAAGAGCATTCATGGCGAAACGTCCCTCTCAGGCCCTTTGTAAGTTCGATAAGTGAAGTAGCGATGGCCCAAGTAAGTGGCAAGCGTCATCGCCCCAGCTCCAATGACCACGCCCAAGGTTTCAGATGCCGCTGCGCCCAGCAAGTTGCTCTTTAATTCAATTGAGACCAGAACAGCGACTCCCCAATAGATAGCGCTGCCCGCGCAATACACTGCAATAAATCTTGCCAACTCGGAACGGACGCTGCGCATTGACGATGAACCAAACGCATACCACTTGGATAAAGCGAAAGAGACTAAAAGGCCAGTCGCTACCCCGATCACCAACGAAAATTCATACGAGAAGGCGCGGCGGGCCAACCAAACGGCCAGGAAGTTGCTGCAAGCCGCGGTAAGACCTGAAAGAACGAAACGCGCGAATTCGAGGCCGTCTAGCAATCGACTAGTCCGGGAGCCGATACTGAGCGCCACTATAGTGGACTGACGATCTGGCTGCTGGCTATCTGAGACTTCTCAAAGCCCACCGTATTTCACAAGTTCAGTCTCGTAAATATAACATTTGGCAGAAGCCGCACCACCAACATGATAGCCCGCCAGAACCACGGCGTGTAAATGACGGGGCCTCCCCGGTCGGCGGATGCGACAATCGTCTTCGCCACGGTGTCTGAGCTAGCCCATAGGGGTCCTTTGGTTGCGATCGACGCGGTCATCGGAGTGTCGACGAAGCCGGGTTTGATGATCACGGCGCGAGCCCCGCTCCCCGCCAGACGATGAGCGATTCCCTGGACGAGCGCCCCGAGTCCCGCTTTGGAGGCGCCGTAGACGTAGTTGGACGCACGTCCGCGATCGCCGGCCACCGATCCGATCACCAGCAACGCTCCCGACCCCTGAGCCTCTAGGATCGAAGCCGTCCCGAGGCACCATGCGGCCGCGCTGGTGAGATTCGTTCGGAGCACGTCCGCGGCTGCCGCCGGGTCGCGCTCGCATGCTTTTTGATCGCCTGGAACGGCATATGCGAGGAGAACGATGTCGATGCCGCCAAGCGTCTCGACAATCTGTTTCAAGGTCGCGCCCGCGTCTCCTTCCGCGCAGTCGGCGACGATCGTCTCAGTCAGCGCCGCGCCGCGCGCCTTGAGGTCGGCTGCGACCGCCGAGAGCTTTTCCGGGTTCCGCGCGACGAGCGCGAAGCGGGCGCCGCCAGCGGCCCAGATGCGCGCCGCGGCCTCCGCAATGCCGGAGGTCGCGCCAAGGATCACCACGCGTTTCGACGCATCCCTCACTGCGAAACCCTTCGCCAGAAGTCGGAATTTACGCCGGGATCCTTGAGCGCGGCCAAGGACTCCCAGCGCGGGAAGGAAAGCTTGAACATCTCCGCGGGCATGCGTCCATCCTTGGCCGGATAAAGCGCCCCGCGCGCATCGCGCACGATGGCGTCAAGGCGGCTCATCAGCGCAAGCGTAACGTCCCCCCGATACGGGAAATCCAAGCTCAGCGTGGGCCCCGGACGAGGAAACGAAAGCATTCCCGGAGACGGCCGGTCACCGAAAGTTTTCATAACTGCGAGAAATGAGGCCTGGCCCGATTTGGATATTTCGACGAGAAGCGCCCGCATCGCGTCTTTTGCGCTGACCGGCGGAATGACGCATTGATATTGCATCATGCCCCTGAAGCCATAAAGTCTGTTCCAGTTAAGAATACTGTCGAGCGGGTAAAAATACGTTGAATAATGCTGTCGGACCTTCTTTTTCTTCAAACGATAAAGCTCGTAATAAGCTTCGTTGAAAGTCCCGACCGACAGCCTGTTGAGCGCAAAACCGGGGAAATCGAGGGGCACCTTTTTGAAAGTCCGATCCGAATGTGCGTCAAGGCGTCCGTCTTGCACCCAATTGGCGCGGGTAAAGACGCCCCTGCCCGCGCTTGCGCCGCGCGACATGCAGTTCACCCACGCGACCGTATGCTCGGAGACCGCCACGCTTTCTTCCGCTAATGGCCAGAAGGCGTCCAGGTTGTCATAAGGCAGGATTTCGACGTCGAGATAGGCGCTGCGAATCGGCGCCAACTGTAGCTCGACCCATTCGATGACGCCTGTGAGGCCGAGGCCGCCGATGGTTGCACGAAAGAGATCTTGCTCATTGTCCGGACCTAAGGCGAGGTGGCGGCCGTCGCTTCTGAGGAGGCCAATGGCGACGACATGGACGCCGAAGGGGCCGGCGTGATGATGGTTTTTGCCGTGGACGTCGTTGCTGACGGCGCCTCCAAGCGTGACAAACCGGGTCCCAGGCGTCGTCGGCAGAAACCAACCGTGCGGAACGACGAGCTGAAGGACGGCGGAGAGGCTGATACCGGCTTCGGCGCGAAGGCGGCCCGTCTGTGCGTCGAACAGGATGAAGCGGTCAAGTCCGGTGAGGTCGATGACCGCGCCGGCCCCGTTCAGGCAGGAGTCGCCGTACGACCGCCTCAGGCCGATCGCCAGTTTGCTTTCCCGCTCCTGCGCCGCGATCAGACACGGAAGCTCGTCGCGGAAGTTCGGATGGGCGACATACTGCTTCTGGCGGACAACCCGTCCCCACGAAAGCACGTCGTCGCGCTCGAGGAACAGGCGCTCTTGTCTTTTTGACATTGACTGATTTCCGGTCTTGTCGGTCAAGCCGCAGCGATCATGATCAGCCCGATGAGTCCGAAGGCGAGCAGACTGTTGCGGTCCTTCAGAGCGAAAATGATGGGATCGTCATTCATCAGCCGGCGGTCGGCCATAATCAAGGCGCGAGCGATCCAGTACATAAGCACCGGACAAACCAGCCACAGCGCTTGAGGATGCCGATAAAGACGATGCACGGTTTCTGAGGAAATGTAGAGCGCAAAGATCGTCACCGCGTTCAACCCGGAGGCGGCGGCGAGCGCGCCGACTGTTCCGAGGTCGGACTTTCGATAGTTGCGGTTGGTTGGGTCAGGCAGGCCCCCGTCAACTCGGACTGCAAGATCGACATAACGCTTGATCAGCGCCAACGACGTGAAAAAGAACATCGAGAAGCCAAGAAGCCATTCGGACGGCAGCATTGTAGATACAGCCACCGCGCCGCTGATCACGCGAAGCGTGTAGAGCGAGGCCAGAACGATGACGTCCAGCATCATCTTGGTCTTGAGGTAGAAAGTGTAGGTTGTCGTCAAGACGAGATAGAGCCCGAGCACAAGGGCGAATCGCCACGAGATGAGAAGGCCTAGTCCGAGGGAGGCTGCCAGCAGCACGGGCGCCGCCAGCATCGCTTGGACGGCGGGCACCGTGCCGGCGGCGAGAGGACGCAGTCGTTTCGTGCGATGCTTGCGGTCGGCGTCAACGTCGACCAGATCGTTGACAATGTAGACAGACGAGGATGCCAGGCAGAATGCTACGGCCGCCAAAACGGTCGTTCCTAGCGACCGGAGATCGAACAGGTGTGCGCTCAGGGGCGCCACGAACAGCAGGGCGTTTTTTGACCACTGATGGACGCGGAGCAGCTTGAGCCAGTTCCGCCACCCATTGTCGGAAGGCTTCAGTAGCACTGCCTCTGGATCAATTTTCCTTAGAGCGGTGGAGAGTGAAGTTGATGGGTGGACCGCGATACATTTATTCGCCGCCGCCCACACAGCTAGATCATCTCTGCTATCACCGACATAGTCGAACCGCTTTTCTCCGAACGCCTCGACAAGTCTTCGGGCCTTAACTTCGGATGACAGATTTTCACTTTCCGTCGAGGCGAACCAGCCGTCAAATAATCCGAGGTGCGCCGCCACGTCCCCCACATAGCGCTCGTTGCTTGCGGAAGCGAGGTAGACCTGCCGGCCGTGGGACCGCGCCTCGTTAATCAGCGACATGATCCGCTGGTCGTAGGGGAGGTGCGCTGCGTCGAGGGTTGTGACTTGGGCGATGTCCGCCTTGAGGCGGCTCTTACCCATCAATGCGGCTGCCACCAGCGTAAATATACGACCTGGGTCCGAGCCAACATGTGCGAAAAAAGATTCGACCAGAAGATCGGTTCGAATAAGAGTTCCGTCCAGATCGACTACCAGAGGTAAGTATCGTGATCCAGCCTTCAAATTCATCGCAAGTAACTCCGGCGTCTAACTCGTACTTACGCCCCTTCACTGACCACGAGGACACACCAATGAGGCGCCTAACTAAATGATAACTTTCATCGCACATTTTTTACTATTGTAGCGCTACGGAGGAAGCATCGCAAGGGTGTGGCGCGCCCACGCCAGGGGCGGCGAGTTCAGGCTAAGGTTAGTTTATGGCAGACAGGATGGGTGATTCGATTGCGGGTTTGCTCGGACACGTGACCATGGATTTATCGCATTCTGGCATCGCCGTCGGGTCGCAGCTGCTTTTTGTTGATCATCGGGAAAGCCGCCTGGTATTTCAGATCCATGCGCCGATTAAAGTTATCCTAGTCTAGGCGTCGGCCACCGCACCTCTCTGTGCGGGGTCACAGGTCAGCCTTGATCCACATGCACATCCGCGAGCGCCATCCGGAATGTCTGATTCGGGTCAGGCGCCAGACGTTTTAGTCGACACCACGACCCTCGCATGCGGGAGGTCCCGGACGCGATCCAGCCTTCAGACAAGATCGGTGAAAGGGCGAAGCAAGCTCGCGACGTCGCATTCACTCAAAGACGTGCGAATGGCTCTGGCGCAACGATCCGCGATTCTCGGAAATCGTCGACCCACAACGAATAGGCGCGCGTTTGCCGGAGAAGGTCTCCGGAGACGTTGGCAGCATGAATTGGATGCGATTATCGTTTGAGCCGCGGAAACACCCCTAATTGGTCCCAATCATAAAAGCTAAAAAGTCGGCGGAGGACGGCAGCGGCAGCGTTTCCTTTGATGTTTTGTCTCGGTTCGCCGAGCAAAAAGTCAGCCTTATTGGAATTAATTGGAAAGGTGGCATTGTCTGCGTCGCGGGCACATCGGGTTATTCGGCCAATCCTTCGGGTGCGCGGCCAATTTGAGACCCGTGAAGATCCTGAGCAGAGAAATGAATATTGCCGCTCGATAATCACACGGAAAATCGAGGCGAGCGTTATGACGCTAGAGAAATCAATCCCCGTTCCGGTAAAATGGGAGCGGGCAAAGAAATCGGCTTATGCCGGTTGTCTCCGCTCGAGGAAAATCCGCCCGAGACGATTATCGACTTGTGCGCATTGGAGGCCAATTGCGCCGCCTCCTATTTTCGCAGGTGGGTCGGCATGCCCACTAAATGGCGCGGCACAAGCCCCAGGCTTGGAATGCATAGGCCCGCGCTCTTCGCCCTATCATTTAGGGAGCGCCGCAAAGCAGCTCACCGGTCGACGCGACATTGAAATATGCCTATGCCGTGCTCGAAAGCGAAAAATTCGGATCAAGCCAGCTATGATCCCACGATCGGCATCGTGCACGAGGGCAGCGACGGATCGTCGAAATTCATTTTCGATTGAATGGAGGTGGAGCGAGACGGCGGTGTTCGATCCTGCGGACTTGTCTTCGCACCGATGGCGTCTGCCGGCTTAATCCGCAGATGGCCCGCATCGCTGTGGGCGAGTATCGTGGGGAGTCGTGACGTGACGCTGGCAATGTCAGTGCGAAAAAGGAAAGCCACGATGGCTCACGCCGTAGCAGAGTCGGACGGTTCTGGTCGTCGGGAGTCAATTCACCGTTACCACATGAGCTCGAACAATCGATGAGTTCCGGCTAGGCCCTTGAGTTGCCTCTCGCCGGCCGGCGAGAAACGAAGATCGCCCGCACTCACCGCGACGTCGTGGAGCGTCGACGACACCAGGATTTGCCCGCCCTGTGCGATTGCAGAGATGCGGGCGGCGAGAATCACGGCCTTGCCAAAGAAATCCGTCGACTTCCGCACCGCCTCGCCGACGTGTAGGCCGATCCTGACCTGCATTGGCAGATCGGGATGGCTGTCACTATAGGTGGCGAATGCCCGTTGCAGCGCGATCGCGCACAACACGGCCCGCCGGACGCTGGAAAACGCGATCATGAAACTGTCGCCGAAGGTGTTGACCTCATGCCCCTGATGCGCCGAGACTTCACGCCGAAAAATCTCATTATGGGTTCGAATGAATTCGCTTCCGCGCAAGTCCCCGAGCTTCTCGTACAGCGCCGTCGATTCGACGATGTCGGAGAACATCATCGTCACGGTGCCGTGGAGCGAAGCGAGGCCGCGCGCGTCGCGCGTCTGCGACAACGCTGACGCCGCGACCCGATCAAGGGCGTCGCCCTCCAACTCAATCCGCGCACCGCCCAGCGAGGGCCCTTCGACCCTCGTTCCACTCTCAGCCAAGCCCTCCGGAATCGCGGCGACTGCCTCGCGCTGGCCGGGCGCCGAGCGATCAACGCCGAGGCGCTCGAGTTTCTGCTTGACGCGAACGAGGTTCAGCGCTTCCGACATCCGGCGCGCGGAGGCGATGAGCGCGCCGGCCCGCTCGGCGTCATCGCCCTCAGCCCGCGTGAGAAGCAGCTTTGCGAGCTCACACTCGGTGTGCGCCAGCGCCGCCGCAGCACGGATGCGCGCATTGGCGGCGAGCGCCATCTCGAAATGCGCCTCCGCCTCGTCGGAGCGCCCGAGCAGCGCGGCGAGTTGGCCGAGCGCGAACGCGACCGACCCGTACGTGTGGTAGTACCCGAGCATGGCGTTGCGCGCCGAATAGGGCGCAAGCAGCCGATAGAGGACTTCCGCGTGTTTGGCTTCGCCGAGATCGACGCAGATTTCGGCCAGCACGTACATCGACGCGAGCCAATTCCAGTCGCGCAGGACCTGAGTAAACTCGTCCCGGGCGAGACTTTGGAATTCCATTCGCGCCTCGTCCAGACGTCCGAGCTGAATGAGCGACAACTGCAGACCGCAGCGGGCAAACACAATGAGTGGATTCTGCGCAATAAAAGCTCGCAGCTGCGGCTCGAGTTCGCCGAAGCGACCGAGCTCCCACATGGCCATCCCATGCTGGACCATAAACGCATTGAGGGTCAGCGGACGCGCGCTCTGCTGGCCGGCGATGAAGGCTTGCTGCGCCAGCGCCGCCGCCTCAGCGAGCCGGCCATCCATCAGCGCGCGCATCCCCTGAAGCAAGAGGCCGCGCTTGAAGCGGTCCTTGAGCTCCGTCTCGGCGATCAGATATTCCCGCAAGCCCAAGTCCGCGCCAGCGATGTCGCCCGCTTCGACAAGATCGGTGATCTGATAAAAGCGCGCTTCGAGCGCGAAGTCCCGCTCCCGCTCCCGCTCGGCCACCGCTATCGCTTCGCGCGCGTCGGCGAGACGCTGCTTGAGGCTGTCCGGATTTCGAAGCGAAAGGTGCCGGCCCCATAGCGCGACGATGAGGGTGCGCGAGTCATCGAGCCGTCGCGCGATCTCGACCGCCTCCTGGCATAACGCGACCGACCGTTCTCGGTCGGTCCAGTACAGCTCGATGCCGAGCCGCGCCAGCGCCTGCCCGCGCAGCGGACTGTCCGCATCACCGAGCCTCTCCAGTGCTTCGTTCAGCAGGCGGACGAGCTCATGATCGGTCTCGCCGGAATTGCTGACGCCACGCCCGGCCGTCACTGCGGCGCGGGCGAAAAGATTGGGGTGATTGACGCGGCGCGCCAGTTCGACTGCGCTTAGGCAGGTCTTGCGCGCCTCCGCGTGATCGCCCGTCCTAGCCAAAGCTTCGCCGAGGTCGCATAGCAGCTCAGCCTTCAGCGGCTCGTCGCCACCGGGCTTTAGCGCCAGCGCATCGATGGCGTTGCGCAGATGTTGGGCCGCCTCCTCGTAGGCGAGCTGCCGCTCCGCTACGCGCGCGGCCTGGCGCGAGTAGTCGGCCGCGAGCTCGGCGTCGCCGGGCGACGCGCTGCGGCAATAATGGTAGGCGATCTCAGCCAAGGGTGGTGGCTCCGCGTTAAGCGCGCGGATCGCGACGGCGGCGGCGCGATGCAGCGCGCGGCGGCGCGCCGCTGGGAGGGCGTCGTAGAGCGCTTCGCAAATCAACGCATGGCGGAAGCTGTAGCGCCCCCCCGCGCCGCGCGTTTCGCTGATCAGTTCGAGCGCGACGGCGCGATCGAGATCGTCGATGAGGGCGTCGGCCGGCTTGCCCCTCGCCGCGGCAAGCGCATTGATGGGGAACTCCCGACCCAGCACCGAAGCGACCTCGAGCGTCTGGCGCGCGTCGTCCGGCAACGGCTGCGTCAGCCGCTTGATGAATTCGCTGACGCCGCGAGGGACATTAAGCAGAACGGCTTTGCCAGTCCCGCCGGCCGTGAGCTGCCCATCCGCCGCCATTTGGCGAAGCACCTCATGGAGGAAAAACGGATTGCCTTCGGTCGTGTCGCGCAGCAGGTGGACGAGCGAGCTGCCCGCGCGCACGCCCCAGGCGCGTTCGACGAATTTACTGATGTCGGTTTCGCCAAGCCCGCGCAGTGGCAGCACCAGACCCTCGCGCTCGGCCTCAGTGATGAGCGTTGCGAGCTCTGGCAGGTGCTTGACTTCAACCTCGCGGTAGGTGCCGACGATCGTCGCCCGCATGCTTCGGATTTGACGTGACAGCGCGACGAGCATCATGAGCGAGGTTGGATCGGCCGCGTGAAGGTCGTCGAGGATGATGAGCAGGGGCTGAGTCTCGGCGGCGCGGCGCACGAACGAGGCGATCGAATCGAATAGGCGGAACCTGGCTTTCTCGGGCTGCGCCAGCGTGGCGCTTGCCGGCTCGGGCAGGCCGCCAATCCGCTCGCGAACCTCTGGCGCGATCTGCGCGATCTCGACCGCATCGGTTCCGAGCCAGCCCGAGAGAGTTGCTGGCTCCGCATCGACGATCAGGCGTCGCAACGCCTGCACCCAGGGCCAGTAGGGCGGAGCGCCTCCATGCTCCCAGCAGCGACCCCATAGAGCGCGCGCGCCTTTCTGCTCGGCGCACGCCGCCGCTTGGCGGGCGAGCCGGCTCTTGCCGACGCCAGGCTCCCCCGAAATCGTCAAAAGCCGCCCCTGCGACGTCAGCGCCCCGTCGATCCCCGCGACGAGCTCGGCGAACTCATGCTCACGGTCGACAAACGCTTCCCGATCGCGATTGGGCCCTAACTCGCGCATGCGCTGTAAGATCCCCGCTGGTCTTCATTATGTTGACAAATTTTTACGTGCGATGCCAGCCTTTACCAAGAGGAAATCCTTTTGCGCCTTTGAAACTGATGCGGGGCTATTTGGCTTCGAGAGAGCAGGACGGGCGCGAGCGCGGCGCTGGCGGCTCAGGCGACCGCTCCCTCTCTTGCGAACTTCCGGCGTCCGAGCCAACTAGAGCGCGTTGCGCGTCGGTGATCAGGCGCGGCAAGCCTTGCAGCATACGTGGTTGACATTCTACTGGCGTCGTGTTGCTTTTAATTCTCCAGCGTTCGAAAACAGCCCATTTATTGTACAGGCAATAGCCCGCAATTGACTATGGGAGGCCACGATGGCAGCGCCAACTTCGCCGGACAACAATCTGGACCAGTTCTTCGCTGATCTTCTCAGTTTCGCTAACGGTGGTCAGACGCCCGCCCAAAAGGCTGCTACTTTGCTGACTTTCTTTTGCGCAGAATCGGCCGGGCATCCGAAAATTCCGGCCGTTGGAATTACGAACCACGGGCCTCAAGGTAATCAACCCTATTTTAAAGGAACACAGGAGGTAACAGATCTTTGGACTTGGTTTTATAAATCATTCGATAAGTTCAGCTTTGCACCGACCACTCTGGAAATGCCGGGAGGCACGGTGACGGCGCCGCGCTTCCAGGCCACCGTGACACCGGGAGGCAACCAGATTCCGATGCGTGCAGTCCAGTGCGATCTCAGTGGAACGTATAAGCTACAGTGGCATCCGCCAAGTCATGATTCTCCGCCCCTTTCAACTATACCGATTCCCTCCTCGGGGCATTTGTCCACACATATAGCTGCGACAGCTGTTTTCGCCTTTGACGCGCACAATTTAATTACCCGGATGTGGGTATACATGGACCGCTATAAGTTGCAGACCGATCTGCGTCCAGGATCGACTGCAGTTCTCGCTGGTTTCTCCCAAGGCTTCGAAGAGTGGACAAAGGCAGTGGCTGCGGTGTCGAAGAAGGAGAAATAATCATGAGCGGTGTTGAACCAATGTGCCGCCCAAACCGATTAAGGCAAGACCGATCGGGTAGGACTCGACGGCGCCACGATAAAGCCTGACAGCAGCGGGGCGTGAGACGGCACATACATGTCGTGCGAATTTAAGTACTTCCCGAAGAACACCTTCGGCAATGAATGGGGTCCTAATAGGCGTTACACACGGTCCTTCGATCCGAACGGCTAACGGACTAGGATTTGATCTCCGGAATTTTCCGCCGATTGATACTCCTTCTCGACTCGGAATACCGGGGATAGCCGCTGAAGCAGTCACTGTTGGTAGAAGATTGTGCTCAGCGGGCAAGTTAAACCCGTGCCGGGCTTGAGGGTAAATGACGCAAATCATAGGCAAAATGACTGAACGAGGTGCCTTCGAAAAACATATTTAGCTTGACAATTCGGCATCCGATCGTACTCTGGAAGTTGCGTATCGTTGGATAGTATTGATTTTCTGGGGAGGGCTTCCATGTCTAATAGCACAACAGCAACCAATTTTTTTTCTTATTTTACGCCCACGAGTGGTAACTACGGCAAGGTTGATAGTCTACTTACGAATGTTTTTTCTCCAGAATCGGGAACCGGCGCGGCCGAGCTTCCGAGCGTAGCAGTCACCCAGCACGGATTTGGAATCGGACCTGCTTTCTACGGCAAAAAGAGAGTTACGAAGCTATTTAACAGGTTCTTCAATGCGTTCGACGACTTAACATTGGCGCCTCTCGGGAATCAGGCGTTGCTCCTTACGTCTGCAGACGGCAATACTGTAGCTGTACAATTAACAATTACAGGAACCCACGGCGACTGGTGGTTTCCGCCGGGCGACAAAGATAAATTCTATTCGAAGCCTCTTTCCGACATCTCTCCCGCCAATATGCCCTTAAATCCAGGAATTGCTGCTTGTGCTGTTTTTACTTTTGGTGCCAATAGCCTAGTTAACCAATTGGCAATGTATCTAGATCGGTATAAATTCGTAGAGCAACTTTCGCCATCACAAGGAACTAATTTGAATTCGTTTGTTACTGCGGCAATACAGCCGGAGTTTCGTGAGACGAAGAGATAACGGTAATCCGAGTTATGAAGCTACGCGGAGGTCGCAATGGTGCATTCCGCAGCTGACAGGGGAGCGGCGTTTTGAGCGGAGGGGATGTTGGGCAAAGAGCGATCCGGTATAGTTGACGAGTTGCTCGGGAGCTCCTTCGCCGCGTTGCCAGACCTGATCCGCGCTCACGCCTCGGAGCGCGCGGACCACCCTGCACTCATCGAAGGCGATCAGACACTAAGTTACGGCGCGCTCGCTGCGCTGATGGACAGCATCGCCTTCGCCCTGCAGCGCGAGGGCGTGCGGTCCGGCGATGTGGTCGCCATCTGCGCTCGGACTTCGATCAACTATGCGGCGGCTTTCTGCGGCATCCTCGCCGCCGGCGCCGAGGCGGCGCCGCTTGCTCCGTCGTCCATGCCGGCCAGCCTCATGATGATGCTGCACGACAGTGGCGCCAGAGTGTTCCTGCTCGACCGGGAGACGGCCGAAGTCCTCAAAGGGACTGGATATGAGGACCTGTTCCAGCGCGTCGCCCTCGACGACAGCGGAGCCGGGGAACCGTTCTCCGGTTGGCTAGGTCCACAGGGCGCCCGCCCCCGAGACGTGTCGATCGCCCCCGAGCAGCCCCTCAACATCATCTATACATCAGGTACGACCGGCGCGCCCAAGGGCATCGTCCAGTCGCATCGCATGCGCTGGGGCCAGTTCAAGCGCCTCCCCTATGAGAACGCTGTCATGGTCGTCTCGACGCCTCTCTATTCGAATACGACTCTCGTCGCCTACCTTCCGACCCTCGCGCATGGAAGCACTGCAATCCTGCTGCCCAAGTTCGACGCCGGGGAATTCCTTCGCCTCTCGGAAGCACGCCGCGCCACACATGCGATGCTCGTTCCGGTGCAATATAGCCGGATCATGGCGCGCGAGGATTTCGGCGAATACGATCTTTCAAGCTATGTCCTCAAACTCTCGACCAGCGCGCCGTTCTCCGCGGCGCTGAAAGCCGACGTGCTGAAGCGCTGGCCTGGCGGGCTCGTCGAATTCTATGGCATGACCGAAGGCGGCGGCGCGACCATGCTCCCGGCCCATCAGTTTCCCAACAAGCTGCACACCGTTGGCCAGCCGATGCCCGGCAACGAAATTCGCCTGATCGACGAGGGCGGGCGCGAAGTCGCCATGGGCGAGGTCGGCGAGGTGGTCGGCCGATCGGAGATGATGATGACCGAATACCACAATCTGCCGGAGAAGACGCGGGAGGCGGAGTGGCGCGACAAGGAAGGTCGGCGCTTCATCCGAACAGGCGATATCGGGCGCTTCGACGAGGACGGGTTTTTGATCCTGCTCGACCGGAGCAAAGATGTCATCATATCGGGCGGCTTCAACATCTATCCGTCAGACATCGAGGCGGAGTTGCTCCGTCACGAAGCAGTTGTCGAGGCGGCGGTCATTGGCGTTGCTTCCGAGCGCTGGGGCGAGACTCCGATGGGGATTCGTCGCTCTCCGGGAAAGCTCAAGCATTGAAGCGCTAGCGCTGATGGATTGGGCCAACGCGCGGCTTGGCAAAACCCAGCGCCTGTCCGATCTTGCTATCCTCGACAGCTTGCCGCGCAGCTCAATTGGGAAGCTTCTCAAGCGCGAATTGCGCGATCTCTGTGGCCATCCCGGTCGGCGGGTTAGTATGTAACGCGTCGCGCCCACGCGACGCAATCAAACCAATCTGTCGGCGTCGACGACGACGGCAGAAGTGCTTATCGAAACCGCAGCGAGATCGGATCGATATCCGGACCAACCAGTCGGATTGTGGCGCCCGAACTGTTCGATCGTCTGATTTTTCGGGCGAGCCGGCGAGGGGCGGCGTAGGCCGTGCGCTTGCTGGCCGGGATCAGCTCCACCCGGTTTGCGCAGCCCTCGGGCCTTGAGAGGGCGACGACGAATGCGGGGCATCGGGGAAGCCGACGCTCGTGGTCGCGTCGCCAGGGCCGAACACCCCAGCGGCCCGCATGCGCGAAACGCCGACGGAGGGAAAGTCGTCGATCGCCTGCGTCATAGGCGGAGATTAAACCCGTGGAGGGCCAAAGGAAAACCGACATGGCGCGGTGGATGACACCCCCGGCTTCAGCTCCAACAGACCCCGGGTAAGGGAGGCGATCGCGTCCTGGTAATAGGCGCGGCGCGTCATTCGCGCGACGGTGGTGCACGCGCCGCTGGAACTGCGCGCGTTTGCGGAGTCGATCTCAATCCATTTGCGCATCCGATACGAGGTACCGATCGACTGGTCGCCGGCAAATCCGCGGATTTAATTTTTGCAGCTCCAACCGCCCAGCCGCCCCTACTTTGTTGCGACCGTGTCGCGATGAGCCCAAAGCGAGCACCAGCTATCAGTCAATGCACTGATAACACTAAATATATTGGTCCATCCGTCAGATCAGCTTCATCCCCTTCAGCGAGGTATGCCCGTCGCGCCCAACGATGATGTGGTCATGGACGGCGACGCCCAATGATTTCGCGACCGAAACGATATCCAATGTCATCTTGATGTCTTGCGTCGACGGCGTTGGATCGCCCGAGGGGTGGTTGTGAACAAGCACGATCGCTGTCGCCGATAGTTCGAGCGCGCGCCGCATGACTTCGCGCGGATAGACGGGAGTGTGATCGACGGTGCCTGACCCCTGAACCTCGTCAGCGATCAGGCCATTCTTCTTGTCGAGAAACAGGATCCGGAAGCTTTCACGGCCTTCGAACGCCATCGACGTGCGGCAATAGTCGATCACCTCGCTCCACGAGCCCAGCGGCAGCCGCTTCTTGACCGCGCCCTTGGCGAAGCGTTGCGCGGCGGCCTCGATGATCTTGAATTCCGAGATGGCGCCGGCGCTCATACCCTCGATTTCAGCGAGCCTTCCGGAATCGGCCGCGATGACTTCGGCGAAGGAGCCGAAGCGGCCGATCAGGCTCTTGGCAAGCGGCTTCACGTCTCGGCGCGGGATCGCGCGAAAAAGAATAAGCTCAACGAGTTCGTAGTCGGCAAGGGCGCCTGGACCGGCTTCCTTGAGGCGGGAGCGCAACCGCTCGCGATGCCCGTGATAGTGCGGCGTTTCGCCTTCACCGCCCTCCGGGACCGTTAGATCGGAGGGCGACTGCGCCAGGCCTGCCGCCAGAACCGGCGCGCCAGCCTCATGCAGCTGAGTAAGCCGCTCTCGGCGTCTATGATAGGCCTTGCCGTCGCGCCCGGTTGCCGAGGTCATCGGATCGGCGCGCGATCGGCTCCGGTGGGCGAGAGGGTGAAAATCTCGTACCCGGTCTCCGTCACCCCGACCGTATGCTCGAATTGAGCCGACAGCGATCGATCTCGCGTGACCGCCGTCCAGCCGTCAGCGAGAATCTTCACCCCGTAACCGCCGAGATTGATCATTGGCTCGACGGTGAAGAACATGCCGGGGTGAAGCGGAACGCCTTCGCCTTTTCGGCCAACATGCAGGATGTTCGGCTCGTCGTGAAAGAGCTTTCCGAGTCCGTGGCCACAAAAGTCGCGCACGACCGAACAGCGCTCGGCCTCGGCGTAGCTTTGAATAGCGTAGCCAATGTCGCCAGTCGTAGCGCCAGGCTTGATCGCTTCGATGCCGCGCATCATCGCCTCGTAGGTTACGTCGATCAGGCGCTGCGCCCGCCGCGGGGCCTCGCCGGCGACAAACATGCGGCTCGCATCGCCATGCCAGCCATCGACGATCAGAGTGACGTCAATATTGAGGATGTCGCCGTCGCGTAGCGGTTTCTCGTCGGGTATGCCATGGCACACGACATGATTGATCGAGATGCATCCTGACTTGCGATAGCCCCGGTAGTTCAAGGGGGCGGGATAGGCGTCGTGGTCGCGGGCAAACTCAAATATGAACCTGTCGAGGCTCGCGGTCGTAACCCCTGGTTTGACGCGTGGACCTATTAAATCGAGCGCTTCCGCGGTCAGGGCGCCGGCCTTGCGCATCGCGGCGAAGTCTTCCGGCCCATGCAGACGGATCTGCCCGCTGCGGCGGCCAACCTTCTCGTTTGCGAGCACAAATGTCGTCGACGTCGCCACCAGCGTTCCCTTGCCGTACTCCAGAAACTCCCACACATATGCCTCGCTTCCCGCCAAAGACAAGTCACCAATTTGGGATCGGGAAAGTCTGCCGGGCTCGCGGCCTTTTCTGGCGTTCATGCTAGCGTCACGCTAGGTCGCGGCGGGTTCCGACTGTTTCGCGCGCGGAGGGGACTGGGCGATGAGCAAACCGACGACTGTAACCGCCGCCGTCCTGGTGATCGGCGACGAGATTCTCTCGGGGCGGACCAAGGACCGCAACCTCGGCTATATCGCCGAATATCTGTCGAAAATCGGCGTCGACGTTCAGGAAGCGCGGGTGGTCCCCGATGTGGAGGACGACATCGTCGTGGCTCTCAACGCCCTTAGGGGGCGCTACGATTATGTGATTACGACAGGAGGCATCGGCCCCACTCACGACGATATCACCGCCGACGCGGTCGCGCGGGCGTTTGGCGTCACGATTGAGGAGGATCCGCGGGTTATCGCCGCCATGCTCCAGCGCTATGCGCCTGGAGACCTGACACCTGCGCGGCGACGCATGGCGCGCATCCCGGCTACTGCGGAACTCGTCGAGAACCCGGTCTCCATGGCGCCAGGCTTCCGCATTGGCAACGTGTATGTCATGGCCGGCGTCCCAGCGGTCATGCAGGCCATGCTCGACTTTGCCGTGAAGACGATGAAGACGGGCGCAGCGATGCAGGTCGAAACGGTCGAGGCGGGCGACGTTCCCGAAGGCCGGTACGGCGACGCGCTCGGCGCGATCGCGGCGGCGCATCCGGATGTCACGATCGGCTCCTATCCGTCCTACAGGGATGGGCGCTTCAACAACCAGATCGTGGTGCGCGGCAAGGACGAAGGGGCGGTCGCCAGAGCGAAGGCCGCAGTCAAGGCGATGGTCGCCGCGCTGTCGGGAGACGTCGCGGCGCGTTAAGCCTCGACCAGAGTTCGCGCTGGAAAAGTGTTGATTCGGCAGCGCGACTGCTCGCGCGGGGTCATCGCGCTTGCTATTGCAGTAGGTGATCTTTTTGCGCCAAGGAGCCGCCGGTGACCTCCCCCCGCGACAAGGCTTTTCCGGTTTCGTGGGACCAGTTCCATCGGGACGCGCGCGCGCTCGCCTGGCGGCTCGCCTCCGCAGGGCCGTTCAACGCGATTGTCGCCATCACTCGCGGCGGTCTGGTCCCTGCGGCGATCGTCGCGCGAGAACTTGAAGTCCGGGTGATCGAGACGGTGAGCATTGCGTCCTATCACGACTACAAGATGCAAGGCGGCCTCAAGGTCCTCAAGACGATCGCTCCCGATGTCTCCAATCTCAACGACGGGGCGAAGATCCTCATCGTCGACGACCTGGTCGACACCGGCGCCACCGCCAAGGTGGTGCGCGAGATGCTGCCCAGAGCGCATTTCGCCACCGTCTACGCCAAACCCTTGGGGCGGCCACTGGTCGACACGTTCATTACCGAAGTCTCCCAGGACACGTGGATCTATTTCCCCTGGGACATGGGCCTCGCCTTTCAGCCGCCGATAGCCAACGACAAAGGCGGCTAAGGTTCATTTTCGCCGGGAAATGTGAAAGAAGCGCGCTTCATGCGGACGTGGCGAAACCGGTAGACGCAAGGGACTTAAAATCCCTCGGCCGCAAGGCTGTGCGGGTTCGACCCCCGCCGTCCGCACCATTACAAAGCAATAGTGTTGGCTGTGCAATAGCTTAAGGTATATCAGGGGGTTGCAGAGCGCTCACCGCTACAAAGGGCGCTACAAACGATGGCTTCAGGCATACTGAGGATGACGACACTCCGCCGCGCAAAGAATGGTGATTGGTTCGCCCGCAAGCGCATCCCCGAGGACATTCGGAGTGCATACTTGAGGTCACATGGTAAAGGGCACACCGAAGAGCGGTTCCGCCTGTCCGCGAGCCTCTCCCAAGGGACCGCCGTGCAAGAGTTCCGTGATTGGGATGCAGAGGTCTCTTCACGCATCGAACGGCTCCGGGCGAAGAAGAGAGGCGAAGGAGAGCCAAGCCTAACACCGCGCCAAGCCCACGCGCTCGCTGGTCAATGGTATTCCTGGTTCATCGCTCAGCATGAGGAGGACCCCGGCACAGTTGATGAGTGGGGGATCGTGGCCGCCGAGTATGAAGACGTTTGCCTGAGGTTCCGCTCAAGGGACGAGCACACCAACCTCTTGCAAGATGAGGACGATGAGCCCCGGACCCCTGCCGAGCGGGACCCAATCCATCGCATGTTGACGAGGCGCGGAGACGTTGACCGCTTCCTCCATGAAAGGGATCGGGTGCTCGGCGACACGGCGATGCACACGCTATTGGACGGCTTGAGGGCGAGTCCGCCGCCCTTCGCCTCCTGTCTCGACGCGCCGAAGGGGATTGGAGCCGGGACCATCACCCTGAGAAATTCGCGGCGCATCCCGCCTCCTCCTCCTCCGCCACCCCCGCCAACCTCTCAGGGCTCACCGTATGGGCTGCATTCGAGCTTTGGATTGAGGGACGCAAGCCCGCCGCCGCAAGCATCAATCGATGGCGAGCCGTCTTCGTCAACCTCCGCGAGCGCTTTGCCGATAGGGACGCGGCGCAGAATCACCCCTGAGGAGGCGCAGCAATGGGCGGACAGACTAACGAACACAGAGCGCACCGCTCACGTGGTCCATGAGGTTTGGCTTAGGGCCGCCAGGGTCATCTTCGGGTGGTCCGTCTCACGCAAGCGGCTCCGAGCCAACCCTTCGCGGATGTCTCCATTGCTTTGCCGAAGCGGCCCCCGAAACTCCGCGAACGCGAGTTCAAGGAGGATGAATGGCGCACGGTACTAAAAGCGACCCTCGAGCCTCCCCCGATCCGCATGGAGCCGCACAACGCTGCCGCCCGCCGTTTGGTTCCGTGGATATGCGCATACACCGGAGCGAGGCCCGGTGAAGCCTGCCAACTCAGGGCCGAGGACATCCGCCGACACCCCAAAGACGGCTTCTGGTACGCCAGGATCACCCCCGAGGCGGGGACCGTGAAGGGAAATGAGGCGAGAGAGGTTCCACTGCATCCGCACCTTGTCGAGCAGGGCTTCATCGGGTTTGCGCAAGGCCAACCGCGAGGACCGCTGTTCTATGACCCCAAAGCCCGGAGGAAGTCGAGGGACGCCGACCCGGCCAACCCTTTAAAGGGTCAATGGCTCAAGTCGCGTGACAAGCTTAGTGCGTTGGCGAGGTCTCTCGGGATAGATAAGCCCGGCATCAGTCCAAATCACGCTTGGCGGCACACTTAAGCGTAGGGCCTCAAGCGGGCATCGAGCGCCGTAGGTTCGCCATGTGCGGGCATGCGACCAAGGAACATGGGGACGACTACGAGACGGCGACCCTTGAGGACTTGGCGGCTGAGATATCCAAACTGCCGAAATATGAAATTTAACGTGTATGTTACGTCTAGGAGTAGGCAAGTTTTGTAAGTGAATGGATGGGGCGGATGGACTTATTTTCATTCAATTCGACACTTTGGCAACATGCCGGGACAATTGCCCCCACAATCACTGCGTTAATTGCCTTGATTGCGGCCACAATAGCCCTCATCTCGCTCCAGACGCAAAAGTCATTAGCTCGGAAGAAGGCATCGATTGATTTCTTCTTGAAAACGGAAATGGACCAAGCGATGCTCGACGCCTACGACAGTTACCGTAACGACCTAAAGGAACTAGAGAGCGCTGACATTTTCAACTTACCCGAGCATTTAAGGGAGCACTACAACGCGGTTAGGACCTATCTAAATATTTCTGAGCTGCTCGCGATTGGAATAACGAAGAAAGCGTTCGACGAGAGTGTTTGTTACGGCTTCTGGTATTCGATTGTACAAAAGGCCACAATCGATGGAAGTGGCGTTATACAGCATGCGAGGAAGGAGCCGCGTGGAGAGTATACCTATGAGGAACTACCGAAGCTGATGAAGAAATGGGACAAGCGCTCGAAGAGAAGATTCCGCCACCGTCCAATAGTAAATTGAATTCAGATCAGTAGGTTTCTCGATCCATCCCCATGGAACATTCCCGATTAGCTTCGTGCAGGTAGCGAATTTTCTATCTCGCAATCATACTTCCGCCCTCCGGATGCTCAGCTCCTCTTCGCCGTCAATTGGACGTAGAGCAGCGCGGAACCCTAGACCTGTCCCGGGATGTGCCAAGTGCTCGCCGCGCAACTGAAGAAAACTGCGCGGAACTCTGAGAAGGGCCATCGGCTCTGGCGGGGGGACGGTGGCGGCGGCACGATACAGCTTCGGGGACCCCTCGAGCCTCGTCCCGAACAACTGTGGTCGGATCGCGCGCGTGAGGACCTCGGCGAGCAGGCTGGGGAAGCGTTGCCTAACTGCTTCTGCGCATCCCCGAGGGACCCGGTCACGACGTAGTTGTCAGGGAACGCCTGGAGTTCGAGCCATCTCTCGCATGGTCAGGCGTCGATTGTTCCAGTGGAACGGGCCGGTAGCTGGCCCTGGCTGAGCCTGGATCGTCCATGATGGCGAGTCTTTGGCTAGCTTGAGGAGAAACGACCAGTACCGCTTCGCCAACTACCTGGGCTATAGCTACGTCAACCTCTGCTATTGAGCTCCTTCGAACTCTCCTCGCAGCGCCGCTGAAGCTTCTCGCCTGAGGCGCACCGGGCAGGAAGCTGCAAAGGACCCAGGGCGGCGCTGCCCGCGCCCCAAGCCCGCGCCTTGCGACGGCGCCGCCTTTCCCGTAACTGGGCCCGATGAAGCGAGCGGCGGCGCCCTCTACGCGAGGAGCCGCGTGTATCTCCCCTTATCATGAACGGCCAATGTGCTCAGGACTCCGACACCGCCGGCTGACCACCCCGAAAGATCTTGTCGAAGCGGGGCTGGCCGAGCCGGAACGGCTCGGGGAGCTCGAAGCCGTGGCGAAGCGCTACGCGATCGGCCTCACGCCGGCGCTGGCCGCCCTTGTCGAGCCCGGCGATCCCGCCGACCCGATCGCACGTCAGTTCGTGCCTGACCCCCGTGAGCTGATTCGCGATCCCGCCGAGCGCGACGATCCGATCGGCGACGACGCCATGAGCCCGGTCAAGGGGCTGGTGCATCGCTATCCCGATCGGGTCTTGATCAAGCTGGTCGCGGTTTGCGCGGTCTATTGCCGCTTCTGCTTCCGTCGCGAGCGGGTGGGTCCCGGCTCGGGGTCACTCAGCGCGGCTGACTTCGCCTCGGCGGTTGACTACGTACGCGCTCATCAAGGGATCTGGGAGGTCATCCTGACCGGCGGCGATCCGTTGACTCTATCGCCCCGCCGCATCGCCGAGGTGACAAAGGCGCTCGCGGCGATCGACCACGTCAAAGTGCTGCGCTGGCATACGCGCCTGCCTGTCGCCGCGCCGGAGCGGGTGACAAAGGCGGTGGCGCGCGCTCTGATGGCCGAAGGCAAGACCACGGTGGTCGCGGTACACGCCAACCACCCGCGTGAACTGACGGAAAGCGCGCGCGCAGCGTGTCGCCGCCTTGCGTCCGAAGGCGCGATGTTGGTCAGCCAGAGCGTGCTTTTGAAGGGTGTCAACGACGACGCGGAAACGCTCATCGCTCTGATGCGAGCCTTCGTCGAGGCGCGGGTGAAGCCTTATTACCTGCATCACGGCGATCTTGCGCCCGGCACGACACACTGGCGGGTACCGATCGCCAGGGGGCAGGAACTGATGCGGCTCTTGCGCGCCCGTCTCTCAGGGCTGGCGACTCCGACCTACATGCTCGATATCCCGGGGGGCCATGGCAAGGCTCCGATCGGGCCGCAATGGATCCAATGCGACGAAGGCGGAGAGCACGTGATCACGGACCCTCAAGGAGTCCACCATGCTTACGCCGATCGGCTGGAGGCGGACGGCAAGAGCGGGCAGCATTTGGCTAGAATCGAGGCGGAGATTCCCAAATCAGTGGCGCTCTGATTTCAACCTGTTGGCTTTCGCGGAGGCCAGCAGGAATGCTGAAGCCTTATTCGCAAGACTTGCGTGATCGGGTGATTGACGCGGTGGAGAGGGGCGAGATGAGCCGGCGCGCCGCGGCGCGGCGCTACGAGATCAGCGAATCCGTGGCGATCAAGTGGCTTGCAAGTGGCTTGAACGCGTTGAACGGGATGGCTCGCGGGAGCCTGTCGGGCGCGGCGGCCACCGGGCGTCCAAGCTGACGCCGCACCGTGATTTTATCAAAGGCCGCGCGGACCGAGAACGGACATCACGCTTTCCGCGCTGTGCGATTCTCTTTTGTGCGAGCGCGGGGTCAAATCCGACACCTCGATGATGCGCCGCTTCTTTCGCCGTCTCGGCGTCACGTTTAAAAAAAGACGCTTGTCGCGCGCCAGCAGGACCGCCCGGACATAAGCCGCCATCGCGCGCGCTGGCGGGCCTATCAGGGCCGCATCGATCCCAGGCGATGGGCCTTCATCGACGAGACCCTCGGGTCAAGCCCGAGGGCAGGACTCTGGATGAAAACCAACATGACCCGCCTGCGCGGCTGGGCGCCCAAAGGCGAGCGCCTCGTCGACAAGGTTCCTCACGGCCGCTGGAAGACCGCGACGTTTCTTGCCGCCTTGCGCAATGACCGCATCGACGCCCCCGGCCTGTTCGACGGCCCCCTTAACGGCGAACGCTTCCGCGCCTATGTCGAACCGTTCCTCAAAGCCGACCCTCAAGCCGGGCGACGTCGTCATCCTCGACAATCTCGGCTCCCACAAGGGATAAGGCGGTGCGACAGGCCATCCGAGCCGTCGGGGCGCGCCTCGTGTTCCTGCCCAGATACTCGCCCGACCTCAATCCGATCGAGCAGGTCTCTTCGCCCACGTTCAAGACTTTGCTGCGAAAGGCCGAAGCCCGAACCTACGACGCGGTCGCCGACGCAAGCCCAGCCACTCTCCCTCAATACCCGCCCGAACAATGCGCCGCCTAAGTCAGAAACGCACGATACGCGTAAAGCCAATTGCAGAACGCTCTAGATGGTAGCTTGCATATCCGCGACGGTGGAAAGCGGGTTTGCCGCCGCGCGATAGACGCGGCCAGTGGCGGCTTGCCGTGCTTTTATCCCAAGGCCCCGGCTGCAGCGATCGGCGGTTCTCGCTGCGCAAGCGCGACCGGCGCCGGCCGGGCGCGCAGGCCCACCAAATGGCAGATCGCGAACACCAGATCGGCCCGGTTCATGGTGTAGAAGTGCAGCTCTGCAACCCCATGGTCGATGAGGTCGATCACCTGCTCGGCGCAGACGGCCGCCGCGACGAGGCGGCGCGTCGCGGCATCGTCCTCGAGGCCCTCGAAGCGGTCAGCCAGCCATTGCGGCACGCTTGCCCCGGTTCTCCGCGCGAAATTGGCGGTTTGCTTGAAGTTCTGCACCGGAAAGATGCCGGGCACGATCGGAACATCGAGCCCTGCGGCGGCGGCGACGTCTAGAAAACGAAAATAGGCCGAATTGTCGAAAAAGAACTGAGTGATCGCGCGTGTCGCCCCAGCGTCGACCTTGTGCTTGAGGATCTCGATGTCGTGCAGCAAGGTCGGACTTTGCGGATGGCGCTCTGGGTAAGTGCCAACCGACACCTCAAAGCCCATCTTTGCGGCGTCGGCGACAAGCTCGGCGGTCGAGCGATAGCCGCCGGGAACGGTCTCGTAGGGCGCGTCGAAACCTGTCGGAGGGTCTCCGCGCAACGCCACGATGTGGCGCACGCCAGCTGAGTGATAGTCTCGAAGCGTCTCGCGAATTTCACCGCACGAAGAGCCGACGCATGTGAGATGCGCCGCAGGCTCCATCGTCGTCTCCCGCGCCATGCGCTCGACCAAAGCGTGGGTGCGCTCGCGGGTCGAGCCGCCGGCGCCGTAAGTGACCGAGACGAAGGCGGGGCCCAGGGGCTCGAGCCGAGTAGCCGCCTCCCATAAGTTCGCCTCCATCTCCGAGGTCTTTGGCGGGAAAAACTCGAACGAGACACGAACCTGCGCCCCGGCGCGGCTTAAGGGGACCGGCTTCGCGGCCATCAGGCGAACTCCACGTCGGTCTTCGGGAAGGAATCGGAGATAACGCGCGGATCCTCAGCGATCCATAACGCGACGGTCAGCTTGCCGGCTTCGCCCTTGGCCGGCGGAACACGCTCCACGCGGATACCGGCGAGACCCGCCTCGGCGAGATAGCTCTCGACCTCGTCGACCGCGAAGCCAAGGCGACGATGTGCGAACTCGTCGCGCAGGAATTCCTGGTCGTGGGCGTCAAAATCAACCACCGCGAGCCGCCCGCCCGGCGCCAGCGCCCGCTTGGCCTCGGCCAGTGCGCGGGCCGGATCGTCGAGGAAGTGCAGCACTTGGTGGATGACCACCAGATCGTAGGCGTCACGTTCGACCGGCGGAGCGTAGATGTCGCCTTGCCGCAGGGAGACGTGGCGCAGTCGAGCCTGATCGATCCGGGCGCGCGCAAGCGCCAACATAGCCGCGCTCTGGTCGACGCCGACGGCGCGGGTCGCCCGCGGGGCGAGTAGCTCGAGCACGCGCCCTGTGCCCGTGCCAAGATCGAGCAGATTGCGGAACGGCTTCGCGCCGATCATGGCGACAAGCGCCGCTTCGACCCGCTCTTCCGGCGCATGCAAGGCGCGGATCTGATCCCAATCGCCTGCGCGCGTGGCGAAATAGGCGGCCGCCTGCTTGCGGCGCGCTTCGCGCGCAATGTCGAGGCGGACGCGGTCGGCGTTCACGATCGGATCGGCCGGATCGAGACGGCGCAGCCATTCGCGCGCAAGCGCCCCGCCCGGTTCAGCGAGGCGGAAGAAGGCCCAGGCGCCCTCGCGCTGCCGCGTGGCGAGACCGGCTTCGACCAGCAGTCGCAGATGGCGAGAGACGCGCGGCTGCGACTGGCCAAGAATGGAGACCAGCTCGCTCACGGTGAGTTCGGCCACTTCCAGGAGGCAGAGGATGCGCAGCCGCGTTTCCTCGCCGGCGGCTTCGAGGCCGGTGAGCAGAGCGCGGAAGGCGAGCGGGGGCGCACGTTGTTCATCAGACATAAGCATATCTTTATATCTATTTTTTGCTTAGTCAAGCCGAATGACGCACTCGGGCGGTTTGGCTCGGACGGGGCCCCCAGCGAGCTTTGGCTTTTCTTGGCTCGGGCCTATTTGGCTGCGAGAACCCCACTTTATGAGCGTTGGATTATCTTGGATTTCCTTGGATTCTCTCATCCGAATCGAGACTTTTCAATGGGTTGTGCGCGTTTTTCGGCGAAATTTTTTCTCGACCCCTTTTGTCGTTGCACGAGGCCCAGGAGGGAGCCCGCGATCTTGCATGAAAAGGGCGGATTTCTGCATAAGAGAAGATTAGGGTATGTTCTGAGTTTCTGCAAGAATTTGTCGTCCGAGCCGCTAGCTTCTAGGGAAGAAGCAGCATCACCAAGCACCTACGCCGAGCCGGCGTCGGAGCTCGGTTATGTTCTACGGCCGACCGCGCCCACAGGGACGCGCTCGAGGCCAATGAGCAGCGCCAAGGTCGCGGCGACGAGAATCATCGTCAACGCCGCGCCCGAGAAAATGTCGCCGCGATCGGTCAGGCCAAAGATCGCAACAGGCAGCGTCACCCAGCCGGGCGGGTAGACCATGACCGTCGCCCCGAGCTCCCCCATTGAAAGGGCGAAGCTCAAGCCGAAAGCGGCGATGAGGTAAGGCGCGATCATCGGCAGAGTCACCTTGAAAAGCCGATAAGTCGGGCGCGCGCCAAGGCACGAGGCGACCTCCTCGTAGTCTGGCGACAGCCGTGCGAGTCCGGCCGAGACGTTGCCGAACGAGAAAGCCGAGATCAGCACGAAATGGGCGAGGATGACGATCGCCGTCGTGCCGTTGAGGAGCAGCGGCCGCTGGCTGAAGGCGACCAGGAGCCCTAGCCCCACCGACACCGACGGCACCGCGCTCGGAATGAAGAAGAGCAGGCCCAAGGGTCGGCTCCACCCCTCCGCTTGGGCGCGCAAAGCCAGCGCCGCCCAGGATCCGCAAAGAAGGGCGAGAAGGCTGGCGACGAGCCCAGTGATGAGGCTCGCGAACACCGCATCGCCCGAGGCGCCGGCGGCGGCGGATATGTAATGTCCGAAGGTGAAGCCGGTCGGAAAGACGCCATTCCACTGCTTGGCCAAGCTCGCGGCGAGAATGACCGCCAAGGGCGCGGCGAAGATCACGCCGATGAGCAAAGCTGCGAGGAGCCACACGATGAAACGGCCGGAGCGCGACCACACAAGCATCGATCAGGCTCCAAGCCGCCGGGCTGCGAATCGGTAGAGCGAGAAGAGGCCGAGCGAGAGCGCAATATTGACCAAGGCGATGGTGCAGGCGGCTTGATAGTCCAACTCCTGGATCGCCTTGTCGTAGATCAGAAGCGGCAGCGTGATGACGCCCTTAGCGCCGATGAAGAGCACGATCCCGAACTCGTTGACGGTCAGGAGCAGGCACAGGCTGCCGCCGGCGATCGCTGCGGGAAGCGCAGCGGGCAGAATGACGCTGCGCACGATCCGCCAGGGCTTAGCCCCCAGAAGGCCGGCGACCTCGATTTGGCTCTGGTCGACAAGTGAGAACGCCGCAAGCAGCGGCCGCAGCACGAACGGCGTGTAGACCGTGACTTCGGCGAGGATCACGCCCCAGGCCGAGTAGAGAAAGTGAACCGGCGGCTCGCTGAGGCCAAACGATTGCGTGAGCGCCCCGTTCAGCATGCCGGCCGACCCGTAGAGAAAGGTGAACGCAAGCGTCACCAGGAATGTCGGCAGGGCGATGAACGTGTCGATGAGCCGCGCCACAAACGTCGAGCCCGGGAAAGGGACGAAGGCGAGGATCAGCGCCAGCGTCACCCCCAAGGCCAGACAGCCGGCTGTGGCGGCGAGCGCAATCAGGCCGGTATTAATGAGCGCATTGAGAAACGCGCGCGAGTGAAGCACCGACAGAAAGCCGCCCAGATCGATCGCGCCTGCGTCGCCAACGAGGGCCGCGCGCGCGATCAGGACAAGCGGATAAAGAAACGTGAGCGCAAGGACGAGGAGCGGAGGCGCGACCCAGAGTCCGTTGAAGTTGAGACGCGCCCGCGCCGCTCGGACGGCGACGTCAGACACCGGCTTCTTCTGGAATGAGGCTGGCGTCGCCGGGTGCAAAAAAGAGATCGATCGGCGCGCCGCGCTCGGGCAACGACGGCAGTCGTGTGGCGACAATTCGCATCACCGTGTCGCCAACTTCGGCGACGAGATGCGTGAGCTCCCCCTGCCACAGCACTTCGCGCAGACGGCCGCAGATCTTATTGGAATAGCCGTGTTCCGCGGCAAGCGTCAGATGCTGCGGACGAACGCAGAGCAGCCGGTGCGCGCCAGAAGGCGCCCCGTCGCTCGTCACGATCAGCCGGTCGTCGCCGGCGCGGACCGCTACCATTCCTTGCCTCCGGACGTCTCCCTCGACGACCACCGGCAGCAGATTGGCGCGCCCGAGAAATTCCGCAGCGAACCGGTTGGGTGGACGCCGATAGAGATCGTTCGTGCGTCCAATGGCGCTCAACGCCCCATCCTTGAGAATGGCGATGCGATCGGCCAGCGTCAGCGCTTCGCTTTGGTCGTGCGTGACATAGAGGATCGTGAGCCCCCGGAGATCGGCATGCAGGCGCGCGATCTCCTCGACCATGGAACGCCGGATCTGCGCGTCGAGCGCCGACAGTGGCTCGTCGAGCAGCAGGACGCGCGGACGCACGGCAAGCGCTCGCGCAATCGCCACGCGCTGCTGCTGTCCGCCGGACAGTTCCCGTGGATAGCGCTTGAGGAACTTTTGCATGCCCACGATGCGGAGCGCGTCATCGACCCGCTCTTCGATCAGCTTTTTGGCCGCGCCACGCGCCTTGAGGCCGAAGGCGACGTTGTCCGCGACCCTCATGTGGGGAAACAGCGCATAGTTCTGCACGACCATCGCGAGGCCGCGCTCGTATGGCGGGAGGTCCGTCACGTCGGCTCCGCCGATGTGAATGCGGCCTGAAGCCAGTCGTACGAACCCGGCGACGGCTCTCAGCGCCGTCGTCTTGCCCGATCCGGAAGGGCCGATCATCGCGAGGATTTCACCCGCCGCGACGTCGAGCGTGAGCGGCTTGAGAACAAGGGCGCCCCGATACGCGACCGTGACGGCGTCAAAGCGAACGGTCAAATCAGCGGCCAGCGTTTGAGCTACGACCCCTGCGCTCGTCGCCTCTGCGCCGAGAACGGCGCTGGTCAATGTCAGCTTCCGGTCGCTTGCTTCCAACGGCCGACGTCGGCGGGCAGGTCCTTGAGCACCTGCGCCCAGTCCGGCGTCCAGATAGTCACACCCTGCATGGCGTCGTGCAGCTTGGCGAAATTGCCGTCGGTAGGAGTCACGTCCTTGCGCACAGGCATGCCCAGCGCAACCGACGAGACGGCGCCCTGCGCCTCTTTCGAAAGAAGGAACTCGATCAGCTTCTTGCCATTGTCGGTGTCGGGCGCGCCGGCGACCAGGCCGATGTAATAAGGCAGCGGCATGGCCGAGCGCTCGCCATTCGGACCGGACGGCCAGAAGACCCTGATGTTCGGGTTGTCGGTCATCTGCGACATGTTCATCTGCAGGTCGCCATTGGCGACGTAGAGCTCGCCCTTGTTGACGAGCGCGGTGAGCTTCCCGGTAGAAGCCGATGGGCCGACATTGTTGTCTTGAAGTTTCTTCAGGTAGTCGAACGCGGCGTCCTTCGAACCGAAGGCGTGGATAACCTGAAGCATGACTGCAGTGCCGTCGCCAGCCTGACCAGGCGTTGAATACTGGATCTTCCCCTTGAACTTGGGACCGAGCAGATCGTCGAAGGTCTTCGGCGGGTCCTTGAGCTCAGCGGAATTGTAGATGAAATTCTGAAAATTGTTGACCAGCGGCTGATAGGAGTCGCCGCCGCCGTCGATTACGCTGGCCGCCGTTGGCTTGAAGGGTTGCAGCAGCCCCGTAGCTTCGGCCCGCTGGATAAACGGCGGCAGAGTGACGAGCACGTCGGCCTGCGGGTTGGACTTCTCCTTCGCCACGCGCTCAACGACGCCGCCGGAGCCGCCCTCGACGTATTGGACCTTGATCCCGGTGGCTTTGGTGAAAGCGTCGAACTGCGTTTCGAACCAGCTGCCCTTGCCGTCGTGCAAGCCGTCGGCGGCGTAGATGGTGACGACGTCGGAGGCCGCGAAGGCAGGCGCCGCAAACGAGACCGCGACGAGCAATGCGCTCAGGAGAGACTTCATGGGGGCCTCCTCGTTGTTCGAACTTTTATTCCATCACGGCTATGCTTCCCGCGCAAAGCTTTTGTGACAGGCGGAGCGGCTATGTTTTGAGCCCAGACAGGGCGTCCTCGAAGATCGACAGCGCCTCGTCGAATTGCTCGAACGGAATGGTCAGCGGCGGGCAGAGCGTGACCACCGTCCCGCCGCCGATCTTGAAGCTGAGGCCGCGCTCAAGGCAGCGATACATGAGCTGTTCGGCCAACCAGGACGGATCGTCTCCGCCAATCTCGACGCCGAAATAGCAGCCTAAGCCGCGCACGTCTCGGATGACCGAATGGCGGGCTTGCATCGCGCGAAGCCTTTCGAGGCCCCGGCGGCCGAGCTCCTTCGCACGGTCAATCAGCTTCTCCTCTTCGATCACCTCAAGCGTGGCCAGCCCCGCAGCGCAAGCGACCGGGCTCTTCTCATGCGTATAGTGCCCGAGCGCCGCGTCCGGCGCGCAATCGAGCCGTCCGGGCGCCAGGATCGCGGCCAGCGGCATGATCCCGCCGCCGAGGCCCTTGCCAATAACAAGGACGTCCGGCGTCGCCCCGAAGAGTTCGCAGGCGTACAGCGCTCCTGTTCGCGCAAGGCAGCTCGGAATCTCGTCGAAGATCAGCAATGCGCCATGACGCTCGCATGAGTCCTTGACCTGCGGCCAGAAATCGGGCGGCGGCGCCTCGACGGTCGTCCAACGCACCGGCTCGGCGATCAGGGCTGAGACGTCGCCCTGAACCTCGAGCGCATAGTCGATATAATCTGCGAAGCGCTCGAACGGCTTGTCATCGCCAAAAAATCGGTGCGCGAGGCTGAGCGGCGGCAGGTGTTCGGCGCCCGGAATCATCGGCCCCAGCGCGCGGCGGAATAAAGCTTCGCCGCCGACGCCGATCGCGTCGAGATTGGCGCCGTGGAATAAATCCCAGAGCGAGAGAGTCTTGTGCCGGCCGGTGGCGTAGCGCGCGAGTTTCAGCGCCATGGAGATCGCAGCCGCGCCGCTCGGGGCGAACAGTACTTTGTCGAGGCCATGCGGCGCGGTATCCACGAGTCGGCGCGCAAGCGCGGTCGCAGTCGCATTGGCGAAACGGCGCGGGCAGAAGGGCAGGGTTTCCATTTCACGGCGGATCGCCTCGATAACCTTAGGGTGGCCGTGTCCAAGTTGATGGACGCTGTTGCCGTGAAAATCGAAGATGCGCCGGCCGTCGACGTCGGTCAGAACCGCGCCTTCGGCGCGGCCGATCGGCGCGAGACAAGGCGTCGACAACGACTGGCGCAGAAAATAGCGCTCGTCGTCATCGAGCGCGGCGCGCGCGGTATTGCTGAGCGAGGCGCGCCATTCCGACCGCGCAGGCGAGACGTTGACGTCACCCTCGGATGGCGGCGGGCGCGATTCCTTCACGGGCGCTCGCCCTGTGCAAGTCGCGCCTCGATTTTTTGCACGATTGGCATGAGATCGGCGACGCTGTCGATGGCATAATGCGCGCCCGCGCGTTCAAGCTTATTCACCGCCGCCGCCCTTCGTTCCTGAAACTCGGTGGGGGCAAGCGCGGCTGCATCGTCGCGCGACAGGCCAAAGCAATTGCCGCTGACCGATACGCCGACCGTCCATGCGCCGCCGTTGACGCCCTCCGCGATTCCGACTTCCGTGTCATCGACCTTGATCACGCTCCACGCCGGCCAAACCGCGAGGTCGAGAAGCGCTTTGTAGAGCATGAAGGGCGTCGGCCGTCCGTCGGGCGTGTCGCCCGTGCAAACCAGACTGTCGGGCTTGAACCCTTGCGCCGCCGCGACCGGCAGGATCTCGGCCATGATCTCGCGCGTGTAGCCGGTTGACGAGCCGATCTTGATCCCCTTGCTTCTGAGCTCATTGACGACGTCCGCCGCGCCCGGAATAACGGTCGCGTAACGCGCAGCGACCGCGAAATTCTTCGGCAGGAAAGCGTCGTAGATCGCATCGATATCGGCCTCTGTCGACGCATGTCCATGACGCTTCGTCCAAGCTTCAGCGACGCGTGGGAGCGCTATGATGGCTGCGATATGCGGACGCTTGGCCATGCCCATGGGGCCGCGGGCTTCGTCAATCGAGATCGTCACGCCGAACTCGCCGAAGATCTCGACGAAGGCGCCCATCGGCGCGAGGGAACCGTAATCGATGACAGTGCCAGCCCAGTCGAAAATGACGGCCTTGACGCGCTCCATTCCAGCCTCCTTCAATCGAAGAGCTCCGCGATAACCTCCTCGGCGATCGCAAAAGACGTGCTCGCGCCGGTGCCGCTCGTAATCATCACGATGCGCAATCCCTCGCATGGGGCGTCGACGAGCATCAATCGATCGGGAGCGGAGGCGTAGGTGCCGGTCCAGCGCTCGACCACCTCCGGCCGCGATCCAGGGAACACGTGCGCGTATTCATCGAGGATGAGATCATCGACCGCTACAGGCGCGAAGGGGTCCGGCGTGGCCGCATAGTGATGCGAGTCCCCGACCACCAACGTTCCGTCCGCGCTGCGAACGGCGATCAAGTGAACGCCCGCGTCGATATGCTCGCGCTGCTCGGCCTCAAGCCTTACGCGCAAAGCCTGCGCAGCGGGCAATTCCGCATAGCCCAAATAGCGGATCATGCCGAGGTCGGACATGACGGGGGGCAAACGCTCGTCGAAGCCTTGCGGGCGAACGCGCAGCATATGGAGCTTGCAACGGGTGAGGCCATATTGCGCCAGGCGGTCGGCGTGCAAGGTCGCGAAATCGTCGCCCGGGCAGACGATGATCGCCTCAGCCTCGATAGGCCCGCGGCTGGTCTCAAGCTTGGGCGGAGAAGCCGCATGCACCACAGTCTCGCGCAGAAAGGTCACCTGGAAGCACTCGGTGAGCCAAGCGGCGAGTTGGGGGATGGCCTCGCGCGATTCGACGCGCGCTTCGTGCGGGCTATAGAGAGCGCCGGCGAATTCGTCCGACCGCAGACCGGATCCGTAGTCACTGAGTTTGCTCGGCTCGACGAGGCGGCATTCGGCGCCCATGTCCGTTTGCAGGAAGGCCTCGATGACCGCGCGCGCCTCGGCACGTCTCGCAATCGTGAGCAGGCCGCGCTGAACGATGGGGATCTTCGCGGCCTCGGCGACTTCGAGCCAGACCTCGACGGATCGCTTCGCGCGTCGCCAGCATTCGCCGCCCTGCTGGCCGGTCACCGTAATGAAGCCGAAGTTTCGGATCGAAGCGCCATTGGCTTGCGCGTCGCGGTCAACCACGACGACGCGTTTTCCGCGCCGGGCGGCCGCGAGCGCATGCGCCAGTCCGCAAATGCCCGCGCCGACCACCGCGAGATCGTATGATTGCGACGTGGGCGTCACTCCTCAAACGGCGATCTTAACCTGAACTCGCGCAGACATCTTCCCCAGACGCCCGAGCTCTGAACTCTCAGTAGAAACCCGTTTCCATGACAGCGCGTCAACAGTCTTCGCTTTCGGATTGCTGACCCGTGCGCTCTTGCGGCTCGGGTCGCCGTTTGCGATGGGAACAAGGGCGTGTCGCGGCGGCGAAATCGCCGCCGCTTTGACCATGCGCAGAGAGCGTTCCAGCCTATAACTCGCAAACGCGACCGCCGCTCAAGTCCGCCTTCCTTCGGATCGCGCAACCCCCCGCCTGCCGCCGGGGGGCAGCCGAGAAAGCCGGCGCCCAAGGCAGTGCAGTCGCTAGAGCGCTCAAATCCCCGCGATCGTCCGGGCGAGCGGCGGGAGGCCAAGGTTTCGCTGATCTACGGCTTTCACAGCGTCGGGGCGGCGCTCAACGCCCCCAGGCGCGAGCTTATCCGTCTTTACGCCACAGCCGCAGCGGCCGAGCGGCTCAGCGCCGAAATCGCCGCGCGCGGGCTCGAGACCCGGATCATGAGCCCAGAGGAGATTTCCGCCCGCGCGCCCCGCGAGGCGGTTCATCAGGGGTTGTTGCTTGAGGTGCGGCCGCTCGCGCCAATCGACGTTGCGGATTTGCCTGCAAACGGATTGGTGCTCGTGCTCGACCAGATCACCGATCCGCACAATGTCGGCGCGATCCTGCGCACCGGCGCCGCCTTCGCCGTCGATGCGCTTGTCACGACCGAGCGCCATTCGCCCGACTTCGCTGGCGCACTGGCGAAGTCGGCTTCCGGCGGGCTCGAGCACGTGCCGATTTGCAGCGTCACCAATCTGGCGCGGGCGCTCGCCGAGATGGGCGACATGGGCTATTGGCGAATCGGCCTCGACTCGGAGGCGCCGAACCCGCTCACAGAGGAAACGTTCTCGCGCCCGCTCGCGTTGGTGCTTGGCGCGGAGGACAAGGGCCTGAGGAGGCTGACGCGCGAACGCTGCGACCGTTTGGCCCGCCTCGATCTCCCTGGCGCGATCAAGAGCCTCAATGTCTCGAACGCCTGCGCCATTGCGCTCGCACTCGTACAAGAGCGCATCTCCGTTAAGCCATGATCAGGGAGGCCGCGACCGACGGCGTCCTCACTTCATCACGGTGTCAGCCGGCACGACTTTGGCGTAGCTCAAATCGTAGGTCTTATTGAGCAGAGGGTCGAGGGCGGTGCCTTCTGAGGCGTCGTAGATGCGCGGATGGCCGGAAGCGGTGCCTGGCGACGCCTGAACTGGCGGGGGGCCAGTGACGTCGGCGAGCGTGGTGGAGGCTAACGTCACCGTCCCGTATTTGGCTTCGCGCGCCTTCTCATCCGCGAGCATGGCCGGCGATAGGGGAGCAGACCCGACGGGTCCCGCGCCGGTTGCCGGCGGGTCGTCCTTCCCAAATGCGAAGCCCTCCGCCGGCCCATCGTTGACCCCGGCGATGACCGCGCCTAGTTCCTCGAGCGTTTTAACGCCCGGACCGGAAAGGGACGCCAGCGCCGCATCCTTAGCGTTCCGATCAGCCCCGATTTTGCTCAGACGGGTGAGAACCGAGGAGGCCGCCTGTCCCTGCGCCGGCGCAACGAGCGCGCCAAACGGCGCCGATGATGGGGGAACAGGGGCGAGAGGCCCTGAGTTCCCTCCTGCGCCCGCAAGCCGTTCGGATGGCCAGCTTTTGCTCCCGGCGACGACGGCGTTCGTTTCCTTGATTGTCTTGACGCCTGGAGCGACAAGCGACGAAAACGCCTCATCCTTCGTGTTCCGCTCGCCGCCGAGCTTGCTCAGACGGGCGAGCATCGAGGCAGGAGCTTGTCCCTGCCCCGGCGCGACGAGTTCGCCAAATTGCGCTGGATCGACCGTCTCGATCGCGCCGCGGATCGCCGGCCCAGGCGTCGCGTCCGGCGCGAGCTTGTCTTTGACGTCCTTTTCGATCTGGCGCCAGTGCGCGACATTTTTCTGATGCTGATCCAAGGTTTCGGCGAACGCATGCCCTCCGGTTCCGTCGGCGACAAAATAGAGGTCCTTGCTCCGTGCAGGTTTGGCGACGGCTTCCAGCGCCGCCTTGCCCGGGTTGCAAATCGGCCCCGGCGGCAGGCCGTCAATGATGTAGGTGTTATAGGGCGTCGACTGATTGAGGTCCGCCCTCGTTATGCTGCGGCCGAGCGTGCCCTTGCCCAGGACCAGGCCGTAGACGATCGTCGGGTCGGAATCGAGCCGCATGTGCTTTTCAAGTCGATTGATGAACACGCCGGCGACCCGCGGCCGCTCTTCAGTCTTGCCCGTTTCTTTCTCGACGATCGAGGCGAGGGTCACCATTTCCCAAGGCGACTTGATCGGCAAATCCGGTGAGCGCGCCTTCCAAATCTCGTCGACCGTCTTCGCCTGAATCTTCGCCATGCGCGACAGAATTGACAGCCGCGTGTCGCCCCGCTCGAAATAGTAGGTGTCGGGCATCAGCGAGCCCTCGCGCGGGGTCTCTCTGATGTCGCCGATCAGAACAGTGTCCTCGCGAAGTCGGTCGACAACCTGCTCGCTGGTCAGGCCTTCGGGGATAGTCAGCTTGTACCGCACCACACGGTGCGCAAGGAGCTCATTCTCGATGTCGTTCATGCTCATGCCCGCCTTGAACGCGTATTCGCCGCGTTTCAGGGCGCCGCGATTGCCGTCCAGCAAGGTCAGAATATTGAACCACAGCGCGCTGTCGATCACTCCCGCGCGCTCGAGCTGATCGGCGATGCCGCCGCCGTCATCCTCGCGTGCGATAATCACCACTTTATCGGCGGCGAGCGGCCCGGGGCTTCGCGATTCCTTCAACAGCCAAGCGAGCGCTCCGACTGTCGCGAGCGCTCCGATCAATACAAAAGTGAGAAGTCCGCTTAAGCTCGACAGACCCATCCGGCGCGGCTTGCGGGGCGGTTGGGATGGTGGCGGCGCCGGATCGTTCAGCACGGGCTTGCGTGCGCGGCCGAACAGGCTCACGCGCGGCCGAGGGGCGTCTCCGTCGCCGGAATCGTGGTCTCCGCTCATGTCGTCTGCGCTTCTTCGCCTTCCGCCGCTGAACTTATAGTTCAAATCCCGCGCAGGGCTGGACGCGCCGGCCGCGGGCTCAAGCCAAGCTTAGCCGACCGGCCGCCGCAGGGAAATAACCAATCGCCCTCTGCCACCGGTCAGTTCAGCGCGCGGAAGACCAGCGACGCGTTCGTGCCGCCGAAGCCAAAGGAATTGGACAGAGCCGCCTGAATCGGCCGCTTGCGCGCTACATGAGGCGCAAGGTCGATTGCGGTCTCCACCGCGGGGTTGTCGAGATTGAGGGTCGGGGGCGCGATCTGGTCGCGGATGGCGAGAACGGAGAAGATCGCCTCCACCGCGCCCGCCGCGCCGAGGAGATGGCCGATCGACGACTTGGTCGAGGACATGGTCGTCTTGGCGGCCGAATTGCCGAGCAGGCGTTCGACCGCCCGCAATTCGATCTCGTCGCCGACCGGAGTCGAGGTGCCGTGCGCATTGACGTAGTCGATCTCCGACGCGGAGATCGCGGCGCGCTTGAGCGCCATGCTCATCGAGCGAAAGGCGCCGTCGCCATCGGGCGCAGGCGCGGTAATGTGATAGGCGTCGCCTGAAAGGCCATAACCGACCAGTTCGGCGTAGATATGAGCGCCGCGGGCCTTGGCATGCTCGAACTCCTCGAGCACCACGCATCCTGCGCCTTCGCCCATGACGAAACCGTCGCGATCGCGGTCGTAAGGGCGTGAGGCCTGCTTCGCCCGGTCGTTGAAGCCGGTCGACAGGGCGCGGCAGGCGCAAAAGCCCGCCAGTGAAAGGCGGTTCACCGCCAATTCCGCGCCGCCGGCGATCATCACGTTGGCGTCGCCAAGGGCGATCAGCCGCCCAGCGTCGCCGATCGCGTGCGCGCCGGTCGAGCAGGCGGTGACGACCGCGTGGTTCGGGCCCTTGAGATTGTGGGCGATCGAAACCTGCCCGCTCACCAGATTGATGAGCCTGCCAGGAATGAAGAACGGCGAGATGCGGCGCGGCCCCTTTTCGTGCAAGGTGACGGAGGCGTCGTAGATGCCGCCAAGACCCCCGATACCCGAGCCGATCAGGACGCCGGTCTCGATCTCCTCCTCGTAAGTCTTAGGCGCCCAGTTGGCGTCGCGCAGCGCCTGCGTTGCGGCGCTCATGCCGTATATGATGAAGTCGTCGACGCGGCGCTGGTCCTTAGGATCCATCCAGTCGTCGGGATTGAAGGCGTCAGGAGCGCTGCCGCGCGGCACTTGCGCAGCGATTTGGCAGGGCAGGTCGGAAACGTCGAAGTTCTCGACCCGGGCCGCTCCCAACTCGCTGGCGAGGAGGCGCCGCCAGGTCGCCTCGACCCCGCCGGCCATCGGCGACACCATGCCAAGACCCGTAACGACGACCCGCCTCATTTGACCCATGCCTGTACTCTAACTGTCCCCGTTCGTTCTTCAACCGAGGCGCGGGTTGCACTGCGCCAAATACGATAAGGGCCGGACTGGACGCCGGCCCGCGCACTGGAGAAAAAAGCGTCCTCACGAAAGCCGGCGCAACCGCCAGCTCAGCGCGATCCGCCGCTATTTTTTGGCGGACGCCTTTTCGAGATATTTAACCGCGTCGCCGACCGTTACAATCGTTTCGGCCTGGTCGTCGGGTATCTCGACGCCGAACTCTTCTTCAAAAGCCATCACCAATTCAACCGTATCGAGCGAGTCGGCGCCCAGATCGTCGATGAAATTGGCGCTGTCGACGACTTTGTCGGCCTCCACGCCGAGGTGTTCGACGACGATCTTTTTCACGCGCTCCGCGACATCACTCATGTCATCTTTTCCCTTATACATCAGGCTTCGCCGCCCGACTTGTGATCAATTCCCCGACCGACCTCGCCGGGGGAAGACGTTCGCCATCCGGCCTTCCGCACCGGGACTTGATGCGGTAACAGATTCGTTCGGGCTCGCCGACGCCGACGCTTCGATGATTTGCCCCTCCCGCGCCCTGCGACAACCGGCGTCGATAGCATATCTTTCCAGCCAACGCGAGAGGGCGCAGGCCCGTCGCGCCAGTGTGTCGCGGCGAGTCGAAGGCCCTCAAATCATTGCCATTCCGCCGTTCACATGAAGGGTCTGCCCGGTCACGTAAGCCGCTTCGGAGCTCGCCAAATAGACGGCCGCCGCGCCAATCTCCTTGTCTGAACCCAGGCGTCCCGTCGGTATCGAGGCGAGGATCGTATCGCGCTGTTTCTCATCGAGCGCCCGGGTCATCGGACTATCTATGAAGCCGGGCGCGATGCAATTGACAGTGATGCCCCGCGTCGCGACCTCGGCGGCGAGCGCCTTGGACATGCCGATCAGGCCGGCCTTGGCGGCGGCGTAATTCCCCTGTCCCGCATTACCCTGCACGCCGACAACCGACGTTATGTTGATGATGCGGCCAAAGCGGCGCTTCAGCATGCCTTTCAGCGCGGCGCGCGACAGGCGGAAGGCCGCGGTCAGATTGATCGCAAGAACAGCGTCCCAATCCGCGTCCTTCATGCGGATGAACAGACTGTCGCGAGTGACCCCGGCGTTGTTGATGAGAATGTCTATGGGCCCAAGCGCGCTTTCGACGGCCGGAATCAGCGCTTCGGCCGCCGCGGCGTCGGAGAGATCGCAAGGCGCCACATGCGCCCGAATCCCGAGTTCGGCGGCCAGCGCTTCGAGCGCCTCGCGCCGCGTGCCGGTAAGCGCGACCGAAGCGCCTTGAGCGTGCAGGGCGCGCGCGATGGCTTGACCAAGTCCGCCCGAAGCGCCGGTGACGAGCGCTGTCTTTCCTGTCAGATCGAACACCAGCTTCGCCCTCTCGCTCGAATCTTAGGGCTGCGCCGAGGCGCCGAAGGCGGCCACGTCCGCGGGCGCGCCAATGCTGAGCGTCGTCGCGCCCTCCACAATTCGCTTGATGAGGCCGGTCAAAATTTTGCCCGCGCCGAGTTCGACGAACCGGGTGACGCCGTGGGCGCTCATGTAAGTCACGCTGTCGCGCCAGCGCACGGTCGCGGTCACTTGGGCGACGAGGCCGGAGCGGATCGCTTCCGGGTTGGTGACCGCCTCGGCTTCGACATTGGCGACAAGCGGCGGCTTGGGCGGGCGAAGTTTGACGCCTTTCAGGGCTTCCTCCATCGCCTGCGCGGCCGGCTGCATGAGCGCGCAATGGAAAGGCGCGGAGACGGGCAGAAGCAACGCCCGCTTCGCGCCAGCGAGTTTGGCGAGCTCCATCGCGCGCTCGACGGCCGGCTTCGTGCCCGAGACGACGACCTGTCCGCCTCCGTTATCGTTTGCCGCCTGGCAGATGGCGCCGGTGAGATAGAGGTCGCTCGCCGCCTGTGTCGCGATCTTCACCACCGCTCCGAATTCGAGGCCGAGGATGGCCGCCATCGCGCCTTCGCCGATGGGGACGGCCTTCTGCATCGCCTCGCCGCGCAGGCGCAGGAGCCGCGCCGCATCCTCGAGCGTGATCGATCCTGCGGCGCAAAGCGCCGAGTACTCGCCGAGCGAATGCCCCGCGACATAGGCCGCCTGCCGGGCTGGGTTGAAGCCCGTCTCGATCTCCAGAACGCGCAGCGCCGCGATGCTCGCGGCCATCAGCGCCGGTTGGGCGTTGGCGGTGAGGGTGAGTTCGGCTCCGGCCCCTCGAACATCAATTTGGAGAGGTCCTGTGACAGGGCGGCGTCCACGCGGCTGAACACCTCACGCGCGGCAGGAAATTCATCCGCCAGCGCTTTTCCCATGCCGACCGACTGGGAGCCCTGACCTGGAAACACCAAGGCCGTCTTCATGAACCGGTTTCCCCCACTGAACGCGGCAGGGCGCGGCCGGCGGTGGGCGGAGACACGGCCCGGACCGGGCTGTCAAGCATCGGATTTGGCAAAACGAGAGAGGGATTAGGCTTGCGACTGAATGCCGAACCCGTATCGGAATGGGTCCTTCGGGTCCTGGACAAGCGTGGTTTCGGCGCAGACGAAAGCACGTCCGGTGATACGCGGGATAACCCCGCCATTCGGACCCGGTTCGAAGCTGGCGCGAAAGCGGCTGCCGATGATGCTTTCCTGCACCCAGACTTCGCCAGGGCGCAACTTTCCGTCGGCGGCGAGGCAAGCGAGCTTGGCGCTTGTGCCGGTTCCGCACGGCGACCGGTCGTACGCGCCGCCAGGGCAAAGCACGAAATTGCGGCTGTTCGCGTCGTCGATCGCGACGGGGCGAACATCTCCACGTGTTCGATCGGCGCGCCGTCTTTGCCTCGCACGCCCTGGGAAGCCAACGCGTCGCGGATCGCGCTCGCCGCGAGCGTCAGCTTCCCAACATTGGCTAAGGTTAGATCGCAAGGCGCGTTCGAAGTGAGGAAGAACCAGTTGCCGCCCCAGGCGACGTCGCCGCACACTTCGCCGAGCCCCTCGACCTTCAACGAGACGCGTTCTGCGAGACGATAGCTCTCCACATTCTCGACCGTCGCCGTATTGTCATCGGCCAGCTCGACTGCGACGATCCCGACCGGCGTTTCGAACCGGTGCCGGCCCCTCTTGAGCCGGCCCATATGCGCAAGCGTCACGGCGAGACCGATCGTCCCGTGCCCGCACATGCCGAGATAGCCCGTATTGTCGAAGAAAATGACCCCTGCGGCGCAACTCGAATCATGAGGTTCGCAAAGCAACGCGCCCACCATTGCCTCGTGGCCGTGGGGCTCGGTCACCGCGAAGCGGCGGACATGATCGAACTCGCGCGCGAAGCGGGCGCGGCGCTCAGCGAGCGGTCCGTCGCCGAGCGGCGGGCCCCCGTCGACGATCACCCGCGTCGGCTCGCCTTCAGTGTGGGAATCGATGACCCGCACCGCGCTTAATCCTTGGCGCCCGGCCAGGAAGCGTACCAGGCGCGGAACGTCGTGAACCGCCGCTTGGCCATGCCCTCCTGCGACGGGCTCAAGGCGTCGAAGTCATTCAAATGAAGCGAATATTCGTCGTGGCCCACGAGCGTCATCAGTCGCTTGAAATAGAGCACGAGATCGACGCCCTCGTCGAAGACCGAGAGGGGCGCGAAGGCGCTCTCAAGCTCGAGCGCAAGACGACGCGCTTGAGCGTCGCCCTTGGCCGCGCGCTCACAAAGCTCAACCAGCCGTAGCACCTCGCTCGGGAATACATTGCCGATACCGGTGATCGCGCCGCAGGCGCCGCAATTGACGAAGCCGTGGAACACCTCGGTGTCGACGCCGACCATGAGCGCGATGTCGTCCCCGCGCCCGGCAATGTGCTCCGCGGCGTAGCTGAGCGATTCCGCGCCGCCGAATTCCTTGAACCCGACCAGATGGGGAAACGCTTTGCGCAGTTCGAAGAACAGCTCGGCTTTTGTCTGGAATCCGTAATAGGGGCTGTTGTAGATGACCGAAGGCAAGTCGACCGCGGCCTCGAGCACGCGGGTGAAATGGCCGCGCTGCGCAGCCGTTGACGAGCCGCGCGACAGAACCCGCGGGATGATCATGAGCCCCCGCGCGCCCTTTTCCTTGGCGTGACGGGCGAGCGCCGCGGCCTGCTCCGTATTCTGCGCGCCTGTCCCGACGACGACCGGCAGGCCCGCTTTCGTCAGACGCTCGACGCCCTCCATCCGCTGTTCGATCGTCAGCAGGGGCCAATCGCCCATCGATCCGCAATAGATGAGCCCCGACATTCCGGCGCCGATGAGATGCTTTCCCGTGTTCACGAGAGCGTCGAAATCGGGCTTTCGATCGGGACTGCAGGGGGTCATCAGGGCCGGCATGGTTCCGGAAAAGACTTGCGACGGCATCTTGGGGCTCCCTAAAGTCAGGCTTTCGCTCCGGCCAAGATTCGCACGTCTTGGCCTCCCGTTCTTGATGAAAATGCTGGTTGGGAATTGAAAATTCGCACAATCGCGCGCGCAACGAACGAAGCCAATCCTGCGGCGGCGCTCGCCGCCGCGCTCGGACGCCCGTTTCCAGGGATTGAGCTTTTCGACCGTGTCCCCGACATCGTCTTCTTCATCAAGGACCACGAAGCCCGCTACGTGGCCGCCAACGAAACGCTCGCCCATCGCTGCGGATTCCCCGGACGGCCGAGCGCTGATCGGCCGCAAGGCGAGCGAGGTCTTCGCAGCCCCGCTTGGCGAGCGTTTCGAAGCGCAGGATCTCAAGGTCCTGGCCGAAGGGCTGTCGATACGCGGAAGAATGGAGCTCCATCTCTATCCGGATGGCGGCGAAGGCTGGTGTCTGACCTGGAAGGAGCCGCTCATCGATGCGGCCGGCTTGATCCGCGGCCTTGCTGGCATCTCGCGCGACGCGCCGGCTCTGTCGGGGTCGGCGGCGCCGGTTTCGGCCGCCCTTTCAGCCACGCTCGCCTATATCGAGGATCATCTCGATGAGCCCTTGCGTATTCCTGAACTCGCGGCGCGCGCCGGCCTTTCGCCGTTCCAGCTTCATCAGCGGCTTCGAGCTCTGTTTGGCCTCTCCGCCGGCCAATATCTGTCGCGGCTTCGGATCGGCCGAGCCTGCGACCGGCTCCGGCACACCGGTGCGCCCTTGAGGGAACTGGCGCTCGAATGTGGTTACGCGGACCAAGCCGCGTTCACCCGCCAGTTCCACAAATCCGTCGGCCTGACGCCGGGCGCCTATCGCGTAGCCACGGCGCGCGGCCGCAAGCGGGCGTCCGTTCGGGCTCAGGTCTGAGCCGACGCCCGCGCCCATCGCAATATCGGCGCGGTGGGCGTTATCGCACGAAGGCGCTGATCTCCGCAGAACGCCGTGAAAGCGACCTCGCGAAAGACAACTAAGGGGCGACCTGGAGGCCGCCCTTAGGCATCCAGGGGCTCACCAGTCTACTTGTCGGTGGAGCGCCGAACCGCGTCTTTTGCGTCGCCGAGCGCTTGCCGGGCCTCGCCCTTCGCCTTGTCCATTTTCCCTTCGGCCTGCAGTCGCTTGTCGTCCATGATCTTGCCGGCCGCGTCCTTGACGGCCCCTTTCGCCTTGTCCGCGGCGCCTTTGATGTGTTCTTTGTCCATGACAGCCTCCTTTGAGAGCTGCCGGGGTAACGCGGGGCGGTCCCATAGGTTCCCGCGGTCGAGCGCTTGATCAGCTCGCAGCCATGCCGATGTGGCGAGCCTGGCCCCGAATGGTCTTTTCGCTGTGCTCCAGATCGACGAGTCTCGGGACGAGAGGACGCCATGAATGACCGGCTATTTCCCGCGCGCCCGATCCTCGCGGTGTCGGCGGCGGTGTTTCGACGAGAGCGGGTCCTGGTCGTCCGCCGCGCTCGCGCGCCCCTGATTGGCCATTTCAGCCTTCCCGGTGGCGTGGTCGAACTGGGCGAGTCGCTCGCTGTCGCGGTCGCCCGCGAACTTATGGAAGAGGTCGGCGTCGAGGCCGAGATCATCGCCTTCAACCGGCACGTCGAGGCGATCGCTCATAAGGGTGATCGGGTTCGGATGCATTTCGTCATCGCCTCGTTCGTCGCCGGTGGACGAGCGGCGAAGGCCGCCCGAGTGACGAAGTCGACGCCGTCGATGGATCGATCCGGAAGCCGCCCCGCCCTCGCCGACGACGCCGGGGCTTGGCGAAATAATCATGAGCGCAACTCGGATCGCGCGTCAGCATTCCTGAGCCGGCGCGATCTTTGCTCTTTCAAACCGTAGCTGCCTTCGAAGGCCGCGGTCGCGATTGCGAAGACCCCTCTGCACTGACGACAAGAGCCGCGATCACGGCGATGGCGTCGGTTCGCCCCTTGATCGTCTTGCGCCCGTCGTCCTGGAAGTCGATCCACCCTTCGTTGAAACCGTCGAGCATTCGCATGCGGGGTCCCGGATTCCTCATCCCCTGCGAGCGGAACAGCCCATCCCATGAATCGCGAGGCACCGGCGCTGCACGCACCGGCCTTCCCATGGCGGACGCGAACGCGTCGGCGAGGTCGTTTGGCGTGAGGCGACGGGGGCCCTCGAGTTCGACCACGCCTACGCCCGTCCAGTCCGCCTGGATGAGCTCGGCCGCCGCGCGCCCGACGTCCGCCGCGGCAACCATCGGAAACGCCTTGTCGGTTGGCTGAAGGAAGCTGTGGATGACACCAGTCTCGCGCGCCGAGCCGACGTCCCAAGCAACATTGTCAATGAACCAGGCGGGCCACAGGATCGCAAGCTGCAGCGGAAGCGCGCGCAGAGCAGCCTCTAGCATCGCGCGCTGCGAGAGCAGGTTGTCGCGAGTGGCGTCCGCGCCGACGGTCAACAAGCAGACGACCTTCGGCGGCTTGGCGGCCGTCAGCGCCTCGACGACGCTTGCGCCTCCGGATAGCCCGGTTCAGGGTCGAACTCCGGCGGCGGCAGGATGAATACCGCCGTGGCGCGCGAGAACGCCTCCGCGAGCGCCGACGCATCCTCCATCTCTGCGACGACGATCTCGTACCCTCGCGAGGCCCACGCTTCACCTTTCCTCTCGTCACGCACAACGGCGCGAACCGGCTGGCCGACGGCGAGCAAAGCCTGCGCGAGCGCGCCGCCGACCTTGCCGGTGATGCCTGTGATTGCGTGCATCGTCGTTCTCCACTTGATCTCCTTGTCGAGCGTGCATCGTCGACGATCAGACACGATCAAGACCGCTGTAGACGCCGAATTGATATCGAGCCAGGACTGTTGCTGCGAGGGCCAATAGGTCATAGCATTGGTGATCTAAAATCATCGGAGGGAGGTTGCCCAATGGCCTTCGATGGGCGTGTTATTTCGAATATCGGCGTGCTTGCCGCGATCGTCGAAGGCGGCAGCTTTGCGCGCGCCTCGGAAGCGCTAGGGTTGTCTCGTTCGGGCGTCAGCCGCGCGATCACGCGCCTTGAAGCGCGAGTTGGCGTGCGTCTCCTTGATCGAACAACAAGGGCGGTCGCACTTACTGACGAGGGGCGCAGGCTTTATTCCGAAGTCGGCCCTCTGTTGACGGGAATTGAAGACGCGGTGACAGTCACCTCCGGCTCATCGGTCGTGGTGCGCGGCCGGCTGCGCGTAAATGTCGATGCCTTTTTTTCGCGACTGATATTGGCGCCGCATGTCTCCGAGTTCCTGTCGCTCTATCCCGACCTGTCGCTTGAACTGATCGCGAAGGACCAATTGGGAGATCTGGTGGGCGACGGGTTCGACGTCGCTGTGCGGTTTGGGCGCCCGATTCATCCACCGTTGAGAGCGCATCACAATTGCATCAGACGATCAGACGTCCGGCGGCTCCATCCGACCTCGTCAATCACACCTGCATCCAGGTCCGCGATTTATTGACGGGTAAGCCGATCCAAGAGTGGCAATTTCGGCGGCAGGGCAAGGTCGTTCAAGTAAAGACAGCGGGCCGGTTTATGGTGGCCGAGTTTGGAACGATGATTGGCGCCTGCTTGGGAGGTTTTGGTATTGCCAGGGTGAAAGCGATTGGCGTGCGGAGCTTCATCAAACAAGGCGCCCTGGTCGAACTTCTTTCAGACTGGCGGGGTGAAAGCTTCCCGCTGTACGCGCTGTACCCATCGGGCCACCTGCCCGCCGCCAAGGTGCGCGCCTTCATCGACTTTGTTCAATCGCGCGTGACGCGGGCCAAGGGCATGGTTGATGAAGGATTGGACGCGAGCGCCGCCTCAGGTCCGAGGTGAGGCGACGAGGCGCCCCCTTTCGCCAGACGCGGCGCGCGATAGGCGGACATGATCGTTGGAACGGCTCATGAGCGATTCCCCTGACGTCTTTACTCTGCCCGAGAAGCTACGCGTCCTAGTCACCGCCGGCGCGTCGGGTATTGGGCGCGCGACCGCTGACCTGCTCATAGCGCGGGGCGCGCGGGTCCATATTTGCGACGTCTCCGACGAGTTCCTCGCGCATTACCGCGGCGCTCATCCGGACGCCAAAGTGACCACGGCAGACGTCGCCTCGGAAGCGGACGTGGCGCGTCTGTTCGAGGAGGTCAAAGCTTCGCTCGGCGGACTCGACGCGCTGATCAACAACGCGGGGATCGCTGGGCCAACCGGCGGCGTCGAGGATATCAGCCCGGAGGATTGGCGGCGGACCATCGACGTCTGTCTGACGGGGCAATTCCTTTGCGCGCACTTTGCCGTCCCGTTGCTCAAGGCCGCCGGCGGCGGCGCGATCGTCAATTTGTCCTCCGCCGCGGGACGGTTTGGCTACGCGTTCCGGACACCCTACTCGGCAGCCAAATTTGGGGTTATTGGACTGACTCAGAGCCTCGCCAAGGAGCTCGGGCCCGCCAACATTCGCGTGAACGCGATTCTGCCGGGCATCGTGGAGGGACCGCGCATGACCGGCGTGATCACGGCGCGCGCCAAGCAAACAGGGGTCAGTTACGAGGCAATGGAAAAGGCTTATCTCGAAAAGGTATCGATGCGCCGCATGGTGACCGCGAGCGATGTCGCTGCGACAATCGCATACCTGTTGTCCTCAGCAGGGCGGAATATATCAGGCCAATCGATCGGTGTGGACGCAAATGTCGAGACATTGTGATCGGTAGGCTTAACGGCGCTGGGAGGGCGACATGACAAGAGTGGCGGTCATCGGTGCAGGCTTCGTCGGCCGCGCGTGGGCGATCAGTTTCGCTCGCGCTGGCTGCGAAATCGCCCTTTGGGATCAGGACAAAGAGGCGCCGGGCAAGGCTCTGGCGTATATCGAACGGCTCTTGCCGGACCTGGAGGCGAGCGATCTTCTCAACGGCGCTCAGGCCACCGAAGTGGCGGCGCGAATCCGCCCGGCGACGACCCTCGAGTTGGCGCTTGAGGGAGCGGCCCACGTCCAGGAGAACACGCCTGAGAATGTCGAAGTGAAGCGCGCCGTGTTCGCGCGCCTCGACGCCGCCGCGCCTCCCGACGCCGTCCTCGCGAGCTCGACCTCCGCCATCCTGCCGTCGGCCTTCACCGAAAACCTCAAGGGCCGCGCGCGCTGTCTCGTCGTTCACCCGATCAATCCGCCCTATCTTATTCCCGCCGCCGAAGTCGTTCCGGCGCCGTGGACGGATCCGGCGGTTGTCGAGCGCGCCGCAAAGTTCCTGCGTTCCGCAGGTCACGCGCCGATCGTCATGAAACGCGAGATCGACGGTTTTGTGATGAACCGGCTGCAAGGCGCGCTCCTGGAGGAAGCCTTTCGGCTCGTCGAGCAGGGATACGCGGGGGTTGAGGACGTTGATGTCGGGATTCGTGAAGGCCTCGCGTTGCGCTGGTCCTTCATGGGACCCTTCGAAACCATCGACCTCAACGCGCCCGCCGGGGTCCGCGATTACGCCGATCGCTATCAAGGCATTTATTCCGGCATCTTCCCATCGACGCAGTGGCGCGTCGATTGGAGCGGGCCAGTCATGGACACAGTCGAGTTCGGAGCGTCGCGAACGCTTGGCCCCCGACAAACTCGGCGAGCGTCAGGCTTGGCGAGATCGCCGCCTGATTGCGCTTGCGGCGCATAAGCGCTGGGCGGACAAGAACATCGGTCGCTGACGAACGGCGCAGAGACAAGGAAGATCGGTCATATGGCTCAATCGAATAAGGTCATCATCACCTGCGCCGTGACAGGGGCGATCCACACCCCGTCCATGTCGCCTTATCTTCCAGTCACCGCCGACCAAATCGCCGAGGCCGCGATCGGCGCGGCGGAAGCCGGCGCCGCAATTGTCCACTTGCACGCGCGGGACGAGCAAACCGGCCGTCCTGATCAAACTCCGGAAGCCTTCGCGCGTTTCCTTCCGCGGATCAAGCAATCGACCAAGGCGGTGGTGAATCTGACCACCGGCGGCGCGCCCTTCATGACGGTGCAGGAGCGCGTGAAGCCGGCGGAGACGTTCAAGCCGGAGGTCGCGTCGCTCAACATGGGCTCGATGAACTTCGGGCTCTTCCCGATGCTCAACCGCTTCAAGACCTTCAAACACGATTGGGAGGCGCAGGCGCTCGAGAACTCACGCGATCTCGTGTTCCGCAACACGTACAAGGACATCGAGTTCGTGTTGCGCACGCTTGCCGATTCCGGCACTCGGTTCGAGTTCGAGTGTTACGACACGTCCCATCTCTACAACCTCAGTCATTTCCTTGAGCGTGGCCTGGTGAAGCCGCCGCTCTTCGTTCAAACCGTGTTTGGCATCCTGGGCGGAATCGGCCCGCATCCCGAGGACGTCATGCATATGAAACGAACGGCGGACCGTCTGTTCGGCGCCCAGTACAGATGGTCGGTGCTTGGCGCCGGCCGCAATCAGCTCGCCATCGCCGCGATGGCCGCCGCGATGGGAGGCAACGTTCGCGTCGGGCTTGAGGATTCGCTGTGGTCGGGCCCGGGCAAACTCGCGACGAGCAACGCCGAGCAGGTGCGCGCCGCCCGTCAGATCATCGAGGGGCTAGGCCTCTCGGTCGCGAGCCCGGACGAAGCCCGCGAAATCCTCGAGCTCAAGGGGGGAGACCGGGTCGCATTTTGATTGCTTGGCGCGCGATCAAGAGGGCGGCTGAAGGCGACGACGCAAGTCAGCGGGAATCCGCGCCGGACGGCCGTCGCGAATTGATGCGGCCAGCACTTCGGCGGTGACAAGCTCCTTGTGGCTCCGCACGATGCGTTGCTCGAAATCGATCGAGGCGCCGCGCAGGGCGGCGACGCTGGTCTCGACGATCAGGAGATCGTCCATCATTGCCGGCGCGAAAAACTCGATTCGCAGCGAGCGCACGACGAACACGACGCCTAAGTTTTCGGCAAGATCCCGATGTGCGAATCCACGACGACGGAGCCACTCGGTGCGGCCGCGCTCGAGGAAGCGCAGGTAGGACGCGTGATAGACGCGGCCAGAAAAGTCAGTGTCTTCATAGTAGACGCGAACCCAGAGCGCGTCCGCTGGCGAATGCGACAAATCCTTGACTCCTGCGAGAGACGAGAGAAAAGGCGCTTCCGCGGCCCGCCGTCAACAGCGTTCTCTTCACGGGTTCGACCACGCGCCGTCGATGCGAAGGTCCCGCACGGAGGAAGACGATGCCTACCAGCCTGCTCGAGAATTTGCCCGAAGCTCTTGCCGGCGTGAAGACCCGACCGCTGTTCGTGATGCGCCTCAATTCCCGCATGCAAGTCATCGGTCCTACCCCCGGTTACGTCCGTCGGGTTGGCGCCGTATCTGGCGGCGTCTTTGAAGGGGAGCGGCTCTCGGGTGAAGTGCTCGACAGCGGCAACGACTGGCAGACCGTCCGCAGCGACAGCGCTATTACCCTGGATGTCCGTCTGGTTCTCAAGACTGACGATGAAGCAATGATTGGCATGACGTACCGCGGGATCCGCCACGGGTCGCCCGACATTCTGGCGCGGATCGACCGTGGCGAGACCGTAGACCCGGCGACCTACTATTTTCGCATCACCTCGTTCTTCGAGACCGCGGCGCCGAAATACGACTGGCTCAATCGCCTCATTGCGGTTGGGATCGGCCATCGCACCGCCGAAGGGCCGATTTACAGTCTGTTCGAGCTGCTATGACCTGACTTCTCTTGATGGAGATTTGCTCGCCCTTCGCCGTAGGACTAAGACAGGCGCCGTGTCCCCGAAAAGCGCGGAGAAACCATGGCTGGTCTAGCTGACATTGGCGTTATGGGATTGGCGGTCATGGGCGCAAATCTCGCGCGAAACGCGGCGCACAAAGGGTTCGGCGTTGCGGTCTTCAATCGCAATCACGAGCGCACCGACGCGCTGATCGCCGAGCATGGCAAAGAAGGCCGATTTTTCCCAGCCAAAGAGCTGCCCGAGTTCATCGCCAGCATCGCCAAGCCGCGGCCGATCCTCATCATGGTCAAGGCCGGCAAGCCGGTCGACGAGGTGATCGACGAGCTTCTGCCCCATCTCGAGGAAGGCGACATCATCATCGACGGCGGCAACTCGCTCTTCTCCGACACCGCGCGGCGCTATGAGGCTTGCGAAGCGAAAAAGATCCGCTTCGTCGGCATGGGCGTCTCCGGCGGCGAGGAGGGCGCGCTCGAAGGTCCGAGCATGATGCCCGGCGGCGACCGCGAAGCCTGGGACCGCATCGCGCCGATGCTGACCAAGATGGCCGCGCAGGTCGATGGCGCGCCATGCTGCACCTATATCGGCCCGCAGGGCGCAGGCCACTATGTCAAGATGGTGCACAACGGCATCGAATATGCCGACATGCAGCTCATCGCCGAAGCCTATGATCTAATGAAAAGCGTGTACGGCCTCGACGCGTCGGCCATGGCGGATATCTTCCAGACCTGGAAAGAGGGCGACCTCGACAGCTATCTGATCGAGATCACCGCCGCTGTCCTGCGCAAGACAGACGCGGCCACGGGCAAGCCGCTGGTCGACGTCATCGTCGATGAAGCCGAGCAGAAAGGGACCGGCCGCTGGACGGCGCAGAACGCGCTCGAGCTTGGCGTGCCGCTGACCGGGATCACCGAGGCCGTCTTCGCCCGCGTCCTCTCCGCCAATCGCGGAATACGCTTGGAGTTGGACAAGAAGATTCCGCATCCGGCGGTTCAGGCGCGCAAGCCCGAAAAGGCGGAGATCGACGCCATCCGCGACGCGCTCTACGCCTCGAAAATTGTCGCCTACGCGCAAGGGTTCGAGCAGATGTCAGTGGCCTCGGGGCAGTTCCATTATGACCTCAAGCTCGGCGACATGGCGACCATCTGGCGCGGCGGATGCATCATCCGGGCTCGCTTCCTTGATCGCATCAAGGAAGCCTATGATCGAAATCCAAAGCTCTCCAACCTCTTGCTCGACGATTACTTTCGCGAGGGCGTCGTGAGAACGGAAGGCGCGTGGCGCCGCGTCCTCGCTCTCGCGATCGCCAACGGCGTGCCGACGCCTGCCTTCTCTTCGTCGCTTGCCTATTACGACGGGCTGAGACGCGCGCGTGGCCCAACGAACCTGCTCCAGGGCCTGCGCGACTATTTCGGCGCCCATACTTATCGCCGCCTCGACAAAGAAGGCAGTTTCCATACCCGCTGGAGCCAGGACGGGAACGAGGTCAAGGTCTAGGGGAGGGCGCCTTTGGCCGATGCATGGCGCGCCCAGGCGAATAGGCCATCAACTCGGCTCGGTGTACGACCTCCCGGAGCGGCCCGCCGCTTCACGCACCTTTGACTCGTCGCAGGGGCTCAGGCGCCGGTTTCGTCTTGGAAACATCATTGTGATCCGTCTAGCGCGAGTAACCGGCCGCGCCGGCGCGGCCAGTTCCTTACGTTAGTTTGGGAGACTTGCGATGACGTCGTTCAGAATTGCTCTTGCCGCGGCGTTCGTCTTCGCTGCCGCGCCCGCCCTTGCCCAGAACGCGCCGGTCGCATCCGCGCGCGCAACCATCCAAACGATCAGCGCCGACGGCTCGACCTTGGCCGTGCACACCCGCGCGGGCGAGGATCAGACAATCCACCTCAACGCGAAAACCCGGTTCATTCTGGTGGTTCCCGCCGCGCTTACCGATGTGAAGCCGGGGTCGTTTATTGGCGTCGCCGCTCTGCCGGGCGAGGGGAACGAGCTCAAGGCCATGGAAGTGCACATCTTTCCCGAGGCCATGCGCGGCACGGGCGAAGGCTACCGCCCCTTCGACCTCGGCCCAAAAAGCTCGATGACCAACGGCAACATCTCCGCGCGTGTCGACGCGACGACCGGCCCGAAGCTCACCGTGACCTACAAAGGCGGTGAGCAGACCATCGTCGTCGACCCGAAGACGCCGATTGTCGGCTTCGAGCCCGGCGCTCAGACGGATCTCAAGCCCGGCGCGGCGATCATCGCGCGCGGGCCCAAGCAGGCGGACGGCTCGATCGACGCCGGCTTCGTCCTGGTCGGCAAGGATGGGCTCGTCCCGCCCATGTGATCGGCCTCAGCCGAACGCGGCAAACGCTAGGGATTTGCTCGGATAAGCCGCCCGTGCTAGCGGTGGACGATTCTTCTGCGGGGCGACAATTATTGATGAGCGGCGTTGTCGAGTCTCCAATCGAGGCCAAGCCGGATTCGAGCGCGCCTGACTCGTTATTCACCTTCGTTCTCGTCAAGCCGACCCATTACGACGACGACGGCTATCCGATCCAGTGGTTCCGCTCCGCGCTGCCGTCCAACACGCTTGCCTGCATGAACAGCCTGGCCGAGGACGCCAGCAAGCGTGAGGTTCTGGGCGCCGGGGTGAGGATCGAGGTCGACACCTATGATGAGACCAATCGCCGGGTGTTCCCGAGCCGGATCATCCGCGACCTCAAGCGCCGGGGCGGCCGGGCGCTGATCGGCATCGTCGGGGTGCAGTCGAACCAATTTCCTCGCGCCGTGGATATCGCGCGTCAGTTTCGTGCCGCCGGCTATCAGGTCTGTCTCGGCGGCTTCCACGTCTCTGGCTGCCTCGCCATGCTGCCGGAACTTCCAGTCCGAGATCGTCGAGGCGCAGGCGCTCGGCGTTTCGATGTTCGCCGGCGAATCCGAGGAGCACCGATTGGATGAAGTGCTGCTCGACGCGTGGAACGGCACGCTAAAGCCGCTCTACAATTTCATGGATCAGCTGCCGTCGCTCGTTGGCGAGCCGGCGCCGATCCTGCCGCGCAAGCATGTCGAGCGCACGTCCGGGACCTATTCCAGCATCGATCTCGGTCGCGGCTGCCCCTATCAGTGCTCGTTCTGCACCATCATCAACGTGCAGGGACGCAAGAGCCGCTTTCGCTCGCCCGACGATCTCGAGCAGATCATCCGCGCCAATTACGCGCAGGGCATCGACCGCTTCTTCATCACCGACGACAATTTCGCCCGCAACAGCGACTGGGAGATCCTGCTCGACCGGGTGATCGAGCTGAAGAAGGAAGGCATCCACGTCGGCTTCACCATTCAGGTCGACACGCTCTGCCACAAGATCAAGAACTTCATCGAGAAGGCGACGCAAGCCGGCGTCAAACGCGTGTTCATCGGGCTTGAGAACATCAACCCCGAGAATCTCATCACCGCCAAGAAGCGGCAGAACAAGATCACCGAATATCGCGTGATGCTGCAAAAATGGCGCTCGCACGGCGCCATCACTTTCGCCGGCTACATCCTCGGCTTCCCCGCCGACACGAAGGAATCGATCCTGCGCGACATCGAGATCATCAAGCGCGAACTGCCGCTCGACATTCTCGAGTTCTTCTTCCTCACGCCATTGCCGGGGTCGGAGGACCACAAGAAGATGCTCGCCAAGGGCGTTTGGATGGACCCCGACATCAACAAATACGACCTCAACCACCGCGTCGTCGCATCACTCGAAGATGAGCGACCAGGAGTGGGAAGACGCTTATCGCGCCGCATGGAACGCGTTTTACACGCTCGACCATATCGGCACGATTCTCAAGCGCGCCGCGGCGATCAAGAACGGGCGGCCGAAGCAGATCCTGAGCACCATGCTCTGGTTCAAACTGATGATCGACCAGGAGGGCGTCCATCCGCTCGAAGGCGGCGCCTTCCGGCTGAAGTACCGTCGCGACCGGCGCAGCAGCCTGCCGATTGAATCGCGCTTCGTCTTCTATCCGCGATACGGATTCGAGATCGTCAGCAAGGCGTGGAAATATGCGAGCTTCTTCCTGAAAACGCGGAAAGTCCTCAAGGCTACGCTCGAGGCGCCCGACCGCTGGACCTACACCGATCTCGCGATCGAGGCGCCCAAGTCGGACGAATTCGAGCAGCTGTCGCTTTATCACGCCACCAGCGGCGGCGAAGCGGCGCTCGCGCGCAAGGCGCTCGGCGACAACATTCGCGGAGCGCCCGCGCCGTGCCGTCGCGATATCCGCGACAGCGGCGGAATGATCTGAGGCATGGTCGAACCGGCACAGGTGAGAGCCGCTCGCGCCCTTATCGGCTGGTCGCAGGCGAAGCTCGCCGAGACGGCCGGCGTGCCAGCGTCGACCATCAATGAGTTCGAGACCGGCGCGCCTGATCGCGTCGCGAACGAAGCGGTCGACAAAATGCGCGCCGCGCTCGAGGCCGCCGGCGCCGTCTTCATCCCTAAGGATGGCGGCGGAGGCATAGGGGTCCGGCTGCGCGAGGCCCTCGAGGGCGAATATATCGGCTGGAACGACCTCAACGCGTCGAACGACGAGTAGAGACCCACGACCACGGCGACGCGCAGAGCTTGTCTTGGAGATCCCGGTCCCGCGCTCGCGCGACCCTGCGTCGTCGTAGTCGTCGAGTAACGCGCCTTGCGATGTCACACTCGCAGCGCGTCCTCCACGAAGCCGCCAGACGGGGCCGGGTGCGGCACGTTCCAGCCGAAATAGACTTCGACCTCGACAATCTTCCCGTCTTGAACGGTCAGCACCTCCGTGTTGCGGAAGTTTCGTCCGCGGTCGCTGTGACCGACATAGGTCACATAGACGCGATCGTCGCTGGGGACGCCGGCGATGAAGTCGAAGCCGTCGATCCATCCGCTGTTCGGCCAGCAGCGCTCGAAATAGGTCTTTCGATCGATACGATTGTCGAGCGGGCTGGTGAAATGAAAGTCGTCGGCGAGGAGCCGCTCGATCGCCGAACGATCCTTGTCGACATAGGCGCGATAGCTTCGCTTGACGATTTCCGTGAATCGCGATCGGCGAGCGAGGATTCGTGAGGCGAGGTCATGCTTGGCTCCTCCGCTCCTGGGATCAGGATTTCAGTGACGCTCCCAGCTTGTCGAGAAGGTTCCCTGTCCCGCGCTCGCGCGACCCCGCATCGTCGTAGCCGTCGAGGAACGCGCCTTGTTCATCGACCTTGAGCTTGGTGCGTCCTGGCCGGCGGGCTTGATCTGCAAGCGTCGCGAGGGAGACGGAGATCTTCCGCTCGTCGAGATGCATCTCGTACGTGTAGACAATGCGTTCGCGCGGAACGATATCGTGATAGATCGCGTCGAACGTCGTCGTCACGCCGCCTTCGAACTGCCCCTTGGCGCGCTCGCGGCCGCCGACCCGAAAATCCATGAAGCGCTCGATCGGCCGCCACCCCTTCGGCCCATAAAACCAGCGGTTCTTGGCTGTTTCGTCCGATAGCGCCCTGTACACCTGCTCCGCCGTCGCGTCGTAGGTGCGCTCGAGATGGAAGGCGCCGTGGACGACGGAGCGACCCCCGCTGCTTCCCTGAATGCGCGCGACTTCCGCCTCGAGCTTGTCGAGCGTCTGGCGCCAGCCTTCGGGCGCGCCCTTGAGCATCGGCTCCACCCGCGCCGGGTCGGAGACCGTATAGGTCTGCACGACGTCCATCCGCGTGCCGCCATCAGCAGCGCTGAATTTGACCTGCGTGACCGCGCTGAACAGCGGTCCGCCGCCGCACGGGTCGATCACGTGATGATCGATCGTCAGGCGCTCCGGCGCTGCGACCTCAGTGAACGTCCCCTTGGTCCAATGCTCCATCCCTTCCGGCGAGCGCATGCAGACCTCAAACCGCCCGCCGACGCGCATCTCGACCGTGGCTTCTGGAACCGAATAGCCGCTCGGGCAGAACCATCGCTTGACGTGGTCCGCTGAGCTCCAGGCCTTGAATACGGTCTCGCGCGGCGCCGAGAAGACGCGAGAAACGCGCAACGGGCGCCGGCTGAACCTTGCGGCTCGTCTTATCGATCGTGTTCATCGCTCTTGTCCTCGCTGTTCCAGAGTTTTGAGATATTCGCCGAGCCGGTCGAGGCGGCGCTCCCACTCGAGGCGCTGCTCTGTGATCCATCGCTCGGCTTCGGCGAGCGCGGCCGGATTGATGCGGCAGGTGCGCACCCGTCCGGACTTTTGCGAAACGACCAGCCCCGAGCTTTCCAGCACCGCGAGATGCTGCATCACCGCCGGCAGCGACATGACGCAGCGGCCGTTTGAGCTCGCTGACTGAGGCCGGTCCTTGCGCGAGCCGCTCGACCATCGCCCGACGGGTCGGATCGGCGAGAGCCTGGAACGCCCGATCGAGAGGGGCTTCATAGTTAAGCATATGCCTAAGTATCATCCCTCGAATACATAAGCAAGGGCTTTAGTATCGCTCAGAGGACGATTTTTTCTGGCCCCTTCTGCGGGACCGCGCCGCGTCGATCACGCAGATGTGACCGTGGCCTCCCCGCGCCGAATACGCGTCCGCCGCTGTCCCCGGCAGGTTCAGCCCTAGACCCGGCCGGTCGCGGCTATTATTCGAAATAGAGCCTCGACCACTGGCGTCATCTCGCTCGGACCGAGCTCGCATGACGCCATGCTAAATGGCGAGCCCTAGGCATTTCTTTGAATTAAAACGCAAGAGGATTGCCGGTTCGGCGCCGCGATCGCGAGACGCCGCCGACTGGTTGAAGACATCGGAGCCGCATGAATGAGCAGTTCGCCCGAATATATTCCGCCGAAGGTCTGGGTCTGGAGCAAGCCGAGCGGCGGCCTGTTCGCGAACATCAACCGCCCGGTGGCCGGCTCGACCCACGAGAAGGAGCTGCCGGTCGGCCGCCATCCCTTCCAGCTCTATTCGCTCGCCACTCCGAACGGCCAGAAGGTCACGATCATGCTCGAGGAGCTGCTGGCGCTGGGCCATAAGGGCGCCGAGTACGACGCCTGGCTGATCAAGATCGGCGAGGGCGACCAGTTCGGCAGCGGCTTCGTCGCCATCAATCCAAATTCCAAGATCCCGGCGCTGGTCGACCGCAGCGGCGCCAAGCCCATCCGCATCTTCGAGTCCGGCGCGATTCTGCTCCACCTCGCCGAAAAGTTCGGCGCCTTTCTGCCGACCGAGGCCGGCGCGCGCGCCGAGTGCTTCTCCTGGCTATTCTGGCAGATGGGAAGCACGCCCTATGTTGGCGGCGGCTTCGGGCATTTCTATGCCTACGCGCCGATGAAAATCGAATACGCCATTGATCGCTTCGCCATGGAGACGAAGCGCTTGCTCGACGTGCTCGACCGTCGCCTGGCGGAAAGCGAGTATGTGGCGGGCGGCGACTACACGATCGCCGATATCGCGATCTGGCCATGGTACGGCGGTCTGGCGAGGAGCGGCAGTTATGGGGCGACCGAGTTCCTGAGCGTGCAGGATTACAAGAACCTCCTGCGCTGGGCCGATGCGATCGCCGCGCGTCCGGCGGTGAAGCGAGGGCGCATCGTGAACAAGACCAACGGCGATCTTGCAAGTCAGCTGCATGAGCGCCATGACGCCAGCGATTTTGACCTCAAAACCCAGGACAAACTGGCGCCGCAACCGCCCGCCGCCTGACCGGCTGTCATAAAGCCGGATCGCCGCCGGCTGCTATCCCGTCGCCGCGGAAGCCAAGAACCGAAGCCGCCCCTCGAGTTCGCCGCCCAGCGCCGCTTTGGTTTGCGATGCAACGCTTAGGCTGGCTGCGAAATAAGGAGATCGTTCATTCGGATCGCCGCGGCAATCGTCGCCTTCGCGCTTCTCTGGTACGCAAGCCTGCGGACCGCAGCCGCGAGCCGCGGCGGCGTCAACGTCGTCGCGAAAGCAGCCTTCCTCATCCTGACTTGCCTCGGCTGCATCGCGATCGGCTTCTTCCTGCCGATGGCTCCTGTCATCAGCGCGGTCATCGGCAGCGCGTTCTGGGCCGGATTGCTGGCGACCGCCGGCGCGCTCGCGGGCATGGGGCTATCGGACGCCATCCTCGCGCGCCTCGAGGCGCGCGGTCCGGCGCCGCCTGACGACGCCCGAAAAAACGCGGCCGCAGGCGTGAGCAAGGCGTCCATGTCGCGGCGCGCGCGTTCAATCGCCGTGAGGGCGCGTGACGCGCCTCGCCGGCGGCGCGCCGGCCTGATGACCCGCCTCAACATCCACGGGCTTGGATTCACGTTCTTTCTCGGCCTGCTCACGGCCTTGCCGCCGCTCTCGATCGACATGGCGCTGCCGAGCCTGGCGCTGATCCAGGCCGATCTTCATGCGCCGCAGACCGAAGCGGCGGCGACGATCGCGATCTTCATCGCCGGCTTCTCGAGCGCCCCGATCGCGGTCGGCCCGCTCGCCGACCGGTTCGGCCGCAAGGCGGTGATGGCGCTCGGCCTCGTTCTGTTCACGCTCAGCGCGGCGGGCTCGGCGCTCGCGCCGTCGATTCACGCGTTGCTCGCCTTCCGCCTGGTGCAGGGGGCGAGCGCGGGAGCGGTCGGCATCCTGCCGCGGGCGATCATCCGCGACCTGTTCGAGGGCCGGGAGGCGCGCCTTCAGCTGGCCGCGGTCTCGCTCGTGTTCAGCGTCGCGCCGCTGATTGCGCCAGCGCTCGGCGCCGCAATTCTGTTCTTCGGCTCCTGGCGCCTGATCTTTGCGGTGCTGACCGGCGTTTCCGTTCTCATGACGCTCGTCGCCCTCGCTTTGTTCGAGGAATCGCATGCGACCGAAAACCGCCGGAACCTGAAGCCCTCGACGATTTTCGCCGGATACCGGCGAGCGTTGACCAACCCGGCCTGCGCGGGCTTTTCGTTGCTCGGAGGGCTCCTGTTCGCGGGTCTCTTTGCCTACGTCAACGTCTCGCCGCTCCTGTTCATGCAGGGGTATGGCGTGTCCAAGACCGGATTTGCGGCGCTGTTCGCGATAACGGCCTCGGGGGTGATCGTCGGCTCGTCGATCAACGCCTGGCTGCTCAATCGCCACGTCAGTCCTAAAACGGTGTTCGACGCGGCGCTGGCGCTCGAATGCTTGAGCGCGCTCGCGCTCTTGGCGGTCGGCCTCGCCGGCTTAGGCTCGGCGCTTGTCGACGCCGCGTTGGTGATGGTCTTCATCTCGGCGTTCGGCCTCGTTTTTCCCAACGCCGTTCACGAGGCGATCCATTCCCTGCCTGAGATTGCCGGTCTTGCCTCCGCCGTCGTCACCACGACCCAGATGCTGTTCGGCGCGCTCGGCGGCGTCGCCGCCGCCGCGCTCTATCGCGACGCTTCGCCCACCGCCCTTGGCGCCCTCATGAGCGCCTCTGCCCTTGCCGGCGGCGCGCTCTATGCCTTCTGGCTGCGGGGGAAGGTCGAAGGATGAGGCGCGACGGCCGGCCTTCGGCCGCCAAACAAGCGTGAAAAGCAAAAAAGTGGATCTGCGCCCTCAATTTTGCGTGGCGGCATCTCTGGAAATCTTACGTTCCGTGACTACGTAACGTGCTTGTCTGGCTCGCGCCCTAGGCCGCAAGTCGCTTTCCCACCATTCCGAGCCGAAAATGTACAACGTTAAAGCGAATACTATTGCCCTGCCGATCCCCGAAGGCGGGGTGGCCTACACCACCTATTTCGCCGACCAGGAGCCAATCGACGGGAAGCTGACCGTCGTCGACCTGACGGAAGGATCTTGCCGCTGGCCGACGGGCAATCCGCGCGATCTCAGCACGTTCCGGTATTGCGGCGCAGCCGCGCACAGCGGCCCCTATTGTGAGCGTCACGCGCAACTTGCTTATATGCCACGTTTGCCGCGAGCCGCCTGACCTGGCCGCGCTTCAGGAGTCGAGGTCGAGCGTGCGAGGCCGTTTACGCGCTTGTCCAGCGCGTCGCTCCGGGTTCTGGGGTTAAACCCAATCGGCGGTGGCCCTCGGGTCCTGTTCGATTATCTAGAGATTGGGTCGATCCGCTGACCCCCGGTGGGTCCGGACGAATTTCAAGAAAGACCCCCGTAGCGCTTGAAAAGAGCGGCTCCAATGCGTTCGTTTTGCATCTCCGTCGTGCCGTCGACATAGGCCGCGATGCGAGCTGAAGTCATCAGACGGCCGAAACCATAGTGCGGGAGGAGACCCACGGCGCCCATCGCTTGCATGCAAGCAATAACGCTTCGCGCAGCCATTTCAGCCGAGAACTTCTTGGCGAGCGCAGCCTCGACCTGTGCGTCCCGGCGATGAGCCACTGTCTGAGCGCCCTGAAGAGTCAATAGCCTAGCCGCCTCCAGATCGGTCGCGACGTCAGCCAAGCTCCACCGTAGCCCTTGATGGTCAAGAAGGGGTCGCCCGAAGCTCTGGCGTTCAGCAGCGTACGCAACTGCGGTCCTGAGGGCGGTCTCTACGACGGCGCACGCCATTGCCGAGACATAGACGCGCGTGGCGGAAATGCTTTGCAGGGCCCTCTTGAAAGCCTGGCCCGGCGGAGCAAAGAGATCCCGGTCGGCCACTCTTACGCCGCGAAGGCGGATGCCGCATGCCCCAATCGCCGCTCCTCCAATCAAGTCGTAAGCCGGAAACTTCTCGATCCCAGCCGTCTGAAGGTCGACTATAAAGCTCGCGATGCCCTTCCCACCGGCTCCCGGCTCCGTCTGGGCGTACATGACAAGGAGATTGGCGATCGCCCCATTTGTGACCCACGCTTTTTCGCCGGTAATCTCCCACCCGCCTGGAACCTTGGTCGCGAGGGTGCTGATCGCGCCGAAATCGCTGCCAGCCTCGGGCTCGCTCAAAGACGGCGCGCAAATAAGCGAGCCCTTCATCAGTCCTGGCAAATAGCGCGCAATCTGCTCGGCTGTTCCTTCGTGCTCAATTTTGGTGACTGCGCCCTGCATGGCGATCAGTGCGAAAGCGCACGGAAAGCACGCGCGCGCAATCGTCTCGGCGACAGCGACTTTCGCGAAGAAGCTCGCTCCCGCGCCGCCACGCCCGGGCGAAACCTGCATGCCATTCAGCCCCAAGCGGATCCATTCCGCAACAACGCTCGCCGGGAGCGCGGATTTCTCGCGCTCCAGCCTCTCAGCTATCGGGGCGATCATCTCGTTCGCAAATCTTCCCGCGATTGTGACAAGCGAGCGCTCGGCCGGAGTGAGCGGGAGCGCGAATCCAGCCGGACCTTCCGAAGGGTGAGACGCTTCAGGCATGGCTCGATGAGCTCCGGTCGTTTGACCCGAGTTCTACCAAAGCCCGATGGCGTGGCCTATGGAGCGCGGCTCCAATTGGCTGCGTCGACCCAAAAAGCAATCTCCTAGCGCAGCGAGGCGAACTCCTCGCACGGCTAACCCGCAAAGCGCGCAGCTCACAGTGTGAGGTCGAGCCGGTATTCGCGCTTCGCGCGCGCAATGAATTCCGCATCGCTTTCCGCCGCCTCAGAGATCACCTGCTCGTCAGTCTTGCTTGCCCGGGATTTCAGGGCGGGCAGCGCATCAGGGCCGACGGGGTAGCGAAGCTGCCAACTGTCACTGTCAATGATCTGACGAATTGCGTCGCCGACAAGGGAAGGCGGCGTCGGGTTGGCGAGCGCCGCCGCGAAGATGGCGCTGAACCGCTTCAAGTGCGGATAGCGGTTATCGAGCCGGAGGGGCGTCTTCTTGAAGATCGGAGTGGCGATGATCCCAGGCTCGACAATGGCAACGCGGACGTTGAAGGCGCGCATTTCCTGAGCAAGGCATTCGGACAGCGCCTCGAACGCCCATTTCGAAGCGGCGTAACTCGCGTGAGGCGCCATGGCGCGGCGGCCGGCGATCGATGTCACGTTAACAATTGTTCCACTGCGACGCTCGCGCATGTCGGGAACAACGGCCTTGATGCAACGAAGACCGCCGAAGAAGTTCGTCTCCATCACCTGACGAAACACGTCGACCGGAGTTTCTTCGATCGCCCCTCCGCCGACGATGCCTGCGTTGTTGACCAGGACGTCGATCGGGCCACGTTCGCTGGCGATCTTCGAGAAACCTTGGCGCACCGAATTGTCGTTGTCGACATCGATGACGGCCAAGTGAATGGCGAGCCTCTCATCCGTCGCGATTTGACGGATCTCCGCGCCGCGGTCGAGGTCACGCATCGTCGCCACGACCGTGTGTTCGGCGCGCGCGAGCGCGACAGCCGTCGCAAGCCCGATACCGCTGCTGGTTCCCGTCACAACCGCTAGAGCCACGGCGTTCATTCCTTCTGGTTCTCGCCGCGCTGTGCGGACTACAGAACTCCCGCACACGTTTCGCTTGGGGTCAATTCCTCGGGGATAGTCAGATTTTGACCCGCAGGAAGAGCGCCGTTATCCCTGCCGCTTCAGCGCCACGCCCTCTCCGGCTCTTGGCGGATGAGGCAGGCCGCTCTGCGCCTTGGCGAGAGCTTCGAGCGCGGCCTTGGTCTCGAAACCCCACTCGACCGCGTGCGCGCTCCCTTCGCTTTGCGCGACCGAGATCAGGAGCTGTTCCGACGCAGCGACGACCGAGCCGCCGGACGCGGTCATGTCGAGCCAAACGCGCATGCGCTTGTCGTCGTGCTCGAGCAATTGACAGGAGACGGTAAGCGCGTCGCCTTCCTTCGCCTCTTTGAAGTAATGCAGCATCATCTTCAGCGTGAACAAACTTTGTCCGGTCCGCTTGCGCGCGGCCGCGTCGAGGCCGACCCGGTCCATCAGCGCGTCGACCGAGCGGCTGAACACGACCGCATAAGCTGCATCGTTCATGTGGCCGTTGTAGTCGACCCAGTCGCCGACCACGGTCGTTTCAAGCACCGGAAGCGTGGAGCCGTGCCGCATGGCGTTCTCCCGACAAAAAGCTTTACAACCGGTCGGCGGTCTCCGCCTTCGGCATATTTTGGCGCCGGAGCCATGGGTTCGGCAAGGGAATCGTTACCCCGCGCTTCGAGTTCCTGAATCGAGCGGCTGCGCCTTGCTTTCGCAGCCCGCCCGTCTCGATGACCTGAGTTCGGACGCTCTGAGCGGCTTTTTCAAGCCCGCGGCGCCCAGCTCGATACGTTCGATCTCCCGCCGCCTGGGCGCGCGCCGATTTCACATGGTACGGCCGTGAGCTGCTTGACGAAAGCGACAGCGCCGTTATGGGCCAACAAATGATTGCCGGAAAGGAGAATTCATGCTAATCTTTCTGAAGGTAGAAAATTATGAAACGCTCCCGGGGGTGCGCGTGAGATGGGGCGTCGGGAGGAGAAAACCAAAGAGAGAAAAGTTATTTGGATTCGCTGTAACCCATTGAAAAGTCCCGATTCGGACGAATAAAACCAAATAAATCCAAGCTATTTTGTTTGGTTTAATTTGGTCCTGCTTGGTTTTGTTTGGATTTGTTTGGCCCGGCCGACAACGCGTAGCCATATATATGATATAGAACTTCAATCAAATGTAAATCTATCTTTGTGGGCAAGCAGCTTGAAAAGCTCGCTCGCATTGCGCATGCTCGGCCATACGTTCGGTGTCGATATTCGGCTGCGTCCAGTCGACCCCGAGCGCTATCGGCTCCGCAACTCAGGTCTCGCGGTAGTCTTCGAGCCTGCCGATCGCCGATGGCCGGGTCTTGCGCAGGGACGCGCCAACCGTCTCGACCCGCCGCAGCACGCGCAGCATGTTCTTTGACGAGATTTTCTCGAGGTCGCGCTCGGAGAAGCCGCGGCGCACCAGCTCCGCGAACAGGTGCGGAAAGCGGCTCACGTCTTCGAGCCCGACCGGCGAGGCCCCGCCGAAATAGTCGGAGCCTACGCCAACATGGTCGAGGCCGGCGGTCTCAACCAAGCGCACGATATGGTCGGCGACCTGCTCGAGACTCGCCTTCGGCGCCGAGCCGTGCTTGGTCTCGAGTTCGGCCAACTGAGCCTTGGGGCCGGCGGCGACCGGGGCCTTGCCATAGGCGTCGCGCGAACCGCGCAGCCAGTCGCGCAAGGCCTGCGACACGAAGCCCGGCACGAATGTCGCCATGACCAGGCCACCGTTGGCCTTGAGGCGCTTTAAAACATCGTCAGGCGTGTTGCGCGGATGATCGCACAGCGAATAGGCGTTGGAATGTGACAGCGCCACTGGCGCTTCCGTCACGTCGAGCACGCGGCGCATCGCGTCGTGGGATGTATGCGCGAGATCGATCACAATGCCGAGGCGGTTGAGTTCGCCGATAACCGCGCGTCCGAACGCGTTGAGGCCCCCATTGCGAGGCGCGTCAGTGGCGGAATCGACCCAGTCCAGGCTTTCGTTGTGGCAAAGCGTCATCAGCCGCACGCCGGCGGCATGCCAGATACGTAGCGGGCTCAGCGAGTTCTCGAGTCCTACGCCGCCCTCGACCGCGATGAAGGATGCAATTTTGCCCAGCGATTTCGCTTTAGCGTAGTCCGCAGCCCGGCGCGCCGGCAGGAAGACATCGGGATGAGCCTCCTCGATGCGACGGATGAGGTCGATCTGCTCCAGCGCCGTGCGCGCGGGATTGGGCGCGTTGGTGGGCTGGAACGCGGCCCAGAACTGCGCCCCCACCATGCCTTCGCGCAGGCGCGGAATGTCTGTGTCTGTGCGCTCGTGAATCCGGTTCAAATCGTAGGCGACCACGTCGCCTCGCGCCACCCTATCGACCCGAATCACCCAAGGGAGGTCATTGTGCCCGTCGATCAGCGGCGCGCGCCGCAGCACATCTCGGGCCACCGCGAGCGCATTGTCCGCCGTCGCGGATCCGTCCGCCATTGCGTCGCTCCCTTGCGCTCAATCCACCGGCACGGCGACAAAGCGAACCTCGCCTTCTCCGTTAGAAACCAGCAACAGCGCCGGCTTTTTCGAGTCGGCCTTCGCGCCATCGATAGCCTTGGCGACGTCGCCAGGATGCTCGACCGTCTGATGATTGACCTCCTCGATCACGTCGCCTGGCCGCAAGCCTCTTTCCGCAGCGGCCGAGCCGGGTTCGACAGAGGTTACGATCACGCCCTTGACGCTGTCCTTTATCTTGAAGGTCTTGCGCGCCTCCCCGCTCAGAGCAGAAAACTCCATGCCGAGCGCCTTTGTGACCGCGTCCATCTTCAGCGAGTCATTCTTTTCGGTGGCGAGCGCAGCCGTCTTTTTCTCTCCGTCCTCGAGCCGCCCCAGCGTTACCGTCTTGGTGACTTCCTTGCCGTTGCGCACCACCACAACGTCGACTTGCCTACCGACCGGCATCGACGCCACAAGGCGCGGAAGATCACGCGATTCCTTGACCAGCTTGCCGTCGAACTTGACGATCACGTCGCCTGCCATCAGGCCGGCGGGCTTTGCCGGACCCTTCTCGTCCACGCCAGCAACCAAGGCGCCGCGCGCTGCTCCTAAATTCAGACTGTCGGCGATGGTGTCGTCGACAGGTTGTATTCGCACGCCAAGCCATCCTCGCCGGGTTTCGTGGAACTCCTTGAGTTGACCGATAACCGGCTCAACGGTCGCGGAGGGGGTCGCGAAGCCGATGCCGATTGAGCCCCCCGAAGGCGAAAGGATAGCGGTGTTAATGCCGATCACCTCGCCCTGCAGATTGAACAGCGGGCCTCCCGAGTTGCCCTTGTTGATCGACGCATCAGTTTGAAGGAAATCGTCGTAGGGGCCGCTGTCGATATTGCGGTTGCGCGCGGAGATAATGCCCGCGGTCACAGTTTCGCCAAGGCCGAACGGATTGCCAACCGCCATGACGCCATCGCCGACGCGCATCTTGTCGCTATCGCCGAACTTGACCGTTTTCAGCGGCTTGTCGCTCTCCACCTTCAATACCGCTACGTCCACCTTGGGATCCTTACCGATCACGGTGGCCTTGAGTTTGCGGCCATCGGTAAAGATGACGACGATATCGTTTGCGTCCCCGACTACGTGATTGTTGGTGATGACAATGCCGCTCGGGTCGATGACGAAGCCGGAACCCAAGGATTGCGCACGGCGGGCGCGGGGCTGCGGGTTGATGCCGTGATTCTTGAAGAACTCCTCGAACATCTCATCGAAGGGTGTACCCTTAGGCAAATCAGGGGCGACATCCTTGTCTTCGACGGTCTGAGTGGCCGAAATGTTGACCACCGCGTCAGCGACCTGGTCGACGAGATCGGCAAGGTTGGTCGGCCGCGCCTGGGCGGCTGCGGGACTAGCCGGCGCCAATGCAAACGGAGCGGCAAAAAGAGCCGAAAGAACCGCGAGTGTGCTCGGCAATTTTGCGGCGCGGCGAGGTCCGTTCGAAATTCGCAACCCGTCGTCGAGCATGGGGTTTCTCCTCATATTCCTCAATCGGTTCGGCTAAATCCGAATTTCAGCGCACGGGCGTTTGGTCGACGGGCTCAGGTCCGACCACAACTCGAATTCGTTCACTTCAGTCCGCCTTCGCCGAAGGTGCGGAACTTGCAGATGGCGCTGGGGGAGTTGGAGTCTCGGGAGCCGGGGTCGGCGTCGAGAAGTAACGGAAGAAGTCCGACTTCGGACTGATGAGAGCCCGCGTTCGCCCGTTGGCAAAGCTATTCTCATAGGCCTGCATCGAGCGGTAGAAGCCGAAAAAATCGGGGTCCGCGCCATAAGCCTCGGCGAAGATGCGGTTACGCTCGCCATCGCCTTCGCCGCGGATCTGCTCGGACTGCTGCTGAGCCTGGGCGGTTATGACGGTGACCTTTCGGTCGGCCTCCGCCTTGATCTGCTGGCTCTGCTGCGACCCTTGCGCCCGATAGGAGGCGGCGCGCTGCTGCCGTTCAGTCTGCATGCGCCGGAACACCGCCTCCGAGTTCTCCGCCGGCAGGTCCGCGCGCTTGATGCGCACGTCGACGACATCAAGACCGAACCGTTTGGCGCCGACGATCATCTGGTCCTTAATGTCGGCCATCAGAGCGTCGCGCTTGTCGCGCACGATATCGGTGATCGACGCCCCCGATAAGCTGCGGCGCAGCGCCGAGTTCAGCATGCCGCCGAGTTGCGCGTCGGCCCCGCGCGTGTCGGAGACCGATTGATAAAACAACAGCGGATCAGCGATGCGGTAGCGCACGAAGGCGTCGACCTCCAGGCGCTGATTGTCGGCCACCAGCACTTCCTGGCGCTCGTTGTCGAGGGCGAGAATGCGCTTGTCGATGTAGACCACGTTGTCGACAAACGGCCACTTGAAATACAGGCCCGGCGCGTCGATGAGGTCGCGCACGGGCTGGCCGAACCGCAAGATCAGAGCTTGTTCGGTCGGATTGACGATAAACGTTGCCATCGAGACAAGAATGATGGCGACAACCGCGATGGCGGCAAGAACAACGCCGTTTAGGGACCTCATCTGGCGCTCGCTCCCGTCTTGGGTTGCAACGGGTCGAGCGCGATATACGGCACAGGCGGGCTCGCGGAGTTCGAATCGACGATCGTCTTGTCCATAGGGCCAAGTACCCGCTCCATAGTCTCCAGATACATCCGCTCCCGAGTGACGGCCGGCGCCTTCTTGTACTGCTGGTAAATCTGGTTGTAGCGGGCGGTCTGGCCCTTTGCTTCCAGGATCGTCTGCTCGCGATAGGCCTGGGCCTCGGCCACGATTCGGGCAGCGCCGCCCTCGGCCTCTGGAACGACTTTGTTGGCGTAGGTCTCAGCCTCGTTGACGGCGCGCTGCTGGTCTTGTTGCGCTGCGGTCACGTCTCGATAGGCGGAAAGGACTTGGCTTGGGGCGTCGACGGACTGCAGCTGAACCTGCTTCACAAGAACGCCCGCCCGATACGAATTGAGCAAGTCCTGCATCCGCTTTTGGACGTCAGCCTCGACAGAAGCCCGGTCGGTCGTGAGAATGCCGTCGATGGTTTTCAGGCCGACGACCTCGCGCATGATGCTCTCGGCCACCGCTTTGACAGTCTCGCGTGGGCCAAGAATGTTGAATACGTAATCTTCTGGCTTGGCTGGATCGATCTGCCAGTTCACTCTGAAGTGAACGTCGACGATGTTCTTGTCGCCGGTCAGCATTTGGCTCTCTTCGGGAATGTCCGTGCTCCCGCCGAGACTGCGATAGCCCACTTCAGTGATTTGCTGATCCCAGACCGGAACTTTAATCACCGACCCAATCGGCCAGGGCCAGTTGGTGTTCAAGCCGGCGGCCGTTTTGCCGGTATATCGGCCAAAGACAAGATTGATGCCGACTTCGCTCGGTTGAACCGTATAGAACGTTCCCCACGCAAACCAGAGCAGGAGAGCTGCGAGCAGGAGGAGCAACATTCCTCGGCCGCCTAGCCCCTTACCGCCTGCCCCCGATCCTCCGGGTGTCAGCTTGCCAAGAGCATCCTGGACGCGGCGGATAATCTCCTCGATATCGCCCGGCGGCTGCGGGCCCAACGGCCCCTGGCCCCATGGCCCGCGGCCCGGCGAGCGCCATGGTCCGCCGCCTTGATTATTCCAGGACATCCAAACCTCTTGTCGGCCGCTGGCCGATACACCGGGCGCTTATATAGGTATCTGTGGTAAAGCAGCAACGACTCCTGCGGCCCCGCCAGCCGCCGATAGGTCCTTGCCTTAGTCATGGGGGGAGCTTCTCCGTCATGGTCGACCGCCCGCGACTCGCCCGTGCGCGCCGCCAGCGGGGTGATTCTGAGCGCGGCGATCCGATTACGCTGCTTGCGCAGTACTTCGAAGCGGAAGCCATGAAAGCTGAAAGTCTGACGCGGATCAGGAATCGAGCGCGCTTCGTGAATAACGAGGCCGGCCACCGTCGCGGCCTCGTCGTCAGGCAAATTCCAGCCCATCGCGCGATTGAGCTCCCGTATGGTCGCCGAGCCGTCGACGACGACCGAGCCATCGCGCTGTTTGCGCACGCCCAGCACCGCGACGTCGTGCTCGTCGCGAATATCGCCAACGATTTCCTCGATAATGTCTTCAAGCGTAATCAGGCCCTGCACGACGCCGTACTCGTCGACGACGAGCGCCGAATGGGTCTTTCGGCGCAAGAATTCCTGGAGCTGGTCACGCAACGTGGTCGACTCGGGGATGAACCAGGGCTCGAGAGTGAGATCGGCAAGATTAAGTTTGCTTGCGCCTCCGCCGGCCGCGACATACGCCCTGAGCAGATCCTTGGCGTGTAGGATGCCAATGATGTTGTCCGGCTCCCCATGCCAAAGGGGCATTCGGGTGTAAGGAGAAGCGATGACCTCGCGCACCAGCTCTTCGGGCGGCAGGTCGGCGTCGATGAGTTGCATTTTGGTGCGATGAACCATGACGTCGGAGACCGGGATCTCAGACAGCTCTAGGAGACCGCCAAACATGTCGCGCTCGTCGCGTTCGACTTCGCCGTCGCGATGCAGGATGTCGACCGCGCCCTTAAGTTCCTCGTGGCCAGAAACACCAGGATCACCGTCGCCGAGCGAGACGCCGCTCAGGCGCAAGATGCCGCGCACCAAGACCTCGACGGCGCTCACGATCGGACCGAAAACGGTCACGAAGAAGGAAACCAGCGGCGCGATGAGCAGGGAAACGCGATCAGGATAGGCGATAGCGATCGTCTTCGGCATCACCTCGCCAAAAACGACAATCAACGCGGTCATGATTGCAGTCGCGGCCCACACGCCGCGGTCGCCGAATGCTTCAAGGAGGACACTCGTAGCGATCGCCGAGGAGCCAATGGTGACGAGTTGTCCTCCGAGCAGCATCGCGCTGATTAGGCGCCCCCGCGCGCCGATGAGACGCGTGACCAACCTCGCCCGCTTGTCGCCCGCTGTTTCGAGCGCATGCATGCGGGCGCGAGAGGCTGCCGTTAGGGCGGTCTCGGCGCCGGCGAAGAACGCCGCGGCGGCAACGCTCAGGATGATGACGACAATGTCGACGGGGTACGACATGGAAAGATTCTAGCACGTGGCGTTCGGGCGTAACATGCTCGCCGGGTTAGCTCGCAGGAGCCAGTTCGCGCGCCAGGAAAGCCGAGACGCTTGCCTCATCAACATCACGGGCGACGAAACTCTCGCCGATGCCTCTGACGAGGATGAAAGTCAGTTTGCCGCGCTCGACCTTCTTATCCTGGCGCATTGCACCCAATAGAGTTTCCGAATTCGCCTCAAAGCCGGGTATGTCGCCGATGAGTGTCGGAAGGCCGACGGCCTTCAGATGCGCCTCGACGCGTCCGGCGTCCTGGCCGGAGCACAAACCCAGGTCACGGGAGAAGCGAAACGCCAACGCCATGCCGATGGCGACGCCCTCGCCATGCACGAGCCGCGCTGGATCATAGTGGGTCAGATTCTCCAGCGCGTGGCCAAAGGTATGCCCGAGGTTGAGCAACGCGCGCTCTCCTTGCTCCGTTTCGTCGGCGGCGACCACGCGCGCCTTGGCCATACAGCTGATCGTGATCGCCTCGGTCCGGGCTGGTCCGCCAGCGAAGATGTCGCGCCAATTCGATTCCAAAAATTCAAAAAAGCCACGGTCGCCAATGAGCCCATACTTTACGACCTCAGCAAAGCCAGCGCGAAAATCGCGCTCGCTAAGGGAACTGAGGCACATGGTGTCGGCGAGCACAAGCGAAGGCTGATGAAAAGCGCCGACGAGGTTCTTTCCGTGCCGCGAATTTATTCCAGTCTTGCCGCCCACGCTGGAGTCGACCTGAGCGAGCAGTGTCGTCGGAATCTGCACCAAGCGGAGGCCCCGGCGCACCGTCGCGGCGCAGAATCCGGCGAGATCCCCGATGACCCCCCCGCCAAGCGCAATGACAATGTCTCCACGCTCGATGCGCGCCTCGATCAGCGCATCGGCGACGCGGGCGAACTCGACATAAGACTTCGCGCCCTCGCCGGGCGGGCAGACGATCGATGTGGAGCGCAAACCCGCTTGATCCAAGCTGGCGGTGAGCCGATCAAGGTAGAGCGGTGCGACCCGGGCATCGGTCACTACGGCGCAGTTGACAGCCGGCGCAATCCTGTTGATTTCGGCGCCCGCGTCGTCGAGAACGCCTGCCCCAATCAAGATCGAATACGCGCGCGCCCCAAGCGGAACTTCCACTTGGCGCCTCGCCTGCGTCAAGGCGCCAGCAGTACTGCCCAGCGTCGCGCGGAGGCGCAGGAGGATGGAGTCGACAACCAAATCGTGGGCGGCATCAACCAATTCGATCGTGAAATCTGCGAGCGCATAGGTCGGCGACCGCTGTTCGAGCAACCGACGCAGCGTCTGTTCTGGGTCGGCGGTTTTCAACAGCGGCCGATTGGACTTCTTGCGCACCCGGGCGAGTAGAATGTCAAAGCTCGGCTTCAACCAAATCGAGAGGCCATGGCTAGCAATGTTGTCGCGCGTGGTCGCGTTCATGAACGCGCCGCCACCCGTCGCTACCACCATGGGTCCGCTTTTGAGCAAGCGGGCGATTACCTTGCGCTCGCCTTCGCGGAAATAAGCCTCACCGAACCGCTCGAAGATCTCGGAAATGGTCAGTTGAGCGCCCGCTTCTATCTCCGCATCGACATCGACGAACGGCAATCCAAGCTTTGCCGCCAGCCGTTTGCCGACCGAGGTTTTTCCGGCCCCCATCATACCGACAAGAACCACCGAGCGCCCGCTGAGCGCCGCCGCCACGCACCCGGCGTCAATCGCTTGGCCTTGGCCCATGAACCTCTAACCTCGCCCGCAATCGTGTTCGCGCCGTCCCATACAAGAGGCCCGCGGCGAATGGGAAGGCATTGCAACCGCTTCGCGATGCCGTCCGCAACCGTCTTGCGCGGCGCGCTTGTTCTTGCCACCATGTCAACCGCGCGGCAGCAGGTCCATAGCGGTCGATGACGCCGACGCCAAGACGCAAGGCGCGTCAACGACTGAGAGAACCAAGTCCGAGCGGCGCGCTCGGGTCTAGGGAGTCGATCGCCTCGCGAATAGAACGCGCGCAGCGCCTCGGTGCGCGGCGTAACGCTAGAGGGAGGCCGATATTGAGCGCAGCCAATCACGAAAACCGCGTGACCGGTCCCCGTCTGGTGTCGATCATCGGGCCGTTTCAGAGCGGAAAGACCAGCCTGCTTGAGGGGATATTGGCGCGCGGCGGCGCGGTGGCGCGGCAGGGGTCGGTGCGCGAAGGCACCACCGTAGGAGATTCAAGCTCGGAGGCGCGTAGCCACGCGATGAGCGTCGAGCCCAACGTCGCCAGCATCGACTACCTCGGGGACCGGCTCACCTTCTTCAATTCCCCCGGTTCGATCGAATTCATTCATGAGATGCGCTATGCCTTGCCCGTTTGCGACGCCGCTGTCGTCGTCTGCGAAGCCGACCCGCGCAAAGTCCCAGCGCTTCAGGTTATTCTGCGCGAACTGGAAGACCTGGGGTTGCCGCGTATCCTCTTCCTCAACAAAATCGACCAGGCGAACGGGGGATTGCGCGAAACGCTTGAGATGCTTCAACCCGCCTCGCGCACGCCGCTGCTGCTACGCCAAATTCCGGTGTGGGAGGATGGCGTCGCCACCGGATTTGTCGATCTCGCGCTTGAGCGGGCCTTCGTCTATCGGGAAGCTGCGCCGTCCAGCGTCATCGAGATGCCGGCGGGCGTGCTCCCCGAGGAGAAGCAGGCGCGCTATCTGATGCTCGAGAAGCTCGCCGATTACGACGACGCACTGATGGAGCAATTGATCGGGGACATCGATCCGCCTAGGGACCTCGTCTTCGACGATCTGGCCCGCGAGCTGCGCGATGGACAGGTCCTGCCGGTGCTCCTGGGTTCGGCGACCGGCGGCCACGGCGTGACCAAACTCCTCAAGGCGCTTAGGCATGAATCACCCGGCGTCGTCCAAACACGCAAACGGCTTGGCATAGAGGATAAAGGGCCAGCTCTGGCGCAGGTGGTGCGCACGATCCACACCGCGCACGGGGGCAAGCTATCGCTGGCGCGGGTGCTGCGAGGCGCCTTCGCTGACGGCGCAACCGTCGTCAACTCGCGCGGCGTCGAGGAGCGGATTGGCGGATTGGCCCGGCTTATGGGCGCCATGTCGTCGAAACTCACCCGCGCTGAGGAAGGCGACACGATCGCTTTCGCGCGGCTGGAGGACCTCGCAACCGGCGATCGCATCGCCGACGGGCGAACCGCTCCGTCGCTCGGCGCGACGGCAGGCGCTCCCCCCGCAACTCAGGGAATCGCCATCCGCGTTAAGGATAGAAAGGACGAGGTCAGGCTCGCCAGCGCGTTGGCGAAACTGTGCGAAGAGGATCGCGCGCTGTCCTATGTCCAAGACCCGGAGATGTCCGAATTAAAGCTGTTCGGGCAGGGCGAAATGCACTTGCGCGTGACCGCCGAGCGGCTCGCCGATCGCTTCGGCGTAACGATCCAATCGTACAAACCGTCCGTCGCCTATCGGGAATCGATTCGAGACGCCATCACGGTGCGAGGACGACATAAAAAGCAGTCGGGCGGCCACGGCCAATTTGGCGACGTCGTTGTCGAGGTCGGCCCGCGCGGCCGCGGCGAGGGCTTCGCCTTCGCCGAGCGAGTGCACGGCGGATCCGTGCCGAGGCAGTATTTTTCTTCGGTCGAAGCCGGCGCGCGCGACGCAATGACGCGCGGCCCGCTCGGGTTTCCAGTGGTCGACGTCTCGGTAACCTTGGTCGATGGCTCCTATCACACGGTCAATTCCTCTGACATGGCCTTCCGAGCGGCGGCCAAGCTGGCTTTAGACGAGGCCCTGGTCAAAGCGCGCCCAATTCTGCTCGAGCCGATCCTCTTGGTGACCGTCTATGTGCCGACCGACGCGCTAGCGCGGGCGAGCGCGCTGGTTAGCGCGCGGCGCGGTCAGATCCTTGGCTTCGAAGGCCGGGAGGGCTGGTCGGGCTGGGAGGCGCTACGGGCGCTGATCCCGGAGGCTGAAATCGGCGATCTCATTGTCGAATTGCGCTCCGCGACCGCGGGTGTCGGCGCGTTCGAGACGAAATTCGATCATTTGGCCGAGTTTTCCGGGCGCGCTGCCGATCTGGTGGTCACCGCACGTCAGAAGGCGAACGCCTAGACTTTTGTCGAGCGGCAAGCGCGTTTCCCGGTATACAGATGCGCGGCCTTCGCCTAAAGGAGCGGCGCGCCTGTAGAGAGGACGTCGATGACCGAAGCCACCAAGGAAGCCAACCGTTTGGCGACGGTATTCGGCGGGTCGGGATTCCTCGGACGCTATATCGTAAGGGCGCTGGTTCACCAGGGATGGCGCGTCCGGGTGGCCGTGCGGCGACCCGATCTCGCTGCCTTTCTGCAGCCGATTGGCGGCGTTGGGCAAATCCAGCCTGTTCAGGCCAATCTTCGCTTCCCGGATTCGATCGCCGCGGCGGTCGAGGGCGTAACAGCGGTCATCAACGCCACCGGAGTCAATGCGGAGAATGGGGCGCAGACTTATGCGGCCGTGCACGTCGAGGGCGCTCTTGCGCTGGCGCGTGCCGCATCGGCCGCGCGCGTTCCATCCTATGTGCATATTTCAGGAATCGGCGCTGACCAGAACTCTGCCTCGCCCTATATCGCGAGCAAGGGGCTCGGCGAGAGGGGGACGCACGAGACATTCCCCGGTGTGATTGTCATGCGTCCGTCAGTCGTGTTTGGGCCAGAGGATGGCTTCTTCAACCGATTTGGCGCGCTCGCTTGCCACATGCCCGTTTTACCGCTGATGGGCGGTGGCGAAAGTCGTTTGCAGCCGGTTTATGTCGGCGATGTCGCGCAGGCGGTCGCCTCCGCGGTCTCCGGTTTAGCGAAGCCCGGCACGATGTACGAACTCGGCGGGCCACGAACGATGACCCTGCGCGAAGCGGCCGAACTCACGCTGGGCGCAATTGATCGCCGCCGTCTCCTTATTGGACTTCCCCTGGCTCCGTCGCGTTGGATCGCGTCCTCGACACAATTCGCGTCAAAGGCGACATTCGGCCTTTTTCCCAAATTGCTGACGACGACCCGCGATCAAGTCGATTTGCTTGCGTCTGACAATGTCGTGTCTGTGGAGGCGGAAGCGGAGGGACGCGTATTGAGGGCCCTCGGCATTCTGCCGCAAGCCGCCGAGGCAATCATTCCGTCCTATCTTGCACGGTTTCGGCGGACTGGCCAGTATGACGTTCAACGTTCAGATTGAACGTTTTCGGCGCTCACTTCGGCAAGCAGACGTGACGCCGAACGACATTGTATCGTAACGAAGGCAGGGTTTGCTATTGATGCGGGCCCCTATTTCAGGGCATTAAGGCGAGGCGAACGCCGGGGCGTTTCGAGTTGGGGACATTCGGTGATCAAGTCTGAGCTCGTACAGCGCATGGCCGCCCGTAATCCGCATCTTTATCAGCGCGATATCGAGAACATTATCGACGCCATCCTCGGCGAGATCACAAATGCCCTCGCACGCGGCGAGCGCGTCGAGTTGCGTGGCTTCGGCGCCTTCTCGACCAAACAACGCCAGGCCCGAACCGGTCGCAATCCGCGCACCGGCGACAAGGTTCCGGTAACCGAGAAGCTGGCGCCGTTCTTCAAGACCGGCAAAGAAATGCGCGAGCGTCTCAATCGCTCGGCTGAGGCGATTGAGGGTCGTGCGTGACGCCTAGGCAAGTCGAGCGGATGAGGCTGGGATGGTTCGCTTCATAAAAGTCCTCATCCTCGCCCTCTGCGCCGTGGTCCTTCTCGGTTTCGCCTTCGCCAATCGCGAGTTCGTAACCGTTTCGTTCGACCCATTCTCCAGCACCGACAATGCTGCGTTCTCGATCCCTGCGCCTCTGTTTGCAGTGGTGATTGTCGCGGCCATGCTGGGCGTCGTCGCGGGCGCGCTGGCGACCTGGTTGTCGCAACGGCGCTATCGGAAAGCCTCGCGCCAAAGCCGGGTGGAGGCCGACAAATGGCGAGCACAAGCTCAGGCGCTGAACGCCGCCACGCATGCCGCCTTGCCGAGCGACAGGTAATCAAAGTCAGTTGGTGGTCGAGGCTATCGGCGGCCGCCCCGATGGTTCATCCGATAATCGGATTGGTCGCCCGCCGCTGCCGCCACGTCGGTTGCGCTCCCGGCAGCGACAGCGGGGAGGCCTCGTACACGCCGCGCGCAATCGCACGCGCGACGCATTCGGCGCTCAACATTCCGATCTCGGTCAGGTCACGGATGTCCGGAACGGCGCTGACCCGCGCGGTCGCCGCAGCGAAGACGACGTCGTTATCCATCGGCGCATGGGCGGGACGGAGCGCCAGCGCGCAGCCATCCTGCGCCATAGTTGCAACGCGCTTGAGCTGAGTCGTGGTCAACGCGGCGTCGGTGACGACCACCATAAGATCGGTGCTGGACGGCGTGTCGGACTTGAGGCGAAGCATCAAGTGGTCGTCGATATCCATCGGGCCGAAGCCAATACCGCCGAATTCAGCCTGTCGTTCATAGGGCGCGGCCCAAAAATGCAGGCTTTCGCCTCGCGTGGCCCGACCGACCGAATTGACGACCACGAGCGCGCCCACTCGAAAGCCGCTCGAGGTGACCGCGCTGGCGGAGCCCAGGCCGCCCTTCAGGTTGTAGGTCGTCGCGCCAAATCCTGCGCCAGCCGTGCCAAGCGCGAAGTCAACTGCCGCGTTCGACGCCGCCCTAAGGCCCAAGTCCCAGTACGGCGGCTTACGGCCCCAAGATTTATCGCCCCCGTTGAGGAGGTCGAATAGGCTTGCGCCCGGCACAATCGGAACTCGTACTCCGCGATGCTCGAAGCCGCGCCCCGTCTCGGCGAGGTAGGCCATCACGCCGCCTGCCGCGTCGAGGCCGAACGCCGACCCTCCAGACAGAACGAAACCGTCGACCCGCTCGATGGTCATTTCCGGCTCTAGCAAGGCCGTGTCACGGAGTGCGGGCGCCCCGCCATTCATAGCTATTGACGCGACCGCGGGTTCCTCAAACAAGACCACCGTGACGCCTGAAGCAAGCTGCTCGTCGTCGGCCGACCCTACGAGCACGCCCTCAATGTCAGTGATCAGGTTGCGGGCCATCGATAATGCTTCACCGTGGGGTCGCGTGCGTAAATCGTTGAGATCCTGCGTCGTCTCGTATCAGGGGTGAGAATGAGACGGAAGACTTGCGCCGCCCACTTCACGTATGAAGGGGGTGCGGGCCGTGGCGGTGGCTGAGCATAGGTTGGGGCAAGGTTGATTGGCGAGCCTGGGACGTTCAGAGCGAGGGGCGTCGGCTGAAGTGTGGGATGAACTGGACGAACCGCTCGGTTTTGCTTCAGGCGCTGCCGCCGAGTTGCCTGTTCGCCGCAAGCGCCCGGCAAGAAGAGCGGCGCTGGGCGCTGCAATTCTTGGGATAGCCGTCGGCCTCCTCGCGCTTCCACGACGAGATCTGTCTCTCAACGTCGAACCTTTTGCTGTGGCGAAGGTCGAAGTCTTGCCCGCACCGCAAAGGTCTGCGGTCCCAGACACAACGGCGAGCGTGCGCCAAGCCATCGCGCCGCCCGTCGCCTCGACAGAACAAATGGAACAGACGAGCGGGGTCAAGGTCACGCGTGGGAACGGCGGGCCGCCCAAGCCGCTTATCATCGACGTGGCCCAGGCGCTCGGCGTCAAGCTCGCGCCCGCCCCCGACGCTCGTCTCATCGAGAAGTCGAAATATGGCTTTTTGCCGCACATTGGGGTCGACGGCTCGCGCCCGATTGATGTTTACGCGAGGGCGGCCGTCTTAAATTCGAGGTTGAGACCCGGCAGTCCGCGCATCGCTCTGGTGGTGGGTGGGTTTGGCCTTAACGGGGAGGGCGCAGGGAGCGCGATCGCCAAGCTACCCGGCGCGGTCACGCTCGCGTTTGCGCCGACTGACGCCGGGGTTGAGCAACAGGCAGCGCAAGCTCGGGAAGCTGGGCACGAAACGGTTCTTCAAGCGCGACTAGACGATCTTTCAGGTTCAATGGGCTTGGGCGCGCATGTGCCGAGCACGTCGGCATCCAACGCGGAGAACCTCAATTCGCTCCGCTGGCAAATGGGCCAATTCACCGGCTATATTGCGGTGGTCAACACCCTTGGAGACAAATTCGCCATTGACCGACAGGAGATAACGCCGATTATAAGCGAGATCGCGGCCCGGGGCCTCGGCTATCTCGACGACGGCTCTTCGCCGCGCAGCGTCGCGCCTGATGTCGCTGCGACGCTGGCTGCGCCCTCTGCGCGCGGGGATGTCGTGATCGACGCCACTGCCGCGCCCGAGGCCATTGACGCGGCCTTGGCTCGGCTGGTCGAGCTGGCGCGTGAGCGCGGCTCAGCGATCGGCGTCGCTTCCGCGTTGCCGGCCAGCGTCATGCGCTTGGCGCGATGGACGAACGAACTCGACTTGAAGGGCGTCGAATTAGTCCCGCTCTCAGCCTTGATGTCGGGAACACCAGGGCTGTCCGCTCGATCGAACCCGTCCTCGAATCGATGAGCCGCGATCTACTGTATCGGCCATGTGTGGGTGTCGCGCTGATCAATCGAGCCGGGGATGCGTTCATCGGGCATCGCAAGCGCAAACGCGGCTCCGAAGTCCTGGACCCGCGTTCCTGGCAGATGCCTCAGGGGGGAATCGACGCGGGGGAACAACCGCTCGAAGCCGCGAAGCGCGAGCTTTGGGAAGAAACCAACGTCAGTTCGACGGAGCTGATCGCGGAGCTGCCAGAGTGGCTTAAGTACGATTTGCCGGAAGGAGCGCGCGGACGGTGGAGCGGCCGGTATCGTGGGCAAACCCAGAAGTGGTTTTTGTTCCGGTTTGTGGGCGCCGACGACAAGGAGATCGACGTTCACCGATCGGCCGGCGGCGCTCACGACGCAGAATTTGACGACTGGCGTTGGGAGCGTTTGGAGCGTCTGCCAGAGCTTGTGGTGCCGTTCAAGCGCGAAGTCTACGAGGCCGTTGCCGCCGCTTTCGCCCCGCTCGTGCGTCCCGCACGCGGCGGGTGACCTCCGCTCGCCGCTTTACTTGCCAGCCCTAACTGAGGCGATCGCCGCCGCCATCTCCTCGTCCATCTTCTTGCGCAGACGGTGATCCGAGAGATCGACGTTGCCGCGCGCGAGATCTGCCTTAATCGCCGCAGCGACATCGTCGTCGCTCTTGCCGATCTGCGAGCCGACGAACTCGCTGGCGTATTTGTCGGCGTCCGCCCCAGAAAGCCCCTTCGTCTCGGCTACCCAGAGCGCGACCGCCTTGTTGCGGCGCGCGACAGCCTTGAAGCGCAGATCCTCATCGTGAGCGAACTGCTTTTCGAACGTATTCTCGCGGTCCTGGAATGCGTCGGACATGATCGCCTCCGTCACTTGCGAAGTCCTCGCGAACCACCTCGCCGGCGACACCGCGATTCCTGGCCTCCGCCGACCAGGGAGTGGCGGCCGTTATGGCGATTTCCGCGGCGCGGCGCAATGCGGGGGTTTACGCGACAGGGTCTCATGGGGGCGCGCGCCGTTCCCGAGCCCATTTTTGGCGATTACAATGGGTTACGGCGCCATTTCCGAGTCTACTACTATAAACTGTGTTACCTGAGGACGGACGAAGCCGCGCTTGGCTTGATGGGCTAAATCGTCAACCCTTCTCGTGCCGACGCGATCAGCGCTTGCGCCGCGTCATTGCCGTAGGGCGTTGCATCTCCCTGGCCCCAGACCGGTCCCGGCCAGGCCAGATCGCCAACAACCCGCGCGACAATATGCAGGTGGAGCTGACGAACGATGTTGCCAAGGGCGCCGACATTGATCTTGTCCGCCCGCACATGATGCTTCAGGAACCGCGAAGCGCGACCCGCCTCGTCCATCAATTGCGTTCGGTCTGCGAGCTCAAGATCGGTCAATTCGACCATGCCTTCTCGCCGTGGCACAAGGATAAGCCAGGGCCAGCGGGCGTCGTTCATCAGCAGCACGCGGGTAAGCGAGCAGTCGCCAATGACAAACGTGTCGCGCTCGAGCCGATCGTCGAGCTCGAAGCTCATGAGGTCCAGGCGCGCCCATGGGCGCCACGCGGCAGGCCGAGCTTGGCGGCGATTGTTTCGCCAACATCAGCCAGGCTCGCCCGCGCTCCGATCGGGCCGGGGGGCACGCCGGCGCCGAAGGCGAGGATCGGAACGTTCTCACGCGTGTGGTCGAAGCCGCGGAAGGTCGGATCGTTGCCGTGGTCGGCGGTGATGACGCAATAGTCAGTCGGCCTCATCGCCGCTTCGATGGCGACAAGCCGTCGATCAAAGGCTTCAAGACAGGCGGCATAACCGGGGACGTCGCGGCGATGTCCCCATTCTGTGTCGAAATCGACCAGATTGACGAAGATCAGGCCGCCTTCTGGCGTCGTAGCGAGCGCATGGATGAGGAGGTCGACGTTGCCGTCGTTGCTCTTGCCCTTGCACTCGTCCCCGGTGTCGCGATGGGCGAAGATGTCGCCAACCTTGCCGATCGACGTGACCGTGCGGCCGGCGCGCGCGGCCCGCTGCAGAAGATTGCCCTCTGGCGGAGGCATGGCGAAATCTTGCCGGTTGGCGGTGCGGGCAAAGTCCTTCGCGCTCGCGCCGACGAAAGGACGTGCGATCACGCGCCCGATCTTCACCGGATCGCACAGCCGGCGCGCGATTCGACAGAGATCGTACAGCCGCTCAAGTCCAAAGGCCTGCTCGTGCGCGGCGATCTGGAGCACCAAGTCGGCGGACGTGTAGCAGATAGGTTTGAGCGTCCGCAGGTGCTCCTCGCCATAATCTTCGATCACTGCGGTGCCCGAAGCATGGCGGTCGGCGAGAATTCCACTGAGCTTGCCTTCGGCAATCAGCGCCTCGGTCAGCGCCGCCGGAAAGGCGGGAATGGTCTCCGGAAAATAGCCCCAGTCGAAGTCGACCGGCGTGCCGGCGAGCTCCCAATGCCCGGAGGGGGTGTCCTTGCCGCGCGAAGTCTCAATTCCGTAGCCCCATTGGCCGCGCGGATCAGGAAGCGCAAAGCCGGGCGGCGCTCGGCCGCTCGAAGCCTTCATGGCGAGGCCAAGCCCCAGCGCCTCGAGCCGCGGCAATTTCAGCGGTCCGCCTCTCAATCCGTCGCGGTCGCCGCGTCCGTCAGCACAAGCTTCGGCGATGTGGCCCAGCGTATCCGCGCCCTCATCGCCATAAGCTCTTGCATCCTCTGCGCCGCCGCAACCGACCAAATCGAGAACAATGAGAATCGCGCGGGTCATCGCTGCCCTCTCCTACGGCAAAGGGGCGGGGGGCGAGGTTTTGCGCGTGAAACCCGCGCCGCGCCCCTCGGCGTGGACCCTCATCCGGCGCTTCGAGCCACCTTCTCCCGGAGGGAGAAGGGGCGCACGCTGCAGTTCGTGGGAGATCCTCACTGATTGACGACAGCATCGAGCGTCGCCTCATTAGCGAAGGCGGCGGCGAACAAGGCCCGCGTGTAGTCGTTTTGCGGCGCGCTGAAAATCGTCCGCGCGTCGCCGCTCTCCACAACTTTGCCGCGCCGCATCACGATGATTTCACTCGCGAGCGCCCGCACGACCCTCAGATCGTGAGAAATGAATAGGTAAGCGAGGTTACGACGGCGCTGGAGTTCGCGCAGCAGATCGACAATCTGCGCCTGGATCGACATGTCCAACGCCGACGTCGGCTCGTCAAGCACCACGAAGCGCGGGTCGAGAGCCATCGCTCGCGCAATGGCGATGCGCTGGCGCTGGCCGCCGGAGAATTCGTGCGGATAGCGATCAAGCGTCGAAGGATCGAGCCCAGTGTCGGCGAGCGCGCGTTCGACGACGCGGCGCCGCTCGGCGGCGTTCATGTTCGTCCCCTGCGCGATCAGGCCTTCTTCGACGATCTCAGCCACCGACATACGCGGAGAGAGCGACCCGTACGGATCCTGGAAAACGATCTGCATCTCGCGACGCAGCGGCCGCATGGCCTTCGACGTGAGGCCGTCGATGGCGCGCCCACAATAGGCGATCGGCCCCTCCGATCGAATAAGTCTCAAGATCGCGAGGCCAAGCGTCGTCTTGCCCGAGCCGGATTCGCCGACGACGCCTACGGTCTGCCCCTCGCGAATGGCGAGCGACACGCCGTCAACGGCTTTCACATGAGCCACGGTGCGGCGCAAGAAGCCTTTCCGGATCGGAAACCAGACGCGCAAATTATCAGTGCTCGCGACCATCGTCGCCACGTGATCGGCGGGCGGCGGATCGCCCTTGGGCTCGGCGGCGAGCAGCGCTCGCGTATAGGGATGTCGGGGATCGGCGAACACGCTCGCGGTCTCGCCAGCCTCGACGATCTTTCCCTGACGCATGACGATTACGTCGTCAGCAATGCGCCGGACGACGTTGAGATCATGGGTGATGAACAGCATCGCCATGCCGAGCTTGGTCTGCAGGTCTTTCAGGAGTTTGAGGATCTGCGCCTGCACGGTGACGTCGAGCGCTGTCGTCGGCTCATCGGCGATCAGAAGATCGGGACGATTGGCGAGCGCCATGGCGATCATCACTCGCTGGCGCTGACCGCCGGAGAGCTGGTGCGGATAGGCCTGAAGCCGCTGCGCCGGATCGACGATCCCGACTTCGGTCAGGAGTTCGACGATCTTTGTCGGTGTGGCGGCAGCGCGGCCATGGTGCAGCGCGATGATCTCGCCAATCTGCCGCTCGATCGTATGCAGCGGATTGAGCGACGTCATCGGCTCTTGAAACACCATGGTGACGGCGTGGCCACGCATCGTGCGCAATTCGTCAACGGACATCTTCAGCACGTCGCGGCCACGGAAGAAGATCTCGCCGCTTGGATAACTAGCCGCGGGTTGCGGCAAGAGACGCACAATGGCCTGGGCGGTGACGGTCTTGCCTGAACCGGACTCGCCGACCAGCGCCAGCGTACGGCCCTTTTCAAGCCGAAAGGAGACGCGATCGACAACATTGCGCCGCTCGCCGCTTTGCGCGAAGGCGATCGAGAGCTCGCGCACATCGAGAAGCGGCTCGGCCTCGCTCACAAGAACGTCTTTCTCGGATCGAAAGCGTCGCGCACCGCCTCGCCGATAAAAATGAGCAGCGAAAGCATGAGCGCTGTCACGACGAAGGCGGACAGTCCGATCCAGGGCGCCGACAGGTTGGACTTGCCCTGCAGCAGGAGTTCGCCGAGCGAGGGCGAGCCGGGAGGCATGCCTAGGCCCAAGAAGTCGAGCGAGGTCAGCGTGCTGATAGATGAGTTGACGATGAACGGCAGGAAGGTCAGCGTCGCGACCATGGCGTTTGGCAGCACGTGCTTGACGATGATCTTGGCGTTGGAGAGGCCGAGCGCGCGTGCGGCGTTGACATATTCGAAATTGCGCGCGCGCAGGAATTCGGCCCGGACCAGGTGAACCAGGCTCACCCAAGAGAACAGCAGCAGGATAATCAACAGGACCGAGAAG
>CAVZJI010000020.1:0-43144 GCA_963775405.1 uncultured Alphaproteobacteria bacterium
CAAGCCGGGCCGCCGGGTCTATGCGACGGTCGACGCGATGCCTCGCGTGGCCAACGGGCTTGGCGTGTCGATCGTGTCGACGCCGAAGGGCGTGATGGCCGACCATTCCGCTCGCGAAAACAATGTCGGCGGCGAGGTCTTGTGCACCGTCTTCTAGGCGGCGCGGAGTTTAAGCAACGGATTAGAGCAATGTCCCGTATCGGCAAGAAGCCCATCGTCATACCGTCCGGCGTCACAGCCAAGCTCGACGGCCAGACGATCGCCGTCAAAGGCGCAAAGGGCGAATTGAAATTCACCGCGCCTGATGAAGTCGCGATTTCGATCGACGGCGGCGCCGTGCATGTCACGCCGCATGGGGAAGACAAGCGCTCCCGCGCCATGTGGGGGACGGCCCGCGCGCAAGTGCAGAATCTGGTCGGCGGCGTCACCAAAGGGTTCGAGAAGAAGCTCGAGATCAACGGCGTCGGCTACAAAGCGGCGATCGCCGGCAAGAACCTGCAGCTTTCGCTCGGGTACAGCCACGACATCATGTATCCTGTTCCTGCCGGAGTGACGATCACCGCGGCCAAACCGACGGAAATCACCGTTGCCGGCATCGACAAGCGGCAAGTCGGCCAGGTCGCCGCGGAGATCCGCGGGTTCCGCGGCCCTGAGCCCTACAAAGGGAAAGGCGTGAAATACGCTGGCGAGTTTATCTTCCGCAAGGAAGGCAAGAAGAAGTAAGAGGCGACGGTCATGGCTCACTCCCAAACCACTGCGGATCGACGCAAAGCGCGCGTGCGTCGCGCGGTCAGCGCTCATTCGAACGGTCGCCCGCGGCTCAGCGTTTTTCGCTCGTCGAAGCAGATCTACGCTCAGGTCATCGACGACGAGCGGGGCCACACGGTCGCGGCCGCCTCCTCGCTTGAAAAGGCGTTGCGCAAATCGTTGAAGACTGGCGCGACGGTCGAGGCCGCAAAGCGCGTTGGCAAGGAGCTCGCCGAGCGGGCGAAGAAGGCCGGCGTCGACAAGGTGGTGTTCGACCGCGGCGGCTACATGTATCACGGGCGTGTCAAAGCGCTGGCGGACGGCGCCCGCGAGGGCGGTTTAGACTTTTGACGAACAGCAACGAAATCGGACGGCGCTCAGCAACGCGCCGTGATGATCGACTGATGGATGAACTCAATGGCGCGTGAAGGAGAAGGCGGCCGCGGCCGCGATCGCAACCGCGAGGAGCGCGACAGCGAATTTGTCGATCGCCTCGTGCATATCAATCGCGTGGCGAAGGTGGTGAAGGGCGGGCGGCGCTTCGGTTTCGCCGCGCTTGTCGTCGTCGGCGACCAGAAGGGACGGGTCGGCTTCGGCCATGGCAAGGCGCGCGAGGTGCCGGAGGCTATCCGCAAGGCGACCGAGGCCGCCAAGCGCGGCGTCGTGCGCGTGCCGCTGCGCGAAGGCCGGACGCTGCATCACGACGTCAACGGCCGCCACGGCGCGGGCCGCGTCGTGTTGCGCGCGGCGCCGGCCGGCACCGGCATCATCGCGGGCGGCCCGATGCGCGCCGTCTTCGAGTCGCTTGGCGTGCACGACGTCGTCGCCAAGAGCCAGGGCTCGTCGAATCCGTATAACATGGTGCGCGCGACATTCGACGCGCTGGCCCGGGAGGACAGCCCGCGGTCGGTCGCGCAGCGGCGCAATCTCAAGGTGTCGACGCTGCAGTCGCGCCGCCAGGGCGTCGAAGCCGACGCCTCCAATTCGTGAGAGCAGGACGATGAGCGCCGACAAGAACATTATGCTGGAGCAGACGGCCAGCGCGATTGGCCGCCCCGGTTCGCAGCGCGATACCCTCAAGGGCTTGGGCCTCAACAGGATCGGGCGGAGGTCGAGCGTTGCCGACACCCCCGCCAATCGCGGCATGATCGCCAAGGTCGCGCATCTGCTGCGCGTCGTCGACGGCCGGTAAGGATCGCCGCTCATGAAACTCAACGAAGTAAGAGACAACCCCGGAGCGTCCAAGCCGCGCATGCGCGTCGGGCGCGGCATCGGTTCGGGCAAGGGCAAGCAGGCCGGCCGCGGCGGCAAGGGCCAGACGGCTCGCTCGGGCGTCCGCATCAAGGGCTTCGAAGGCGGGCAGATGCCCCTCCATCGCCGGCAGCCCAAGCGTGGGTTCAATCCGCCCGCGCGGCTCGATTACAATGTGGTCAACCTGGGGCGCATTCAAAAGGCGATCGACGCCGGCAAGCTGAGCGCGGCCGAGCCGATCACGGTTGAGAGCCTCATGAAGGCCGGGATCGTCACGCGCAGGCGCGATGGGGTCAAGGTTCTTGGCGTGGGCGAATTGACCACCAAGGCGACTTTTGAAGTGGAAGTCGCGTCCAAGAGCGCAGCGGCGGCGATCGAGAAGGCCGGCGGCAGCGTCAAGACGCTGCGGCAAGAGGCCGCTCCCTCAGCCTCCTGAACGTTGATCGCGGGTAGATGGCATTGGCGCGCGCGATGACCATATGCTAGGGGCGTTTCCGCCAAAGCCGGGCTCGGCTGGCGGGAGAGACATATTATAAGATGAGGCGCTGGTCCTGAAGCGCCGCCCGGAGCAAATCCGCCATGGCGTCGGCCGCCGAACAACTCGCAGCCAATATCAACTGGTCAGCCTTCGCCAAGGCCGACGAACTCAAGAAGCGCATCTGGTTCACGCTCGGCGCGTTGGTCATTTATCGGCTCGGGACTTACATCCCGCTTCCCGGAATCGACCCCGCGGCGTTCGAGGCGTCGTTCCTCGGACAGAAGCAGGGCGTCCTCGACATGTTCAACATGTTTTCGGGCGGCGCCGTTCAGCGCATGGCCGTGTTCGCGCTCAACATCATGCCCTACATCTCCGCCTCGATCATCATCCAGCTTTTGAGCTCGGTGGTGCCGTCGCTCGAGGCGATCAAGAAGGAGGGCGAGCAGGGGCGCAAGATTCTCAACCAGTACACGCGCTATCTGACCGTCGTGCTCGCGGTCTTCCAGGCTTACGGCATCTCCATCGGGCTCGAGGGTCGCGCCGGCATCGTCAGTGATCCGGGACTCCTGTTCCGCATCTCAACGATCGTGACGCTGACCGGCGGCACCATGTTTCTGGTGTGGCTCGGCGAGCAGATCACGTCACGCGGCGTCGGCAACGGATCCTCGCTCATCATCTTCGCCGGCATTGTCGCCCGGTTGCCGCAGGCGGTGGTGCAATTGTTCGAGCTTGGCCGGCAGGGGTCGATCTCCACCGGTTTGGTGCTCGCGGTCGTCATCATGGTGTTCGTCGTCGTCGCCTTCATCGTGTTCATGGAGCGGGCGCAGCGGCGGGTTCCGATCACCTATCCTCGCCGGCAAGTCGGCAACAAGATGTACGAGGGGCAGAGTTCGTTCCTGCCGCTGAAGCTGAACACCTCTGGCGTCATTCCGCCGATCTTCGCTTCCTCGCTGCTGCTGTTGCCCACGACCGTCGCCAATTTCGCTCAAGGCTCGACGAGTTCGGGCGTGTTGTCGACGATCTCGGCGCTGCTCGGGCGCGGCAGCGCGCTCTATCTCATCCTCTACGCGGCGCTGATCATCTTCTTCGCCTTCTTCTACACCGCGACCGTCTTCAATCCCTCCGACACTGCGGACAATCTCAAGAAGCACGGCGGTTTCATCCCCGGGGTCAGGCCGGGAGAGCGCACGGCGCAATATATCGACTACGTTCTCACTCGAATCACGGTGCTCGGCGCGCTCTATCTCGCCGTGATCTGCCTTCTGCCCGAATGGCTGATTTCCTATGCGGCGCTGCCGTTCTATTTTGGCGGCACCTCGCTCCTGATCGTGGTCAATGTGACGATGGACACCGTCGCGCAGATTCACGGTCATCTGCAGGCGCATCAATACGAAGGCCTGATACAGAAAGGCCAGGTTGAAAGGGCGGAAACGATGAAGCTGATACTGCTCGGGCCACCGGGGGCCGGCAAGGGCACGCAGGCGCAGAGGCTGGTCAAAACACTCAATATCCCGCAATTGTCGACGGGGGAGATGTTGCGGGCGGCGGTCGCGGCGGGAACGCCGATCGGGCTCAAGGCGAAGGCGGTGATGGAATCGGGCGCGCTGGTGTCGGACGACATCGTGGTCGACATTATCAAGGACCGGACCGAGCAGCCGGACGCGAAGCGCGGCTTCATTCTCGACGGATTTCCCCGCACGCTGGCGCAGGCGCGCGCGCTGGAGGTTATGCTCGCCGCCAAAGGGCTGAAGCTCGACGCCGCGATCGAACTGACCGCCGATGCGCCCAAGCTTGTCGAGCGAATTGTCCGCCGCGCCCAGGAAGCGAGCGCCGCCGGCCAGCCCGTGCGCAAGGACGACGATCCGGAAGTGTTCAAGTCCAGACTTGCGGCCTATGAACGCGACACCGCCGCGGTGACGCCGTTCTATCGCGAGCGCGGTCTTTTGCATGAAGTCGACGGTATGGCGCCGATCCAAGACGTCGCCAGGGCGATCGACGCGGTGCTCTCGGAGGTCGCGACGGCGTGACGGCGCCGTCGCCAGATGCGGAGGCGCTCATCGAGCGCCGCGGCCGCGCCGGCGTCATTGTGCTGAACCGCCCCAAGGCGCTGAACGCCCTGACCCTGACCATGGTGCGGCTGATCGCGGCCGCTCTCGACGAATGGGACGGGGACGACGCCGTCGACAGGATCGTCCTCATCGGGGCCGGGCGAGCGGGCCTTTTGCGCCGGCGGAGACATCCGCCGCCTTTACGACCTCGGCCGCACAGGCGATCATGACGCCCAACTCACTTTCTGGCGTGAGGAATATCAGCTTGATCGGCGGATCAAGACCTATCCGAAACCGATCGTCGCTCTGGTGGATGGCATCGTTATGGGCGGCGGTGTGGGTCTCGCGATGCACGCGGCCCATACGGTCGCCGGTGAGCGCTTCGTCTTTGCGATGCCGGAGGTGGGCATCGGCTTCTTCCCCGACGTCGGCGCGGCGTGGTTTCTGCCGCGTCTTCCGTTTCGCGCGGGCGTCTATTTCGCGCTGACCGGCCTGCGCGCTGATGCGGGCGACGCCGTGGCGTTGGGTCTTGGCTCAGACCTTTGTCCCAAGCGCCGCCTTTCCGGCGCTGGCGCAGGCGCTGGAAAGCGACGAGCCAGTCAAGACCACGCTCGCCCGCTTCGCCGCGCCGCCGCCCCGTTCAAGTCTGACCGGCGAGGCAGAAGCGATCGAGGCTTGTTTCTCGGGGCGCGATCGCACCGCGATCCTGGAGGCGTTACGCGAAGCGGAGACGCAGGGCCGCGCCTTCGCGGCGCCGGCGCGGGCGGCGATGCTGGAGAAGTCGCCGACCAGCCAGGCGATCGCGCTGAAGCAGATGGCGTTGGGCGCGACGATTGATTTTGACGAGGCGCTGCGCATGGACTACCGCATCGTCTCGCGAATATGCCGTGGTCATGACTTTTACGAGGGCGTTCGCGCCGTGATTGTCGAGAAGGACAATCGTCCGCGCTGGGCGCCGCCGCCGTCGCAGGCGGAGGTCGACGCCTATTTCGCTTCCCTCGGGGACAGCGAGCTCAAGTTTCCGGCGCTAGACGCATGAAATACATCATGCGCCAGAGCCGCGACGGCGCCATCGAGCTTGTCGATCGATCGCCGGCGCCGACCAAAGACCACGATCTCATGTCGGCGATTTCGCGGGTGGGTTGGGAGACCGCACTCATCTGGTACATGCGCACGCTGGCGTGGGTCTGGATGGCGAAGGGCTTGTTCCACTGGGCGATCATTCTTGGCGCGTTCCCGACGCTTGGCCAATTCACGACGATGGCCCTCCCTCTGCAGGCGACGATTGTCGCTTTCGCCTGCCTCGATTTGCTGGCGGCGATCGGCTTATGGCTGGCCGCGGCCTGGGGCGGGGCGATATGGCTTTTGTGCGCGGTGGTCGAGGCCGCATCCCCGATCTTAAGTCCGCGCGCGGCGGCGATCGGATATGGCGGCGCTCTGCTCAATATCGCGCTGGTGGCTGGTTATTTCCTCTTGAGCTGGCGGGCGGCGCGCGAACGGGCTTGACGCTTCGTTCCTCGATGTTCGCCTGCCGAACAGCGTTGCCCTGCCTGACGTTTGCATCCTGTCAACGTAAACAAAGTCTTTGATTCAATTGAAATTTACCAGTGCTTGAAAACTTTGGATTCATCTTGACTCTTAAACTCGTATTCACGCGCTTCCGTTACAGTTCTACTCATAAGAAGACCGAAGGAACGCTCGGCAGATGAGAACCGAACAGACGGGTGTGCAATGATTAACGCAGTCAAAACACAAGATATTGCAGTTCGGTTGGAGCCTGATCTTCGGGTATCCGGGTTGTACCTGGAGACTTTGACGATGGTCGAGCGGCTTCATCGTCGATTGCTGGACGTTATCAAGGATGAGTTCGACCGTCGGGGGCGGTCCGACGTCAACGCGGTGCAGGCTTTGCTCTTGTACAATATCGGCGACAAGGAATTGACCGCCGGCGAATTGCGCACGCGCGGCTATTATCTCGGCTCGAATGTCTCCTATAACGTCAAGAAGCTGGTCGAGGTTGGTTTTCTCCATCATTCCCGTTCGCGCATCGACCGTCGCTCAGTTCGGATCAGCCTGACCGAACGGGGCAAGGAGGTCCACCGCATCGTCGCCGGCATCTATGAGAAGCATGCGCGTACGATCGAACAGATCGGCGGCATCCCGGGCGACGACTTCGTTCGGATGAACGCCTCCCTGCTCCGCCTCGAGCGATACTGGACCGACCAGATCAAGTATCGGCTCTGACAGCGCCGCTCGGCGCCTTCCAGTCCAAAAAAGTGAGCCGGGGCCTCCCTTGCGGGAGCGCCCCGCTTTTGCGTTCACCTAACGTTAAGCGAACGCGGCCATAAAAACGCCCGAGTGAGACCTATGTTGCGTGTGGAACGGCCAAGGCTTTCGCGGTCGCAACGCGCTTCAGAACGTCGAGGCGCGGGCGGCAAGGCTCGAACGAGAGCTGTCCGTTCTTGGAGATTTGCATTTGATGCGTGGCAGGACCGTCTCGTGGCTTTCGCGCCGCGCCCTTTTTAGCGCGACCGCATGCGCTGCTGTGGCCGTTGCTCTGGGAGCGACCCCATCCAGGGCCCAGGAACAGGACGTCAGTCAAGCGGAATGGCCGCAAAGCTACGAGACGTCGCCTCAGATGGCCGTCCAGCGCGAGGCGACTCCGATCCTGTCGTCGGCGACGGTCGACGCCACGCAAGCGGCCATTCAGAAATATCAGGATATTGTCGCCAAGGGCGGCTGGGAATCCGTGCCGGCTGGCCCTGAACTGCGTGTCGGCTCGAAGGGCGGGGCGGTCGAGGCCTTGCGCCAGCGGCTGGTCGCGACTGGGGATCTCGGCCAGGTCGCGGGGTCGGGGTCGGTCTACGACTCGCTCGTCGAGGCTGGGGTCAAGCGATTCCAGGCGCGCAGCGGCCTCAACCGGAGCGGCGTGGTCGACAAGGAGACGCTTGCGGCGCTCAACGTGTCGGCGGCCGCCCGTCTCCAGCAGCTCGAGACGAATATCGTTCGCCTGCGCGCCTATTCCGGCGACCTTGGCGAGCGCTTCGTGATCGTCAATCTGCCAGGGGCTTCCGTCGAGACGGTCGAGAACGGGGTCGTCTATTCGCACCACCGCGCCGGCGTCGGCAGGATGGACCGTCAGTCGCCGATCATGCAGGTCAAGGCGACCGAGATCAATTTCAATCCCTACTGGCACGTGCCGCCTTCGCTCATCAAGAAGGACCTGATTCCGAAGATGAAGGCGGACCCGAACTATCTCGTTGAGGAGAAGATCCATATCCTCGACAAGGATGGGCACGACGTTTCTCCGTCCTCGATCAACTGGAACTCAGACGAGGCGACGCATTTCAGCTATCGCCAGGAGCCCGGCACTGACATCGATGCGCTGGGCTTCGTGCGCATCAACATTCCGAACCCCTATGGCGTCTACATGCATGACACGCCGGAGAAGGGCATATTCGGCGACGACTTCCGTTTTGTCTCGTCGGGCTGCGTGCGCGTGCAGGACGTCCGCGACTATGTCGCTTGGCTGCTCAAGGACAATCCGGGCTGGAACCGCGACCAGATCGACGAGGTCATCCGCTCAGGCCAGCAGCAGAACGTGAAGCTGACGCAGCCTGTGAATGTCTACTGGATCTATGTCACCGCCTGGGCGACGCCGGACGGCGTCGTTCAGTTCCGGCCCGACATTTATCAGCGCGACGGCGCAGGCCCGGGGCCGGTGGCCTCCGCCGTTCCGGTCGAGCCGCTGGCGCTGCCGCAGGAATAGGCGGCGCGGGGAGGGCCGCGCTGTTCGGCCAGTGCCAGATGGCGCGCGACTCAAACTTTCAATAGCTTAGGCGCCTTTTTCTGTCACTCGTAACTCCGAAGCCGCCTCGTCCCCGGGGCTTCGAACCCGTTGTGTCTCAGTTTGAAAGTTCGACGCGCCTTAATCGGCGTGCCTCACTCTCGCTCGTATCTCACCTCGTGGACAATCTCGCGTCCGTCGAACGGGTTCTTGGCAGGGGGCGAAGTGTAGGTCAGCGTTTGTTCATCGACCCTGCAGAATCGCACCTGGTCCGTGCCGGTCCATGCCTCATTCCAGCTTAGGTCGACGTGATGCACGACCCGATCTGAACTCGACCGTATAGGTGCCCGAATAGGCGAACATCGTGTCGAACAGCGTGATCTTCTCTTCGTTTGATGGCGGCAACCGCTCCGGGCGTGCGCGATTGTTTTTGGTAATGAGGAACGTGACACGCTCAGGTGTATAGACGACGGCGCCGCGGGGATTCTGACCTAGCGCGTCCTGCCGCTCCCCGGTTGCGACGTCTCTCGTGACCCAAGAAGTCATCCTCCAGCTTCCAAGGATGAGCTCGCGGCTGAGGGGCCTGACCGGCGTATTGTCTTGAGCCATCACATACCTCCATTGTCCCGCAGCATCTCGCTGTTATCCCGCCAGCATATACGGTAGATGGGGCTCGGCTGGCGACGGGGGTCGAGCTTCGCTTTCGACCTGCGAACGCTCCTCGAGATCGAAGGCGGAACAGATCGGCGGGAGCGAACTCATGTCGAACAGCGATGGAAGAGTTGGGCGCTGCCATCTCCGGACGATGGCGAGCCGCTGCGCGCTTTTATTTGTGGCGGTAATGGCCGGACAGGATCCCGCTCGCGCCGCCGGCGCCTGCGCGCTCATCCCCAACGACCAGATGCCGTCCGAAAAGATGCTGCAATGCGGTGAAAATCTGACCGTCCGAGCCGCTCCAGGCGCTCGCTATCAGCCCTTGTATAAGAAAGGCGACCCGCTCCCGGTCGGAATTCGGCTCAATGACGGCGCGCTGCTCATCGAATATCATCCAGCAAGCCCGAAGGAGAAATTTCAAATTCTGACGCCGCTCGCCATTGCTGCGGTTCGTGGCACCAAATGGGCGATGGACGTCACGAAAGCGCAAACCTCCACGCTCGTGCTCAACGGCGCGGTGGCGGTGACCAACCGTCGCCTGAATCAGTTCGTGGTCCTTACACGAAGGGCAGGGCGTCGATATCACGCCGGCCGACACGTCCGTGGTCGCGAAAACGTGGGGAGACGAAAGGGTGCGGGCCCTTCTTTCGCGTTTTGGCGAATGAATGACGACTGAAAGGCCAGGACCTCCGCGGCTCCTGACCGGCGTCTTTCTCGTCGCGGCGCTCCTTGTCGGCGCCGCGCTTGGCGCGCAGGAGATCAACGGTCTCGCGTCCCCGTTGGACCGGATCGAAAACGTGACCCTCGACTGGCGCTTCCTTCTCGCCGGCGCGCGTCCTGCGCCGCCGGGCGTCGTGATTGTGGCGATTGACGACGAGGCGCTCGGCGAAGCGGGAAGCGCTGCGCCCACGCGCGAAATGGTGGCGCGCATCGTGCGGGCGCTTAGCGGGCTTCCATCCCCAATCGATTGCGATCGATATCGCCTTCCTCAATCCGCGGAGCGCGGAGGGAGACACGGAACTCGCCAACGCGCTCAAGGCGGCGCCGACTGTGGTCGCGGCGATCGGAGTCTTCGATTCCGTCGATCCTTCGGGCCGCGCAGCCGAACCCGGCGACTTGGCGTTGGCGCCGAAGCCGTCCTCCGTTCTCTGGCCAATCGACTCGATCCGCGACGCCGCGCAAGTGGGGCTCGCCAATGTCTCGACCGACTCGAGCGGAGTGCCCCGCTATATTCCGATGATCTATCAAACTCCCGACGGCGTCGCTCCCTCTTTCGCGCTCGCCGCGGCGTCAGAAGCGTTGCAAGCCCAGCCGGTCTTGGGTCCCGACCGGATCGAGATCGCGGGCCGTTTACGAGAAATGGACCTCGGCTACCACATGCCGGTGCGCTTCTACGGGCCGGAGGGAAGCTTCACGCGCATCAGCGCAGCGCAGGTCCTCCGCGGAGACCTCGATCCGGAGGCGCTGCGCGACAAAGTCGTCGTCGTCGGGGTCACGGCCGCGGGAGCGGAAGACACGTTCGCAACGCCGTTCGATCGCGTTGCGCCGGGGGCGGAAGTCTTCGCAACAGCGATCGGCAATCTCCTGGCCGGCGACGGATTGGCGCGCACTCCGTCGACGCGCCGGATCGATGCGGCTGCGGCGGTTGCGCTTCCTATTGTGATGATCGCGCTGATGGCGATGCGCCGGGCAGCGATTGGGCTGACCGTTGCAACCCTGGTTTTCGTCCTCTGGATTGGCGGAGTCTTTCTCGCGTTCGTCAACGGCTATTGGCTCAGCGTCGCCGCGCCGCTGGCGTCAGTCCTGCCGCTGACTGTGGGCTTCGCCGCGGCCCGATCCATTGTCGAACGTCGGGCGGGCACGAAAATCGCAGCCGAGAGGTCGACGCTGGCCAAGTTTCAGTCGCCGCTCCTTCTCGACCAGCTTTTGAAAGAGCCCGATTTTCTAGAGAAGCCGGTCCGCCAGGATGTCGCGGTGATGTTTCAGGATCTCTCCGGGTCGACAGGAGTGGCGGAGGCGCTTGGACCTGAATGGACGCGCGACCTTTTCAGCGCCATGCAAACCCTCGTCGAGGGCGAGGTGACCGCGCATGGGGGCGTCGTCATCAATTATATGGGGGACGGGGTTCTCGCGGTGTTCGGGTTGCCGAAGCCGCGCAGCGATGACGCGGCGCGGGCGCTCGCTTCCGTCGAAGCGCTTCGTAAATCGATGACCGCGTGGCTGGCCAATCTGCCGCCTGCGGCCAGGGATCATCTGGATTTCCGGATCGGCCTGCATTTCGGGCCGGCAATTCTCTCTCGGCTCGGTTCGCCGACCCAACAGCAGATCACCGCAACGGGCGATACGGTCAACGTCGCGAGCCGGCTTCTGGAAGTGGCCAAGCAGCAGCATTGTCGCGTTGTCGTGACTGAAGATCTTTTCCAAGCCGCAAGCGCGCAAACGCCGTCGCCGAATGTCGATGCAGGCTACGCGCCGCTGACCGTGTCGATCCGCGGTCGCGCGAGCGACTTGTCGGTTCGGACGCGAACTTAGGCCGGGCGCCCAGGCGTCCGTGCGGAGCGGGAGCCCAAGAGCGCAAAGGCATGATCGCCAACCCGCGTACGCAATAGTAAAATTGCCGCCTATGTTGCTTTGCGTTCGGCTGTGCCGCGAACGTGATCTCGCGCGTCTGGTCTGACCAGCCAATTCAATCTAAGCTCGAGGGCCCGCCCGAACGGCGCATGAGAAGGATCCACAAGCATGTCCGAGATTGTCCTCTGGGGCTTCGACGGCTCCACCTATGTGCGCACGGTGAAGATGGTCCTCGCCGAAAAGGGCGTCACCGACTTCAAGCAAGTCCCGCTCAACGTGCTCGCGGGCGACCCGAAAACGCCCGAGCATCTGGAGCGTCATCCCTTCGGCAAGGTCCCGGTTCTCGACCATGACGGCGTGCGCATTCTGGAGACGACCGCCGATTGCGCGCTATCTCAACGATGTGCTGCCCGGCAAGTCGCTGATCCCGTCGACGCCCAAGGATCGCGCGCGGATGGATATGGTGATCGGCCTCATCGACTCTTACGGCTATGGCGCGCTGATCGGCGGCGTCGCCGCCTATCACCTGTTTCCGGATTTCGTCGGCGGGAAGAACGACGCGATGCGAAAGAGCGGCCTCGAGAATGGCCGCAAGATGATCGAACTCGCCATGAAGACGAAGGGCTCTTCGCCCTTCATCGCGGGCGACTTGAGCCTTGCCGACCTCTATCTCGCGCCCATTGCTTTTTACGTCTCACTCACGCCGGACAAAGACGCGCTTTTCAATGTCCCAGGCTTTGCGGACTGGTGGACGAAGATGCAAGCCTTGCCAAGCTACAAGGACACACACCAAATCTCGGCTAGCGACGGAGCCGGCCGGATCGCCTATCGTTCGACCTGATCCGCGATCCGCGCCGAGACTTTCCTCGCGTCCAAGCACCGTCAGGCACGTCGAATATGCCGGGCGAGGTCGAGCGGCCGGTGAGCGCGGCGCGCAAGGGTTGGGCGACGATTCCGAGTTTTGCGCCTTCCTCTTCGGCGTAGGCGCGCACGACCTCCTCCGCGCTCGCCGCCGTCCAGTCGGTGAGCGCGGACAGGCGCGGCAGCAGGTTCTTGAGATGGAGGCGCCCGGTGCGGGCGAGAATCTCCTCGGCCTTCGCATCCATCTCGAGCGGCCGCGTCGCGAACAGGAAGCCGGCGCCGTCGAGCAATTCGACCAGCGTCTTGGCGCGCTCCTTCAATCCCGGAATTGCGGCCCGAAGCTGAGCGCGTTTTATGCTCGTCGAGCTTGGCCGCGACCTCCGGGCCGCCATTGAGATAGGGCAGGGCGTCGATCAGCGCCGCAAAGATCGCGTCGTCGCTCCCCGCGCGCATGTAATGGCCGTTGACGTTCTCGAGCTTGGCGTAGTCGAAGCGCGAGGGCGAGCGGCCGACCGCGGAGAGGTCGAACGCGGCGATCAGCTCCTCGGTGGAGAAAAACTCCTTGTCGGCCTGGCTCCAGCCGAGGCGCGCCAGATAATTGCGCAGAGCGACCGGCAGATAGCCCATCGCGCGATAGGCGTCGACGCCAAGCGCGCCATGGCGCTTCGAGAGTTTGGCGCCGTCCGGCCCATGAATGAGCGGGATATGCGCCATCGCCGGAACGTCCCAGCCAAGCGCCCGATAGATCTGGGTTTGCCGCGCGGCGTTGGTCAGATGATCGTCGCCGCGAATGATATGCGTCACCCCCATGTCGTGATCGTCGACGACGACGGCCAGCATGTAGGTCGGGTTGCCGTCGGAGCGCAGAAGCACGAGGTCGTCGAGATCCTTGTTGGCGAAGGTGACCTTGCCCTGCACCTTGTCGTCGATGATTGTCTCGCCCTCTTGTGCTGCGCGCAGCCGGATCACGGGCTTGACGCCTGGCGGCGCCTCCGCCGGATCGCGGTCGCGCCAGCGGCCGTCGTAGCGCATCGGCTTGCCCTCGAGGCGCGCCTTGTCGCGCATCTCCTGCAGCTCTTCCACGCTCGCGTAGCAGCGATAGGCGCCGCCCGAGGCAAGCAGCTGAGCAGCCACCTCGCGGTGGCGCTCGGCGCGCTCAAACTGGCTGATCGCCTCGCCGTCCCAATCGAGGCCGAGCCATTTGAGCCCGTCGAGAATCGCGTCCACCGCCGCTTGCGTCGAACGCTCGCGATCGGTGTCCTCGATGCGCAACAGGAATTTGCCGTTCGCGTGCTTGGCGTAGAGCCAGTTGAACAAAGCCGTGCGCGCGCCGCCGATATGCAGGAAGCCGGTGGGCGAAGGCGCGAAGCGGGTTACGACCTCAGACATGACAGCTCGAAATGGGAGTTCACTGTTGGATCGCGCGCTCTAGCAGAAGGCGAGAAGCGCGGCAAAGGACCGAACATTTGGCGATGCGACGTAGAAGCTACCCCGTGGCGTCGAACCGCAGACCAGGATCGTCGCTCCTGCCTGGAATCGGATCAAATTTCGAGTGATCCATGGTATTGGATTCACGACTGTCGTCGCCGGCATTAGGACCCGGCAGGAGCACCCAATGGCCATGCTCGATCCGTTCGGTTACGGCACGCACGAGGTGCTCAATCAAGCCCCGGCGATGGCGGACTACGACGCTTACGGGCACGACCCCGCCCTCGGCAAAATCCTCTCGACCTTCAACGCTGAATGGGTCGCGCCGCATGCAAGGGCGGTCGGCAAACGGGTCGCTTCCGCTCGCGTCCAAGAGCTGGCGCGACAGGCCAACCGTAACCTTCCCGAATTGCGCACACATGATCGCTGGGGCCGCCGGATCGACCAGATCGAGTTTCACCCCGCGTGGCATGAACTCATGACACTTGCCATGCGGGACGAGTTCCATTCGTTGTGCTGGGCGAAGCCGCGGCCAGGAGCGCAAGTGGCGCGCGCCGCCGTATCGTATCTCTGGAACCAGGGCGAGAACGGAATCTGTTGCCCGCTCGGCATGACGTATTCGGCGATCCCGATCTTGCGCCGCGATCCGGCCCGCTGGGCCGAGTTCGGCAAACTCGTCATGTCGACCGACTATGACGGACGTCCCCTTCCAGCAGCGGAAAAGCGGGGCGGAACGGTCGGCATGGCGATGACCGAAAAGCAGGGCGGTTCAGACCTGCGCCAGACCCAGACAACCGCGACGAAAAATTCGGACGGGACCTATTCGCTCGTTGGCCACAAGTGGTTCTTCTCTGTGCCGCACTCGGACGTGTTCCTGACGCTTGCAAGAACGGAAGAGGGCGTATCCTGTTTTGTCGTCGCCGGCTGGCTGCCCGACGGTTCCCGCAATCGCCTGCAACTCCAGCGGCTCAAGGACAAGTGCGGCAACAGGTCCAACGCTTCGTCCGAGGTCGAATTCCGCGGGGTCATCGCCCACCTCATTGGCGATCCCGGCCACGGTATTCGTGAAGGGCTGGAGATGAACCATTACACGAGGCTCGATTTCGCGGTCGGCTCGGCGGGACTCATGCGTCATGCGCTGGCGCAGGCCGCGCATCACACAACCTGGCGGCGCGCCTTTCAGAAGGCGCTAATCGATCAGCCGCTGATGACGAACGTGATTGCGGATCTCGCTATAGAGGTCGAAGCGGCGGCGTGGCTCGCGTTCCGTTTCGTCCATGCGCTCGACCAGGAGAGCGAAAGTGAGTCCGAGCGATTGTTTGGCCGGATCGGCGCGCCCATCGCAAAATACTGGATCTGCAAGCGGGCGACGCCGGTGGTGGTTGAGGCTCTCGAATGCCACGGCGGCAACGGCTTTGTTGAGGATCATGTGATGGCGCGCCTTTATCGCGAGGCTCCGATAAACGGCATTTGGGAGGGAACGGGCAATGTCGTGTGCCTCGATGTGCTCCGCTCGATCCAGAAATTTCCGGCCTGCGTTCCTGCTTTATTGGACGAGTTGCGGGCGGCGACCGGAACCGATGCGCGTTACGACGCATTCATCAACGAACTTGAGCGTGACATTGTCGATATCCTGCGCACTGAGGGCACGGCGCGCCGGATTGTCGAGCAGATCGCGCTGGCGCTCTCGGCTTCCCTTCTCATTCGCCATGCGCCGCATGACATCGCAGACGCATTCATCGCGTCGCGGCTGGCGGGACCGTGGTCCGGCCATTTCGGAACTATGCCGCGAGGCGTGAACGTGCAGGCCATAGCGCGTCGCGTCGCGCCGAGTCTGGCGTGAGATGCTCCCGATAATTCCCTCGAACGGCATTGTGCTCTAAACTTGAAGCCGGCGCGAGACTTGCGGCGGCCCTGTGATGGACTTCGTCTTCATGTTGACGCGCTCGACCTCGTCGCCGCCTGCTGCTGCGGATTTCTTAGTTTTGGCGCGGTCGCCGTCGCGGCCCGGCGGAGTGAAACGGCGGCTCTTTACACCACGACCAAATCGCGCAATTGATCGCGATGTATTATTTTATTTTCACGTGAATTTTATGGGAGGCGCTCTTGTCCGGCGGGCAGCGCGTGACTCAGACACTCTTGGCCGTACGGCGGCGGGTCCGAACGTTTATTGGCTCTGCAAGTTTCATTGCCTGCGCGGCGATCCCTTGCGCCGCGGCCCAGTCCAATGACCACAACCTCAGCGACGCTGAGCAGTGGGCGTGGTCGCGGATCCTGCAAGGGCTGCCAGCCGACTTCAACGCCCGTTGCGTCGATCAACTGGATCCGAAAAGGGACAATGGCGGAATTGCATCTCAGAAATGCCGAACGCTTCGCGCGGCCTTTCTTGAAAACAGTCTGAAACAACCTTCGCTTCGCGACGCTCTGCCGGATAACGGGGTCGATGTCCGTGGCGCCAACATCGTCGGCGACGTCGGCCTTTCCTTCGCCACGCTCAAACATCCTCTTAGCATCACCAATAGCCGTTTTGAGAGCGGAATCTCTCTCGATAACGCGCGCGCGGAGAGCTTTGTCGATCTCTCGGGTTCGTCCGTCTCTGGCGACATCACCCTTGAGGGAACGCATATCGAGCGCGACCTCAATCTCAACGACGCTCAGGTTGAAAAGATCTTGAACGCCAATGCGCTGCAGGTGGACGGGGCGATGCACATGCGCTCCGACAAAGTTCAATCAACCTTCCACGATGTAAGCCTGATCGGCGCAAAGGTGGCCGGAGACTTGGACCTCGTCGGCGTCCGCGTTGATGGCGTTTTGAATGCGTACGGCCTGAAAGTCGGGGGAACCGTCGTATTTCGCTCCGACGTCGAACAGGGGCGACAAGCGACGGTGTCTGGCGTCGTAACCCTCGAGGGAGCGCATATCGAGCGCGATCTCAATCTCAACGACGCTCAGGTTGAAAAGACCCTGAACGCCAATGCGCTGCAGGTGGACGGCGCGATCCATATGCGCTCCGACCAGAGCCACGCCAGCTTCGACGACGTGAGCCTGATCGGCGCGAAGGTGGTCGGCGATGTGGACATGGTCGGCGTTCGCATTAACGGCATTTTGAACGCGCACGCCTTGCAAGTCGGGGGGTCGCTCGTATTGAGCTCCGGCGCCAAGGCGCGCCAAGCCGTGTACGGATCCGTAGGATCTGGGACCGCCGTCGACCTCACCTCAGCGAAGGTGACGGGTAATGTCGACATGGACGGCGTCATCGTCAACGGCCCGTTCGACGCCGCCGGTTTGCAGGTGGGCGAGTCGCTGTTAATGCGCTCAGATGGCAAGTATGTCGCGACCCTTCGTGATATTTTTCTTGGTGGCGCGAAGATCAATGGCGGCTTTGACATGACCCGCGCACGGGTCGCCGGAAACCTTAACGCGCCATCCGCGCATGTCGGTGGGTCGCTCAGCATGCGGGAAGCGTCACTTAACGAAGTCATTCTAGGCTTCGCGAGGGTCGACGGCAATCTGGATATGACCGGCACCCGCGTGACCACCAAGGTGGACGCCTCGTCGCTGCAGGTCGGCGAGTCCCTTTTGATGAATGGCGCCTCTCTTGGCGACGTTGTTGGGCTCGGCGACGCGAAAATACACGGCCTTCTAGACCTAGCCGACGCCAGCGCAGAACGACTAGACGCCCCGTCCTTGCGGGTCGACGAAAATCTCGATCTCCGCGGCGCCAGGATAAGCAGAGTCAACCTCGGGGACGCCGTCGTCGTCGGGTACATCAAGGTCGGCGCCAAGGACGATGAGCCGACCATTAAGGAGTTAGACTTACACAACGCGCGTGCCGGGAGTTTGCTGGATAATGGGGAGAAATCGTGGCCGACGAAAATGCGTCTGGATGGCTTTACCTTTTCCCGGTTCGGTGAATCAACGATGGCTAAGCGCGACCGCGCCTGGTGGGACAATTGGGCCCATAGCGATGAGAGCAAGAGCTCGTATCCGTATGAGCAACTTGCTGTGGCGCACGCGGCCGCCGGCGATCGTAACGCGGCGGATGCGTTCCACTACGCCGAGCGCGTACGCGCAGCCGAGAACGCCGACTGGGGGGAGCGCGCGCTATCCTACGTCCTGGGCTGGGGCGCAGGCTACGGGATCGGATATTACATGTTTCGCGCGCTTTGGTGGGCGCTCGGCCTTGCCATTATTGGCGCGATCGTCCTGAGATTTTTGGTCAAGGGTGTTAGGGACGAGACTGGTAAAGTAAAACACGGATCGTTTTGGTGCTTCGGCGCGAGTGTTAATCGCTTGCTGCCTTTCATCACCCTGAAGAAGGAATTCTCCGAATTCTTTGATAACAAAGAACGAAAATGGCTTCACCCACGGGCAGGACCTCTTCTTCATTGTGTTTGGTGTGCTCGGCTGGGTCTTGGGAGCCATCGTGCTTGCTGCGATGGGAACGTTCACGAAGGGAAGTTAGGGCAAACGAGGACTGCCCCGGTTGCCTTCAAGTCAGCTTCCGCCAGGCCTGCGCCTGAGCCTCGTTGACGAACACCTCCGGCGACCAATTCTCCTTGAGCGCCTGGCGCATCAAGTCCTGCTGGGTCTTGGGCGCCATGCCGCCTTTCGGCGGGTCGCGGTCGAGATTGGTCGGGAAGGAATAGCCTTCCGCGCAAGCAGCGACAGCATTGTCCGCCTCGCCGGCCGTGATCGCGTGATCGGCGAGGAGATCTTTGAGCGCCGGATAGAGGCGCAAGCTCATCTTGAGCCGGTCGACGCTCTCCATCGCCCGGCCGAAAGCCGACGAGACCTGCAGCAGATTGGCGATGCGGCGCACGTCCTTCGAGCGGTTCGTCCCCGCCGCGTGGAAGAGGGCAGGGTTGAAGAACACCGCGTCGCCTTTGGCGAGCGGCAGCTGGACGTGATGCTTGTCGAAATAGTCGCGAAACTCCGGCCGCGCCGTCGCCATGTAACCGGGCAGGTAGCTCTGCGAAAATGGCAGATAGAGCGTCGGCCCCGTTTCGAGCGGCATGTCGCAATGAGCGATCGCGCCTTGCAGCGTCAGCACCGGCGAGAGACGTTGGACGTGGGTGGGAAAGCGCTCGATCGTCTCTGCGGACTGGAAGCCTAGATGATAGTCGCGGTGGGCGCTCTGAGCCGCGCCGCCCGGATTGACGACGTTGAGCTGCGAGGTGATCTGATAGGAGGGCCCAAGCCAGGCCTCGCTCACCAGCGCGACGACCGCGTTGCCATAGTACGTCGCGAAGAGTTCAGGGTCGCGCAGGCACAGCTTCTCGAGTGCATTCCAGATGCGGTCGTTGGCGCCGCCGCTTGGCGAAATGATCGCCGCCGCCCACGTTGCTCAGGCGCTCTTCCTCGATGATCGCCCAGTAATGCGCGTTGGACTTATCGATCGCGTCGTGTTCGGGGAATGCGTTGCGGATGACGATGATGCCGGGGCCGTCGGTCAAGGCGTCGACCCATTCGGCCAGCAATTCCTTGCGGGTTTCGGGCGAAGCGGCTGCAGCGCGCGACTCGAGGCCGTCGTAGACGAGCACGTTCGATACGACGTCGCGGGCGAAGGGATAATCGGCGCGGTTGAGCGAGCGCTCGACTTGGCCCCTGAACTCTTCGAGGTCGCACGAGTCGGCGGTGAGCCACACCCGGTTGGCTCTCAGTCGCTTGGCGTTGTCGTCCTTCATGAGCTTTCCTCCGTGCAATCATTTCTGGGCCTGAGTATAAGGGCTGAGACCGGCAAGTTTATTGCGCCGATCCCATCAAAAACCCATCAAGCCGGCGCCCGTGCCTCACCCCTTTCTCGTCAAGGAAATCGCGCTCCAGGCGGGCCTGAGCGAGGCGACCGTCGATCGCGTGCTCAATAGTCGGGGCGGCGTGCGTGGGCATACCGCCGAGCGCGTCAAGCAGGCGATCCGGGAATTACGCGGGCAAAGCGAGCAAGCCGGCCTCACGGGGCGCAAGTTTGTCGTGGATGTCGTCATCCAGGCGCCGGACCGCTTTTCCGAAGCGGTGCGGGTTGCGCTCGAGGATGAGATGCCGACATTGCGGCCCGCGGTCTTTCGCGCGCGCCACCATTTCAGCGAAGTCGTCCGCCTTGCCGGTCTGGCAGCGCTCATCGACCGGATCGGCGCGCGGGGAACGCACGGGCTCTTTCTCAAAGCGCCGGACGAGCCTGAGATCGCCTCGGCGGTCGATCGTGTCGTTGCACGCGGAATCCCGGTCGTCACGCTCGTCACCGACGTGCCGAACTGCCGCCGCGCGGCTTATGTCGGCATGGACAACCGCGCCGCGGGCGAGACGGCGGCCTATCTGATCGGCGAATGGCTTGGCGGCGCGAAGGCGAAGATCCTGGCGACATTGAGCAGCAACCGCTTTCGCGGCGAGGAGGAGCGGGAAATTGGATTCCGGCGGGCGCTTCGCACGCGCTACCCCAATCTCGGCATTGTCGAGGCGAGCGAAGGTCTCGGCATCGACCAACCGACTGGCGCGCTCGTGCGCAAGGCGCTCGCCGCCAATCCTGACATTGTCGGCGCCTATTCGATCGGCGGCGGAAATCGCGCCGTTGTCGAGGCGTTCCGAGCGACTGGGCGAACGTGTCGCGTGTTCGTCGGCCACGATCTCGACGCTGACAATCTTGCGTTGCTACGCGAACGGAAGATCTCGGCGGTGCTGCATCATGACCTACGCGCGGACATGCGCTCGGCCTGTCGCGTCGTGATGCAGGCGCATCGCGTATTGCCGCAGAGCGCCGCGCCGCCGCCATCCCAGGTTCAGATCATCACGCCATTCAATCTGCCGGGGGCTTAGGCGCGCGCCGCCACACCGTCATTTCGACGTTATGCGCGGGATCGAGAGGGATCGTCTTGCTGAGGCTGAGACCATGCTGTTCGAGCACGGTTGCGGCAGTAATGCCTGCATCGCAGGCGGAAAAGACCGACCGTCCGCCGGGAAGTTTGACTCCATGCGCGCGCGATAGGTGAAACCCGTCAAAGCCGATCATGAGGAAGAGATCGAACACCACCTGTCCGCCGCCTATGGCGACGCTCCCGCCCGTCGGCAGAATCCGGGCCGCGACTTCTTCCCAGGTCGCGCGCCTCGGGTCCCACCACCAACCGTCCGGGCGCTGCTCGAGGCCCGGCGCCTCCCGTGAAACGACAAGACGCACGTTCCGGTGGACGTTGGGCTCGAGCTCGTGGCTGCGCCGCGCGAATACGACGACGTTCGCGACCTCCTGCGCGCGCTGATAGAGTTCCCAGTCCTTTTCGTTGCGCAGCGAAGTCGGCGTCAGTCCATCGGCTCCGGCGATCTTGTCGTCGTCGGAGACGATGGCGTAGCCGGTGATGTCCAGATTTCCCGCCATGAACGGATGCCCTCCCCGCGTGGCGAGAATAGAGAAAGCTCAGAGCATCCGCCAGAGCCGGGGGCGCCTCGCGGGATCAGTCGCCAGCGAGGACCTGGGCCTGCTTGAGCTGCGCCTCGGTGATCGGGATCATCTTGATCGCCAAGGCGTGAAGCTTCTCATACTCCCCCCACAGCATGTAGTCGGCATAGAGGGTGAGGGCATTGGAGTGGTTTTCGCCCTGATCTGCGACATAGGCCTTATCGAAGTCCGCGCCGGACTTGCTCCGCAACGCCTTAAGGCGCGCCTGATGTTCCTGGTCGAGCGTCGTTGGAACCGCCGCGCCCGATCCTTCGGCCGTGGCTTGAAGCTCCGACTGCGCGCCCTCATGGTCCTTGAGCATCTGGCGCGCGAAGGTCTTCAGCTTGGGGTCGCGGGTTCTGTCGAGTGCGAGCCGCGATTCCTCGATCGCGAAGAGATTGCTGTTCGAGGCCCGGGTCAAGAAGTCGACTTCGGCGCTGGAGTCCGCCGCCCATGCCGGGGCTAGCGACAACACAAGAGCGATGACGCTGAGAGGAACCGTCAGGGTCATGCACTTGTCTCCCGGGGTGTATGTCGCGCCCTGCTTCAGCGCGATGCCGGCTCCTTCCTCAGGGTAGGCGGGAATTGGTCCGGATGCAAAGTCGCCTCGTCCGTTTTTCGGCGCCGCGCCTCGACCTCTTTCGCTAGGCCGCGAGCCGATCCAGCGACTGCTGCATCGCCGCCATTCCCGCTTCGATCGCCTGCGACATGTAGCCGCCTGATGTCATCGGGCAGGAAATCGGCGGTCCAGACAACGGACGTCAAGCCGTCCGCCAGCTCGGAAACCTGAAGCGCGCCGTTGTAATGCCGGGCGCGGCCGCCCTCGTGGGTCCAGACCAGTCGCCGCGCCTCATCGTCGAGCGTGACGATCGGCTCGCGCAACACCGCGCCATTGACAAAGGTCACGATGCGCGCGCCCGGCTCGAGCTTCGTGTCGGTGACGAAGCCGGGGACGAGCCGCGTATGCAGCGCGCCGATGTCGCGGATCGCCGACCAGACGTCGCTCGCCGGCGCGCGGGTTTTGAGTTCGGATCGAATGGTCGCCATCGGTTATTTCCCCCCGTAATAGGCTTCGAGCCGGTAGCCTTCGGGATCAACGACGAAGGCCGCGTAATAGTTCGGCCCATAGTCCTTGCGCACGCCCGGCTTTCCATTGTCGCGCCCGCCATGCGCCATCGCCGCCTTGTGGAACGCCGCGACGCTCTGCCTGGCTCGGCGCGGTGAAGCAGAAGTGGAGCCCGGACTTGGGATCGTCGGGAACCGGGTGCTCCGCCTGCATGGATCCAGAAGCCGGCGGCCTCTTTGCCATAGCCGAGCGATGTCTCGTCGGCGCTGAGGCAGGTCAATCCAAGCGGCTTCAGCGCCGCGTCGTAAAACGCCTTGGCCTTCGCGATGTCGCGAACGCCGATCGATATGTGATCGAACATGAATGGTTCTCCTGATGCAGCCGACCAGCCGGTTAGGGCGGTCGTCCTCGTCGAGGTGGAACCCTAGTTCCGCTGGCGTTCCACGGCTTGGGGAAAATTGCTATTCTTCAGGCCATGCAAGGCGAAGTCCGATCCGTTGGCGCTAGCGCGTCCCAAACGCCGCCTGACGAGGCGCTCGCCAACCGAACGCTGGCGGCCGGAGACGGCTGGAGCGTGCACGAAGTCGTCTGCCGCGCCGGGCCGTCAGATCGGCCCTTCGAGGAGCGGCACGACGGGTTCAGCGTCTCGGCCGTCATCGAGGGAAGCTTCACCTATCGCTCGGACGCCGGCCACGGGCTGCTCTATCCCGGCGCATTGCTGCTCGGAAACAATGGCTCATGTTTCGAATGCGGCCACGCGCATGGGATTGGCGATCGCTGCATTTCTTTGAATGTTCATGAGGAGCAGTTCAGCGAGATCGCGGCGGCCGCGGCCTCGACCAGCCGCTTTCGCTTTTCGGCCCCGAGCCTGCCGCCGTCGCCGAAAGCGCTGCCGATCATTGCGCAGATGGAGGCGTTGTCTTGCGCCCCGTCTTCGCTGCGCTCAGACGAACTGGCGTTGCGGATCATCGAGCGCGTCATCGCTCTGATGACCGGCGATCGACGGACTCCGGCCGCGCCGACCGGGCGCGAGACGAGACGGGTGGTCGAAGCGATCCGACTGGTCGAATCCGACGCGGCGCGACCGCTCGAGCTCAAGGAAATGGCGGCGGTCGCGGGCATGAGCAAGTACCACTTCCTGCGCGTCTTCCGCAGGCTGACGGGCGTGACGCCGCATCAATATCTCATCAGCGCCCGGCTGCGCCGCGCCGCGCTCGCGCTTGCGTCCTCGCGACGGCCGGTGATCGCCGATCGCGCTCGATAGCGGCTTCGGCGACCTCTCCACCTTCAACAAAACCTTTCGCGCTGCGTTCGGCCTGACGCCGACGCAATATCGGGACTTGCGGCGCTCGTGAGGACGATCAAACGAATAGGGCTTAGCGCGCCTCACCTGATCCGTGGGAGACTTGCTTGACAGTCTCCGCCGCGGCGATTGGCGGTTCCACGGTCGCGCTGCCAGCCGGCGTCCGCTCCCGCATTGTCAAGAACGTCAACGGTCTCGCGATCCATATGCTCGAGGCGGGCTTCGAGACCAACGGGCGGCCCCTCATCCTGCTTCTCCATGGTTTTCCGGAACTCGCATATTCTTGGCGGAAAATCATGGGCCCGCTCGCGGCGGCGGGATATCACGTGGTCGCCCCTGATCAACGCGGCTACGGGCGCACGACGGGATGGGACGGCGCCTACGACGGCGACCTTGCTTCCTTTCGCTTAGCCAACCTTGTCAGGGACGCGTTGGGTTTGGTCTCGGCGCTTGGCTATCGTTCCGTCGCCGCTGTGGTCGGGCATGACTTCGGCTCGCCGGTCGCGGCCTATTGCGCGCTCATCCGCCCCGACGTGTTCCGGTCCGTGGCGCTGATGAGCGCTCCCTTCGGGGGCCCGCCGCAATTGCCGTTTGACACTGCCGAGGAGCCGACGCCGTCCGTTGCGCCTGACCTCTCAAGCGTTTTCGAGGATCTGGCGAGGCTTGACCCTCCACGGAAGCATTACCAGCGATATTACCAAACGCGCGAAGCGAACGATGATATGTGGAGAGCTCCACAAGGCCTCCACGCTTTCCTGCGCGCCTATTATCATTACAAGAGTGCGGACTGGACGGGGAACAAGCCATTCAAGCTCGCCTCTTTCACGGCCCGCGAGTTGGCGCAAATGCCGACCTACTACATCATGGATCTCGCCAAGGGGATGGCGGAGACGGCGGCCGAGCATATGCCGTCTGAGGAGCAAGTTGCTGCATGCAAATGGCTTACTGACGAACAATTGTCCGTTTATGCCGACGAATTTTCCCGAACCGGATTTCAGGGCGGCCTGCAATGGTATCGATGCCTTACCGGCAAATATTTCAGTGAGCTTGAAACGTTTTCCGGCCGCACCATCGATGTGCCGGCGTGTTTCATCGCCGGCAAGAGCGATTGGGGCGTCTATCAGTTTCCGGGCGCCCTTGAGAGGATGGAGGCCACGGCTTGTACGCAATGGCGGGGCGCGCATCTCGTCGATGGCGCCGGACATTGGGTTCAGCAGGAACAGCCCGAGACGGTCAGCCGTTTGTTGCTGCAGTTCCTCGGCGGATAGTCGCTGCAACGCGTTCGCTCGCGTCGCGCTGCGTTCGGCTGGGCGCCAGCGCAAGATCAGGCGTTGCGACTCCAGCCACGCTGCATAGCCCGTTGTCAGACGGGCGTTCTTCCGAACGCTCTTTGGAGCGCGGCCAGACGCGGTCGCCGACCGCGTCTACAGATGAGCCTTCGCCCAGGCTCGCGCTGGCGTAAGTTTGGCCGAGCCGCCGGCGCTGCTGTTTGAAACTCTGCGGTTCTTCGCGAAGGCGAGGCCAGCGAGGCCAACCGCCAGCAAGGCCCACGAGGAAAGCTCAGGAACCGGGGTCGCGGTCGGATTTCCTGAGATCACGATTTTCGCGTCGCCATCGGAGGCGAAGAAAGTGCCGGTGCGCAGGAAAATACCGTCTTCACCAAAGGTGGCGTCGAAACAATTACCGTCGGATTCGCAGGCTGCGTTCAGAAGAAAGATGTCGGAACTTCTGAACAAGACTTCGTCGAAGTCCCCCGAGTGGCTCACGACAAGACCACCAGGACCAGGGATCTTTCCATCATCGAAAAAGGAGGGAGAGGTGAAGGTAAAATCTCCTTGGTCACTCGTGAACGCATACGTGACCGCCGCCGACGCCGGGGCTGCGAACAGAAGGCTTGCCCAAACGGAAATGAAACCCCAGCCCCGCTTTCTGAGCATTGGCTTTCTCCAAGAGAAGTTAAGGACGGTCTCTATCGTTCGGCCGTATTGGACGACGACTTTAACACGCTGGGCGTCGGTTAGTATGCGCTGTTGGATTGAAGCGGCCGAAGGGGAACGGCGACAATTGCTTGCAGAAAACCAGAAATCGCAGTAAGCTTTAGCCCATGAGCAATCACGCCCTCCTGCATGCCGAAAGCGAGGCTTACCGTCGTGGCGCAGCTGACGTCAGGGACCCAAGCGCACGAAAAAATTGTTCGCGACAAATCCCGCGTAACCCATTGAAAAGGCTGGATTCGGACGAGAGAATCCAAGGAAATCCAAGAAAATCCAAGGCCTCCGAGCGGGGGCTTTCGCAGCGAAACGGCCACGGCGCCAAGAAAATCCAAATCCACCGCATGAGCGGCCGATCCGCCGCCCGGAAGGCGGCCGAACCGCTCTGACCAAGCGTAAAGCGGACTAGGCTCGCCTAGCCAAATCGGCCGCCTTTCCCCAGCGTTAGACTGGCGTTAGTCTGTCCCCGGATGGCTACCCCTGCGCGCACTGGCGCTCTCGCCGCGGCGGCCGGCTGGACCCGCGCGGCCGCGTGGGCGCCGGACTGGCGCAGCGCGTTCTCGAACGCGCTCGCGCGCGAGGTCGAGCAGCGGCGCTTCTTCTTGTGGATTCCGGTCGCGGCGATGGGCGGAGTGGCGCTCAATCTGGCCGCCGACCGCGAGCCGGTCATGTGGCTGCCGGCGCTGATGACCGCTCTCTTCGCCGCGCTCGCGTGGTTTTCCCGCGCCCGGCCTCTCGCTCTCGGCCTCTCGCTCGCAATCGCGGCGTTGTTCGCCGGTTTCTTGTCGATGTCGCTGCGCACCGCGCGCGTCGCCGCGCCGGTGCTCGATCGCATCCGCATCGTCTCGCTGCAGGGCTTTGTCGAGGAAGTGGACTTGAGAACCGTCGGCGCGCGCATGGTGATCGGCGTCGTCAGCGCCGACGGCATGCCGCAAGAGAAGGTTCCGCGCCGGGTCAGAGTCACGACCCGCAACACGCCCGACGTCGCGGCGGGCGACTATGTCGAGCTCAAGGCGCGCCTGCTGCCGCCCTCGCGAGCGTCGCTGCCGGGCGGATACGATTTCGCCCGCGACGCGTTTTTCGCTGGCGTCGGCGCGGTCGGCTCGACGCTCGGGCCGATCCAACATCTGCCGCCGCCTGGCGACGCCAGTTGGCGCCAGCGCTTCGACGCCGCGATCGATCAGGCGCGCAACCGTCTGGCGCTCAGGGTCAATGCGATCATCGGCGGCGACGAAGGCGCAATCGCGGCGGCGATGGTCACAGGAAAACGCGACTTTCTCTCCAACGACGCCAAGGACCTCATTCGAGAGGCCGGCATCTTCCACATCATCACGATTTCCGGCGTGCAGATGACGCTGGTGGCGGGAATCATCTTTATCGTCACCCGGCGGCTGTTGGCGCTGTCGCCGACGCTGGCGCTCAAATATCCGATCAAGAAATGGGCGGCGGCGGTCGCCATGGCGGGCTCGGTCTTTTACGACATCGTGACCGGCTCGCGGGTCGGCACCGAGCGGGCGCTGATCATGACGCTGATCGTGCTCAGCGCCGTGATCATGGACCGGCGGGCGCTGACCATGCGCAATCTGGCCTTCGCGGTTCTCGCCGTCGTCGCCATCGAGCCGGAGGCCATTCTCGGCGTCAGCTTCCAGCTCTCATTCGCCGCTGTCGCCGCGCTGGTTGCGGTGATGGAGTTGCGGATCGCGGCCCTCGACATCGACCCCGACCCCTTCGTGCCCAAGCGAGGCGCGGCGGCCAAGCCTGCGTTTTTAGGCGCCCATCTCATCGAGAAGCCGCTCGCGCTTCTTTTCGCGACCGCCTTCGCGACCTCGGCCACCGCCTCGTTCATGGCCTATCACTTCCACGATCTGAGCCCCTACGTGCTGATCGGCAATCCGCTGACGCTGACCGTCATCGAAGTCTTCGCGGTGCCGGGCGCGCTGCTCGGCGCTGCGCTCTATCCGCTGGGGCTCGACGGGCCGGTGTGGATCTATGTCGGGGCGGGCATCAAGTTCATCCTGTGGGTCGCGCGCTTCATCGCGCAGGCCCCCGCTTCGACGGTGCATCTGCGGGCGTTCGCGCCCTACGCGCTGCCGTTTCTCGCGCTCGCGGTGATGAGCGCGACCATCTGGCGGACGTGGACGTTCAGGCTCAGCGCCATTCCGCTCGTGCTCATCGGGATCGTCGGCGCGACGCAGGGGCCGCGCTATGACGTCATCGTCGCGCCATCCGGCGATCTGGCGGCGGTTCGCGACGCCGACGGCGCGCTCGAGGTGGTCGGCAAGCGCTTCAACGCCTTCGCCGCCGAGCAATGGCTGACCGCCGACGGCGACGGGCGCGATCCCGCTCAGGCGCGCGCCTTCGACGCGCCCTGCGACCGCCTCGGCTGCGTCGCCGCTCTGCCGGAGGGGGAATCGCTTTCAATCGTCCTCGACAGCCTCGCGTTCGACGAAGACTGCGCGCGGGCCGAGGTCGTCGTCAGCGCGCTCAGCGCGCCGGCCGGCTGCAAGGCGAAGTTCCTGTTCGACGAACAGGCGCTCGCGCGCTCTGGGCGCGGTCGGCCTGACATGGGGCGACAACGGCTTCACGCTGGCGAGCGACCGCAGCCCGCTTCAGAACCGTCCCTGGTCGCCCGCGCCTCCGCCTGCGCGCGACGACCGGATCGTGCGGCCGGGCCATGGCGGCTCGCACGGCGCCGACCCGGCCGATGCGGCGGATCAGCCGGAGGAGGGGCGGTAGGCGAAAACCTCCGCGGTCCGGCAGCTCGTCGTGTGCGTTCATTGTCTTCGAGGAGTGGCGGAACTAAAGTTCCTGCGGGCGTCTAGCGTCGATCAGGATCGCGACAAGAGAAGGTTACGGCGCCAAAAAGGGCGCCCGACGGCGCCATGCTCGCCCGCCGGTGTTCCAGAGGAAGCGATCAGATCGAAGGAGGCCAACTTGCGACGCAGAACTTTGATACTGAGCGCGGCGGCGCTTGGCGCGGCGCCGTTCGTCAGGCGAGCGACGGCGGCGAGCGTTTCGATCGTCGAGCGCTTCGCGGAGACGCTGACCGCCCACGATCTCGACGCGTTTGCCGCGTTGTTTGCGGACGATTATGTCAATCACCAGCTGAGCGCCGCTGCGTCTCCTCCCGCCGGCGTGCCGTCGAAGACGGCGACGGTCAATTTCTTTGCGGCGCGGCTTAAGGGTCTGCCCGACCTCAAGGTCTCCATCCAGGCGAGTCTCGCTGACGCCGACAAGGTCGCGGCGAGCTTTCTCTACGAGGGGACGCAACAGGGGCCGCTGTACGGCGTCGCGCCGACCGGGAAGCATCTCTCCTTCACCTCGTGCGACATCTTTCGCTTAAGCGACGGCAAGATCGCCGAGCATTGGGGCATGGGCGACATTGCGGGCGTGCTGGCGCAGCTCAAGGGATAATGCCGCCGGTTCGAGCGCAATTGCGCCTATTGCCAAGTTCGTTTAGCGCTTAATCATCCGGGCGACTTTGGACCTCACCGATTCGGTCCATGGGCGACATTATGGCGTCGTGGGGCGCTCTGGCCGGCCGATCGACTGTTAGGGAGGGGACCTATGAGAAGCCTGTGCATGCCCGCGCTTGCCGCGGTCGCCATTTTCTGCGCCGCCGCAGCGTCCGCCGAAGAATCCCAAATCGAGCGAGGCAAGTATCTCGTGACCATCGCGAGTTGCAACGACTGCCACACGCCCGGCTACTTCCTCGGCAAACCCGACTTTTCCCGCACGCTCGCGGGCTCTGAGGTCGGGTTCACGATTCCGGGTCTTGGCGCCTTTGTCGGCCGCAATCTCACGCCCGACAAGGAGACGGGGCTCGGCAATTGGACCGACGATCAGATCATCTCCGCCATCACCGCGGGCATTCGGCCGGACGGCCGCCGGCTCGCCCCGATCATGCCCTGGCAGGGGCTGTCGCATCTATCCTCCGACGACGCGCACGCCATCGTCGCCTATCTGAGAAGCCTTCCGTCGGTGAAGAACGCCGTCCCCGGACCGTTTGGGCCAAAGGAAGTTCCCACGACCCTGGTTTTCACGATCATTCCGGGCGACGTATCCGCCAAGCTGACGGCCCCGCAATGAACTGGCGCTGTCAGGCATAGCGGCGCAATCGAGCGGCTCAAAAATAAAAAGGGCGCCGCGAAGGCGCCCTCGATTGCTACGCTGAAAGTCCGCCTACTTGATCTTCGTTTCCTTGAATTCGACGTGCTTGCGCGCGACCGGATCGTATTTCTTGAACGCAAGCTTGTCGGTCTTGGTGCGGGCGTTCTTCTTGGTCACGTAGAAATAGCCGGTGTCGGCGGTCGAGAGCAGCTTGATCTTAAGCGAGGCGGCCTTGGCCATGGCGGAGCGTCCTTAAAGCGAGGCGCGCCGGACGCGCCAAAAAAAGCCCGCGAAGGTCGCAGGCCACTGTTGGCCGGCAAAATAGTCAGGCTCGGCGCGAAGTCAAGCCGCGGCCGCGGCGAGCGCCGCGATGAGGCCCCGCCTAGACCCGGTCCGTATGGCGATTTTCAGTTCCCCGGCTCCGGCGGCGGTTATCATCCGGCTGTCCGCGGCGACATGCGGGCGGGAGAACGGATGTGAGCAGCCTCTTTACCGGCCCGGTGTTCGAAATGGCCCGCGATCAGCTCACGGTCATCGCCGACCACCTCGGCATCCAAGAGGACGAGCGCGACTGGCTGCTCTATCCGAAGCGCGCGATCGTCGTCACGTGTCCGGTTCGAATGGAGGACAATCGGACTCAGGTCTTCATCGGATACCGGGTCCAGCATCATCTGGCGCTCGGTCCCGCCAAGGGCGGCACGCGCTTCGCGCCCAATGTCGACATCAGCGAGATCGCCGCGCTCGCCATCTGGATGAGCTGGAAATGCGCGCTCGCCGATCTTCCCTTTGGCGGCGGCAAGGGTGGCGTCGCGGTCGACCCGCGCGCGCTCAAGCCGAAGGAGCTCGAGAACCTCTCTCGCCGCTACATGCAGGAGATGATTCCGTTCGTCGGCCCGCGGACGGACGTCATGGCGCCGGACATGGGCACCAACGAACAGGTGATGGCCTGGTTCATGGACACATATTCAATGTACCAGGGCGTGACCGTGCCGGAGATCGTCACCGGCAAGCCGGTCGGCTCCGGCGGCACGTTGGGGCGGCGCGAGGCGACAGGTCATGGCGTAGCCTTTCTCGCCTTTCGCGCGCTTGACGCCCTGGACATTGCGCCGAGCGACGCGACCGCCATCATCCAGGGCTTCGGCAACGTCGGCTCGCACGCTGCGATGGGGTTGGCCGCGCGCGGCGTGAAGGTGATCGGCGTCAGCGACCATTCCGTCGCCTATTACGACCCCAAGGGCTTCGACGTGAAGGCGCTTGCCGCCCACGCCGGACGGAACGGGGAGCTCGCCGGCTATTCAAGTGAGGCCACTATCAGCCCGCGCGTTCTCCTCGAGCAGCCCTGCGACGTGCTCGCGCCATGCGCGGTCGAACGGGTGATCGACGCCGATCTCGCACGACGCCTGCGCTGCCGCATCATCGCGGAAGGCGCAAACGGCCCGACCACCCCCGAAGCCGACCTCGTGCTCGCCGAGCGCAACGACGGAATCTTCGTCATCCCCGACATCTTGTGCAATGCCGGCGGCGTCATCGTCAGCTATTTCGAGTGGGTGCAGGATCTTCAGCAATATTTCTGGTCGCGCGAGGAGGTGATGGACCGGCTGGAACGGGCGCTCGACCGCTCCTGGGCGATGGTCGTAGCTCGCGCCAAGCGCGATGGGGTCTCCAATCGCACCGCGGCGATGGCGATCGGGGTTGAGCGGGTGGTGAAGGCCAAGCAGATGCGCGGCCTGTTCCCATGAGCGGCAATGGCTAGTTTTTCAGCGCGGAGAGCTGATCCGTGTCGTAACGCGCGCGGAGTTCAGCAATCTTCGCCGGAACTGCTGCGCCGCCGCGTGCGAGGGTATCCGCAAGCTCTTCGAAGTAATGCTCGTGCCCCGGCGGCGACACCGTCATTAAAACGCGCGTCGGCTTGTCTGTTGCGTTGGCGATGTTGTGGGGCACTCCGGGTGGAAGAAACAGGTATGTCCCAGCGGTCGCCCGAACCCGCTGATCACCCACCTGCCACTCGCACTCGCCTTCCAACACGTAGAAGGTTTCTTCCTGGACGCGGTGAACATGAAGGCCGGTGGAAAAGTGGGGCGGAATGGTCCAATCGAACATGGACGTGTGCCTGGTGTCGTCTCCGGTCACAAGGAAAGCCATCGGATGACCAGACAAACTGACTTCTTTGCCCTGACCCGGCATCCGGATAATCGCCTTCGCGCTCATCTCTGCTCCTCCATGGTGCGGCGCGTTTGCGGCCGTATCCGTGAAGGATGATCCGTCCATCCCCTAAAGTCGTGAAACCGTTCCTAAAATGTTACAAAATGATTCCTAATCAGCGCTCCTTAATCCATGTCTGTTACGTAGTCTTTTCGGTGAATTCTGCCTCAACGCGGAGGCCCGGATTCTGTTTCATCGCGCCCAGCCCACGATGCTGGGACAGCGTGCGGTTGCACTGCTGAGGCTGCTATTGGAGCAAGGGGAAGCTCCGGTCTCCAAGGAAGCGCTGATTGAAGTTGAATGGCCGGGACTTGCTGTCGCAGACAATAACCTGACGGTTCAAATTGCTGCGCTCCGCCGCGTGATCGAGCAGGCGGGTGGAGAGGCGGGCTGGATCGAAACGTTGCCGCGTCGTGGCTACCGCTACGTCGGCCCCGCAATCACAAAGAATAATTCACAGGCCGACCCCCTCAAGCCGGCGCCGCTTGGACTTCCTGATAGGCCTTCGGTGGCGGTGCTGCCGTTTTCGAATTTGAGCGGCGACCCCGGACAGGATTATTTCGCCGACGGCATGGTGGATGACATCATCACCGGCCTGTCGCGCATCGAGTGGTTGTTTGTGATCGCGCGCAGCTCCAGCTTTGTCTACCGCGGGCGCTGCGCCGACGCGAAGCAGGTGGGCCGCGATCTCGGCGTGCGCTATGTGCTCGAGGGCAGCGCGCGACGAAACGAAGGTCGCGTGCGCATCAGCGCCCAACTCGTCGATGCGACGAGCGGCGTCCGTATCTGGGCCGAGCGTTATGACCGCATGCCCAGTGACGTCTTCGCGCTACAGGATGAGATCGCGCTCGCGGTCGTGGCCGCCATTGAGCCGAGCTTGCGCCGAGCCGAGGTCGAGCGGATCCGGCGCAAGCGGCCGGACAGTCTCGATGCCTACGAGCTCGTTCTTCACGCCCAGCCGGATGTTGATTCCGGCATGCCCGATCGAGCCGCTTCCGCTCTGCCGCTGTTGCGACGTGCGCTGGATCTCGACCCTGCTTATGCGTTCGCCCACGGGCTCGCCGCGATGTGCCATCACAATCGCTTTCTGCGCGCCGGCTTGCGGGAGGAGGATCGGACGGCGTCGCTGCGCCATGCGCGCTTCGCGCTGGAGCACGGCCGAGACGATGCGCTGGCGCTCACCTTCGCCGGTTTCTGTCTTGGCATGGACGGACATGATCGCGAAGCCGCCTTTGCCGCTCTCGAGACGGCTCTTGTGCTCAGCCCTTCCACCGCGCTCACCTATATTTTTGGGAGCGTCATCCACAGCTGGGCTGCAGCGGCGCAGCCGGCGATCGAGTGTGGTGAGCGGGCGATGCGCCTCAGCCCGTTTGACTCTGTGGGCGTTTGCGGCGCTCGGCTCGCAAGCCCTCGGGCATTTCTTGTTGGGCCGGCCGAACGAGGCGGCAAAGGCCGCCTAGAGGGCGGTGCAGGCGAATCCCGGTCACAGCATCAACTATGTCATTCTGATTGGGCCGCTCGTTGCGCTGGGCCGGCTTGACGTGGCAAAGCGCGCTGCTGCGCGCGTGCTCGAATTGCAGCCGAACTTCCGTTTCAGCCGGCAGTTCGCCGGTGTCGACTGCGCGCCGGAGCTTGCGTCGAGGCTGGGTGACTCACTGAGCAACGCGGGGTTGCCAGACTAGGCCCGTCGCGAGCGTCAGCGAACCGATCCGGGGGCCGGGAGGGCGCCCGGCGCCTCTGGATCGCCGCGCCCTCGCTCCGGTCGGCGCGGCTACTGCTTCTCCCCCGCTCCGGACTGCACGACGCCGACAATCGGCCCGATCGCCTCCGGTTCGTCGTCGCGATTGAGTTCCGGCGCATAGAGCGACGAGACCGAGCCGTCGAGGAAGAGCGCATTCTGACAGCCCAGGCCGTCGCGGAACAGCCGCGCGAACGTGTCGAAGGTCACGGGGTCGTCGGCGATGGCGAAGGTGACCGCGCCTCCCTTGCACGCGCCGACGCCGTTGCGGATTTTTTGCGAGGTGCCGTCCGGCCTGATTTTCGGATGAATCTTCCCGTCGATGATGAGCATCGGCCCCGATTGCGTCGCGTAACGCGCGGCCGGCGTGTTCGCGAGATAGCGGCTGGTCTCCGTCACGCCCGCCACGCCGTCGCCGATCCAGAACACGCCGTTCGGCTTCATATGAAAATTCGTCGCGCCGCCGCGCGTGTCGGCCTCATGCAGCTTGCGCCGGTCTTCAACGTAGAGGCCAACCGGCGATTGATCCTGCCCGAACATGCCCGCGTTCATCGCGAACGCGAGCTTGTCGCCTTTCTGCTTCAGCGCTGCAGCGAGCGCGCCCAGCGATCCGTAGGGCTTGTCGTCCGGGCCGCTCAGGAACAGGCGAATGTCGTCATGACGCGGATCGAATGTGCAGACAGTAAATTTGGCGCTGTCGAAATCCTTCGGCGCGCAGGCTGCCGAAGCGGTCCCGTTTGCACGCGCCGGAGCCGAGCACAAGAAGCGCGCTTAAGCCCGCGGCGTGTCGCCGCATGGGGCCTTGCCGTCGCTCATCGAACTTTCCCATCGCCGCCATTGGAGCGCCTGCGCCATCCGACTTCCGCGCTGAACAATTCATGCGCCGCGACACTATCGTGTCGACATGATTCGCGCCATTCCGACCGCGGCCCGCGATGCGGTGAACGCGGGCTCCGCCGCGGTTGCGTTTGCGGCGCGCAGCGGCTAACTGCCGCGATCTTGCCAAGGAGTGGGAATGAGTTCCGATAGGTTCGCGCTTGCTGTCGCGGCTGTAATGTTCGCCGGCGGATTGCTTGGCCTTGTCCTGCAGCGCGCGCTGCCCGAGCATCACACCACCGGCGGCTCGCGGGATATGATCGGCGCGGTCGTCGGGCTTCTGACGCTATTATGCGCCCTGGTGACCGGCCTTCTGATCTGGACGGCGTATGGCGTGTACTCAGGCCAAAATATCCAGATCCAGACGCTGGCGTCGAAGATCATGCAGCTCGACCTTGCGCTGTCGGACTATGGGCCGGAGGCGAGCCCCGCGCGCGCGCAGCTCCGAGAAGCGCTGGCGAAAAGCATCGATCAGGTTTGGGGCGCGAGCGCGAGCGAGAGCGACCGCGATTTTGCTGCGGACACCTTCGCCTCGGCGATTCAGAACATGCGGGCCCGGGACAAGACGCTGACGGGCCTCCATCCCTCGACCGACCAGCAAAAACAGGCGCTCGCCGCTGCGACGTCAGCGGGCGACGCGGTCACTGAGGCGCGAATGCAGATGTCCTTCGCGCTCTCCGCCCCAGTTTCCTATCCACTTTTGCTGACCGTCGTGGGATGGGTTGTCTGTCTTTTCTGCGGCTTCGGGCTGACGTCGCGCGCCACTGTCACGTCGGTGATCGCGTTGGCTGTAGGCTCCATAGCGGTCGCGACCGCCGTCCTGCTGATCCTGGACCTTTCCAATCCCTATTCCGGCCTGTTTCGCACTTCGCCCGCGCCTTTGGAGCAGGCGCTGGCGGTCATGGGCAAGGAATGACGGCGCAGCACGGCCTCATAACACCTTGCCCGGGTTCATCACCCCGTTCGGGTCGAGCGCCGCCTTGATCTGGCGCATGACGGCGAGCGAAGCCGGGTCCTTCCAACGGGCGAGCAGCTCACGCTTGAGTTGGCCCACGCCGTGTTCGGCGGAATAGGAGCCGCCGAGGCGCGCGACGATTCCGTGCACGATCTCGTTCATCGCGTCCCAGCGATCGAGAAAAGCCTGCTTGTCGGCGCCGACCGGCTGCGACACGTTGAAGTGGATGTTGCCGTCGCCGAGGTGGCCGAAGGCGACCACGCGGGCCCCTGGCGCGAACGCTTCGACCGCGGGCGTCGCCTCCCTGATCAAGGTCGGCACGAGGCCGACCGCGACGGACACGTCGTGCTTGATCGAACCGCCTTCCTTGCTCTGGGCGTCGGACAGGCACTCGCGCAACTGCCAGAAATCCGCACGCTGCTCGAGCGAGGCGGCGATCGAGGCGTCCTCAATGACGCCCTGCTCGAGCGCCGCCTCGAGCGCGCCGGCGAAAGCTTCATCGAGCCCACTCGGCGCCTGGGAGGACGCTTCGATGAGAACGTACCAGTCGTGCGCGCCTTGCAGCGGCGCGCGCGCGCCGCCGTGGCGCAGCCCGATGTCGTAAGCGTTGCGCCCGATCAGCTCGAAGCTGGTAATCGCGGCGCCGATGCGCTCGCGGGCGAGTCTCAAGAGCTTCAGCGCGTCTTCGGGGCTTTTGAGGCCAACGAAAGCCGTCGCCTGCGCGCGCGGATTGGGAAAGAGGCGGAGCGAAGCGGCGGTGACGACGCCAAGCGTTCCTTCGGCGCCGATAAAGAGGCTCTTGACGTCATAGCCGGTATTGTCCTTGCGCAGCTTGCTCAAGGCGTTGACGATGCGGCCATCGGCGAGCACCGCCTCGACGCCGATCACAAGATCGCGCGTATTGCCATAGGCGATCACGTTCAGGCCGCCGGCGTTGGTCGAGATGTTGCCGCCGATGGTGCAGCTGCCTTCCGACGCCAACGACAGGGGAAAAAGCCGGTCGGCGGCGAGCGCCGCAGCCTGCGCCTCAGCGAGCGTGACGCCCGATTCGCAAATCATCACGTTGCTGTCGATGTCGACCTCGCGGATCGCACGCAAGCGCTGGGTCGAAACAATGATTTCTTCGCCGCTCAGGTCGGGCGTCTGCCCGCCGACAAGACCGGTGTTGCCGCCCTGCGGGACTATGCCAATCCGCGCCTCGTTGCAGAACGCCGCGACGCTCGCGACTTCCTTGGTCGAACCCGGTCGGACCAGCGCAAGCGCTTTCCCAGTGTAGAGTTTCCGTGGCTCGACAAGCGAGCCAGCGAAGAGCGCGGGGTCAGTCATCACATGCCGCGAGCCCACAATATTCTGCAGGCCGGCGACAGTGGTTTCTCTCTTCGTCGCGTCCACCTAGAGGAGCCTCCGCGCGCGCGCCCTCAGCTTCGGTCGGCGAAAGACGGCGGCGATTTCGACATGGGCAGAAAAGCGAAACTGGTCAAGCGGGGTCACGGACTCAATTTGAAAGCCGCCGTCAATGAGAATGCGCGCATCGCGGGCGAAAGTCGCCGCATTGCACGAGATGGATACGACAAGCGGCAGATGAGCGGCGGCGAGGGCGCGCGCCTGTTCAAGCGCGCCGGCGCGTGGCGGATCGATGAGCGCCGCGTCGAACGCGGCGAGTTCATCCGTTCGCAGCGGACGGCGGAAGAGATCGCGGGTCTCCGTGGCGAGCTTGTGCAGGCCCGGCGTCGTGGCCGCGGCGCGGACGAGCGCGGCAATCGCGGCAGGGTCAGCGTCGGCGGCGAACACCTCATGGCTGCGGGAGAGCCTCAGCGCGAACGCGCCCGCGCCGCAGAACAGGTCCGCGACCTTTTTTGTGCCCGCGAGCGCCCGCTCGGCAAACTCGCCGAGCCATGCTTCTCCTACCTCGGTTGCTTGCAGGAAGCCGCCGGGCGGCAGCCGCGCCAGCGCCTCGCCGAACGCGACGCGCGGCGGCCGGCGCTCGATCACGATCTCGCCGTGATTGGAGACGCGCGCAAGATCGAGCGCTTCCGCCGTCCGCGCCAGCTTCTCCATCTCGGCGCGCCCGAGCGGCCCCGAGCCGCGCAGATCGACATCGAGCCCGTCCAGCGTCGCGGTGACGCCGATGTCGAGCGGCTTCATCAACCCGCGGAGATCCCCGCTGAGAGCGCGCGCGGCTAGAATCGCGCCGGCCATGCCAGGGCTGAACAGGGGGCAATCGTCGATGGCGATGATGTCGTGCGAGCGCGCGCGCATGAAGCCGATCTCGTCGGGCTGGCCATGGGGAAAGCGGGCGTGAAAGGTCGCGCGGCGCCGCCCCGCGCCATGCGCGTCGACCAAGTCGCCGACCTCGGCGGCGACGCCCTCACGCTCGAGCGCTTCGACCACGAGGCCGCGCTTCCATGCGTGATAGAGCGAAGCAGACATGTGCTGCGCGGCGCAGCCGCCGCAGGTTCCGAACCACGGGCAGATCGGCTGCGCGCGTTGGGGCGAAGGGTCGAGCGTCTCGACCAGCTCGGTGCGCTTGCCGTCAGGCTCGATGAGCGACCGCTCGCCGGGCAGGGCGCCGGGAACGACCACGCCATTCGTGGTGAGGCCATGCCCATGGGCGTCGAGCGCGACGACTGAAACCTCTTCAACCGGCTCAGCCACGGCGCGCGGCGATCAGAAATTCCCGCGCCCCGGCGCCGCCGAGGATCGGCGACGGCATCAGACCGAGCACGGTCCAGCCCTCTGCTTCGACCGCCGCGCGCACGCCCTCGCACGCGCGATTGAGCGCCGTCTCGTCTTTAACCCGCCCTTTGACGAGATTGCTCCGGCTGAGTTCGAACTGCGGCTTGACGAGGCTGACGAGCCACGCCCGCTCTGCGGCGAGCTTGAGCACATGCGGCAGAACCAAGCGTTGCGAAATGAAGCTCACGTCCAGGACGAGCGCCTCCGGATGTTCACCGAGCATCTCAGCTGTAACGGCGCGGGCGTCGACGCCTTCGAGCGGACGGACGCGGAGATCCGCTGCGAGGCGCGGATCGAGCTGTCCGTGCCCGACATCAAGGGCGATGACCCTCGCCGCGCCGCGCGCAAGCAGGACATCGGTAAAGCCTCCGGTCGACGAGCCGACGTCGAGGCAGACAAGGCGCGTAGGATCGAGGGCGAAGGCGTCGAGCGCGGCGGCGAGCTTGACCCCGCCTCGCGACGCCCAGGGGTGGGGCGCGGCGGCTTCGATCGGCGCATCTCCCGCGACCCCCTCCGAGGCTTTCTTGAGCGCGACCCCGTCGACGCTGACCAGTCCAGCCGCGATCGCCGCCTGGGCGCGCGCCCGGCTCGAAAAGAAACCGCGTTCCACAAGAAGAATATCTGCGCGTTTGCGCATGGGGGGTGCACTGGCAGAGGCAAGACGCGCAGCATCTAACACCCTCCGAGTGCGGGCGCCATCAGTTGCATTTGTCACCCAGGCCTTCCATCAATGCTCCTGCGAATGACTCCCGAAAGCGCCGCCGCGCTCATCATCCTCGTTTTGACCTATGTTGGCGTCGCGGCGGGCCGCATTCCGGGACTGCGTCTCGACCGCGCAGGTATCGCTTTCCTCGGCGGCGCGGCGATGATCGCGCTTGGCCCCTTGAGCCTCGAGGAAGCTTTCCGCGCCATCGATTTCGACACCATCGCGCTTCTGCTCGGCATGATGATCGTGGTCGCGCACCTCAAGGTGTCCGGTGCATTCCGGGCGCTGGGCGCGCTCGCCATCGAATATGCGCATGCGCCGTTCGTCCTGCTCGTCATCGTGACGGTGCTGGCGGGCGTTCTGTCGGCCTTTCTGGTCAATGATGCGATCTGCCTCGTGATGGCGCCAATCGTGCTGCAGGTGGTCCGTTCGCTCGGCCGCAATCCGCTGCCCTATCTGGTCGCGGTCGCGACCGCCTCCAATTGCGGCAGCGTGGCGACGATCACCGGAAACCCACAGAACATGGTGATCGGGACGCTCTCCCGGATCCCCTATCCGGCCTTCGCCGCCGCGCTTGCGCCCGTCGCGGCCTTCGGCCTCGTCGCCGTCGTCGTCGTGGTGCGCCTCGTCTACGCGCAGGAGTTCGCGTTCAAGGGCGAGCTTGAGCCGCATCTTTTTCGCGGCCACATGCATAACGGTCAGGTCGTCAAGGCGAGCTTCGTCTGCGTCGCGCTCGCAATCGCCTTCTTCGCCGGCGTTCCCCCTGCGAAAGCCGCCATTCTGGGCGGCGCGTTCCTGCTCCTGACACGCCAGATCAAGCCTCACCGCATCTACCGCGAGCTGGACGGTCCGCTGCTCATTTTGTTCGCCGGCATGTTCGTCGTGGTCGCTGGCGCGGAAAAGGCGTTGCTGACGCCGGACCGGATCGCGATGGCGAAGGCGCTCGGCCTCGATATGGTCTGGCGCCTGTCGCTGTTCACCGCGGTGCTGTCCAACATCGTCAGCAACGTGCCAGCGGTGCTGGCGCTGCGGCCGTTCATCCCGACTTTCCCCGATCCGCAGCGCGCCTGGCTCGTGGTCGCAATGAGCTCGACGCTGGCCGGAAACTTCACCCTTCTCGGATCGGTCGCCAACCTCATCGTCGCCGAACGCGCCCGCGCGGAAGGCATGCCGATCAGCTTCTGGGCCTATTTCAAGGTCGGCGCGCCGCTGACGGTGATCACGCTTGCGGCCGGCACGGCCTGGCTGATGTGGCGGTAGCGCGCATCCCTTCTCCCCCGGGGAAAAGGTGGCCGGCGAAGCCGACCGGATGAGGGTTTTGCGCGCCTGTCCGACTCGCGCCGATCATGCGACCGCGGGCGCGACTTCGGCGGCGATCCGTTCGCCGAGCTCCGCCTCGGCGACCTCCAGCTCGTATGTCGTCTGCAAATTGAGCCAGAAGCGCGGGCTGTTACCGAAATAACGAGCCAGGCGCATTGCGGTCTCCGGGGACACGCCGCGCTTTCCGTTCAGGATGTCGGTGATGCGGCCGGAGCTGACTCGGAGCGCCAGCGCCAGCGCATTAGCCGAGAGCTTGCACGTCTGTATTTCCCGTCGAAGGAGCCTGCCGGGTGCACGGGCTTCATCGTCAGTTCTCCTCAATGATAATCCGCCGCATGGTCGCGCCGCCTTTCCTGGTCCGCCGCCAGCCAATGGAGAGGGCTCACGACCAACGGTGCACATAGGCATAAGTACCTATTGACGGCTGTCTGACCTTTCCCGCTCTCATCCCGATCCGCTAAGAAACCTGGACGCAAGCAGGAGGGGTCTGATGGCAAGAGGAACGCTCAAAGCAAAGTCAGCCAAGGCGAAACCCGCGACAGCCTCCAACGCGAAGACAATCGCGCGACCAGCCGCCAGTCGGAAGCCGCAGCCGAAGCAAAGGTTCACCGTCAGTCATCATCGCGAGGCCGATTTTGTGGAGGGGCTTCGCAAATACGCGAAATACCGCGATCTGGGTATCGCGGCTGCCTCCGGCGGCATGGTGCAGGCGCATGTGATCCGCTTTGTTCCCCCGTTCGAGCCGAAAGAGGCGTCGACACCGCACTATCACGAAGTCGACTTTCAAATGATCTATGTGCTCAAGGGCTGGTACAAGACTGAATTCGAAGGCGAAGGCGTCCATACTTTTGAGGCAGGGAGCTGCTGGATACAGCCCCCGCGCGTAAAGCATGCGGTGCGCGGTTATTCCGACGATTGCGAATTGCTCGAAATTGTCCTGCCGGCCGGCTTTGGGACCGAGGAACTGGATGCGTTGTGAGCGCGCGCCTCACGCTTCCGCATTATGCGTGAAATAGTCCGGCGGATTCGGTCCCCACACGTAGAACGAATCCTCCGGCGCGTGGTCGCCGCCCTTCCAGTCGCAATCGGCTGGCACAAAGTCGATGCCGGCCGAATATTCGCTGAAACTGCCCCACGGGTCGCCGACATAGTGGAAGAAGTTGGAGCCCAGGACGTGGCGTCCGAGGCCCCATCCGCGCGAGAACCCCTTGTCCAGCATATGCGTGGCGCCCCGGCCGATGTCGTCGACAGAGCCCACGTCCCAACTCAAATGGTGCAGGCCCGGCGCGCTCGAGGTGACGAAGGCGATCATATGATGGTCGCTGCCGTGGATGCCGTGCAGAAAGGCGATGCCGTCGCCGGACCGGTCGGAAAGGCGCAAGCCCAGCGTGCGCGTATAGAACTGAACCGCCTTCTCGACGTCGCGCGTGAACAGGAGGACATGCGCGAGGCGCCGGGGCATGACGCGCTTGACGTCACGTCGAAACGGCGCGCCGCGCTGCGCCTGGGCCGACGGAGACGTCTGAGAAATCAGACTTCTCGCTGGGCGAGGATTTCGTCGCGACCTTGATTTCGACCAGGTTGCCGTCGTGATCGTGAAACCATAAGCCGTTCGTTTCGACGCCGGGCGGGGGATCGAGCCGCTTGACGCCGAGCTTCTCAAGCCGCTCGGCGAAGCGATCAAAATCGTCGTCGAACGCGCCGAACGAGATATGTCCAAGCTTCTTGCGCGGACCCTGGCCAAGGGTGACCCAGACATGCGGATTGCCGGGGGTCTTCATGGCGAGAAGACCGCCCTTCTCGTCGATCTCAAGGCCGAACTCGCCGTAGAAATTCTTGGCGATCGCGAGATCGGGAACAGCGAAATGAAACCGGTCGACGGAGTGAACGCCGAGTTCGCCGGGACGTCGGGTCGGCTTGATGGCGGCGCGAATGGCGGTCATGGCGCTTCCTCTGTTCCCTCGGGCGCCGCTGCCGGGACAACCGGCGCGCGCCGAGGGACGTTTCGCCTAATGCTACCTCAGGATCGACGCGGCGGCCAAGGTCAGCGCACGCGCGCGTTGCCAGCCGGCGTTTGGGGCGCGGCGGTCGAACGGCGCGCGTCCGCGCCGGGATCCGGCGCCGCAATGACGGTCGGAGGCTTGGGCTTTTTCTTCTTCGCCGGTTGCGGCGGCGGAGTCGGTTGTTCCGGAGACGCCGCATCGGTCCCGATGTCGGTCGGCGGACTTTCGTCCGGGTTCGGCGCCGAGGCCTCGGCCTCCGGCGTATCGTGAATGACCACCGTGCCGCCTTTGCATGCGGTCAGCCAGATATCAAAAATCGGATGCTCGACGCCGTGCAGACCCGGACTGTCGGCGAACATCCAGCCTGAGAAAATGCGCTTGATCTGCTTCTGTTCGTCGAGCTCGTCGACCTGGGCGAAAGCGTCGGTCTGCGGCGCATCGGTCGGCGGGCGCGAATAGCAGACCCGCGGGGTGATCTGCAGCGCGCCGAACTGCACCGTCTCGTTGATCGCCACTTCGAACGAAATGATGCGGCCGGTGATCTTGTCGAGGCCGTTGAAAACGGCGATCGGATTGCTGATCTTGTCGGCGAGCGCCGCATCGGGCGCGGTCAGCGCCGAAACGAAAGCCAGCGCCGCGCCGGCAAGCATTGGCCTCATCCCCGCGATTGCGGGACAGGCGCGACGTCGGATCGCGTGGGCCAAGCGGAAGAGGTCCATGGCGGGCGCTTTGCTGCTGAAGGGCGGCGGAATGAAGGCGGCTCGCCTCAGGGGCCGGGGCTCCAGGCCTCGTAATCGCCCCCGGTCGGCTGGCGCGGACCAGGCCTGAGCGTCGAGCCGTCGGGCCGAATCGCGCTCGGCGTGCCGGTCGGGTTGCCCATATGCGGCAAC
>CAVZJI010000021.1:0-314551 GCA_963775405.1 uncultured Alphaproteobacteria bacterium
CGCCTATCCGGCCGGGCTTCTTGACATCGATTTTGTTCACGAGGCGATGGGGGACGCACAGATCCGCGCGGTCCTCGAAAAGCTGACCAAAAGCGAGATCCAACCGGTTGTTCCCCCGCCGCCGAACACCAGCCTCGATGGCTATCGCGAGCTGATTGCGCGCCGCTTCGCCAACCCGAAGATCGGCGACACGATCCAGCGCCTTTGTTTCGATGGCTCGAACCGCCAGCCGAAGTTCATCCTGCCCACGGTTGCCGATCGTCTGAAAGCCGGCGCGTCCGTCCGCGGACTGGCGCTCGTGTCGGCCCTCTGGTGCCGCTATTGCTACGGCGAAACCGAGAGCGGGAAGGCGATTGCGCCGAACGACCCGAGCTGGGAGACTGTTCAGATGGCGGCGAAGCGCGCGCGCAGCGATCCGTCCGCCTTCCTCGAGCTCCGCCACATCTTCGGCGGTCTGGCGGACAATTCAGGCTACATACGCGCATTTTCCGAAGGGCTCTCCTCACTTTGGACGCGAGGCGTTCGGTCGACTTTAGCCGATTACCTGTCGGACAAGTCCTGAGCGGAAGCGATCCGACCCGCGCGGGGCGCTGCTCGCCGAGTATGAGCATCGGCCGGCGACGGGGCGCCATTCGGCAGAAATGGGATCGCCGGATGACCATGCGGGCGCCGCCGTGTCTCGTTCTCGTCTGACAGCGATACGTCGTCGCGCAGACGCTCAACGTCGACGGCGGCGACTGGATGAGCTGACGACATCGTCGCGGAGGCCTCGGCCCAATGTATCTGGAGCGCTTCAATCTCAAAGGCCGCGTCGCCGTCGTTACCGGGGGCGGGCAGGGGATCGGCCTCGCCTGCGTGGAAGCGCTGTCGGAGGCGGGCGCCCATGTCTATATCGCCGACCGTAATCTGAAGGTCGCTCAGGAAGCGCAAGCCGCGATGAAAGCCAAAAGCTACGCCGCCGAGACCATCGAGATGGAGGTCACGGACTCAAAGCAGGTCGACGCCGCCGCGGCGCGGGTGATGGCGGACAAGGGCCGCATCGACATCCTGGTCTGCAACGCCGCCATCGCGCGATCCGAAACCCCGGCGGAGGACGTGACCGACGAGGGCTGGCTCAACGTTATCGACGTCAATCTCAACGGCGTTTTCTGGTGTTGCCGGGCGTTCGGCCGGCCCATGCTGGCGGCGGGGCGCGGCTCGATCATCAACGTCGGCTCGATGTCCGGCTTCATCGTCAACAAGCCGCAACCGCAGGCCTGTTATAATGCTTCGAAGGCGGCCGTGCATCATCTGACGAAATCCCTCGCGGCGGAATGGGGCGCGCGCGGCGTTCGGGTCAACGCGGTTGCGCCTACCTACATAAATACGCCCATGACCGCGCTCGCGAAGACCAATAAGCCCATGTTCGACGCCTGGATCGACGGCACGCCAATGGCCCGCATGGGCGAACCGGATGAGATCGCAGCTGTCGTCATGTTTCTCGCTTCCGACGCGGCGAGTCTGATGACCGGGTCGATCGTGCTGGCTGACGGCGGCTATACGTGCTGGTAGGACGACGTTAGCAGCGGGCAGGGGGCAATATGGACCTTGGACTCAAGGGGAAAGTCGCCGTGATCACCGGCGGCAGCGTCGGCATTGGCCTTGCGATCGCCGAGGGCCTCGCGGCCGAGGGCGCCGACCTCGTCATTGCGGCGCGCGGCGTGCAGCGGGTTCGTGGAGAGGCCGACCGCATCGCCAAATCCTTCGGCGTCAAGGCCGAAGGGGTGGCGTGTGACGTCGCCACACGCCAGGGGACGAATGACCTTATCGCCGACGTCAAGCGGCTGTTCGGCGGCGCCGACATCCTCATCAACAACGCCGGCACCGGCAGCAACGAGACGGTGATGGGGGCGCCGGACGAGAAATGGCAGGCTTACTGGGAGCTGCACGTGATGGCGGCGGTGAGGCTGGCGCGCGGCCTCGCGCCGCTGATGAAGGAGCGCGGCGGCGGCGTCATTCTGCACAACGCTTCGATCTGCGCCGCCCAGCCACTCTGGTACGAGCCGATCTACAATGTGACCAAGGCGGCGCTGATGATGTTCTCGAAGACGCTATCGACCGAGCTCATCGGCGACAATATCCGTGTCGATTGCGTCAATCCAGGTCTCATACTGACGCCGGATTGGATCAAGACCGCAAAGCAGCTCACTGCCGACAAGGGCGGCGACTGGCAGTCCTATCTCGACAGCGTCGCGCGCGAACACGCGCCGATCAAACGGTTCGCGACGCCTGAGGAACTGGCGAACTTCTTCGTCTTCCTCTGCTCGGAACGTGCGAGCTACTCCGTCGGCTCAACGTATTTCGTCGACGGCGGAATGTTGAAGTCGGTCTGAACGCTCTCGGCTGCGTCGGCGCTCAAGCCAGCGGATTCAATGATGGATGTGCGCCCTCACCTCCAGTTGCGGCTTCGTGCGTTGGGCGTCCGCCAGGTGGATTAGGTTGGTGACGCCGACCACGCCCGGAACGCTTTTCGCGTCGGACTCGGCGCAGCTCCTTTGATAAGGCAGGTCCACCATTCCGGAAACCGTCACCCAGCCGTTTTCAACATCGACGTTCAGACGATCCCGAGGGACCGCCAGATCCCAATAGAGTGCGTTCAAAACGCGCACGCGCATGTCTTCTCTCTGCATCCACATCTTGACCTCCCCGCGTCAGGGCATGGCGTTTTAAGTCTCGAGGCTGTCGACGATTGCGGTTGCCCGATCGTCCCGCCCGGTCCTTGACGCTGGCCGAAGCCTTAACCGATCACTAGAGCGGAATTTTGACGGAATCGCCGACAGAGGAGCCCAAATGCGCCTAGTCAGATCTGGGGCCGCGGTTCGGACTCGGCTTGCAGGAATACGCCGTCGTCGACATCCATAGCGTTGCCGCGCCAGGTGACGTTGCGGCCGGACCAGCCCCGCGTCCACAGGAACGGCAGCAGGGCGTCACGCACCAGCCAAGCGACGGGACTGCGCCACGACAACGGCCAGCCGGCGGCGAAGGCGAGGATGGTCTCAGCGCCGTAACAGAACGCAGCCGCCAGCAGGCCGCCGACGGCCGGATTCATGCCGAATTCCGGAGCGGCGATCGCGGCGGCGACGAGGGTAATTAGGCTGGTCGTCAGGATCTCTGGAGCAAAAAAGAACGGGAAGGTCGCGCGCCTCAGCCGCGCCCAGCGAAGCTGCCGCGACCAGACGTCACGCAGACGACGTCGGCCGAGCGGTTGCTGGAACGGCCGGTCGACGAGATGGGCGCTGAATCCTTGCCGACGAATGAGCTTGGTCGCTGCCGCATCTTCCGCGATCTCCGCTCCCAACGCTTCAATGCCTCCACCCTTTTCCATGATCTCCCGACGCCACAGCATCGTCTTGCCCTGGGCGAAGCCGTAGCCGCAGGATTCGCCAGCATATTGCCAGCGCGCCTGATAGGTGTTGAGAAAGGCGCACTCGATTTCGGCGGCGAAGGACTCGGGTCGAGAGCCTATCGGCGGAGCGCAGACAATACCGGTGTCGGAGCGCCAGCGCTCGAGCAAACGCTGAATGTAGTCCTCTGGCATCAACACATTGGAATCAGCGATAATCACCCAATCGTAGCGGGCCGCTTTCCATCCCTTGACGACATTGTTGAGCTTCGGGTTGGCGCTGATCAGATCATCGCCGAGAAGCAGGCGCGCCGGGCGACCGGGGTTGGCCGCGATCGCGCCGCGCACGAGGGGGGCGATCGGATCATCGCCGCTGGCTAGGCAGAAGATGATCTCGTAGCTTGGATAGTCGAGGGCAAAAATCGACCGCAGGGTTTCGCGCGAGAACGTCTCGACGCCGCACAAAGGCTGGACGATTGTGACGCTCGGAGCATCCTTAGGCGGTGGCAGCGCCCCACCCGGTCGCCGCCTGCACCGCATTGTGGCGAGCACAACGCTTAGGCCCTGAATCCCCGCGCTGGTAGCGCAAATCCCCGCCGCCAGGGCGCCTATAGTCATGGGGCTAGACTACCCGAATCACAAGGCCTTGTCACACCATATTGCCGCGCCCGCGCGACGCTTCTATGAAGGTGAATGGCCCCACTTCCAGTGGTCCGGTTTGCGCCTTCGCCGACCGGCCGCATTCATATCGGCAACGCCCGCACCGCTTTGCTCAACTGGCTCTTCGTCCGCCGCTACGGCGGAACGTTCATCCTCCGCTTTGACGACACGGATCTCGAGCGTTCGAGGAGGGAATATGCCGACGCGATTGAGGCGGATCTGGAATGGCTTGGAATTCGGCCGGATCTGGTGCGGCGCCAATCCGAGCGCATGGCGACGTATGGCGAGGCCGCCGCGAGGCTCAAGGATCTGGGCCGGCTGTACCCGGCCTATGAGACGGCGGAAGAGCTCGACCGGCGCCGCAAGCGCCAGCAGGCGCTCGGCCGGCCCCCCATCTATGATCGCGCCGCCTTGCGCCTGACGGCTGACGAACGGGCCACGCTCGAAGCGTCAGGCCGCAAACCGCATTGGCGTTTTCGCCTCGAACCGACGACCGTGCGTTGGGACGATATCGTGCGCGGCGACAGCCATATCGATTGCGCGTCGCTCTCCGATCCAGTCCTGCGCCGCGAGGACGGAAGCTATCTGTACACGCTGCCCTCGGTCGTCGACGACATCGATTTCGGCGTGACGCATGTCATTCGCGGCGAGGATCACGTCACCAATACTGCTGTGCAGATCCAGATTTTCGAGGCCCTCGCCGGCGCAGCGCCAAGTTTCGGCCACCACAACCTCCTGACGGACGCCGAGGGCGGGGGCTTGTCGAAGCGCTCCGGCGCGCTGTCGATCGCCGCGTTGCGCACAAAAGGAATCGAGTCGCTCGCAGTCGCCGCGCTCGCGGTGCTCGTTGGTTCAGCCGAGGCCGTGCGTCCGGTCGCCTCGCTTGATGAATTGGCGGATCTCATCGATCTTTCGCAACTCTCCCATGGCGCGGCCCGATTTGACGAAGCCGAGCTTGAGGCGCTTTCCGCGCGCACGCTGCATCGGGCGCCTTATGCGACGATGGCCGACCGGCTGGCCACGCTCGGCGTCGCCGGACCGAACGCCGAGCCCCTGTGGCTGGCGGTTCGGAGCAACCTTTCGCGTCTCGACGATGCGTCTATCTGGGGACAAGTGGCGGAAGGCGACATCGCGCCGATCGTCGAGGACGCCGACTATCTGACGCTCGCCGCCTCATGCGCGCCCGAGAGTCCCTGGGACCAGTCCACCTGGGGCGCCTGGACGACGCGGCTCAAGGAGCTCAGCGGCCGCAAGGGTCGGGCGCTGTTTCACCCGTTGCGGCTGGCCTTGACTGGCCAGGAGGCAGGACCGGAACTCGCCGCTCTCCTGCCGCTGATTGGCCGCGCTAAAGCGCTGGCCCGACTATCCGCACCGGGCGCTTGACCCCGTCGGGTCCCGTCGCTTCCACCGTTCGACCCTGATTCACACTGAAGCTTTTCGCGCTCTGCACGTCCCCGGCGATGCCGGACGTCTCGCGGCTGACTGAGGCGGCCTCGGCGCTAAGCTTGGTGTCGGCGCCGTTGGCGTCGAGGACCGGCGCGATCGCAGTATCGGACGACGGCGCCCCGGGCGTCACGCCTGGCCCAGAAACGGGCGTGGCGCCTGGTCCAGCAACGACGGACGCGCCTGGCGCGCCCGGCTTGACTTTCGAATCCGTAGCCGGCTTGGCCTTGGGATCAATGATCGGCCGGGCCATCTCCGCCGATTTCTCGGGCGTCACCAGAATGTCATGCTTCTGGTGGCCGTACCTGGCTTCCGCGTCGGCAAGCGCTTCAGCCCAGGTTTGCCCCTTGCGTCGGCAAGCGCAGCTTGGATCGAAGGCTTTCTCGAACTTGCCGGCGTTGGGCAAATTTGCGTAAGGCTCGCCTGTCGGCGAAGCGGCCTCGTCGATCGTGCCGCCGAATGGAAATGAGTACAGGGCCATGTCGGCGTTGGGGCACAAGGCCCTGCAAACGTCCTCCAGGCTGTCCGCCCGGCTCCCAGCGCCGGAATAGGAAACTGGAAAGAAGCTGCCGTCGCAGGTGCGCACGCACACCGCGTAAGAGCCGGCATGCGCCGAAACTCCCCCTTCCCCTTTCTCGCCCGGTTGCCCGGACTGGTCATGCTGCTCGCCGCGATCGTCGAATCGGGCGTCCGTCTCAGGCGCTTGCTCCTGAGGAGCCCCGAGTCTCGCTAGGCCGCCGAACAGAGCCTCGAAGACATTGCTCGGCCCGGACGGCGCGTGAAGGCATTCGGCGTTGTAGCGGGCGACAAGATCGCCGGCCCCGCCGCCTGCGCGCGCCTGCAGGTCGGCAAGATTGGCCTGCATGCGTGAGATTTGGCCGTCGAGCTCGCCGCATTGCGCCGGCGGATCCGACCCAAATATCAAGAACTTGCGGTTGCCACAACCAAGCGAGCGCGCATAGGCGCTGGTTCGCCCCAGCTCGGCCCGCTGACGCTCAACGGCGGCCTGCCCGCCGCTCGACCCGCGACGGGCGGCGATGGCTTGCTGCAAGCGGGCGCATTCGGCGTTTTGCGCCAGCGCAACGTCGCCGCTGAAAGCGACGATCGAAGCCGCTAATGCGGCCAAAGCGCCGGCTGACGCCAGAAATCCGCTCTGTCCGAAAGGGCTTCGCATTCGTGTCTTGGCCGCCGTCATCTTGTCAATCGCCTTCGCGCGCTCCCGGTCCAGGGGCGCCCGCGCCGCCTTTCATGGGGCGACGGGTTAAAGACCGACATCGCGGCGCGAGCAAGGCATGCGCTCGCAAAGTCGCGCCGGGCCTTCTACGTGATTTCGACGCACCATGCCAGCGGGCCGTCGTGGCGGGAATCGTTATGAACTGATTTGGGCCGTAAAAGCGACAGCGGCGCTGTACACAACGAACGCGTTCATGAATCCAAATAGCCATTCCGACAGCGTAACCCGGAATTTGCCCGCGTCCGAAGAGCCTTGGGGCTCAGGAATGGCTAGCGCGTAGGCAAGTACGATCGCAAAGGAGAGCGCCAGCGGGCAAAGATGGCTTTTGCATGGACCGTAGAGATCGGCGAGCGTGTGCCAAACCAGCGCGACGACGCCGGCGCAAGCGAACGTGGAGAACGCCGCCCCGGCGGAATAGAACTCCTTCGATCCCACGGAAACGGCCTCGAGCATCTCATTGTCTGTTCGCTGCTGCCGATCATTGGCCATTTTTCACGTCTCCCTCCAATGGTATGTGGCCGTGCGCGCTTTTTTTCCTCGCTCAATCTTGGCCAATGCGTAATCGAAAGAGCCGTTTTTTTCACGCGAGTCGCATAGGCTTAGCAAGCCGACACGTTCCAGGCATAATGAGTCGATGGCAGACGCGGACGCGCGCCCCACCAATGCCCCCGAAATCACCGTCAGCGAACTGGCGAACGCGCTCAAGCGCGCCATCGAGGACAGGTTCGGCTATGTCCGCGTGAGGGGCGAGATTTCCGGCTATCGCGGCCGCCAGTCCTCGGGCCATGCTTATTTTTCCCTGAAGGACGCCAACGCGCGACTCGACGCTGTTATCTGGCGCACCACGCTGCAGCGCATGCGGCTCAAGCCCGAGGAAGGGCTCGAGGTCATCGCGACGGGGCGATTAACCACCTTCCCCGGCAAGTCGACCTACCAGATCGTGATCGATTCGCTCGAGCTCGCCGGAATCGGCGCGCTGATGGCGCTGCTCGAGGCGCGGCGTCGGAAACTCGCCGAGGAGGGACTGTTCGACGCCGCGCGCAAGCGCAAGGCGCCATTCCTGCCGAGGGTGGTCGGCGTGGTGACCTCGCCGACCGGCGCCGTAATTCGCGACATTCTGCATCGCCTCGCCGATCGCTTCCCGGTTCGGGTCATCGTCTGGCCGGTGCGCGTTCAGGGCGAGACCTCCGCGGCCGAGGTCGCCGCAGCGATCGATGGCTTTAATGCGATGGCGGCGGATGGGAAAGCGCCACGGCCCGATGTGCTGATTGTGGCGCGTGGCGGCGGCTCGCTCGAAGACCTTATGAGTTTCAACGACGAGGCCGTGGTGCGCGCGGTCGCCCGCAGCGCCATCCCGCTCATCGCCGCCGTCGGCCACGAGACGGACTGGACGCTGATCGATCACGCGGCCGACCTGCGCGCGCCCACGCCGACCGCGGCGGCCGAATTCGCAGTGCCCGTCCGGACCGAGCTTCTCGCCGCAATTGCGGAACTTAACGCGCGCCGACGCGGCGCGATCCTGCGCTTCTCCCAGCGCCTTCGCTCCGACTTGCGCGCGCTCGCTCGCGCCCTGCCAGGGGGCGAGGCGATCGTCGCCGGTCCGCGCCAACGCCTCGATCGCGCCTCGGAGACGCTCACCCAGCGCATGCGCGGGGTAATTGACCAGCGCGCGCTGCGGACAGCGGGGCTCGCTCGCCAACTCGCGCGCCATTCGCCGCGGCGCCCATCTCGCCGGCTTGCGCGAGCGGCTGAGAGGGCTCAACGGGCGTTTGGGGAGAACGCGGCCGCTTCTCATCGAACGGCCACGCCGCTCAGCGGAGACCGTGAGCCGGACATTCGTCCGGGAGGCGGCGCTCTTGGCCAGGCGGCGCGGCGAACACGCGGCGGCGCTCACGCGCCTCGCCGCCCGCATGACACGCGCCTATGACGAACGCCTGCAGAGCAGGCGCGCGCAGCTCTTCGCCGCAGGCCAATTGTTGGGCGCGATGAGTTACCGAGGCATATTGTCACGCGGCTTCGCGCTTGTGCGAGATGAGTCGCAAAGACCGCTGTGGCGCGCGGAGGAGGTCAAACAGGCGCAGCGCCTCGAGGTCGAGTTCGCCGACGGAAAGATCGGCGCGATAGCTGGGGGCCGCGTCGGGCCGCCGCTCACTCCGCCCGCGCTCTTGCCCCGCAGACGGGGAAAATCGGACAAAGACACAGAGGGACAGGGGTCATTGTTCTGAACGTCTCCAGGGGTTAATTCCACCAATCCGTAGGTGGTGTAGGGCCACGGCTGCACAAACGGGATCTTGACCAGCGCTTGAGTTGCATTCGCGCGTTCTGAGGATCGTTCCCGCCGGGGCTGGGCCGACGCCGAGGGTGGCGGTAGCGAGTGGCGCCCCAGGCCGGACGCTTATAGACGCCCTAGGAGGAAATTGGTGGCCAGACCCCTGATCGTGATCGATCCGCAGCCACGCTCGCTCGAAGAGATCTTCGAGCCGAACGTCTGGGCCCGGCTCAAGGAGCTCGGCGAGCTCGCGATTCACGAGGGGCCCGGCCGCATGCCGGCCGAGCGCTTCGAATCCTATCTCCCCGACATGGCCCTTTTGATCGGCCAGAGCGACATGCCGAAGTCGCGCCTCGACCGTGCGCCAAAGCTGCGCGCCATTATCAACGTCGAGACCAACTTCCTTCAGAACGTCGACTATGACGCCTGTTTTGAGCGCGGCGTTCATATGCTTGCGCCGGGCTCCGCTTTCGCCAAGCCGGTCGCGGAGATGGCGCTCGGAATGGCGATCGACCTATGCCGGGGCGTCACCACAGCGGACCGCGCGATGCGGCGGGGCCAAGAAAAATGGCTGCTCGACGGGGCGGAAGGCTGCTTCTCGCTTTACGGCGCACGTGTCGGCCTGATCGGCTTCGGCGATCTTGCGCGCGCCTTCACGCCGCTCCTGGCGCCGTTCGGCTGCCCGATCAAGGCCTACGATCCGTGGGTGTCCGACCATTTCATGGCCGGCTTCAGCGTCGCCGCCGCTTCGCTCGAGGAGGTGTTGAAGACGAGCCAGGTCGTCATCGTGTTCGCCGCCGTGACCAGCGCGAACCAGGGTTTCCTCCGAAAACGCGAGTTCGAGATGATCGCGCCCGGGTCTGTGTTCCTGTTGATGAGCCGCGCAGGCGTTGTCGATTTCCCAGAATTTCTGCGACAGGTCGAGAGCGGTCGGTTTCGCGCGGCTACCGATGTCTTTCCGCAAGAGCCCGCCCCGCTCGACGATCCGTCGCGTAAGGTCGAGGGTCTGTTGCTGTCGCCGCATCGGGCAGGCGCAATGACGGACGCACTCTACGAGATCGGCCGGCAGACGGTTGCGGACGCCGGCCTTATTCTGCGCGGGCTGCCGCCGCTTTCGTGCCGGCGCGCCCAGCGCGAGACAGTCGCGCTCTCGCGCTCCAAGCCGATTGAGCGCGATTGATATGGAGGCGCGATTGAAATTCGGCATTTATTACTCGTACTGGGAGCAGGAATGGAGCGCCGACTGCCTGAAATACGTCGAGAAAGTCGCCAAGCTTGGTTTCGACGTCATCGAAATCGCCGCTCATCATCTGAACAGCTATAGCCCGGCCCATATCGCCGAAGTCGGCCGTTCCGCTCGAGACAACGGCATCGCGATCACAGCCGGACTGGGTCCGTCCCAACACAGAAACCTGTCTTCCGCCGACCCCGCGATCCGGAAAGCGGGACGGGCCTTTTTCGAAGAGACGCTGACCAACCTCGCCAAACTCGAGATCCGCGTCATCGGCGGCGCCCTCCACTCCTACTGGCCGATCGACTATTCCAAGCCGGTCGACAAGGCGGGAGACAGGGCGCGAGGCCTGGAGGGTATCTCGAGTCTCGCCGATTTTGCAGGCAATCTCGGCATTGACCTCTGCCTGGAAGTGCTCAACCGGTTCGAGAACCACGTCCTGAACACCGCTGAAGAGGGCGTCGCCTTCGTCCGGGAGGTCGGCAAGCCCAACGTCAAGGTTATGCTCGACACATTCCATATGAACATCGAGGAGGATGGTTTCGGCAATGCGATCCGCACCACGGGCTCGCTGCTTGGCCATTTCCATACGGGCGAAAATAATCGGCGCGTTCCCGGCAAAGGCCGGCTGCCCTGGCACGAAATTGGGACGGCGCTGCGCGAGATCGGTTATGGCGGCGCGGTCGTCATGGAGCCGTTCGTCAAGATGGGCGGTCAGGTCGGCAGCGATATCAAGGTCTGGCGCGATCTCAGCGACAACGCAGACGAAGCGCAGATGGACGAAGCCGCGCGACAAGCTTTGGCGTTCTCGCGTTTTGTGATCGGCGGCAAGTCACGACGCGACAGGGCGGGTGGCTGACCTTCATGCGTTTGGAATGTTGCGCGCCAGCGCTTCCAGCACCGCCATTCGGACGGCGACCCCCATTTCCACCTGTTCGCGAATGAGCGACTGCGCGCCGTCGGCGACCAGCGTGTCGATCTCGACGCCGCGGTTCATCGGCCCGGGATGCATGACAAGCGCGCCGGGTTTGGCGTAGCTCAGCTTTTCCTCATCGAGGCCGAAATAGCGGAAGTATTCACGCGCCGACGGCACGAAGGCGCCGCTCATGCGCTCGCGCTGCAGGCGCAACATCATGACGATATCCGCGTCCTTGAGGCCTGAGCGCATGTCGCGCGCGACTTCAACCCCCATACGCTCGACGCCCGACGGAAGGAGCGTCGAGGGGCCCACGAGGCGCACGTAAGCGCCAAGTTTGCTGAGCAGCAGGATGTTCGAGCGCGCCACGCGCGAGTGGAGGATGTCGCCGCAGATGGCGATGGTGAGACCCTCGATGCGGCCGAGGTTGCGCCGGATGGTCAGCGCGTCGAGCAGCGCCTGGGTCGGATGCTCATGCGCGCCGTCGCCGGCGTTGACCACTGAGCAATCGACTTTGCGGGCCAGCAAATGCACAGCGCCCGCGTGGTGGTGCCTCACGACCAGAATGTCGGGCCGCATGGCGTTGAGGGTCATGGCCGTGTCGATCAGCGTCTCGCCCTTTTTGACGCTCGACGCCCCGACCGCCATGTTCATCACGTCCGCCCCGAGGCGTTTTCCCGCAAGCTCGAACGACGATTGGGTGCGGGTCGACGCCTCGAAGAACAAATTGATCTGGGTGCGGCCGCGCAAGGTGGCGCGCTTCTTTTCGACCTGCCGCGAGATGATGACCGCTTCCTCGGCGAGGTCGAGCAGCGCCACGATCTCCTCCCGCGACAGGTGCTCGACGCCAAGGAGATGGCGCTGGGCGAAAACGGGCGGGGACGGGGCGATCATCGTGCCGAAGCAATTCTCAGGGGACCGAATGATTGCGCCAAAACGCTAAAGCCTGGCAAGCGTAGCCGGGTCGGGGTCGCCGGCAAAATACTTGTCCAGGCAGCGCTGGAACACCGCGTCATCCGGAGCAGTCCGGGCAAACAGCGTCATTGAAGACCGGAACTTCATCTCGTCGATCGAACCGAAAATGTCCCGCGCGGTCTTGCTTTCAACATCGAGCGCGAGCCGCGCGCATTCCCTAAGTCTCGCGCCGAGGACCGAGTGGGCGAGATAGGCTTTCGCCTCGTCCAGCGAGGCGATCGCGAAACGGACCGACATGGGGCTCTGTCCGAGACCAGCGATCTGGGGAAAGATGAACCAAATCCAGTGGCTCTGCTTCCGCCCAACCTTCAGCTCCTGACGAACCTGCTCATAGACCGGCGCCTGCGCCTCGACAAAGCGTTCGAGGTTGAACGGGTCCGCCATACGCGCTTCCCCCAGGACGGGTGTCCTCGCCGCAGCGCCTGTTTCGGAAGTTCACGCGAGGCAGACGCTCAGTTCGCCTTTGGATAGTCCGCGCCGCGCGCCACGGCCTCAAGCGAAGCGTGCGCCTTGCGCAGGGCCTCGATCTCCGCTCCCATGGAGTCGTAAGCGAATGCGCCAAGCGGCAGCCGGAGCGGCGGATGGTCCTGTTCAACTGCGGCAATGATCGCTTCGGACGCGCGTACCGGATCGCCGGCTTGCGAGCCGCTGACGCCCTGGATTTGTCGGCGCCGCGCGATGGCCGTCTCCGTATAGGCGTCGACGGGTTTCTTCGGCGTTTTCAGGGAACGGCCGGCCCAATCGGTGCGGAAGGGGCCGGGCTCGACGATGATGACCTTGATGCCGAGCGGCGCGACCTCCTTCGACAAAGCCTCGGAGAGCCCCTCGACGGCGAACTTGGTCGCCGCGTAATAGCCGGAACCCGGGAAACCGATAAAGCCGCCTATCGACGAGATGTTGACGATCGCCCCCGACTTCTGGGCGCGCATGATCGGCAGCACCGCGCGCGTCATGGCGGCGAGGCCGAAGAAATTGGTTTCGAACATCGCGCGCACGTCGGCCTCGTCGCCCTCCTCGACGGCGGCGAGATAACCGTAGCCGGCGTTGTTGACGAGGACATCGATGCGGCCGAAGCGGGCCTCGGCCGCCTTGACCGCGGCGTCGATCTGCCTCTGCTTGTCGATGTCAAGGTTAAGCGCGAGGCCGTTTTTGTCATGAGCGGCGACAATATCGTCGACCTTCGCCTTGTCGCGCGCCGTGACGACGACGCGGTAGCCCCGCTTAAGGAGGATGACTGAGAGCTCGCGACCGAATCCGGTCGAGCAGCCGGTGATGAACCAAACGGGTTTGGAGTGGGCGTCCGCCATGGCGGCCTCGCGCAGTTGGATGAGGGGAAGGCGGGACTTTCGCACGCCGCCGCCGCCGCAGCAAATGCGCCCGACTCCATGCGTTCAATGGTCCCGCGCGCGCGGCGACCTAAGGATGGATGGCTTCGACTTGGGCCGATCTCGTCACTCAGGCGAGGCTCTGCTCGCAGGCCAGCGATGCATCCAGAGGCGATGATTTTTTGCGGGAGCGAGGATCTAACGGCGGTCAGTCACCGCTCCGCGCTGGGGTAGCCGCGCGTAGATGGACCAGCCGCCCCATTTGACAGCCGGCCTAGGCCTCTCCATATCCCGCGGTCGAACGGCCGGTGGCGATCAAGACCGCGTCGCCGCCCGCTCAAGGGAATTTCCTGAATGAAAGTCGTGATCGTCGAGTTGCCTGCCAAGGCCAAGACCATCAACAAATATCTGGGCAAGGACTATGGCGTCTACGCCTCGTTCGGCCATGTGCGGGATCTGGCGGCCAAGGACGGCTCGGTGGACCCGGACGACGATTTCGCCATGCGTTGGGAAGTCGACGCGAAGGCCGCCAAGCGACTTAGCGACATCGGCGTGGCGGTGAAGACCGCTGACCGCGTTATCCTTGCGACCGACCCGGACCGGGAGGGCGAGGCGATCTCCTGGCACATTCATGAAATTCTTAAGAGCAAGAAGCTGCTCAAGGACAAGCGCGTCGATCGCGTGGTGTTCAACGCGGTGACCAAGGACGCGGTCCAGGAGGCCATGCGTCACCCGCGCGAGATCGACGAGGCTCTGGTCGACGCCTACCGGGCGCGTCGCGCGCTCGATTATCTCGTGGGCTTCACCTTGTCCCCGGTCCTGTGGCGCAAATTGCCGGGCGCGCGCTCGGCGGGCCGGGTGCAGTCGGTCGCCTTGCGTATTGTCTGCGACCGAGAGCTCGAGATCGAAAAGTTTGTCGCCCGCGAATATTGGTCGATCATCGCGCACTTGCGGACCGAAGCGAAGGCGCCCTTCACCGCGCGGCTGGTCGGCGCCGACGGCAAGAAGATCAGCCGGCTTGACATCGGCTCGGGCGCCGAGGCTGAAGCCTTCAAGAGCGCGCTCGAACAGGCGCTTTTCTCGGTCGCCGCGATCGAATCGAAGCCGGTCAAGCGCCACCCTTATCCGCCGTTCACCACTTCGACCCTGCAGCAGGAGGCTTCCCGCAAGCTCGGCCTTGCGCCAGCGCGCACCATGCAGATCGCGCAACGGCTCTACGAAGGCGTCGACGTCGGCGACGGCGCGGCCGGCCTCATCACCTATATGCGCACCGACGGCGTCGATCTCGCGCCCGAGGCGGTCGTTTCGGCGCGGCGGGTCATCGCCAAGGATTTCGGCGAGAACTACGTGCCGTCGGCGCCGCGCAAGTACACCGCCAAGGCCAAGAACGCGCAGGAAGCGCACGAAGCGATCCGTCCGACTGACATGACGAAGCGCCCGAGGGATGTTGCTCGTCACCTCGAGCCCGAGCAGGCGAAGCTCTACGAGCTCATCTGGACGCGCACGATCGCCTGCCAGATGGAAAGCGCGGAGCTCGAGCGCACGACGGTCGACATTCTGGCTGAAGCCGGCGCGCGCAAGCTTGAGTTTCGCGCGACCGGTCAAGTGGTGCGCTTCCCGGGGTTCCTCGCTCTCTATCAGGAGGGCCGGGACGATGAGGAAGACGAAGAATCGAGCCGTCTGCCCGCGATGCGCCAAGGCGAGAAGCTCGCCAAAGAGCGGATCGACGCGAGCCAACATTTCACCGAGCCGCCGCCCAGGTACACCGAGGCGACGCTGGTCAAGCGGATGGAGGAGCTCGGCATCGGCCGCCCCTCGACCTACGCCTCGACCATCGCGGTCCTGAAGGATCGCGACTATGTGCGGCTGGAGAAGAAGCGGCTCTATCCCGAGGACAAAGGCCGGATCGTGACGGCTTTCCTCGAATCCTTCTTCACCAAATACGTCGGCTACGATTTCACCGCCGATCTCGAGGAGAAGCTCGACCAAGTATCGAACAGCGAGATCGACTGGAAGGCGCTGCTCCGCGATTTCTGGAACGATTTCTCCGGCGCCGTCACCGACATCAAAGACTTGGGCACCCGGCAGGTGCTTGACAGCCTGAACGAACTCTTGGGGCCGCATATTTTTCCCGCGCGCGGCGATGGCGTCGATCCGCGCCTCTGCCCGCTGTGCGGCGAGGGGCAATTGTCGCTGAAGCTCGGCAAATACGGCGCCTTCATCGGCTGCTCGCGCTATCCGGAGTGCAAGTTCTCGCGTGTTCTGGCGCCGAGCGGGGCGGAGAGTTCCGAGGGCGATCGGCCAGGCGTGCGCGTGCTCGGCGAGGACCCGACGACGGGCGAGGAGATCACGTTACGCAACGGGCGCTTCGGCGACTACATTCAACAGGGCGAGGGCGAAAAGCCCAAACGCTCGTCGCTGCCGAAGGGCCTGGGCGCCGACGACGTGACGCTTGAGAAAGCGCTGGCGCTACTTGCGTTGCCGCGCGAAGTGGCGCGCCACCCGACGAGCGGAGACCCGATCCTCGCCGGCATCGGCCGCTATGGCGCCTACGTTCAGCACGGCAAGACCTACGCCAATCTCGGCCGCGACGACGACGTGCTCGAGATCGGCGGCAACCGGGCGATCGATCTCATCGTCGCGAAGGAGAGCGGCGCTGGGGGCTCCCGCTTTGGCGGCGGCGCGGGGCGCGAACTTGGCGAGCACCCGGAGGGCGGCAAGGTCAGCGTGAAGTCCGGCCGGTTCGGCTCCTACGTCAATCACGGCAAGATCAACGCGACGATCGCCAGGGGGACCGACCCGGCCAGCCTTACCCTCGCCGAGGCGATCGAACTGCTCAAAGCGAAGGCCGCGGGCGGCGGCGTGATCGGGCGCCTGGTTGGCGAGCATCCCGACGGCGGGCCGGTCACCGTGCGCGACGGACGCTTCGGCGCTTATGTCAACTGGGGCAAGGTCAACGCGACGATTTCAAAGGGAACCGCGCCGGACTCCGTCACCCTCTCCGAAGCTTTGGAGCTGATTGCCGAGCGCGAGGGCAAGCCTGTGGCTCGTCCTCGCAAGCCGGCAAAAAAGGCGCCGGCGAGAGCGAAACCCGCCGGGACAAAAAAAGCGGCTGCCAAAAAGGCGGCCCCAGCCAAGTCGAAATCCGCCGCCTCGAAGCGCGGATAGTTCGCGGCCCGGCGCTTGGGCTTCATTCCGGACGATGGCACACCGCTTCGATGTTGTTGCCGTCGGGATCGAAGACGAAGGCGCCATAATAGTGTGCGTGGTAAAAGGGCCTTAAGCCCGGCGCGCCATTGTCCCTCCCGCCGGCGGCCAACGCCGAGTGGTAGAAAGCATCCACATCGGCGCGCGTTTGCGCGGTGAAAGCGACATGCACGCCGCCCTTGGGCTTGTCTCCCGTGCCGATCCAGAAGAACGCCTTATTCTCCTTGCCGAAGCCGGCGTGGGCGGCGCCGCCGGTCTCCTCCGCCGACACTTCCATGAGAACGCCAATGCCGACCGGCTTCAGGGCCTTTAAATAGAAGGCCTTCGCGCGCTCCATATTGGAAACGGCAAGGCCGATATGGTCAATCATGATTGGATCCTTCCATCGCGCCAGTCCTTAACGGGGCGGCCTCATCGCAATGGCACAGGAACGTGCTATAATGCGTTGGTTCAGTCTGGGCGAGGGGCGGGCAAGCATGCGCTTGTCGGGAGGTCCCGACAATAAATCCGATCAACGCGACGCAGACCTATGCAGGTCATACGGCGGAAGCGGCCTATAGCCGCTGGGCGCCGATCTACGACCTTGTCTTCGATTTGCCCTTCCACCCTGGCCGGGCGGCGGCGGCGCGCGCCGCGACCGAGGCCGCGGGTCCCGGCGGCGAGATTCTCGTGGTCGGCGTTGGCACCGGGCTTGAACTGCCGCTCCTGCCCGGGAATGTGCTGGTGACGGGCATCGACATTTCGCCGCCGATGCTGCGTGCGGCGCGCGCGCGGGTCGAGCGCAAGCATCTGGCGCAGGTCAAGGGGCTCTATGTGATGGACGCCGCCGCGCTCGAATTTCCCGACGCCGCGTTTGACGTCGCGCTCGCGCCCTATGTGATGAGCGTGGTCCCCGGTCCGGAGCGAGCGCTCGAAGAGGCCTGGCAAGTCCTGCGGCCAGGTGGAAGCCTGATCGTCATGAACCACTTCGCCGCGTCGGGGGGCCTTCGCGCTGGCGTCGAGCGCCGCATGGAGACGGCCGCCGCCTGGCTCGGGTGGCATCCCAACTTTCCCTATGCCCAGGTCGGAAACTGGATCAATTCGCGCCCCGACGCGCTCATCGTCGAGCGCAGCGAGCTTGCGCCGATGAAACTGTTCACACTGCTCCGGATCGAAAAGGCCGGCGAACGCCGAGCAGTCTGACTTCGCCGGCGTTGACGAGCGCCGCTTGTTTCCTTGAGCCATCGAACTTACCTTGCGGGTGGGGCGCGCCTTTTGCGGCCCTTGAGAAATGGAACCTTTGCAAAATCAAAAGATACGTCGGCGCTCGCTAAGCGCCGTTCCCGTCGCCGTGGAGGCGAGAGCCGCTGCGCTCCCTTCGCGCGAGGAGGTGATTGCCTTCATAGGCGGCGCGCCCGCGCCCAATGGCGAAAAAGCCCCGGCGCGAGTGACCAAACGCGACATCGCCCGCGCCTTCGGGGTGAAGGGCGAAGCGAAAGCGGAATTGAAACTCCTCATCAAAGACCTGCAGGCCGAGGGCGCTGTCGCGCGCGGCCGGAAGGCGCTCGCGGTCGAAGGCCGTTTGCCCTCGCTTGTCGTCGCCGACATCGCCGAGCGCGACCGCGACGGCGAGCTGATCGCGAAGCCCGTGGAATGGGTCGGCGATGACCCCCCGCCCCGCATTCTCGTCCGCCGTCCCCGCGAGAAACGCGACCGCGGCCCAGCGCCAGGCGTGGGCGCGCGGGTTCTGATGCGGGTCGACTTCCACCCCGACGCCGGTCCCAAGGCGCCCGCCTATTCGGGACGCGTGGTCAAAATCCTCGACAAGATGAGAGCGCGCGCGTTCGCCGTCTATCGCACCGCGGCGGACGGGTCGGGGCGCGCGGTTCCGGTCGAGAAGCGCGCTGCGGGTCGCGAATATCTCGTGCCTGCTGGCATGGCCGGCGACGCCAAGGACGGCGACCTCGTCGCCATCGAGCCTTTGCGCGAGGGTCGCCTGGGCTTGCCGCCGGCGCGGGTGGTGGAGACCATCGGTTCGGTCAAGTCTGAGCGCGCGGTGAGCCTCATTGCGCTTGAGACGCATCATATTCCGCATGTCTTTTCGCCCGCGACGCTGAAAGAGGCCGAAGACGCGCGGCCGGTTCGTCTTGCCGCTCCCCGCGAGGACTGGCGCGCGCTGCCGCTCGTCACCATCGATCCGCCTGACGCGAAGGATCATGACGACGCCGTCCATGCTGTCCTTGATTCCGATCCTCAAAACTCAGGCGGCTTCATCGTCACTGTCGCGATTGCCGACGTTGCCGCCTACGTTCAACCCGGAATGGCAATGGATCGAGAAGCGCTCGAGCGCGGCAACTCGGTCTATTTCCCCGACCGCGTCGTGCCGATGCTGCCGGAGCGGATCTCCAACGACCTCTGCTCGCTGCGCGCGCAAGAGGATCGGCCGGCGCTGGCCGTGCGTATGGTGCTGGGCGCCGACGGGCGCAAGCGCTCGCACAAGTTTCACCGCATCATGATGCGCTCCGCGGCCAAGCTTAGTTACGAGCAGGCCCAGGCGGCGATCGATCGTCGACCGGACGAGACGACAGAGCCGCTTGTCGAGACCGTGCTCAAGCCGCTCTACGCCGCCCATTCGGTCGTGAAGATCGAGCGTGAGCAACGCAATCCGCTGGATCTCGATCTGCCCGAGCGCAAGCTCGTTCTCGACTCGGAGGGGCGGCTCAAGGATGTGCGCTGGCCGGAGCGGCTCGACGCGCATCGGCTGATCGAGGAGTTCATGATCCTCGCCAACGTCGCCGCCGCCAAGTCGCTCGAAGCCGCGCATTCGCCTCTCCTCTACCGCGCCCACGACGCGCCGAGCGACGAGAAGCTTAATGATCTGATCGAGTTCCTGCGCACCATCGGCGTCAAGCTGGCGAAGGGCGAGCGCGTGCGCCCGTCGCATTTCAACGGGATCTTGAGCCGAGTCCGCGGCCAAGGGGTCGAGGCCCTGGTCAACGAAGTGGTTCTGCGCGCCCAGGCGCAGGCCGAGTACAGCCACGAGAACTACGGCCATTTCGGCCTCAACCTGCGTCGGTACGCGCACTTCACTTCCCCCATCCGCCGCTACGCCGATCTCATCGTCCATCGCGCGCTGATCCGCGCGCTGAACCTCGGTTCGGGCGGACTGAACGACATGCGCGCTGGAGAACTGGCGCAGATCGCGGAGCACATCTCCGGCGCCGAACGCCGCGCGATGGCGGCCGAGCGGGAAACCGTGGACCGCGTGGTCGCGGCGCATCTGGCGGATCGAGTGGGCGCTATTTTCGCGGGCCGCATCGCCGGCGTCACCCGCGTCGGTCTGTTCGTGAAACTGAGCGAAACCGGAGCTGACGGCTTTGTGCCGGCGGCGACCTTGGGCGAGGATTATTTCCGCTTTGAGGAGGCCAGCCGCGCGCTCGTGGGGACGCGGACCAAAGAAGCGTTCCGGCTGGGCGACGCAGTCAATGTCCGCCTCGTCGAGGCCGCTCCGTTTGCCGGGGCGCTCAGGTTCGAGATTGTGCGCGCCGGCTCCGAGTCGACCGTGCGAAGGCGAGGCGCTTCCGCGCCGCGTAAGTCAGTCTACAAGGGCAAACGTCGATGAACGACATGTCCCGCATTTGGCGTATTCCGACGCCCCCGCCAGACCGTTCGCTGCGCGAAGCGATGACGCGCGGCTTCATGGGGCGGTGTCCGTCCTGCGGACGTGGCCGCCTGTTTCGCTCCTATCTCAAGGTCGTCAACGCTTGCGACATCTGCGGCGAGGAGTTCAGCGGTCACCGGGCGGACGACGCGCCGGCCTATATCACGCTGTTGATCGTCGCCCATGTCGTCGGGGCCGGCATCCTCATGTCGGATGAAGTCTGGCCGCACTCGTCGCTCGTTTGGGTTGCGGCATTCTGGCTTTTGGTGACTGTAGTGGCGAGCGTGATCATCTTGCCTCGCGCCAAGGGGGTGATCGTCGGCCAGCAATGGGCGCTGGGCATGCACGGGTTCGGATCGCATCTCAGCGACGGAACGTGATCGAGCCCGCCTCCTCCCCGCGGGCGCTGCGCCCGCGCGACGCGGCGACGCTCATTGTGGTCGAACAATCAGACCGCGGAGCAGCGCGGGTCTTGATGGGCAAGCGACACGCGGGCCACCGGTTCATGCCGGGCAAGTTTGTCTTTCCCGGCGGGCGGGTCGAGCCTGAGGACCGGCGCATGGCCGCAGCGGGCGCGCTCGACGCGCATGTCGAGGAGAAGCTCAACATACGCGTGCGCAGACCCTCGCCCAACTTCGCCCGCGCGCTGGCGCTGGCCGCGATCCGCGAGACCTTCGAGGAAACCGGGCTCGCCATCGGCGTCCCCGACTATGGCGCGCCGGAAAATCCACCGCCCGGCGCCTGGACCCGCTTCGCGGCGACGGGTGTCCATCCGGCGCTCGACGCCATCGACTTCCTTGCCCGCGCGATCACCCCGCCCGGACGCACCAGACGCTTCGACGCCCGCTTTCTCGTCATCGACGCGCGCTTCATCGCCGGGCGCGTCGATGGCGCGGTCCATTCTGAGGCGGAATTGGTCGAACTTGTCTGGACGCCGCTCCACGAAGCGCGGAGCCTCGATCTGCCGGGTATCACCCACGCCGCGCTTGACGACCTCGCGCAAGCTCTCGAAGGCGGCCTCGACAAACGAAGACCACGGCCCTTCTATCGTGAGATCAGGGGAAAGCGTCTGCGGGAGCAGCTGTAGAGCAATTCTGGACGGCCCTCACGCCGCCAGCCGAGTGGGCCGCAAATGTCCGGCCAGCTCCATAAGCGCGAGGTGATAGGCCCGGGCGGTGCGATGTGAACGGTTGTAGCGGGCCATCACCACGTCGAGCAACTCGATCATGATCTCGCCGTCGACTTCCGCCAGATGGTCGAGCGTCAGACTGCAGGGCTCGAGCTCGCTGACCAGCGTGTCGCGCAATTCCTCGAACTCCTCGATGTCGCCGGCGATGAGCGCGCGCCAGACGCGGGCGTGCAGGCGCGTCAGGTTGCGCGCCAATTCCCGCTCGCTGATGAGTTTGAAATAGGCCGCGATAAGCCGATCGTAGATGACTGGCTCGGACCATTGTTTGAGGCCGGAGAAGCCTTCGGGTAGGTCGGCCGATAGCATGGCGCAGACTCCTCGGCGAATGAGTTTCGCATCGCGAATCAGGACGTTAGCGGGTCGCGAAGCGTCGAAGGAAAGTGTTCAGCGATGGTTAACATGGAGTAAATCGCCCGCAGCATGTTATCCACAGGAATTTTGTAACAGATCTGCATTTCTGCTTGACGCAGCGGAATTGCTGGCTCGCAGCGGCTGCCCCGAGGGAGTCGCCAAGTCGCCAAGTCGCCAAGTCGCCTGGGCTTTGCAGTCGGAAATCAAAAAAAAAGAAATAGCTTCCCTTTTACAGAACTACCAGCTATGATGCTGGGATCGTCATTAGAGCCGAGATCCTTATGTCCAACCCTCCCAAAATCGCCAAGCCGCAGCGCAAGTCCGCCCTACACGCCGCCGCACGCTTGAGAAAAACCGAGCGCGAACAGAAAATCATGTCGCTGTTGAACGCCGGCGTCTCGATCCCTGAGATCGCGGGGCGCCATGGCGTTACCGAGCGCCGCATCCGGCAGCGGGTTCAAGAGATTCTTGCCAAGAGGGCGCCGAGCGCTCCCCTCGAATTCGCCGCGCTGCAGGTGAGCCGCCTCAACGAGGCGTTGCTCGTCGCCTATAGCGCGATGGCGAACCAGAACCTCGGAGCGGTGGACCGAGTGGTGAAGATCGTCCGCGAGCTCGACCGCTATCACGGCCTCGCCTCCCCGGATTTCCCCGACGCGCCGGAGCCGCCGCGCCGCCTGACGAGGGAGCCGCCGCCGCTGGCACTTCCGGCGCGAGAAGAGGCGCTCACGCCGGAGGTTTTTGCAGAGAGTTGGCCGCGCTAGCGGCTGGACGTCGGAAGGAAAACCCGCCGTAAGGCCTTGAAATCGCGCGTTTGGCGGAAGGAAAAAAAGCTCGGCGGCGCACTTTCCGCCCGGTTTTTGCAAGGGTTTTCGGCGCAAAAAGGGTGGTTTGCGGGCAAAGAAGGCGCCTTACCGCCCGCAACGCAGCGGATTTCGAGGTCTGGCCTAGCCGCAACCGCGCCGCTTCGGCCAGCGAGCTGGCTCACCGGTCGGCGGCGAACTCAGCCGGTCGTGTCTGGCGCGCGAGCGCGTCGAGCACCGCATTGATCATGCCGCTCTCCTCGGGGCCGAAGAAGGCGGCGGCGACGTCGACATATTCGGTCACCGCAACCCTGGCCGGCACGTCAGGGCGGTTGCGCAATTCGTAAAGCGCTGCGCGCAGGATGGCGCGCATGAGCGCTTCGACCCGCTTGAGCGGCCAGCCTTTGGCGAGGGTGTCGTCGAGGCTGCGGTCAATCGGCAATTGGTCGTTGAGCACGCCCGAGACCACATCACGGAAGAACGCCGGATCGGCGGGCGTATAGGCGTCACCCTCGATCTCTTGCCCGATCCAGTGGGCCTCGAATTCGGCGAGGATATCGTTGAGGCCCTTGTCGGCGATCTCCATCTGGTAGAGCGCCTGCGAGGCCGCCAGGCGCGCCGCCGACCGCCGGTCGGACCGTTTCATCGATTGACGAGCCGACGGGCGAGATGGGCAAGCCCGATCGCCGCGCGCGCCGCGTCGCCGCCCTTGTCGCCTCGCTCGGGGTCGGCGCGCTCCTCGGCCTGCTCGATCGTCTCAGTGGTGAGGACGCCATTGCCGAGCGCCAGCCGGCGCTCGACCGACATGTCCATCAGCGCCCGCGCCGATTCGCCGGCGACGATCTCGAAATGGAAGGTTTCGCCGCGCACGACGCAGCCAAGCGCGACCGCTCCGTCATAAGGCCGGCCCGCCGCTTTCGCGGCATCGAGGGCGATCGTCATGCCGGCTGGAACCTCCAAGGCGCCGGTGACGCTGACGAGGTCATATATGGCGCCGGCCGCCTCGATCGCTCGCGTCGCGCCGGCAAGCAGGTTGGCGCCGATCGCTTCGTAATAGCGCGCCTCCACAATGAGGAAACGGCCGCCTTCGAAGCGAGGCGCAATTGCGGCGGCCCGGCGCGGCTCGGCCATCGGTCAGATCTCTTGGGCTGTATCAGGGACGGCGCCAGTCCATAAAGGCGGGAAGCCGCGGAGGCAAGGTTCACTCGCCAGAGCGCCAGCGTCCATAGCGCCAAGGTTGCGCCCACGACGCGTTCAGGGGAGGCCGATCGGGCGTGGGATCGTAGCCGGAGCCGCCCCAAGGGTGACAGCGGCATACACGCGCCAACCCCATCCAGCCGCCAGCCCAAAGGCCATGGCGCTCGATCGCCTCGTCCGCATAGGCCGAACAGCTTGGCAAATATCGGCACTGGCGGCCGATCAGGCTTGAAAATGTGAGCCGGTAGACGCGGATCAGCGCGTGGGCGACGCGACGCGGCGCGAGCCCCAATGCGCTCACGGCGCAGGCGCGGCCTCGCGAGCCGCCTCGCGCGCTGCGATCTGCGCCAACGCATCTGCGACCGCGTCGAACGTCAACAACGTGGAGGCGTGACGAGCCTTATAATCGCGCACCGGCTCGAGCACGGCGAAGTCGGCCCATTTGCCTTCGGGCGGCGAACCGTTCGCTTTCAACATGCGGGTCATGCGGTCGCGCAGCTCGGTGAGCTCCTCGGCGGTCGCGCCGATAACGTGGCGGGCCATCAACGATGACGACGCCTGACCGAGCGCGCACGCCTTCACATCATGGGCGAAATCAACCACCCGCCCGTCCTTGACGCAAAGGTCGATCACCACCGTCGAACCGCACAGGCGCGAATGCGCCTTGGCGCTGGCGTCTGGCTTCGCCAGCCTCCCGAGCCGCGGAATGTTGCCCGCGAGCTCGAGGATGCGCTGATTGTAGATCTCGTTGATCATCCTGACCCGACCCTCGATGTTTCCTATATAGGTCGCGAGAAAGCCGAAATCGAGGCCTCTAGGAAGCGGCGGATATTCACCCGCGCGACGAGAGACGGGGATGAACGAGAGCGTCAAATCGAAAGTTGGGGCCGGCGCGACAAGCGACCGGGAGGAAGGCGGCGCGTTCGACCCGAAGTTCGGCGCCGACGGCCTCGCCACTTGCGTCACCATCGACGCGTCGCGCGGCGACGTACTGATGGTCGCTCACATGAACGAGGCCGCGTTGCGGGCGACGCTCTCAACCGGGATCGTTCATTATTGGTCGCGCTCCCGCGGCGCGCTCTGGCGCAAGGGAGACACGTCCGGCCAAACCCAGACGCTGGTCGAAATGCGCGTCGACTGCGACCAGGACGCATTTCTCGCCTTCGTTACGGTGGGGGGACGGCGGCGCCTGTCATACCGGCCGACGATCGTGCTTCTATCGACGTGTCGAGACGGTCGGCGAAACGCCCCGGCTGATAGTCATCGAAGCGCAGAGCGCGAACCGCTGATGCTCAGCCGTTCGGGCGGGCTGCCATCGCCGCGCGCCTCGGGACCGCATTCACGTTAATTGTCTGGCGACATCTGGCGCGCAAGCTTAAGTTTCGTAGCGGAAGGCGAGCCGTAAGGCCATTTCCAAACGAGTTGAACGATGTTCAGAGCGGCCTCTCGCAGAATCGATACTGACCCTGCGCCGGGCGGCGGACGGCGCCGAGCGAAAGTCGGGGTCGTGCTCGGAGCGGGCGCCGCGCGCGGCTGGTCCCATATCGGCGCGCTAAGGGAACTCGACGCGCTGGGCGTGCAGCTCGATGTCGTGGTCGGCTCATCGATTGGCACCCTGGTTGGCGGCTGTTATGCGGCCGGCCGGCTCGACATGCTCGAGACCTTCGCCCGCTCCCTGACCCGGCGGCGCGTGCTCGGCCTGCTTGATTTTTCTTTCACGGGCAGCGGTCTCATCGGCGGCCAGCGACTACGCACAAGGCTCGAGGCGGGGCTTGGCGGGCTTCGCATCGAGGATTTGCCGGTCCAGTTCGCAGCTGTCGCCACCGAGATCGGCGGCGGACACGAGATCTGGCTCCGGCGCGGCCTGCTGGTCGATGCGATCCGCGCCTCTTACGCCTTGCCCGGCGTATTCGAGCCGGTGAAGGTCGACGGGCGCTGGCTATTTGACGGAGCAATCGTCAACCCCGTTCCGGTCAGCGTGGCGCGCGCGCTCGGCGCCGAGCGGGTCATCGCGCTGAACATTTCAAGCGACCGCTTTGGTCGCGGGACGGCCATTCAAGACCCGTTCGGCCGGCCGGAGCCTGCCCGTGCGGTCGAAGAACCGGCGCAGGACAGCAGCGGTATGATCGCGCGCTGGTGGCGGGGGAGCAACGGATCGACCCGGATCAACGGCGAGTCCGCGGCGCCCGGACTTATGACCTCGATGGTCAGCGCCTTCGATATTCTCCAAGACCGCATCATGCGCTCAAGGCTCGCAGGGGACCCGCCGGACGCCTTGGTGCAGGTCAGGGTCGGCAAGGTCGGCATGTTCGAGTTTCACCGCGCCGACGAATTGATCGCGCTTGGGCGTGAGGCGGTCCGCAGGGCGGCCGCCGAAATCCGAGAGCAGGCTGAATTTACGCAGATCGACTCCGCCGGCGCCTGACGCCTCGGCGGCTGAGCGGTTCAGGCGGTCGCGATATATTCGCGCAAAGCCTGCCGCTCGCTGTCGAGCGCGTTGACGTGGCGCTTGACGACGTCGCCGATGGAGATAATGCCGATCAGGCGCCCGTCCTCCACCACCGGAACATGGCGAAACCGGCCGGCCGTCATCGTCTGCATGACGTGGTCGATGGTGTCGTCGCGCGTCACGGTGATGACCTTCGACGTCATGTAGCGCGACACGGGATCATCGAGCGCGGCAGCGCCTTGTTTGGCGAGGACGCGGACCACGTCGCGTTCCGAAAGTATGCCCAGAACGCTGAGCGAAGCGTCCGATACGACCACGGCTCCCACGCCTCTTTCGGCCAGGAGCTCGACGACTTCCTTCAGGGTGTGGTGCGGCTGAGTGGTGAAAACGTCGCGCCCTTTTTCAGCCAAAATGCGGGCAACTGTCATCGTTCCCTCCCCGATTCAGGCGGTCTTGAGTTGGGCCGCCGTAGAGTTGAAGATGCGCCTTCAACATGGCGTGATCAAGTCCATTTTTGTTGAGGCGACTAACGCAGTCCGCCATCGACCTGGTAGCATTGCTTAGTAATCATTTCGCTGTCGTCAGCGGATAGAAACAGCGCCAGTCGCGCCACGTCTTCGGCGAGCAAGGTTCGGTTGATGCATTGACGGGCGCGGAAGTCGGCGATGTGTTCCTCGCTCATCCAAAGGCGGCGCTGCCGCTCGGTGATCACGGCGCCCGGGGCGATGGCGTTGACGCGGATATTGTCGAGGCCGAACTCGCGCGCGAGACTGTTCGTCAAGCCTATAACGGCGGCCTTGGCGGTGGCGTAAACCGACAATCGAGGGACCCCGAGCATCCAGGCGGTCGAGGAAAAATTGACGATGGCCCCGCCGCCAAGTTCGCGCATCGAGCGGCGCGCGATCTGGGCGGCGAAGAACTGATGCTTGAGGTTGAGCGCCATTGTCCGGTCCCAATCCTCTTCGCTCACTTCATCCGCCGCTTGGCGCTGGTCGTTGGCGGCATTGTTGACGAGCACCGCGATCGGCCCCATGCGCTGGCGAACTTCCTCCATCGCCGCTTCCAGCGCGGTGATGTCGGTCAGATCGCAATGGAGAAACAGCGGCGGGGGGTGGGAGGCGCCGATCTTCGCGACGAGGTCTTTGGACGCCTCGACGGCGATATCGACGAACGCGACATTGGCCTTCTGCTCGGCGAAGGCCTCGACCATCGCCGCGCCGATGCCCGACCCGCCGCCGGTGATAAAGACGACCTTATCGATGAGCGAGGGGTAGCGGGCGAGAGTCATGGAGCGCGGCCTTATCGTTCAAGCCAAAGGGCAGGGCCAGATTAGAGCGCGATCGGCTCCGACGGAACCCAGGACGCCGTTCACGGAGCGCTAGGCGCAAGCAATCATGAGCCCCTGCGTAGTTCTACCTATGGACCCGAATTGTGTTTACGCCCTAACCCCAACCGCTCTCTCTGGAAGGGGGGCATGGCCTCGTTCGGAGCGGTTCGCCCCATTCTGAGCGAGGCCGTTTGTTCTGTTGCCGCCGTCCGGCTCAAGCTCCGACAGCCGCCGCCGGCGGCCATCCCCCGTTTCGGGGTGTCATTGGCCAACCCAGCGCCGCAAAGCCGGGGTCTGAGGCCGCCCCGGCAGCGCAATACAGTCGAATTTCGCCCTTGTTAACATGCGTCCGTGCGACGTAATCATGCCCGAGGGCCATGTCCGCAGCGCCACGTCGGTTAGCTGACGATGCTCGAGCCCAGCGCGACGGATCTAGAAGAGGGCGTCGCCATCGAGCACGTCGCTAAACGTCCGCCGTCGTTCGGACGCTTTGGAGGCAAAACTGACGGCGCAAGTCAGCCTGCGAGGGGAGGGCTGAAGACTCACTCGACGGGGGCCCAAAATGGAAGTGGGTGTTGGAATTCTCTGTCGCGCGCTCGTCGCCGCGCTGCTGCTGTCCGCTGGCCCTGGCGTGGCGGCCGCGCAGCAACCAGGCGTCGTTGCGCTGCCATCCCTATCGGCGAGCCCGACCGCGGACGATTTAGGAGACCTAGCCAAGCAACTGGCGAATCCGGTCGCCAACCTCATCAGCGTGCCGCTGCAGAGCAATTCGGATTATGGCGGCGGGGCGCAGCGCTCGGGGTCGCAATACACCCTGAACATTCAGCCGGTGATCCCGATCAAGCTGACCAGCGACTGGAATCTGATCACCCGCACGATCGTCCCGTTGACCGACGTCGTCCACATCGTGCCCGGCGCGAATCCGGTCGGCATGGGCGACATCCTGCAAAGCTTCTTCCTCTCGCCGGCCCAGCCGGTGAACGGCCTCATTCTTGGCGCGGGGCCGGTGTTTCTCTATCCGACCGCCACACGCGACGAGATCAGCGCCAACCAGTTCGCCGCGGGGCCGACTTTGGTCGCGCTCAAGCAGCAGAACGGCTTCACTATCGGCATTCTCGCCAATCATCTCTGGGGCATCGGCAATCCGGGCAAGAACGGCCTCGGTGGAGGCTCCATTCTCGGCGACGACGGCTCCACGATCTTAGTGCCGCCCGGCCAGTCGGCGCGCGTCAATGCGAGCTACCTCCAGCCGTTCTTTTCCTACACGACGCCGAGCCAAACCACGTTCACCCTCCAGACCGAGTCCACCTACAATTGGACGGCGCATCAATGGACCGTGCCGGTCGAGGGTGGCGTTAGCCAGGTGCTCAAGATCGCAAGCCAGCCGATCAGCATCGCGGCGATGGCGAAATATTGGGCCGTGCGTCCGGACGGCGCGCCGGCCTGGGGCGCGCGTTTCGTGCTGACGTTCTTGTTCCCGAAGTAAGAAACGTTATCATTTCGGGAAGCGCGAGCCTTGACTGAGGCCCACGCGTGGCGAAAGCCCGACCACCATCGTAGGCGTCGGACTCTCCTTGTCTCAGATCACTTCAAGAGGCGGAGCAGCGCGTGGCCGGCCGGGCTGTTCAATTCCTTGGCGTCGATCGTGCCGTCGTTGTCCGGATCGGCCTTCTTGAAGAGGACCTCCACGTAGGCGAGATACTCATCCTTGCTGACCGTCTTGTCGTTGTCCGGATCGGCGACCGCCCAGTCCTTGGCTGAAATTCGGCCATGCAGCTCCTTGTGGTCGAGCGTGCCGTCGTTGTCCTTCTCAAGCTTGTCGAAGAGCGCGCTCGCGGCCGTTTTCGCCTCGGCAAGGTCGACCGTTCCATCGTGGTCGGGATCGAGGCTCGCCAGCACGGAAGCCGCGAACGAAGGCGACGCGCTGACCACGGCCATGGCCGGGAGAGAGACCGCCATCAAGGCTGCAAGGGTCAAGGCTTTCACTGTCGTTAGTTTCATTATGTTGCTCCCGGAAAGATCATGGATGCGATGTTGTGGCGCTCAGCCGCCCGCGTTGTCGCGGAGGGGCTTCGCGGTGATCTAGGGGCGACATAATTCGAACGGGACAAAGACACAAGGGCTACGGGAATCTATCCCGTTGATTCCAGGGAAGATTCCCGATGATTCCGGGTCGATAATCCCGCAAGCAATCCTGCGAAGAATCGTGTGCGCCAAAGAGCGTCCAGCCGATTGAGGCGCAAGACCGTTTCGCTGCCCGAGATCGTCCCTGCCAAGTGAAGCGCCTGACGTGAGGACGAGAGGCTCGTTAATGCGTCTCCTGGAGACTTCCAAGATTGAGGAATTGCGGGCGGGGACACCGGGAGGGAGCGAGATTGCGCAAAATCTCGTGCCCCACCCGCGACATCGCTAACTTAGCCCCGCTGCCGCGGCCGGCGGAAGTTCATTTAGCCTCTAGATTTTAGGTCTTGTTTCCCGAGTTCAGCGGGATATTTTCTTCGTTTTTCCCGAGCCAGGGACGCCCGACCAAGATTGCCGCCGAAGGTTCGTCGAGTGGAAGCGTTTCCGACTTGGCCGCCGGGGTCCGCGCCCGCATCGTTCACGCGTTTGCGCGATCCTCGACTTTGGTGATCGCCCGCGCCCGAGAAACAATCGCGGTGGCGCCGCGTCTATGCGTTCCGTAAGGTGCGGGCCTAGCAGAAGCCTCGATAGAGCTCCGCGCAATATTCAGGTCCGCAGCCGCGTCTTCGATTGGCTGCTTCGGGTTAAATGGGAGTTCAGGTCAATAATCCTACAGCGTGTCGATCGTTCTCGTGACGCCGTCGAGCGCTTCGCCCGGCTCGTCCATCAGCGCCGCCGCAATGAGGCGCGCCATCCATTGCGCGCCGTCCTCGCGGGACACGAGCCTCGGCGCCTTCCCCATCACACGGTCGAACTTGCTCAGGCCTCGCGCGTGCGTGTCGGAATAGCCCTTGACGAGCCGCCGGCAGCGCAGGACCTCGACCGCGAGATCGTAATTCTTCGGCAGGATTTCGGCCGCGCGCGCGAGCCACGCCTCGAGATGCTCGGTCTCCCGTTTGTGCCGCAGGCTCGAGCGCCGCATGGGCCTTAAGGCCGCGACGCCATAGAGCTGCAGGAAGCCAAAAATCCGCCCGACCGGGACGCGGCGGCCGCGATTGACGATGCGGTCGAGCATTCGGAATAGGATGGGCCTGCCTTCGATGAACGCGCCGAGCGAGGCGGGCATCATGCCGCAGATCTCCTCGCCGCGCGGATGAAGGTACTCGGTCGCGTAGACAAGCTGATCGGGCGCCGCGCCCGCCTCTTCACGCAGGCGGGTGAAGCGCGACGGGCGCAATTTGATGTCGGCGACGCGGATGACGTCGTCATAGGCCATGGCGACGGCGAGCCGCTTCGCCGCTTCGGCCGTGAAGGCGAAATTCTTCGCCTCGCCTCCATTGGCCGCATCAAGCACGCGGAGCGTTCGGAGCCGGTCGATATAGTCGTCGCCGTAAGCCACGTCCTGGAAATCGACGATGCGTTTCAGTCCGGCGAAGGCCAGCGGCCGCGCGCTTTCCGGCAGGTCCGCGCGAAGGCGCGCGACGAGGCGGTTGAGCTCGGGATGGCCCGCATCGCCCACCAGGTCATCCAGGCGCTTCGCAGGTCCGGTCCGCGGCGCCTCGTTTTTCCCTTCGCGCGCGCGATCATAGGCGTCGGCGAAAGCGGCGAGGCTGGCGTTCGCGCCACGCGCCCCTTTGCGCACAATCGCTTCGTAGGCAGACCGATCGAACGGCAGCGCGCCTGAACCGGCGAGCGCGCCGAGCATCGCAGCCGAGATCACCGTGCCGCGTTCAACCGCGAGCTTCTCCATGTCGAAGGCGATGGTCCGCCGCGCGGCGAAATCGAGCGCATCGACCACCACGAACGGATCACCCGCGCCGTCGCCCGGCTTTTCCTTCTCGGCCACCGCATAAGCGCGATGGGTCGAGGCGATGAGCGTCGTCTTGTCGGGAGTCACCAGTCCGCGCAGGACGGATCGGCCAGCCTCCATGAGCTCCGCCGCCATCACCACATCGACATCGCCCGGTGTCGGCATGAGCGAGAAGACAGGCGCGACGCCGTTTCGCGGCGGCAGCGTCTCAATGTAGTAGATCGTCGCCCCCGTGCGCTGGGCAACGCCCGGCACCGATGTCGATTGCGCCGCCCATCCCTCATGCTCGGCGACTTCGACGATCCAGTCCGCCAGCACCCCGCCGCCCTGTCCGCCCATAGCAAGAATGGCGATGGTGAGCGGCTTGTCGAGCGAGACCGGCCGCCCGATTGGGGAGGCTTCATTCATCGGCGCGCCTCCCTTCTTCCCATAGGGCGTTCGAAAGAAAGCGTCTCTCGACAGGCAACGGGAGAGGGGTCGGGGGTGAGATTTGCTCTCAGCCGTCGGGCTTCGCCCGCCACCTTCTCCCCGAGGGAGAAGGGGACGCGATCGCTCGCACCCTGTCTTACGCAAAGGCGATCCGGCACAATCGCAGCCAGACAGCTCCCCTCTCCAACGGGAGAGGGGTTGGGGGTGAGGGTTCCTTGGCGCGGCGCCCTCATCCGGTGGGCTCCGCCCGCCACCTTCTCCCCGGGGGAGAAGGGAGAAGGGCTATCTTACGCAAAGGCGATCCGGCGGGCTTCGCGGCGGCGCTGCAGCCAGCCGATGACGCGCTCGCGCAAATTGGCGAGCCGCCGGTCCCACCGGCTGGGATTGAAGATGATCTCGGTGCGGTAGAACGACGGGCAGAGGACGGCGGCCTCTGCGACCTCGCCGCAATTGCCGCAGCCTACGCATCCGTTGTCGACCGCGGCGACCGGATCGTCCTTGAGCGGGTCGTCGGTGTGCTTCATGGACAGCGACGGGCAGCCGGAGAGGCGGATGCAGGCGTGGTCGCCGGAGCAGATGGCCTCGTCGACGCCGAAGCGCTCCTTTACCATGCGTTCCCCCGACGCGACGCTCTTCGAAAACAGAGGCCGCAGGCGCCGCTGCTTGTTCAGCATGCATTCGGAGGAGGCGACGATGATCTTCGGGCCTTCGGCCTTGGTCGTCAGCGCCTCGCGCAGCGTGTCGCGCATTTTGGCGACGTCATAGGTGCGGTCGATCTGCTTGACCCAGGTCGCGCCGATGCCTCTCACCGCATCGACGATGGAATTGTTCGTCTTGCGGCGCGGGTTGAAGGCGCGCGACGAGGGAATGTCTTGGCCCCCCGTCGCAGCGGAATAAAAGTTGTCGACGATGAGGGTGACGCCGTCCTGCTTGTTGAAGACGGCGTTGCCGATCGAAGAGGCGAGGCCGTTGTGCCAGAAACCGCCATCGCCCATGACGGAAATCACGCGTTTGTCCGACTTGACGTTGAACGCGGAGGCCGAGGCGGGACCGAGGCCGTAGCCCATCGTCGTCGTGCCTAAGTTGAAGGGCGGCAGGATCGAGAACAGGTGGCAGCCGATGTCGGCCGAGATGTGATGGGCCCCAAGCTCTTTCTCAACCAGTTTCATCGCCGCGAAGATCGGGCGCTCCGGGCAGCCGATGCAAAAGCCGGGCGGGCGCGGCGGCACCGTTTTCGCAAGCGCCTTGACCTTCTCATGCGCGAGAATGGGCGCGGGATCGGGGACCGGCGGCTGATTGCGCAAAAGCTCCGGCGCATGCGTTAGAAGAAACGCGCGCATGCCCGTCACCACAACAGGCGCCGTGTACTCGCCGCCCATCGGCAGGACGTCCTTGCCCGCAACCTTCGTCTGCATGTCGCGGCGGCGCAGAAGCGTGTTCAGCGCTTGCTCGAGATAGTCGGGCGCGCCCTCTTCGACCATCAGCACCGCCGACTTGCCGAGGCAAAATTCGATCATCTCGTCGTCGATGATCGGATAGGCGACATTGAGGACGTAGATGGGAATCGAGGACTCGCCATAGACATCGGCGAGGCCCAATTGCTGAAGCGCGCGAAGCACGCCATTGAACAGGCCGCCGAGCGTAATGACGCCGACTGATCCCTCCTTGGGGCCGAAGAATTCGTTGAGCTTGCGGCTCTTGATGAATTCGACCGCCGCGGGCCAGCGCTTCTCGAGCTTCTCCTTCTCCTGCATGAATGAAGCAGGCGGGAGCACGATGCGGTTGACGTCGCGGGACGGATTTTCCAGCGCCTCACGAAGCGTGAAGGCGGGCTTTTTGTTATCGCTCGCGACGAATTGCCCGTGGACATGACAGGAGCGGATCCGCACCTCGAGCATGACCGGAGAGTTCGAGGCCTCGGAGAGCTCGAAGCCCTCCTCGACCATCCGGACCATCGTCGGCAGATTGGGGCGCGGATCGAGAAGCCAAATCTGCGACTTCATCGCAAAAGCGTGGGTGCGCTCCTGCATGATCGAGGAGCCCTCGCCGTAATCCTCGCCGATGACGATCAGCGCGCCGCCGGTGACGCCGCTCGAAGCAAGGTTCGAGAGCGCGTCCGCCGCGACATTGGTGCCCGCGGTCGACTTCCAGGTCACGGCGCCGCGCACCGGATACATGACCGAAGCCGAGAGCGTCGCGGCGGCGGCCGCTTCCGAAGCGGACGTTTCGAAATGGACGCCAAGTTCGTTCATGACGTCCTTGGCGTCGGCGAGCACATCCATAAGATGCGAGATCGGCGCGCCCTGATAGCCGGCGACGTAAGACACGCCCGATTGCAGCAGGGCCTTGGTGATCGCGAGAATGCCCTCGCCGCGGAAGATTTCGCCGGCCTGAAGCCGCAAGTCCTGAACTTCGCGCTCGAAGGACCTTTCCGCCATCGGCTCGCTCCCTTCAGGTCAGGTATTTATTTGCATGAGCATATTTAGCGGCTCTTGCCCTGTCAACGACGAGGGCCATGCTCATGGAAAAGGCGCGCGGAAGCCAATGAATCGCGCAAGCGCATATAAATTCCACCTCATACAATTGAGCCCGACCGCCTTGCCTCGGCAATTCCACTTTGCTAGCGTTGCGATTAACGGTCGGCTGAAAGTGGCACGCAAAATGCGAAGCCGCGGGGCATGGGACCGATGGCTCGGATGAATTGGGAGGTCATGCATGACGGAGGTCACTAGGCGCCAAACTCTGGCGCTCGGCGCGGGCGCGTTTCTCACCGATCTCTTTGCCGCGGGCGCCGTTCGAGCGGCCGGCAAGGACACGCTGACCATCGCCTATAACGTCAACCTGCCCTCGTTCGATCCGACCGACGGTCCCTCGGCCGTCAACCCAAGCATCCAGGCCGTCTATCGCTCGATCTTCGACCAATATATCGGGCAGGCGCCGGACCTCACGCTCAAGCCGGGCATCCTCACCGCCTGGGGCTGGAACGACGACAAGACGAAGCTCTGGATGGACGTTCGGCCGGACGTCAAATGGCAGGACGGCTCGCCGCTCACGCCCGAGGATGTCGTCTGGTCGCTCGAGCGCGCCGGAAAGAAAGACAGCGCCAATCCCATTTCCTTCATCTGGTCGACCGCCGGCAACTACAAGATCGACGGGAACCGGATCACCGCGGACGCCATCCGCTTCGAGCCGACCTTCTTCATGTGGATGGCGTTCTTGACCGGCTATGTCCTGCCCAAGGCCTATTACGAAAAGGTCGGCGCGGAAGGCTTCGAGAAGAAGCCGATCGGCTCTGGCCCCTATATGGTCGACGAGTACCAGGGCAACGCCTTCCTGAGGCTCAAGGCCAATCCCCATTATTGGGGCGACAAGCCGGCGTTCGAGACCGTGATCTTCAAGTTCGTGCCCGACGCCACGACCCGGGTCGCCGAGATCGAGTCCGGTTCTTCCGACATCACCCTCGAAGTGCCCTACGAGGAGTTCGACCGCCTGAAGACAGTCAAAGGTCTCTCGGGCGTGGCGACGCCGATTTCGGACATCGGCATGATCTTCATCACCAACAAGGAGCCGATGCTGGATAAGAACGTGCGGCTCGCCGCGATCATGTCGATCGACAAGAAGGCGATCGTCGACCGGCTGTTGCGCGGCTATGGCGTGCCGATCGACACCTTGGAGGCGCCCGAATATTCGGCCTTCGATCCCTCGATCAAGACGCCTTATGATCCCAAGAAGGCAATGGAGCTGCTCGCAGCCTCCGGCTACTCGCCGGAGAAGCCGGTCAAGTTCACGATCCAGACGACCCGCGGCTTCAAGCCGAAAGATTACGAGATGATCCAGGCGATCGTCGGCATGTGGCGCAAGGTCGGGATCGAAGCGGATATCGAGGTCTATGAGATCGCCAAGCACTTCGAGCTCAGGACCACCCACAAGCTCGCGCCGGCCGCCTTTTACAACTGGGGCGACGCGATCGGCGATCCGACGACCTCGACCGGCTTCGCGATGTTTGGCCCTTCGCCGCATTCGGCATTCAAGACCGACGACCTCGACGCGAAGATTGGCCCGCTGTGGGGCGAGAAGGACGAGAAGAAGCGCATCGACGGCTGGAAGGCGGTCGACGCCTATATCGCCGAACAGGGCTATGTCATTCCCCTCCTGCAATACGTCCAGCCTATCGTTTACAAGTCGGACCTCAAGGTCACGCCGAACAAGTCCGGCGCGTTGCAGCCGACGCTGGTGTCGCCAGCCGCCTGAGCGGCCGGACGGCCATCGCCTCGGGCGCGTCACGCCTGCGGCGCGATTGGGTGAAATCGTGACGAAGCGATGATCGCGCTCGCGATGCTCCGGCGTCTTCTTGTGGCGCTCGCCACGCTTGCAGGCGTCGCGATTGTCGTTTTCGTCCTGCTTCGGGTCGTACCCGGCGACCCTGTGGCGATGATGATTTCGCCTGGCGCAAGCCAGGCGGACATCGCGGCGCTCAGAGCTCATTACGGGCTCGACGGCAGCCTCTTTTCCCAGTTTGCCGTCTGGGTCCGCTACGCGCTGCGCGGCGACTTCGGAACCTCGATCTCGCTGCACCGCGATGTTCTCGCCCTCCTCGGCGAGAAGCTTCCCGCCACGCTCGAGCTTGCGACCGCGGCGCTCGAATTCGCGGTGATTGTCGGCGGCGCTGTCGCCATCATCGGCGCGATGGCGCGCAGAACATGGCTCGAACCCGTCATCGACGCCGTCAACGGGCTTTTGCTCGCCATTCCCGATTTCGTATGGGCGCTCGCGCTCGTGCTTGTCTTCGGCGTCGTCTGGCCGCTTCTGCCGCTGACCGGCCGAGTCGATCCGAGCGTCAGCGCCGGCATGACGACGCCATTCTATTTCGTCGAGAGCCTGCTCAGGCTCCGGTTTGACGTGTTCTTCGATCTTCTCAAGCACCTAGCTCTGCCGACGCTCGCGCTCGGCCTTCCTCTCGCGGCAGTGATCGCGCGGGTGCTCAAGGGCGCGCTCAATGAAGCCATGGCGCAGGACTATGTGCTGCTGGCGCGTCTTAAGGGCATGTCCGAGCTCCGGCTCGTCCTGCAGGAGTCGCTGCGCAACGCGATCGGCCCGACGCTCGCGCTGACTGGCGTTCAGTTCACGTTCCTGATCGGCGGCACGGTGATCATCGAGCGCATCTTCGCTTATCCGGGCATCGGCAACATGGCGATCGAAGCGGTGATCAATCGCGATCTGCCGCTCATTCAGGGGCTCGTGCTGGCGTTCGCCGTCATTTTCATTCTGATCAACATTGCGGTCGACCTTCTCGTCGCGCTGTTCAATCCGAGGCTGCGCTATGCCTGAGCGCGCGACCGGACGAGCGACGCGCCTGTGACAGGAGCCTCCGCTTGCTCGGCTCTTGCGGCTCCCGGCCAGAGCCTTGCCTCGCGGCGTCTGCCCGCGCTGCTTGCCGAGCCCAAGGTGACGATGGGCGGCGGTTTTATCCTGGCGCTGATCGTGATCGCTCTGTTCGCGCCGTGGATCGCGCCCAAGAATCCGCTCGACCAGGACCTGATGCTCGCTTCCCTGCCGCCGGCGGGACTCGCCGGAGCGGAGCCGGGCTACTATTTCGGGACCGACGACCTCGGGCGCGACGTGCTTTCGCGTCTCATCTACGGCGCGCGGATCGCGCTGATCGTGGCCTTCGTCGCGGCCAGTCTCGCGGCGCTCGCCGGCACGACGCTCGGGCTGCTCGCCGGCTGGTATCGCGGCTGGGTCGACGGCGTGATCTCCCGGCTCGTCGACATCTGGATGGCCTTCCCGCCGGTCTTGCTCTCGATCCTTCTGGTCGCGGTCCTTGGCGCTGGCGTTGGTTCCGTCATCGCGGCGATCGCCATTATCGACTGGACGCGCTTCTGCCGGGTGGTGCGCGCCGAGACCATGGCGCAAGCGCAGGCCGACTATGTCACCGCGGCCCACGCCATCGGTTTTCCGCCGTTCCATATCCTTATGCGTGAGATCCTGCCAAACGTGGTCCCTGCGTTACTGGCGCTGGTGAGTCTCGAAATGGGCATTGCGGTCATCGTCGAGGCGATCTTGTCGTTCGTCGGACTGTCGGTCTCGTCGGACACGCCGACCTGGGGCGGCATGATCGCCGAAGGCCGGCAATTCATCCATCAGACCTGGTGGGTGTTTGCGGCGCCGCTTGCCGTATTGTTCGCGACCGTGCTCGCCTTCAACCAGCTTGGCGACGGATTGCGGCGCGCGCTTGATCCGGTGCTTAGGCGATGACGGCGCCGATCCTCTCCATCCGGAGCTTGAGCGCGGTTTCGGAACTCGGCGCCGCCGAGCCGATCCTGCGGAATGTGAGCCTTGATCTTAAGGCCGGCGAAACGCTCGGCCTCGTCGGCGAGAGCGGCGCTGGCAAATCAACCATTGCCAAGGCGCTGCTTGGCGTGCTGCCGCGCACGGTCAGGATTACGGAGGGCGAAATCCTGTTCGAAGGGCGAGACCTCAGGACGATGCCCAGGCGAGAAACCCGTGCGATCTTCGGCGACGCCATCGCGCTCGTGCCCCAAGACCCGATGACCGCATTGAATCCCGGCCGGCGCATCGAAGCGCAACTGACCGATGGCCTGCGGCTCCGCCGGGGCATGACTGCGCTTGCCGCGCACAAACGCGCCCTCGAACTGCTCGCCGAAGTTCATATCGGAGACCCAGAGCGCGTGCTGCGCGCCTATCCGCACCAATTGTCCGGCGGCATGCGCCAGCGCGTCCTGATCGCAGCCGCTTTCGCGCTCGAGCCCAAGATCATCGTCGCCGACGAGCCCACCACGGCGCTCGACGTGACGGTGCAGAAACAGATTTTACGGCTTATCCGCCAGATGCAGGAGGCGCATCGGACTGCGGTTATCTTCGTCACCCACGACCTTGGCGTGGTTGCGCAGATCTGCGACCGGGTGATGTTGCTGTTCGCCGGCGCCGTCGTCGAATCCGGCCTGACCACGGACATTCTCTCAGCCCCTCGCCATTCCTATACGCGCGCCTTGATCGCGGCGGGCCCGCGGTACGATCGGCCCGACGCGGGGCTTACGCCCGTGCCCGAGGCTTTGGTCGCTGAGCTGCGGTTCGAAATCGCGGGGACGGACCGCTAGGCCGCTACATGGCTCAGGATCTCTTGGTCGCGAGCGGCGTCGAGGTCGCCTACGGGGGAAAACGGCGCCTCAACGGCGAGCGCACGGGCGGCGTCAAAGTCCTGCATGGCGTCGACCTCAGGATTGGTCGGGGCGAAACTGTCGGCATCGTCGGCGAATTCGGGCTCAGGCAAAACGACGCTCGGCCGCGCGCTCATGCGGCTCATCGATATCGACGCAGGCAGCATCGTCTTCGACGGGCGGGACATTTCGCGACTGCCGGAATCGGAAATGCGGCCGCTGAGGCGCCGCATGCAGATGATCTTCCAGGACCCGATGACCTCGCTCAACCCGCGCCATACGGTCCGGCGAATCCTGGTCGAGCCGCTCCTCTTTCATCGCGTCGCGCGCGATCATGCCGACGCCGAGCGCCGGGTGCGGGGATTCTTCGATCGCGTGGCGCTGCCGCTCGATTGTCTCGACCGGACGCCGCACGAGCTCTCGGGCGGTCAGCGTCAGCGCGTGGGCATCGCACGCGCCGCGTTGCTCGAGCCCGACTTCGTGCTGGCCGACGAGATCGTCTCAGGCCTCGACGTGTCGACACAGGCGCAGGCGCTCAATCTTCTCAAGACGCTCACGCGCGACCTTGGTCTCGCCATGGCGTTCATCAGCCACGACCTCTCGGTGATCCGGGCCGTTTGCGACCGGGTCTACGTCATGAAGGCAGGACTGATGGTCGAGGAGGGCCGCTGCGAGGACGTCTTCGCCACGCCCAAGAGCCGCTACACAAGGCTCCTGATCGACGCCATCCCGTTGCCCGAAATCGATCCCGGGTGGCTCGACCGCGACGTGGCGCCGGAGATCGATTGAATGTGCATCTGTCGCAAGCGGGAAGACCGATCTCACGGTCTGCGGGCTTGCGACGCAATTCTCGGTCGAGCACATGGTCCGCGACGCGGTCGACCGCGGTTTTCGAGTCGCGGTTCTGCTCGATTGTTGTGCTTCCGCGAATGCGGAGGCCGCGCAGGCCGCGTTCGAGGTCATGTCGATGCTCGCGGAAGTGGCGGAATCGACGAACTGGCCTTAGAGCCGACCTTATAATTTCATAGAATCTTCGGCGATCCGACCGGAGCAAGACTTCTCGCGGATGACACAAGAATTGAGGGGTCGCCGCCATTGATTTTCCGCTGAAGCCGGGGCATTGACAGCGGCGATCGTTCAGGGCGGCCCCGAACCATTGATGAGACCTCGCTCTTTTGCTTTCAGCGAGCCGCCTTATATCCAGCTGACCGCGTCGAGCGAAAGGAAGTGATTATGGTTCGTTTCGTTCGGCTCCTGAGCGCCGCCGCGCTCGCGGCCGGCCTCGCGTTGGCGACGCCAGCTGCGAACGCCCAGACAGCGCCGCAGGAAGAGGGCGCCGTGCAGACGACGGGACCTCTGGGGGCGCCGCCACGGAAGGCGAAACCGCGTCAGACGGCGCTTAAAAAGCGCGCGAAGCATCCCGCGCCAGCCGGGAGGCAGATCACCGTGCATGCCCGGCCGTCCTGGCTGACCGCCGGCACACAGGCCCCCGTAGGCACGGTCGGCAACGGCTACGTCTACAGCACCTTCAACCAGCCGACGCCGATCGAGGGCACCTTCATGGGCATGCGCGGCCGGGAGAGGCTCACCGAGCCCTCGCCGGGGTTGACCCTGTTCAGGTTCTGAGGTCGGCAAACTTCGCCCGGCCAGACCCGGCGCGACCCGTTCCTTCATGGCATAGGGCGGGTCGCCGCAATCACATACGCTCGAATCCGGCCATCAATGGCGGTTGCTCCAAATCGGCGCGCCAGCGCTTCGGCCGCGCGCTCGGTCGCTTGCTCCAAGCGAGCGGCGTCACGAGACTCGATTTCGTGCCTTAACGGCGTCCCCTGGCAGTAGGCGATCGCCACGTCGAGAGGCGAGCGGGCCTTGCTTCTCGCGCTGACTGCGTCAATGGACACTTCGGCAAAGCCCGCCGATTTCAAGTCAAGAAGAATCTGCTTTCCGTCGTGATGACCATGAGGGGTGCGCGCGAGAAACCGCGGAGGGTCTTCGGGGAAGACCGTCGCGAGCGCTTCTGTGACGACGTCGGCAAAATCATTTTCCGAAATCTTGTCCCAAACATTGAAGACGAGCGAACCGCCCGGCCTTAGCACCCGGCGCGCCTCCGCGTAGCCGCGAACCTTGTCTGGAAGGAACATCATCCCGAACTGACAGACGACCGCGTCGAAGCTTTCATTCGCGAATGGGAGCGCCTGCGCGTCGGCCTGTCTCCACTCGATGCGGTCGTCGCGAAGCGCAAGCGCTTTGGCCTTGTCAAGCATCGGCTGATTGAGGTCCGTGGCCACAATATGGGCGCTCATAGGCAATCGAGACGCGATCGCGCGCGTCAGGACCCCGGTTCCTGCGGCGGTCTCCAAAACGTCGCCGGGGCGGTTTTTGACCAACCGCTCGGCAAGATCGTTTGCATAGGTTTCGAACAGGAGCGGAACCAAAAGCCGCTCGTAGATTTCGGGAATCGATCCCCCGAACAGTTTATCGGCGGCGGACATTCGACTGTCCCTGTTCGAACTCGGCGGAGTGCGGCCGATCAAGCCTGCAGGAACAGCGCCTCGACCGCAACCTCAAATCCCGGCGGATCGAGCCGCGCCGCGTCGTCTGTCAACACACGGGGTCTCGATCGCGTCGCCAGCGCCCCGCTTGTGGTGAATGACGATGCGCCGATCGGAATCGAGAATCAAATAGTGCTGCACGCTGGGAATCGAGAAATAACCGCTAAGCTTGGGGCCGTGATCGATCGCGGCTGTGCTTGGAGAGAGGACTTCGACCAGGATGACGGGATTGTCGATCTCGATGGCGTCGGGGGAAACGCGAGGGCCGCAGACAACCGATGCGTCCGGTTCGTATGTCGCCCGCGCGTCTATCCGGATCGCCATGCCATCCGGATAGACTCGCCACGGCAGCCCTTTGAGCCGGATCGCCTCCCGCAACGCCACGTAAGCCTCAGCCTTGGTCTCGGCGTGAAGCGATAGTTCCAACGGCATCATCACCGGCACGCGGTCGTGCAGCTCCCAGCGCCCCTTGTTGCCCTCGGCCCAGGGCAAGAACGCCTCGACTGTCATCGGCTTGAGCGCGGTCGACATTAAAGCTTCTCAGGAGCCCGCGGAGAAACGGGACGAGAGCCAGCGTAGGCTTCCGCCTCGTACAAGTCTTCAGTTCATCGTCGGGATCGAGAACTGCGCCCCGTCCTTGATGCCGGACGGCCAGCGCGCGGTCACGGTTTTGGTGCGGGTGTAGAAGCGGATCGAATCCGGCCCATGCTGGTTCAAGTCGCCGAAGCCCGAGCGCTTCCAGCCGCCGAACGTGTAGTAGGCGACCGGCACCGGTATTGGCACATTGACGCCGATCATGCCGACCTTGACCTTGCTGGCGAAATCGCGCGCTGCGTCGCCGTCACGGGTGAAGATGGCGACGCCGTTGCCGTATTCATGATCGTTGCACAGACCCAACGCCTCGCCGTAATCATGCGCGCGCACGACCGACAGGACGGGACCGAAGATCTCTTCCTTGTAGATGCGCATGTCCTTCGTCACGTTGTCGAACAGACATCCGCCCAGGTAGTAGCCGTTCTCGTAGCCTTGCATCTTGAAGTCGCGGCCGTCGACAACGAGCTTCGCGCCCTCCTTGACTCCGATGTCGACATAACCTCGCACCTTCTCGAGTGCAGCCTTGGTCACCAGCGGCCCGTAATCGGCGCCGGAATTGGTCGAGGGTCCGATCTTCAGGGACTCGACGCGGGGAATGAGCCGGCGCATGAGCTCGTCGGCGGTCTTCTGCCCGACGGGAACCGCGACCGAGACCGCCATGCAGCGTTCGCCCGCCGAGCCGTAGCCGGCGCCGATTAAGGCGTCGACCGTCTGGTCCATGTCCGCGTCCGGCATCACCACCATATGATTCTTGGCGCCGCCGAAGCATTGCACGCGTTTCCCCGTCGCCGTGCCGCGCGAATAGATGTACTCGGCAATCGGGGTCGAGCCGACGAAACCGATCGCCTGGATGTCGGGATCATCGAGGACGGCGTCGACCGCCACCTTGTCGCCGTTGACCACGTTGAGAATGCCTGGAGGCCCACCCGCTTCGACGAACAGCTCGCCGAGCCGCATCGGTACGCCGGGGTCGCGCTCGGAAGGCTTCAGGATGAAAGCGTTGCCGCAGGCGATCGCCGGCGCGAGCTTCCATAAGGGTATCATTGCTGGGAAATTGAACGGCGTGATGCCGGCGACGACGCCCAGCGGCTGGCGCATCGAATAGAGATCGATGCCTGGACCGGCGCCGTCGGTATATTCGCCCTTCATCAGATGCGGGACGCCGAGCGCGAACTCGACCACCTCGACGCCGCGCTGAATGTCACCCTTGGCGTCGGCGATGGTCTTGCCGTGCTCACGGGCCAGAATGTCAGCGAGTTCGTCGTTGTTCTTGGCGATGAGATCGAGGAACTTCATCAAGACGCGCGCGCGTCGCTGCGGATTGACCGCCGCCCAGCCTAGCTGCGCCGCCTTGGCGTTCTCAACGGCGGCGCGCATCTCAGCCTTGGAGGCGAGCGCCACCTTAGCGCGCACCGTGCCGTCCATCGGCTGAAAGACGTCCGCGGTTCGGCCTGACTTGCCGGCTACCATCTTGCCACCGATGAAATGCCCGTATTCGATCATCGCTCCGCTCCCTGGTGTCTCTGCTCTCCTCGGTTTATGCGCCACGATTTTGCGCACAGCAATTCGAGAGATTGCGGATCGGCTGTGCGAAAATGTGCTAAGCGACTGATATGGATTGGGATAACGTCCGGGTTTTCCTCGCGGTGGCGCGCGGCGGGCAATTCGTCGCCGCCGCCAAACGGCTCAAGCTTGACCACGCGACGGTCAGCCGCCGTATCGCGGCGCTCGAAGAAACAGTCGGCGCCAAGTTGTTCGACCGGCGAACGACGGGCGCGAAGCTCACAGGCGCGGGCGAACGGTTCATCAGCGCCGCCGAGCAGATGGAGAGCGCGTTCCTCCATGCGCAGGGCGAAATCTCAGGCGTGGATCTCGAACTTTCGGGTGATGTGCGCATCGGCGCGCCGGACGGGTTCTCGACCTATTATCTCGCAGGCGCGCTGCGCGACTTCGCCGAGCGCCATCCTGCAGTGCGCCTGCAATTGATGCCGCTGCCGCAATTGACCCCGCTCGCGCGCCGCGAGGTCGACGTGGTGATCGGCCTCGACAAGCCGGAAGCAGGACGCTTCGTCGCCCGCCGGCTGACTGATTATTCGCTCGGCATTTACGCGAGCGCGGCTTATCTCAAGCACAATGGCGCGCCGTCTGACATCGAGGCGCTGAAAACTCACCGGCTCATCGGCTATGTCGAGGAGCATGCGTTTTCCACCGCGCTCGATTACGTGCGCGAGCTCTACGCCGGCGCGCCGACGAGCTTCGAGAGCGCAAATGCGGTCACGCAGCTCGAGGCCGTGCGCGCGGGCGTGGGGCTAGGCGTAGTGCACGACTTCATCGCGCGCCGGTTCAAGGACCTCAAGCGCGTTCTGCCGGAGCGCCGGGCGACGCGCGCCTATTGGCTTGTCACGCACGAGGATACGCGCGGCCTCGGGCGCATCCGCGCCGTCGCCGAGCATCTCGCGCTGGCGGTCACGCGCGATCGTGGGATGTTCCTATAAGACGCGACGTCTACGCCCGGCGTTGCGCCACACCGAACGCCGGGTGTGCGCGCAGCCTAGAGCCGCGAAGCCGAGAAACATCATCACCCAGGTCGATGCCTCAGGCACGATCGAGTAGCGCAGAGTTGTCGGCGCGAGGATCAGTCTTGTATCGCCCATGAGGACGCTCCCGGAGGCTTCGTCATTCGGGCCAAAGACATAGAACAGGGGAACGTCGATGCTGGCGGGGATGTCGCCGCTTAGCGCTTGGTCTGAGGCCTCGGCCCCAAGCGTATTGACCCCGTCGAACGCCTGATGGAGTTGCCCGTTGATGTTGGACGAATCTCCGTTGGCGGCCTGCATGACGCCGAGATGGCTGCCGGCGATTTTCGGCGAACTCTTGCCGTTGATCTCAATTTGAGCGCTGAGGTTGGGAGATGTCGAAGGGACTGCCGACGTCGCTGCCGCCTTCGATGACATTCAGCGTGGGCTGCCTGGTGACGACGCCAATCGTGGTGTCGAAGATGAAGTCGAGGACGAAGGGCTGCAGGGCGAGGTCCGCGCCTTGAGGACCGAACAGTCCTCCCCTGTCCGTTCCGCTCCTGACGACGCCGGTATATTCGACATCCACGATCGTCGCCGAAGCGTTCCGCGCGGCGCCGAACAGGGCAAGCAAAGTTACGCAGGGGAACAGCCACGAAACTTTCATAATGAGCCCCCGGTCATCAAGCCGACCGCCAGCTTCCGTTGCGGAACGGCAAAGTCATGCGCTTGTGATCGTTCCTCCACAGTCGCAACAATCCTGCGAGGCCAACAATAGGTGATAATACCTAGGCAATCACTGGTGCAGCATGTTTGATCGCGGCGCGCGCCCTCAATTGACACTGCAGCCGGGGGCCGTATGGTGAACATGCGGATGGAAGCCGGTGCAAGTCCGGCACGGTCGCGCCACTGTGATCGGTTCTTCGGCCGAGAGTCAGACACTTTCCGCGACAAGGCTTATCTCAACCGGGGACGCGATATCCCCAGGAGTTTGACATGTCAGCTTCGACTTTTGCCCCCACCGCCGCGCGGCCCACTGCGATCCCAATCCGCGAAGCGCTTCCCTGGGTCATTTTCGGCGGCCTCATTTGCTTGCTCGGCGTCTATTTCGTCGGCGCGGAGGAAGGCGCGACTTCGATCATCAAGGGCATGTACGTGCACGAATTCGTTCACGACAGCCGCCATCTGCTGGGCTTCCCCTGCCACTAAAGGCGTCGGTGGATCTGGACTCCGGCGAGAGGGTTAGCCGAGCGGCGAGCCCTCGGCCGGGTCAATGCTTTGGCTTGAGAACGCGGCGCCCGACGGCGAGAGTTTGCGTTGAGGATCATCGCGATGACGACAGGATCTTTGTTGTGGCGGGGAATGATCGTCGGCTTTTTCGCTGGCCTGCTCGCTTTCGGCATATTGAAAACGATAGGCGAACCCGCGGTCGGCAAGGCCATCGCCTTTGAGAGCGCGATGGACGAGGCGAAAGCCAAGGCCGAACACGACGCCGCAGTGGCGAAAGGCGAAACCCCGCCCCCGCCCGAAGAGGACTACGAGATTGTCAGCCGGCCAACCCAGGCTGGCATCGGTCTCTTTACCGGGACTATGACCTATAGCATCGCTTTCGGCGGCCTGTTCTCGCTTGCTTTCGCGATCTGTTACGGGCGGATGGGGAACTGGGGCCCTCGCGCTGACGGCTGCGCTGCTCGCGCTCAGCGGCTTCCTCGCCGTCTACGCCGTCCCGATCCTCAAATATCCGGCGAACCCGCCGTCGATCGGCAACCCTGACACGATCGGCCTTCGCACCGCGATCTATTTCGGCATGATCCTGTTGTCGCTCGCCTGCATGATCGCGGCCTGGAGTGTCCGCAATCGCCTGATCGATCAGCTTGGCGCCTGGAATGCGACAATCGTCGCCGCATTGGTCTTTCTTGTCGCGGTGGTCATTTTCGCCCAGGTGATGCCGCCGCTGGACGAGACCCCAGAAGGCTTCCCGGCCGTCGTGCTGTGGCATTTCCGGATGGCGTCGCTTGGCGCGCAGGCGATGCTGTGGACGGTGCTCGGGCTCGGCTTTGGCGCGTGGGTTGAACGCGACTTTGCAGAGGCGAGGGTCGGCCGGCTGCAGACAGCCTACTGAGCCCGGGGGCGCGCCCGTGACAGCGCGCCTCGACCTGCTCGCGCATGGCGCGTCGGCAGCGACCCGCGCGGCCCGGTTCCCTGACGACGAAGGGCTTGAACCCTCCGCCGTCGGCCCTCTCGAAGCCTTGAGCGGCCGGCTGCGCCCCTATGCCCACGTGCTGACCGCCCCGGCGCGCGCGGCGCGCGAGACCGCTCAAGCGCTGGGCTTCGAGGCCGAAGTCGAGATGGCGCTGAGCGATTGCGACTATGGGCGCTGGCGCGGTCTCGCCTCGAAGGACGTCGCTGAGCGCGAGCCCGACGGCTTTGCGGCGTGGCTCGGCGATCCTTCATCCGCGCCGCATGGCGGCGAGTCGCTCGCGGCTCTGATCGAGCGGATCGGCGTCTGGCTCGCGCAATCGTTGGCGCGCGAAAACGCAACGCTGGCCATCACGCACGCCGCAGTCGTCCGCGCGGCGATTGTGAACGCGCTCGGCGCGCCCTCAGCCTTCGCTCGGATCGATGTCGCGCCGCTCTCGCTTGCGAGACTGAGCGGTCATGGCCAACGCTGGAATCTTGTGGCGCTCGCGCCTTTGGGAGGCCTCACGTGAGAGGCGCATGGATCGCCCTCATTGCGGCCCTCTGCGTCCTCGCAGGCTCGCCAAGCCACGCGCATCGAATCTCCACCCGCAGCGGACCGCCTCCCGAGGGCGTCTCGATACCGAGCCTGACGCATGGCCAGATGACGGTGATCCGTGACAATCTGCCCGCGATCAAGGCTCTGGCCAGCGCCAGGCTCGGGTTAGATCTGACGACCTGGCGGTTGGAGGACTATCTCAACCTTCAGTCTTTCGCCTGCCTCTGGGGAATCGTTCCCCGTAGCATCACGGATGAGGACAGTCCGTTCAACGAATGCTCTCACGCTTATCTTGCGGCCGGACGAGCGCTCCTCTTGCAGCTTGCACATGAGCCCGGCGCCGATCACAAATCGATTGATGCGCTGATCAGCAAAATCGAGGTTGAAATGCTGGCCGACGGCGCCTCGATGAACCTCTGCCGCTACAGCGACGAGCCGTTCAACACCAACGAGATCGTCTGGCCGCACTGGGGCATGGCGCCCTTTCACGCCCCGACCGTCGCAACGTTCGCCACAGTGTTCGCGCTGATCGCGAGCGCTCTATTCTGGCTCGCCAGGCGAGACGCAAAGGCTGGCGAGCTTCCCCAACCCTCGTCCTGAGGAGCCCGCCAGGCGGGCGTCTCGAAGGACGCTCCAGTATCCGCGCGCGCCCTCTCGATGTCTCAATCGCTTCGAGGAGCCAGGCGCTCAGAACATCGTGTTGGCGTTGGCCGACGTCTCCGGGATCGGCTGGATCACGTCCCAGTGCTCGACGACCTTGCCGCCTTCCAGGCGAAAGATGTCCACCACCGCCTCTCCGCGGGGATTATCGGACAGGCCGTGCCAATGACAGTGAAGGATGACGTGGTCGCCGTCCGCAAAGACGCGCTTGATCTCGCAATGAGCATCCGGATGGTTCGCCATGATAAAGGCAACGAACTTCTTCACGCCTTCCAGCCCGTCTTCGATGAGCGGATTGTGCTGGCGATAGGGGACGCCGGCGTAAAGCCGAAAGGCCTCGTCGACCTGACCCTCGAATAGCGCCTTCTTGTAGAAGTCGACTGCGGTATCCTTGTTGGTTTGCGACATGGGGCTTCTCCTTAGGTCGTGCGGGATGGCGAATTCGGACAGGAGTCGCACTACTGCGCCGTCAGCCCGCCGTCGACCATGAATTCCGCGCCGGTGGTGAACGAGGATTCGTCGCTCGCGAGAAACAGGATGGTGTTGGCGACCTCGTCGGCGGTGCCCATGCGGTGCATCGGCGCGGCGCGCTCGAGGCCCGCGCGAATCCGCTCCGGGTCCTTGGCGCGGGCGATGCCTTCGAGCACCATCGGCGTTTCGGCGAACGAGGGGTGCACCGAGTTCACCCGAATGTTGTAGCCGGCGCGGGCGCAATGAAGCGCCGCCGATTTGGTCATGAGCCTCACCGCGCCCTTGCTGGCGCAATAGGCGAGCGACGAAGCGTCGCCGATGATCCCGGCGACCGAGGAGAGATTGACGATCGAGCCCCCGCCCGTCTCCTTCATCGCTCGCACCGCCTCGCGGCAGCCGAGAAACAGGCCCTCGGCGTTGACCGCATGGACCTTCCGCCAGTCGGCGAGCGTCGTCGTCTCGATATTGCCGAGCACGGCGACGCCGGCGCTGTTGACGAGAATGTCGAGGCGCCCAAACGCCGCCAGGACCTCGTCGACAACAGCGCGCCAGCGCGCTTCGTCGGTCACGTCGTGTGCAAGCACAAGATCGGCGTCCGAACCGAGCGTCTTGAGGCCGGCTTCGTTACGGTCGGCCGCGGCGACCTTGGCGCCCTCGCGATGGAACAGAGCCGCCGTCGCCCGGCCGATGCCCGACGCCGCCCCGGTGATGAGCGCGATCTTGCCAGCAAGCCGCCCCGCCTTTGCTCCGTCCATCTGTTTCCTCCCCATTGAAATTCGAGCGCGCTTCACGGCGTAGACTGCTTCGGGCCGAAGGCGTCATTCTCTTCTTGCCGCCAACGCTTTTCGGTCAGACCGCAGCTATCGACAAGAAAAAAGCTTTCGCCGCTCGCGGGTGGGACAAGCTGAAGGAGGAGGCTTCGTCTTGCCGATGCCCGGGTCGATCTGGAGAGGCGCTCGGCGCTTGGCAGAGCAAGGATTCCAGAATTATGCGACATTTTCTTGCATAAAGCCGAAACCTGCCTTATGATCCTCACCGATGACAATGCGTCGAGGAAGGCCGCTTGACCGACTATCCCCGCGGGCGGCTGAAACGACAAACTTGAGACGTTCAAATACAACCGGAACGGAGATCTGATTTTTTTACTCCAAACGGCCGTAACCCATTGAAAAGTCTCGATTCGAAAAAATAAACGCTAGTAAAAGCAAGCTCGTTTACTGACGTTTACTAACGTTTACTGGCGTTTATGCGCGTTTACTGCGCTTGACTTGTCTGGTTGGGCCGGGGTCGGCGCCGCCGTCGTCGAAGGCGCGCCCGGCGCCTGATGGGCGGCCACGCTCAAGCCCTGCGCCTCAAGGTCGCGCGGAGCCTTGGCCGATTCGGCGCCCCTGAGTCGAACTTGAGGCCGCGTTCGGGCTATAGTCGGCCATGGCGATTCGACCGATAAGGAGAGGCAATTCCTTGAGCGTTGCCGATTCCACGATGCTGCCTCCCGCCAATCCTCTGGCCTCGCTCATCGAGGGAATCATTCTGTCCTGGGACTGGCGCAGACGCGCCATCGCCTTCGTCTCCGGGGCAGTCGGGGCGTTGGCGCTGCCGCCCTTGTCGCTGTTTCCGTTGATCGCCGTCCCGTTGACGATCGCCGTCTGGTTGATCGACGGGGCGCAGGATCGCGGGTCCGGGCGCCCGCTCGCCGCTTCGCTCCGCGCCGCATTCGGCGCCGGCTGGTGGATGGGCTTCGGCTACTTTCTCGCGGGCCTCTGGTGGATCGGCTCGGCGCTTCTGGTCGAAGCCGACAAATTCGCCTGGGCGTTGCCGCTTGCGGTCGTGGCCCTGCCGGCGGCGCTGGCCGTCTTTCCGGCTGCTGGCTTTGCGCTTGCGCGCCTCTTGTGGTCGCCGGGGCCAGCGCGCATTTTCGCCCTCGCCTTCGGGCTCGGCGTCACTGAGTGGGCGCGTGGCCTTCTGTTCACCGGCTTTCCGTGGAACGATCTCGGCATGGCGCTCGGCGTCAACCTTGCGCTTGCTCAGACCGCTTCACTCGTTGGCCTTCACGGGCTCACGTTCCTGACGGTTGCGATCTTCGCCGCGCCGGCGACGCTTTGGCGGGTAGGCGAAAGCCGGCTCAATCTGGCGCCGATGGCTGTCGCGGCTCTGGCGCTCATCGTCATGGCCGCCTTCGGCGAGTTCCGGCTCATGGCGCCCCCGAGCGCCACGCTTCCGGGCGTGAAGCTGCGCCTGATCCAGCCGAACGTCGGCCAGGACGACGCTTCGTTCTCCTCTGAAACCAAGCAGGCGGTCCTGCGCCGCTATCTCGACTTGTCGGAGCGGGCGACCTCGCCGGATCGATCCGGGGTCCGCGACGTCACCCATCTCATCTGGCCCGAGTCGCCGTTTCCGTTCATTCTGTCGCGTGATCCGCGGGCGCTTTCCGAGATCGTCGACTTTCTTGGGCCCGGCGCGACGCTGATCACCGGCGCAGCGCGGCGGGAGGACGAGGGCGGACCGCCGCGCTACTTCAATTCGATCGAGATTGTCAGCCGCGACGGGTTGTCGGCGCAGCGCTACGACAAGCAGCATCTGGTGCCGTTCGGAGAGTATATGCCGTTCGCGAGCTTGTTGGAGCGCGCCCATATCACCCAGATGGTCGATATTCCGGGTGGGTTCGAGGCCGGTTCGGGCCGCCGCATTCTCCGTATTCCGGGCTTGCCGGACGCCATGCCGCTCATCTGCTACGAAGCGATCTTCCCAATCGAGCTGGGGACGCTCGTATCCGGCGCTGGGCGCCCTGGCTGGCTCCTGAACGTGACCGACGACGTCTGGTTCGGTCTGACGCCTGGGCCCTATCAGCATTTCGCGCAAGCCCGGCTGCGGGCGATCGAACTGGGCCTGCCGCTGGTCCGCGACGCCAATTCCGGCATCTCGGCGGTGCTTGACGGCCTTGGCCGTGAAATCGCTGTCGCTCCGCTCGGCGCGGAGGGCGTCCTGGACGCCGAACTGCCCGAGGCGCTCGGGCCCACCTGGCAGTCCCGTCTGGGATCGGCCGGGGCGATGCTGATCGGATTGGCCTTTTTAGCGGCGGCTCTGGCCGGAAAGCGTCGGGCGTAAACGAAGACCGCCGATTGCAAAATTCGACCCTTGCGCGCTATCCGAGCATCCGCTATCTCATTTCCCTTAGGTCAATGATTCCCCGCGCAAACGTGAGGCGGCGCGTGGGACGGCTATGGGACATGCGCCTGAAATGATGCCCAAAGTGTCGAATATCGTCGACGTCTATGTCGGCGCGCGATTGCGAATGCGGCGCACGATGCTCGGCATGAGCCAGAGCAAACTCGGCGAGCTTCTTGGGGTGACATTCCAGCAGGTCCAGAAATACGAAAAAGGTTCGAACCGCATCAGCGCCAGTCGTCTTCAGCATACCGCTCGCGTACTAGAAGTTTCACCAGGCTATTTCTTCGAGGGGGCGCCGGCGGACTCGGCGGAACCAGGTTTTGCTGAAGAATCATCGCAATCGTACGTGGTCGACTTCCTCGCCTCGACTGAGGGTCTTCAGCTCAATCGCGCATTTTTGCGCGTTCGGGATCCTAAAGTGCGACGGCGCATCGTCGACCTTGTCATTTCTTTGGCGTCGTCAGAGGATGAAGGCGCCGAAGACCCCGCCGTTCGATAAATCGAACAAAATGGCCAAAACGGCTTGACCGACCGAACGGTCGCTGTCAAAAGCGGCCCCTGCGCGGCTACAGGCAACCACCGGCCGCAAAGTCGTGGCCGCAGGCGCCAGCAGGAGATTGTCAATATGGCTCGTCAAAATTACGAGTTCACCAGTGAATCCGTGTCTGAGGGGCATCCTGACAAGGTTTGCGATCGGATCTCCGATGAGATTGTCGATCTATTCTTCCGCGAGGGCGCAAAAGCTAACCTCGATCCTTATCAAATTCGCGTCGCCTGCGAAACTCTAGCCACGACCAACCGCGTCGTCATCGCTGGCGAGGTTCGCGGACCCAAAATCTCCCCCGAAGAAATGGAGTCGACGGTCCGCAATGCGATTAAGGAAATCGGCTACGAGCAGGACGGCTTTCACTGGCGGAACGCCAAGGTCGAAGTGCTGCTGCACGCGCAATCCGCGGACATTGCCCAAGGCGTGGACGCTGGCGGCAACAAGGACGAAGGGGCCGGCGACCAGGGCATCATGTTCGGCTACGCCTGCCGTGAAACGCCGGAACTCATGCCGGCTCCCTTATATTACGCCCACGAGATCCTAAAAAGGATCTCGAATGCGCGCCATTCAGGCGCCGAAAAGACCCTGGGCCCCGACGCCAAAAGCCAAGTGACCGTTCGTTATCAAAATGGCAAACCGGTCGAGGCGACACAAATTGTGGTCTCGCATCAGCACCTGGTCGAATCGCTTACGTCCGAGGAAGTCGCCGACCTCGTGCGCCCATATGTCAAGGCGGCGCTGCCCGAGGGTTGGATCACGCCCAAGACAGTTTGGCATGTCAATCCAACTGGGAAATTCTTCATTGGCGGCCCAGACGGCGATTGCGGCCTGACCGGCCGGAAGATCATTGTCGATACTTACGGCGGCGCGGCGCCGCACGGTGGCGGCGCCTTTTCCGGCAAGGACCCAACGAAGGTCGACCGCTCCGCGGCTTATGCGGCGCGTTATCTGGCCAAAAACGTCGTTGCGGCCGGCCTCGCCGATCGCTGCACGATCCAGCTTTCCTACGCCATTGGGGTGGCGCGTCCGCTGTCGATCTACGCCAACCTGCATGAGACGGGGCGTGTTGACGAGGCGAAACTCGAGACGGCGCTGATGGATGTCATGAACCTGACCCCTCGCGGAATTCGCGAGCATCTGAAATTGAACCGCCCGATCTTCGCCCGAACGTCGGCCTTTGGTCATTTCGGCCGTGCGCCAGAAGCGGACGGGGGCTTTTCATGGGAAAAGATCGATCTCGCGGATACGCTGCGCGCTGCCGCCTGACCGGCGGCGCATTGCGAGGCTGATGACTGCCAGTGGTGGACGCGACGAACCGGCGCCGGTTCGCAGGCTCTACGGACGCAGCTCCGGCAAGGCGCTTCGAGTGGGCCAGGAGCGTCTGCTTGCCGAAACGCTGCCGCTATTTTCGATTGCGCCCGAGGCGCTGGCCGCAGGGCGTGAGTTCGCCGCGCCGCTGCGTGAAGTGTGGTTGGAGATCGGGTTCGGCGCAGGCGAGCATCTCATTGAGCAAGCCAAGGCTAACCCCGATGTTGGGGTCATCGGCTGCGAGCCCTTTCTCAACGGCGTCGTTGCGGCGCTTGCCGGTGTCAAGCGCGAGCAACTCTCAAACGTGCGCCTGCGGCGCGGCGACGCTCAATCCCTTATTGAGGCCGCGCCTGACGCGTTCTTTTCGCGCGTTTTCATGCTCTACCCCGATCCCTGGCCAAAACGACGCCATCACAAGCGGCGCGTCGTGGCCGTCGGCATGATCGAGGCCATGGCGCGTGTGATGCGTAGCGGCGCCGAGTTGCGCTTCGCTACGGACATCGACGACTACGCCGGCTGGACGCTGACGCGCTTTCTCGCTTCGCCGCATTTCCGCTGGGCCGCAACGCGATCCGACGATTGGCGCCGACCCTGGCCACAATGGCGCCCGACACGCTATGAGGCCAAGGCGCGTAACGGGGGCCGGAGGTCAGTTTACCTCACTTTCGTTCGTTTGTGAGACCAGGGCGGATTCTCCGGTCGAGGAGAATCACGTAAGCAGAGCGCCCGATCGAAGAGGTCCTGATGTCCGAAAGCATAGATCGCCGCACATTGCTGAAGGGCGCCGCCGCGTCAGCTGCGGCGATAAATCCGATTGCGGAAGCCTTGGGGGCCCAGTCGGACGGATTGCAATTCGATTCGCCGGTCCCGTTCACTTACGATCTTTTCAAGACCCAGGCGCGCGACAAGGCCCATGCCCCATACGCGCCCCCCGTTCGTCCCGCGCAAGAGGTGCTGCAGAAGATCAATTACGAAGAGTGGGGAAAAATCCGCTACCGCGACGACTATGCGTTATTCGCCAACGGACCCGGCCGATTTCCGGTGACCTTCTTCCATCTCGGTCTCTTTTTCCAGAAGGCCGTCAGAATGCATGTCGTCGATGGCGATACATCGCGCCAGATCGTCTACGACCAGTCCTATTTCGACATGCCAGCCGATTCGCCGGCGCACGATCTGCCAAAAGGGGCCGGCTTCGCCGGCTTGCGTATTCAAGAAGCGCGCGATGGAGCGCTGGATTGGCACAAGAACGACTGGGTCGCATTTCTCGGCGCGGCCTACTTCCGCTCGATCGGCGAACTCGCGCAATACGGCTTGTCATCGCGAGGCGTAGCGATTGACGTGGCGGTGGCTGATCGGCCGGAGGAGTTTCCCGACTTCACCGACTTCTACATCGAGCCTGGTGTTGGCGACACGATCACTCTCTACGCTTTGATGGAAGGCCCCTCGGTCGTTGGCGCCTTTAAGTTCCTGATGACCCGCGCCAAGGGCGTGGTGATGGACATTCAGACCACGATGTTCACGCGCGCGGAGGTCTCGCGCTTCGGCATCGCTCCGCTCACCTCTATGTATTGGTACTCCGAGACCAAAAAGGAGACGGCGATCGATTGGCGCCCTGAGGTCCATGATTCGGATGGTCTCGCGATGTGGTCGGGCAATGGCGAGCGGCTGTGGCGGCCGCTCAACAATCCGCCCCGCATCATGGTCTCGGCCTTCGCGGACAATAACCCCCGCGGTTTCGGTCTCCTCCAGCGCGACCGAGTGTTTGACCACTACCTCGATGGCGTCTTCTATGATCGGCGCCCGAGCCTTTGGGTCGAGCCGCTGCCGGGCCCGGGGGGCGAGGGTTGGGGCAAGGGATCGATCCAGCTGTGCGAAATTCCGACCGACGATGAAATCCACGACAACGTGGTCGCGATGTGGGTGCCGGCCGAGCCGGTTCCCACGGGCGCCGAGGTCAATCTGAACTACCGACTGCACTGGCTCGCCAGCGAGCCTTACCCGAGCAAGCTTGCGGCCGTATGGGCAACACGTCTCGGGCGCGGCGGCCAGCCCGGCTTGCCGCGTCCGAAGGGGGTGAGGAAGTTCATGGTCGAGTTCCTGGGCGGTCCGCTAGGTGCGCTGCCCTTTGGCGTCAAACCTGACCTGGTGGTTTCCGCCTCGCGCGGGACCTTCGGCCCTTATCAACTCATCGAGGCCGTTCCTGACGGGGTCGCCGGCCACTGGAGGGCGCAATTCGACCTCATCGTCAACGGGACCGATCCTGTCGAACTACGCGCGTTTCTCAAGTCCGGAGGCGAGACGGTGACCGAGACCTGGATGTTTCAGTACCATCCGTTCTAACGCCGCTACGAACGCCACAGTCCCCGTGACGTTTCTGCATTTGGATTTACGCATAGCCGGCGTTCCTGCGCTATGCAGCGCATTTCTTGGGTCTATATTTCTCTGGGCGAGAAAATCGCGCTCGGTTCCGCGCCGCGTCGATCCCATTGCGAGCGGTCTCGATGGCGGCGCCTTCGCCCTGCTTTAAGCTCCGCGAAGCCGCTCTTTTCGCCCCACGCTCAGGCGTTCGCGGCGATGACGTCTGTCCAGGAGGCGAAGAATCGAAATCGACCCAGCGGCCGGGAACAAAAAGCGGAAACATCCCGTTGGCGCTGCACGATCCAACACGGGAGTTTTCGATGAGATGCTTTTTGGTAATTGCGCTATCGGCGACGGCGATTTCCGCGTTCGCGGCTGCAACGCCCGCTGGTGCTCAAGCCACCGCGCCGGGCGCGCCGAGAGGCACGGCCCCAGTAACGATTGAAGGCTACGGCCCTTCGTCGGCCATAGTCTGCGATCAGGCCGGCACTACTTGTTGGCATTCGGTGGAGCGGTACGACTATCCGTCCAAAGCGAACGTAGTGGTTCATCCGTACGACTGGCAGTGGGACCCGGGCGCGAACTATGCCTGGAGAGAGCACGCCGGCCGCGGATATTGGCAGGGCGAGCAGTGGCAGCAGTTCTGAAGCCGCAAAAAAAGCGGAATCGGCGCGCGCGGAGGACGTTTCGACGTTGTCGGAGCCACTATCCCCAAAGTTCAGACCATAAGACCATAGAGGAGTCGTAATCATGGGCCTTTTTTCCAAGGACATCGAATCGATGGATGATCTGTTCGTTCATCAGCTGCAGGACATCTATTATGCCGAGAAGCGTATCGTCGGCGCGTTGCCCGACATGATCGCCAAGGCGACCTCGCCCGAGCTGAAGTTAGCCTTCGAGGCTCATCTTGGGCAGACCAAAAACCATGTGAAGCGGGTCGAGCAGGTGTTCCAGATGCATGGAGTAGAGCCGAAACAGGTCGATTGTCCCGCCATCGACGGCATCATCGAGGAGGCGGATGAAGTCGGCGGTGAAATTGAGGACAAGAACGTTTTGGACGCCGCGCTGATCGCATCAGCGCAAGCGGTCGAGCACTACGAGATGACTCGCTACGGCACGTTGATCGCGTGGGCTAAAACGTTGGGCCGGCCGGATTGCGCTCAAGTCCTGCAGCAGAATTTGGCCGAAGAGAAAGCTGCGGACGAGAAGCTGACTACACTGGCGGAGAATGAGGTCAATCGGGCGGCGGCCTGAGGGAATCGGACGAAGGGCTCGCTCCAAGTCGAACGCTGGCGAGTCATCGCCGGCGCTGCCGCCAACGTGGATCGGCTGAGGGCCATGACGCAGTCGCTTGGCGGCGGCGCGCATCTACGACAGCAACGAAACTGTCCCGCTTCATTTTCCGCCGCGGACCAGAGGGCTAGTAGGTATTGATGGGCGCCGCCCCGTCGCGCCGGAGCTGGCGACTGAGAGCGAGTAGATGGTAATGCATCAGACAGCGGATCACATAGAGCCGCAACAAAACGCCGTCAGGCCGATGACGGATCGCCCCCATAACTCGGCGGAGGTAGAAATTGCGCAAGGCGCTGTCTCGCATTTGTGCGGCAAGGCGGGCCGCCAAAACGCACGCTTCGATCCAACCGCGCGCATGTTTGAGGATTCTCGCCACAGGCCTCGTTGACGCATATTGACGCCATCCGGGTTCGGCGCGAAGGGGGCCGGCCAACCACATGCTATCTACACGGGTGAAGAAAGCGTTCGGCTCATACAGGTCCATCATGAGTCGCGCATAGCCAGCGCTCAGGCTTTTCTGATTCATTTTGAGCGGGATAACATTCGTGCCGTGCGGCGGCGGGTCTGTCAGATCAAGGCGGCCGTCTTTTTCAAGGCGGTCATAGAGCGGCGTCTTCGGAATGGCCGACAGCATGCCAACCATCACCACGCTGATCTGGGCGGCCTCGACGAATTCGAGCTGGTTCTCAAACACGTCCTCCAAGTCGCTGTCGAAACCGACGATCATGCCGGCCCACACTTCCAGTCCCGAGCGATAAATCCGCTCGACCTTTTCCACCATTGTCCCGCTCTTGCGCATATTTTGGGTCTTTTTTGTTTCCCGCAACGCACGCTCGTCGATGCTTTCGATGCCGACGAAAACACCATTGAAGTTAGCGCGGACCATCAAATTCATCATCTCGGAATCGTCCGAAAGGTCGAGCGACGCCTCTGTGACGAATGTGAAGGGATAGCCTCTTTCCCGCTGCCAATCCCCGACGTGCCGGAGAATGTCTTTCATGACCTTCTTGTTGCCAATCAGATTGTCGTCGACGACAAAAATGAGACTGGTCTTGGTCGCCAGCAGAGCGTCCAATTCGTCGATGATTTGTCGGCGCGTCTTAATTCGTGGCTTGCGACCATAAATGACGATGATGTCGCAGAATTCGCATTGAAACGGGCATCCCCGCGAGAACTGGATGCTCCCGAACGCGTAGCGGTTCATTTTAAGGAGATCGAATCGCGGCGTCGGCACCGTGGACATGTCGGTCTTCTCGTTTTGCTCATAGCGAGCCTGCGCCGCGCCGGCGCTCCAGTCGGCAAGAAATTGGGGCCACGTTTCCTCCGCCTCGCCAACAAAGATCACATCGGCGAGCTCTCCAAAATGCTCTTCGCTGACGCTGATCCACGGCCCTCCGACCACGGTGTAGCAACCCATGCCTTTGAGACGAACCAGGACGCTGCGCATATGATGTCGCTGGACGCTCATCCCCGTCACACCGACAATGTCCGCTCGATGGCAGCGCTCGTAATCGATCTCCTCGACGTTCTCGTCGATCACCGTGATCGAATGGGGCGGGGGGGTTAAGGCCGCCAGCAACGGCAGCGCGCCGACCGGAAGGTTTGCCCGTTTGCCTAAAAACGGCAACGCCGCCTCCAGTCCCCAGAACGACATTTCGAATTTCGGATTGATCAAGACGATGTCGGCCACGGCTCTTGATCCTGCGCGGCTAAGGGGGGAAAGGTATGGAAAGCGATCTTTTGACCGTGGGCGCTGCGTCCGCAAGCGCCAAATGAAATGCGCGTCACAGACTAACTTAGTTGTCAGAAACTGACCCAGAACTCACTTGAGTCGCGTATTCCTCAAAGCAAACGGTTCATCCTCGGTCTGCCTTATAAACCAAGCGCGAGTTGAAATCCTCCGAGTCCGATGTCCAAACCCGCCAGGCAACGCCTCGATTTCAAGAACCGCAGCGATCAACAAGAATGGCTCGACCGCGACGATATCGACCCTCATGAACTTAAGGTGGTTTTGCGTGATCTTGCCACGTTCAATACGGCGTTCTTCGGTCACCGTCCAATTCTGAGATGGTTAGGCCGAATTCTTGGCCGGAAGACCAGCGGCTCCGATCCAACAATTCTCGACGTTGGTTGCGGATATGGCGACCTGCTCCGCGCAATCAGGAGGTGGGCAAACGGACGGAATCTGAAACCTGCCCTCCTTGGCGTTGACCTGAACCCGGAGACAATCCGGATTGCCCGGGAGGCGACGGATCGCGCCGATCAGATCGATTTCGCGGCGACGGATGTCTTTGACCTGCCCCCGGAACAGACGTTTGACATCATCGTGAGCAGCCTTGTCGCGCACCATCTCAGTGATGAAAAGCTTCGCGACTTTCTTGTCCTGCTTGAACGCGCATCAACTCAAGGATGGCTGATTTACGATCTCCAGCGGCACCGGCTTCTTTATGAAGTCATAGGCGCGGCCAGCCGCGTTGCCAGGCTGCATCCAATGATAACGAAGGACGGCCAGATTTCCGTGATGCGCTCGCTCACTCGTAAGGAGTGGACCGATCAACTCGCCGCCGCTGGGATCGAAATGTCGAATGTCAAAATACGATGGTTCCTGTTTCGTTTCGTAATCGAGAGGTGGAAAGCTTTTCCGCCCGGAACACAATGAATTCCGACGTAACGACCGGAACATTGGCGCCCGCTTCGCTTCGCACGTGGGTGGGATTTTCCATGATGTGCCTCGGCATGTTCATGGCGATCCTCGATATCCAGGTGGTCGCGACCTCGCTGCCCACGATCCAACGGGCGTTGAACATCGCTCCAGACGAAATGAGCTGGATTCAAACCGCGTATCTCATTGCTGAAATCATCGCGATTCCACTGACGGGATTGTTGATCCGCGCCGCCACCATGCGGTGGCTGTTCACGGTCGCAACCGTTGTGTTCACGCTGGCGTCGATCGGCTGCGCGTTCAGCCGAACCTTTAAGGTTCTCATCGCGTTCAGGGTGGTGCAGGGGTTCTCTGGAGGCACATTGATTCCGACGGTTTTCTCCGCCGTATTCCTCATGTTTCCCATGCAACTCCAGACCATCGCGGCAACCATAGCCGGCGTGCTCGCTGTGCTCGGACCGACGATCGGGCCGGTGGTAGGCGGGTGGATTACCGATGCTTACTCATGGTCATGGCTATTCCTGATCAACGTGCCGGCCGGACTGATCGCCTCTTCGGTTGGGTTCCTTTCCCTGCCCAAGCATAAGCCTTCCATCGATCAATTTCGCCGCTTGGATTTTCTTTCCTTCGCGCTCGGCGCGGCAGCGTTGGTCGCGCTCGAAATCGCGATCAAAGACGCGCCAAAGCAAGGCTGGATCTCGCCGATCACCGTCGCCCTTCTCGTGCTTTTTATCACCTCGGCGACGCTGTTTGTTTCGCGCACATGGCGTTCCAACAACCCTCTCGTTGATCTCAGCTCATTCGCCAGGCGCAACTTCTCAATCGGGTGCTTGCTGAGCTTTGTTCTCGGCATGGGCCTATACGGCTCCGTCTACCTCATTCCGATATTCCTCGCCTATGCGCGATCGCATAACGCCTTCGATATCGGAACGACGATGCTGGTGACTGGACTCAGTCAGCTAATCTTCGCCCCGGTGGCCGCTGGTCTGACAAGACGCGTCGACGAGCGCCTTCTCACCGGACTGGGCTTCGCCGTATTCGGCGGCGGTCTCGCCTTGAGCGCGTACCAGACGACGACGACGGATTTTGACCAAATGTTCTGGCCGCAAGTCGTGCGTGGCGCAGCGATCATGTTTTGCCTGCTTCCGCCTACTGAATTCGCGCTGGGAGAGCTCGCGCCCGAAGCCATTCCTGATGCGAGCGCATTGTTCAACTTGATGCGCAACCTCGGCGGCGCGATTGGCATCGCGATCATTGACACGATTATTTTCAGCCGCTCTCCACATTACGCCCAAAATCTCGTCAGCGACCTCACTTCGGGCAATATCGACGCCGCCCGGTCCATCGGCGCCTCAATGGATCTGTTGAGCGCGGCCCTCGTTGATCCACAGAAACAGGCCATGGTTGCCGCGTTGGTGCAGAAATCGGCTTTCGTTAAGGCGACCAATGACGCGTGGGGCTTTGTGGCCGCGGTCACCCTGATCGCGATGGTTTCGATTCCGTTCGTGAGGCGGCAGTCGAAAAGCGGAGGGAAAAAACTGGATGAGGTCTTCCCCGCCTAAATCCGTGCGCTCTTGGGAGCTGGCGTCGACGGGGGAAATTCCAATTCGACGGTCAGGCCGGGCTGATTTGAAGACAGCTTCACGTTCGCGCCATGCACGCGCGCGACCGCGGCCACTATGCTGAGGCCGAGGCCGTTGCCGGGCGTGCAGCGGCTTTTCTCCAAACGATAGAAACGCCTGAATATGAGATCGCACTCATTCGCGGGAACCCCGGGTCCGTCGTCCGAAATCTTGAGAACGGCGCCGTTCTCGCTGGCCCCCGCGCTGATCCTCACTAAGCCTCTGTCGCGCCCGTGTTTGATAGCGTTGTCCACCAGATTGGAGATCGCATCAAAGAGAAGGTCCCTGTCTCCAAGGATTTCGATCGGTTCCTTTTCGTTGATCTCCAAACGGCTGCCTCGCTCCTCCGCGGCGGCGTCAAAGAGTTCGGCCACCTCTCTCGCCACCAGGGAAAGGTCGAGGGTGCGAAGCGTGTTGGCCTGGGTCGACGCTTCGATCTGCGAAATGCGCGTCAACGCACGAAACATCCGAAGCGCGTCGTCGAGATCCACAATGGTGCTGGCGAGAAGCGCCTGATCGTCCTCGGCGTTGCGAGGCTTCAAGCTCGTGCGTTCAAGCCGCGCGCGCATGCGCGTCAGGGGGGTCCTGAGATCATGGGCGATGCTGTCGCCCACCTGCTTGACCTCTCCCATCAGAAATTCGATGCGATCGAGCATGGAATTGAGATTTGCCGCGAGTTGGTCCCATTCATCGGCAACACCATGAACCGGTATTCGCTTTTGAAGGTCGCTTTCCATGATCGCTCGGCTGGCGGCGTTGATCCCCTCGATCCTTGCGACCGTCCGGCGCGTGACGATGACGCTCGACGCCACGCTCACGACGACAATAAACAAAGCGGCGAATGAAAACGCATAAGACATACGACGCTGAAATTGTCTGAGATCTGTGATTTCGGTTGCGGCCAGCAAATGGACCCCTCCGGCCAATGTTGTCCATTTTGCCCGGAATATTTGGGTTTCCGCGTCGTCTGGGACGAGCTTGAATTCGCCAGTCCCCTGAGGTTCGCGCGGAAGCGACAACGGCCATTCCGCCAAACTTCCGGCGATAGGACGATATGTAGCGTCGGCAAGCAGAAATGGGCTTTGGCCTGCTCGGGGATCGTTGGCGCGCTGGCTTATCTTTCCGGTCAACCCCTCCTCGCCCAGCTCATCGTAAGTTTCGCGAAGGATTTGCAAATCCCCGTTGAGCGCGGCGTCGGATTGCTCGGTCCCAAATCTTGTCGATATATCGAGGATATAAACAAGGAACGCGAACAGAATGAGGCCAAAGATCGCAATGCAGAGGAGCGCAAGCCTGAAGGTCGCAGAACGGAGCGTTTTAACGAGGAGCACGCAGACAGAACCCAATGCCGCGAATAGTATGAATCAAGGGGTAGGCGTCCTCACCGTCGACTTTGCGTCGGAGGCGCCCAACGTAGACATCAATGATGTTCGTCGTTGGATCGAAATGCAGATCCCAGACATTTTGCAGCAGCATTGAACGCGGCACGACCTTGCCCTGATTGCGAACCAGATATTCTAAGAGCTTAAACTCACGAGGCAATAGTTTGATAGCCTTGCCGGCGCGAAGTCGCCGCCCTTGAGACAAGGTCTAGCTCGAGATCGCCGGCCCGAAGGATCGTCTCCTTCACGATCGTGGCGCTGCGGCGCGCCAACGCCTCCACCCGCGCCGAGAGCTCAGCAAGGGCGAAGGGCTTCGTGAGATAGTCGTCGCCGCCAGCGCGCAATCCGCGGACCCGTTCGTCCACCTCGCCAAGAGCACTGATGATAAGCGCGGGCGCATCGTTTCCCTCGTTACGGAGTTGCTGGATGACGGAAAGCCCATCGAGGCCGGGCAGCATTCGATCGATGAGCATCACAGCATAGGAATTGGTCCGCCCCAGGCGAAGCCCCTCATCCCCACCCAAGGCCTGATCAATCTGGTAGCCCTCGGTCGCTAAGAACTCCGCAATTTCGGCCGACAGCTCTGGATCGTCTTCAACGACGAGTATGCGCCGAAGGGCTTGCATCACGCCTGCTCTCAATCACTGCGAGGCCGACAAATCTAACACGGATTGCATTTCGCAAACCTGACTTATCTGACAGATTGTGAAGCAATAGTCATTTGAGATTCCGCGGGATCGTGGGCCTACTCTTACTGCAAGAATTCGGCCGCTTTGTCACCGCATCCAAGCGCCGTCGTCGCGACCTTTTTCAGCTCGAAAGTCGGACCGTGGGCGCCAGTTCATGAGCCACGCCTATCTAAACCGCCTCAGCGTCGCCACTCCCGACCACGACGTCCATTCCACGTTCGTCGAGTTTGCCGAGCGCATGATGACGGATAGACGCACGCGGCTTCTCTTCCAACGAATGGCTGCGCGCGCGGACATACGGCGTCGCTGGTCGACGCTTCGACCCGCCATGGTCGGGTTCAATGAATCGCTTGACGACGAGGGGTTTTACGCCAGCGGCAGTTTTCCGTCGACCGGCGCGCGTATGCGCAAATACCACAGAGAAGCCCCAAGCCTGGCGGCCAAGGCGGCCAATCGGCTCATCGGCCAAGGAGAAAGCGAGAAAATCACGCATCTGATCGTCACCTCTTGCACTGGGTTTGCTGCGCCGGGAGTCGATTTCGAAATTGTTCGACTTTGCAAACTCGAATCGTCGATTGAACGGACGGTGATCGGATTCATGGGATGCAATGCCGCCATCAACGCGCTTAAGCTCGCAAGGCACATCGTTCGTTCCGCCCCGGAGTCCCGGGTTTTGATTGTGAGCGTCGAGCTCTGCACGCTTCACCTTCAAGAGTCGGAGCGCATCGAACAACTTCTGTCATTCCTGTTGTTCGGCGATGGGTGTGCAGCGGCGATCGTGAGCGCCGATCCTCAGGGTTTCTCGCTCGACTCATTCCACGCCGAAGTCGCGCAAGACGCCGCGGACCAGATCACCTGGGACATCGGCGATTCCGGTTTCGAAATGGTCCTCTCGGGCCAGGTTCCCGCGACGATCGCCGACGCGCTCAGAGGAGGTTCGGAACGCATCCTTGCCGGGCAGGCGAGCAAAGAGTTTCAGATGTGGGCGGTCCATCCGGGAGGCCGTAGCGTGCTCGACGCAGTCGAGGAGGCGTTCGAGCTTGATGAAGCGGCCCTTGTCGCCTCTCGCGATGTTCTTCGGGACTATGGGAACATGTCGTCGCCAACGATCTTGTTTGTCCTCGAGGCGCTCATGCGGGAAAGACCGGCGAAGGGCGCCCAAGGCTGCGCAATGGCCTTCGGCCCGGGACTCGCCGCCGAGTGCATGCTGTTCAGCGCCGCCGCCTGACGGGGACCGATGATGGCCGAGCCGTGCGCGCTCGTGATTGGCGGTGGACCAGCGGGCGGCGTGCTCGGCGCACATCTGGCGCGAGATGGGCGCCGCGTGATCCTCGTAGAGCGAAGCTCCGGTCCGCATGACAAGGTCTGCGGCGAATTCTTGAGCGAAGAGGCCGCGGGCGCGCTCGGTGAGCTCAACATTGATCTCGCCGCTCTTGGCGCCGTTCAGGTTTCCGCCGTGAGGCTTCACGAAAGAAGCAAAAGCGTAGCGGTGGAACTGCCTTTTCGTGCGTACAGCTTGTCCCGGCGGATTCTCGATGAAGCCGTTCTGGCCTCGGCTTTCTCGTTCGGCGCGGAAGTGCGCCGCGGCGTTCATATAAGGTCGCTCGAGCGCAGCGGCTCGATGTGGCTCGCGCGAACCGCCGAGGGCGATGGGTTGTGTGCTGAGAATGTTTTTTTGGCGACGGGAAAGCATGATTTGCGCGGATGGAGACGGCCGACCAGCGGTAATGATCTGATCGGCTTCAAGCTGCATCTGCGGTTGGCGGATGATCAGGTTGCGAAACTGAAGTCGTATGTCGAACTCTTTGTGTTTCCAGGCGGCTATGCTGGGCTGACCCTGGTCGAGGACAACATGGCCAATCTCTGTCTGGTCGTCACTCGCCGGAGGTTCGCAAATATTGGCGGATGGGACCTCCTGTTCGCGAGCTTGTGCGATCTGACCGCCCTTGGTCAGCGTCTCATGGGGGCCCGGCCGTTGGTCACTCGGCCGCTCGCGATTTCAGCCATTCCCTACGGCCACGTGCAATCTGACAGCGAGGGAATTTGGCGGCTGGGTGATCAAGCGGCGGTCATACCGTCGTTCTGCGGGGAGGGGATTGCGATAGCCCTGCAATCAGCGCTTCTGGCCGCCAAATATTACATCGCTGGAAAATCACCCAAGGATTTTCAACGGTCTTTTGCCCGGCGGATAGGCGCGCAAGTCAAGCTGACAACGTTGCTGTCTCCGATCCTCACGCATGCCTGGGGTCAGACTTTCGCTATGAGACTGGCGACGGTCGCGCCCAGGCTTGTCAGCCAAATCGCGCGTGGCTCGAGAGCGCCGCGACTAACGGCGCGTGATGATTTTTCCTGGGCGCCTGGCGAGTAGCTGTGACCTGAACGCCAGCGGCGAGTCGCGAATGAGGAGCGGCGCGACAATGTTTTTTGCTGAAAAATGATTGACCGTGGAGTTCGCGTGAGGAATGCTCTCGGAGCTAGCCGCTTCAGTCGATTTAACAAGCGCGTCGGCGCGAACTCGTCGCACTCGCGCCTCGCCTGACGATTACGATGCGTATTGCGCGCCGCGGAAGGCGGCCCGCGTTTCAGCAGCGACCAGTGTTCGTTCCCCGTGAGGAACCACAACGAGGAGGAAGGCGCCATGAAGCTTTTGAGCACCATTGCTTGGGGCGCATTGCTGTCGTTTCCTGCCGGCGCTGCGGCGACTGATCTCGCTCCGCTCGACGTTCCAGCAAAGGCCTTGCCCGCGCCGACCGCCGATATCAGCCCGGGAATGCAGGCGTTTGTCGGGGCCGCTCTGAACCCCAACTGGAACAAGCTCTGGAAGACTGCGGAAGAGGCGCGCGCCTTTGCCAATACCCGAGCTGCCGACACAGTGAGAGCGATTCCGGCCATGCTCGAGCGCCTGCATGTCAAATCCGAGGCTTCGACGATCGACGGCGTTCGCGTTCACGTTCTCACGCCCGACGAGATCCCGGCGGAGAACAAGGACAAGGTTCTGATCCACCTCCATGGCGGTTGTTATGTGCTTTCTCCCGGAGAATCCGGCACGACGGAGGGAATCATCATGGCGGGAGACGGGCGCTACAAGGTCATCTCCGTCGACTATCGCATGCCGCCGGAAGCCTATTTTCCCGCCGCCGTCGACGACGCGGTTACGGTCTACAAAGCGGTGCTGAGGGATACGCCGGCAAAAAACATCGGCGTCTTCGGCACCTCCGCCGGCGGCGCCTTGACCCTCGAACTTGTCTTAAGGGCGCGCGAGCAGGGCTTGCCAGCGCCAGGCGTTCTCGGCGCCGGCACGCCCATGTCCGACGCGACCAAGACCGGCGACAGCTTCTATACCAACGAGAAGGTCGACAACGTTCTCGTGTCGCGAGACGGCTTTTGCGATGCGGCGACGGTGATTTATGCACACGGACATGACCTCAAGGATCCGCTGATTTCACCTGTCTACGGCGACATGCACGGTTTCCCGCCCACGATATTGACCACCGGCACTCGCGATCTGTTGTTGAGCAACACCGTTCGCGTGCATCGCAAGCTGCGACGGGCGGGGGTCGATGCGGTGCTTCAAGTTTATGAAGGCGAATCGCACGCCCAGTATCAGTTCGACGACACTTTGCCGGAAAGCAAGGAAGCGTTTGGAGAGATCGCGTCGTTCTTCGGGGCGCATCTCGGAAAGTAGCTGCGCGCCTCGGGGCCCAGCCGAGCTCCCAAATGCACCCCGCCCGCTAAGCTTTAGACCCGCGCGGCGGCGCGCGCGTCGTGGCGGGCAAGACGGGTGAGGAGATAGTCGACTTCGGCCTTCGCCGTCGCGCTAAGTCCGGCGCCCGGCTTACGCAGCGCGTCGGAGGCGAGAATGCCGCGCTTCATCATCACATATTTGCGCGTGGCGAGGCCAACGCCCTGCTGCTGCTCATAGCGGACGAGCGGCAAATGGGCGTCAAAGAGGTCGTGCGCTTCCTCGCGCCGCCCCTCGCGCGACAGCCGCACCACGTCGATCAGCATTTCCGGGAAGGCGTAGCCGGTCATCGCGCCATCGGCGCCCCGCTCCATCTCGAAATCGAGGAAGAGGCCGCCGTTGCCGGTGAGAATCGGGACACGGCGCATCTTGCCCTCCGTCTCAAATCGCCGAAGCGCCGAAATCTTTTCGAGGCCGGGCCAATCCTCGTGCTTCAACATGACGCAGGACGGATTGTCGGTGATGATCCGGCGGATGACGTTCGGCGTCATCACGACACTGAGCGTCAGTGGATAGTCCTGAATGACGAAAGGGATATCCGACCCGATGGCTTCGACAGCCTGCGCGTAATAGGCGACGATCTGATCGTCCGTGCGCAGCGACGGGGGCGGGGCGATCATCACGCCGGCCGCGCCCTTCGCCATGGCGGCGTGCGACAGGGCGCGCATCGCCGCGAATCCCGGCGCCGAGACGCCGACGATGAACGGCAGCTTTGGGGCGCGCACTACACAGCGGGCGACGAAACCGATCGCCTCGTCGTGATCGAGCTTCGGCGCTTCGCCCATAATGCCGAGAATGGTGCAGCCGTCGGCGCCCGCAGCGACATAATGGTCGATCATGCGGTCGACGCTGGCCTCGTCGATTCCGCCGTCGGCGAGAAACGGCGTGGGCGCAATTGGAAAGACGCCTCTGGCGTCGACCGAAAGCATGGAATCCGCCTTGGCTCGAAGGGCTGGCGCGATGATGGGGGACGCGCCGCGCTTTTGGCAAGCGAAAGGAGATGGCGAGAGTTCTGCTGGCTTGAGCTATATTGGGACGGCGGCGATTGCGCCCGATCACGAGAGGGAGGAAGTCATGAATGAAAGCCGCAGCTTATCATCGGCGACGGCCGAAGGTGCGCCTCCGCCATTCGATAGCGCGCGCCTTGACGCGCTCCTCGACGAGGCCGGCATAGACGCTCTGTTGATCTCGTCCAAGCACAACATTCAATATCTCTTCGGCGGCTACCGGTTCTTCTTCTTCGATCATTTCGACGCGATTGGCGTCAGCCGCTATTTGCCTCTTCTCGTCTATGTCAAAGGCCGCCCGGACCAGTCGACTTATATCGGGCACGCAATGGAAAGCTACGAGAAGGACCTCGGCAAGTTCTGGACACCGGCTTTCCAAACCGCGCGAGCGACTCTCGAATTCCGCACAGCTCGCGGTTGATCATCTCGGAAGGCTTGGCTCGAAGGTGAAGCGCGTCGGCGTCGAGCGCGCGTTCCTGCCCGCCGATGCGGCCGAATTCATGGCGCGCGAGCTCCCTGGGGTTGCGTTTGTCGAAGCGCACTTGCCGCTCGAACGCTTGCGGGCGCGCAAGACCCGAGAAGAGCTGGATTTGCTGCGCTTGGCGTCCGAACTCGTGGTCGATTCGATGCTGACGGTGATCGCCTCACATGGGCCAGGCGCGACGAAAACAGAACTGGTCGAAGCGCTTCGCCGCGAAGAGGTGAACCGGGGCCTGACGTTTGAATATTGTCTCATTACGGCAGGGACGAGCCTCAATCGGGCGCCCTCGGACCAGGTGTGGGGAGCGGGCGACATCCTGTCGCTCGATTCCGGGGGAAACTACAAAGGCTACATCGGCGATCTCTGTCGCATGGCGATCCAGGGCGAACCCGACAGCGAACTCGAAGACCTGCTCGGCGAGGTGGACGAAATCCAGATGGCGGCGCGCAAACCCATCCGGGCCGGCGCCAAGGGCGGCGAGATTTATGACAGCGCCGGCGAAGTGCTGGGGCGGTCGTCGCGCTCGAATTCGGTCGAGTTTGTCGCGCACGGGATGGGCCTCATCAGCCACGAGGCGCCGCGCCTGACCAGCCACGGGCCAGTCCCCTATCCCGCCCATGACGTCGACCGCCCGCTTGAGTCTGGCATGGTCATCTCGATCGAGACCACGATTGCGCATCCCCGTCGCGGCTTCATCAAGCTGGAGGACACGGTCGCGGTCACCGACCACGGCTGGGAAGCCTTTGGCGATCGCGGGCGGGGATGGAATCGAGCCGGCGCCCGCGCCTCGTAGCCGCGAAGGGGAGGGGCTTACCCCAGGCGCAGGAGCGAATTCGCTTCAGTTCGCCTTGCGTAGGCCGCTGGTGATCGCGCCGGCAAGGGTGAGCGCCGCGGCGCCCCATAGCGCGATTTCCGTCGCGTGCGCGGGCGCTCGTCCGAGGGCGACCGCCACCAGCGCCGTCCCGAACGACTGGCCGATCAGCCGTCCGGAGGATTGCAGGCCGGCAGCCCCGCCGCTTCGCTCGCGGGGCGCGCTGCCGATGATCACCCGATTGTTGGGAGATTGGAAGAACCCGAAGCCGAGGCCGCAGATCGCCAGGCGCCAGGCGAGCGACACCGGATTGGGATCGCCGACCCCGAGAGCGACCAGGGCCAGGCCTCCTCCCATGACCAAAAGTCCGATGCTGCCAAGCACGCCGGGGATGAATCGATCCGCCAGGCGTCCGGCGATTGGCGCGATCAAGGCGGTCGCGACCGGCCAAGGCGTGAGCAGCAGTCCGGAGGTCGACGCCGAGTGGCCCAGCCGGTTCTCAAAGTAGAACGGCAATGACACGATGGCCAGGCTTTGCGCCCCGAACGAGGCGATGGACGTCGCGAGCGAAAGCGCGAACACTGGCCGGCGCAGAAGATCGACTGGGAGGAGGGGCGCGGGAAGCTTGAGTTGCCGGCGGACGAGCGCCACGCCGACAACTATGCCGACGGCGATTTCGATCAGCGCCAGCGAGGGGACTCCGCCTTGGCCGATCCGGTTAACGCCGGCGATGACGAGCCCGAACGTGAGCGCGTTGAGGAGCACGCTCAAAAGATCGAGGCGCCCAGCGGCGCGCGGCGTCACTGGCAGCGTCCGCGCCGCCATAATGAGCGCCAGCGCACCGATCGGCACGTTGATCAGAAACAGCCAGTGCCAGGAGGCGACTGAAAGGATCGCCGCCGCGACGGTCGGGCTTCCGGCCGTGCAAACGGCAACCACAACCGCCATATTGCCGACGCCCTGCCCGAGCCGCGCATGCGGGTAGATGAACCGGATGAGCGCGATGTTGACGCTCATGATGCCCGCCGCTCCAAGGCCCTGAACTACGCGTGCGAAGGTAAGCATGGCGAATGTCGGCGCGAGCGCGCAGGCGAGGGAAGCGACAGTGAAGAGCGCAAGCCCCCACCAATAGACGCGCCGGTAGCCCAACATGTCGCCGAGCGCCGCCAGAGGCAGAAGCGAGACGGTGACCGCGAGCTGGAAGGCGTTGACGATCCAGATCGCGCTCTCGGGCGCGACATCGAATTGGCGCCCCATCGTCGGCAGCGCCACGGTGACGATGGTTCCGTCGAGCACCGCCATGCTGATCGCCATGGCGAGGGTCAAGAACGCCAGCAGGCGCTGCGGATTGGCGAGGCCGTCATGCGCTTCGACGGCGCGAGGCGCGGGCGTCGGATCTTGGCGGTTCAAGGCGATCAGCCGTCCTCGCGCCTACGGCGCCCGGCCGTCAAGCCGCCGTCCCCCATAGATCGTAGGCGTCGGAACGCTCGATCTTGACGGTTACGATGTCGCCCGCACGCAAGGGCCGGCGCGTCGCAATGTGCACGGCCCCGTCGATCTGCGGCGAGTCGCCTTTGGTGCGGCCCTTCGCCTCGCGTGCGCCGCCCTCGTCGACGATGGCCTCGAGGCGCTTGCCGACCTTGGCGGCGAGCCTCTTCGTGCTGATCGCCTGCGCGCGAGCCATGAAACGCTTGTGCCGGCTGGCTTTGATGTCGTCCGGCACAGGCTCGAGGCCGAGATCGTTGGCCGCCGCTCCTCTGACCGGCTCGTATTGGAACGCGCCGACCCGGTCGAGCTTGGCTTCGTCGAGCCAGTCGAGCAGGAAGCGAAAATCCTCCTCGGTCTCACCAGGAAAGCCGACGATGAACGTCGAGCGGATGGTCAAGTCCGGGCAGATCGCGCGCCAGGCGCGAATGCGCTCCAACGTCTTTGCCTGCGCGGCTGGCCGGCGCATCGCCTTCAGCACAACGGGCGAAGCATGCTGGAACGGCACGTCGAGATAGGGCAGCACATTGCCGCCGTTCATCAGCGCAATCGCCTCGTCGACATGCGGGTAGGGGTAGACATATTGCAGCCTGATCCAGGCGCCGAGCGAACCCAGTTCGCGCGTGATGTCGAGAAAGCGCGCGGCGACACGGCCGTCGCGCCACGCGCTCTCGGCGTATTTGAGGTCGAGGCCGTAGGCGCTCGTATCCTGGGCGATGACAATGAGCTCCTTGACGCCCGCCTTCACAAGCCTCTCGGCTTCGCGCAGCACGTCGCCCGCGGGACGTGACGCGAGCCGTCCGCGTAAGCTCGGGATGATGCAGAACGTGCAGCGGTGGTCGCAGCCCTCGGCGATCTTTAAATAAGCATAGTGGCGCGGCGTCAGGCGGACGCCTTCGCCGGGGATGAGATCAACGAACGGATCGCGGGGCGCTGGCGCTGCGGCGCGCACCGCCTCCATCACGCTTTCGAATGCCTGCGGGCCGGTAATCGCCGAGACATTCGGGAAAGCCTCGCGGATCGCGTCAGGCGTGGCCCCCATGCAGCCGGTCACGATCACCTTGCCGTTCTCATTCATCGCCTGGCCGATGGCGGCGAGGGATTCAGCCTTGGCGCTGTCGAGAAAGCCGCAGGTGTTGACGATGACCGCGTCGGCCCCGGCGTGATTGCGCGCGAGCTCGTAGCCTTCGGCGCGCAGCCGCGTCAGAATGCGTTCGCTGTCGACGAGCGCCTTCGGGCAGCCAAGCGAAACGAAAGAAATGCGCGGCGCTGGGCGGTCGACAGGTTCCGGTTGTGCGTTCATCGGCTCCCATTGGCACGGGGGGGCGGGCGGCGGCAAGGGAGCGGCTTGCGCGCGGCTGGTCTCGACAACCCAGCCATCGCGCCTCGTCACGGCCGCATCCCAAAGCGGGGAGCGACGGCTCCATCACAGTTTCCGCAGGCGATCGAAGTGATTGGCTGCGCGGCGGAAGCGGCGGGATCACTACTTCGGCGAACCAACAAAAGTCACACTCACTTCCGAAGGGGTCTTTGAACAGTGAATGTGATCGCTGCTGACAACCACTGCGCGCGGATTGAGCGACAGCTCGAAGCTTTTCGCCCCGCCGCAAATCGACCACTTCGTGATGAAGCCGCTCTTCACCTCGATTTTGTCAATGGCGCTGTCGCATTTGTTGAGAGGAATCGGCCAAAATTCTTCATCGGGGGATTCCGCGACGGAACCGGAGCAAGTCGCCATTGCGAGCGCAGGGGTAGGATGGGTGCGGCCGGCCAAAAGCGCAAACAGGGAGATCGCCAGCGCGGCGCTCGCGATCGGCAGCGCCGCACGCGCAGAACCTCGGCGGGCGGCAGGTGCACTCTGCAAGCTCGATGCGCTCTGCCTTTCGTCCTCCGCCGTCACAGCTCGATCTCGGGCCCGAGCGGCACGATCCCGGTCGGATTGATGCGTAGGTGGCTGGCGTAATAGTGGTGCTTGATGTGGAAGAAGTCGACCGTCTCGGCGACGCCCGGCAGGTGGTACAGCTCCTTCAAGTAGCGGCTCAGCGCCGGGTAGTCTCTGATCTCGCGGAGATTGCACTTGAAGTGCCCGAAATAAACCGGGTCGAAGCGGATAAGGGTGGTGAACAGGCGCCAGTCGGCTTCCGTCAGCCGCTGGCCGATGAGGAAGCGCTGGCCCGCGAGCCGCGCCTCGAGCCAGTCGAGCGTCTCGAACAGCGCCCTGAACGCCTCTTCATAGGCTTCCTGCGAGGTGGCGAATCCGGCGCGATAGACGCCGTTGTTGACCGTCTGATAGACGCGCGCATTGATCTCGTCGATCGCCGGCTGGAGGCCGGTCGGATAATAGTCGCCCTCGGTCGCGCCGACCCGATCGAAGGCGCTGTTGAACATGCGGATGATTTCCGACAATTCATTGTTCACGATCGTGCCCGTCTTCTTGTCCCAAAGCACCGGCACCGTGACGCGGCCGCTATAGTCAGGCCGCGCCTTGACGTAGAACTCGCGGAGCTCGCTCGCGCCGAAGATCGGGTCGGGAATGACGCCCGGGCCTTCGTCAAAGGTCCAGCCGCGCTCGCCCAAAAGCCAGTGGACGACCGAGAGCGAGATCATGCTCTCAAGACCTTTGAGCCGGCGAAAGATAAGAGTGCGGTGCGCCCACGGGCAGGCGAGCGAGATGATGAGGTGATAGCGGCCGGGCTCCGCCTTGAAGCCGCCGACGCCGCTCGGTCCCGCTTCTCCGCTGGCAGTGACCCAATTGCGAAACGGCGCGTCGGGCCGCACGAAATGACCTGTCCGGTCGTGAGGGAAGTCCGCATCCCCGCGCCAAGTCCCTTTGACGAATTGACCCATGTCTCATCCTCGTTGAATTGAGATTGCGGCCTAGTTAGCGCGAGCGACCTGGAAGCCGGCGAAGGACTGGCTGACCGGCATCAACTCCAGCCGATTGATATTGAGGTGCGGAGGCAGTTCGGCCACCCACAACATGGTCGCGGCGATGTCAGCCCCGGTCATCGGCTTGACGCCCCGATAGAGCGCATCCGACGCCGCCTGGTCGCCATCCATTCTCACCAGCGAAAACTCGGTCTCGACCATGCCGGGTTCGATCGACGTGACGCGCACGCCGGTGCCATGCAGATCGCTGCGCAGTCCAAGCGAGAACTGCTTCACGAACGCCTTGGCGCCGCCGTAGACGTTGCCGCCGGTATAAGGGTAGGTCGCCGCGACAGATGAGACGTTGATGATCGCGCCGCGCCGGGCGATCAGTCCGGGCAGCAATTTATGGGTGAGCGAGGCGAGCGCGGTCACATTGGTGTCGATCATCGTTTTCCACTGGGTAAGATCAGCCGCTTGGGCAGGATTGCGGCCGAGCGCCAGCCCAGCATTGTTGATCAAGAGGTCGATGCCGCGGAATCCGTTGGGAAGCGCGGCCAACGCCGCGTCGCGCGCGGTCTCGTCGCGGACGTCGAACGCGGCTGGATGGACCTTGTCGGCGCCGATAGCCGCGACCAGCGGCTTGAGTCGTTCGGCCCGGCGGCCGGTCGCGATAACGCGCCACCCGGCGGCCGCGAAGGCGCGGGCGGCGGCTTCGCCGATGCCCGAGGTTGCGCCAGTGATGAGAGCAGTCTTGCTCATGCCTCTTCGTTCCCCTTATCCCTAACGCTCTGCCCCCGGCGTCGCCTGATACCACAAGCGAGCGCCCGTCAAAATCACGAGGCTTGGCGGGAGCATCCGAAAATATTATACATATCTCATGTGTTTTATAGTCGCCAGCTCCGCATGAAACCCGCGTCGGCCGAACGCGGAACTAAACAGGGTCGTAACCCACTGAAAATATTGGACCGTGCCGGTAAAAAGGGAACTAAGGCTCAGTGCGCCCTCAAACCCGCCCTGAAACGGGAATGAGGCGACCCGTCACCGCCTTCGCTTCGTCCGAGGCCAGAAACAGGATGACTGCGGCAAGGTCGGCCGGCGCGACCCAGCGGCTGAAATCCGCCTTCGGCATGTCCCGGCGGTTCGCTTCCGTGTCGATGATCGAGGGCAACACGGCGTTGACCGTCACGCCTTTGAGCTTGAGTTCGTCGGCCAGGCTTTCGGTCAGCCGATGCACCGCCGATTTGCTCGCCGCATAGGGGCCGAATCCAGACGCGGCGTGCAGCGCGGACCCAGCGCCGACATTGACGATGCGGCCTGCGCCGCTCTCCAGAAAATACGGAAGCGCGGCCTTGCAGGCGTTGAGCGCGGTCTTCAAATTCATCGCGAACATCCGGTCCCAGCTGTCGAGCTTGCCGTCCGCGATCGTGTCCCATTGAAAACCGCCGGCGATATTGAGGAGTGCGTCGAGCCGGCCGAATTTCGTCTTGATTGAAGCCATTGCCGTCTCGGCCGCCGTGAGCGACGTCAAATCGACCCCGCCGACGATGAGCGTTTTACCTCCCAGCCGCTCGGCGAAGCCCTGGGGAACGGTTGGCGCGTGATCGAGCAACGCGACCGAGGCGCCGCGCTTCGCCGCCGTCTCAGCGACGATGCTCCCCAACGCGCCCAAGCCGCCGGTGATGACGATCGTCTTGCCTTGCATCACGGTCTCAGGCCGCCTTCTCAACCGGCGCCTTGCCGGCCTTGAGCTCGTTGAAGGCGCTCGCGCGCTCTTTCGCCGCCTCTGCGGCGCTCGCCTCTTTCACGTGTCCGTACCCACGGATCGCCTCATAGGCGCCGACCACCCGAACGGCGATCGGATGGGACGAGGGCGTCAGGCGCTGGGTGAGATCCGCGACGTCGGCTTCGAACTCGGCGATCAGGCGCCGCTCGAGCTTGCGCTCGTCGCTGTTGCGGAACGGATCGAGCCACGTGCCGCGCAGAAATTTCAGTCGCGCCATCGTACGAAATGCGGTCATCGCCCACGGGCCGAGCTCGCCCTTTTTCATCCGTCCGCTGGCCGGGTCGAGGCGCGCGAAGGGCCACGCGCCGATATGGAAATGGAGCTTATAGGGTCCCTCGAATTCGCGCCCGAGGGCCTCATGGAACTCAGGCGCTGCAAACAGCCGCGCCACTTCCCATTCGTCCTTGGCGGCAAGCAGCTTGTGATAGGCGCGAGCGACGACTGTGGTCAGCGCTTCGCCGAGGCCCGCGTTTTTTTCCGCCGCGCGCACGCGCTCAACCAGCGCGGCATAGCGCTCAGCGTAGGCTTTATTGTGATAGTCCTTAAGGTGCGCGCAGCGACGATTGATAAGCGCGTCGAGCGACGGCGGCTCGTTAGCCGGTTCGTCAAGGCCAACCAGCGTCTCGACGCTGGCGGGATCATGCCCGGCGCGCCGGCCCCATTCAAACGCCTGTTTGTTGGCGTCGACGGCGACCCCGTTGAGCTCGATCGCGCGTTCGATCGCCGCCCGGCGGATCGGAACCAGGCCTCTTTGCCAGGCCGCGCCGAGCATGAACATATTGGAGGCGATCGGATCGCCCATAAGCGCCGCGGAGAGGCGCTGCGCGTCGAGGATGAGCGCCTCGTCGCCGAGCGCGTTTTTCAGGCGTTCGATCAGTTCGTCGGCGTCCACGCTCCAGTTGGGATTGCGGGCGAAATCAGCGGTCGGCGTCAGATCCGCGGAGATCACCGCGCGCGTTGCGCCGCGTTTGAGCCTCGAGACCAATTCGTCGCCAGCCGCGACGATCAGGTCGCAGCCGATCAGCGCGTCGGCTTCGCCGGCGGCGATGCGGGTCGCATGCAGCGATTGAGGTTCGCGCGCGATGCGCACATGCGCGGTCACGGCGCCGTATTTCTGACTCAGCCCGGTCAGGTCGAGATTGGAGCTGAAGAGTCCATCGAGATAGGCCGCGACGGCGACAGTTTGGCTGATGGTGACGACGCCCGAGCCGCCGATGCCGGCGACCAGCACACTGAAACGTCCGTCGATTTCGGGCAGGATCGGCTCAGGCACCGGCGGCAGATACTGGCCCAACGGCGCGGTCGCCTCGGGCTTTCGTAGGCGTCCGCCGTGCACGGTCACGAAGCTCGGGCAGAAGCCGTCGGTGCAGGAGAAATCCTTGTTGCAGCTCGATTGGTTGATGCGCCGCTTGCGCCCGAATTCGGTTTCCAAGGGCTCAATCGCCATGCAATTGGAGACGCGCCCGCAATCGCCGCAACCTTCGCAGACTTGCGGATTGATGAACGTGCGGATGGCCGGGTCGGCCCATTTGCCGCGCTTGCGTAAGCGTCGCCGCTCTGTTGCGCAAGGCTGGTCGTACAGGATGACCGACACGCCTTTGAACTCGCGGAATTCCCGTTGAGTCTCGTCCATCGTGTCGCGGTGGCGAAGGCTGACGCCATGGGGCAACGGGACGCCGGCGTAGCGCTCCGGATCGTCCGCCACGAGCGCTAGCTTCTTCACCCCTTCCGCGGCGAGTTCGCTGAGGATCTGGACCGGGGTCATGCCGCCCTCGATCGGCTGTCCGCCGGTCATCGATACGAAGCCGTTGAAGAGGATCTTGTAGGTGATCGGCACGTCAGCTGCGATCGCCTGACGGATCGCGAGCGAACCGGAATGGGCGTAGGTGCCGTCGCCGATGTTGGCGAACACGTGGTCCTGCCGAGTGAACGGCTGTTGGCCGAGCCACATCGCTCCTTCGCCGCCCATGTGCGAGGCGGTGGCGGTCTGCTGCGGATTGACCAGCGTCGCCATCCAGTGGCAGCCGATGCCGGCGAGCGCCCGGCTGCCCTCGGGCACGGGGGTCGAACGGTTGTGAGGGCAACCCGCGCAGAAACCAGGGCTCCGCATCGGGGCGGGACGGTTGCTGAGCATCGCGCCCGGCGCATCCGGCGCGCTCAGACCGCAGTTCGGATCGTGCTGCGAAACCGCCTTGACCAGCACCCTGGCGACGAGTTCAGGCGAGATCTCGCCGAAATTGGGAAAGGCGGTCGCGCCAGGCGAAAGGTCGAACGCCTGTCCGTCGAAATGTTTGCCGACAATGCGGGGCGTCCTCGCATCGCCATAGAGGATGGCGCGGATCTGATCCTCGAGCAGCGGACGCTTCTCCTCGATCACAACAATGAGATCGAGGCCGTGGGCGAAGTCGCGCACGATCACCGGATCGAGCGGCCACACCATGCCGACTTTGAGGAGGCGCAGCCCGAGCGCTGCGCCGTTGTCGGCGAGGCCCAGATTGCCGAGCGCCTGCAAGAGATCCTGCCAGGCCTTGCCGGCCGCGACGACCCCGATCCTCGCCTCCTGGCCCTCGCCGATGATGCGATTGAGGCCGTTGGCGCGCGCATAAGCGAGGGCAGCCGGCAGCTTGTGCTGATAGAGCCGCTCTTCCTGGGCGACCGGCGCATCGATGGTGCGCGCCCACAACCCCCCGAGCGGGTTGCTCGGCCGTTCGGGGATGACAATCTCAGGCCGCTCGGGCCCGACATAGACCGTGCCGCCGCCTTCGGCGACGTCGGTGACCACCTTCATGCCCACCCAACAGCCGGAAAACCGCGACATGGCGATGCCATGCAGACCGAAATCTAGCAGCTCCTGCGTATTGGAGGGGTAGATAACCGGCATGCCGACGGCGATGAATAAAGTGTCGGAGAAATTCACCGCGGTCGAAGATTTCGCCCCGTGGTCGTCGCCGGCGAGCGCGAGCGCGCCGCCCTTGGGCGAGGCGCCGGTGAAATTGGCGTGGCGCAGCGCATCGGCCGATCGGTCGACGCCCGGTCCCTTGCCGTACCAGATGCCGAACACGCCATCGACGGTCGCTGCGGGAAAGTTGTTCAGTTGCTGGGCGCCCCAGATCGCCGTCGCAGCGAGGTCCTCGTTGAGGCCCGGGCGGAAGACGATGTTGTGCTGCTGGAGTTGTGGCGCAGCGCGCCACAGTTCGATGTCATAGCGCCCAAGGGGCGAACCGCGATAACCGGAAATATACCCGCCGGTATTGAGGCCCGCCGCTGCGTCGCGCAAGCGCTGCTGAATGGGCAGGCGCACCAAGGCCTGCGTCCCGGTCATATAGACCCACCCCTCGGACGCGGTGTAGCGGGAGTCAAAAGTCGCCTCCGGTCGGGCGAGGGCGACGGTCATGACAGCATCCCTTCGGTGTTTAGGCCGCGGCTATGCGCCGCTCCGCGGTTCGTCGGCAAGGCGGGCGAGGTAGCCGGGGAACGCATCGTCGAACTCTGGAAAGTAGCGCTGAACGACGCGCATGTCGAACGCGCTCAAAATCAATTCCTTCGGCTCGCGATCGAGGAGAAACCGCATGACGGCTTCGATACAGCGCGAAGGCTCGGCGCCGAGTCCGGCCCAGCGCTCCGCTTCGTCGGCCTCAATCGTCACCCGATGCTGGCTTTCGCCGCGTCCGTCATGGACGATCACGTCGAAAGTGAGCCCGCCGCCAGGGTCACGGGTGACGGAGATCGAAGGCTCGCTCATCTCCCATATCCATTGTCGGCGCCGCGATCCGAACCGGCGGCGCGGTGAAAACAAGGCCGTGGAATAACGCTGCTGGCCGCTTAGTCCAAATTCTACAGAAGAAGCGGCCGCTCCGCCACACCCATTCGCCTGTGTCCTCGAAGATCAGTAACGATTGCGTGTTGTCTACGCGCCCGAGTTTTGACAAAGGCGTCGAGACGATTTCTTGCCCTTACTGGGAACCAACCAGACCGTCGCGCGTTTTAGGCTCCGTGACCCAGGGTTTTCCTGGGGAAAGCGAGGAGGGACGGACGTGCTGCCACACCATGACCATGTTGTCGCCCAAAAACTTGCTTAGGTCGGGCGAATAGGCGTCAGGAGCTGCGGGTGGACCAATTGAACGCGCCGACCATAGAGGGCGCGACGGCGGCTGATGTGGCGGCATCGGGCGACGCCGCGCTCGCAATTTTTCTCGACGTCGATGGCACCCTTCTCGACTTGGCGGCGAGGCCCGACGAGGTTGTGACGCCCGCGGGCCTGGTTACCACGCTGGCGCGCGCCGAACGCAAACTCGCCGGCGCATTGGCGCTTATCAGCGGCCGCTCCATTGACGATGTGGACCGTCTCTTCGCGCCGTTGCGGCTGAGAGCGAGCGGAGTTCACGGGGCTGAGATGCGTCTCGACCCGAGTGCGCCGACAACGCCGACGGCGGCGGCCGACTTGCCTCGGTCGCTTCTGGACGCGTTAAGACGCGCGGTCGAGCCGTTCCCAGGCGTGCTCGTGGAAAACAAGCGCTTCAGTTTCACCGTCCATTATCGACTTGCGCCGTCTGCGGAGCGGCAGGTCCGCAACATCGTCAAGCATCTCGTGGATTCGGTTCCGATCGCTGTCGACACTATGGACGCGCATTATGCGATTGAGATTAAGAGCCCGTGTTTCAACAAGGGCGCGGCGATTGCGGCGTTTCTCGCCACCTCGACCTTTCGCGGGCGCACGCCGATCTTCGTCGGCGACGATACGACCGATGAAAGCGGTTTCGCCCTGGTCAGCGCGCGCGGAGGGTACGCCTATTCAGTCGGCCGTCCGCGTCCGGGCGCGATCAGCGCGTTTTCGGAGCCGGAAGCGGTGCGCGAATGGCTCGCCGAATTCGCCGCTCGGGGAACGAGCGGATGACCGAGGGCAGTCAAACAAAAAAGCAAAATCTCGACCTCGCCTTGATCGGCAACAGCTGCGCGGCGGCGTTCGTCGACCAGAACGCTCGCATCGTGTGGTGGTGTTATCCTCATTTCGATTCCGATCCCGTGTTCTCGCGGCTCTTGGCTGGCGACGAGGAGAAAGGATTTTGCGACGTCACGCTCGCGAACCTGGTCAAAACCGAGTCGCAGTACGTGCGCAACACGGCGATCGTAGAAACCATTCTAACCGACGCCAACGGCGCAAAAGTGCGGGTCTCCGATTTCGCGCCAAATTTCGAGCGGTTCGAGCGCGTTTACAGACCACCACAAATCATTCGCCGCATTGAACCGATCGCCGGCCTGCCTCGCATCACGATCCGCGTTCGCCCGACGCACGGTTACGGTCGTCCAACGACGAATTCTGTCGTCGGCTCCAATCACATCCGCTACCTGGACGGGGCGCAGGTTCTGCGCCTGACCTCCGACGCTCCGCTTTCCTACATTGTCAACGAAGTTTCATTTCCGCTGAACCGGCCGGTCAACCTCATATTCGGCCAGGACGATCCTTTCCTTAGCGCCATCGATACGACGTCGCGCGAATTCCTCGACCGCACCCGGGACTATTGGCACGCCTGGGTGCGCTTTCTGGCGCTGGCCTATGAATGGCAAGTGGAGGTGGTGCGCGCGGCGATCACGCTCAAACTTTGCAGCTTCGCCGAGACGGGCGCGATTGTCGCGGCCCATACGACGTCGATCCCGGAGGCGCCTTCGTCATCACGAACCTGGGACTATCGCTACTGCTGGCTGCGTGACGCTTATTTCGTCGTTGATGCGCTGAACCGGCTTGGCGCGACGCAGATCATGGAATCCTACATCAACTACATCACCACCATCGCATCCGTCGACGAGGAGATACAGCCACTGCACGGCATCGTGCCCTTTTCGCCGCTTGAGGAAAGGATTGCGCCCGACCTCAAGGGCTTTCTCGGCATGGGTCCGGTTCGAGTCGGAAACCAAGCGGCAAGCCAGAAACAGAACGACGTCTATGGCAGCGTCGTCCTCGCAGCGACGCAGATGTTTGTCGACGAGCGTCTGCCCAAGATGGGGGACGAGGCGCTGTTCCGGCTGCTCGAGAGCCTTGGCGAGCGCGCCATCGTGCATGCCTTCGAGCCCGATGCGGGTTTGTGGGAATATCGGACCCGCGCGAGCCCCCACACCTATTCGGCGACCCTGTGCTGGGCGGCCTGCGACCGTCTCGCGGGCATCGCGCGCCAACTCAAAATCGCCGATCGGGCCAAATACTGGGCGACCAACGCGCGCACTTTGCGGAAGCGAATTCTCGAGGAAGGCTGGGATGAACGACGAGGCGCCTTGACCGGCGCCTTCGGCTCGCCGGATCTCGACGCCAGCGTCCTCTTGGTCGCCGAACTCGAACTCTTGTCCTCAAACGATCCCCAATTCATCAAGACCTGCGACACCATCGGTCGCGAGCTCATGCGCAACGGGCGCATCATGCGTTACACCGTGCCGGACGACTTCGGCGCGCCGGAGACGGCGTTTCTCGCGTGCAACTTCTGGTACATCGACGCTCTCTATCAGATCGGCCGCGCGGACGAAGCGCGGGAATTGTTCGAATCAATTCTGGCGCGGCGCAACGCCTACGGGCTTCTCTCCGAGGACATCCATCCTGACGCGGGAGAGCTATGGGGAAATTTGCCTCAGACATACTCCATGGCAGGCATCATCAACAGCGCAACGCGGCTGTCGTCGAGTTGGGAGGAAGCATGGGCGCGCGACTGATAATCGTCTCCAACCGCGTGGCGGTTCCTGATTCTCCCCGGACTCCCCTCGCCGGGGGAATGGCGGTTGCGGTCAAGGCTGCGCTCAAGAATCGCAACGGAATGTGGTTCGGCTGGAGCGGCAAGGTCGCCGAGCAGTCGAACGGGGAGCCTCAGGCCGTCGATATCAACAAGATCACGTATGTCCTCATTGATCTGTCGCAAAACGACATTCAGGAATACTACAACGGCCTCGCCAATAGCGTGCTGTGGCCGATCCTTCACTACCGGGTCGATCTGCAGGAATACTCCCGCGCCGACGCCAGCGGCTACATCCGGGTGAACCGCATGTTCGCCGACCGTTTGAGCGCGCTCATCAGGGAGGATGACGTCGTCTGGGTGCACGATTATCACTTGATGTTGCTGGGACGCGAGTTGCGGTCGCGCGGCCATCGCAACACCATCGGATTTTTCCTTCACACGCCTTGTGCGCCGCCCGACATTTTGCAGACCCTGCCGCATCACAGAGAAATCCTTGGCGGCCTCGCCTACTATAATCTGGTCGGTTTCCAGACCGAAAACGATAGCGAAAACTTCGCTCGCTACCTGACCTCTCAGGGCGCCACCCAGAACCGATCGAGTTACGAATTCGAAGGACAGAAAGTGCGGCTTGGCGCTTTCCCGGTGAGCATTGAGACCAAGGCGTACATGCGCCTCGCGCGCAACGCGGGTCGCTCGGCGATGGTCGCCCTGGTGCGGGAGAGCCTCGGTGGCAACAAGCTCATCCTTGGCGTCGATCAACTCGACTATTCGAAGGGCATTCCGGACCGGGTGAAGGCCTTCGAACGACTGCTTGAGAACAATCCGGAGTGGCGCGGCAACGTGACTCTGTTGCAGGTGACGCCAAAGAGCCGCTCCGACATCAAGCAATATGGCGACATAGAGAGCGAATTGACCGCCCTCATAGGCAAGGTGAATGGCCAATACGGCGATGCGGCCTGGACGCCGATTCGTTATGTCAACCGTTCCCATTCGCGCACAGTTCTCGCGGGCCTTTATCGCGCCGCCGATGTCGCCATGGTGACGCCGCTCCGCGACGGCATGAATCTGGTCGCCAAGGAATATCTGGCGGCTCAGGATCCGGAGGATCCCGGCGTGCTCGTGCTGTCGCAATTCGCCGGCGCGGCGAAAGAGCTCACCGACGCGTTGATCGTCAATCCTCACGAAACTGATGCGGTCGCGGCGGCGCTGAAGCGTGCGTTAGAGATGACGCGAGAGGAACGCCGCGAGCGCCATGCGCCGATGCTCGAACATCTGTTGGAAAACGACGTCAGGAAATGGGCGGAGGACTATTTGGCGACGCTCGTTGAAGGCGCCCCGACGCGTCGTCTGCTCGAGGGCATACGCGCTCTGTTCGGCGTGTCCTCGGAAAATGGGCCATTGGCGTTCCGCTGAGCGGCTATAGCGCGTTGCTTGGGATGGAAGCGGCCGCAGGGGAGGACGGCCGGACCGGTCGTGTCTCAGTTCGAATTTAATCTCCGCTGAAAGCATGGGCGCCTGGTCGGGCGAGCGCCTACCATCCGGGTATGGCGCAAATCCTAAGCGCGCCTCTCTCCGCCGGGAGAGGGCTGGGGTGAGGGCGAGCGCGCAATCCGGTTGATTGCCTCGCATCCTTGCCATTCCCGGCAGACTGGAGGTCTGCCGGGAATCCAGGCGAGAGGCGCACGACCTCCGGATTCCCGATCGGCCGCTTCGCGGCCGTCGCGAATGACGTCGATGGCTGGCTAGCCGGGGTCATCGCAGAATCTTCCCAAAATCCTACGCTAAGGATTTGAGCCGTGCTCAGACCCCAACGCGCGCCTGACGATCCAGCGTCACGGTTGCTCAGTGAATCGAGTATCAAAATCTGACGCTCGGTCCCCATGCCGACTGGCCGGAGTCGACCGGTTGCGGACTCTCGCATCGCGGGTTGCTTGCGGCCGGACCTGACCCGAAGCCGACACTGAGCAGCCGCATCGACGGCCACGCGGGCGCGATGAAGGATTCAGTCCTGCGGGCGCAGGGCCGCTTCGGCGCGCTGCATCATCCGCCGCCATCGCTCGCTTGTCGGCCCGCCCATAAGCAGGAAGTAGCGGACGATCGCGATCGGCAGCCAGGTCTCCATCGCTTGCCTCAGCGCCGCTACCGGCTTGCCGGACAGCCGCGCGTATTCGGATTGCGCGGCCGCATTGACCGCAAGCGGCCGCCGCGGATTGTCGGTGACGTCGAGGGCAAACTCGGTCAGGCTGATGTGAGTGAACCCATGATCGAGGGCCGCAGGCGCGCGGATCGAAAAGGTCCAGTCGATCAGCCGCGGACCGTCCGCCGTCATGATCACGTTTAAAGGGTGGATGTCGCCATGGCACAGCCCGTCCCCCGGCTGCTGCAGGCGGTCGATCAGCGCGAGGGCGCCGGAGACGATGGGCTTGGGCACGCTGACGCCCGAATGCCTGAAGGCGTCGTCCATCCAGCCGCGCAGATGGAAGGCCTCCGGCGGCGGGGACATCCTGTGAACGGACAGGCCGAGGGACGCAAGGATGGCGCCCGCCTCAGCGAACGTCACGGCGCCGCTGCGCGTGGCCTGCAGCAGCGTCGGTCCGTCGAGGCAGCCGAGCACGATGCCGAAGCGTCCGTCGAGCTTCACCTCGCCGAACACCTCCGGCGCTGGCAGGCCGGCGGCGAAAACTGCCTGGGTCATCCGCGCCTCTTGCTGGCTGAGCTCCGGCGAGAAATCTTCCTTGAACAGTTTTACGACCTGACCTGGCGCCCAGGCGTGGATGTCCGCCGTGCCGCCCTGGTTGATCTTCTCCCCGAGGGATCCCCGCATCGCTCGTCCTCCCGCCGGTCCTAACCAAACACCGACGGCGGGCAAGAGAGAACGCTCCCGCGATCTTGGCCGCCAGCCATGATCGCGACTTGTCCAGGGCCGCAACGGCCAAGGGCCAAGACAATCCAAATGGATGGGCTGTTTTGCTATCGGAGATTGTATTTTCGTCGAGCCGGGCCTTACAGGCGCATCCTCCGGTGCATTTCAGTACTTCTGGATTCCCACCCACTGGCTCTCGGAATAGCGCTCGCCAGCGGCGAAGCCGAGCGGCAGCGCGCGCTCGATCTCGGCGAGTTGGGCGCCGGTCAGATCGATCTCTCCCGCGTGGGCGCATTCCTCGAGATGGGCGGCAAAGCGGGCGCCAGGGATCGGCACGATGTGCGGCGCCTTGGCGAGCGTCCAGGCGATGGCCAGCGTCGCCGGCTTCAGCCCCCATGACTCGGCGAGCGCGACAAAGGCCTTGAGCCGGTCGCGATTGCGCCGCCAGTTCAGGCCCTGAAACCGCGGATTGGCGTGGCGGAAATCCTTTTCGCCGAAGCTCTCGACGTCCTGCAGGAGGCCGCTCAAATAGCCGCGCCCAAGCGGCGAGAAGGCGATCAGTATCGCGCCCAATTCCGCGCAGGCCTGAATGAGGCCAAGTTCGGGACCCCGCGTCCACAGCGAATATTCCGACTGGACCGCGGCGATCGGATGCGCCTCGTGAGCGCGTCTGAGCGTGTCGGGCGCAACCTCCGAAAGCCCGATCGCGCCGATCGCGCCCGCTTTGATAAGGCGCGCCAATTCCCCGACGGTGTCTTCGATCGGGCATCGATTTGTCGACGCGATGCACATAGTAGAGATCGATGTGGTCGACGCCGAGCCGCTTGCGCGAGCCGTCGAGGGCCTCGCGGATATGGGCCGCGCTATTATCGAAGAAGCGCGCCCCGTCGTCGCGCCGGCGAATGGCGAACTTGGTCGCGAGCGTCACCCGCGCGCGCCGGCTTTTGTCTTCGGCGAGGAACTTGCCGATCACCTGTTCGCAAAGCCCATCGCCATAGACGTTGGCGGTGTCCCAGAAATCGACCCCGAGCTCGAGCGCCCTCTCCAAAGCCCGCATTGAATCGGCTTCGTTCGTCGGTCCGTAAAAACCGCCGAAGCTCATGCAGCCGAAACCAACGGCTGACACCGTTCCATGCCGCCAAGCACGCCGCCGCATTGCTCCCCCCGAAGCCGTCAAGCCAATGCTTCTTGCCCCAGGCGAGAGGCGGCCTAAAGCTTCGCCGCGGCCGCGCCCTCGATCGCCTCGGCAAGCGCATGCGCGAGGCATCGATAACCAAGGTCGTTCATATGCAGGCCGTCGCGGGACAGCAACGATCCGATGGTCGCGGCGCTTTTCGCCGCAAAGCGCTTCATCATCGCGTATCGGCTCAGCACCGGCACACGGTCCGCTGTGCCGATGTCATCAACCATCTTGACGAAGCGCTCATAGCGCGCCGGGTCTGGGGTCCTCAGCGTGAATTGCGGATCGACCAGCACGAGCGGGATGCCGGAGGCGCGCGCCGCGGCGATGCCGGCTTTCACGGTTGCGCGGAACAGCCCTTCGTCGACGCCGACGATCGCGTCGTTGGTGCCGACCTGCCAGATCACCAGCCGCGCCCAGCCGGCCTTCAGCGCGCTCTTCAGCCGTTCAAGGGTCTTGGCGGCGAGTTCCCCGCCGACTCCGGCGTTCTTCACGTCGAAGTCCACGCCCGTCCGTTTCTCGAGTTCCTCCTCGAGCTTTGCCGGATAGGCGTTCGCTGGCGAAGTCGCTCCAATCCCCTCGGTTGAAGACGAGCCAATCGCCAGAATGTCGAGCGGAAGGCCGCCGCCCCCCTTTGGGAAGGCGAGCACGGCGCCGTTGGCGTCGAACGCAGAGACTTCGGCGGGACAGACACCTTCATCGGCGCGGGCCGCGCGCGACGCGAATGCCAAGGTCAGCGCGAATAGGACGCAAGAAATCCGCGCCAATCGCGCCAACCCGCGGGTTGCGCGACTGAACTTGCGGTGGTGAGGCGGGCGTTTCTGCACTCGATCCGGTGGGCGACGGCGAACAGGGCGGCGATGGACGCAACCGTGTACGCGAGTCCGGCGAACCGTTCAATCCCCGCGGAGGCGTGCGGCGAGACGGCGGCGAGCGCGGCTTGGCCGAAAGCGCTCATCAGCGAGCCAGCGGCGAAAACGGGCAGACTGTTGCGCCCAAGGCTCTGAACAGCTTTCCCGAAGGCGCCCCGAACCACCGGCGCAATGAAACGCCCGAACACAGTCGCCGTCGCAACCAAATACGCCAGTGCGACGAAGTGGATCAGGCGGGCCAATCCAAGATCCTGCTTGGCGACGTCGAGATGGGCGGTCGCTGTGTCGCGGAGCCCAGGCGCGAGGCCGCCCTCATTGGTCACGATCAGCGCGGCGCCCGCCACCGTTACGGCGCTCAGCGCCAACAGCCACGGGGCGGGGCGGGGGAGACCGTCGCGCCACAGGATCGCTGACACCAGTCCGAGCGTGAACACGAGCTGCCACGCGATCGGATTGAAGAACCACCCGCCCGGCTCCGGCCAATTTGGGAGATTAAGGCCGAAAGTGCGCGCCGCCGCATAGAGACCGACCGAAACGATTATAGCCAAGAGAGGGCCGCGCAGCGCAAGCGCGAGCGCGACGGGCGCCCACAGCATCAGCACCACATACAAGGGCAGGATATTGAAATAGCCCAGCTGAAGGCTCAGAAGGGCAAGGCCCAATAGGCCATTGCCCGGCGAGCCGAAGACCAAAGACCGTCCGTGCGCCTGGATCAGGTCGGGCACGCCGCTCATCAAATAAGCCGCCCCGAACACCAAAAGCGCCGCCAAAGTCAGCGCGATATGTATGCCATAAAGCTTGAGCGCGCGCTTGAGGCAGCCGCCAGCGACCGGCTCGATGCCATATTTGTGCGCTCTTGGGAGATAGATCAGGCCGACCGACAAGCCGGACAGGAAGACGAACGCCTCGGCGCTGTCGGAAAGGCCGAAGTTCTTCGGAGTCCAATTTTCGAGCGGATTGCCGGGAATGTGGTCGATCAGGATCGCGATCAGCACAGCCCCGCGCCAAAAGTCGATGTCGCGGATGCGGTTTGCTTTCATCTGATGCGCCTCGGCGCAAAAACGGCGCCACTCCTAGATCGGTTCCGAGCAGACGGGAGAAGGTGTTGGCGGCGACTGCTCGCGAATGGAGTCGCTCCCATGTGAATCGCCATATAGCGGGCGCGCAGATACGTCGCCATTCACATTCGTGACATTGAGGCCCCCTCACGGCGATTTGATTGCCGCGCATTTGCTCGCCCGCGGCGGCCGTTCAACCGGCCTCGATCAGCCGGGCCGCCTCGTCGCGTTCAAACAGGTAAAGAAGGAGCCTCAAGCCCCGGTTCGCTTCGCCCGCGAGCCGCTCGTCGCGCTTGAGCGCGGCCTCGGCTTCCGCCCGCGCCCGCGCCAGAAGGCCGCTGTGGATGTCGAGGCGGGCGAAACGAAAGCCGGGCGCGCCGGCCTGCCGGGCGCCGAGCACGTCGCCTTCCCCGCGCAGCTTCAGATCCTCCTCGGCGATCCGGAAACCGTCCTCGGTCTCGCGCAGGATCTCGAGCCGCGCCCGCGCCGCTTCGCCGAGCGGTCCCCTATAGAGGAGCAGACAGGCCGAGCGGATTGCGCCGCGCCCGACGCGCCCACGCAATTGGTGCAATTGCGCGAGCCCGAACCGTTCGGCGTGCTCGACGATCATGATCGTGGCTTCCGGCACGTCGACGCCGACTTCGACGACCGTCGTCGCGACCAGGATGGTCGTGGTTCCGCGCTGGAAGCGCTCCATCGCCGCATCCCGCTCGGGGCCGGCCATCTTGCCGTGCGCGAGGCCAACCGCGTCGCCGAAGATGGCGCGGAGCGCTTCCGCGCGGTCTTCGGCCGCGGCGACGTCGAGCGTCTCGCTCTCCTCCACCAACGGACAAATCCAGTAGGCGCGCGCGCCGGAGGCGAGAGCCTGCGAGAGGCGAGCGACAACCTCGTCAAGCCGTTCGATCGGCAATACGCGCGTGTCGATCGGCTGGCGTCCCGGCGGCTTCTCGCGTAGCGCAGAGACATCCATGTCGCCGAAATAAGCGAGCACCAGCGAACGCGGGATCGGCGTCGCCGTCATCACCAGGAGATCGACGGCCGCGCCTTTGGAGGCGAGCGCGAGCCGCTGGCGGACGCCGAACCGATGCTGCTCGTCGACCACCGCGAGCCCGAGATCGGCGAACGCGACCTCCTCTTGAAACAGCGCATGGGTGCCGACCGCGATGTCGATTGTCCCCTCGGCCAGCGCGGCAAGCGAGGCGCGGCGGGCGGCGGCCTTGTCGCGGCCGGTCAACAGCGAAATGCGCAAGCCGGCGCTGGCCGCAAGCGGGGCCATGCGCTCATAGTGCTGGCGGGCCAGAATCTCGGTCGGCGCCATCATCGCCGCCTGCCGGCCTGCTTCGACCACCTCCGCCATCGCCAGGAGCGCAACGACCGTCTTGCCCGATCCGACGTCGCCCTGCAGCAGCCTCAGCATGCGCTTTTCGGCTCTGAGGTCGGCGCGGATGTCGTCGACCGCCTGGCGTTGCGCGGAAGTCAGAGCAAAGGGCAGGGCGGCTTCGAGGCGCCGCGCCAAAGCGCCTTCAGCCCGGTGCGCGCGACCGGCAATGACGCGCATCCGCGCCCGCACGAGCAAAAGCGCGAGCTGGTTGGCGAGCAGTTCGTCATAGGCGAGCCGCGTCGTCGCCGGACCGGCCGGGTCGATATCCGTCGGCGTCTCGGGGCGGTGCATTGCGCCGAGCGCTTGCGTGAAGCTCGGCAATTTCAGATCGCCCAGGGTCTTGTCGCTGATCCATTCCGGAAGCTGTGGCAGGCGTTTGAGCGCGCCCTCCGCGGCGCGCGAGACCGTGCGCTGGTAGAGGCCGTCCGTCAGCCCATAGACCGGCTCGACCGAAGGCAGTCGATCGAGCTCCTCGGCTGTCATCACCTTGTCGGGATGAACCATTTGGCGCCGGCCGTCCCAAAGCTCGATCTTGCCGGAAATCCAGCGCGTCGCGCCGACGGGCAGCCGCGAGCGCACCCATTCATGATTGGCGAGGAAGAAGACCAGTTCGACGTCGCCTGTATCGTCCTCGACCAGCACTTTGAACGGAGCACGAGAGCGGGCGTTCGGCGGCCCGCGATGCTCGGTCACCCTGGCCTCGATGGTGACGATCGTGTCGGGAACGGCGTCGCGGATCTTGGGCCGTGCGCGGCGGTCGACGGTCGCCTGCGGCAGGAGGAACAGGACGTCGACCACCCGCGCGCCTTGCGGCTTGTCGAGCAGCCGGTCGAAGAGCTTGGCGTTCTTCGGCCCGATCCCGGGCAGGGCGCCGGCGGGCGCGAACAGCGGATCAAGTGCCGAGGGACGCATCACGCGCCCTCTAGCCGCGCACGACGGCTGCGGCAAGGCGGATGGATGTTCAGCCCGGCAGGACGAGAAAACCCGCGCGCGGGAAATGGACCACGATCTCGCCGATGCGCTCGTCGACGCGGCGGATTGCGATGTGTTGCGCCGAGAGAGAAACAATCTCTCCACCGACCTCGACCCTGCCATAGTCGTCCGGCAGGACGCGCACCTTGTCGCCAATCTTCCGTCTATTCGGATCGTACGGATCGCTCTCGGCGACAGTTTCCGGGCTGGCCTTTGCAGCGATGGCGAGAGCCTCGTCGGCGGACATTTCCTCGCGGCGCCCGTGTCCCAGCGCGCGCATGCGGCTCTCCCATGCCGCGACTTGGCTGAGGCTGGCGAAGATTCTGTCGAGTCCCGCGACGGCCTGATCCTCTTCCGCCGAGAGGCTTGACCGCAGGTACCAGACGTTCATGTAGGCGCTAACGTCGGCAAGGGTGAAATCCCCGAGCAACCACTTACGTCCGTCACCCAGTTGCGTTTCGATCCAGCCGAGGTGTGCGCGCAGCTGATCGCGCATCTGAGGAATCGCAGCCCGCATCTTGTCGAGATCGAACTTAGCCCCGCGCAGCTGGCTCCGATCTTCGACGAACGCCTGAGGGACCTTCGGACCAAGTGTCCCAAACACGAGCGTGACGGCGTTCTGAAAGAATGTGCGGTCGGTCCACGAGCTCAGCGCCCACGGTGCGCCGGCTGCGCCTGGCGGAAACAGAGTTGGCGAGGGAAATCGGCGTTCGATTTCACGGATGATGATCTGGGTGTCGCAGAACACGTCGGCGCCGATCTGCATCACCGGGGTGCGGCGGTAGCCCCCGGTCAGCGGCATCAGATCCGGCTTGGGCATGATCGGCGGAATACGGACGCTGCTCCACGAAAGCCCCTTGTAGCCGAAGATCACCCGGATCTTCTCGGAGAACGGGGACCGATCGAAATGATGGAGAATCATTGGATGGGGCATGATGCGAACTCGACGCTGAAGGATGACAGCGTCGCCAGAGCCCGGCGCCGCGCCCTTCAGTCTAGCTCACTTTGGGACCGGCGCGCGGGCGCGCGGTTTGCCGAGCCGCCGTTCAGCGCCCAAACAAAACCAAGCAAAACCAAGCCAGGCCAAATTAAACCAAGCAATTTTGCTTGGTTTAATTTGGTTTTATTCGTCCGAATCCGGACTTTTCAATGGGTTACAGTGAATCCAAATAAAAAATCTCTTCCTGCCTCAGGCTCCGCGGCAAATGGACTCAAACGAATTTCCTTTCTCCCTTTTCTCGGCGAATGGCCGAGCGAGGCCAAGCTGGTTCCCCGAAGAGAAATATGTATATCACCGGATCTGGATTTTGTCCAGAAAATGCTCGCTTCCCGTTTGCATAAGCGGTCCCGACGGATCGGCGCATTTCCCGGGGGTGACGTCGGCCCGCCCGCAAACCCGCGGGCGGGTTTCCACATCCAACGCTGCCCCGTCAATGGTCGATGCAGCCGAAGTTACATTCCTCATCCTTGCGGCTGAGACCATCTGTTTCCGGCGCCTGCGCGACGGGCGTCACCGGGCTCACATACGCTCTCGCCTTGGCGAAATCCGCGACGCGATGATGCGCCGGCTTTGATCCTTCAACGTGCGCGGTAAAGCCGAGCGCGGGCGCGGCAAACAATGGGATGGCCAAAATAAAGCCGACGACCCTTAGGGCTTTGAACGAAGCGCTCATTTTAATCTCCTATCGAGTAAACGGCGCTTGCATGAAGAACATCTGTACTTCTGCACATTCGCCATCTTCGACGATCGACGTTTGCGTTGCGATCGTCTTGCTTAGGAGACCTTGATTGAGGGAGATTTATTCCAAGTCCTTCGAAAGATTCCGTTGCTCTTAAAATTCGACCAAGCCAAGCTCGCGTGGCGGCGACGCGACTGGCCTCGGCGACAAAGCGGGGGTGGCTTGTCTGCTTGGTCGCGCGCTATGAGCGCGTCAGGGCCGGGTCGGCTCGGTCGCGGGGTTTCCCCCACGCCGGAACGCCTCGACGAATTCGCCGAGCGCGTTCTCGTCCATATCGGAAACGGCGACATAGGCGAGGTTCGCATCGGACCAGCGCGCCACATGGTAGCCGTCGATCGTTTCGATCCCGCCTGTCCCCCGGGCTCCCTTGGCGTCGCGCGGCAACTCGGTGACGGCGACAAGATGCTCGTTGTGGCGGTAGACGAGCGTCGGTGTTGGGATTCGATCAATGACGGCCACGCGCCCGCCCACCAGCGGGAAGCCTTCCGGCGCGAGATCGACGATGGTTCCGCTGATGGTCGTGCGGTCGGCGAGCCAAGGCTTGACCGTGTGGCGGTCGGAGGAGGCGACGTCGAACGGCTGGCCGGCGATCGCGGCGCGGGCAAAGTCCGAAACCAGATGTTGCGCGACGTCGCCCGAGCCGGACGGGGTGCGCAGCGAGGTCAGTCCTGCGCCGACGGCAAACCCGAGGACAGCGAAGGAGGCCGCCATCGCCAGCGCGCGGCTGTCGAGCCACGCGCGCCGCCGGAACGGAACGACCGTGGCGGTCTGGGCTGCCGCCGCCGGAGGCGGGCTAGCTGCCGGAGCGGACGCCGTCAGCGCCGCGACGCGGTCGGCAAGCGCTTGCGGGGCCGCTTCACGCGGCGCGTGACGACGGACTGCGTCACGGAGCATCGTGAGCCGCCGGTACTCAGCGGCGATCGCGGGATCGTCGCGCAGGTCACGCTCGAACGCGAGCGACCCCATGGCGTCGAGCTCGCCGTCCAGGGCGGCGTTGAGTTGGAGAAGCCGATCGTCGCGGTCGGTCATGCCTCGGCCCTCAAGGTCTTGGCGAGCATGGCGCGGGCGCGCGCCAGCCGTGACATCACCGTGCCGACCGGCGTCTCGGTCGCTTCGGCAATCTCGCGATACGAGAGGCCGTTGATGTCGCGCATCACCAGCGTTTCCAGAAAGGGCGAGGGGAGGCCGGCGATCGCCCGACGCAGGCGCTCGCTATCCTCGAGGGCGATCAGCTCCTGTTCGGCATTGGGCGCCGCCTCCTCGCCCTGGGGCAAATCGAGCATGTCGAGGTCGGTCATATCCCCGACGTAAGCCACGGTCTTGCGCCGATTGCGCGCCATGAAGGTCATTGCGGCGTTGCGAACGATGGCGAGAAACCACGGTTTCGGTCGATCGACCGAAACGCTGGAGAGAGCCTGGAGCGCGCGCAAAGCAGCGTCCTGCACGATGTCCTCGGCGTCGGTCGGGCTCTGGCACAACCATTTTGCAAGCGAGTAAGCATCATCGAGCAGGGGCGGCACGATTTCGCGGAAGCGCTTCTCAGCAATTGAATTGCTCAAGCAGCGCGCCCCGCGGGCGCACGCCTTATTTGGCGCGCTCCTTGAGGTAAGCAATCACGTCCGCCCGGTCCTGTGGATTGTCCAGGTGGAAAAACATCTTGGCGCCGGGCGCGACAGCCTGCGGGTCGGTCAGCCACTTGTCGAGTGTCTCCTCGTTCCACACGATATTGGCCGATTTGAGCGCGTCGGAATAGTCGTAGTCCGGCAGCGAAGCGGCCTTGCGCCCGAATACGCCGCGATGACGTGGCCCAACATCGTTCTTGTCGAGCGAGTGGCAGTCTTGGCAGGCCTCATAAAGGGCTTCCCCATGATCGGCGTCGCCGATCGCCCCGGCGGCCCATACGGTCCCTGTAAGCGCCGCCGAGATTGCGACTGAGAGGGCCACCGCCGCGGCGTATTTTTCTCTCCGCCGCAAAGAGGCGTCAGCGAAGCTTTCATCCAGCCACTCGACGCGAGGTCTCGCGCCAGGAGGCAAAAGTTCCCTCTCCCGCGACGGGCGCGGCGGGAGGACGCCTGTCTCTCGACAGGCGTCGCGGGAGAGGGGTTCGGGCAAACGCAACAGGCTCATTGGAAGCAGCTCAGGCAAGGTCAGAATCGGTGACCGCAAGGTTGGTAGGAGTGGGCGAATAGACGACGTCACGAACGCCGAGCCATTTGCGCAATTCGCCCGCGGGCACGAGCTTGGGTCCGGGCGCTGGCGCCGTTCCCGGAGCCGGCTGCGGAAACGCGGTTGAGCGCGCGGAGTGGAACGTGACGGCGCCTTCCACCTTCTGCATGAGTTGGTGGATGTGGCCGTTGAGCACGGTGACCGAGCCGAAGCGCGAGAGAAGTCCAAGCGCCTGCGCCGAATCCTCGGTGCCCCAGCCCCATTCGGGCGCGATCATCCAGAGCGGGATATGGGAGAAGATGACGATGGGGGTCGAAGCGGATTTGCCTTTGAGGTCGTCCTCCAGCCACTCGAGCTGTTCCGCGCCAAGCGAGCCGAGGCCGTTCTTCTTGAGATCGACGACATTGTTGAGCGAAACGAAATGGACGCCGTCCTGGTCGAACGCATACCATCCCCCGCCGGTCGCGCCCTTGCCGAAGCGCTCGAGATAGGCGGTCCAAGTCTTGGGATCGAGGATGTCGTGTTCGCCTGGCGCGTAGTGGACGTCGAGCTTGGCCCGGCCGATCATTTGCTGCGCGTCGTCGAATTCGTTCGCCTTGGCCGCGTGGCTGATGTCGCCGGTATGAATGACAAACACCGGCTTGTTCGGCATCGCTACGATCTTGTCGATCGCCACGTTGAGGGTCACGCGTGCATCCGGATTGGCGGGCTTGGCGAAGCCGATATGGCTGTCGGAAATCTGGACGAAGGAAAAGCCGCTTTCCGCTGCTTTTGCTGACCCAATCAGCCGCGACGACGGCACGCCGCCCGCGACGGTCCACACGACGCCGGTTCCGGCCCATAGCATGCATTTGAGGGTTTGCCGGCGGTCGAGCCCGCCTTCGTCGTCGTGCGACATTTGAGTCTTCCCTTCTTCGGCGAAAAGCGCCGTTCAAAGGAGGGGACTTAAGGGCGGCCCGGTTTATTCCCGTGCGGCGGCAAAATTCGCGCAGCGGAAATTTGCTCGGCCCGCGGCGCTTGACGTCCTTGTCGCAAGGACCCGAAGGTCGCCTGGGCGCCCGGAGCTTGGCAATTGGATGCGCGCGGGTTTTTTTATGGCGTCGCGGTCGGCCTAGTCGGGGGCTTCACCTCGGGACTTCTCGGGGTCAGTCCGGGGGGCGGCCTCGTTGTGTTTTCCATTCTGCTACTCGGCGCCGAGCAGCATGTGGCCCAGGGGATTTCGCTTGTCGCGCAGGTTTTCCCGACCAGCCTTTCGGGCATCCGCAATTATTGGCGGAAGGGTCACCGCGCTCCGGTCATGTGGCTCGTCCTGCTCGGCGGCGGCTTCCTGATCGGTGGCGCCGCGGGCGCCAAGGCCGCCGCGGCGGCGTCACGCGTCTTTCTGCAATGGACCTTTGTTCTCTACCTAACGGCGCTCGGGGCGCTGGTGGTCGTCAGGCCGCCTCGCCGTCAACTCGAGAGTGCGGACGCTTCCGCGGCCCCGCCAGTGTCGCGGGCCGCGCTCGTCGCTGTTGGCGCATTTGCCGGCTTCTCATCCGGTTTTCTGGGCATTGGCGGGGGATTGGCGATCACTGTGGGATTGAGCGCATGGCTGAAAGTCCCCCAGCGCGTGGCGCAGATGATCAGCCTCGCGCTCTTAGTCGTTCCGTTGACGATTCCGGCTGCGTGGGTCTATTGGCGTGAGGGCCGCATCGTCTCGTGGGCCGTTCTTATCGGCGTCGTGCTTGGGCTCGTCGCCGGGACGGACATCGGCGCCCGGTTGGCGAATTGCCTGGACGACACCGCCTTACGTCATTCGCTGCTCGTGTTCATCGTGCTGATGGCCGGCTACATGGCGCACCAGGCGTTGCGATGAACGCGTCTATTGCGCCGCGACGCCGACCTTCAGCAGCCGGTAGGTGATCGCGTCGACCAGCGCCTGGAACGAGGCGTCGATGATGTTGCCGGACACGCCGACCGTCGACCAGGTGTCGCCGTTTCCGTCGCCGAACTCGATCAGGACGCGCGTCACCGCGTCGGTGCCGCCCTGGAAGACGCGCACGCGATAGTCGCGCAATTCGAGATTCTCGATGTATTTCTGATAGACGCCGAGGTCCTTGCGCAAAGCCAGATCAAGCGCATTGACCGGGCCGTTGCCTTCGGCGGCGGAAATAAGCCGCTCCTCGCCGATGCGGATCTTCACCACCGCCTGCGAAGCCGAATAAGTGACGCCGCGCGCGACCACCTTGCGCTCGACGCTGACGTGAAAGCTGTCGACGGCGAAATATTCCGGCACGCCGCCGAGCACGCTGCGCGCCAAAAGCTCGAACGAGGCGTCTGCCGCTTCGTAAGCGAAGCCCTGCGCCTCGCGCGCCTTCACCTCGTCGAGCAGGCGCCCAAGGCGCGGATCGTCGGGCTTGGCCTCAACCCCCAGTCGGTTGAGCTCGCTCAGAAGATTCGAGCGCCCGGCCTGGTCCGAGATCAGCACGGCGCGCTGGTTGCCGACGCTGTCAGGAGGAACGTGCTCGTAAGTGCGCGGGTCTTTGGCGAGGGCGGAAGCGTGAATGCCGGCCTTGGTGGCGAAGGCCGAAGCCCCGACATAGGGCGCGTGCCGGTTCGGCGGGCGGTTGAGCAGCTCGTCGAAGGCGCGCGAGACGTGGGTGATTTCGCGCAAAGCCTCCGCCGTGACGCCAGTTTCGAAATGGTCCGCCAGGTCCGGCTTCAAAGCCAGTGTGGGGATGAGACTGACCAGATTGGCGTTGCCGCAGCGCTCGCCGAGACCATTGAGCGTGCCCTGCACCTGCCGCGCGCCGGCGCGGATAGCGGCGAGCGAATTGGCGACCGCGTTGCCAGTATCGTTGTGCGCATGGATGCCGAGGCTCTCGCCAGGAATGACGCGCGCGACCTCGCCGACGATGCGTTCGACTTCGTCGGGCAGCGTTCCGCCGTTGGTGTCGCACAGCACCGCCCAGCGCGCGCCTGCGTCGATCGTGGCGCGAGCACAGGCGAGCGCATATTTCGGATTGGCCTTGTAGCCGTCGAAGAAATGTTCGCAATCGACCATCGCCTCGCGGCCCGCGGCGACCGCAGCCTTCACGCTGTCGGTGATGGCCTCGAGGTTCTCGTCGAGCGTGCAGCCAAGCGCGACATGGACGTGATAGTCCCACGACTTGGCGACATAGACGATCGCGTCGGCGTCGGCGGCGAGAAGACCGGCAAGGCCTGGATCATTGGCGGCCGAGCGGCCCGGACGCTTGGTCATGCCGAAGGCGCAGAAGCGGGCGCGCTTGGTGGGCTTGAGCCTGAAGAATTCGGTGTCAAGCGGGTTCGCGCCCGGATAGCCGCCCTCGACATAGTCGACGCCGAGCCGATCGAGCATCGCCGCGATGCGGCGCTTGTCGTCGAGCGAGAAGTCGACGCCGGTGGTCAGCGCGCCGTCGCGCATCGTCGTGTCGAAGAGATAGAGGCGTTCTTTTGCCATCGGGCTCTCAGTGCCGGGTCGGGGGCGCGGACTCGGCGCCGAGCGTTTTGGTCATGGTCGTGTTGGCGAGCCACTGGTCGCCGACACGAACGAGATTTCGCTTCTGCGCAGTGAAGCCCTGGCGCTCGAACAGCGGTTTCGCGACATCGCTCGCCTCTGTGGTGAGGCGCTTCGCGCCACGCGCCTGCGCCAACTTGGTAAGCGCCTCGACGAGCGCGCCGCCCGCGCCCTGGCGAGCGAATTCGGGCTCGACGAACAACATGTCGATCTCGTCGGCGCCTTTGAGGCTGGCGAAGCCGGCGACGGCGCCGTCGATCACAGCGAGCAGGGTCAACACCTTGGCGAGCCCGGCGCCGAAAGCCTGTTCGTCGTCACCCCGCGAAGCCCAGGCCTCGCGCTGCTCCTCGCTATAATCTTCAGCCGCCAGCTCCTCGATGCTCGAGCGAAAGATCTCGGCGCAGCGTCGCGCGTCGGTCGGCAGATAGGGGCGAAGCGAGACGGCGCTCATCGCTTCGGCTCCCAGGTCGTCGCGCCGTCCTTGTTGTCTTTGATGGCGACGCCGAGCGCGGCGAGCTGGTCGCGCAACCGGTCGGATTCAGCCCAATTCCGGGCGGCGCGCGCGGCGGAACGCTCGGCGACGATGGTCTCGATCTCCGCGGGGTCGATCTGCGCGTCGCTGACCGCCAGCGCCTGACGCTCGGATCGGGTTTGCCGCAGCAGGCCGAGAAGATTGGCGCTCGTCTTGAAAAGCTTGGGCGCAGAGGTTTGTCCCACGAGGCGGTGGAGGCTGGCGACGGCTTCCGGCGTGTTGAGATCGTCGGTCAGGGCGTTCAGAACATCCGTGTCGGGTTCGCCCTTCGCCTCGACATCGCCAATCGCCTCATACCAACGATCGAGCGTCGCCTCCGCCTCCTCGAGCGCTTTCACAGTCCAGTCGATCGGCTGACGGTAATGGGTGCGCAACATCGCGAGCCGCAGCGCCTCGCCGGACCATTTGCGGCCGCCGAACTTCGTCGTCCGGAGCAATTCATGAATGGTGACGAAATTGCCGAGGCTCTTCGACATCTTCTCGCCTTCGACCTGCAGAAAGCCGTTATGCATCCAAACATTGGCCATGCGGGAGGACTCAAAGGCGCAGCAAGACTGCGCGATCTCGTTCTCGTGGTGGGGGAAGACGAGATCGATCCCGCCGCCGTGAATGTCGAACACATTGCGGCTCGGATCGTCGCATTGCAGGCCGCCGCCGAAGGGTTCGAGCAGCGTCGCCATCGACATGGCCGAGCACTCGATATGCCAGCCTGGGCGCCCCGGCGCAGCGATGCCGGCCGGGCTTGGCCAGCCCGGCTCGTTGGGCTTGGACGGCTTCCACAAGACGAAGTCCATCGGATCGCGCTTGTAAGGCGCGACGTCGACGCGCGCGCCGGCCAGCATCTCGTCGAGCGAGCGGTTGGCGAGCGTCCCGTAACGCGGCGGCCACGGCAGCGCATCCATCGCCGAGGGCGAGAACAGCACGTGATCCTCGGCGACATAGGCGACGCCGCGGGCGATCAGCCGCTCGATCATTGCGCGCATCGTGTCGACATACTGGGTGGCGCGCGGCTCGAGGGTCGGCGGAAGCGCGCCGAGCGCGGCCACGTCTTCGTGAAATTGTCGTTCCGTCGCCTCCGTCACTTTGGCGATCGCCTCGTTGAGCGGCAGCTCAGGATACTCGCGCGCGGCGCGCGCGTTGATCTTGTCGTCGACGTCGGTGATGTTGCGGACATAGGTGACATGGGTCGCGCCATAGACGTGCCTCAGGAGTCGGAACAGCACGTCGAATACGATGACCGGCCGGGCGTTGCCGATATGGGCGAAGTCGTAGACCGTGGGGCCGCAGACATAGAGTCGCACCGCGTCGCGGTCGATCGGCGCGAAATCCTCCTTGCGGCGGGTGAGGGTGTTGTAGAGACGCAGTTGCGCGTCCGTCGCCTCCGCGTGCGTCTCGTCTTGGGGTCGGGGCGGCGAATTCATCGGCAAGTCTCGTCGGCAAGTCTCGTCGGCTTCATCTCGTTAAGGCCGAACGACAGACAGGCGTCGTCCGGGTCTGGCCGGATGATCGCTTCTCGATGGCTTTGAAAAAATAAAGAGACGCGAACCAGCCAGCTTGGAGCTAGCGGCTAATGATGCAAATCCGAGTGATGCGGAGCGCGGGCGTCATGACGCGCATGCATGTGTCCACCCTTGCGCTTTTGTCAAGGCGGAAGCGCCGAAGGCGCGACAAAAAACTATATAGAGTCGTAATTCGTTGAAGGGCGCGACACAGAGTTAAATAACATATTTAATGCGTATGAAAATAAAACGCGGAACTAAACGGGGTCCCAAGCCACTGAAAACATTGGGGCGTGGAACTAAAATGGAACTAAGGCCGACGGGCGCTTCTCAGGACGCCCGCCGAGGAAGCCTTTGAGGCGATTCCGCCCAACGCCAGAATCCTCTAGGACTGAGCCGTTTCGGTTCACGAAGGGGGAGATCTTGGGCCGGAAGAGGAGCGAGGCTGATCTTGCGGGGGAGGGGAGTCGAGCCCCCGCGCGGGCGATCACCATTCTCGGCGCGCCGGTCGAAGCCGGGACAAACGTGCCCGGCGCCGCGATGGGCCCGGCAATGCTGCGCACGGCGGATATCGCGAAATCGCTACGCGACCTAGGCCACGACGTGGAGGACCGGGGCGACCTCGCGCCTCCGTCTCCATTGCTTCACGTGGCCGCGCCCGAAGGCAAGGCGCATCGGTTCGCCGATGTCGCGGCCTGGGCGCGACTGCTGGCGCGCGAGACCTATCGGATCGCGCGCTCCGGGCGGACGCCGATCGTGCTCGGCGGCGATCACAGCATCGCCATGGGTTCGGTCGGCGGCCTCGCCCGCCACGCGGCCGAGGCGGGGCGCGAGCTGTTCGTCTTGTGGCTCGACGCCCATTCGGACTTCAACACGCCGCTGACCTCGCCCTCCGGCAATATGCACGGCATGTCGCTTGCGATGCTATGCCGGGAGCCTGGTCTCGAAGGCGTGTTCGGCGACGAGCCGCACGGATTCGTCGACCCCGGGCGGCTGCATCTGTTCGGCATCCGATCGATCAACTCGGGCGAACGGCGGCTGTTGCGGGACCGTGGCGTCGACGTCGTTGACATGCGGATGCTGGACGAAAACGGCTTCGCGGTCTCGATCCGTCGCATCATCGATCGGGTTCGCGCGCGCAATGGCCTTTTGCATGTCAGCCTGGACGTCGACTTTCTTGATCCGGCGATTGCGCCCGGCGTCGGCACCGCCGTACCCGGCGGGGCGACCTACCGCGAGGCGCATCTTGTCATGGAGCTGTTGTACGAATCCGGTCTTTCGCCCTCGCTCGATCTCGTCGAGCTTAATCCGTTCCTGGACGAGCGGGGCAAAAGTGCGCTTCTGCTCGTCGACCTGACGGCGAGCCTCTTCGGGCGCCAAGTCTATCCGGCCGCGCGCACGACGGCCCAGTTTGGCGGTTGAACTTCAACCGAGGGTAAGGTCGAGCGGGAATCTCCCTGGTAAGTCTTTGAGTTAAAGGGATGTATTGACCAACGAGCGACCCTGGACGCCAGACCTGCGCCGGTTCGCGCCTAAAGTTTGGCTTGATCGCGTGCGTCGATAGGTCGATAGCACCGGCGAAGCCCATGAGACCGCAGGCGGGGAAGAAGCGAGACGGTCTCGAACCGCGGAAAAAAGAAGTCCTATGGCGCACAAGAAGATTGCATTGATCGGGGCCGGCCACATCGGCGGGACTTTGGCGCACCTGGCTGCGATGAAGGAACTGGGCGACATCGTCCTTTTCGACATCATCGACGGAGTGCCCCAGGGCAAGGCGCTCGATTTAGCGGAATCGACCCCTGTCGAAGGCGTTAACGCTCGATTGGAGGGGGCGAGCGACTATTCCGCGATCGCCGGCGCCGACGTCGTCATCGTCACCGCGGGCGTTCCCCGCAAACCGGGCATGAGCCGCGACGACTTGCTCGGCATCAACCTCAAGGTCATGGACGCGGTCGCCGCGGGCATCAAGACGCATGCCCCGGACGCGTTCGTCATCTGCATCACCAACCCGCTCGACGCCATGGTGTGGGCGCTCCAGAAATTCTGCAGCCTGCCCGCCAACAAGGTCGTCGGCATGGCTGGAGTGCTCGATTCGGCCCGCTTTCGCTATTTTCTGGCCGAGGAGTTCCAGGTGTCGGTGGAGGACGTGACCGCCTTCGTGCTGGGCGGGCACGGCGACGACATGGTGCCGTCGGTTCGGTATTCGACCGTGGCCGGCATTCCGCTGCCGGATCTGGTTAAAATGGGCTGGACGACGCAGGCCAAGCTTGACGCCATCGTTGAGCGGACGCGCAAGGGCGGGGGCGAGATCGTCAACCTGCTCAAAACCGGCTCGGCCTTCTATGCCCCAGCCTCTTCGGCGATCGCGATGGCGGAATCGTACCTTAAGAATCAACGCCGCGTGCTGCCCTGCGCGACGCTCTTGACCGGTCAATACGGGGTCAACGACGCCTATATCGGGGTTCCGGTGGTGATCGGCGCGAACGGGGTTGAGCGCGTCATCGAGATCGCGTTCGATGAGAGCGAAAAAGTGATGTTCGCAAAGTCAGTCGCCTCCGTCCGCATCCTTATGGAGGCCTGCAAGGCGATCAATCCCGCTCTCGCCGCCTGATTTTCGTCTTAAGCGCCCGCTGCTGGCGGGTGTTCGTTCTTGAGGTCTTCGCCGCGATGAACATCCACGAATATCAGGCCAAGGCGCTGCTCAGGGCGTTCAGCGTCCCGATCGCCGACGGCTATCCCGCCTTCACGGCCGAAGAGGCGGTCCAGGAGGCCAAGAAGCTTGGCGGGCCGATGTGGGTGGTCAAGAGCCAGATCCACGCAGGCGGCCGCGGCAAGGGCCGCTTCAAGGAGGCCTCGGCCGGCGACAAAGGCGGCGTACAACTCGCCCGCTCGGTCGAGGAGGTTAAGACGTTCGCAACGCAGATGCTGGGCGCGACGCTGGTGACAGTCCAGACTGGCCCAAACGGCAAGCAGGTCAACCGCTTGTACATCGAGGACGGCGCTACGATCGATAAGGAGCTCTATCTATCCGCGCTCGTCGACCGGCAGACGAGTTCGGGTGGCTTTCGTCCTCTCGACCGAGGGCGGCGTCAACATCGAGGACGTCGCACACAGCACGCCCGAAAAGATCCACACCTTCGCCGTCGATCCGGCAACCGGGATCATGCCCCACCATGGCCGCGCCGCCGCCCGCGCGCTGGGGCTTACCGGCGAACTCGCCAAGCAGATGGAGAGCCTCGTCGCCAGGCTCTATGCCGCCTTCCTTGCCAAGGACATGTCGATGCTGGAGATCAACCCGTTGGTCGTTCTGTCGAACGGCCAATTGCGGGTGCTCGACGCCAAACTGTCGTTCGACGACAACGCGCTCTACCGCCATTCCGACATCGCCGTCTTGCGCGACGAAAGCGAAGAGGACGCCAAGGAGATCGAGGCCTCCAAGCACGAACTCAATTACGTCACGCTCGAGGGCTCGATTGGCTGCATGGTCAACGGGGCCGGCCTCGCCATGGCGACGATGGACATCATCAAGCTCTACGGGGAAAGTCCCGCGAACTTCCTCGACGTCGGCGGCGGCGCCTCCAAGGACAAAGTCACCGCAGCCTTCAAGATCATCACCGCCGATCCGAACGTGAAAGGCATTCTCGTCAACATTTTCGGCGGCATTATGCGCTGCGACATCATTGCCGAGGGCGTCATCGCCGCGGTGAAGGAAGTGGGCCTCCAGGTTCCGCTTGTCGTGCGCCTCGAGGGCACCAATGTCGACCTGGGCAAGAAAATCCTGCGGGACTCTGGCCTCAACGTGATTCCGGCGGACGACCTCGACGACGCGGCGCACAAGATCGTAACCGCCGTGAGGGCCGCAGCCTGACCTAAGCATAAGCAACGAGGGAAGGGCCGATGCCCCCATACAAGGTCAACGTTCTCGAGGCGGTCGACCGGAAGGTTAGGGAAGTCTTTCGTCCGTTCATCGTCGGCGATGTCAACGAGAGCCAGGTCAAGGTGGCGAAATTCGGCGCCGAATTCGACTGGCACGCGCACGAACGCGAGGACGAGGCCTTCCTCGTGCTGCGCGGACGCATCGCGATCGACTTTCGCGATGGCGTCTCAGAAATGGGCGAGGGTGATTTTATCGTCGTTCCGCGTGGGGTCGAGCACCGGCCCCGCTCGCTTTCCCCGGAGCCTGTCGTTTTGATGTTCGAGCCGAGCACGACGCTCAACACCGGCGACGCGACAAGCGCGTTGACAGTGCGTCAACCCGACCGGCTTTAGAGTTCCTGTCGGACCGGACGCTTCGGCCTGGACAAATCAGTGGAAGCGGAACAAGTGTACACATATACCATGTGCTTGCGTTGCGAAGATCCGTTTCGATCAAATTGAACCGCCCAGGGCTGAAAGCGTCTTATGTCCATCCTCGTCAGCGCTGACACAAAGGTCATCACCCAGGGCTTCACTGGCAAGAACGGCACGTTCCATTCCGAGCAGGCCATCGCCTATGGCACGAGGCTGGTGGGTGGCGTCTCGCCGGGCAAAGGCGGTTCGATCCATCTCGGGCTGCCGGTTTTCGAAACAGTCGTTGAAGCCCGCGAAAAAACCGGCGCTGACGCCAGCGTGATCTACGTGCCGCCTGCGGGCGCAGCGGACGCGATCTGCGAGGCGATCGACGCCGAGACCCCGCTCATCGTCTGCATCACTGAGGGCATTCCGGTCCTCGACATGGCGCGGGTCAAGCGGGCCCTGCAGGGCTCAAAGTCGAACCTGATCGGCCCCAATTGCCCCGGCGTCATGACGGCTGGCGAATGCAAGATCGGCATCATGCCGGGCAACATCTTCGCGCGTGGCAGCGTCGGGGTCGTCTCGCGTTCGGGCACGCTGACCTACGAAGCGGTGTTTCAGACGACGCGCGAAGGTCTCGGCCAGACGACGGCGGTAGGGATTGGCGGCGACCCGATCAAGGGCTTGGAATTCGTCGATGTGCTCGCCATGTTTATGGGGGATCCGAAGACCCAGTCGATTGTGATGATCGGGGAAATCGGGGGCCAGGCGGAAGAGGACGCCGCGGGGTTTTTGAAGGACGAAGCCAAGCGCGGCCGCGCCAAGCCGGTGGTCGGCTTCATCGCTGGCCGCACCGCCCCCTCTGGGCGTCGCATGGGCCACGCGGGCGCGATTATCGCCGGGGGCAAGGGAGGCGCGGAGGACAAGATCGCGGCGATGGAGTCGGCCGGCGTCCGTGTCTCGCCCTCTCCGGCCCGTCTGGGCAAGACGCTGGTCGATCTGTTGCACGGCAAGTAAGGGAGTCCGCTCGGTGGCTCGTCAGGACGTCAATCAAGCGCTTTTGCAAACCTCGTTTCTGTATGGCGCCAACGGCGCCTACATCGAAGCCTTGCAGGCGCAATACGAGAAGGACCCGCTCTCGGTCGAACCCGGCTGGCGCGAATTCTTCGACGCGCTCGGCGATGATCCCGCAAGCGTCGCTAAGACTGCAAGTGGAGCGTCGTGGCGCAAGCCCAATTGGCCGGCGACGCCGAAAGGCGATTTGATCAACGCGCTGGACGGTGATTGGCCGACGAGTGAAAAGGCGGTCGCCGACAAGCTGCGCGCCAGGGCAGAGGAAGCCGGGCCGAAGGCGGCGCCGAGCGAGGACGAGATTCGCCGAGCGACCCGCAATTCGGTGCGGGCGCTCATGATGATCCGCGCTTACCGCATGCGAGGCCATCTGTACGCCAATCTCGACCCGCTCGGTCTCGAGCCGCAAAGGGACCACGAGGAGCTCCATCCCTCGACCTACGGATTTCAGGACTCCGATTACGACCGCAAGATCTTCATCGATCATGTGCTCGGACTCGAATACGCGACCGTGCGCGAAATGCTCGCGATCTTGCGGCGGACTTATTGCGGCGCCATCGGCTTCGAGTTCGTCCACATTTCCGATCCAGCGGAGAAGGCCTGGATTCAGGAGCGCGTCGAGGGGCCCGACAAGGAAATCCAGTTCACGAGGGAAGGCAAGCGCGCAATCCTCGGCAAGCTGGCCGAGGCTGAGGGTTTCGAGAACTTCTTCGACGTTAAATATCCTGGCGCGAAGCGCTTCGGCCTCGACGGCGCCGAGGCGATGATTCCAGCGCTCGAGCAGATCATCAAACGCGGCGGCCAGCTCGGCTTGCGCGACATCGCTCTCGGCATGGCTCATCGCGGCAGGCTTAACGTGCTGAGCCAGGTGATGGGCAAGCCGCACCGCGTCATCTTCCATGAGTTCAAGGGCGGCTCCGATTCGCCCGATCAGCTCGATGGCTCGGGCGACGTCAAATATCACCTTGGCGCGTCCTCGGACCGCGAATTCGATGGCAACACCGTGCATCTCTCTCTGACCGCCAATCCGTCGCATCTCGAGATCGTCGATCCCGTCGTGCTCGGTAAGGTTCGCGCCAAGCAGGATCAGCTGAACGATGTCATCGAGCGCTCGAAAGCGCTGCCGCTCCTGATCCACGGTGACGCTGCATTTGCTGGACAAGGCGTGGTGGCCGAATGCTTCGGCCTCTCGGGCCTGCGCGGCCACAGGACCGGCGGTTCGCTGCATTTCATCGTCAACAACCAGATCGGCTTCACCACTTATCCGCGCTATTCGCGCTCCTCGCCTTACCCTTCCGACGTCGCGAAGCTGGTCGAGGCGCCGATCTTCCATGTGAACGGCGATGATCCGGAGGCGGTTGTCTTCTGCGCCAAAGTGGCGACCGAATACCGGCAGAAGTTCCACAAGCCGGTGGTAATCGATATGTTCTGCTATCGGCGGTTCGGGCACAACGAGGGCGACGAACCCTCATTTACGCAGCCGATCATGTACCGGCTCATCCGCTCGCACCCGACGACGCTGCAGATCTACGCCAACAAGCTCATCGCCGAGGGCGTCGTCACCCAGGGCGAGGTCGATAAAATGCGCTCGGATTGGCGTCAACGGCTTGAGGCGGAATTCGAGGCTGGCCAGTCCTATTCGGCCAACAAGGCCGATTGGCTCGACGGCCGCTGGGCGGGCGTCAAAGCGGCGCAGGACATCGCTGACGACGATCGCCGCGGCAAGACCGGCGTCGATCTGGATCGGCTGCAGCTGATCGGCGAGCGCATCACCGGGCCGCCCGAAGGCTTCAATGTTCATAAAACCATTCTCCGCTTCCTTGAGAATCGCCGCACGGCGATCCGGAGCGGCGAGGGGATCGACTGGTCGACCGCCGAGGCGCTCGCCTTTGGCACGCTGCTGGACGACGGCTTTCCCGTTCGCCTGTCCGGCCAGGACAGCGAACGCGGCACGTTCTCGCAGCGCCATTCGGTGCTGATCGATCAACAGACGGAAGCGCGCTACGTCCCGTTGAATCACGTTCGCGACGGCCAGGCGCGCTACGAAGTGATTAATTCCATGCTGTCGGAAGAGGCGGTGCTTGGTTTCGAATACGGCTATTCGCTCGCCGAGCCGAACGCGCTTGTTCTATGGGAGGCGCAATTCGGCGACTTCGCCAACGGCGCCCAGGTGGTGTTCGATCAGTTCATTTCCGCCGGTGAGCGCAAATGGCTGCGCATGTCGGGCCTCGTCTGCTTGCTGCCGCACGGCTACGAGGGTCAAGGGCCGGAACATTCCTCCGCCCGCCTCGAGCGCTATTTGCAGCTCTGCGCCGAGGACAACATGCAGGTCGTCTATTGCACGACGCCTGCGAATTTTTTCCACGTGCTGCGCCGCCAGCTCAAGCGTGAGTTCCGAAAGCCGCTCATTCTGATGACGCCGAAGTCGATGCTGCGCAACAAGCGCGCGGTATCGAACCTCGCGGCCTTCGGCCCGGACACCAGTTTCCACCGGCTGCTATGGGATCATGCGGAGACGCATAAGGGCGAAAAGATCACGCTGGCCAAGGACGAGCGCATTCGCCGCGTCGTCATCTGCTCGGGTAAGGTCTACTACGACCTCTACGACGAGCGTGAAAAACGCGGCGTCGATGATGTCTACTTTTTGCGCGTGGAGCAGCTCTATCCTTTCCCCGCCAAGGCGCTGTTGAAGGAGCTGTCGCGCTTCAAGAACGCCGAAATCGTCTGGTGTCAGGAGGAGCCCAAGAATATGGGCGCCTGGAGCTTCGTCGAGCCTTATCTTGAATGGGTGCTTGGCCAGCTTGGGGGCAAATCGAAGCGTTCCCGCTACGCAGGGCGCCCGGCGTCGGCCGCGACCGCGACTGGCCTCATGTCGAAACATCTGGCCCAGCTCAAGGCGTTCGTCGACGAATGCCTGGCCTGAGCGAAGCCAGTTCGAAATGCCCCATTACTTCTGCAAGCTGAGGCCGCCGCGGACGACGTTCATCGCCGACATGACGTCCGACGAGGCCCAGCTCATGCGGGCGCATCGCGAATACTGGACGCCTCGGGTTGAGACGGGGGTGGTGGTGGCGATGGGCCCGGTCGCCGATCCGGCCGGCGGCTATGGCGTCGCGATCGTCGAAGCGGCCTCAGAGGCGGCGCTCGAGGCGATGCAGGAAGCCGACCCGGTCATCGCCGCTGCGCGCGGGTTTGCTTATGAAAACCGCCGCATGCTGGGGATCGCGGTGCGCCCCAGCCAGCCGCTTGCGCCCATTACTTCCGTCACTCCCTAAAGATCAAGAAGGACGCCTCGCGGCGCGATTGAAATGGCGACTGAGATTCGTGTTCCGACGCTGGGCAAGTCGATCAGCGAAGCAACCGTCGGCAAATGGTTCAAGAAGGCGGGCGATCCGGTGCAAGCCGACGAGCCGCTGGTCGAGCTGGAGACCGACAAGGTGACGCTCGAGGTCAACGCGCCGAGCTCAGGGGTGCTGAGCGAGATTGCCGCCGAGACCGGTCAGACGGTCGCGATCGGCGCGCTGCTCGGCCAGCTCTCAGGCGGAACCGCGGCGGCGCAGGTCGAGGCTGCAGCTCAAGCTCCCTCGGCGAAGGCGGCGCCTGCGCCCGTCGCGTTAACCGCGATGCCGCCGGCGCCGGCCGCTGCCAAGATGGCTGCCGAGGACAAGATCGATCTCGCTTCGGTCGCCGGCAGTGGCAAGCGCGGCCAGGTGCTGAAGGGGGACGTGATCGCCGCCGCCGCGGCTCGCGTGCCCTCGCCGGCCATCGCGCCTGTGCCCGTGCAAGCGCCCGCGCTCATTCCAGCCTCTGCTCCCTCTCCCGTGCCCACGGCGCGCGCGACTACCCCCGATGACAGCGCCCGCGAAGAACGGGTGCGCATGACCAAGCTCCGGCAGACCATCGCCCGCCGTCTCAAGGACGCACAGAATAACGCAGCGATGCTGACGACCTTCAACGAGGTCGACATGAGCGAGGTGATGGCGTTGCGCGCCCGCTATAAGGAGGCCTTCGAGAAAAAGCATGGCGTCAAGCTGGGCTTCATGGGCTTCTTCGTCAAGGCTTGCGTTCAGGCGCTGCGGGAGGTGCCCGCGGTCAACGCCGAAATCGACGCCGCCGACCTTGTCTACAAGAATTACTATCACATCGGCATCGCCGTTGGCACCGATAAGGGTCTCATCGTGCCTGTGGTGCGCGACGCCGACAGGCTCTCCCTAGCCGAAATTGAAAAGACGATCGCGGCCATGGGCAAGCGCGCCCGCGACGGCCAGCTTACCCTCGAGGAATTGCAGGGCGGAACCTTCACCATCACCAACGGCGGCATTTACGGTTCGCTGATGTCGACGCCCATTCTCAATGCGCCGCAGTCGGGCATTTTGGGCATGCACAAGATCCAGGACCGTCCGATCGCACTGGGCGGCAAGGTCGAAATCCGGCCGATGATGTATCTGGCGTTGAGTTACGACCATCGCGTCGTCGACGGCCGGGAGGCAGTGACCTTCCTGGTCCGCGTCAAGGAAGCGCTCGAGGACCCGGCGCGGCTCGTGCTAGACCTCTGAGCCTGCGACAGTCGGTGGCGAACGGGTGGGAGGCCTTGATGAGCGAACTGACGTGTCTCGAATTGAGCGTGGCCCTGTGGTTGGTCCATGTTCTTGTCCAGGCGACCGTCGGCAACGTCGAGCTGCCGTTTGGCTATTTGTTCACCTCGCGTGACAAGCCGGCAACAGCGAGCGGCTTGCTGTTTGGTCGAGCAACGCGGGCGCTCGCGAACTACGTCGAGAACCTCACGCCGTTCATCGCCGTCGCGCTCGCGCTGATCGTCACCCAACGGACGGGCGGCGCTGGCGTGCCCGGCGCTACGATCTGGATTCTGGCGCGCATCCTCTACATGCCGGTTTATCTTCTCGGCATCAAGTACGCGCGCACATTGGTATGGACGATCTCGATCGTAGGTCTCGTGATGATGCTGTCGCGATTGATCGGATGGTAGCTGGTGCGAACCCTATCGGCGCGTACAGCGAAAGAGATTGGCAATGACATACGACCTTGTAGTGATCGGCTCCGGCCCGGGCGGCTATGTATGCGCCATCCGCGCGGCGCAACTTGGCATGAAGGTCGCCGTGGTCGAGAAGATGAAGACGCTCGGCGGCACCTGCCTCAACATCGGCTGCATTCCCTCCAAGGCGCTCCTGCACGCGTCCGAAATGTTCGATGAGGCGGGGCACGCTCTGGCGCCTTTCGGAGTCGTCCTCTCTCCGCCGAAGCTCGATCTCGCGGTGATGATGAAGCACAAGGACGTGACCGTCGCGGCCAACGTCAACGGCGTCGCGTACCTGTTCAAGAAGAACAGGATCGACTGGGTGAGCGGAGAGGGCCGGATTGCCGCGCCTAGGCGCGTGACCGTTAAAAGCGCCGACGGTAAAGACGCGACCCTCGAAGCCAAAGCGATCGTCATTGCAACCGGTTCAGACGTCGCTCGACTGCCGGGCGTGCAGATCGACGAAAAGACGATCGTGTCCTCGACCGGCGCGTTGAGCCTGGCGTCTCCGCCGAAGAAACTGATCGTCGTTGGCGCCGGCGTCATTGGCCTCGAACTCGGCTCGGTTTGGCGGCGGCTGGGTTCCGAGGTCGTGGTGGTGGAATTCCTTGACCATGTCCTGACGGGGATGGATGGCGAGGTGTCCAAGTTTATGCAGCGCGCGCTCGAGAAGCAGGGCTTTGCCTTTCATCTCGGTCACAAGCTGGCGAAGGTCGAGGCGACCGGCGCAGGCGTCAAGGCGATGATCGAGCCTGCGGCGGGCGGCGAGGCCAAGGCGTTCGATGCCGACGTCGTGCTTGTTTCGGTCGGACGGCGCCCGTTCACGGAAGGCCTGGGTTTGGAGGCGCTTGGCGTCAAGACAGAGCGCGCCCAGGTCGTCGTCGACGCTCACTTCGCAACCAACGTTCCGGGAATCTATGCCATCGGCGATGTGATCCGCGGGCCGATGCTCGCCCATAAGGCTGAAGAGGAGGGCGTGGCGGTCGCCGAACTGCTGGCGGGCCACGCGGGCCACGTCAACTACGGTGTGATCCCGAGCGTCGTCTATACGAGCCCCGAGGCCGCGTCGGTTGGCAAGACCGAGGACGAGCTTAAGGCCGAGGGCGTCGCCTACGCGGTCGGCAGGTTCCCGTTCACCGCCAACGGGCGCGCGCGGGCGATGCGCCACACCGACGGCTTCGTGAAGATCCTCGCCGACGCCGCCAGCGATCGCGTGCTCGGAGGGCACATCGTGGGGTTCGGCGCCGGCGAGATGATCCACGAGATCGCGGTCCTGATGGAGTTCGGCGGCTCGTCCGAAGACCTTGCGCGTACGTGCCACGCGCACCCGACAATGTCGGAAGCGGTCAAGGAAGCGGCGATGGCGGTGGCGAAGCGGGCGATTCACATTTAGGTCGCCTCCACGCTTGCTTGTCAGCCCGATTTTTCGATCTTCCCTGGCCTTTTGGGACTCTCGCTTGGAAACTGGACGCTCGCAGCCTGAGGGGGCCGATTTGCGCAGCTCCTGCGTGGCGGTAGACAAGACAAAAGCGTTGCGAAGGTCCCGGCGACGAATTTTCCTAACCTTAAATCTCGCCGTCCCCGCTTGCGTGTCGGCATTCGCCTCTTCGGCCCGCGCCGATCCGATGGCCCTGTGGCGGATCGTGCATCGCGCGTGTGTTCCCCACATGGAAGCGGGCTTGGGTCCGAAGCCTTGCGAGCGCGTCGATCTGGATGGCGGCGTCGCTCAGGGCGTGGCGATTCTGAAGGATCTGGTCGGCGTCTCCCAGATGCTTGCCATTCCGACCCGCCGCATTACCGGCATCGAAGATCCACAAATGCTGGCGCCCGACGCGCCGCCGGTCTTCGCCGTCGCCTGGAGCGCCAAGACGCTGGTCGAGGCGCGTCTTGGCCGCGCGCTGCCGCGGGAAGCCGTTGGCCTGGCCATCAACTCGAAATGGGCGCGCAGCCAGGAACAATTGCATGTCCATGTCGATTGCATGGCGATTCCGGTCGTGAAGGCCCTAGCCGGATATGCTTCCGCGCTCGACGGTGTGTGGCGCGCGATGAGCGTCCCGCTCCACGATCGAATCTATTTCGCGCGCCGGGTCAACTCGGCGGATCTTGTCGACGTCGCCCCCCTCAAGCTTCTTGCCGACGGGGTCGAGGGTGCGCGGGCGCATATGGGCGCCTATAGCCTTGCGGCGGTTGGGGCGACCTTCGCCGGGAAGCCTGGCTTCGTCCTGCTGGCCGACCAATTCTCGTTGGAAGGCGGCGGCCACGCCGAGGATCTCCAGGATCACGATTGCGCGATTGCTCGTTCGACGCCATGATGGAACTAGACCTTTGTCGGCTAAGGGTCACACTCCGCGGTGGGGATATTTTGCGTCCGCGCGAATTGATCTAAGCTGTCGCGGGCGGTGTTCTATTTTTTTAAGGTGGGCAAACAGTCAACTAGACGGGGGCGGGGCAATGGGGGTTCTATTCACGCGCTTTCTTGCGCTCGTATTTTTGATCGCGGCGCCGACGTACGCCTGCGCGCATGTTGAGATCAACGTCGACCTCGGGTCGCAGACAATGACCGTCCATTCTGGCTCGGGCGAAACCTATGTCTGGCCGATATCCTCAGGCAAGGCCGGTCATGCGACGCCGAATGGCGTCTTCCGGCCAAGAGCGATGTACGCCATGGTCCACTCGGCCAAATACAACAACGCGCCAATGCCGCACTCCATCTTTTTCTATGGCCAATACGCAATCCACGGCACTAATGCGGTCGGCCATCTCGGCAGGCCGGCGTCGCACGGTTGCGTCCGCATCTCGCCAGCGAATGCGGCGACGCTGTTCGCCATGGTGCAGAAGCAGGGAGCGGAAATCCGCATTGTCGGATCGCCCTTCAGCGATATCGCGCGCATCGAACGTCGGGCCGGATCGGCGCTTGGGTTTGCGCCCCTCCGCCATACGCGGACGCTGAAAGAATGGGCGCGCAATCCGCTCGCACTGTGAGGGAATCCGCGCGGGTTTACGCATGGATTAATAACAGGTAATCCTTGCCGAAATTCTGCGCAGGGGTGTCGCGTTTTCTCTCCGTTTAGGATATCAGGCCATCCTAGATTCGAACTGGCGGGAGCCGTTTGAGGAGGCCATTGGTGCAAAGACGTCAATTTATCGCCGGTGCCGCGGGCCTGTTTGCGGGGTCGCTTGCGCCGCGGCTGGCGATGGCCGACGTACCCACGGCCTTTACTTTCGACATGGCGCCGCCGATGGACAATCGCGAGAAGTTCATCGCCTGGGGCGTGGCGCAACGGGGAGAGGACCCGAAATATCTCGGCGAGCGATTTGATCGCTTCGGCGCAATGGTCCGCAACGAGGACCTCGCCAACGATCGCAACAAACACGCCTTCCTTTTGACGCCGCGCGAGAAATTCGTGCTGCAGCAGAATCTTGCCCGCGCTTATGACCACGCCTTTCTCGACATCGGCTACGGCGTCACGATTTCCGGTCCCCACATCGTTGGCCGGATGACGTCGAACATCGATCCCAAGCAGGGGGAAAAGGTGCTGGAGATCGGCACCGGCTCTGGCTATCAGTCAGCCTACCTCTCGCATCTGACCGACCAGGTCCACACGGTCGAGATCATCAAGCCGCTCGCTGATCGCACGCGCTCGATCTACGACCAGCTCATCAAGGATGGCTACAAGGAGTTTGAGGCCGTCAAGAGCAAGGCTGCCGACGGCTATTATGGTTGGGAAGAGGCGGCGCCGTTTGACAAGATCATTGTCACCTGCGGCATCGACCACGTTCCTCCCCCGCTGCTGCAACAGTTGAAGCCCGGCGGAATCATGGTCATTCCGGTCGGGCCGCCAGGCGCTCAGCGGGTTTTGAAAGTCGTTAAGAACCAGGCTGCCGATGGGCAGCTGACAGTCGCCCGATCCGACATCTACGGCGGCCGGATCGTTCCATTCGTTCCGTTTACCAAGCTTGAAGGCGAGCAAATCGTCGGCACGCACAACAACTAGCGACCGGTTTCTATCAGAATCGCTTTTGGTTGACGGCTGGCGCCTCGAGCCAAGCCTTAGCCTGTCGCACCTGACCGGCCGCTCCGAGACGCAATGAACGACGCGAGCAACCTCCCGATCGTCGACGTCCTTGACGCGCAGACCGAGCCAGACTCAGAGCTCGGTTCAGGCTCGCGCCTCGCGCTTTATTTCGCCGTGGGCCTTGCTGCCGGCTCCGTCATTGCCTTGCAGATCGACGTCATGCGCGTCTTCTCTGTTGGGAGCTGGGCGCATTTCGGCTCGCTGGTGGTGAGCTTGGCGATGCTGGGGTTTGGCCTGGCGAGCGCGGTGATGACCGTCGCCAAGGACTGGTTCGCTCGCAATTGGCGTGGGGCCGCGACCATTTCGCTGGCTCTGTTCGGGCCGCTCGCGGTCGCCGCCAACCTTTACGTGCAGCACCTCGGCTTCAACGCGATCTTCCTGATCTCCGATCCGACGCAGAAGTGGAAGCTGCTGGCGATTTTCCTTGCGGAGCTGACGCCGTTCCTGGCGGGCGCGTTTTTCCTGGGATGCGTCTTTCTCAGGAGCAACCGCATTTTTGGCCGCGTCTACTTCGCCGACTTAGCCGGGGCCGGACTCTGTGGTCTCGTGTTCCTTTTGGCGATGTACGTGTTCACGCCGGCCAATTTGATCGCCGCGCCACTGGGGCTTTGGTTTGCCGCCTGCCTTGCCTGGGCGTTTGGCCCCGGCGGTCGCTTGAGTCTCATTCCATTCCTTGTTTCAGGTGCGCTCGCCTTCGCTGGCCATTTTGTGCTGCCGCAGACGCTCGGCTTGAAGACGCTCGCGACTAACGATTACAAAGGCGTGGCTTACGCACGCAAATTCCCGGACGCGAAAAAGGTTTACGAGAGCGCCTCGCCGTTCGGGTTTCTGGAGGCGTACTCAAGCTCCTATCTGCATTTTGCCCCGGGTCTGTCCGACAACGCCGGCTTCAATCTGCCGACGATGCCAGCCAACGCCTACCTCGGCCTCTACATCGACGGCGACGGTCCGATCGGCATCATGCGCGATCTGACCGACAAGGAAACGGCGTACTTCCATTACCTGCCGATGGTCTACCCTTATGTGATCAAGTCGGACCCGAAGACCTTCATCGTCCAGTTTGGCGGCGGCATATCGACTGAGGTCGCGCTGCACTCCGGCGCCAAGGATGTCACGGTCGCCGAAGGCAATCGCGCCGTGCTCCAGGCGTTTCACGCCGATGTGATCCGCAACTTCACCGGCGATATTCTGTCCAAGGTTCACGTCATCAACTACGAGGGTCGTCACTTCCTCGCGCACACGGATGAGCGCTTCGACGTCATCGACCTCAGCCTCGCGGATTCGGTCGGCCTCTCCAATCCTGGCGGCTTCGCCATCATGGAGAAGTTCTCGTACACCAAGGAGGCGATGGAGACCTACATGCGCGCGCTCGCGCCGGGCGGCGTGCTGTCGGTCACGCTATGGAATAAGGAAGAACCGCCAAAGTCGGTCTTGAAGCTTTATGCGACGATGGCGGCGGCGGCGCGCGAGGTCGACCCCGCGCATATGGCCAATTCCTTTTTCGTCGCCTCGTCGTACCTGTCGACCGCGACGGTCCTCTACAAAAACGGCGGCTTCACGCCGGAAGAGATCGAAAAGCTGCGGGCGCATACGCGCGCCATGTCCTTCGATGAGATCTACTCCCCCGGCTTCGTTTACGATTCGTCCCAAACGGACAGTACGCTTGCCGGCTATGTCGAGCAGATCTTTGCTGGCGCGGCGGGCGGTCCGCCCGCCGCACAGCCAGCGGGATCCGCAGGGACAGCCGCGGGCGCCGGCGACGACGTCGACACGGCTGGTAACGGGGCCGATACCCCGCCGTCGGGCAAGGCGGATGACGGCGTTCTGCCGGCGACGGTTATGGGCCGGCTTGCCTGGCACGCGCTCATTGCTGGCCAGTGGGATGAGATCGCGCATCGCTATGTCTTTAATACGCGCGCCCTCACGAACGATGCACCCTACTTCGCCGCTTACATTAAGACCGCCGATCTGCCCCGTGTACTCGACAAACTCGAGCTGGTGCAGGACGAGTGGGGATATCTCCTGATTTGGGCGACGCTCGGCGTGGCTTGCCTGACGGCGACCGTGCTGCTCGCCATACCGCTGATCTGGGGTTGGCGCGCTGTGTTCTCGCGCTCGCCCGGCAAGGCGCTAACCGTGCTCTACTTCGCTTGTCTCGGCGCGGGCTACATCATGGTCGAGGTCGGGCTCATCGCCCATTTCGTCATGGCGCTTGGAAACCCAACGATTTCGGCTTCGGTGCTGATCACCGGCATGCTGGTGTTCTCTGGCCTTGGCGCCCTCGCCTCTGAGCGGGCTTTGCCTCACATGCGAGTGGTCATGCCAATTCTATTCGTCGCGGTTGGGGTGATGTTAATTTTGTACGGGTTGTATCTCGGCCGCGCGCTGGACTCGATCGGCGCGCTCGCCTATCCCGCCCGCCTCGTCATTTGCTTCCTTTTGATCGCCCCGCCCGCCTTCCTGATGGGCTTCCCGATGCCGGTCGCGATGACGACGCTCGGACGTCTCGGCAAAGACCACATGTTCGTCTGGGCCTGGGGCGTCAACGGCTGTTTTTCGGTGATCGGGGCGGCGGCGGCGCCTGTCATCGCAACCAATTTCGGCCTTGCCGCGGTGATCGAGGTCGCGGGCCTGGCTTACCTGTTGGCGATTCCGGCTTTTTATGGCGTCATCGCTTCTGACCAAGGACGAGGTCCATGTAAAGTCGAAGCGCGGGCCTGATTCAATCGTTACGTTCAGGGCGTTTCGCCCGGTGTCCGCGACGCCAATCTGACGCTGATACGACACATAACAATTTTGCAACGAATTAGCGACGTGGAGGGTGTCCGTCAGCCGCTCACAAAAAATTCATAATTGCCAACCCCTTACTTGCCAAGCACGTTGCGGCGCGGGTGGGCGCTCAATCCGATCACGCCGAGCGACCCTGCGCCGGTTTGCTCGAGCGCCGCGATTTAACGGCAGCGGATTACAACCGGGCCTCGATCTTGTCTCTTAAATCAAGCCTTTGCATAAAAACATAATAAAGCTGTTCATTATTTGTCCACTTTCGCCAACCTTGCGGCTTGTTTTGATCCCGGAGCCAAGGTTGCGCGGTCGCCTGACCCGTGCCATAGTCTTCGTAACATCAAGAAACGAGAGAAAATGCGGCCGTGATTGGCGTGTATGGGTAGGGAAAGCGTAAGTAGACAATAAGAATAGACGTTCAGGGCAAGAACGAAATACAAGGGCGGTCGCATCTGGTTTGGGCGTGAAATAGGGGCCGGGTTTTTTCGGGCCCGTTTTTAAGAATAGATTGAACCCAAGGTAAATCCGCAGTGTGGGCTGCGGAGGGAGAGGCAATGTCTTATCAGAACTCCGTTGGATATGCTGGAGATATTCTCGCAGTCGACGCGTATGCACTGCTTGAGGGCAACTCAACGTCGGTTCTTATCGATGTCCGTACACAGGCCGAGTGGTCTTACGTTGGGGTGCCGGACATTGAAGCGCTCGGGAAGACGCCCTTGTTTTTGGAATGGCAAAGCTATCCTTCGATGGCAGTCGACGCCAACTTTACCGCCCGCCTTGAAGCGCTGCTCCAGGCGGGGGGCGTCGAGCGTGGCGCTTCGCTCGTCTTCTTGTGCCGTTCGGGCGCGCGGTCGCGCCACGCCGCAACCGCCATGACCAGCGCGGGCTGGGGCCCTTGTTTCAATGTGTCGGATGGTTTCGAAGGTCCGCGGGACAATTCACGCCGAAGAGGCGGGGTCAGCGGGTGGAAGGCGGGCTGGTTGCCCTGGACGCAGACGTAAACGGTAAGCAGGTCCCGTTCCACGGCATCGCCGCAACGTCGGCTGTCCACCCATCGCCCGAGACATAACCATGGATATGTATGACGAACCCAATCCGGATCGCTTTGAGCATGGCGGTTCCGGAGGTCCTCCTTTCGGCGAAGCTTGGCGGCGCTGCTGCGACCGCTTGCGGGCGGAAGTCGGCGACGCTGTCTTCAACAGCTGGTTTGGGAGCCTTACTCTAGAGTCGGTCGGATCGGGGCAGGCCCGGCTTTCCGTTCCGACACGCTTTCTCAAGAGTTGGATCGTTACCCACTACGCTGGGCATGTCGCTTCGGCGCTCAACGCCGAAGTGGGTCCAGTCGGACAAATCCTTATTTCCGTGCGATCGTCGGCGCCGCTCGCGTTATTGACCAACAGTCCGCCGCCCCAGTGCGCCTCGCCCGCCAAGACGGCGGCCAAGCCGCTGGAATTGTCGCTCGATCGGGCCGCCGCCGATCGCCGCCCACCCGGCCGAGCCCCCGCGGCGTCTGCGGTTGGCGACGCCTTGACCGGGTCTCCCCTCGATCGGCGCTTGACCTTCGCCACTTTCCAGGTTGGGCGGTCGAATGAGCTCGCCTTCAACGCCGTGCAACGCGTAGCCAACCCGAACCGGGCTGGGACGCCGGCCTTTTGTCCGCTCTACGTGCATTCGGCCGTCGGCCTCGGCAAGACCCATCTCTTACAGGCGGTCGCCCATACCGCCGCTCAACAAGGACGTTCGGTCATCTATCTGACCGCCGAGAAATTCATGTACGGTTTCGTCGCCGCGCTCCAGTCGCAGACGTCGATCGCCTTCAAGGAGCGGCTGCGAGCAATCGACCTCCTCATTTTTGATGACGCGCAGTTCCTGCAGGGAAAAAACATCCAGGCCGAGTTCGGTCACGCGCTCAACGCTCTGCTCGACGCCGGGCGCGAGGTGATCGTGGCCGCCGACCGCCCTCCGAACGATCTCGAATCGCTCGACGAGCGGGTACGCTCGCGCCTGAGCGTCGGCCTTTGCGTCGAGATCGGCGCGCTCGACGAACCGTTGCGCCTAAAGATCTTGGAGGCGCGTGTCATGGCTGCGCGCGCAGAGGAGCCCCATTTCGACATTTCGCCGACCGTGCTCGCCTATGTCGCCCGCGCCATTCGCTCGAACGGACGCGACCTGGAAGGGGCGGTCAACCGGCTGCGGGCGCACTATACGCCGACAGGGCCCGCCCTGTCGGTCGAGACGGCCGAAACCGCAATCCGCGATCTCATCCGCACGCACGAACTCAAACGGGTGAAGATCGAGGATATCCAGAAGCTGGTCGCGAGCCACTACAGCGTCTCGCGGGCCGACATACTCTCCTCGCGCCGCACCGCCGCCGTCGTCAAGCCGCGCCAAGTCGCGATGTTCCTCGCCAAGATGCTGACTCTGCGCTCGCTCCCGGAAATTGGCCGACGGTTCGGTGGCCGCGACCACACCACGGTGCTGCATGCGGTGCGCAAGATTGAGGCGCTCTCGCAGACCGACACGATCTTGCGTGAGGAGCTTGAGCTTTTGAAACGGATGCTCCAAGAGTGAGCCGACCTGACGCGCCCCCGGGCAGTTGAACGCATGGAGGGGTCGTCCCTCGAGCGGCGCATCCCGTCGATAATGACGCGTGACGCCCGTTTGCGGCGGCCCTTGTTGAGAATGGTCGTCTATAAGATCGTCGCCGCCAAGGAATGGGCCGACGCCGAGGCGGCCGGCGTCTTCGCGGGCGCATCTGTCGATCGCACCGACGGCTTCATCCATTTCTCGACCGCTGAGCAGGCGCCGGAGACGGCGGCCAAATGGTTTGCCAGCCGAGGCGATCTGACCCTGGCTGCAATTGACGCGGAAGCTTTGGGCGCCGACTTGCGCTGGGAGCCGTCGCGGGGCGGGGCGCTCTTTCCTCATCTTTACGCCTCCCTGCCGATGAGCGCCGTCGTCTGGTCGCGTCCGCTGCCGCTCGGCTCGGACGGGCGCCATGTTTTCGGGAGCCTTGAAGCGTGAATTTGGCCAAAGTCGCGGGCCCGGTTCTAAGACGCTTGCCGGCGGAGACGGCCCATCGCGCGGCGATCAATGGCTTGAAGATCGCGCCGCCCGCTCAGGCGCCGTCTTCCGATCCACGCCTTACGGTCGAGGTGCTTGGGCTGAAATTCCCCAATCCACTTGGGCTCGCCGCCGGCTTCGACAAGAACGCCGAGGTTCCGGGCGCAATGCTCAGGCTCGGTTTCGGCTTCGTCGAGGTCGGCACGCTGACCCCGCGGCCGCAGGCCGGCAACGCCCGCCCGCGGCTGTTCCGATTGCGGGAGGACGCTGCGGTCATCAACCGCTACGGCTTCAACAATGAAGGCTTCGAGCGGGCTCGAGCGCGTCTCGACCAGCGACCGCCTGGGCTCATTGGGGTCAATCTCGGGGCCAACAAGGATGCGACCGACCGCGTGGAGGACTATGCGCTCGGCGTCCGGACCTTCGCGGCGCTCGCCGACTATCTGACCATCAACGTCTCGTCGCCAAACACCCCGGGATTGCGTGACCTGCAGCGGCGCGAGTCGCTCGACGATCTGATCGCGCGGGTGGTCGAGGCCCGCGACGAGACAGATCCGCGCCGCCCACTGATGCTCAAGATCGCGCCTGATCTCGACCCCCGCGGCCTCGAGGACATCGTCGCCACCGCGCTCATTCGCCGCATCGACGGGCTGATCGTCTCCAACACCACGGTCGCGCGGCCTGCGACGTTGACTTCAAGGAACCGCGTCGAAAGCGGCGGCTTGTCGGGGCGCCCGCTGTTTACGCCGTCGACGCGGCTTCTGGCCCGCGCCTATCTCCTGACCGGCGGGGCGATGCCGCTCATCGGCTGCGGCGGGGTCGAGGACGCGGAGACGGCGGTGGCCAAGATCGAGGCGGGCGCGAACCTGGTCCAACTCTACACGGGGCTCGCGCTGAAAGGGCAGGGGGTCGTCGAGGAGATCCTCGACGGCCTGAGCCGTGCAGTCGAAGCCCGCGGGCTAAACCGGATCGGCGAACTGGTCGGCGCCCAGGCGAGCGGGTGGGCTCAGCGGGACCGGGCGACCGACGAGCTCGCCTACGTCTGCTAGTCCAGTCGCGTCGCAGACGGCCCAGACCCATAGGCGCACGTCGGCGGGCGGCAGAATCCGCCCAAATAAACCAAGCAAATCCAAGCCAAACCAAGCCAAACCAAATTAAACCAAGCAAAAGTGCTTGGTTTTATTTGGTTTCATTCGTCCGAATCGGGGCTTTTCAATGAGTTACAGCGAATCCAAATAAAAAATTTCTCTCCGCCTCCTAGCTGCGTAAGACATGCGGAGCGCGTAAAGTGCGCAAACCGCGTTCCCTTTCCTGTCTCGCGGCCGGCTGCTGTCCGATCCGGCCGATGGGAAGGTTATAGCACGACATTCGGTTTTTGCCAAGCAATTGTTTGGCCCTTGTCGCCTGGGGGAGCCGGGTGGCAGGGCAGACCGGAAGTCCGCGCGCCGAAGCGGGGCAGGCGAGACAGCTGGGAAGAACAATCTGGCCGCGCGTGTGGCCTCGGCCCCTTGTTTCGAAGGCAGTCCTTGTTGCGAAGGAAATTTTGGACAAAGCAATAAGTAGTTCTACCCATTTGTGACGTGCGTCACAGTCGCCCCTCAAAATTGGGGCTACCACCAATGGAACTTTTGCGCCCTTAATGACCCTTAATGAGGCGCCGCTGGCGAAGCGACTTCTTCAAAATGCGCTAGCGGTTGTGTCGCCGTGATTCTGGAGGATGGGAGAAATTCATGGCGCTTTCCTATTTCGTCGAGGATATTGCCGGCGACCAGCAACTGTGGGTCACCGACGGAACTTCTCTCGGCACGCATGCCGTTGCGGCCTCGTTCGGCGGCGCGGAGATTTCTGATCTCACCACCATCGGCAGTCGGGTCTTCTTTGTTGTTGACGCTGGCGTCCGTGGGCAAGAGCTTTTGACGTTCGACGGGACGGCCACCGGGCCGGTTACGCTCGACAGCCTGCTCCACAGCTCCGATATCCAGGATCTGATCAACGTCAACGGTGCGCTCTATTTCACAACCAACGACGACGTCCCGCGATTGTGGCAGTCGGATGGGACGGTTGCAGGGACGGCGCCTATGGCGGCCCTTGATGCCTCGAACCTGACCAACGTCAACGGCACGCTCTACTTCACGGCCAACGACGGAACGCACGGCGCGCAAGTATGGGAGTCGAATGGGACCGTCGACGGAACGGTCATGGCCACAGACGCGTTCGGCGGCTTCAGCGTCGGCCCCTCGGATCTGACAAACGTCAATGGCACTCTTTACTTCGCGGCTTTTGGAGCGGAAGCACTTGCTCTATGGAAGGTGGACGGATTTGGACAGGTGCTCGTCAACGACTTTCTTCCTGATCTTTCCAACCTGACGAACGTCAACGGCACGCTTTACTTCACAGCCAACGACGGGACGCACGGCGAGCAAGTGTGGAGGTCGGACGGAACCTTTGCCGGAACGGTCATGGCCACAGACGCGTTCGATGGCTTCAGCGTCGGCCCCTCGGATCTGACAAACGTCAATGGCACTCTTTACTTCGCGGCTTTTGGAGCGGAAGCACTTGCTCTATGGAAGGTGGACGGATTTGGACAGGTGCTCGTCAACGACTTTCTTCCCGATCTTTCCAACCTGACCAATGTCAACGGCACGCTCTACTTCACAGCCAATGACGGAACGCACGGTGATGAGCTGTGGAAGTCGGACGGGACGTTTGCCGGAACCGTTTTGGTCAAGGATATCATCCCCGGTCCTGGAAGCTCCACGCCGGTCCACTTGACGGAAGTGAACGGGGCGCTTGAATTCTACGCCTTCGACGGCACGAGCGAGGGTCTGTTCCGGTCCGATGGGACCGCTACAGGCACGATCGAGATCGCCACGAATATACAAAATGCGTTATCGTTCCCCGTGATCCCGCTCGGCGTGACGGCGACCCCGGACGGCGATTTCAATGGCGACAGCCGTTCAGACATCCTGTGGCAGAACGCGTTGACGGTCAGGCCTCGATCTGGGACATGAAGGCGAATGCCCTAACCGGCGGCGGGGCCGTCAGCCCCAACCCCGGGCCCAGCTTGGAAAGCGATGGGAACCGGCGACTTCAACGGCGACGGCCATGCCGACATCCTGTGGCAGAACGCCAACGGTCAGGCCTCGATCTGGGAGATGAACGGCAACAGCTTGATCAGGCGGCGGGGCCGGTCAGCCCCAATCCCGGGCCGAGTTGGAAAGCGATCGGAACGGGCGATTTCAACGGCGACGGCCTTTCCGACATCCTGTTTCAAAACACGAGCAGCGGCCAAGTCTCGATCTGGGAAATGAACGGTAACAAGCTGATCGGCGGCGGGCCCGTCAGCCCCAATCCCGGGCCGGCCTGGAAGGCAATCGGAACCGGCGATTTCAACGGCGACGGCTTCTCCGACATCCTGTTTCAAAACGCGAGCACAGGCCAGGTCTCGATCTGGGAGATGGACGGGAACAAACTCATCGGCGGCGGACCGGTCAGCCCCAATCCCGGTCTGGCTTGGAAAGCCATCGGGACCGGCGATTTCAACGACGACGGCCATTCCGACATTCTTTTTCAAAACACGAGCAGCGGAGAAGTCTCGATCTGGGAAATGAACGGGACCAAACTGATCGGCGGCGGACCCGTCAGCCCCAATCCCGGCCTGAGCTGGCACGCGATCGGAACCGGCGACTTCAACGGCGACGGCCATTCCGACATCCTGTTTCAAAACACGAGCACCGGCCAAGGCTCGGTCTGGGAGATGAATGGCAACAGCCTGATCGGCGGCGGCCCTATCAGTCCCAGTCCCGGGTCAAGCTGGCGAGCGGTCGCCTGACTTAAGTCACGAGCCAGACCTTTTCCACGCTATAGCCGTGGCGTGTCCGACTTGCTCGACGTAGGGTCGAGCAAGTCGTTCGCGACGAAATCTTCGTCATCACGACCGCCGCGACTCGAACCCACCAGGCCGTGCTGGAGATGCGTCGACTGGCTCGCGAGCGGCTACAAGCCCGCCTTGATTGCTTGCAGGAGCTGGAAGCGCATCTCGTCATCGCTTGAAAGCGAGATCACGAAACGGACCCGTCCGTGGGTGGAGGTGTCGGCATAACCAGCGAGCGTGCGTATTCCGTCCATGGTGCCGCTCTTGTTCAAGCCGCCGTCATGGCCATGGAGCAGGTCGGCGTGGGGCGCGAAGAGCTCGAGCACCTTGGCGAGGCCGCGGGCGGTGAAGCGGTTGTCGCGGCTGATGCCGGCGCCCTCCTCGAGATGGATGGCGTCGGCAAGGCCGTGCGCGGCAAGCATCTTGTTCGTGACTTGAAGCGACTTCTCGAGGGTGACCGGCCCGCCCAGCTCATGGGCGCCGATCTCCAGGAAGACCTGGTTGGCGGTATAGTTATTCGAGTCGAGGAGGAGTTGGGCCAGGATCTCCGAGAGGCTGCGCGACTGTTGGTGAACGGTGATCGGCTCGAGGCCCTTGGGCACGGTTCCAATCGAGATTTCGCCTTTCACGCTGCCGCCGGCCCGCCGGATGAACGCGGCGATCAGCTCGCCGGCGTATCGGAGGCCGATCGCAGGGTCCTGGCCAAGACTGATGCGGCCCTCTCCGTCCGGGGGGCCCTTGGCCCGGAACCGAGCAATCGCGATCGGGGTGATTGGCGTCTGCTCCTCGGCGGAGCGCACCTTATTGCCGATGCGCTCGGCGTAGATCGTGTTGAAATTCACCCCAAGCGCCGAATTCAGCGCGTCGTAGGCTGTGTCATCATCCTCGATGCCCGGGATGCGCAAATTCGCAGGATAGTAGCTGGCGTCAACCACGAGGCCGGTGATCGGCGCCTTGCCGATCTTGGCGACGAGTTCAGTCGCAAGCGGCGCCAGCTCCTCCGAGATCAGATAAGGATCGCCGCCCCCCTTAACGTACAGCACCCTCTTGTCGTCGAGGTAGAAGCGCGTCTCGAAGCGGTAGTCGGCGCCGAGAACTTCCAGCGCCAGCCACGACGTCACAATCTTGGTGACGGACGCTGGGGTGAAGGCCTTGTCGGCGTTCTGGGCGATGAGTTCATCGCCCTTGGCGTCCACCACCAGCACGACGCCTGAGGGAGCGAGCGTTGCGACCGTCTCCTTGACGCCGGCCAGCGCGGAAGCGGGCAGCATGAGCAAAGCAATAGCGAACAGGCAAGACCGCATTGCGACTCCGGGGCGGGCAGCGTCTCCGACTTGCGGGCTGACGCAGGCAACTCAGGGCTTCAGCCTCACTTTATACGTTCCTTACGGCAGACCCACGCAACCGATATCGAATCCTTACGGCTTCTCAAGTTAGCTCTTGGTCGCCAACGGGACGCAAGCGTTCTGGCGGGCGCGCGCGGCGAGACATTTCGGCGCGCGCGATCGCGGCCAATTCCGCACTCAAAAAAATGGGATTTCGGGCATGAAAAATTCGACGCCAGTGCTTTTGGCGGCGTCTGTCTTCGGCGCGATCACGTGCGCTGCCGCTTTGAGCCGGGCTTCAGCCGCAGCCACCGCCAATTCCCTCACCATGACCTGCGCTCAGGTCCAGGATCATATCCGGAAGCATGGCCAGACTCTGCTGGCCAGCGGAAAAGAATCGGGCAACTACAGCTTCGACTATGCCGATTGCGGCGGCACCGTTCCCGGGTACGCCTGCACCCGGGACGAGGCTTATTGCTATGTCGGATGGTGGTGCGACTATAATTATCCAGCTCAAGTGAACTCTCAGGTGCATGATCAAGGGACTGAATTTTGTCCAGCACGGAGATAAGGCGCGCGGCGATAGCCACACGTTTCTTTTTCCCGCTTACTCCTTCAGAAATTTCAGGATCGCGTCGAAGAACGGAAGGCGATTTTTTTCGAACAGAACAAAGTGCGTCGCATCGGGGATCAGCACGCTTTGCTTCACCGGCGCGTGAACAAGGTCGCGCATCAAGCCTTCGCGATCCTCGGGGTATGACCACGTGTCGTACTGGCCTGCGATCACGAGCGTCGGCGCATAGATATTGGCGGCGTTCCATAAGGGGCGGCCGGTCGCCTGATAGAACGAATCCTCGAGAACGCCGTTGGGCGCGCGCAAGCTCGCCGGGTTGCGCGTATCGCTGGTCGGATCGGTCGCGAGACACGCTTTCCAGAATTCAGCCGGCAAAGCGGGATCGCGGTACTCGTCCTTGTTGTCGAGGGGAATCTCGCCATTCCAGCGGGCAGTGTTGGCGGCCTCGGGGGCCAGCCGATAGGCGCCCAGCGCGAAATTGAATTCGAGGGGCTTCCGCTTGTTTTGCAGGCCGCTGCCAGGGCCAAGATTGGTGTGGTCGTTGAAGTTATAGAGGGGCGCATAGAGCACGAGCTTGCGAACATTCTCGCTGTGCAATGAGGCATAATAACCCGCCATCATCGCGCCCCAGGACCAGCCGATCACCGTCACCTGCTTGACGCCGCGCTTCGCCTTGATCCAATCGACCATGGCCTCGACGTCCCGCAAGGCGAGATAGGAGCGGGTGAGCGGCTGATTTTTGCTTGCTGGCTCCTCCATCGCAGCTTCGCGGGTCGATCCGCCGTAATTGCGATAGTCGCCCATGTAGACGACATAGCCGCGCTTCGCGAGCCAGTCCGCCCAGGAATAATCCTTGTAGGGGAGGTCGAAATCGCAAGAGGAGGGGCTCGTTGCGCCATGCAGAAAAAGCACGATGTTGTCGTCAGTGAACTTGGTATTCCCCGCCGCCATCTTCTCGCGAAGGAAAAGCTTAATTCCTGGATCAACGGCGTCGATCGCGTAATCCGTCTTGACGATTTCCGCGTCCTGCGCGATCGCTGGACCTGAGCCGAAGCTGGCGACGTAAGACCCGAGGATCGCAAAGCAGATTCGCGCGAAGCTGGATCGCATTAGAGCTCGATAAGTCTTCATCCCTGTCCTCCCGGCTTGTTGACCGCCTCGACGCGGGACAAACCCTTGCCCTGCGCCGCGCGATAGAATCAAGATGGAGGAAGCCAAAAGCGAGCAGGGCGCCGGTTCGAGCGCGCGCTCAAGCAACGCGCATTTTTCGTGAAAGGACAAGCGATGGACTTTGAGACACACCTCTTCATCGACGGACATTGGCGCCCCGGCCACGGCGGGCAGGCGCCGGTGGTCAATCCTGCGAACGAGGAGCAGATCGGCTCGCATGCGGTCGCCGACGAAGCCGACCTCGACGAGGCCGTCGCGGCGGCTTTGCGCGGATTCGCGAAATGGCGCAACACCTCGGCCTACGAGCGATCGAGGGTCATGCGCAAGGCTGCGGACATCTTGCGGGAGCGCAACGAAAGCGTCGCGCGCGCCATGACCATGGAGCAGGGGAAGCCGCTGACCGAATCTCGGATGGAAGCCGCCGCAGGCGCCGACGTCATCGATTGGTTGGCGGAGGAAGGCCGGCGCGCTTACGGCCGCATCGTCCCTGGGCGCGCGCCAAATGTCAGCCAAACGGTGGTCAAGGAGCCGGTCGGCCCGGTCGCCGCCTTCTCACCCTGGAATTTCCCGATCAATCAGGCGGTGCGCAAGATTTCCGCAGCGCTTGCGTCAGGATGCTCGATCATCATCAAGGGCCCGGAAGATACGCCGATCAGTTGCGCCGCGCTGGTCGCCGCTTTCGCCGACGCCGGCCTGCCGCCCGGCGTTCTCAACCTAGTGTTCGGCGATCCGGCGAAAATAAGCGCCTACCTCATCCCGCATCCGGCGATCAGGAAGATCTCGTTCACGGGATCGACCGCGGTCGGCAAACAGCTCGCGTCGCTCGCGGGTCTCCACATGAAGCGGGTGACGATGGAGCTTGGCGGCCATGCGCCGGCCATCGTGTTCGAAGACGCTGACGTCGATCGCGCCATCAAGGTTCTTGTCCCGTCGAAGTTCCGCAACGCGGGCCAGGTCTGCGTCGCGCCAACGCGGTTCCTCGTGCACGAGAGCGTCTATCCCAAATTCGTCGATGGCTTCGTCAAGGCCGCGAAGTCGATCAAGGTCGGAGACGGGCTCGCCGAGGGCGTGACAATGGGGCCCGTGGCCCATGCCCGCCGCCTGGACGCGATGGAAGCGCTGACGGCGGATGCGGTTTCGCAGGGCGCGAAAGTCGCTTGCGGCGGCGAGCGCATCGGCAACCGCGGCTATTTCTTTGCGCCGACCGTGCTGACCGACGTTCCCATGGGAGCCCGCGTCATGAACGAGGAGCCGTTCGGCCCGATCGCCATCATGAGCCCCTTTAGCGAATACGACGGCGCAATCAGAGAAGCCAATCGGCTCGACTACGGGCTCGCCGCCTATGCCTATACGAGATCAGCGAAGACGATGGCGAACGTCGGCCGGGACGTCGAAAGCGGAATGGTCTCAATCAACCACCATGGGCTCGCGCTGCCGGAACTGCCGTTCGGAGGGGTCAAGGATTCCGGCTATGGCTCGGAAGGAGGCTCCGAGGCGCTCGAAGCCTATCTCAATCCGAAGCTCGTCACCCAGATGACGTGACCCGCTCCTACCGGCGCAAGTTCGTGCGCGCGAGCTCGACGATCTCGTCGCCCCGCCCGCTCAGAATCGCCTTCAGCATATAAAGCGAGAAGCCCTTCGCCATCTCGATGGTGACCGCCGGCGGCATGGCGAGCTCCTCGCGCGCCACGACCGCGTCAACGACGACCGGGCCGGTGTGCGCGAGCGCTTCGGCCACGCCCGCCTCGACGTCCTTTGGGTCCTCGATGCGAATGCCCTTGATGCCGATCGCCAGCGCCATCTGGGCGAAATTCGGATTGACGAGATCGGTGCCGTAATTGAGGAAGCCGGTCGATTTCTGTTCGAGCGCGACGAACCCGAGCGAGCCGTTGTTGAACACGAACACTTTGACCGGAAGCTTGAGCTGAGTGAGGCTCAAAAGATCGCCCATCAGCATGGTGAAGCCCCCGTCGCCGGAGAGCGAGATCACTTGCCGGCCGGGCGAGGCGGCTTGTGCGCCGATGGCTTGCGGCATCGCGTTCGCCATCGAGCCGTGCCAGTACGAACCGATCAGCCGCCGCTTGCCGTTCATCGCGAGATAGCGCGCGGCCCAGACGATCGGCAGGCCGACGTCGGGCGTGAAGATGGCGTCGTCGGCCGCCTTCTCGTTGATGACGCGCATGACGTGTTGCGGATGCAAGAGGCCGCCGGGCCGGCCGGTCGCGAGCTCGTCAAGGCTCTTGCGGGCCTCGCCATAATGCGTCCGCGCCGAGTCCAGATGACGCCGGTCGCTCTTGACCTTGATGCGCCCCATGAGCGCGCGCAGCGTCGGGCCGACCTGCCCGACAATTCCGAGGTCCACGGGGACGCGGCGCCCGATCGCCTGCGGACGGATATCGACCTGGGCGATGCGCGCGTCCGTGGGATAGAACGGGCGGTAGGGGAAATCCGTGCCCAGCATGAGGAGCGCGTCGCAGGACTCCATGGCGTGATAGCCGGAGGAGAAGCCGATCAGGCCGGTCATGCCGACGTCGTAAGGATTGTCCCACTCGACGTGGTCCTTGCCGCCCATGGCGTGAACGATCGGCGCCTTCACCGCTTCGGCGAATTGCATCAGTTCATCGTGCGCGCCCGCGCAGCCGCTGCCGCAAAGAAGCGTGACGCGCTCGGCCAAATCGATGAATTCCGCCAGCTCAGTGAGCGACTGGTCAGATGGCGTGATGACGGGCTCGGCCGGCGCCAGTCCGGCCAGCTTGGGCGTGGGCGCAGCCACGGCCGGTTTTAGCGCCACGTCGCCGGGAACCACGACGACGCTCACGCAGCGCTCCAGGATCGACCGGCGCACAGCGATCTCAAGCACACGCGGCATCTGCTCGGGACTCGACACGAGTTCGCAATAGCTCGAACATTCCTGAAACAGGCGCTCGGGATGCGTCTCCTGGAAGAAGTGGGAGCCGATCTCGGGCGAGGGGATCTGCGCCGCGATCGCCACCACCGGCACCCGGGTGCGCTGGCAGTCGAAGAGACCGTTGATGAGATGCAGATTGCCCGGACCGCAGCTTCCGGCGCAGACGGCGAGGGCGCCAGTCACATGGGCGTCGGCCCCGGCGGCGAAGGCGGCGACCTCTTCGTGGCGCACGTGCAGCCATTTGATCCCGCCGCGCCGGCGAATGGCGTCGGTGAACCCGTTCAGGCTATCGCCCACGACGCCGTAGACGCGCTCAACTCCAGCGGCGACGAGCACCTCGACCATTTGGTCGGCGACGGTCTGGGCCATCATATCCTCCAGGAAGCGGCAGGCGCGGTTCCGCAACGATAGACGAAACCGGTCGGCGAAGGATAGGCGGCGCGGCTTCACAGCGCAGCTCTGTTTCTTCGCGAATGCGGTTGCTGACTGGCCAGGAATGCGCGAGCGTTGGTCGCTTAGTGATTTGCGTGAAGGAGCGCGTTCAATGAATGGCGCCGAACTCATCGTCTCCGCGCTCGAGAACGAGGGAGTGCAGCAGATCTTCGGCATTCCGGGCGAAGAGAATCTCGACGTGGTCGAAGCATTGCGACGCTCCAACATCAAGCTGGTTCTGACCAGGCACGAGCAGGCGGCGGCTTTCATGGCGGCGACGCACGGGCGGCTGACCGGCAAGCCCGGGGTCTGCATCACGACGCTTGGCCCCGGCGCGCTCAATCTGACAACCGGCGCGGCCTACGCGCTGCTTGGCGCCATGCCGATGGTGATGATCACTGGGCAGAAGGGCATTTTGAGCCGCAAACAGGCGAGCTTTCAGGTTGTCGACATCGTTTCGACCATGAGGCCGTTGACCAAGATGGCCCACCAGATCGTGAGCCCCCCAACCATTCCCACAATGGTGAGGGAGGCGTTCCGCGTCGCGCAACTCGAGCGGCCAGGCCCTGTTCATCTCGAACTGCCGGAAGACATCGCGCGCGAAGCGGGGCCCGACATGTCTCCGATCCCACCGCATCCGACTGATTTGCCGATCGCGTCCAGCGCCGCGCTTGATCGGGTCGCGAAACTCATCCTCAACGCAGAGCGGCCGCTGATCATGCTGGGCGCCGCGGCGAGCCGGCCCCGACTTGCCGACGCGCTGTCGGAATTTGTTCGGCGGCTGCAGATTCCATTCTTCAATACACAGATGGGCAAGGGCGCTGTCACCGGCGGATCAGACCTCTATATGGGAACCGCGGCGCTATCGGAGCGCGACTACGTTCATCGGGCGATCGATCGGGCGGATCTGATCATCGCCATCGGGCACGACACGGTGGAGAAGCCACCGTTTTTCATGGGCCCTGGTGGACCGATGGTGCTGCATGTCGGCTATCTTCCGGCCACCGTCGAGGAGGTGTTCTTTCCGCAAGCCGAGCTCATCGGCGACGTCGGACCCAGCCTCACACTCTTGGCCGACCGGCTCGAACACAAGCTGCCGAGGGCGGGGGCGCTTCTTCCCCTGCGCGAAGAAATCCTCGCGCATATCGCCGACCGGGCGGAGGAAAGCCGCTACCCTCCGACGCCACAGCGGGTCGTTCACGATGTGCGCCAGGTGATGCCGGAGGACGGGATCGTCTGCCTCGACAACGGCATGTACAAGATCTGGTTTGCGCGCAACTACCGCACCCACGTCGCCAACACGCTTCTACTCGACAATGCGCTCGCCACTATGGGCGCTGGCCTGCCTTCGGCGATCATGGCTGCTTGCCTCAACCCGGACCGCCGCGTTCTCGCCGTCTGCGGCGACGGCGGCTTCATGATGAACTCGCAGGAGCTCGAGACTGCGGTGCGGCTCAAGCTCAATCTCGCCGTGCTGGTGCTCGTCGATCACGCCTACGGCATGATCCGCTGGAAGCAGGCGGTGGACGGATTCCCGGATTACGGCATGACCTTCGGCGATCCTGACTTCACGGCTTATGCAAGGGCGTATGGGGCGAAGGGCAGCCGCGTCGAGAGCGCCGACGGGTTAGCGCCCGCGCTCGAAGCCGCGTTCGCGAGCGGCGGCGTGCATCTGGTGTCGACGCCGATCGACTATTCGGAGAATGAGCGGGTTCTGGTCGACGAGTTGCGCACCCAAGAAGCTACGATCGGCGCCAAGGTTTAGAAATCCACTTCCAGTCTCAGCTTGGCGAGCTGGCGCGGGAATGCGTCGAAGTCGAGCCGGCCGGCCGGCGCCTGCACAAGGACAGCGGCCGAGAGGTCGATCTCTTCGTTGATCTGGTAGTGGAAGGTCGGACCGAAATAGACTGCTTGCCCTTGAAACGCCCGCGGAACGAGGTCGCCATAGGCCCGATCGTAGTCCGCTTCGGCGCCGAACATCAGCGCCGGCGTCGGGCGATACGAGAACGCGGCGGAAGCGGAAAGCAAAGCCGTGTCCTGCCACGGTTGACCGGGAAACCGAGAGCCGTCCGGCGCGAAGACGAGATTAACCGCGCCGTAAAGACGCCGATCGCTGGAAATCACGTCCGCGATGCCGCGGAAAGTCGCGGTGACTTCGTTGGCTTGCCGCCCGGCCTCGGCGATGGAATTGTATTCAGGCTGCACCGTCAGCGTGACCTGGATCGGAAGATTCGCGCTCCGATGCATCAGTACGTATCGGAATTCCGCCGAGACGCCCGAGAAATTGACGCCGACGAAGCCGGGCAAGTCCGGCACATGACGGATATCTTGACCGAGCACATGCGCGCCCAGCTCCAGTCCGAACGAATCGGTCAGTGCGTTTTCGAAGATGAATTCCTGTTCGATTGAGCGGTAGAGACCCTGCGCTTTGCCGAACGACCCAGTGGTCTCGAATTCGAGCGACCGGTCACCCTTTTCGCCGACGTCCGCTCCCTCCAGGAAGCCGAACAGGTTCTTGGTGTCGAGCACATAGAAGGGATTGGTCGGCTGTCCCGCCTTGGATGCCTCATCGTCATCCGCCGCAGCGAAGGAGGGGGCGCAGGCGATTGCAAGCGCGATGGTAAAGGAGCGAAGTCCACAGGGGTGGGAATGCTGAGCGCTCAGGATCCTTCCCCTCAAACCGCGGTCGCTCATTGGGTGGGTGCGAAGCCTGAGAGAACGACGGCGCTGAATTGTTGAAGCGGCGACCCATCGCTGACGCCTCTCAGCCTCGGTTGTAGGGGACAACGGGAGGTTTTGGAACCTAAGACGCGATCCATTGCCGGGTATTTCGGGAATATTGCGTCGCTGTCACGAAAAGCCCGGCAAATTAAGCAGGTTGTAGGTTGTCGATTAGCGTGGGATAGCGGAAAAAATTGCCGGATATGGGCTCGCGACAGCGCGGACTCCGGTCGCGCTCGACGACGCCTGCTGCGACGCCGCGCGGCAAGGCATCCCGGTCTAACCGGCGTGGCGCTTGAGAAACGCTAAGGTCTTCTCGTTGAACTCGCTCACCCTCTCGTAGATCGGGGCGTGGGCGCACATCTCGAATATGACCAGCTCGCTGTGCTTGATGCCGCTCGTGAAGGGCTCGACGAAGCGGGTCGAGGTGACGATATCGTGTTGGCCGAACGTGATTTGCGTGGGCGCTGTGATCTTGCCGAGTTGCCCCAAGGCGTCATGGGCGATGACCGCGTCCGACTGGCGAAGGAAGGCGTCGACCGGCTGTTTTGGCCGGCTGCGCACGAAGGCGGCGAGCTGGTCGAGATATTCGGGCTTGGCGGCGTAGAGTTCCGGCGTCAGGCAGAACGGTAGGATCCCCTGGACGACCATTTCCTGGACGTTGCCGAGGCCCTTGGCGATGGTTTGCCAATTCCCCACGACGACCTTCAGAAACGGGTCGCTCTTCGGCCAGCAGGAATGCAGCGATAGCGACTTGACCCGCCCGGGGTGTTTGCTGGCGAGCCACAAGCCGGTGGCGCCGCCCAACGACAGGCCGCTCACATGGGCTTTCTCAACCCCGATCGCGGCCATGAAGGCGGCGACGTCGTCGGCGAACAATTCGGTCGAGTAGGTCCCGGCCGGCTTGTCGGTCTCGCCCGCTCCCCGCGGATCAAGTGAAATGCAGGTGAAATGCTTGGCGTAGTCGGCGACCTGAAAGGCGTAACAGGCGTTGTCGGCGGCGAGATAAGGAATGAGGATAAGCGGCTCGCCCGATCCTTGGCTCTCGTAGTTGATCGTGATGTCGTTGACTTTGACCTTGGGCATGGAGACCTCCCCGCGCAACACGCTAACGCCTTTTCTTCGCGAAGGCGTTGGCCAAAGGCTTAAGCTCAAGCCTCGGCCAAGGTCAATGCGTCGCGCCGCCGGCCTTCGTCCAGGCCGACATTCCGCCTTCGATGTGCCGGGCGGAGGCCAAGCCCCGATCCTGGGCCGCCTGCACCGCCATCGCCGATCGCTCGCCGAAGGCGCAGTAGAAGACGATCGTTTTGCCCGACCGCGCGAGCTCGTGAATGAGGCCGCCCTCGCCGATATGGTCCTGAAGTTCGCCATATGGGGCGTGCAACGAACCCGAAATGGCGCCGGTCCGGTCCCGTTCCCTCGTCTCGCGCAAGTCGATCAGCGCAACCTCCGGCCGCCCGACGAGCCCCCTCGCCTGTTCAGCCGAAAAGGCCCAGCCCTTGCGCGCCACATCCTCCTGATGCAGCCCCTGATGGATGTTGGCGGGAACGGCGACGTCCATCATCTTCGGATTCGGCAAATGCAGGTTTTCCATCAGCTTCGCATATTCGTCGGCGTCGCGAACCTGAAGGCGCGGATTGAAGCGCTTCTCCTCACCGATGGTGCTGACCGTGTCGCCCTTGTAATCGTGTGCGGGAAAGACCAGCGTCTCTTCCGGCAGCCGCATCAGGCGCTGCAGGCTCTCGTATTGGGAGCGGGAATCGCCGTTCTGGAAGTCGGTGCGCCCGGTGCCGCGGATGAGCAGCGTGTCGCCGGTGAAGATGCGATCGCCGAAATGGAAGCTGTAGGAATCGTCGGTGTGGCCGGGCGTGTAGAGCACGTCGAGGCTCAAGCCTTCGACGCCGAGCTTGTCGCCGTCGGCGATCCGCACTGACACGACGTCGACCTTGCTCTGCTCGCCCATCACGGTGATGCAGCGAGTGCGGTCACGCAGGGCGCCTAAGCCGGTGATGTGGTCGGCGTGCAGATGCGTGTCGACCGCCTTCACGAGCTTAAGATCGAGCTCTTCCATCAGCTTGAGATAGCGATCGACCTTCTCCAGCACCGGATCGATGATGAGCGCTTCGCCGCCCCGTCGGCTGGCGAGGACGTAGCTATAGGTGCTCGAAACACTGTCGAACAATTGCCTGAAGATCATCGAAGCCCCCCTTGTCGCGCAGCCCTAAGACGAGCTGTCTTCAACTGGCCATCATAGTTATTTTGCGACGGGTTTGGTAGCGCTGTTCGATAGCCCAGCCAGCTGCAAAGCCATGAACGCTCCGCCGATCACGGAGGGACCGAACTTGTCCTCGCCGTTCGGCGGCCGGCTGTTGACGGACCCGGTGATGAGAAGGTCGTCCTGCGGCCAATAGGCAAAGATCGTGCGGAAGCCGAGGGTTTCGCCCTCGTAGAACCAATAGGCGCCGCCAAGCTCTTTTCGATGGAACCGGCCGAGGCCAAGCCCGAAACCGACCGGCTCAGCGGCGGAAACTTCGGAAAGAGGCAGGCCCGTCTTGTTCGCGACCAGGGTCGTCATCTCTTCGAGCTGTTTTGCGGGAATGACGCGCTTTTCGAAGAGAGCGCGAATCCATAGACCAAGATCATGCGGGTTTGAGATGATGGCCCCCGCCTCCGCCGCCCAGGAGCGATTCTGCATCCGCATGTCCTTGCCGATAAGCGGCGCGAGCGTCGATAGCGTGCACGGCTCCGGCTGATACATGAGGCAATCCTGCAGCAGGTAAAGGGCGCGAGGCACACGCGACATGACAGGACCGGCGGCCGCTGGTCCCGGATGCGGTCCGTCGGCGTAGAACGTGTCGTGCAGCCCGAGCGGCTCGATGATCATCGTCGTCAGCGCCTGCTCGTAGTTCATGCCGGACGCCGCTTCGATGATCAGTCCGGCGAGAATGTAGTTGGTGTTGGAATAGAACCAGCCGGTGGCCGGCGGAAAATGGTGGCCGTTGGCGGGATCGACAAGGCCGATCAGATCCTTGCCGCTGAATTGATGGTGGATGTCGGCGACCTCGATCTCGCCGATCTCGACCGTCTCCGAATAGTTGGGGACGCCGCTCACCATTTGCAGCAGCGCGCGGATGGTCACGTCCTTCCATGCCGGATATTGCGGCAGCCATTTCCCGATCGTGTCGTCGATGTTGAGTTTGCCAGCCGCTTCAAGCTTGAGGATCAGCGCGGAGGTGAATTCCTTGGTGTTGCTGCCGATGTCGAACAGAGTGTCGGGACCAATCGGTTTTTTGTCGCTGAGCCCGTTGTCGCCGGCATAGACCGCAAGGATCGGTTTGCCGGCGCCGCGATCCACCTGCAAAGCGGCGCCGGACAGCCCCTCGATCGACGCGCGCTCCTTGACGTAGGCGTCAAGGATCTGCTGCAGTTGCGCGGTGAGCGCCGCATCATCGGCCCGCGACGGTGTCGGAGAGAAGGCCATGGCGCTAGAAAGCGCCAAAGCGACGAACAGTCCAATCCGCATCGCCCTCAGCCCTCTTGAGATCGGCCCACGCCGCTCACGACAATACGCTATCAGATTGGCATGCCGCGAAGCGCCGAGCTGACGATCTTAAAAGCCACTGGAGCTGTTACGAATTCCACGCCTGCCCAAAGACGCGCATCCAGTTGCCGCCCAGGATCTTGGCGATTTCCTCGGCCGTGTAACCGCGACGCTGCATCTCGGCACGCACATTGTTTAGGCCGGAGACGCTCGCGAAACCATCGACAAATGCGATTTCATCAGCCTTGGACATCATCTCCGGGGGATACTCGTAGTCCTGCGCTGGATCGCCGCCACCGGAGCCAGGGGTGACGAAGTCCGTGCCGAGCCCAATATGATCGACCCCGACCAGCTTCTTGAGGTAGTCGAACTCGTCGACATAGCGGGAAAGCGACGCCTGAGCCGGGAACGGACCGGTCTCGGCCTTCGCGGCATCCTTGCCGCCCCACATCATGAATTGGCTTAGCGCGGCAACGCCCATCAGACCGCCGGTCCTCGCGACGCCTTCGATGACCGCGTCCGGGCTGGTGCGCGGATTGTCCTTGTTCAGCGCCCGCACATTGCCGTGCGTGATGACCACCGGCCGCTCGGCCATGGCGATGACGTCGAGCGCGGTCTGCACGCCCGTATGCCCCGAGACATCGACCACGATGCCGAGCTTCTGCATCTGCGCGACGATCAGCCTGCCCTCGACAGTTAGAGGGACCGTCGGGTCGAGCATGCCGCCGCCGAACTGGTTCGAAAGTTGATAGGTGAGATTGGCGGTGCGCAGCCCAAGCTCGTAGTACTCTCGCAGCTTGGTCTTGGGCGGGTTGCTGCTCCGCCAGTCGGCGCCATTGCCATCGGTCAGCCCGGCGCTGTCCTGCCAGCCGACGACCATAGCGACCTTGCCGGCGCGTTTGGCGGCCAGTATGTCGCCGGTGGTTTTGGCCAACACGATCTTCCGGTTCTTGTCGAGGAACTCGAGCACCTGCGAGAATTTCGCCAGGTTCGGCATGAAGTGCCAAACGTCGGCGTGCGCGGCGAGGTACTTGTCGACGACATCGTCAAGGAGTTCGGAGCCGTCGGTGCCGATGACGACGACGCTAAGATCCGCGTCCGTGTCCTTGGCGTCGGCGCCCTTCACATCGGCTCTCGGCTCGACCTGCGCTCGAGCTGGCCCCTGCGCCAGAGTGAGCGCCACACCGGCTGCGCCGGCCTTTAGAAAATCGCGTCGTTGCAATGCGTGCCCTCCCATTCGACCGCCCGATGATGCGGCCGTTATTCGTATGTCATCGACGTGCGGAGTTTTGCAGGCTCTAACTGGTTAACAGCGTGAGCGCAATAGGAACGAGGGCTTTTCGCCGCCGGGAGACCACTGGCTCGGTCGGGGCGAGTTAGCCGCTCATTAACGCGTGTTCTTGTGAACGGCCTTCGCCAAGGGGCCCGGTCGACGGACGAGTCATTGAGGGCATCCGCTTGCCGAAACAGGTCGCTGCATTACCGTCCGCACCTGCGCTTGTGCGCTAACGGGCCGCGTACCGATTTGGGTTGCAGGTCAGCAAAACAACTCCGAATGCCGCAATTCCTAAAAGACCAAACATCCACTGGGGGTCTGGGTATTTGGACATGGCCTCAAGTCCACTCCCCCACAGAAACAGAATAAAGGCAGTCATCAACAGGATCGCCCAATGAGTCAGATGGTTTCCCCTCGCAACGACGTCATCCAAGAGCGGCAGGACTTTGCTGAAGAGAACGTACAATCCAATCACGATCACCAGCGTCCCGGCGACAAAGAGAAACCAGGGAGAAAGCCCCAGTCCATGGTTGAAATGGCCGGTGTCCCCGCCAGTCTCAAAAGCGCCCATCGTGATATAGCCGATCAGTTCCATGAAGTTGAATATAATAAACCATTAGATAGTGTGAAATAGCCATTTATTCTTTGTCATCCATGGGCGTTGCAGCAAAACAAGGCCCAAGGCGACAACTATCGTATGGACGACCAGCGGGCTTCCGCCGATGATCGCTTCCGCGGGGTTTTGACTCGAAGAAAAGAGTCGGTGATAGGGCACCCCTTCGTCCCATCCCTTCATTGTCAAAAAATTGCCCCAGACAATGCTGAGGGGGCTTGGCATGTATCCGAGGAGCCAAGCTGCGGTGCTATGTGTGAACTCGTGCATGAGGATGCCGATGGGTTGGAGCACTACAAACGTCACGATCGTGACTGCGATGTACCCCAATGTGTCTCTGATATCCGCTGAGGAAGCCATCAACATTTGATCCCTTTTGCCGAAGCAAAGACAGGACTTTTTCGTGGGTCTCTTTGCGTAAGGTTGGCCTCACGGATCTTTTGGCGAATGCTCCGCGGCCGGCAGTTGAGTTCATCGAAAGCTGACGATCGAAAAGCCAGCCGAACCTTACGAGTTCCACGCCTCGCGATAGACGCGCATCCAGTTGCCGCCGAAGATTTTCGCGATCTCTTCGGCCGTATAACCGCGCTTCTCCATTTCGGCGCGGACGTTGCCGAGGCCATCGACGCTCTCGAAGCCTTCGACCAGCTTCATCGTGACTGGCTGCACGTAGGTCATTTCGGGAGGAAACTCGATCGAATTTGACGGGTCCAGGGGTTCAAGGTCGTTGACCCAGTCCGGTCCGAGTCCGATGTGATCGACCCCAACCAGGCGCTTCAGATAGTCGAATTCATCGACATAACGGGGGACCCCCGCGCGGGGCGGGAAAGGGCCGGTCATCGCCTTCGGCGCATCCTTGCGGCTCCAGGTCAGGAAGCCGTCCATCGCGGTGACGCCGAATACGCCTCCGGTCTTGGCGATGCCTTCAATCACGCGGTCGCTAGTGTTGCGGGGATTGTCGTTCAAGGCCAAAACGTTGCTATGCGTGCAGACGACCGGCCGGCGCGCCATCTCAAGAATGCCGAGGCTGGTCTGCTCGCCGATGTGGCCGCCGCAATCGACGAGGATGCCGAGCTCCTGCATCTGGGCGACGAGATATTTGCCCTGGATGGTCAGCGGCACGGTCGGGTCGAGACAGCCACCGCCGAACTGGTTCGCCATATTGTATTGGAGACCGGCCACGCGTAGCCCCAGCTCATAGAATGCGCGAAGGTTGGTCAGCGGCGGCTTGTGGTCGCGCCAGTCGTTGCCGTACTCTTCTTCGAGGGCCTCGCTATCCTGCCAGCCAAACACCATCGCGACCTTGCCGTCGCGCTTGGCGGCAAGGATCTCCTTGTGCGACCTGCACAGCGTGATCCGCGGCGCCTCACGATCCAGGAACTCGAAAGCTCGTGAGAAATCTTGGAAGCGTGCGCGGTCCATCGAAGAGCCACACGTCGGCGCCATTACGCTTATACTTGTCGACCATCTCGCTGCTAAGGGTGGAACCATCTACACTGATGACGACCAGATTCTGACCCAGATCCTCTTCGCTTGAGGAAGCAGCGGCAGTCGCCGGCGCGTCTTCGGCGCGCGCCGCCCCCTGCGCCAACGAGAGCGCCATGCCGGCGGCGCCAGCCTTTAGAAAATCACGTCGTTGCATGCCATCCTCCCGTCGACAACCCGACTATGCGGGCGGTTATTCGCCTTCGCTGGAGTCAGCGGCGATAGGGAGGCTGCTTGGCGCAGCAGCGTTCGCACGTTTCTATTCGCCCGCTCCTCGCGAGCGGAGCCGGAGTTTTGCAGACCTTACTTGGTTTACAGCGTGATCGCAATGGCGATGAGGAATTTTCGTCCGTCGCCCGGCGGCTCCACGCTCAGTCGCGTGGGGGCGCGCTCAGGATCGGCGTTATCTTGAACCGCGACGAGCCACGCGGAACGCGAGCCGCCCTCAGCCCGGGTGCTTGACGATGCGGATATAGGGCTTCGGCGAGCGCCAGCCTTCGGGGAAGAGCTTCTTAGCGTCGTCGTCGTTGACAGAACCAGCAATGATGACGTCGTCGCCGTGCTTCCAGTTCACCGGCGTTGAGACCTTGTGCTTGGCGGTGAGCTGCATCGAATCGACCACGCGCAGGATCTCGTCGAAGTTACGGCCGGTGGTCATCGGATAGGCCAGCATGAGCTTGATCTTTTTGTCGGGGCCGATGACGAACACCGAACGCACGGCCTGGTTGGTCGCCGCCGTTCGGCCCTCCGACGTGCCGGGCTCTTCGGCGGGCAGCATGCCGTAAAGCTTGGAGACCGCGAGGTCCCTGTCGGCGATGATCGGGTAGTTCACCTTCGCGCCTTGCGTCTCCTCGATGTCGGCGAGCCAACGCGCATGAGCGTCGCTTGGATCGACGCTCAAGCCGATGAGCTTGGTGTTGCGCTTGGTGAACTCGGGCTCGATTTTCGCCATGTAGCCGAGTTCGGTCGTGCAGACCGGGGTGAAGTCCTTCGGATGGGAAAACAGGATCGCCCACTTGTCCCCGATCCACTCGTGAAAGCTGATCTTGCCGTGCGTGGTTTCAGCGGTGAAGTCGGGCGCCGTGTCGTTGAGGCGAATGCTCATGGAAACTCCGTTCTAAAATCGGTCGTGTCGATATGAAGATAGCGCTAAGGCGCGGTCGGCGCGGGCCGTCAGGGGGAGGCGCTTGACCCTGTGGCCACCGACGAATGCGCGATCGTTCCCTCACCTATCCGACGCTTGAGAAAGGATCTTTGCGACCATGGCCGCGAATGCGGCTCGCGGATCCCATAGCGCCTCCTATCCCCAAGGACAAGTCGATCACGTTGTTCACACCGTTCACATGTTGTATGGCCGCCCCGCTGAGGGGCGCTTGGCCGTGACGTCCTGGCAGCGCGTCGCACATTGGCCTTCCGTCTGAGACGACTTATGATCCGGGCATGACCGAAGCGGAGATCGCCAAGCTTGCGAGCTGGCTCGCGAAAGCGGGGCTTGAGGGACGGAGCGAGACTGCCTTGGTCGAAGGCTTTTGCAGCCGTGCGGTCGCCGGCGGACTGCCGCTCGCGCGAGCGCTCGTGCTTATCGACACGCTCCACCCCATTCACGAGGGACGCGCGTTCCGCTGGGAGCGCGAGAAGCCGGAAGCCACGCTCACGGAATATGGCCGCACCACCGAAGGGGAGGCCGCTGAACGGTGGCAGACGAGCCCTCTCTACCGGCTCTCGACGAGCGGCGAATCGCTGTTGCGCCTGCGTGTGACCGCGGAGACCGAAGCTGAATTTCCGGCCTTCGCGGAGTTTCGCGAAGCGAAGTTCACCGACTTTGTCGCGATCATTGACCGCTTCGCTGAAGATGGTGTGATCGGCGAGATGGATTGTGTGTATTCCTATTGGACGACGGATCGAGCTGAAGGCTTTTCCGACGATGAACTTGGCGCGCTGAAGCGGCTAACCCCCTTTCTTGGACTCGCAATCAAGGCCGCCTCGCTCGCGCGCATCGCGGAGACGCTGGTCGAAACCTATCTCGGACGTGACGCGGGCCGGCGGGTGTTGAGAGGGCGCATCGAACGGGGCGTCGCGGACCGGATCAACACGGTTTTGTGGTTCAGCGATTTGCGCAACTACACGCGCATCTCCGACACCTCTCCGCCTGAGGAGATCATTCCGCTGCTCAACGATTATGCCGAGGCCATCGTCTCATCGATTCACCAGCATTCCGGCGATGTCTTGAAGTTGATCGGCGATGGGGTGCTTGCGATCTTTCCTGCTGAGGAGCGAAGTCGCGCTTGCGCGGCCGCGCTTGACGCCGCCGCGGCGGCGCGAGAGGCGGTGTCGGCCCTGAACGCACGCCGATTCGCAAAGGGTCTTCCGGTGAGCGAAATGTATCTCGGGCTCCACATCGGCGAGGTCTTCTACGGCAACATCGGCAGCAAGGACCGGCTTGATTTCACCGTTGTCGGACCGGCGGTCAACGAGGTGAGTCGAATCGCGGCGATGTGCCGGTCCGTGGATCAGCCGATCCTTCTCTCAGCGGCGTTCGCGCAATCCTGCGCCGATGAGCGCCGCGCGTTCGCCTCCGTCGGACGCTTTGCGTTGCGGGGCGTCGGCAAGCCGCAGGAGCTGTTCACGCTCGATCTCGAGGGCTCGTTGGTCGGTTGACCCCGTCGATTGAGCGCCAACTCGCCCAACCTTTGTGACGATGATGGCGGAGGCGAGTTTGCGACTGGTCAAGTCCCTGGCGCCTTTGCGGAGAGCGCGCCGAGCGTTTGACCCGGCTTGACGCCCCCTCCGGGCCGCCTGATACGACGCGGCATGATTCCGCCTGATCCGTGCGTCCTTAAGGTCGAGCGCCTGGAAAAGTCGTTCGGCGACGTGCGGGCCGTGGACGGCGTCAGCTTTCACGTCGCGCCCGGCGAGATCGTCGGACTGGTCGGACCGAACGGGGCCGGCAAGACGACCACGATCAACATGATTTTAGGCGTTCTCGAGCCGAGCGGCGGGCGGATCGAGATCGAGGGCGTCGATCTCGCCATCGACCGCAGCAAAGCCTTGTCCTGCACCAACTTTGCCGCCGTCTACGCGCCGCTGCCGGGCAATCTCACCGTCGAGCAGAACCTGCGCGTGTTCGGCATGCTCTATGCCGTCCGGGACCTCCCGGCGCGAATCGAGAAGCTGCTCGCTGTCTATGATCTCCTGCGTTACCGGCGCACCAAGGCGGGCGTTCTTTCGTCCGGCGAGCAGACGCGTCTTTCTCTCGCCAAAGCGATGCTCAATCTCCCGCGGCTGCTTCTCCTTGATGAGCCGACCGCCTCCATCGATCCGTCGAATGCACGCGACATTCGCGCCGGCATCGCTAAATTTGTCGACAACGGACTCTGCGGCGTGTTGTGGACGAGCCACAACATGTACGAGGTCCAGGCGGTCTGCGATCGCGTGCTGTTCCTGTCGCACGGACTTATTGTGCTCGAGGGCGATCCGAAGACCTTGCCCGAGGAACATGGCGCGGCGACTCTCGACGACTTGTTCGTCAACGTCGCGCAAGAGGCGCTGCACGACGGGGGCGGCCGATGAACGCCTCGCGCATCGGCGCAATCGTGTTGCGGATGTTCTATCTCTATCGCGGCAGCCCGCAGCGCGTCTTCCCTATTTTCATCTTTGTCGCGATCGATATCCTGGTTTGGGGCTTTCTCACCCGCTACCTCAATTCGGTTTCGCACGCAGACTTCAATTTCGTGCCGGCCCTGCTCGGCGCAGTGCTGTTATGGGATTTTCTGACGCGCGTGATGCAGCAAATTACGATGACGTTGTTCGAGGACGTCTGGACGCGAAATTTCCTCAATCTGTTCGCCTCGCCCTTGAGCACGTCCGAATATCTGGCCGGGCTCCTCACCGTCGCGATCATCACGAGCGGGTTGAGCCTGATCGTCATGCTCGTGCTTGCGCAAATCGCGTTCGGGTTGTCCTTTGTCGCCTATGGCGCCGCGCTCGCCCCATTCCTTATGGTGCTGTTCGTCACCGGCATCGCGCTCGGCGTCGCCGCCTCGGCCCTGGTGTTGAGGCTGGGGCCCGCCTCCGAATGGCTCATCTGGCCGATCCCGATGCTGATCTCGCCATTCGCGGGCGTGTTCTATCCTGTCACAGTCTTACCCATGTGGATGCAGGCGATCGCGTGGATCCTACCGCCGTCCTACGTGTTTGAGGGCATGCGGTCGGTCGTGGCCGGACAGGGCCTTCCCTGGGATCGCCTGGCGATCGGAGGAGCGCTCGCGCTTCTCTACCTTGTGCTCGCCTGCATGTTCTTCTTCGCGGTCTATCGCACGGTCATTCGCAACGGACTTATCGCTCGCTACAGCGCGGAAACGGTGAGCTAGTCAAAGGACCCGAAGGGGACCGTCCGGGCGCGGACACGGTTCGGACATCATGCGACGTTAGCCATTGGTCGGGGGAACGAATTGCAGAGCCGACGGTTCTTCGGCAAGAGGGGTAGAATGTCGCAACGCTTGCAGGCGGTCTTCGCTATACTTTTGACAATGGCCGCGGGGCTTCTCGCGCTGGCCGCGGAAGCTCAACAACCTGCGCCGCCGAACCCCAGAATCGCTCTTGTCATTGGGAACGGGACCTATCGCGACGCCGCGCTCGCGACCCCCGCCAACGACGCCGGTCTTGTCGCCCAGACCTTGCAGGCGGCCGGATTTGACGTGGTCGGCGCCCGCGACCTCGACGGTCAATCCCTCCGTACGGCGTTTCGCGATTTTCTGCAGAAAGCGGCGGCGGCGGGCCCGGACATGCAGGCGTTCGTCTATCTCGCTGGCCGCGCGGTTCAGTATAACGGCGACAACTACTTCGTCCCGGTCGACGCTCAGATCAATCGCGACGCCGACGTGCCGATCGAAGCGATCCGCATTGCCGATTTCAGCCATGCTCTGGCGGCGACGCCGGGAAGGGCGCGCATCATTGTTCTCGACGCGGCGCGCGCCAATCCTTACGCCACTCAAGGCTCGCCGTTCGCGCCAGGGCTCGCCTTGGTCGATCCCGAGCGCGGCGAACTGATCGCCTTCAACGCGGCTCCGGGCACGCTGGCGGGCGACGAGGAAGGTCCTTACGGGGTCTACGGCAAGACGCTGTCCGGGGCGATCAGGCAGGGCGGCGTCGATATCGTCCAGGCATTCGATCAGACGCGCGTGTCGGTTAATTCGGAGACACAAGGGGCTTTGCTGCCGTGGAGCGCGTCCAAGCTTGGCGGCCCCTTCTACGTCTTCGAACGCGCCGCCGACGCGCCCGCTCCGGCTCTCTCGTTTGCGCAGACAGAGCATAAGCCGATATCCAGTTTTTCCGCCGAGGACGCCTACGCCGCCGCTGTCGAGCGAGACACGCTCAAGGGCTATCGCGAGTTCCTTGCCGCCTATCCGATTCTGACCAGGCGCGACGCGTGCGCGCCATTCTCGCTGTCCGACGCGAAGCTGCCTACTGGCGCCGGACTGTCGGAGCCGATACGCCACGAGCCTATTGGACGTATTTGCATACCTATCCGAAAGGCCCGCACATCCCTGACGCGCGCCGCCGCCTAGCGATGCTCTCGGCCGAGTTCGAGCCGCCGGCCGATTTTCGGCCAGAGACTTTTGCGGATCTTCCGCCGCCGCCCCCGGACGAACTCGTCTACGACGACCGGCCAATCTACGCGTTTGACGATTTCGGTCCGCCTCCTCCTCCGCCGCCCGCCCAATACGTTTACGTCGAAGACGACGGTTGGCGCGACTTGCCTCCGCCTCCGCCGCCTGCCGAAATTGGCCTGCTCCCCGTGCTTGGGCGTCGCGATTCCGATCGCCATCGGCGCGGTCGGGTTCCAAAACGGTTTTCACCACGATGGCATCGCGCCGCGCGGACAACCGCGGTTGCGTCAGGCGGCCTTCGCGCCGCCGCCGCTGCCCGGCAACATCAAACCCGTGGCGCCCCGCGCGCCGGTAGCCGCCGGTCCAGTCGCCAACGCCGCTGTCGTCAAGCCTTTGCGGCCGATCGGTCGGCGTCGGCCACCGGGCGCGGCTCCGGGCAAACCAGCTGGCGCGCCACCGGCGACTCCGCCGACCGCCGCGGCGCCCGCCGCTCCGGGCCAGGCTCTCAAGCCGCTTCCAATCCCGCCGGCGGCGGGCAATTCGCCCGCCGCTCCCCTTCCAGCAGCGGGGCCGAAGCCGGCTGCGGTTCCCGGCGGGAAGCCCCTGCCGATTCCGACGGCGCCCGCCGTTGCAGCGCCAAACGTCCCAGGCGGCAAGCCGCTGCCTGTAGCCCCTTCGCTAAACGCAGCCAAACCGGGCGCGGCGCCGTTGGCGCCAGTCGGCGTCAGGCCTCCAGCGACGGCGCCCGCTATTGGCGCGACAACTGTTCCCGGCGGAAAGCCCCTGCCTGCAGTTCCATCGCCAAACGCAGCCAAGCCGGCCGCGACGCCGCTGGCGCCAGTCGCAGCGCCCGTGCGCGCAACGCCTAACGCGGCGCCGAAACCGCCGGCGCCAACGCCCGCAAGCGTTCCAACGCCAAAGCCGAATGTCGCCGCGAAACCGCCAGCCCCGGCGCCGTTGACGGCGACTCCTGCGCCTCCGGTAGTTCGCGCGCCGGCTTCGCCGACGGCGGCTGCGGCCGCGCGTCGTCCGCCGCCTCTAGTCGTTCGCGTTCCCGCGCCGCGCCGACTGCGGCTGCGCCCGTCGCCCTTCGTCCGTCGCCGCCGGTGGTTCACGTTCCCGCGCCGGCGATGGTCGTAGCGCCTCGTCCGCCGCTGACGCCGCCGCCTGCGCTTCGTCAACCGCCGCCGCCAGTGGTTCGAGTTCAGCCGCCGGTCGCGCAACCGCGAGCATGCGGGAACGCCTGGCCTGCCGCCATGTCCGAAATAGGACCCCGGTCGCCGTTCCACGCCTGCGTCGCCAAGACAGTGTTCTGCGCTTCCGGGCGCGCGGCTTTTCGCAATCCCGGCCAGCGTTGTGCAAGGGTTGGCGATGGGAGCGAGCGCCCGATTTTGGCGTCTGCGTTCATTTGCTGACCGCGCTAGCCGCCAATCCGGGCAAGGTCGTGCGTTCGGAGATGTGGCGGATAGCGCCAACACCCTCCAGTCGTGGTTCGCCGCCAGTTCTCGCTAATGACAAGCGCGGGATTGATCCGCGCCCGGCTCGGCTCAGGCGGCGGCTTCGAACTGGCGCCGCCGGCCACCGGCATCACTTTGCGCGATCTCTTCGCTGCGGTGGAAAGCGGCGAACTCGTCACCGAGCGCCGGTCGCCGCCGAGCGGATCCGGTCCGGTCGGGCACCCACATCTTTCCTGCTGTGTGCGAGGCGACAGCGCCCTCGGTCGAGGCTCCGCAGCAGGAGCTTTCGCGCACCACAATTGCCGATATCTGCAGCGCTGTGCTTGCCCGGAGCAACGAAACCCGGAGGGCAAAAACGCAACCCTCTCGACGGCGCGGCATGTAGGCCAACATTGCGTAACTGGCAGAGGCTGCGCTACTAGCCGCATCGCGGCATGACCGTATTGTTTCTGGAGCCTTCGGATGATCAAGTTCTATTATCACCCGTCGCCAAACCCGGCGAAGGTCGCTTTGTTCCTCGAAGAAGCTGGCCTCGAATATGAGCTTGTCCCGGTCGATACGCGCAAGGGCGAGCAGCATTCGCCAGGCTATCATCGCGATCAATCCGAATGCGAAGACGCCGTCGATCGTCGACGGCGAGGCGACCATATTCAATTCAAGCGCTATCCTGCTTTATCTCGCGGAGAAGACCGGGCGCTTCCTCCCCGAGAATACGCCCAAAGCGCGGGCCGAACTGCTCTCGTGGCTCTTCTTCGTCTCAAGCGGGGTTGGTCCGTTTTCAGGTCAGGCCTTCCACTTCAACGTCGCGGCCCCTGAGAAGATCGAATACGCGATCAATCGATACAATTTCGAAACGCACCGGCACTGGAAGATTCTCGACGACAGGCTGGCCGGGCGGAAATATATGCTGGGCGACGTCTATACGATTGCGGACATGTCGGTTTGGGGTTGGAGCTCGGCGGCTCCGCACCTCTTGGGCGCGGAGACTTGGTCAAAGATGGCCAACGTCAAGCGGCTCGTCGACGAGATTAATGCGCGCCCGGCGGTGGCTCGCGTCAACAAATTGAAGGACAAGCACGCCTTCAAGCAAGAGTTCGACGAAGAGGCGCGGCGGCATCTGTTTCCGCATCAGACGCAAAAGGCGAGCTAGACCTGCGCTCGCTTCGGTAAAGCTAAACGGCCTTGCCGATCAGCGCGCCGATCCCAGCCGTGACCGCCATGGCCAGCGCGCCCCAGAAGCCGACTCTGAGCGCCGGCTTTACTATCGGCGCGCCGCCCGCCCAGGCGCCGAGTGCGCCTAGCGCGACTAGAAAAACCAACGCTGCGGCGGGGACGGATTTGACGAGGGCGGCTGGCGGCGCGAGAAACGCCGCCAGTGTCGGCAACGCGGCGCCGAGCGAGAACGCAACCGCGGACGCGAACGCAGCCTGGATCGGTTTGGGCTCAGCGCCCTCGCTCAGGCCGAGCTCGTCGCGCGCATGGGCGGCGAGCGCGTCCTTGGCCATCAGCTGATCGGCCACCGCTTGCGCGAGCTTCGGCTGGACGCCGCGATCTTCGTAGATATGAGCGAGTTCGCGCTTCTCTGCGGACGGCTGCTCGCGAAGCGCGCGCTGCTCGCGCGCCAGGTCGGCGGCCTCGGAATCGGCCTGGGAGCTGACGGACACATATTCCCCCGCCGCCATCGACATTGCGCCCGCCGCCCATCCCGCGACCGCTGCGGTCAGGATTTCGGCCCGCCCGCCCGCCGCCGCCGCCACGCCCATGATGAGGCTTGCGGTCGAAATGATCCCGTCGTTGGCGCCGAGGACGGCCGCCCGCAGCCACGCGGTCCGGTGGACATAGTGCGATTCCGCTCCCGGCATTGCGCCGATCCTCTCGTTCGATCGCTTATCATGGTCAAATGAAACTAGGCTAGGCGGTCCCTTTTCCAGGCGCCGCTCAGTGACTCCGCCCGCGTGCCACCCTTGCGAACAAAGCGCGAAACATGGTTGCGTCGAACCATGTCGCTCGCTTTGATTCGCTCGAGCCCGGCCGTCGATCTCAATCCCGAGCAACAGCTCGCGGTCGAGCATGGGATCGGCGATCCGCAAGGTTCGGGGCCGCTCCTCGTCATCGCCGGCGCCGGCTCGGGCAAGACGGCGATGCTGGCGCATCGGGTGGCGGCGCTCATCCTCGCGGGGGCCGACCCGAACCGCATCATGCTCGCCACCTTTTCGCGGCGCGCGGCGGCGGAGCTTGGCCGTCGCGTCGAACGCCTGCTCGCCCGCCGTCTCGCGCCAGAGGCGGCCGCTGCGGCGACGCCGGCCTATGCGGGAACGTTCCATGGCCTCGGCGCGCGTCTGTTGCGCGAGTACGCGACCCGCCTCGGGCTCGATCCGCAATTCACCATCCATGACCGCGAGGATTCGGCCGATCTCATGAACTGGGCCCGGCATGAAATGGGCGTCGGCGATGTGAAGCTGCGTTTCCCGACGAAAGCGACGTGCCTCACGATCTATTCGCGCGTCGTCAACGCGCAAGGCGATCTCAAGGCGACGCTAGGCAAATGGTTTCCGTGGGTGGCGGCCCACGAAGATGCGCTGCGGGGGCTGTTCGCGTCTTACGTCGAGATGAAGCAGCGCCAGAACGTGCTCGATTACGACGACCTTCTGCTTTATTTCGCCCAGATGCTGTCTGATCCCGCGATCGCAGCGGAGGTCGCGGGGCGCTTCGATCATCTGCTGGTTGACGAATATCAGGACACCAACGCGCTGCAGGGCGAGATCGTGCTGCGCTTAAGGCCCCAGGGACGCGGCCTGACCGTGGTCGGCGACGATGCGCAGGCGATCTATTCCTTCCGCGCGGCGACGGTGCGCAACATCCTCGATTTTCCCCGCGCCTTCGATCCGCCGGCGCACGTGGTGACGCTTGAGCGCAACTACCGTTCGAGCGGCGCCATCCTTGCCGCCGCCAACGCCGCAATTGCGCTCGCGCCGGAACGCTTCGCCAAGACGCTTCGCACCGATCGGCCTCACGGTCCGCTTCCCTTGTTGGTCGCTGTCGCCGACGAGGCTGACCAGGCCCGCTTCGTGGCGACTCGCGTGCTCGCCAATCGCGAGACGGGCGCAGCGCTTAAAAGCCAGGCGGTGCTGTTTCGCGCCTCCCACCACAGCGCCGCGCTCGAGCTCGAACTCACCCGCCGCAACGTGCCGTTCGTCAAATACGGGGGCTTGAAGTTTCTCGACGCCGCGCATGTCAAGGATGCTGTGGCGCTCATGCGCTTCGCGGAAAATCCGCGCGATCGAGTCGCGGGCTTTCGCGTCGCCTTGCTCATGCCTGGCGTCGGGCCGAAGGTCGCCGAGACCATCGTCGCCGCTGCGGCGGCGGACGATGGGTTTGTGACGATGTCGGCGCTATCGACGCCCGCGCGGGCGCGGGACGGCTTTCCTGCCTTCGCCGACCTCATGCGCCGGTTTGCGTCGCGCGCCGCGCCGTGGCCGGCGGAGATCGCTGACGCTGTCGCGTGGCTGAGCCCGCTCATGGAGACCCGCTACGACGACGCGCGGGTGCGGATGGGCGATCTCGAGGCGCTCGAGCGCATCGCCGCGACATTCCCGTCGCGCGAGCGGTTCTTGAGCGAGCTTGCGCTCGATCCGCCCGACGCGACCAGCGACGAAGCGGGACCGCCGCTGAGGGATGAGGACTTTCTCATCCTTTCGACCATCCATTCGGCCAAGGGGCAGGAATGGCGCTCGGTGTTCGTCCTGAACTGCGTCGACGGCTGCATTCCCTCCGACCTCGCCACCGGCTCGTCGGAGGAGATCGAGGAGGAGCGCCGTCTGCTCTATGTCGCGATGACGCGGGCAAAAGACGAACTCGCGCTTGTCGTGCCGCAGCGCTTCTACGTCCACGGGCAGCCCCGAAACGGCGACCGCAGCGTCTATGCCGCTCGCACCCGCTTCATCCCGCCGCCGCTCTTAAAGCACTTCGACCGGCAGACTTGGCCCGAGGCTGAGCCGGCGCCGCTGCGCGCGGCGACCGATGGCCCGCGCGTCGATCTTCAGGCGCGCATGCGGGCGATGTGGCGGTAGGGAAACGCCACCGCCCTACTTGGCCATGCGGGCCTCAGCCTCGATTTCCGCGATCCGGGAGTCAAGAACGCCTCGAACGTCGACCTTCCGCGCGCGGCTAAGACATTCCAGCGCCCGCTCGCGCTCGTCCCCGTCCAGGTAAAGTCGGGCGAGATGGCAAAGGCTGTCGGCGCTTTCGCGGATTCTCACGGATGCTTCGATATGCTCGCGCGCCGGACGCCCCAGCCCCTCGAGATAGTCGAGCCATCCACACTGATCCCGGTAAGCTGCCTCGATGACCAGGCGATTAGCTCTCGCAGCCTCCGTCTTTTTCGGGTCGCCCGCATGGTCGACGAGCAGGTCCATGTTTCGGGCGACAAACCCGATGTGCCGCCGCGCGCGCGAGATATCGCGGCCGCGCTCGGCAAAGATTTGCGCGCCGAGCAAGCAAACCCAGAGAACCACCCACGCCCGCGGCACGTCCGGATCGGAGAATTCATCCTCCGACAGGGCGCCGCGCAGCCACGCCTTCCGGCAAATCGGCCCGGCGCTGTTGTTGGCTCGCCACGACTGCTTCAGCTCCCGGACGGCGTCGCGCAAATTCTGCTCCGCTCGATCCAAGGATCCCTGCTCGATAAACATCGAACCCAAGCTAAGGCAACACTCGATCCGGCAGGCGCCAAGCGCTTTCGCCATAGCATAGTGTTTCTCGGCCGAATCGTATTCGCATAAGTCGAAATGAAAGTCGCCAAGTGAAACGTGGAGGCGCCCGCGGTCCGCATCGTTGTTCGCCAGGTCGAGTGCTTGATCGTATGTTTGAATGGAGTTCCTGAATTCGGATCGGCGAGCCTCGCGAGAAGTTAGCGCCGCGCCTCGCACCTGAGTGATACGGCCGAGAAATTGAAGGGTCTGGGCGTCTGACGGATCGAGAGCAAAGCCCTTTTTCAATTCTTGCTCCGCGCGATCATAGTCGGCCAAGCCGAAATGAACCAAGCCCAACTGGCCGGTCGCCGCGGGGAGGAAAAGATCCAAGGCGACCGCCCTCTGCGCGAAGGGAAGCGCTTTTGTGAACTTGGATTGGAGGCGCAGCGACTCGGCAAGTCTTTCGAGGGCGTAGCCCAACAACTTCTCCGCGGGAAAATACCGATCGAGGCGGGTCACGCCATATCGCAAAAGATATTCCGACTGCCGCAAGGATTTCGAGGTCGGCGAGGTCGACATTATTAATTGGGCGATTTCGATGGCGAACCAGGCCCTCGACCAGCTTGCAATCGCGCCGATTTCCGCCCCTTGCGGCTGGGTTGATACTTTGACGCGACCCTCCGCCCTCAGGCGCCCGAGCCGTTCCAGGTCGCTCTCACCCTCTCGCGTTTGCGATCGATTCAAGCGTCCGGTTCACGGTGGAGATGACGTTACGTCGCTCGGTCTGGTCCGGAGCCTGACACGCGTCCATCAATCGTTGCCGGGTTTCAGCATCCGTGTCAGAGGGTGAGGCGAGGGCCGCCCAGTAGGAATCGATCGAGTCGCCCACCGAATCTGTCGCCTGCCTCGGATTCCTTGCTCGCGCCTCCCCAATACAGGAGTAGTAGCGGGCTCGCTCGGTCATCGTGGCGGCGAGCGAAAGCGCGCGTCGGTATTCTCTCACCGCTTCCCTGGAGCGGCCCAGGCTCCCCAGCAGCTTTCCTCGCTCGAAATGAAGCCCTGCGGTTGCGCGTCGTCGAATGGCCTGACGCAAAATTCTCGCCGCGCGTCCTTGCTGACCGAGGTAGCCGTAAGCGACGGCAAGGTTGATGAATGGCGACGCGAGATCGACGCTCCCCGTGTCGAGCGCGGCGGTCGATCCTCGCCATTCGGCGCGGCACAGATCCTTCCACGCAAACGCGACGGCGTTGTTTCGAAACCTCAGGCTTGAACCCCAGGCGCCTTCTTCATTTGAATGGAGCAGGTGCGAGACGTAACCTTTCATGTTCCAGGCCTGGGCGTGCGCGGGGGCGTGCGCAATCCCTCTATCGGCCATTTCCAACGCCATCGGGAGCCGACCAGCCTGTTGATTGATCACCGATAGGGCATACGCCGCCTCGACCTGGCTGGGGTCGTCCCCCAGAGCCTGCAGGAACGCCGTGATGGCGGCCTCGTCGTTTTTTCCGCGCTCGCGGTAGACGATGCCGAGGTTGTAGCTGCATTGGGCGAAGCGCTTGTCAAGACTGCGAGCGGCGAAAAAGCGCTTCTCGGCCTCTCGAAGATTGAGCGCCCTGTTCATGTCGGAGGACAAAGTGAGGCGGTACGCGCGCAAACCGGCGCTGAATTCCTTCACCGCTCGCCATTCCTTGGACCCGGTCGACGACATCGATGCAAAGATGCGGTAGAGAAGCTCTTCCTTTGCATCGGTGAGGGCGTCCGCCCTCTCGTCCCCCGGCGCCTGATCGCGAAAGGTTCGATCCACCCGCCACGTGATCTCCTCATCCGAAATGCTGGCAAGAAGAGTCACGACGGGGCCGGATCGCTGGACGCTGCTGGTCAGCCGCCGCCGCGGGGTCAAAGGCCGCTCCAGAAGAGCGACGAGCGGCCGCAATGGTATTTCAAAACCTTGCAATTTCACCGATGACTTTTCGCCGACAATTTCCGCGAACGACATTTCGTCCCCGGCATCGAATTTGATGATTGGAGGAGCGATCAATTCGCCCGCTCTCGGATTCGCTTGATCTTGCTCTATGTAGAGGGCCTTGAGTTCGGTGAGGCCGGCGACGAGTTGATCTGAGAGTCCGCCAGCGAAAAGATCGAAGTCCTTGCTCGCATGGTTCACCGTCGTCAGAACAACCAGCCGCTTGCGCCGGAAAGACCTGACGAGGCCCCACCAGACGATGCAGTAGAGGACCAGAATTTCGAATAAGAACGGGAGCGAGGTCGAGCGGTTAAACTTCCCAAGATCAAATCGACACGAAGGGCTGCAGGGCAGGTACGCGCCCGCGATCGCCGCCGCGAAGACGGTCAGGATGAACCCCGACCAGAATCCGAAGAGCCCCGAAACCCTTCGCCTGAGCCAACCCGCCGTCCGCGCGGTCCGGAAGGCGACGGTGCGGAACCAGATCCAAGCGGCCGCTCGAGACCAGAGCCAATTCCAGGCGCCCACTGTCGCTCCCTCCCGTGGGCAAGATGCGACGTTCGGAAATTCTGCGCAATGCGGGCGAGTGCGTAATCCCCCGGATGCGGGGCAGGTCGCCGACGCTCGGCGCACCCTTGCGAAATGGCCTTTTCGCGGGGCCGTTTCAACGCAAGGCCAAGTCTTTTTACCCTTGCGCGTAGGTCCGATCTGGTCGATGCTGCGATAATAGGATCATGCAGCCGCGACCGAAGCCGCGGAACAATGTCGTGCGGGCGGAAGCGGAGGAAGCAAGGTTTGGCGATTCTTGAATTGAACGCGGTGTCGAAACACTTCGGCGCGATTCATGCGCTGAACGAAGTCGACATGGCGCTCGAAGCCGGCGAAGTGTTGGGCCTGATGGGCGACAACGGCGCCGGCAAGTCGACCCTAGTCAAGGTTATCGCTGGCAATTTTCCCCCGACCCACGGCGAGATCCGCCTCAACGGGGAGGTGGTGCACTTTCATAAGCCCGTGGAAGCGCGTGAGAAGGGCGTCGAGGTCGTCTACCAGGACTTGGCGCTCTGCAACAATCTTTCAGCGGCGGCCAATGTGTTCCTGGGGCGCGAAATCAAGCGACGTGTCGGACCGTTCCGCTGGCTCGACCACAAGGCGATGGCCAAGCGCGCTGGCGAGTTGTTTGGCGAACTCAAGTCCGAGACCCGGCCACGCGATCTCGTGCGCCAGATGTCGGGCGGTCAGAGGCAGGCGGTCGCTATCGCCCGCACCCGCCTTTCGAAGGCGCGCATGGTGCTGATGGACGAGCCGACCGCCGCAATCTCGGTCAGGCAGGTGGCGGAGGTTCTCGACCTGATCCGGCGCCTGAAGGACTCCGGCATGGCGATCATCCTGATCAGCCATCGCATGCCGGACGTTTTCGCCGTCTGCGATCGGGTCATGGTTATGCGCCGCGGCAACAAGGTCGCCGACAAGCCGATCAAGGCGACGAGCCCGGAAGAAGTGACCGGCTTGATCACCGGCGCCATCCACACGGCTTGAGAGGCGCAGATGTCTACCGACGCCGCCAAGCCGCCGCCGCAGGCGAACGTTTCGATCGAATCGGTCCTGGGCGTCCAGCAGCACAACCTGTGGCAGCGGATCGCCGGCGCGCAATCGTTCTGGGTGACGATCGCGCTGATCATCATCTGCGTGGTGATGAGCTATTTGCAGCCGGCGTCTTTCGCCACGACCGATAATTTCTTCAACATCACGCGCAATTTCTCATTCATCGGCATCATGGCGCTGGGCATGACCGCGGTCATTGCGACGGGCGGAATCGATCTGTCGGTCGGCTCGATCATGGGCCTGACGGCGGTCGCGAGCGGGCTCACGCTTGAGGCTGGCTATCCGGCCTGGGCGGCGATTGTCGTCGGGCTTTTGGCAGGCGCCGTGACCGGGCTCATCAATGGCCTCATCATCGCTTACGCCGGCATTTCGCCTTTCGTGACCACCCTCGGCATGCTGGCGATCGCCCGCTCCTGCGCGGTCGTGCTGTCCGGAAACCGCATGATCTATAAATTCGGCCCCGGCGGCCCGGCGTTCAAGGCCCTCGGGAGCGGCGCGGTCAATATCGGTCCAACGCTACAATTGAGCTATCCCCTGCTGTTCCTCGTCGTCCTGAGCGCGCTCCTGGCCATCGTCTACAAGATGACGAGCTGGGGCCGCCATGTGCTGGCGATCGGCGGCAACGAGCACGCGGCTTTATTGACTGGCGTTCCAGTCAATCGGATCAAGGTGGAGGTCTATGTGGTCTCCGGCCTGGCCGCTGCCTTCGCGGCGATCCTGGCTGTCGGCTGGGAGGGATCGGCGATCAACGCGCTTGGCGTCACCTACGAACTTCTCGCGATCTCGGCCGCGGTCATCGGCGGCGCAAATCTCATGGGCGGCGAAGCGAGCGCCTACGGCGCCTTCATCGGCGCGGCGCTAATTTTCGTCATCCGCAATTCGCTCTTGATGGCGGGGGTCGATTCGAATTGGCAGGGCACGTTCGTCGGCCTGTTCCTCATCGGAGCAGTCTATCTCGGTAAGATCCGAGGAGCGAAACGCGAGTGACCCCTAAGGGGGCGCGTCAACTGGGAGGAGTGAAAGTAATGTTGAAAGTGTTGTTGACCGGCGCTGTGGCGCTGGGGGCCTTGGTCGCCGTTTCCGCCTCGGCGCAGGCGGCTGATCCCTATACCTTTGCGCTGGTGCCGAAGAACACCAACAATCCATTCTTCGACCAGGCGCTCGCCGGGTGCAAGAAGGCCGAAACGGAACTGAAAGGCGCGGTCAAGTGCCTCTATATCGGGCCTGGAGAACACGGCGGCGGTGACGAGCAGGCGCAGATGGTCGGCGACCTTATTACCAAAAAGGTCGATGGCATCGCCGTTTCCGCCGCAAACGCTCCGGCGATCGCCAATGCGCTGAAGGGCGCCGCCGCGGCCAAGATCCCGGTCCTGACCTGGGACTCGGATCTATTGCCGGCGGATAAGGGGCTGCGCGCCGCCTATGTTGGCACACACAACTACGACATCGGCGCCAATATCGCCAAGCTCGTCATGCAGATCAAGCCCAAGGGCGGCACGATCTGCATCCAGTCGGGTGGCGCGGCGGCGGCCAACCACAACGAGCGCATGCAGGGCATCCGCGACACGCTCGCGGGCAAGAAGAGCGCCGAATCCCCGGGCGAGCGCCTGACCGGCCAGAACGGATGGACCGAGGTCGCCGGCTGCCCGCTTTACACCAACGACGACTTCCCGCTGTCCGTGCAGCAGATGGAAGACATCCTGGCCAAATACCCCAATCTCGACGCGTTCACCCCGACCGGCGGCTTCCCGCAGTTCGTGCCCGACGCCTATGAGAAGGTTGCGAGCAAGTACAAGGACAAGATCGCTTCCGGCGCGCTCGCGCTCGTCGTAGCCGACACGCTGCCGGTGCAGATCGACCTGATGAAGAAAGGACTCTCCTCAGGACAGGTCGGCCAGCGGCCGTTCGAGATGGGCTACAAGGCGATGTATTTCCTGAAAGACCTCAAGGAAGGGAAGCCGGGGCCGAGCGATCCGTTCTATACCGGTCTCGACGTCTGCACGCCAAAGACCGCCGACACCTGCGTCGGCGGCGGCAGCTAAGCCTTACGGAGCATCGGTGAAATAGAAAAGGGTCGGCTTCGCGCCGGCCCTTTTTTAAGAGAAGGTCTCCGCGATCAGGCCGCCGATCTTCTTATGGATTGCGTTGCGTGCATCCATCGGCGCGAATGACTCCGTGTAGTAAGCCGTGGCGATGATCGGCGCCCGCTCGGGCGACCAGAGGATCGCGATCGTATTTGTCGATCCGCGCTCGCCGCTGCCGGTCTTGTCACCGATGCGCCATGAAGGCGGCAGCCCGGCGCGCAGCCTTTTGTCGCCAACCTTGTCGCCGATGAGCCAAGTTTGGAGTTGGCGCCGAGACGCATCCGAAAGCGCATCGCCCAGCAAGACTTTCTGCATGTCTTCCGCCATGGCGCGCGGACTCGTCGTGTCGCGCGGGTCGCCGGGGGTCGCCTCGTTGAGGCTCGGCTCGTTCCTGTCGAGCCGCGTTACATTATCGCCGAGCGAACGCGCGAACTGCGTGAAGCCCGCCGGCCCGCCGATCGCCTGCAGGACCAGGTTCGCGGCGGTGTTGTCGCTCCAGTCGATCGCCGCGGCGCATAGATCTGCGAGCGTCATCGCGCCTTCGGCGGCGTGCGCCTTCGCGATCGGCGCGTAGTCGAGCAGATCGGTTGGCCCAAAAGCGATGGTTCGGTCGAGCCGCTCGGCGCCCTCGTCCACGCGCTTGAGCGCCTCGGCTGCGGCGAGAAGCTTGAATGTGCTGCACATCGGGAACCGTTCGTCGGCGCGATGCGCGATGGTTGCGCCGGTCCCTGTGTCGCGCACGAAGACGCCGAGGCGTCCGCCCTGGCGCTCTTCGATCTCGGCAAGTCGCTTGTCAGCAAGGTTCAGGCGCTCTTCGGCTGAGGGCTGAGCTTGCGCACGAAGGGGCGCCAGCGTGGCCGCGAGGCCGGCAAGGAACGTACGACGATGCATGGTCTCGCCTCCAATCTGGGAGGGTCGCGATCCGCCTTACGACTAAGGCGCGCGAATGGCGCGGCCGGCGCGTCTCTCCGGCCTCGGCGAAGGGTTCGGCCGGCTCTAGCCAAGTCACAATAGATGGGCGATTGTGGCCCAGGTGAGCGCTGACGATTGGATACGCCTGTCACAGTCCGGCGCCAAGATTGGACTTCAATAGGCGCTGGGGTCGCGTCTCGTAGGGGGAGAACCGAATGCGCTTGACTGTCGCCGGCGCCGCTGTTGCGGCGCTGCTCGCGGTTTCGGGGTGCTCCAAGGGCGACAGGGGTGATCAGGGCCAGCCCGGGCAGCAGGGGCAGCAGGGCCCCGCCGGCCCAGCCGGACCGAAGGGCGAGCCGGGCGTAATCGGCGCCATGGGGCCTCAGGGGTCGAAGGGCGACACGGGCGCTGACGGTCCGCCAGGTGCAAAAGGCGAAACAGGCCCAGCCGGCCCGCCAGGACCGCCGGGGCCGCCAGGGCCGGACGGGCCGCCGGGGTCGAAGGGCGATGTCGGCGCCGCTGGACCGCCCGGGCTGCAAGGAGCGAAAGGCGAGCCGGGACCCGAAGGAGCCGCCGGCCCCCCGGGACCAAGGGGCGACTCTGGCGCAATTGGGCCGGCGGGATCCCCAGGACCGGCTGGGCCGAAGGGCGAAGCCGGAACGGCGGGCGCGGTCGGGTCGCGCGGGCCGGTTGGACCGCCAGGACCGAACGGCGATGTCGGGGCGCCAGGGCCAAAAGGCGACATTGGCGCGGTCGGCCCGCCAGGGCCCGTTGGACTTCTTGGACCGAAGGGTGAAATTGGCGCGACTGGGCTGAAGGGCGATGCCGGCGCCGCGGGGCCGAAAGGTGAAGTTGGCGCGGCCGGGGCGAATGGGCCGGAGGGACCAGCCGGGCCGCCCGGGCCCAGGGGCTCGCCTGGAGAGGCTGGGCCGAAGGGCGACGTAGGAACCGCGGGAGCAGCCGGTCCGCAAGGGCCGGCGGGACGGGTCGGACCTTCAGGGCCCCCTGGTCCACTCGGCCTCGCTGGAGCCCCTGGGCAGATGGGACCGCCCGGTCCTCAAGGCTCCACAGGACCGCCTGGGCCGCAAGGCCCGCCCGGAGCCGGCGCGAGTTTCAGAGTGGTGAGCGATTCCGCTCAAGCGTCATGTGGCGCGGGTGAAATCATGGCCAGCGCCTATTGCGCGGGCGGCGTCGCCCTGCACATTGACGGAACGACGGGCGCGAGTTGTGATGGCGGCGCGAAAGCAGTGATCGTCTGCGCGAGACAATAACTTCGCTTCTCTCGTCTCGCAGGGGCTTACCCCGCGCCGACTCGGAGCGCGGCCATCGGCTGAGGGCGCGCGTGAAGCGGGCGCATTCAGCCTAGGTTCATCAGCAACGCGACAATCTGGGCTGTGCGGGCTTCGCGTTTTGCGAGGTTCGCCAGGTGGAACGACAGAAACATAAAGGGAGGTTCGATATGTCGAGTTCGAGGCTAGTGCTCACGGCTGCGATGATGCTTCTCTCGGCGGGCTTCGTTCTTTTTCCGCTGGCCCCTGCCAATGCCGCCAAGTTCTGCGCCCAGCTAAGAGGGGCGACAGCGACAGGACATCCTGACTGCTCGTTCTCGACACTGGACGCGTGTCGGGCGCGCGTAAGGCATAGGGGCGGCGGGCACTGCTACAAAATGCACTGACGGCACGCGCCCAGAAGAAGAGTTGGTCAGCCGGGTTTGCGGCTGAGCGCTCAAACATCGCCAGCCTAGCCGCGGTCGAACTCTCCTGAGTTGGAACTCTTGCGCCTTGGGCCCATGCTAATGGCCGCGAGGCAATCATCGCTGCCAGCATGCCGGCGAACTGATTGGAACTGAGCGCGTTGCGGGGCGCAGCGGATCAACCGCCTGGGCGCGCCACGAAGGAGGAAGCGATGCACCGACTTACGGTTCTTTATCCAGCGAAGGGCGGCGAGGCCTTCAACTATGACTATTATTTCGACAATCACCACAAGCTTCTCGTCTCGCGGCTGAAGCCGGAAGGATTGGTCAGTTGCGAATTCGATAAGGGCGTGTCGGACCCCGCGGGCGGTAAGGCACCCTATCTCGCCATCGCCTATCTCAAGTTCAATTCCGTCGATGACCTCCAAAAAGCGCTCGCCAAGCATGGCGCCGAGATCGTGGGCGATATCTCCAACTACACGAAGATCGAACCGATCATGCAAGTGAACGAGGTGATGGCGAGCTGACGCCTAACCCTCGCTAAGGCTTCAGCGGCGCTGAGCCTTCTACCGCGCCGGATACCAGTACGCGGCCTGCGGCTTCGCGCGGTCGACGACTACGAACTGGTTCGCGAACACGCGATAGGATGGGCTCTGGTCGCCGTCAGGCCATTGCACCCGGATTTCTGCGCGCTCGGCCGTGGCGAGGCCGACATGGATGAAACCCGAGTGGCCCGAAGCGTCGCCGCCGCCAACGTCGACGAAGCGGGTCTGTATGCGCGTTCCGGTCTTGATGGAAATACGCGCCCCGACCGCGTTGCGGTTGGGGTTGGGTTCGACGAGGCGGATTTCGCTCCAATTGCCCATCGGCAGTGGCGGGCCGCCGCCGTTTTTTGCGCCCAGGTTGCGGTAGAGCAGGGCGTTTGAGGCGCGATTGATCTGAAGGATGTCGAGCCGTCCGTCGAGATCGAAGTCGGCGATCAGCGCGCCGCGGCCCTTGGCGTTGCAGGCAATGCCCGCTTCGTCGCCGGCCTCAGCGAATTTGCCGTTCCATTGGCCGAGCAGGAGATTGCTCGGATCGTAAGCGGCGAAGTCGGGCATCTGCTCGAGGTTGCCTTTGGAGACGAAGATGTCGCTGAGCCCGTCATTGTTGAAGTCGGCGAATTCAGCGTGCCAGGCGGTCGACGGCCGCTTGTCGCCCCCGGCATAGGGAATGTGTGCGGTCACGCCGACCTCGCCGGCGATGTCGCGATAGACCGGCGCCTCGCCGCGGCCGCCCTCGTCGGGATCGAGCTTCTGCAGCTTCTCGTCGCCCATCGAAGTGAGAAAATATTCCGGGTAGCCCGAACCGTCGAGATCGCCTTCGGCGATGCCCATGCCGTAGATCGACAGATGGCGCCAGCCGTCGGCGCGCGAATAGAGCCTCGGCGTCTTGCCTGAATCGATGCGCCACATCTGCTCCTCGCCGCCGCGGTAATATTGCCGGTCGTTCGAGACGCGCAGCGATGGCGTGCCTGACTTGTTCCAGTCGGTGAACAGCATCGAGAGCGCGCAGAAGCCAGGCGCAAGCGGCGTACGCTGCGAATAGTCGGGTCTGTCTCCGGCTTGAGGGCGGTAGAGCGAATTGTCGGCGCATGTGCCCCACGGCGACCCCGGCGCGTCGCGGTCGACATAATGGCCAATCGCGAGCGTCGGGAACTTCTGCCCCGGCTCCCATTCGGCGGCGAACGAAGTAGTCCAGCCCGTATCGCCGTCGAAATTCCATTCGTGGTTGGCGAGCGCGAACGTGCAGTTGGGACCGCCCTTAAGCATGAGGTTGCCGCCCACGCGCAACACGAACAGGTCCATGTGGCCGTCGCCATCAATGTCGAGCGGATAGGCGCCGATGACATTGGTGAGCAGCTTCGGATCGGCGCCGATGTCGAGCGCTTTCTCCTCGAATTTGAGAGCGCCGCCGGCTTTGGATTTGTTGACGAAGAGCCGCGCCGGATTCTTGCCCCCCGCGAGGAACACCGAGGGAAAGCCTGAGCCATCGCAATCGAGCGCCGCCCCGCCGCCGCCAACGAAGAACTCCCACGGACCGTCGTAGACGCTGTGGACGCCGGCCGCCTCAGCCTCTTCATGCATGAGGGGCACGTCGCCGAGCGGCTTTTGCCGCTCCTCGCCGGCGCGCGCGCCCGCAATGCCGATGAGAAGCGCGAGGATGCAGAGGACGATCCGCATCACTGCGCCTCGATGACGAGCGAGCGGAGGAATGCGATAACCGCGTCGCGCTTGTCGGGATCGAGCGCTTGATACGCGTCGCGTGCGAACCGGGCGTCTCCGCCGTGCGCGGCGATGATTTCGTCGAGCATGCGGAACGAGCCGTTGTGGCCATAAGGAGCGGTTGAGCCGACGCCCCAAAGCCGCGGCGTCAGGAACACGTCGCGCTCGACGAAGCGCTGCGCCTGCAATTCGTTGCCCAGCGAATTGACCGTCTCATCGACGACGAGATGGCGCTTGAGATCGCTGAGGAGGGGGATCAGCCACTCGCCCTTGTCGTTCTTCTGAAGCGTCTTGGCGAAAGGCAGGGCCCCAAGATCGATACGGATCGGCGCCTTCACTTCACTGGAGCGCAGCGTGCCCGCCATGTCATAAGGAGCCGGATCGGTGAAGACGAGCGACTTCAAAGGCAAGGTCTGCATGTGACACGAGGCGCAGCCGATCGCGCTGAACGTCTCGGCGCCAGCCGTGGCCGCGCGGCGCCAATCGTCGGGCATATCGGTTTTCACCGTCGGAGGGGGCAGGGTCGCCTGAAACGCAACCAGGGCAGAGACGTCGCCGGCGGTGATCGAATCGGGCACGCCGCTTTCGGCGAAGTCGTGGCTGCCGGTCCAGCGCACGCCGAACCGCTCGACCGCCTCCATGCCATGGTGGACATTGAGCGCGTTGATGGTGAATTGCCTCAGCGAGGTGAACACCCCCTTGCGGCTGAATGGCCGGACGATCAGGTCGGCGTCGACGCCGTCGATCGCGTCGAGATCGACGATGCCGTCGGGATGGGCGACGATCGAGCCGAAGCGAACGCCCTTGGTCACGAGGTCTGCGTGTGCGTCTTTGCCGTTCGCGCAGGCTTCCGCAATCGCCGCGGCGCGGACCGCCTGCAAGTCGGCGGTCATCTCGCGCGCCAGAAGCTCGACGAGCCCCGCGCCCATCAGCGCGATCGTATGCCGCTCGCTCGAGAACGACGGATCGATGGAGTCGAACTGCGCGCTTTCGAAGCCTTCGGACACGAACACATTGGCGACGTCGTCGGCCGAGCCGCCGATGACCGGATCGTTGTGACACCCGAAACAGGAATTCGAATCCGGCCCGCTGGTGCGGCTGAACGGCGGATTGACGCCGTTCTTGCGCTTGGTTGGAACGATCGCCTGGGTCGCCTTTGGCCGCCCGGCGCCGTCGACGGTGGTGAATTTGGCCTTGAACAGCTCACGCCCGCGGTCGATCAAGGCGGGCAGAGCCGAAGGGCCGGCTGCGGCGATCGCATCGAAATCGAGATGAGAGCCGGGCGGAAAAACGCGCTCGTCCCAGCTCGCGCCGAGGGCGGCGCCGACAGCACTGAGCGCCGACGCCGCGCATAGAGCGATCGACACGCTCAAAAGCCGCTTCATGGTCCTCCCGGCGCTAGCGTCCAGGGCGACAAGCGCGCGCCCCGTGCGCTATCTCTCATGTCCTGGGCGAGCGCCGCAAGCGCGTTCCACACGTCTCCAAATCCGCTTGGCTGCGGCGAGACTTAAGCCTCATGAACCAAGTTGGAGACCTAGTCCATTTGGCGCATTGACAGCCATGGCGAGGCTGACCATTGTGCCGCTCACGGAATTTGTCCGGCTTCGGCTGGAGGGGCGCGCGCTTCCATCGCGTCGCCACCCGATCCGTGGGTCATATGGGAGGAAATCGATGAAATCATTGAGAAACTTGGCGATCGGGGCGATTTTGCTGGCGTCGGCCAGCGTCGTCTCTTTCGCCGCGATGGCGAAAGACCTGACGGTCGGCGTGTCGTGGTCGAACTTCCAGGAAGAGCGCTGGAAAACTGACGAGGCGGCGATCAAGAAGGCGCTCGAGGCGCACGGCGCCAAGTACATCTCCGCCGACGCGCAAGGGTCGCCGACCAAGCAGCTGACCGACGTCGAGAGCCTCATCTCCAAGGGCGCCGGCGTTCTCATCATCCTCGCGATGAACTCGGAGGCGATCCTTCCGGCGGTCAAGAAGGCCTCGGACGAAGGCATTCCGGTCATCGCCTACGACCGCCTGATCGAGAGCCCGAACGTGCTCTACATCACTTTCGACAATGTCGGCGTCGGACGCATGATGGCCAAGGCGATCCAGGCCGCGAAGCCCGCCGGCAACTACGCCTTCATCAAGGGCGACAAAGGCGATCCGAACGCCGACTTCCTGTTCTCGGGCATCAAGGAAGTGCTCGAGCCCGCGATCAAGGCAGGCAAGATCAAGAACGTCGGCGAATCCTATACAGACGGTTGGAAGCCGGACAACGCGCAAAAAAACATGGAGCAGATCCTCACCAAGAACAACAACAAGGTTGACGCGGTGGTGGCCGAGAACGACGGCATGGCCGGCGGCGTCGTCGCTGCGCTCTCCGCGCAGGGAATGGCCGGTTCGGTGCCGGTGTCAGGCCAGGATGGCGACCACGCGGCGATCAATCGAATCGCGCTCGGGACGCAGACCGTTTCGATCTGGAAGGACGCGCGCGACCTCGGCAAGATCTCGGGCGAGGCGGCTGTCGCGCTCGGCGCCGGCAAGAAGATGACCGCCATTCCCGACGTGAAGCCGTTCACTGGCGGCGCCAAGGGCGTCAAGGTCAATGGCATCCTGCTGACGCCGCTCCCCGTCACCAAGGAGAACCTGAACGTGATCGTCGACAAGGGTTGGATCACCAAGGCGGAGGTCTGCGCCGGCGTGAAGCCCGGGACGGTCAAGTTCTGCGGCTGAGTTGACCGCGCCAGCACGGAATGAAACAAAAGAGGGCCGCGCCGTTCTCAAAAGCGGCGCGGCTTTCTGTTACAATGGCGCCGGCCCGGATAGCGGCGGCGTAAGATAAGATCGGGTGGGAGAATGGCCTCTGTGGCGCCGAGCGCGACCAGCGCGGCTCTCAACGAGCTCGGCTATTCGTCGCTTCCTCAGAGCCACCGAGGTCGACACCCGCATGATCGGCATGATCGGCGCGCTGGCGCTGATCTGGATCGGCTTTCACCTCTACACCCTGATCTCGAGCGGCGAGGGCTTGTTCCTGACGCCGCGCAACTTGTGGAATCTGAGCGTCCAGACTTCGTCGATCGCGGTTATGGCGACGGGCATGGTGCTCATCATCGTCATGCGCCATATCGACCTTTCGGTCGGATCAATCGTCGGCTTCGTCTCGACGATCATCGGCGTCGCGCAGGTCCGCTTCCTGCCGGTCTATCTCGGCCTCGACAATCCAATGATCTGGATCATCGCCGTGATCGTCGCTCTTGCGGTCGGCGCGGCGATCGGCGCCTTTCACGGGTCGCTGGTCGCCTATCTCGGCATTCCCGCTTTCATCGTCACGCTTGGGGGCCAATTGTTCTGGCGCGGCGCAGCGTGGTGGGTGACGGCGGGCCAGACGATCGCGCCGCTCGACGACCGCTTCGCGCTGATGGGCGGGGGCCCGCATGGCTCGATCGGAGCGACCGCAAGCTGGATTTTGGCGTTGATCTGCTGCGTTGGCATCGTGTTCGGCCTCTACGCCGGCCGTCAGCGGCGGGCGCGGTTCCGCTTCCCCCAACGGCCAATGTGGGCCGAATATGTCCTGGCTGTCCTCGGCTGCTTCTTCGTCCTCGGCGCAACCCTCATCGTCAACTCCTATCCGTGGCCTGAACGGGTCGCCGCGGCTTATGCGGAGGCCAACAACATTCCCGTCCCGGAAGGCGGACTGGTCATTCCGACCGGATACGCAATTCCCGTGCTGATCGCCGTCGCCACCGGCCTCGTCATGACCTTCCTCGCAAGGCGCACCCGGTTTGGCCGCTACGTCTACGCCATCGGCGGCAATCCGGAAGCCGCCGAGCTTGCTGGCGTCAACACCAAGACAATCACGATTCTCGTCTTTGCGCTGATGGGCGCGCTGGCCGGAATCGCCGCCTGCATCGATTCGGCCAGACTTAACTCGGCGACCAACGTGCTCGGACAGTTCGACGAGCTTTACGTGATTGCGGCTGCGGTCATCGGCGGCACTTCGCTCGCCGGGGGCGTCGGCACGATCTACGGCGCGCTCATCGGCGCGCTGGTCATCCAGTCGCTGCAATCGGGCATGGTGCTGCTCGGCTTCAACTCGGCCTTCCAGCAGATGGTGGTCGGCGTGGTGCTCGTTGGCGCGGTTGGCATCGACACCTTCTACCGCCGCAGGACCGCCAAGGGTTAAGCCATGGACCCCAACGCCCTAACCCCGCTGGTCGAGATGAAGGACGTCTCGATCGCGTTCGGCGGCGTCAAGGCCGTCGACCACGCCTATATCGATTTGTATCCCGGGGAGGTGGTCGGCCTGCTCGGCCACAACGGCGCGGGCAAATCCTGCCTGATCAAGATCCTCTCCGGCGCCTACAAGCGCGACAGCGGGCAGATCTTCATCAACGGGCAGGAAGTTAAAATCGACAACCCGCGCGACGCCAAGCACTATGGCATCGAGACCGTGTATCAGGCGCTCGCGCTCGCCGACAATGTCGACGCCGCGTCGAACCTCTATCTCGGCCGCGAGCTGCTCACCCGCTGGGGGACACTCGACGACGCCTCGATGGAAGCGGAGGCGCGCAAGGTGATGGGGCGGCTCAATCCGAACTTCCGCCGCTTCAAGGAGCCAGTGATGGCTTTATCTGGCGGGCAGCGCCAGTCGGTCGCCATCGCGCGCGCAATCCATTTCGACGCCAAGGTGCTCATCATGGACGAGCCGACCGCGGCGTTGGGACCAGCCGAGACCGCGCAGGTCGGCGAGCTCGTCAAGCAGCTCAAGGCGCAAGGCCTCGGCATCTTCCTCATCAGCCACGACATCCACGACGTGTTCGACCTCGCCGATCGCGTGACGGTGATGAAAAACGGCCAGGTCGTCGGCACCGGCCGGGTCGAGGACATGACCAAGGACGAGGTGCTCGGCATGATCATCCTCGGCAAATGTCCGCCCGGCGCGGTTCCCGGGCCAGGCGCGATGGCGCTGGCCAGCTGATGCAGGCGATCGCGGCCTGACCGCGCCGGCTTGCCGGCGCAAGCTGCCGCTGTCGCGCAACACCCGCATCGGAAATCATCTCTTCACAAGACCTCGATCGGAAGCGGTCGATCCGATCGGGGTCCTGACCTGGCGCGCCGAGTCGGAGTTCCAAGAAGCGCCTACCGCAATTGTATCGATAGCGAAAAAGCTTGCAAAACTCAGAATAGCATGATAGCGTCCCTTCTATGGATTTCCATTCATCGGAATCAAGTCGGCCATTCGCCGCCTCCAAACTGAGGCGCTTTGGCTACAACCCGAGACGCGAGTTGGGACAGGGGAAATTTTTTCTTATTTTTTCGCTCGCAACCCTTTGAAAAGCCCAAATTCGTACGAATAAAACCAAATAAAACCAACCTCTTCCAAGCCATTTTGCTTGGATTTAGGCGGTTTTATTTGGATCGGCTTGGGCGAAATTCTCTCTTAGGTTGTATCGGAGGCTTCGAGATAGCCCGCCGGCCTTCTGCTCCGCGTCGAAGCGCGCTTCGACCTCCCGGACGATCGCGCCGAGGATGCCGTTGATCGCAAAGTCCTTGGGCGTATAGACCGCAGCGACCCCGGCGGCTTTCAGCCGCTCCGCGTCGGCGGGTGGAACGATGCCGCCGACGATTACTGGCACGTTTTCGAGGCCGGCCGTGCGCAACAGCTTCAGCACCTCCTCCGTGAGGGCGATATGCGAGCCCGACAGGATCGAGAGCCCGACGCAGTGGACGCCTGACTTGGCCGCCTCGACGATTTCGGCCGGCGTCAGCCGAATGCCGTCGTAGACGACGTCCATGCCGGCGTCCGTGGCGCGCGCCGCGATCTGCTCGGCGCCGTTGGAATGGCCGTCGAGGCCCGGCTTGCCGACGAGAAATCGGATCCGGCGGCCGAGCTTGAGCGAGACGCGTTCGACCTCGCTGCGCAGCGGGTCGAGGTCGGCTGCTTCCTGACGCGCGCGTGGCGAGACGCCGGTGGGAGCGCGAAAGACTCCGAACTCCATCCGCAGCGCGTCGCCCCATTCGCCCGTCGTGGCTCCGGCTTTGGCCGCCTCGATCGAAGGCGGCATGATGTTCGCGCCGCTGGCCGCCGCCGCACGCAGCGCCTGCAGCGCCTCGCCCACGCGAGCCTCATCGCGCTCAGCTCGCCACGCCATAAGGGCAGCCACTTGCTCAGCCTCCGCTGCGGCTGAGGGGACCATGATTGAATTCTCGCCCGCGGTCAGCGGCGAGGGCTCGGAATTGGTGAAAGCGTTGACGCCGACAACGATCCGCTCGCCGCGCTCGATCGCCTCGAGCCGGCGCGTGTTGGATTCGACGAGCTTCGCCTTCAAAACGCCCGTCTCGATCGCCTTGACCGCGCCGCCCATCGCGTCGATGGCGGCGATTTGCGCTTGCGCCTCGCTCTTGAGCTGGGCGACCAACGTCGCGACCTCCTTGCTGCCGTCGAAAATGTCGCCAAATTCGAGCAGGTCGGTCTCGTAGGCCATGATCTGCTGCAGGCGCAGCGACCATTGCTGGTCAAATGGTCGTGGCAGTCCTAGCGCTTCATTCCAGGCCGGCAATTGCACCGCGCGGGCGCGCGCGCCGCGCGACAGGACGACCGACAGCATCTCGATGAGGATGCGATAGGCGTTATTTTCCGGCTGCTGCTCGGTCAGTCCGAGCGAATTGACCTGGACGCCGTAGCGGAAGCGGCGCTTGGAGGGATCCTGCACACCGAAGCGATCGCGGGTGATCTCGTCCCACAATTCGACGAAGGCGCGCATCTTGGCGAGCTCGGTCACGAAGCGCATGCCGGCGTTGACGAAGAACGACATCCGGCCGACGACCTCCGCGAACCCCGCTTCGTCGACCTCGCCCGATTGGCGGACCCGGTCGAGCACGGCGATCGCGGTGGCGAGCGCGTAGGAAAGCTCCTGGACCGGCGTCGCGCCCGCCTCTTGCAGGTGGTAGGAGCACACGTTCATCGGGTTCCACTTCGGCGTCTCTCGGGCGCCGAACACGATCATGTCCGTGGTCAGCCTGAGCGAGGCGTCCGGCGGGAAGACGTAGGATCCGCGGGCCAGATATTCCTTGATGACGTCGTTCTGGGTCGTGCCCTGGAGCTCGGCGCGTGGCGCGTCCTGCTCGTCGGCGACCGCGATGTAGAGAGCCATCAGCCAGGGCGCGGTCGCGTTGATGGTCATCGAGGTGTTCATCGACGCAAGCGGGATGTCCGCGAATAAGGCCCGCATGTCGCCGATATGGGAGATCGCGACGCCGACCTTGCCCACCTCGCCACGCGCCAAGATGTGATCGCTGTCAAATCCGGTCTGGGTCGGCAGGTCGAAGGCGATCGAGAGCCCCGTCTGTCCCTTGGCCAGGTTCTGTTGATAAAGGCGATTCAACTCGCCTGCGGTCGAATGGCCGGCATAGGTTCGGAAGATCCAGGGCTTGTCGCGGCGCGCCGCCGTCGTTCGTTCGTTCGCCTGCGCCATGTTTCACTCGCTTTAGGCGCGGGTCCGGCCGGCGTCGCCCTTGCCACCCCAAAAAGAATTGTGCAGGGCACAATTACAGAAAAGATCGCGTGACGCCACAGTCTCGCTCAAGGCCACGCTGTCGCTCGACGGCTACGACGCCGCGCTCGGGCAACTCCGCCTCCAGTTCGGCGCGGAAGGAGGCTAATTGACTGCGGGATTCAGCGTTTGGCGACCGCGCTCACCATCACAACTGTGGACAATAATCCGCCGGCAATCGCTATGGTTGTCAAAAAAGGGTCGTAGGCGGCGTAGGATTGCAGCCACCAATCGCGCGCACAGAGCCCTACATAGGCGCCGAGCATCGCGTAGCAACCATTCCAGTACGGTCCCATCCCATAGCGGCCAACAATGTAGTCGATCGCAAAGCCGACAGAGAAAAATACGACAGCGAGGCCTACCAGGAAGGCCGCGAACTCGAAACCTTCGAGGTCTTCTACGAATTGCAACAATGGCCAGGTCGACATTACGCAGGTCCTTGTCCCGCCCCGGCCGCCGAATTTTCCGCTGCCGATTTGACGTGTTTACGCCGGACTTCCTGCCGGGGCGTAAATTTCATTGCAACTCAGCGAGAGCTTTGACCAAAGTCGGATTGATTTCCGTGCGCTTAAGCGCAATGGTTAATTGTGCACCGCAATAGAACATGCAATTCCAGTTCCAGTAGCACCGCAGGACCTCCTGAGGGTGCCATGAACACTCGCCCCATGGGCGCCGGGTTGCTTGCCGCGGCGCAGAATAAGGAGCTCTATGAAATCGGCGACATTCCGCCGCTTGGTCACGTGCCGACGTCGATGTACGCCTGGGTCGTGCGCAAGGACAGGCATGGACCGCCGGAGCAATCAATGCAGGTCGAGGTCGTGCCTACATGGACTCTGGACAGCCATGACGTGCTCGTCCTGGTTATGGCGGCAGGGGTCAACTACAATGGCGTTTGGGCTGCGCTCGGCGAGCCGGTCTCGCCGCTCGACGTGCACAAAAACCCCTATCATGTCGCTGGGTCCGACGCATCCGGCGTTGTCTGGGCGGTCGGCTCCAAGGTCAAGCGGTGGAAGGTCGGCGATGAGGTCGTGGTCCACTGCAACCAGGACGATGGCGACGACGAGGAGTGCAACGGCGGCGACCCGATGTTCTCCGCCTCGCAACGCATCTGGGGCTATGAGACTCCGGACGGTTCGTTTGCTCAGTTCTGCCGCGTGCAAGACCGGCAGCTAATGGCCCGCCCCAAGCACCTGACCTGGGAGGAGTCGGCCTCTTATACGCTGACGCTTGCGACCGCCTATCGCATGCTGTTTGGCCACGAGCCGCATCGGCTAAAGCCCGGCGACAATGTGCTGGTCTGGGGCGCCTCCGGGGGGTTAGGGGTGTTCGGCGTCCAGCTCTGCGCGGCGGCTGGCGCGAACGCGATCGGCGTCATCTCGGACGAGACTAAGCGAGAGTATGTGATGTCGCTCGGCGCCAAGGGCGTCATCAACCGCAAAGACTACAATTGCTGGGGCCAACTGCCGAAGGTCAATTCGCCCGACTACACCGCGTACATGGCCGAGGCCCGGAAGTTTGGAAAGGCGATCTGGAACATCACCGAGAAGAAGGACGTCGACACTGTTTTCGAACATCCGGGCGAACAGACTTTCCCAGTGTCGTGCTTCGTGGTGAAACGCGGCGGCATGGTGGTGTTCTGCGCCGGCACGACCGGCTTCAACATCACCTTCGACGCCCGGTTCGTCTGGATGCGGCAGAAGCGCATCCAGGGCTCGCATTTCGCCAACCTCAAGCAGGCATCGGCGGCCAACAAGTTTGTGCTGGACCGCCGGATCGACCCTTGCATGTCCGAGGTTTTCCCCTGGACACAGATTCCCCTCGCCCACACCAAGATGTGGAAGAACCAGCACAAGCCGGGCAACATGGCGGTGCTCGTCAACGCGCCGACGACCGGATTGCGCACGTTTGAGGACGTGATCGAGGCCGCGCGGAGATAGGGTGGAGTCATCAACCTATTGGGATTTGCCTTCGTTCGCGCCAGCCGTTAAAGCGACTTTTCCCTGACGTCCCGCGGCTTCGCGCGCGAGACCGTGCGACGGCGTTTGAGCGAACGAGAGCAGTTAAGCGCATGGCCGCGACGCAGGACAGGGACCAACGAAAGCGGGAGGCGGCCGAAAGGGCGCTTCAATTGGTCAAGTCGGGCATGAAGCTCGGGCTCGGCAGCGGCTCGACGGCGCGCCAGTTCGTCGATCTCGTGGGCGAAAAGGTCAAAGCGGGTCTCGACATCCGCTGCGTGGCGACATCGGAGGCGACCGAAGCGCAGGCGAAGGCGCTCGGCATTCCGCTTGGAACACTGGACGACATTCCGGAACTCGATCTGACCGTCGACGGGGCCGACGAAGTCGATCCCAAGCTCAATCTCATCAAGGGCGGCGGCGGGGCTTTGTTGCGCGAGAAGATCGTCGCCTCCGCCTCGAAGCGCATGGTTGTCATCGCCGATTCAACCAAGCTCGTCCCGCGGCTCGGCGCGTTTCCATTGCCGATCGAGATCGTCCCATTTGGGCTCGCAGCGACAAGGCGACATATCGAGCGCGCCTTCGTGCGGCTCGGGCTGGCTGGGCCGATCCGTCTGCGCGGGGAACCCTCACCGTTCGTTACCGACGGCGGACATTATATTCTTGACTGCTCGCTCGGCGTCATCCCTGAGCCCGAGCGGTTAAGCGAGATCTTGTCGCCGATCCCCGGCGTCGTCGAACAGGGGCTTTTCATCGGCCTTGCGCGCGCGGCAATCATCGCCGGCGGCGACGGCGTCGAAGTCCTTGGCGACCCAAACTGAGAATCGAAGCCGCATCCCGCAGGAGTTATTAATGCCCGTCCGCGCCGGAATCGCTAAAGGCCGTCTCGCTCTTTTCATGTTCGCGGTTTTGAGCGTGTCGGCAAGGGCAGCCGAGACGATCCCGCCTGCGGCCCCTGCTCCAGCGCCCCCCGCGGCGACCTCTTCCGCGTCCACGGCGCCGTCGGCTGCGGCCATTGCCGCCGCCGACAAGATCCTTAGCACCATCGGACTTAAGCAGTCGATCGCGATCGTCGTTCCTGGCATGATGGTAGAGCTCGAAACAAACATCACCAGGACTCGGCCTGAGATCAGGGATTCGCTCCGGGCGACCCTGAAAGCGATTCAGCCCGAATTCGATCAGACCGCGAAACAGACCTACAGTGAGGCGGCGACCCTGCTCGCCTCGCAAATGTCCGAGCAGGATATCACCCAGGTCGCGGCCTTCTTTGATAGTCCCGCGGGCAAGAAATATGTCGAGGTCACTCCGATCTTTCTTCAGAAGCTTTCCGACGTCACCGGAGCCTGGCGCGAAAAGCTATCGACCGACATTCTTGAGCGCGCCCGCGCGGATATGAAGAGGAAGGGGATCGATTTCTAGCGAGGCGCGTTTCGCCTTGGCCTGGCGGCGCAGAGGCTGAGCGATGGCGTTCGACGTCGATTTCTTCGTGATCGGCGCAGGGTCGGGCGGCGTACGGGCGGCGCGCATCGCCGCCGGTCACGGCGCGAAGACGCTCGTGGCCGAAGAAAGCCGCATAGGGGGCACCTGCGTCATCCGTGGCTGCGTTCCGAAGAAGCTCTACGTTCACGCCAGCCGTTTTGCTGACGATTTCCGTGACGGGGCCGGGTTCGGCTGGAGCGTTGGCGAGCCGTCGTTCGACTGGCCGACCCTCGTTGCAGCCAAGAACAAGGAAATCGGCCGACTTTCCGACGCCTACCGCGACAATTTGGCGCGATCCGGCGCCAAACTGGTCGAACAGCGGGCGATCGTCGTCGATCCACACCGTGTGCGGCTTGCCGAGGGGCGTGAGATCTCGACCCGCCATATCCTCATCGCCTGCGGCTCGCGTCCGGTCATGCCGACCGGCGTCAAGGGACTCGAGCACGCGATCACCTCGAACGAGATCTTCGATCTAGCGGTCTTCCCAGATCGTCTTCTCGTGGTCGGCGGCGGCTATATCGCGGTTGAGTTCGCTTCGCTGTTCCAGCGCCTGGGCTCGCAAGTCACAATGGTCATGCGTGGGCCGAACGTCTTGCGCGGCTTCGACGAGGACATGCGCGACGGCATGCGCGACGGGATGGCGAACGCCGGAATTGTCCATCGGTTTGGCCGCGCGCCGACCTCGATCGAAAAACGGCCGGACGGCTCGTTGCGCGTGACACTGTCCGACGATTCCGTGATCGAAGCTGATCAAGCGCTGTTCGCGACAGGCCGTAACCCCTACACGAAGGACCTCGGCCTCGAAGCGGCTGGAGTTGAACTGAGCGCGGGGCATGGGGCCGTGAAGGTCAATGAGAATTTGACCAGCAACGTGCCGTCGATCCACGCGATCGGAGACGCCACCCACCGTGTGGACCTCACTCCGGTCGCCATACGCGAAGGCCATACGCTGGCCGACCGGTTGTTCGGTCCGGGCGCGGCGCCGATCCGCTATGACACGATCGGGAGCACGGTGTTCGGCACACCAGAATTGGGCGCGGTCGGATTGACCGAAAGCGAAGCCCTGCAGCGCTTCACGAAGGTCCACATCTACAAGACCAATTTCCGGCCACTGAAGGCGACGGTGTCCGGCAGCCCCGAGCGCACGATTATGAAACTTGTCGTCGAGGGCTCAACGGAGCGCATTGTCGGCGCGCATATCCTCGGAGGCGAAGCGGCCGAGATGATCCAACTCGTCGCCGTCGCGATGACCATGGGGGCGACCAAGGCCGACTTCGATGCAACCATCGCCGTGCATCCAACGGCCGCCGAGGAATTGGTGACGATGCGCTCCGCCCATGCGCGTTACGAGGATGGCATGGAGATCCCCTGACCCAGGCGCTTGCGCACAAAGTTGCGCGCGTCAATTCTTTCAGTGGATAGTATTACCGCGGCGCGGCGCGTTTCACGATCGCCTTCGCGTCAACGCCGGTCAGCGCGCCATAATTATGCGTGCCCTTCGTCTCAATGCGTGAACGGCAGAAGGCGTCGGCGAGCGGAGACGCGGCGCGGAACAGCGCCGCCGCCTGAAGCCCGACAGCGAGCCGGTCGCAGAGATCGCGGGCGCGGCTGTCGAAACCGGCGAGGTCGCGCAGGTCGTCTTTCAGCGCCGAGATATGTGCGTCGAGCGCCGCGTTCTCGCTCTTCACTGAAGTCAGTTCGTCAAAATAGGCCTCAAGCGTCTGCGGCGAGCGCTGGATCGCGCGGGCGATGTCGAGGCACTGGACGTTGCCGCTCCCCTCCCAGATCGCATTGACCGGCGCCTCGCGATAGAGGCGGGGCATCGGGCTATCCTCCATCACCCCCGAGCCGCCGAGACATTCGAGCGCTTCATAGGCGTGGCCCGGCGTGCGCTTGCAGATCCAGTATTTGCCGATCGCCGAGCCTAAGCGCACCAGCGCGTCCTCGTGGGGATCATCGCGATGATCAAGCGCGCTGGCGATGCGCATGGTGAGCGTCAGCGCGGCTTCGGCCTCGATCGCAAGGTCGGCGAGCACCGTGGTCATGATCGGCTGGTCGATGAGGAGCGCGCCGAAGGCCTTGCGCTGGCGGCAATGATCGATTGCCTGCGAGACCGCCATCCGCATGCCGGCAGAGGATCCGATCATGCAGTCGAAGCGCGTCATCGCGACCATCTCGATGATCCTCGCGACTCCGCGACCCTCCGCGCCGACCATCCAGCCGAGCGCCCCACGCAGCTCGGTCTCGCTCGACGCGTTGGAAACGTTGCCCATCTTGCGTTTGAGCCGAATGATCTGCAGCGGGTTCTTGCTTCCGTCCGGCCGCCAGCGCGGGACGAGGAAACACGAGAGACCGCCCGGCGCCTTGGCGAGCACGAGAAAGGCGTCGCACATTGGCGCCGAGACGAAGAACTTGTGGCCGACCAGTTCGTAAGCCTGGCCCGGGCCGTCGACGCCGACGGGGATCGCGCGCGTCGTGTTGGCGCGCACGTCCGACCCGCCCTGCTTCTCGGTCATCGCCATGCCGATCGTCACGCCCTGCTTCTCGTCGGCGGGGATGTTGCGCGGATCGTAGACGCGGGCCTGAATCTTCGGCAGCCAGTAGGCGGCGAGGTCGCCCTGCAATTTGAGGCAAGGGCTCGCGGCGAGGGTCATGGTGATCGGGCAGCCGTGGCCGGCCTCGACTTGCGTGTGCATGTAGGAGCGCGCCGCGCGCACCACATGGGCGCCCTCGCCCGGATCGGTCCAGGGCGACGAATGAAGCCCGTCCTCGATCGAGGCCTTCATCAGCGCGTGATAGGAGGGATGGAAGCGGATGAGATCGACGCGCCTGCCGTATCGATCGTGGGTGTCGAGCTCGGGCGGGTTTCTGTTCGCCAGCGTCCCCAGCTCCAGAAATTCCGCTGATCCGGCGCGCGCTCCGAACGCTCCGAGCCCGTCGGTCGCGCATGCGGCGCCCTCGCGCTTGACCGCCTCCTTCAGCGCCGTGTCGGAATCGTAGAGGTTGTAGCCCGCGAGCTCGACCGGCTGGTTGAAGACCTCGTGGGTGACGGCGCCATAAGGGTCGAGCGGCGCACGAAAATTGTCTTGTCGGTCGGCAAGCGCGTTCATGGGCGGGCCATCTCCCTTTTTCACGAGGTTACTCCCTCCCTGGGAGATCGGCAAAGACGCGCCCTTCCGCCGTCGCCAGCGATCGCGGCGCATGGTAACCGCTGGCCCATGGCTACTGCCCTATTCGACCGCCGATTGACTCCCGCCCGCGCTGACCTCGCGGCGGAGCATCTGCGCGGTCTTGTCGATGCGCCACGGTTCGTGGAAGGGCGCAAGATGCGCATTATCGCTGGGAGCGCGCCCGTTAGGGGTTCTCCGCAAGCCGACGCGCCGCTTGAGACCGAAGCGCTCTTCGGGGAGGCTGTCACGGTCTATGATGACAGCCAGGCGTGGGCCTGGGCGCAGCTCGAGCGCGACCGGTATGTGGGCTATCTTCCAAGTGCGGCGCTCGGGGCTCCGTCCGCGCCGACCCATCGGGTCGCGGCGCTGCGCACCCACGTCTATCCCGGCCCTGCAATCAAGCTGCCGCCGCGCCTGGCGCTCTCGCTTGGCGCGCAGCTCAGGATCGTGCGCCAAGACGGCGACTTCGCGGTCTCGGAGGACGGACTTTACCTCTGGTCGCGCAGTCTCGCTGAGCTCGGCACGCGCGAACCCGACAGCGCCGCGGTCGCCGAGCTTTTTCTCGAGACGCCCTATCTTTGGGGCGGCCGGACGTCAGAAGGCATTGATTGCTCGGGGTTGGTTCAGACGGCGCTCATAGCGGCCGGGATCGCGTCGCCGCGCGACAGCGACATGCAGGCGGCCGTCTTGGGCGAGCCCATCGCCATTGAAGACCCGAAGGCGCCGCTCGCGCGCGGCGATCTCCTTTTCTGGAAGGGACATGTCGGCATCATGCGCGATTCCGGCACGTTGCTTCACGCCAACGGCTGGCACATGAAGACGGTGAGCGAGCCGCTGGCGCAAGCGCGCGAGCGAATCGCCGCCAATGGCGGAGGCGCGGTCACGAGCGTCCGCAGATTATCGGCGCGGAATTAGGGCTCGTGGGCGCGAGCTACTTCTTGCCGCCGATGCCAATGCCGCCGAAGCGGGTGTTGAAGCGCGACAAGCGGCCGCCGCGATCAAGCAACTGCTGCGATCCGCCGGTCCAGGCCGGATGGGTGTTCGGATCGATGTCCAAATGCAACGTCGCGCCCTCTTCGCCATAGGTCGAGCGGGTCAGGAACTCGGCGCCATTGGTCATGACGACCTTGATCATGTGGTAGTTCGGGTGAATGTCGGACTTCATCGTCGCTGTCTCAATGAAATAAGCAAAGAGCCGACCGGAGGTCCGGCGGCTCTTCTTGTTGGCGCTCCTATAACGCGAGGGTCCCGCTGACGCAAGCTATCCGAATGCGGTCCACGCCGACAGGATCACTCCCGTGGTCCTCGGCCTTGATTTGGGCGGAAAACCGGTACCTAAAGCGCCGCACAGCCCGAGGAGTCGTTCCCGCAATGTCATCCGCGGCCGATGTCGACAGCAAAAGGTCCCGCGTCTCCCTCGGCGCCTTGAAACCGCTTGCGCCTTACGCCTTGGCTCATCGTGGTCGGATCGGGCTGGCGCTGATCGCGCTGACCGTCGCTTCCGCTGCCACACTCGTTGTGCCGATCGCCGTTCGGCGCATGATCGATTTTGGTTTCTCTGATTCCAATGCCGGCCTTATCCGCGCTTACTTTCTGGCCATGATCGGCGTCGTTGCGGTGCTCGCGCTGGCGTCCGGCGCGCGGTACTACCTAGTGATGACGCTTGGCGAACGGGTGGTCGCCGACCTTCGCGCCGATCTTTTCGGTCATCTGACCCGTCTCGATCCAAGCTTTTTCGATGCGGAGAGGACCGGCGACATCGCCTCTCGCCTCTCCGCAGACACGACACAGCTCAAGGCGACATTCGGCTCCTCAGCTTCGCTGGCGCTTCGCAACCTGTTTCTGTTCGTTGGCGCGATGACGATGATGGTCGTCACCAGCCCGAAATTGTCAGCGTTCGTGCTGGCGGCGATCCCCATCATCGTCCTGCCCCTCTATGCGGCCGGACGGTCGGTGCGTGAGCGTTCCCGCCGAGCCCAGGACAGGCTCGCGGACGCCACCGCCTTCGCTACTGAAAGCCTGTCTGCGGTGCGCGTCATGCAGTCGTTTCTCGCAGAGCGGTTCACCGCCGGCAGGTATCGCGAGGCCGCCTTCGGCGCCTACGAGGCGGCGCGAGCGATGACCCAGGCGCGCGCGATCGTCACCGCTGCCGCGATTTTCCTCGCTTTCGGCAGTGTCGTCGTCGTGCTCTGGCTCGGCGCCCAAGAGGTGATCGCCCGCCGGATGACGGGCGGGACACTGTCGCAGTTCGTGCTGTTTGCCGTGTTCGGCGCCGGTGCGCTTGGGCAATTGTCGGAAGTGTGGAACGAGGTTTCGCAAGCGGCGGGGGCGGCTGGGCGCATCGGCGAGATCATGGCGGTCAAGCCGCGCATCGCCGCGCCCTCTCAGCCGCTCAAGCTGGCTAAGCCCGTCCGTGGCGAGTTCGCGTTCCAGAACGTCTGCTTTGCTTATCCAGGCCGTGAAGATGACGCCGTCTTGCGCGACGTCAGTTTCCGGATCGCTCCGGGGGAGACCGTCGCCATCGTCGGCCCATCGGGCGCTGGCAAGTCGACGTTGTTTCAGCTGGCGCTCAGGTTCTATGATCCCGCGAGCGGCGCGGTGACGCTCGACGGGGTCGACCTCTTGAAGCTCGATCCGGCCGATCTCCGCGCCGAAATCGCGCTCGTGCCGCAGGACGCCTTCATCTTCGGGGCCACCGTCGCTGACAACATCGCTTATGGCGCGCCGGGCGCCACCCGCGAGGCGGTCGTCGCTTCGGCTCAGCAGGCCGCAGCGGACGGCTTCATCTCCAATCTGCCGCGGGGTTACGATACCCAATTGGGCGAGCGGGGCGTGACGCTCTCGGGCGGCGAGCGTCAACGCATCGCCATCGCGCGCGCCATCCTCAAAAACGCGCCCGTGCTGCTGTTGGACGAGGCGACCTCAGCCCTCGACGCCGAGAGTGAAACTCTGGTCCAGGGCGCGCTCGAAACCCTGATGAAAGGCCGCTCGACCCTTGTCATCGCCCACCGGCTGGCGACGATCGTCAACGCGGATCGGATACTTGTCATCGAGGCGGGGTGCCTGGTCGAGGAGGGTTCGCACGCCTCGCTGATGGCTGCTAACGGCCTTTACGCGCGATTAGCGCGCCTGCAACTCGAGACCGGCGCGGCGGCGCTGACGGCCGTGGCGCCGGCGCAGTAGGGCCTTGCCGTAACGGCGAGGCGAGTATCTTCGGGCTTTTGCGCGAGAACTAATACGGAATTCGCCTGACCGATTTTCCTTCTTAAGCGACCGCGGGCCCACGGATTGTCGAGTCTGTTTTGAGCGATTTCAATGGCTTGCGGCGCCATTTGCGAGTCGCTGCAGCTCCCAAACTGCTGCGCCTTCTGGGCCTGCGGCCGCTGGATCTCGCCGCCGCGGTTTTGGCGCCGATCGAGCCTTTTCAACGGGTTGGGCGCCAAAACCTGTCACAACACGAGAGTCGTTCCTGGTCATAAGGCCGGAGTTCTGGTCGCGCGTCGGGCCAGAGAAGTGTGAGCGGGTCTATCGACCTTTCTGAAAAACAATACCAGGAGCCAGCCGGCTTGGCAAGAAATTGTCGATTTCTCTCAATCGAGGGTCCGGGTCCTCGACCGGGCGCCTGCTCCTAGGAACGCTGCCTCGCATTGATGACGACATTCCAGAAATCGACGAGGATTTTTAAGCGGCGACCTCCGGATTGAATAACCCGCACTGTATCTCCAAACGGCGTAGGAAACTCATCGTGCCTGCTTGACCGCCGTCCCACAACGCACTCAACGCGTCACTTCAGCAGCACATAGATATTGACTTGCAGCGTCGGGTCATCCGGATCCTTCACATCGTTGGCGTATTCCTCGATGAAGGTGTCTTGCGCGTCGATTCCCTTGTCGTCGAGATAGGCCGTGATGGCGTCGTAGGTGGCGTCAATGTCGCCGTAAGCGCCCTGATGCTCGAAGCGCATCGCCTTGCCGCTAGGCGTCTGTCCAATCTTGACCGCGTCGGAAAGGCTCGATTTGCCTTCCGGGGCCGCGGTAAGCGGATATCCGGCATGATATTTGAAGCCGGTGTCGTCGGATTCGACGAAAACGGCGATCGGTCGGCCGGCTGGCGTCAAGTTCGCCTTATCCATGTCGCGTTTGACGAGGCTGAGCGAACTAAGAATTGAACTGTAGATTTCGTCCTTGTCCGCTTTGCCTTCGATGTAAGCGAACGGCCGCGGCGGAAGATCGACGGCTTCGCCGGTCGACCCTTCGCCGGACGTCGCAGGCCCAGCAGGATTGGCGCCCTCCGGAGTGGCTGGCGTCGGATTCGTGGCGGAAGGCGGTTCGGCGGGCTTGGCAGGCGCGGGCGACTCTGCTGCTGGCGCTTGAGCCGTTGGAGGGGCTGCGGGCGCAGGCGACGGAGACGCCGGGGCTGCGGGCGTCGCGGCGGTCGGAGGCTGCTGGGCGATGCTCATTTGAGGCGTCATAGTGGCCGCAAGAGCAAAAACGCCTGCGACGAAGAAACGGATCAGTCCGGATGACATATCGGCTCAGTCCTCTGGCGCGCGGGCGATTGGCGTTCGCAGTTTAGAGCCACAACGCCATCATAGGGAAGAGCGCGCTGGTCTCGAGCGTCAGGCGGGCTCGGGCCTCGTCCAGCGCAGCACAGGCTGACGGGCGGCGCGCGTCTCGTCGAGCCGTCGACGGGGCGCGTGGACCGGCGCCGACTGGAATCGTTCGCGCTCACCCGCTCTCACGACGCTGGCGAGATCGCGCAAGGTCATGATGAACAGATCGAGGCTCGCCTTCGATTCGGACTCCGTCGGCTCGACCAACATTGCGCCGTGCACAATGAGCGGGAAATAGACCGTCATCGGGTGGTAGCCCTCGTCGATCATCGCCTTGGCGAAGTCGAGCGTGGTGAGCCCCGTGTCCTTGAGCCACCGGTCGTCGAACAAAGCCTCATGCATGCAGGGGCGGTCGCCGAACGGCGCGCTCATCACATCGTTGAGCGAAGCGCGTATGTAATTGGCGGACAGCACGGCGTCCTCCGACGCTTGCCGCAGCCCGTCGGAGCCATGTGAGAGGATGAAAGTGAGCGCGCGCACGAACATTCCCATCTGCCCGTGGAACGCGCACATGCGCCCGAACAATTCGCTGCCTTCCGCGTGCTCGACCAGGCGCAGCACTGAGCCTTCGCGCTTAGCAAAGGGAACCGGCGCATAAGGCGCAAGCCGCGACGACAATGCGACCGGACCCGCGCCGGGACCGCCGCCGCCATGCGGGGTCGAGAATGTCTTGTGCAGGTTGATATGCATGGCGTCGACGCCGAGATCGCCCGGACGCGTCTTGCCGACGACAGCGTTGAAATTCGCGCCGTCGCAGTAGAAATACGCCCCCGCCTCATGAACGGCGTGGGCGATGGCGACGATCTCGCGCTCGAACAATCCACAAGTGTTGGGATTAGTCAGCATGATCGCGCCAACGTCAGGCGCGAGCGCGCTCCGCACCGCATCGACGCTAACGACTCCATCGTCGCCCGCCGGTATGGACCGTACCGAATAGCCGATCAGGGCGGCAGTTGCGGGGTTTGTTCCGTGTGCAGAATCGGGCACCAGCACGACCCGCCGCGTCTCTCCCTCTCCCCGCGCCTCGATCGCGGCTTTGATCGCCATCATCCCGCAGAGTTCGCCATGAGCGCCAGCTTTCGGCGACATCGCAATAGCGTCCATGCCGGTCATCGTCAGCAAGGCGTTAGACAGCGCCTCAATAACTTCCAGCGCCCCTTGAGCCGTCGAGACCGGCTGCAGGGGATGGACGTCGGCGAATCCCGGCAAGCGGGCAATCTTTTCGTTGAGGCGGGGATTATGCTTCATCGTGCACGAGCCCAACGGATAGAGTCCGGCGTCGATGGAGTAGTTATTGCGGGACAAGCGCACATAGTGCCGGATCGCCTCAGGCTCGGTCAGGCCGGGCAATTGCACCGCGCTTTGACGCGCGTGCGTTCCTAGTCTCGACTCGAATGCCGGCGGCTCATCGATGTCGACGCCGGTCGCGTCGAAGCGGCCGCTCTCGAAGACCAGCGCCTCCTCCATGTTCAAGCCACGGTTCCCGGTGAAGGTTTCTCCCACCGGAGCGGCGGCGGTTTCGGGGCGGGTCGGGCGGCCTTGGACGTTCATGACAGGCTCTCTCTTACTCTTAAAGCGCTTTATCGCAGGCAATCGGCAAGCGCCTGCGCATAGGCCGCACGGTCGTCGTCGGTATTCGTCTCTGTGCTCGCAACGATGATGCAATCGTCGAGCCCGGCCCCGGGCAAGAGCCGCGAGACCGGCAATCCGCCGATCACGCCCCGCGCGGCCAACGCCTCGATCAGTTCGTGAGCGGGCAAAGGCGTGCGCATGACGAACTCGTTGAAGAAATGCGCGTTGATCACCTCGACCGTCGGAATCGCGGACAACCGGTCGGCGAGTTGCACCGCGTTGGCGTGATTGACTTTCGCCAGGCGTTGAAGTCCCACGGCGCCGAGCAGCGTCAGATGGATCGAGAATGCGAGCGCGCAGAGGCCCGAGTTGGTGCAGATGTTGCTTGTCGCCTTCTCGCGACGGATGTGTTGCTCGCGGGTGGAGAGCGTCAGCACGAAGCTGCGCCGTCCCTCTGCGTCCACCGTCTCGCCGGCGAGACGCCCGGGCATCTGGCGCACATTCTTGGCGCGCGTCGCGAACAGGCCGACATAAGGGCCTCCGAAATTAAGCGCGTTGCCAAGCCCCTGCCCCTCTCCGACCGCGATGTCGGCGTTCATCTCGCCCGGCGAGCGCACGGCGGCGAGCGCCACCGGATCGGTGAAGACGGCGATCAACAAAGCGCCCCGCGCGTGCGCCGCCGCGGCGATCGGCGTAAGGTCGCGTGGATTGCCGAAAAAGTCGGGCGACTGGACAATAACGCAGCTCGTCTCCTCGTCGATCGCCGCGGCGATGTCCTCGCTCGCCTTCAGATCCGGCCCTAAGCGGACGATTCTGTCGCCGGCCATATGCGCCAGCGTTGTGCAGACGTCGGCATATTGCGGATGCAGCCCGCCGGAGATCACCGAGCGATTGCGTCGCGTGAGCCGATGGGCCATCAGCATGGCCTCACCGCAGGCCGTCGAGCCATCGTACATCGAGGCGTTCGCGACCTCCATTCCGGTCAGGGCGGCGACCTGGGTCTGGAATTCGAACAGGACGTGCAGCGTCCCTTGCGCGATCTCCGGCTGATAGGGCGTATAACTGGTCAGGAATTCGGATCGCTGGATAAGATGATCGACGGTCGCTGGAACGTGTCGCCGATAGGCGCCTGACCCAAGAAAAAACGAAACCGATCCAGCGGCGACGCTACGACCCGCGATCGCATTCATCGCCCGCTCGACCGCCATCTCGCTCTTCGCCAGCGGCATATCGAGAAGACCCTGGATCCGCTTGTCGGCAGGAATGTCGGCGAACAGAGCTTCGACGTCCGGAACGCCGATGCGGCTCAGCATGGCCTCGCGTTCGCTCGCATCGAGCGGAAGATAGCGCATCGTTCAGCCCAGAGTCTTGAGAAAGCCGGCGTAAGTCGTTTCGTCCATCAGGCCGGTCAATTCGGTTGGGTCAGCGAGCTTGATGCGAAAGAGCCAGCCGCGGCCGAGCGCGTCCTCGTTGATGAGGCCTGGTGTCGACTCGACCTCTGAATTAACGGCGATGACTTCGCCCGAAGCCGGCGCGAAAACGTCGCTTGCAGCCTTCACGCTCTCAACCACGGCGGCGGGATCGCCCTTCTTCAGCGCCTTGCCGACCGGCGGTGTCTCAACAAAGACAACGTCGCCCAACTGTTGCTGCGCGTAGTCGCTGATACCCACGACGCCTTCGCCGCCCTCGACGCGCACGTATTCGTGGTCCCTGCTGTAACGGGTCTCCGTCATCATGTAACTCCTTAATCAACCGCGGTAATAGGCATGGGGATGGAAAGGCAGTGTGACAACGCGCGCGCTCAAGGGCTTGCCGCGCACCATGAGACGGATCGGCGTGCCGACCACAGCATGGGCGCGTTGCACGAAGCCCATCGCGATCGGCCCGTTGACGCTTGGCCCGAATCCGCCGGACGTGACAATTCCGATCGGCGCGCCCTCCGCTGAAACAATCTCCGTCCCCTCGCGCGCCGGCGCACGTCCATCCGGCCGAACGCCGACACGCTGACGATTGGGACCACGCGCCAGCGCGTCCTGAATCCGCGCTGCGCCAGGAAAACCGCCTTCGACACGGCGTCGCTTCTGAATGGACCAGGTGAGAGCGGCTTCGATTGGGTTGACGGTTTCGTCGAGCTCATGCCCGTAGAGGCAGAGGCCGGCCTCCAGCCGGAGCGAATCACGCGCGCCGAGGCCGATCGGCGCGACATCAGGCTGGTTGAGGAGAATGCGGGCGAAGCTTTCCGCCTCGGTCGAAGCGATCGAAATCTCATACCCGTCTTCGCCCGTGTAGCCCGAGCGCGAGACGAAGGTCTCGAATCCCGCGATCCGCGCAGGTCGCGTGCTCATGAAGGCCATTGTCTCGATCTCTTCGGCCGGAGCGAGGCCCGCCAACGTCGTGGCCGCCAAGGGACCTTGCAGTGCGATTAGCGCCAACTCTGGTAACGGAGTCAGCCGGACGGCCGAGGGCATCTGCTGCCGGATGAGGGCGAAGTCGACTTGCTTTCGCGAGGCGTTGACGACAAGCCGCAGCGCCCCGTCGGGGCCGGGCGGCCGCGTGACCATGAGGTCATCGACGATGCCGCCATCTTCATTGAGGAGTTGGGTATAGCGCTGACGGCCCGGCGCGAGGTTGAGAAGGTCTGCAGGACAGAGCAATTCGAGAAAGCCCGCGACCGTCTCATAGCCTGCTGCCTCGATGAGCGCCTGACCCATATGCGAAACGTCGAACAGGCCGGCGGCCTTGCGGGTGTGGAGGTGCTCGGCGAGAACCCCGGGAGGATATTGGATCGGCATGTCGTAGCGGGCGAACGGCGCCATGCGCGCGCCGAGCTCGACATGCAGAGCGTGAAGCGGCGTCGTCTGGATCGAGGCTTCGGTCATGGGCCCGCCGGTCGTGAAGAAGCGCCCGCAGTCACGCCGGCCGCATGATTGCGGCTTTAGCGCTTGCGGACGCCCCCTCTGTCCCATGACCTGAGAGATTTCCCGCTCTTCGCGGTTACCCCCGTCGGTGGGCGGACGCCTTTACCGGCGCCGCCTCTTTCCAGAGCGTCATCACTTGCGCGGTCCCTGAGGCCTGAGCGTTTCCGGGGCGGTTGCGCCATCGGCGCCGGCGAGAAACGCCGGACTCTTCCGCGAAGTGTCTTTGGCTGACATGTCCGAGCTAGCCAGACGGGCCGCGCGTTGTCAACGCGAGATGCGGCCCGCCCGGTAGGGTCGGCCCTTCGTCGAAGGAACGCGTCTCGACGGCGCGGCAGGGATGCGGTTTTGCGCGCGACCCAATCTTTTCAGTTGTCTAAGCTCATTTTTCTGCAACTTGCATTCGACGCGCCGATCCAACGTTCACTCGAAGCGTCGCCTGGAACAACGGGCTGTTGCGAGGCCCCTTTCCACCCATGCCATGACGCGGGCGTCAAGCCCGAATGGAGGGCCTCAACCGCCATTTGGGGGCTGGACGGAGCGCATCCGGCGAGACGGGTCGGGTGAGCTACGCGCCCAGCCTGAGGAAGGCAAGCCGCCTAGCGTTTCCGAAGAGTCTTCGACCGCCGCTGCCTCAACCGACGTCAACCACCAAGCAAATCAGGCTGAAATGCGTCTAATGATTAACGACCCGACCCGTGCCGGCGGGGTCGCTTTGGCCCAGCCTTCCCCCCACCGCGAAATCGCGAAGAAGCTATCGAAATGGGCCGTCTATCGTCCGCTTTTCATCTATAAATAACTGATGTTGTTATATGAATCGGATTGCGGCGAGGTTGAGGCGAAATCGAGTGACAATTATGCAACATGGTCCGGGAAACGCCGTTTGACCCCCGCTTTTCGACGAAAATCCATTGTGTCGAAATTTAGAGAAGCTATGGTGTCTCAGGTGAGCGGGAAGTTCCCGATCGCGGAGGGTCGGCGGCTTTTGCAGGGGCAAGCGCCACGATCATGAAGTCAAACGGGACGAGGGGGCTGATCGCCGTCGAGACATTCGGTTCGCAAGCGGACCGCGGAAGTCGAAGGTGAGAAGAGAACCGACGCCCAATACGTAACTGGAGGTCACAAATGACGCTCATCAAGAGCCTTCTGCTCGGTTCCGCGGCCGGCATCGTCGCCGTCGCCACCGCCCAGGCGGCCGATCTTCCGACCAGGAAGGCGGCGCCGGTGGAATATGTTAGAGTTTGTAACGTTGGCGGCATCACAGGCTGGACACTGCCCGGCTCCGATACCTGCGTGAAGTTCAGCGGTTACATGACGGCGCACTTCATCGGCGGCAACATCTCGAATCAGTACAACTCCGCCGGCGCGGTCACGTCGGCCATTGATAAGGCGGTCGATCCATTCGCTGCGGCCCATCTCTCGCAGGTCCTTATGGTTGAAGGCGGCGACCACACCGTTCCAATCTTTAATGGCTCAGGTATCCCGATCACTCTGCCCGGCACCACCACCGTCATCGCTCCGGGAGCGCCGATTATCACTGGGCCGACCACGTCGGCTGTCGGGGCTACCGTGAGCGTCCCCAGTGCGGGCGTAATTGGTGCCCCAGTGACCATTACGACGCCTGGCGCCGCGCTTGTGCTGCCGAACCAGAAGAATGCGATTTTCAATCGCAATGCAATCGGCTGGAACATTCGCGCCAATTTCGGCTTTGATCTCGCTTCGAACACCGCCTATGGCCCGTTGATTGGTCATTTTGACATCAATTCGGACCTCGGTAATGGCTTTGACGGTCCCGGCGGCTCGTTCACCTATGTCAACACCGGCTATGTGACCTGGGCGGGCTTCACGGCTGGTAAGGCGCAGTCGTTCTTCTCGTTTATCGGCGGCGGCGATAACTGGAACAACTTCTTTTCGCCGGATCGGAAGGGCTTTAACGAACCGAACCTGGTCGCCTACACCGCCTCGTTCGGCGGCGGCTTCACGGCGACGTTGTCGGCGGAAAGCCAGGGCACCGAGGGATCCTCCGGCGGCGGCACGAACCTGACCGGCGGTTACGGCGGGAACAATGGTGGCCCAGCTGTCGCCGGTCCCACGACGTTTGGCGGTCAGCGTTGGCCCGACATCGTCGGCGCGCTGCATGTCAAGCAAGGGTGGGGCGAGGCCCAGGTCTCCGGCGTGATCCACAACGTCAACGTCAGGGATTACGGCTTTACCGACTCGGCCACCTGCGGGATCACCGGCCTCGCCGTCTGCGGCGCGCAAGAGGGCAAAGTCGGCTGGGCCATCGATGCGGGCCTGAAGTGGAACCTCACCGGTTGGGGTTTCTTTGGCGCGGGCGACGACATAGTCCTCACCGGCGTCTATAGCCAAAACGCAGTCTGGTATTCAGGTCTGCCGGACGCGATGAATGGTGAGAACGGGCAGGTTAACGGCAACGGTCAGCCGATGATCCTGGCCGATGCTTACTTCAACCCGCTAACCAACTCGTGGTCGACCCCGCGAGCCTGGTCCGTCAGCGCTTTGCTCGAGCATCACTGGACCCCGACGTTCTACACCGATCTTGAGGGCTCGATCGGCGGAATCAACTGGAGCAATATGAGCGGCGGCTTCTGCGCCCCAGGCGTCGCGTGCGTCGGCACCGGCGTCCTTTCGCCCCACGCCATCACGTACCTCATCGGTGCGGACCTTGGCTGGAACCCGGTCACCAACCTGAACTTCGACCTCGAGTTGATGTATCAGCATGTGAGCCAGGATCGTCCGACTGCGCTTGTTGGGACTGTCTTGAACACCGGCGCGTTCGTGCCCGGACAGTGGCAAGGCACCAGCAGCGGTTTCGAGGGCCGTCTCCGCATCACCCGTTACTTCTGATCGCATCCTGATCAGTTGAAACTGCCAGCCCCGGAGCGAAGGCTCCGGGGCTTTTTTTGTCGCCGTAGTCTGAGGGCGCCGTTCGATAACATATTAGAGCTTGCGCGTGCGCGCGCTGGAGCGGATGATTGCTAACGCGCTCATGCGCGAGAGCGGGAGCCGGCGGACGCGAGCCTAACACCGACCGTCCTCTTCCATTCCTGCCGATCCGTCCTGGTTGAACCGCACGGGCGCCGCCACGACGAAATCGGCGGCGCATGTGCGGGCATGGATCGGGTCGGCTTTAGGCGATGATGCGGCAATACGAATTGGTGGAGCGGGTCCGCCGCTACAATCCTCACGCCAATGAGGATTTGCTGAATCGCGCCTATGTGTTCGCGATGAAGGCGCACGGCAGCCAGAAGCGGGCGTCCGGCGATCCCTATTTCTCCCACCCGCTCGAAGTGGCGGCCATCCTGACCGACCTCAAGGTCGACGACGCCACCATCGCGGCGGCGATGCTGCACGACACGATTGAAGACACGACCGTCACCCGCGAACAAGTCGACAAGGCGTTCGGCGATGAGATCGGCGGGCTGGTCGACGGATTGACCAAGCTCGGCAGGCTCGACTTCGTCACCAAGCACGCCGAGCAGGCGGAGAATTTCCGTAAGCTCCTGCTCGCCATCGCCGATGACGCGCGCGTGCTCCTGGTCAAGCTCGCCGACCGCCTGCACAACATGCGCACCCTCCAGTTTATGCCGGAAGACAAGCGTGCCCGCATCGCCGAGGACACGCTCGACATCTATGCCCCGCTCGCCGGCCGCATGGGCATGCAGAGCATGCGCAACGAGCTCGAAGACCTCGCCTTCCGCTGCCTGATGCCGGCCGCCTACAAGCTCATCGTGGCGCGTCTTGAAGCCATGAAGGCCAAGAACGGCGCGATCATCGCGCGCATCGCGGCGGAGCTCACCGACCAATTCGCCCGCCGCGGCATCAAGGTCGAGGTGAAGGGTCGCCAGAAGCAGCCGTATTCCATCTGGCGCAAGATGGAGCGCCGCTCAATCGCGTTCGAGCAATTGTCCGATATCTACGGCTTTCGCATCCTCGTCGACACTGTCGCCGACTGTTACGCTGCGGTCGGTGTCGCCCATACGACTTGGCCGAGCGTTCCGGGACGCTTCAAGGACTATATCTCGACGCCGAAGCAGAACGACTACCGCTCGATCCACACCACGGTCATCGGGCCCGGCAGCCAGCGAGTGGAACTGCAGATTCGCACTCATGAGATGCACGAAGTGGCTGAGTACGGGATCGCCGCGCACGCCGTCTATAAAGATTTGGGGCTGAGCGCCGACGCGCCGGCGGTGAGCGAGAGCCGAGCCTACCGGGGTTTGAGGCAGACGATCGAAGCGCTGGCGAGCGACGATTCGGAAAAATTCCTCGAGCACACCAAGCTCGAGCTGTTTCACGACCAGGTGTTCTGCTTCACCCCCAAGGGGCGGCTGATCGCGCTGCCCCGGGGCGCGACCGCGATTGACTTCGCCTACGCGGTCCATACCGACGTCGGCAATTCCGCGGTCGGCGCGAAGATCAATGGCCGTATCGCGCCGCTGATCTCGGAACTGCACAACGGCGACGAGGTGCTGATCTCGCGCGCCGAGGGCGGCGCCCCGCCGGCCGCGTGGGACAGCGTGGTAGTGACCGGGCGGGCGCGCGCGGCCATTCGCCGGGCGACGCGCGAGGCGGCGAAGGCGCAATTCGGCGGTCTCGGGCGCCAGATCGTCGAGCGCGCGTTCGACCGCGCGGGCAAAAAGTTCACGGAAGCGAAACTCAAGGGCGCGCTGTCGCGTCTGGCGCGGGCCTCGATCGACGACGTCTTCATCGGGGTGGGGCGCGGCGAGATTTTCTCCACCGACGTTGTGCGCGCCGTGTTTCCGAACTTCAAGGACGAGCGCAGGCCCGGCCCGGCCGTTCCCCAGAACGAGAGCGGCTGGTTTGGGTTGCCGAAAGCGGCCGATCTTGTGTTCCGCGTGCCGGGCGAATCGGACGCCGGCGGCGCGCTGCCTCTGCGCGGCATTGGCCTCGATACGCCGGTCAGGTTCGCGCCCAAGGGCGGAGCGGTGCCGGGCGAGCGCATCGTCGGCGTTCGCGAGCAAGACGGCATTGTCATCTACCCCATCCATTCGCCCGCGCTGGTGGAATTTGACGATCGGCCGGAGCTGTGGCTCGACGTGCGGTGGGACTTGGAGAACGCGCCGGCGGCGCTCTATTCAACCCAGATCGTGGTTACGCTCCTAAACGAGCCCGGCGCGCTTGGCGTGATCGCCACGACCATCGGGGAATATGGCGCCGATATCGATTCCGTCGCGACCTCACCCAGCGGCGCCGACTTCCGACGCTTCGTCATCGATCTGCAGGTGCGTGACATCCAGCACCTTAACGCCGTCCTGTCGCAACTCAGGGATAAGAGCGTGGTTCACAAAGTCGAGCGGTTGAGCGCGTAGGGCTTAGCCGATGCCGCTGTATTTCTCCTACGGCTCCAATATGAACGTCGACGCGATGGCTCGCCGCTGCCCGCGCTCGAAGGCGGTCGGGCTCGCGCGGCTCGAGCGGCATCGGCTGGCCGTGATGCGCGAGGGTTGGCTGACCGCCGTTCGCAATCCGTCCTCCGCGGTGCACGGCGTGCTTTGGGACCTGGCTCTGTCCGACATCCCGGCGCTCGACCGCCACGAGAGCTTGTCCCAGGGCCTGTATGTCAAGCTGACGCAGGCAATTATCGCCGAGCGCGGGGCGAAACGGGCGATTGTCTATTTTGGCGCCAATTCCGGGCCCGGCGTTCCTCGTCCGGGTTATATGGCTGAGGTCCTGGCCGCGGCGCGGTCATGGCAGCTTCCGGCTGCGGGCCTTGAGGCGTTGGAGAGAGTTGCGCAGCGGTAGGCGCTGTGCTCTCCATAGAGGCCGCTGCTCGTCGCGCACAAGTTTGCGCGCGCCAATTATTTCAATGACTTGCCTGCGCTTTTGCGCAACTTTTTTCATCTTTGGTTTGGCTCTTCACACACCTGAGCTCGGCCGCGTCATGCGTCAGCCCTGGCTGAAGACGTTTCGCAACCGGATGGGCAATACGGACCTTCCGTGATCAAGTCGCCTACCAAAAAGACCTGAGCCGACGGCTTGCCATTTCCGAGTCCATTTTTAGCGATTTCAATGGCCTGCGGCGCAATTTCCGAGTCATTATAGCTGCCCAGCTGGGTGTAGAAGTCTGAGTGAACCCCGCCAGGACCTCATCCTGAGGAGCCCGCAAAGCGGGCGTCTCGACGGATGATCCAGAGCGACGGACAGCACGAACGTCCGCGGCGTCTCGGGAGCGGCCTTCAAGGCCGCTGCGCGGCGCCTTGAGGCACGAGGCGGTTGGGAGTTACGAGTTATTCCCTGCTCTCAACGTTTAAGTCCCGGCCGCGCCTCGCCCAAGGGAAGCGCGAACGAGGTTTGTCGACATTTCTGAAAAACAATACCAGACGCTAGCCGGCTTGGCAAGAAATTGTCGGTTTTTCTGGGCGAACATTCCGACCCAATCATCCAAGCATCATGGCCTATTGGGTGTGGCAGTAACGGCCTGAACATTTCCCACTTCGTATACAGTCATGGTCGCCGCCAGCTCAGCGTTGAAGAGGAGCCTTCATGCGCGCTTCATTAGCCAGCGTCGGTCTTGTCGCTGCCACCTCGTTCACCGACGTGGGGACATAGACATCGGGCATGGCGCTGGCGTGCCATGGCGTGATTAGCCGGGCACGAAGCACTGGCTGATGCGCGCTGAAATAGCGTTCCAAAGCGCGCTGTCCGCGGCTGGATAGGTCAGTTCGACGGCGCTGAGCTTGCCATTCGCCAGGGCCGTGCGGTTGTAGAAAATGTGATCCCCCTTGCGGCCAGAGATAACGTAAAAGCCCTTCCGAATAACCTTATAGGTAACCTTCCCCGCATCGTTGGCGAGGCGCTTTTCATCCTCGCGCGCTGAATCCGCCAGCGTCGAGTCCATCGCGTTCCATGACCCCCACGCCGCGATTTTCGCCCCGTTGGACCCTATAAAGGTTTGCCCGTCGTTATCGTCCGGCGCAGGCTCCAGCCGGAGTAGATCGGAGGGATAGCAGACCGAAAACCCAAAGCGTTCGTTGGTGTAGGTCTTCCATGCGTGGTTGTCCTGCGCAGCGAAGCCGGGCAAGATCGCAGTCAGCAGCGCCGTGGCCCCAGTCAGAGGGTGAAGCCGGGCGCCAACAGCTCGCAGGCGGTTTGAGCCATTTGGCATCGACCCCTCCTCTTAACCAGAAAGCGGCGCCGTATTTCTTGAACGGCTTGGCGTTCCCCGTAGTGCAAGCCTTGTAACCTTCAGGATCGCTTACGTCCACGAAGGCAACCAGTAACCCTTTAGTGATTTCGCTTCTGCGCGTTACGATTTCTGCTCGCTTTCTGTTCGCTTATTGACTCAGCGGCCGAGCGATCGGCCGAGCCCTAATTCGACGCGGCCGTTCCCGGCGCGGCTTCCGTCGCGCCGCCGAGGCTGAGCCACACGTTCGGATCGTCCTGGGCCTGACGCTTGTAGAATTGGTAGCCGGTGGCGCTCCACGGGCGGATGTCGTCCGACAGATTGTCGAGCACGAAGTCGCCACGGTCGGTTTTCACGGTCAGCACCGCATGGCCCTCGCCATTGAGGTCGCGGACGATCGTCATCAACAGCGCCTGGCGCGGAAAGCCACGCTCGATGAGCAGCTTGCGCTTGAACAGCGCATAGATCTTGCAGTCGCCCTTGCCGTCAACGGGATAGTCCCAATGGTCGAGCGTCGTTCCCCAATGGTCGAGATTGCTGATCGGCTCAATCGCGTTGTTCACTTTGTTGTTGATCTCGTTGAGCGTCTTCCAGGTCTGACGGGTCAGGCGCGCGTCCATGGGCTTGAGCTTGCCGAGGGTGCACTCTTCGCTGTGCCGATTGCAGAAGTCGACCCAGCCGTAAGGAATTGAGGCTTCGCCGGCGACGGGCGCGTGAGTGGCTTGGGGCAGACCCTGCTCTGAGGCTTCCACGAAGGTATTCCAAGCGAGGCCAAAAATGGCCGCTGCGGTTACGAAGCGAAAAAGCCGAGAACGCATGGGATGTCCGCCTGGTTTGATGGGGACACTATGGCTTTCGGCGCTTGGCGGGCGCGAAACAAAATAGGTTGAATTTTATCGATTTGGGCCCGCGTGGCGACCAAAATTCGTTAACGTTGACGGTGGGTAAGTTTCGCCGCGATCCGCCATCGAACGTCGCCCAGCGGGGCCGCAAGCGTCAACGATCTGTTTCAGTGGACCCTTATCGAGGGACATCTGGGCGAAGCCGCGCCCCGACAGTCGAGGGGAGAGCGAGGAAGAGCGAGATGTCGATCGAAGCTACTGGCGCCGAGCCGCAATCGATCCGGCGACTTGGGCTCGCCGGCGTCGCGGCGCTTGGGGTGGTGTTCGGCGACATCGGCACGAGCCCGCTCTATACGCTGAAGACCGTGCTGGACTACACCGGCCCGCATCCCGATGCGGCGGCGATCTTGGGCGCCCTCTTCGCTCCTCGAAAACCTGCATGCGGGCGAGGTCGCGCGCGTGCCCGGCACGGCCGTATTCTTCACCCGCGTCAAGGATCAGACGCCGCCGGTCCTGCCCTTTCACGTGCGCCAGAGAAGGCGCTGCACGAATACGTGCTGGCGGTGACCTTGACGGTCCTCTCCGCGCCGTGGACCGACCCCGAGCAGCGGCTGAACCTCGAGCGCATCGACGACAACTTCTGGCGAGTGGAGGCGAGGCGCGGCTTCATGGAGCGTCCCGACATTCACGCGATCCTGGTGGAGTGCCAGGCGAAGGGCGCCGCGATCGACCTCGACGACGTCACCTACTATGTCGGCCACGAAACCATCGTGCCGCGCGAGAACGGAAAGGGCATGGCGCATTGGCAGGAGGTGTTGTTCGCGGCGATGGGCCGCAACGCCGAGCGGATCAGCGACTATCTCGAATTGCCTTGCGACCGGGTGGTCGAGATCGGCCGCGAGATCGAGATTTGACGCCTAACGCCAACACATTGGGGGAGGTCTGACAACGCAAAACCTCGCCTCGCTCGCCTTGACCGAAGGGACGTCGTGTCGCACAGTAAGGTTCGCCTGGATCGTCACGGCTCTTCTCGTCGGTCTGAGATCTCGAAAACTGGACTTGGGCGAACCCTTTATGACGGTTGAAGAATCTTCGTGCACTTGAGCGGGCCACGCCAGGACGGGCGGCGGTTCGACATTTAAGGGGGAAACGTCCAATGCATTCGAAGGGCCTGCTCGCTCTCGCGGGTCTCCTGCTTTTTGGTCTGGCTGCCGTGACGAGCGCGCCGGCCTATGCAGCGGGGTTGGACGGAAGCACCGTTAACGCGAATTTCTGGATCCCGGTGACGATTGGGGCTCACCCACCCCCGCCGCCGACCAATCCACCACCCACTGACTGTACGCCGCAGCTTGCTTGCGAAACCCCAAATTACATTGATGGGATGGGTAATTCTGTGAATAGCCCCGCGCCGATAGCTCCGGTGGATTTCCAGCAGGGCTCCGTGAGTGGGTCGACGATCTCGGTTGGCGACACCCAGATCGTGATCACCAATGAACTAACGAATGTGCCGTTCTGCTCGACCGCGTTGCCGTGCGCTGATGCTTTCGTCGGCTTTTCGTTTGCGTTCGCCTTTTCCGCGGGTGTTCACATTACCGACGTCGCGGTGGACCCGAGCAGCGCCCCGGATTTTCGGCCGGTCTCAGGAGGCCTCACGTTCAATCCGACCGATATCTTCGTGAATGTGGTTGGAGACAGTCCGGCCGCCGGCGACGAGCTCATCCTGGATGTGATGGTCGCCGGTTCTACGCCTGTCGTTCCCGAACCCTCGACCTGGGTGATGATGCTGCTGGGATTCGCGGGCCTGGGGTTCGTTGGATATCGGCGCATCGGCGGCCATGGCAGCGCGGCGCACGCAGGTTGATAAACGGGGGCGACGCCCGGAGGATTAATATGACCGGGCAAAAATGGTCCGGCAACGCTTCGGCGTTGAAGCAGGGGAGCGCGCGCGCATGAGCGAGCCGTTTATCGGTCAGGTGATCGCCGTCGGGTTCAATTTTGCCCCGGTTGGTTGGGCGCTCTGCCAGGGGCAATTGCTGCCGATCAACCAGAACACGGCGCTGTTCTCGCTGCTCGGCACGACCTACGGCGGCGACGGGCAATCCACATTCGGCCTGCCGGACCTGCGCGGGCGGACGGCGCTCGGCATGGGCCAGGGGTCAGGGCTGCAACCTTACCCGCTGGGCCAGTCCGGCGGCGTCGAGTTGGTGGCGCTCACCGCCAATCAGTTCGCCAGCCATACGCATGCGCTTCAGGCGGCATCGACCGCGACGACCCCGACGCCCGGTTCCGGCGTCGTTCTCGGCACGCCCGCGGCGGCGACGCCCACTTACGCTACCGCCGGGACGGCGGCCCAACTGGTCGGCAGCACGGTCGCGCCCGCCCCAGGCAGCGGCGGCGCACACGAGAATCGGCAGCCGAGCTTGGCGATCAACTACATCATCTCGCTCTTTGGAATTTTTCCGTCGCAGAACTGACGAGCTGGCGGGCATCGAGGCAGGAGCGGAACAGATGGCAAATCCCTTTATCGGCCAGATTACGCTGTTTCCGTACAACTTCGCCCCGAGAGGATGGGCTTTTTGCGCCGGTCAGGTGCTGCCGATCAACCAGAACACGGCGCTGTTCTCGCTGCTCGGCACCACCTACGGCGGCAACGGCACGACGACTTTTCAGCTGCCCGATCTGCGCGGCCGCGCCCCGATCGGGCAAGGCCAGGGGCCTGGGCTGTCGAATTACAGCATGGGTGGCGTTCAGGGCGCGGAAGCGGTCAAGCTGACCACGGCAACAACCCCGGCCCATTCGCATGGCTTCCCGGCGTTCGCGGTTGCAGCGACCACCAATGCGCCGAACGGCGCCTTGCCTGCCGAAGCGCACGGCAGCGGGCGAGGCGGCGGCTTTGCCATTAACACCTACACCGCGACTGGAAGCACGGTCAGCCTGGCTGCCGGCCAGGTCGCCGCCGCGACCGGCGGAGGCGCGGCCCACAACAACCTGCAGCCATATCTGACTGCGAACTGGTGCATTGCGCTGCAGGGAGTTTTCCCCGCCCGCAGTTAGTCCCCATTGAACCGCGGCTTCGACGCGCGCGGGCGGAGAAAGCGACCATGGCCGAGCCCTTCCTTGGTGAGATTGAAGCCTTCGCGTTCAACTTTGCGCCTAGGGGCTGGGCGCTTTGCGCCGGTCAGGTGCTGCCGATCAACCAGAACACGGCGCTGTTCTCGCTGCTCGGCACCACGTACGGCGGCAACGGCACGACGACTTTTCAGCTACCCGATCTGCGCGGGCGCGTCGCCAATGCGTTTGGGCAGGGGCAAGGTCTCGGCGCCTATAGCCTCGGGCAAACCGGCGGTCAGGAGTCCCATACCTTGATCCTGAACGAGATGCCGTCCGGGAGCCACAGTCACACGATCACCGCGAAGAACAACGGCACGACGGGCGGCGCGAACACGCCGAGCTCTGCGGTCGGTCTCGGAGCTGCCTACTCCAGCGAGGCGGGTTCGCCGGCAGTGAATCTGTACGGTACGGTTGCGCCGACGATCGCAATGGGGTCGCTCGCGGCGACCGGCGGGCAGCCGCACGAGAACCGCATGCCATTCCTTGGATTGAACTATTGCATAGCGCTCCAGGGAATCTTTCCGTCGCAAAATTGAGGCTGGCAAGACCGGACCGCGAATCAATTGAAGACGATCTGATAGTCCTGATGATCGCGAGACGCCGTGTGGATGGGAATGAGGTAGAGGTCAAAGCTCGCGCCCCCCTCGAGAGTGATACGATGCACGCCTTCCGGTGCGATCGGGGTCGGCGCGCCGCGCAGCAGCAAGGTGAAGGCGCCGCCGGGCGTAGAGGATTTGTGCCTGTCGACCGCCACCAGCGTGAGCGTCGGCCCATCGCTTAGCGATATCGCCTTGCCGATGTACGGCGCGAAGGTTTCGGCGTTTGCTTCGTCGGTCATGTCGCTCTGTCCTCCTTTCCGAGAACGTCCGAAAGTGCGGGAGAGTGGCGGTGTTGTCGAGCCTCTGCAGACGCCAAGCGGTGATGGAAGCATGAGTTTGTCGCCGGTCGACGACGCACTGAGCTTGCGGCCGGCCCGCGATGACGAAGCCGATCGGACATTTCTTTACGCGCTGTTCGTGGAGACGAAGGCGGCGGACATGGCCGCGATGCCGGTCGATGGGGCGGCCAAGGACGTCCTGCTGCAGATGCAATACCGGTCGATGACGGCGACGTATCGGCACGAATATCCCATGGCGCGGTGGGAGGTGGTCGAGCTCGCGGGGGAGCCGGTGGGGCTGCTCGTCACGGATGTCGGAAACCGCTGCATCACTTATGTTGACATCGAGCTGTCGCCGCGAGTGCAGGGGCGCGGATTGGCGACGCGGGTAATGACGCAGGCGCTCGAAGAGGCGAGGCGGCTCGGCCTGCCGGCGCGTGTCAACGTGCTGGCGCAGAATGAAGCGTCTTTGAGACTCTGTGACCGCATCGGATTTGTGAAGGTGGGAGAGCAGCCCCCGTTCGTGCGGCTGGAATGGCGCGCGTGATCGCGCGCTCCGCTTGGCGCCTTGTCCCGCCCCCGCCGCGCTCGAAGTTGGGGAGAGCCCGAGGCGGTAGTCGTCGGATAAGCAGCCGCCGGTATTTTCAAGCATTGGATTCGGCGCTAGCTCCCCACGCCCACCCCGGCTTCGCCGCTCTGCGCTTCTGCCTCCACCTGCTCAGCATGTTCGGCGGCCAGATTGGCGTAGTGATCCGGCACGTACATCTCGTGCGGGACGGGGTGGCGGTGGTAGTCGGGGTTGTGAACCCGCGCTGGCAGGGTCGGCTTCTCGTGCGCCACTTCCTGGTAGGGCACGCGGGTCAAGAGGTGGGCGATGCAGTTGAGGCGGGCGCGCTTCTTGTCGACCGCCTCGACCACCCACCATGGCGCCTCGGGGATGTGCGTGCGCTGCAGCATGATCTCTTTGGCCTGAGTGTAAGCCTCCCAGCGGCTCCGCAATTCGAGGTCCATTGGCGAGAGCTTCCACTGCTTGAGCGGGTCGTTGATGCGCATGAGAAAACGCATGTGCTGTTCGTCGTCGGTGATCGAGAACCAGTATTTGACCAACACGATCCCCGAACGCACGAGCAGGCGCTCGAACTCGGGCGCGGACTCGAAGAAGTCCTCATATTGTTCGTCGGTGCAGAAGCCCATCACCCGTTCGACGCCGGCGCGATTGTACCAGCTGCGGTCGAACAGCACGATCTCGCCGCCCGCCGGCAGATGCGGCACATAGCGCTGGAAGTACCATTGGGTGCGCTCTCTCTCTGTCGGCGCGGGCAATGCCACCGCGCGGCAGACGCGCGGGTTGAGACGCTGCGTCACTCGTTTAATAGCCCCGCCCTTGCCTGCCGAGTCGCGCCCCTCGAAGATGACGACCAGCTTGAGCTTCTTGGCCACGACCCAGTCCTGCAGCTTGATGAGTTCACGCTGCAGACGCAACAACTCCTTGAAATAGAGCCGCCGCGGCAGGGAATCGTGCAGCTGGAGGTGTTCGGTCTCCGACAGGAGGTCAGCGAGCTCGGAGTCCTCGAGCTCGAGTTCGATGTCCTCGTCGAAATTGTCCTGGATCTCGGCGCTGACACGCTTCCGGAGCTCGCTGACCGGACCTTGTTTGTTCGCGCTTGCTTTATCCGCGCTCATGGTCGGCTTCCCCTGGTTGGTGCCCCCGCCACGAAACCGCGGCGACGGGCGAATCTTCAACGAAGGGTGCGACAGTTTTGCGACAGGGCGGATAGGGCTGTCGGGGCGCGATCCAAGGCGTCGCTTCAACAGGTCGACGTCATGACTTTCGAGGACGCGGTTCGTCTGCCCGCCGCCCGGAGTTTGAACGACACGACGGTTCTCGCTCGGACGTGGCGCGGGCCGCGTGAGCACAACGGAGAAAAGCGCCGGTCGTCGGGTTTGGCGGCGACCGTGCGCCGCGGCCAATGATCATAAAATGTTCATGTTCGGTTCAGTGGAACTGCGGCATGAGCAGGAATGAGCTTGGCCTACGCCGGGCTGGGAGAGGGCTGGCGAAGTCGCCGGGGCGCCCATATGGAGGATTAACAAATGATCAGCACGTCTTTGAGGGTCGCGCTTTCGGCGCTTCTCTTCGCCGGCGCCTTGGGTCTGGCCTCGACCGGCCCGGTGCAAGCGCAAAGCATCATGAAACAGTGCGGCGATGACTGGAAGGCCGCCAAGGCTAACAACACCACCAACGGCATGGAGTGGCGGGAGTTCCTGAAGCAATGCCGCGGCCAGAAGGAAGGCGCCGCGGCCCCGGCTGCCGCTCCTGCCGCCGCTCCTGTTTCGGCTCCCGCTCCTCTAGCGCCGGCCCCGACGCCAACCTATCAGCCGAAGCCGAAGCCCATGCAAGCTGCTCGCCCGACCGGGGCAGGCGAATTTAGCACGGAACTGCAAGCCAAGGGGCGCTGCCCCGGCGATACGGTGGTCTGGGTCAACACCAAGGGCAAGTCCCACACCTACCACTACTCGGGCTCCCGCTGGTACGGCACGACCAAGCAGGGCGCGTATATGTGCGAGGCCGACGCTGGGGCCGCCGGCTATCATGCCTCGAAGAGCAAGACGGAACAGCAGAAGCAGATGTAATCGGGGTTTGAGGCCGGGCCGCGCGAAGTTCGCGCGGCCGCTGTTCGGTTCACGTCGCCTGCGCTGGTTGCGTGGCGAACGCTGCAGCTCCTTCCCCCACGCGGGATCGGCGGCTATTTTTCGTCGAGAGCGATCAGAGGACGCCAATCTGGATCCTGCGCGGTGTCCGCCAACTGGGAAAAGCGGCGCAGGTTATAGGAGTACAGGCCACGAACGGCTACGGGCGCGCGGGCCGAGGCCTCGTTCGCCATCGAGATTGCGCCGGCGAAGTCTCGGCTGCGGTACGCCGCCAGCATCGCCGCATGCAGACGGCTTAAGTCCGCAAATTCATCGCTCGCGGCGATGGCTTGGTCTCCGGCCAGCGCATAAAGACCAACCGGGCGCGTCTTGCCCTTGACCAGCACGGAATCGATCTCGAGCCAGGCGAAGTCGGGGGCTTCGGAGCGCACCGTCTCGCTGCCAATGATATCGACCTCGAAGATTTTGCACGCGCCTTCGAGACGCGAAGCGACGTTCACTTCGTCGCCGATCGCCGAATAATCGAATCGGCGCAATGAACCCAAGTTGCCGACGCAGCACTCGCCCGAATTGAGCCCGATGCCAAAACGCACAGGCTTGAACGGGCGTCCATCGCCCTCGGCGCGTTCGCGCCACCTCTCGTTCAGCGTAACGAGCGTGTGTCGCATGCTCAGCGCTGATTCAACCGCATGCGCCGCATGATCGGGATCGTCGAGTGGCGCGTTCCAGAACGCCATGATGGCGTCCCCCATGTATTTGTCGATCGTGCCCAGTCGGTCGAGAATAGCGTCGGTCATCGGCGTCAGATATTCGTTGAGGAAACGGGTGAGCTCCGACGCGTTGAGCCCCTCCGAGATCGTCGTAAACGATCGGATGTCGCAGAACAGCAAGGTCAGCTCACGCTGCAAGCCGCCGAGCTCGAGAGCCCCTGGCATTTCCGCCAAGCGCGCGACAACTGCGGGCGAGACGAATCGACCAAAGGCCGAACGAATCTCACGTTCTTGATGACGTTTCACTGCGTAGAGCGTCGACACTCCGGTAAAAAAGACAGCCGCGGCGGAGAACGCGGGATAGGTCGGCTCGATGAGCAGTCCGTACCGGGAAAACGCGAACCAGCTTACCGCCACGATCGCGCCAACCACGGCCGCGAATACGATCGCCGCGAGGTAAGGCGCCAAGATCCATGTCGTCGCCACGAGAACCGCGCAGATCAGCGCCGTCGCCACCCACTCCGCGCTCGGGGCCCAATCGGGCCGTCTGAGCGTCTGGCCGCTCAAGAGCTGCTCGACGATCTGCGCATGAGCTTCAACCCCCGGCATCGCCGACGACAATGGGGTGGCGACGATGTCCGAGAGCAGCGGTGCGGACGCGCCGAAGAACACTATCGCGCCGTGAAGGTCGCTGAGATCCGCTCCCGGCTCGAGAGCTTTCCACGCCGGTATTGAGCGGCGCGGGTCTGCGCGCGCAAAATAGACCCTGACGTCTCCCGTGGCGTCCGTCGGGATCGTCAAGTCGCCATCGCGGATCGCCAACACGCCATAGACTTGCCCGAACGCCGTTTCGCCGCTGGCGTTCAGCGACTTGACGATATAGGTCGTGGCGCCCTGAGCGACGCGCAGGGCCTCCATGGCAAGACTCGGCTGCAAGGCGCCATTCACATTGAGGATGAGCGGCACTTTTCGCACGACCCTGTCGGCGTCCGGCCGCCAGTTGAGGAAGCCGATGCCGGCCGCATGTTGCGCCAGCTCGGGCAGAGGCATGAGAAGCCCCGGCGACGGCGGCAGGAACTTCGCGGCGTCGTCGCCGGCGGTGACGAATCCTGCCTTGACGGAACTACCGGCGCCGTTCGGCAGGTCCGAGACGAAGCTGCCAAGGACGACGGCTCCTTCATCCATCGAGCGCGCAAAGGCTGAATCGGGAGTTTTGTCGGCCGGACCCGTGGCGTCGGCGCGGTCCTTTTCCGAGAACAGGAAATCGAACACGATCGCGGCGGCCCCGGCGCGCTTCAACGCGTCCACAAGCGCGCCGAGGCGCTCGTGCGGCCACGGCCATTGGCCGAGCCGCTTGAGCGATTCCTCGTCGATCGCGACAATGCGGACGGGTTGGTCGAACGCGTAAGGGCGCGGCTTCCAGCGCTGGTACTGGTCGAAGACCAGATCCTGCATTACTGCCCGCGTGGGCGCGCCGACGACGCCAGCAAGCAACGCCAGCGCGCAAGCGGTCGCCGTGGTCAATGCGTAAAGTCTGGCCTCGTTCGCCCTTCGCATTTCGTCCTTGCCGCCCGCGAGGCCATCAAGATCGAGGAAACCCCCATCTTGTCAAGCCAATGACAACTGCCCGCACCGCGGGCGCTCGATCGGTTGAGACCTTGAGCCGGAATATCCGTGATTGTTTGATCGCCATTCCTCCGAAATGATCAGGCGGTCTCTCGGTCGAGCGGCGCCTGGCAAGTTTCTCCAGCTTCGCCCGGCGCGAGCGGCCGGATAAAGCGCTCGATGCCGAAGTCGACCGCAATTCGGTTGGCCTCGTGTCCGGGGTCGACGCCATAGCGACGCAGAAAGGCGTAAAAGGCGCCGGCGGCGAGGTCGACGGGCGCTGCGTGCCGGACGGCGACCGAGCCGATGACGCCCACGCTGTTCGGCCCAAAAGCAGAGCGCACCGCTGGTCCCAGGAGCAGGTCGCCGCCCCAGCCGCTGACCGATTCTGCGAATACCCATTTCGCGCTCTCGAGCGCGCGGCGCGTTAGGGCCGGCGTCATGATCTCGACCGACGAGACCCGCATGACGCCGGCGCTGGCGGATGGTCTTTTCAGGAACGGATAGGCGGTGGCCGAATCGGCAGTGAGCGCCGGCTGGGCGAGGTCGAGCTGCTCAGCCGTCATTGCGCGGAAAAGATCTTCGATCCCATCAGCGTCAATCTCGACGTCGTCGTCGAGAAACAAGACCGCCTGGTAACGGAGGAGCAGATCCGGCCGGAGTTCCATGAGACGTCGAATGGAGGTCGTTTTGGTTCCGGCTTGATGAACTACGATATCGGCTTTCGGATGGATGTCGCTCTCGTGATAGTAGTTGAGGAGAACGTCATAGTTGCGCGGCTGTTCAAGATAGGCTGCATCAAATCCGGGGCCGCACTGGACGAAGACAAGCACGTTTCGATCCGGATGGCCCGCTTCGCGTTCAATTCGCAACCGCCCCTCGGCATAGAAACGGTCCTGGCGCGCCCGCAATTCCTGCCGATTGAGAGGCGGCCCCATCTCGCCGTCGCGGAGCGTGCCGTCGAAGACCCGGAACGCCGCCTCTTCGAGCGAGCGCGGCTTCACGCCGCGCGTGATGTCGCGGACGAATTCGACATCGATATCCGGCCGCGGACGCCTTCCCGCCCGCAATCCGCGCTCAAGAAAATGCAGGAATGGATGGGGATGGCTCTGGGCCCAATCCGGATTCTGCGACACGTACCACGGGTGGTCGAATTCGGCGGAAGGGGAGGGCGCATTTGGTTCGGGGCGGGCGAGATAGGACTCGAGCAAGCCTCTGTTCGCGCCTTTTGCGATGTTCGCGTGGGCCTGGAAGTAGCGTGGGTCGAAGAAGGCGTTGGGACGATAGCCGAGGCTCTCGCCGATCAGCGCGTAATGCACATGCGCGAACGGCGCCGCGAGGTCGCTGAGCAGGCGCCGACGGGCGTAAAGGCGCGCCCACAACGCTCGCCTGCTTGCCTCCGGGAGCCCCAGGTGAAGACCCATGTCAGGCCTATAGTTTCGTCCCGTGGGCCGGGCAACTGGAGTTGCCGCTCTTGCTAGCCGGATCGGTAGGGCCGAACACAGTTTCGAACGCTGCGCGCAGCGCCGCGTCAGCTTGCGCCATCGTCGTGGGGCGGCCGAGGTCGGCGAGACTGGTGACGCCATAGTGCGCTTCAGCCACGCCGCACGGGACGATGCCGGAAAAATGCTTAAGATCCGGATCGATGTTGAGCGCGACGCCGTGCAGCGTCGCCCAGCGCCGCACGCGCACGCCAATGGCGGCGATCTTGTCCTCTGCCGTCTCGCCCAGCGGCGACGGTGGTTTGTCGGGCCGCCGGACCCATACGCCGACACGGGCTTCGCGTGTCTCGCCGACGACGTCGAACGCCTTCAGAGACTTGATCAGCCAGCGTTCGAGGGAGGCCACATAGGCTCGCACGTCCGGCCGACGCCGCTTGAGGTCGAGCATGACATAAGCGACCCTCTGCCCGGGTCCGTGGTAGGTGAATTGCCCGCCGCGGCCGGCGCGATGAACCGGAAAGCGGGCTTCCACGAGGTCGCTGTCCTTCGCGCTCGTGCCGGCGGTGTAAAGCGGCGGGTGCTCGATGAGCCAGACCCGTTCGGGCGCGTCTCCGCGCGCAATTGCCTCTGCGCGTGCTTCCATCTCCGCCAGAGCATCGGAATATTGCGCCAGTCCCGGGGTGACGATCCATTCGACTGGGGGCGCGTCACGTGGCGCCAGCAGAGGCGCGTGCGGAGCAAGGCGCGAATTGAGCACGGCGCTTGATATCAGAAGGGGAGGCTCAGCGCGAGCGTCGCTGAGCCTCAACCGCCGTTTCGATCGAGTTGGACCGATTTCCCTAGACAGGTCGGTCGCCGGTCCCATAGCCGGGTTGTCCATACTGGCAGATCACGTGCAACCAGTTGCGTGTATTGAGGTTTTTCCGCTAACAGTGTCAATTTACGCTTGACGGAGCGGAAAAGTTCCCGTTTCTTTTCTGTGGTCTTCTTGAGTCCTTAGGGGACTGCGTAAGTTGCGTTGGGGGGCACGGTCTTGACCCGCGCGGGCCCGAACCGTTGGTGGGCTGCCGCAAGCGCGCTCGCGTTCATCGTCGGCGCGCCGACGGGCGCATTTGCCGGCGCCTGGACCTTGCCGCAAGGGACCGGACAACTCATCGCGACCTTGTACGGCTGGACTGGCTTCGGCCCGCCTTTTGGCAGCAATCCCCCGACCAATCAAACCCGCGTCGACGCGCAGGCCTATGTTCAATACGGCCTGACGGATTCCCTCACCGTTTTTGGCCAGACGGCGCTCGAACATTATGCGCTCGGGCAGCCCACGCCAAACACCTACAACGGCCTGGATTATTCGGGTTTAGGCCTGAGGGCGAAACTCTGGTCGACGGGCGAATGGGTGTTCTCGGGCGAGGCGACGGCGTTCATACCCGGCGCGCGCAATTCGAATGCGCCGGCCCAGGAGGGGAATACCGGGGGAGCGGCGGAGGCGCGCCTCAACGCCGGCCGTAACTTCACGTTAGGCTCAATCCCTGGCCTGAGTTTAATTCCCGGCCTCGGCTCGGTTCCCGCGTTCCTCGACGCGGAGGTCGCATACCGGCTGCGCACCGCTGGCCCGCCGGACGAGTGGCACGGGGATTTTACGGTCGGGTTCAAGTTCACGCCAAAGATCATGTTGATGCTCCAGGAGTACACCACGGTGTCGATGAAGGCGAAGGACCCGACGTTCCCGGCCTGGCGCCAGTCCGTGGTCGAGGCGAGCCTCGTCTACGCGCTTAACGACAAATGGTCAGTGCAGCTCGGCGTGTTTTCCACCGTCTGGACGGTCAAGACCAACAGCGAGCGCGGCGGCGCGATCGCCGTGTGGCGGAATTTCTAAGCACGCTCTTGTCGCTAGTTCAGGAGCCGATGGCTGGACCAGTTTCGATCCAAAGCAGTGTAGGTGCAGCAGTGCCTGTCATGGCTGAACAAACCTCATCAATACCAGCAGCGCTAACCCCATCAGGCCCGACTGGGGGACGAGAATCGCTTGACTAGGAATTTGATACCACCAGCAGCGGGCTTGCTCGTCGGAAGTGCTGTAAGTTCGACCCAAGACGCGAAGGCGAATGGCGCTCTTGTTTTGGCATCGGGGGCGCGTTTTGAGGTTTTTGATTTCCGCTGCCGTGCTCCTTGTTGGCGTCGTCACGGCTCAGGCGGCGGACGATGCGACTTGCCTCGCGTCGCCAACCCGCGCCTGCGTGCTGACGATGGCCGTCACCGCGATCAAGCCGCTGGTCGCGCAAAAAAAACCCGCCGATACAGACCGCATGCTGCAGATCTGGCAAACCGCCGCGGCCCTCATCCAGTCGGCGGCGGACGCGAGGCAGCTCGACCTGGCGACGAGCTTCGTTTCCCGTTTCGACCAGAGTTACAGCGGCATAGACATCGGCCCGCTCTTCGTCGCGATGAAGCTCGCCAGCCGGGAGAAGGACTTCCCGTTCGGGCCGGCGGAGGTGCGCTCGTACGACATGTGGAGGACGGGGGCGGCGCTCGTCGCCAACGGGCGCGAGGCTGATTTCGCCGATCTCGTCAAATCCTGGCGCATCTCCGGCTACGACCTCGCGGCCATGCAGATGGCCGGCGACCTGATGGCGGGGAAGGCGGACAAGGCGCTCGCGGTCCTCGCGCCCCTCACCGGCGCCGACCGGATCAACGCGGTGACCGAGACCCTGGAGATGCTGCTCTACGCTCGACGGATGGACGTGAGCGCGCCGATGCTCGCCCATCTGGACCTCGCGACGCCCGATGGCGTCGCGGCCTGCGCCAGAATCGCGGAGGGAACCAAGAACAGGGCGACCGCCGAACAATGCGCCGACGCGCTCGACGGCCTTCCCCCAAAGGCGAAGGCGGATTACTTCGGCGCTGGAACGGTCGTCGCGGAAGTCGTGAGCGCGCTGGCCGCGGTTGGCAACTGGGAACAGGCGCTCGCTCTCATTCGGGCTCAGCCGAGGGACAATCAAAAGGCCGCGTTCGTCAAGCTCGTCAAATACGGCCATTCGCCCGAGCTGCTTCCGACGGCCCGGAAAGTCTTTGCGTCGGGATCGCCGGAGAGCGGCGCCTATCTGGCCAGGATGCTGGTTCTCTGTGGACAACCGGCGGAAGCGGCGTCCTTCGTCGCGGCGGCGCGTAACGATGCGGTGCGGAACAGCGCGACCAACGCAGAGGCCGAGGCCCTGGCCGAAATCGGCAATCCCGCCGCCGCCCTGCCGATCGCCAACACGAACAACGATCCCGTGCTGAGGGCGCGCGCCCTCGCGGCGGTCGCCGACCCGCTGAAAAGCTAGCGGCGCCAGTCTCAGCGACGGCGATAAAGACCAGTGAAGGAGACATTGGCCCCGCCGCAAGACTTATTGTCCACGGCGAACAAATAGGGGCCGAGTTGCCTCAGCCGCTTGACCCTCTTTCGGCGACGTTAGGGGCCGCAGCTCACGCGCTCTTCTCAAACAGCTCGCGGCCGATCAGCATGCGGCGGATTTCGCTTGTGCCGGCGCCGATCTCGTAGAGTTTTGCGTCGCGCAGCAGGCGCCCGAGCGGATAGTCGTTGGTGTAGCCGTTTCCGCCTAAGATCTGGATCGCGTCGAGGGCGACTTGGGTCGTGCGTTCGGCAGCGTAGAGGATCGCGCCCGCCGCGTCTTCGCGGGTCGTCTGCCCGCGGTCGCATGCCTTGGCGACGGCGTACACGTAGGCTTTCGCAGCATTCATCGTCACGTACATGTCGGCGAGCTTGCCCTGCACCAATTGGAAGGTCCCGATCGGCTGGCCGAACTGCTTGCGTTCGTGGACATAGGGCAGGACAACGTCGAGCGCCGCCTGCATGAGGCCGAGCGGTCCTGCGGCGAGCACTACGCGCTCGTAGTCGAGGCCACTCATCAGCACGTCGACGCCCTTGCCGATCTTGCCCAGCACGTTCTCCGCAGGAACTTCGCAGTCGGCGAATATGAGTTCCGCGGTGTCGGAGCCGCGCATGCCGAGCTTGTCGAGCTTGGCCCCTTGGGAAAAGCCCTTCATGCTCCGCTCGATCAGGAAGGCGGTGATGCCGCGCGCGCCGGCGGCTGGATCGGTCTTTGCGTAGACGACGAGGGTCTCGGCGAGGGGACCGTTGGTGATCCACATCTTGGAGCCATTGATGACGTAGCGGTCGCCCTTGCGTTCGGCGCGGGTCGTCATCGACACGACGTCCGAGCCCGCGTTCGGCTCCGACATCGCGAGCGCGCCTACGTGCTCGCCTGAGATGAGCTTGGGCAGATAGCGCGCCTTCTGCTCGTCATTGCCGTTGCGCACGATCTGATTGACGCAGAGGTTGGAATGCGCCCCATACGACAACCCGACCGATCCCGAGGCGCGCGATACTTCCTCCATTGCCACGCAATGCTCGATGTAGCCCAATCCCAAGCCGCCATATTGCTCCGGCGCGGTGATCCCGTGCAGGCCGAGTTCCCCCATCCTGGGCCACAGGTCGCGCGGAAACAGGTTGTCGCGGTCGATTTGCGCCGCGCGCGGGGCGATCTCCTTCTCGGCGAAGGACCGGGCGCTGTCGCGGATCATCACGGCGCTCTCGCCTAGGTCGAAGTCCAAGGGCCGGGGCGAATTGGGGATCATGGGGCTCTCGCGGGCTTTAAGCGCGGTAAGGCACGACCTTGGCGGCAATCGGCGTAGTTTGGCAAGGCGACCCAGCCGAGCCGAAAATGGCGGGCCTCAAGGACTCGGCGGCTCGGAAGCGCCCATGGTAGACTGGGTCGGCCGCGCCGCTTTCTATGAGCCGCGCCGCTGCGATCGGGTCAGGGTAGTTGAGCAAAGTCGGTTCGCGCGCAGCAAAGCAGACAAGCTGGCTCAGATGGTTGCCGGGCCTAGCTACTTTGCGAAGTTACGAATTGGCTTGGCTGGCGCACGATGTGGTCGCTGGAATCGTGTTGACGACGATGCTGGCGCCAGTCGGCATCGCCTACGCGGTCGCGTCTGGCGTCGGCGCCATCTACGGCCTCTACGCCACAATCGCTTGTTTGCTGGCTTACGCGCTCTTCGGGCCCAGTCGGATCCTGGTGCTTGGACCCAATTCCTCACTGGCGGCCGTTATATTCGGGGTCGTCGCCCCGCTATCGGGGGGCGATCCGCATCGCGCGATCGCGCTCGCTGGCGTGATGGCGCTTGTCTCCGGAGCGATCCTTGTCGTCGCCGGGATTGCTCGGCTTGGTTTTGTGACCGAGCTTTTGTCGAAGCCGATCCGCTACGGCTACATGAATGGAATCGCGCTCACTGTGCTGATCAGTCAGTTGCCCAAACTGCTCGGGTTTAAGATCAGCAGCGCGGGACCCTTGAGAGACCTTTGGTCAATCGCCAGCGCGATCGTAGGCGGGAAGGTCAATTGGGTCGAGTTCGCGCTGGGAGCGGCCACTCTCGCCGTGATTTTGCTGGTAAAGAGTCGCAAGCGTTTTCCCGGCATCCTCGTCGCCATGATCGGCGCGACGGCTGTCGCCTATGTCTTCAACTTGGCGGAGAGCGCGAATATCTCAGTGCTGGGTTCGCTGCCCCGCGGCCTGCCCGCGTTTTCAATTCCCTGGATTCCATTCGCCGACGTTGTTCCCGTTATCATTGGCGGCTTTGCTGTCTCTTTGGTGTCGTTCGCCGACACCAGCGTCCTTTCCCGCACCTACGCTGCGCGCACCGGCACGCGGGTCGATCCCAATCAGGAAATGGTAGGGCTCGGCGTGGCCAATCTTGCCGCCGGATTATTTCAGGGCTTCCCGGTGAGCAGCAGCTCATCTCGTACGCCGGTCGCTGAGGCCGCCGGCTCGAGGACGCAGTTAACCGGCGTGGTTGGCGCGGTCTTGGTCGCCCTGCTTTTGTTATCAGCCCCGGATCTTCTAAAGCACGTCCCCACCGCCGCGTTGGCCGCAGTCGTCATCTCGTCGGCGATCGGCCTGTTCGAGATCAATGACCTCAGGCGGCTTTTCAGGATTCAACAATGGGAATTTTGGCTGTCGATGGTGTGCTTTGCGGGCGTCGCTGTCTTTGGCGCCATCGAGGGAGTCGGCATCGCGGTGGTGATTGCAGTGCTCGAGTTCCTCTGGGACGGTTGGCGTCCGCACTCTGCGGTGTTGGGACGGGTCGAGGGCGTCAGGGGATACCATGACATCACGCGCTATCCCGACGCGCGCCAATCACCAGGGCTGGTGCTGTTCCGGTGGGACGCGCCACTGTTTTTCGCCAACGCGGAATTGTTCAAGGACCGCGCGCTCGACGCTGTCGCGACGGCGCCGACCCGAGTTCGAATGGCTGGTGGTCGCGGCGGAGCCCGTGACCAGCGTCGATGTCACCGCAGCCGACGCGCTCTCAGAATTGAATGAATCACTTCGGCATGCCGAGACAAAACTCTGCTTCGCCGAACTCAAAGACCCTGTGAAGGACAAATTGAAGCGTTTCGGACTGTTCGATCAGATCGGCGCGCCGTTTTTCTTCGCTACAGTCGGCGAAGCCGTCGACGAATATGAGCGGGTAGGCCGATCGGCGCGAAGTTCCGCGCCAAACAACAATTGACCACGGGTAGGAGGCTGATCGAGAACTCCAAGAATCTCGATGAATTCGAGACCGCCTCCACGGGGCGACCAAGCCGAGGGATTGATGCCTCGGCCGGTTCGGAGGTCGGCTCTTAGCTCATTGGCAGGCGTCCCAGAAGCCTTGGCGATAGCTCGGATCGGTGTAGTACCAGCACAGTCCCGGCGCGGGCGCGGCGCCAGCGTAAGCCGCGGCCGCCCCTGCCGCGAGCACGCCGACGGCGGCGCCCGCCGCGATCGCCCCGCCCGGGCCCCAGCGATACCAGCCGGGCCGGGCCCAGCCGCCGTAGCCTCCGCGGTAGACGCCGGCGCCACGATAAACGCCGCCGCGATAAACTCCTCCACGATAGGCGCCGCCCCGATAGGCGCCGCCGCGATAGCCGCCAACGGCGGTGCCGCCGCGATGGTAGACGCCGCCGCGTGGTCCCACAGCTGTCGCGCCTCGATGCGCGATATACGCCTTCGAGATCAACCCGTCGCTCAACTGCGCTGACGGGTTCGACCCCTGGATTTCGATGGCGCCGGCCTCAGGCGGACAGAAGCCGGAGAGCGCGATCGCCACGCAGGCGCTTTTGACTAAACTCGACCGAATCATGCTTTCCTCCTTGCGTAGTCCAATCGCTTATCCGGCTTATCGCACAAAACCAGTCCGCAGGCGAACGCACTTGCCGCCCGCGGTGTTCCCCTGCGCGCCTGGGAAAGCCTAGACCGGTTGTGGCGGTGGCCGGTTGCTTGTCGGCTAGCAAGCTATAAGGGTCGCTCCACTCAACTTGTCGACCACGATATACCCACCGGGCTAAAACGCGAACGCGTAGACCTTCCCGGCGCCGATGACAAAAAGCCTGCCGTCTGCGGCTATCAGAGTCTCGAAGTCCTTCGTGCCGGGCACGCGGTCCCGCGGCGAGGCGAGAAGCTCGCCTGTGTCGCCCCGGAAGGCGTAGAGGCCGCCGGCGCCCGCGGCGCCGATAGCGAACACGATCGGATTCGAGCGCCCATCTGTGGTCGTGACGATTGGCGAGCCGTGGATGCTGGCGACTGAACCGCACCACGCGGTGGTGATCGCGGGCGCGGGGTCGGCGCGGATCTTGAGGACGAGAAGTCCCTTCCCTGGCTTCTCCGGGGGACAATTGGCGCCTTCCACCTCCAGCGCGACAAAGACGTCGTCGACGGCGGTCCAAACGGCCGGCGACGCGATGGTCTTGAGTCCGCTCACATGTTCACGGGCGAGCTGGCCGCCGAAGCCCCCGAGGTTATCGCGGTCGAGCAGATAGGCGTCGCCGTCTTTGCCGATCCCGAAGATCAGCTTCCGGACGCCTTTGGCGCTCGGAACGTCGATTGGAATCGGCGCGGTTCCGCCGAGATCGAGGTCGCGGGCGTCAAGGTCGCGCCAGTCGGACGGGGAAAAAAAGTCGCGCTGGGCGACCGGACGCGCGAGGTCTGGACTGAAACGCAGCACCGCTTCGCCGTCGCCCCATTCCTTGACGAATATGGTGTTGCCTGTAGCGGCGAACAGCGACTTTCCGTCGCTGGTGACCCCGCCCTGCGCCCAGATGCCACCGCCGCGCCCCCCGGTCGAGAAGCTCGTGACCTTGGCCGGATCGCCTTGGGAAACGCCGACCACCATCCCGTGATAGACGCCGCAATCGCCGGCGAGGCCGCCAAAGGGAACAAAGACCCGGCCGCCGAACAGGGCGAGCGCGCCGCGCTGGTTCTGCACAATCGAATCGAAGCGTCCGTGAACCGCCGTCGCCACGTCGACTGGCCAACCGGGCTCGACCGTCCCGTCGGCGAGCGACAGCGCATAGATTTCGTGCCGGGACTGGTTGTCGCGCATGACTGCGGCGTCGAGATAAAGGGTTGCGCGCGCCGCATCGATGACCGGCGTGCCGGTCACGCCGAGCGGCCAGATGTTGCCGCAGTGAAGCCCGCCTTGCGCGGCGGGCTCGCCAAGCGTTCGCTTCCAGACTTGCGCGCCGGTCTTTTCGTCGAACGCGTAGACTTCGTCTTCCTCGGTCGCCACGATCAGCACGCCGGCGCCTGTTCCCGGCTGCCGCCAGAGGAGCGGCTGCGCATAGACCTGACCCGGAAAAGTCGCGCTGAACGACGCGTCGAGATGCAGGCCGCGGGCGCGCTCGTAGGTGAGGCCGGGCATTACGTAGCTGCCCGCGCGATCGAGCGAGCCGTGATAGGTCAGGATGGAGGAATCGGCGTGAGCCGAGCTGTAACCAGCGAGAGTTATGACGAGGGCGCCGACGAGCAATGCGATGCGCATGATGAGCCTTGGGAAGGGCGGCCAGCAGCGGCCGCCGCCCGATTATCCGCTCGATGCGTCAAAGGGCAACCGAGGCGACTTTCCGAACAAACCGCGATCGCGTCATCGCGGGCCAGCAACGGACGAAGGCTGCCCGACTTTGTTAGCGCGCCCCACGAAAAAGTCGGGATCGGCGTTTTCGCAAAAAGCGCGCGCCGTCAAAGAAACATCAAGCGCTCGGCGATTCGACTGAATCGTCGAGGGCTTGACCGGGACACCCCGGCGCGCTCTCGCCTGAGCGGTGCGGGCTTTCAATCTAGGGGCAGGCGTCCCAGAAACCTTGCCGGCGGCTCGGGTCGGTGTAGTACCAGCAAAGGTTCGGACCCGGAGCCGCGCCCGCCCACGAGGCCGCAGCCGCCGCCCCGACGAATCCGAGCGCCGCGCCCGCCGCGACGGCGCCGCCAACCGGCCAGTAATACCGGCCAGGCCGCGACCAATTGCCCCAGTGGCCCGCGCGGTAAACACTGCGACCGACGTTGCGATTCACATTGCGATTGATGTTGCGATTCACATTTCGGCTGACGTTTCGATTCGCGCCGTGGAAGTTTCCGCGATGCGCGACGTGGCCGCCTCGATTGACGGCGCCGCGGTTCATTCCATGATGCATGCCGCCGCCGCGATGCATGGCGCCTCCGCCGTGGCGCGCTCCTCCGCCACGGACCTGAAAGAGCAGACCGGCGTCCAATCGCGGGGCGGCGGCACCCGGTCCGTACACTTCGATGGCTTCGGCCTGCGGCGTTGCCAAGCACAACAGCGTTGCGATCGCGATCCCTCTGCTGATCGGTCCAAATCTTTGCACGGCTTTCCTCCCCTGTCCCGGCGCGCTGAAAACGGCCGCTTTTGTGATATGTATGCCAGCCGACGGATGTTAGCCGTTTTCGGCTCGTGTCGCGAGGCTGATCATCGCGACGGCATCATGCGGCGCCCTGAGCATAACGGATCAGGCAAGGCAAAATCGGGAAACGGGAATGCGGAGCAGGAGAGCGTTTCTGGCCCTTGTCGGCGCTGCGTCGGCGGCGTGCGCGGTTCCGGCGATGGCGTTCGAGTTTCAGCCGTACGACCCGGAGGCCGCGCAGAAGGCTATCGCATCCGGCAAGCCCGTCATCGTCCATGTCCGCGCCTCGTGGTGCCTTCAATGCCGCGCACAGGCCTCGATCCTCGACGACCTGAAGAACGACCCCGCCTATGCCGGGGTGAGTTTCTTCCTCGTCGACTACGACAAGCAGAAGGATGTCGTCGCCAAGCTGGACTGTCCGCGCGCGACGCTGATTGCGTACAAGGGCGGCAAGGAAGTTAAGCGCATGTCCTGGGAGACCTCGCGAGAGGCGGTGATCAAGGTCGTTAAGGCCGCGATGTGAACCTCATCCTCAACCTTCCGCTCGCCTTTGCGGCGGGGATGCTGACCATCCTCAGCCCCTGTGTGCTGCCGCTGGCGCCGGTCGTGATTGCGAGCGCGCGCTCTCAGGACCCGCGTGGTCCGATCGCGCTCGCCCTCGGACTGGCGGCGACATTCGGCGTTGTTGGAGGTGTCCTCGCCTCGTTTGGCGTCGCGTTCGGCGATTGGGATTGGGCGCGTGCGGTGTCCGCCTCGATCATGATCGCCATCGGTGCGGCGCTGCTCGTGCCGGCGATCGGCGATGCGATCGAGCGCCGGCTCGGTTTTGCCGACCGCGCGGCCGGCGTCTTGGGTCATCGGCTGCCGAACGTCGGGCTCGCCGGGCAGGCGGCGGCGGGAAGCGTGCTCGCCTTCGCTTGGGCGCCATGCGCCGGCCCGATCCTGGGCGCAGCGTTGCTGCTCGCCGCCAAAGGCGGCTCGGTTGCGGCAGCGATGGCGACGATGTCGGCTTACGCGCTCGGCGCCGCGGGCGCGCTCATCGCCGTCGGCTATACGGTCGGCCGCATCGCGTCGAAGGCGCGCTTCGCCTGGGCTGGCGCAGGCGGCAGGATTGCGCTCGGCGCAGCGTTCGCAATCATCGGAACCGCAGTCCTGACTGGCCTCGATCATAACGTCGAAGCGGTCCTCGTCGCAGCGACGCCGGATTGGCTGACCGCTTTCGCCACCTCGCTCTGACCCCGGACTTCGCGTCTCGTGCGCCACGCGGTAAGGTTCACCGCCAGATGGCGCTCTCGTCGGCTGTGAACTTGAACCTGCGCCCTGGCCCTCAACCGGAGGATCTCAATTGGCCGACTCGACGACGAAGATCATCGTCATCACCGGCGCCAGCAGCGGCATCGGCAAGGCGACGGCGCGGCTCTTCCTCGAGAAAGGCTGGAACGTCGTCGCCACCATGCGCAACCCCGCAGCGGAGAAGGACCTCAAAGCGCAGGCGCAGCTCAAGCTCATTGCGCTCGACGTGCAGGATCCTGAAGGCCCAAGGGCCGCGGTCGCCGAAGCGATCGAGGCTTACGGGCGGATCGACGTGTGGCTCAACAACGCCGGTTACGGCGCTTTCGGGCCGGTCGAGGCAGGCGGACGTAAGGAGATCGAGCGTCAGTTCGACGTCAACGTCTTCGGGCTCATCGCCTGTGTTCAGGCGGTGGCGCCGCATTTCCGCGAGCGAAAAGCCGGCGTTCTCATCAATATCTCGTCGATCGGCGGAATCATGACGGTCCCGGCCTACGCCGTCTACAATGCGACTAAATTCGCGGTCGAGGGCCTGTCGGAAGGGTTGTGGTACGAACTCGGGACGTTCGGCGTTAAGGTCAAGGTGATAGAGCCCGGCGCAATCAAGACCGAGTTCGGCGGCCGTTCGCAAGACGTCTGGAACGTCTCCCGCGTACCTGCCTACGCGCCCTTCATGGACAAGGTGAAAGCTGCGCGCGCCCAGTACATCTCGAATTCGAGCACGCCCGAAACGGTCGCCGAGGTTATCTACCTGGCGGCGACCGACCCAAGCGACCGCATGCGCTATATCGCCGGCGCCGACGCGCGTCGCTTGATCCCGCTGCGCCGGCTGCTCGGCACCGGCGTCACGATGAAAATGATCAAGCAAAGGTTCCGACTGTAGCGTCGTAGCCGACCTACCAGGAGCGCCCATGCAGGACGATCACTTGGGGGACGCCGTTGAACATTTTTCGTCCGCCGGCGTCGGCATCGCGTTCATCGACGCCAGGCCGCAGGGGCGCGACCTTAGCGAGCCGATCCTGCTCATTCATGGCTTCGCCTCGAACCATCGCATCAACTGGGTCAATCCGCGTTGGGTCGAGACTCTGACCAAGTCCGGGCGGCGCGTCGTGGCGTTTGACAATCGCGGCCATGGGCAAAGCGAAAAGCTCTACGCGCCCGCCGACTATCACGCCGATCTGATGACCCGAGACGCTGCGAACCTGCTCGCGCATTTAGGCGTCGAGCGCGCCGACGTGATGGGCTATTCGATGGGCGCGCGGATCGCGAGCTTCCTCGCGCTCGCCGAGCCGAACCTCGTGCGCTCGCTTATTCTGGGTGGGCTCGGCGACCGGCTGGTGCGCGACGCCGGGTTGGCGGAGGGGATCGCCGAAGCCATGGAGGCGCCGTCGCTCGACGCCCTCGCCGATCCGACACAGCGCCTGTTCCGCGCCTTCGCCGACCAGACCGAAAGCGACCGTGCGGCGCTCGCCGCCTGCGTCCGCGGCTCACGCCGCAGCCTGACGCCGGCGGATGCCGCGTGCATCACCCAGCCGACGCTGGTCGGGGTCGGCGAGCGCGACGCGATTGCTGGCGACCCTTCGAAGCTCATCGCCCTGCTGCCGCGGGCGGAGGCGCTCTTGATCCCCGGCCGTGATCACAATCTCGCGGTTGGCGACAAGGTGTTCAAGGCCGGGGCGCTTGATTTCCTTGCCCGCCGGGCGTGACAGGAACCGGTGCCGCTCCTCACCTCGATCGCGTTCAGAATAGATATCCGCCGTCATGTGTTTCTTGTTAGCGACCCGAGTCATTGAGTTCAACGAGCCGCTCGAGCAGGAAAACTACGTGACAATCCGGCTGGAAACGTCAACACTGCGACTAAAGGCTGGCTTGACGGGCCGGACGATAATGGGGAACGGAAAGTCCATGGAGCTGGCCGAGGCGCGAGTCGGAGGCGCGGATAACGATGCGGACCTCCAGGCCTCCGCCCTGCTGGCGGTCCGGGGGGTGACGATCCGGTTTGGCGGCGTGACCGCGCTCGAAGATGTCTCCTTCGAGGTCGCGCGCGGGGCGATCTGCGGTTTGATCGGCCCCAACGGCGCCGGCAAGACGACACTCTTCAATTGCATCTCGCGTCTCTATGACCCGGGCGCAGGATCGATCGTGTTTAACGGCCGACCGCTTGCCAGCTGCGCCAGGCATGAACTCGCTTCCCTCGGCATCGCTCGGACGTTCCAGAACGTCGCTCTGTTTTCGACCATGACAGTGCGCGAGAACGTGTGCGTCGGCGCCCACGCGATGGCGCGGGGCGGCTTCCTCACCAACGCGTTGGCCATGCCGGCGTCGAGGCGCGAGGAAGTGAAGATCACCGAGCACGCTGATGCGTTAATCGAGGAATTCGGTCTCAAGGCCGTTGCAGATCGTCCGGCGGGCGCGTTGCCATTCGGAATCCGCAAACGGGTGGAACTTGCCCGCGCGCTCGCCAAAGGCCCAAAACTGTTGCTACTGGACGAACCGGCCGGCGGGCTCAACCACTCGGAAGTCGACGGGCTGGCGGATGAAATCCGCGCCATCCGTGACCGGCGTGGCGTCGCTGTGCTCTTGGTCGAGCATCACATGAATTTGGTCATGCGGGTCAGCGACCAGGTCGTCGCGCTTGACTTTGGCCGGGTGATCGCCGACGGCAAGCCCGACGAGGTCAGGGCCAATCGCGAGGTGGTGCGCGCCTATCTCGGGAGCGCGAATTGACCGCGCCGATCCTGGAAGTGAAGGGTCTCGAAGCCTGGTACGGCCCGGCGCGGGCGCTCCACGGCGTCGATTTCGAGGTCGAGGACGGAGGCGTGACCGCGGTGCTGGGCGCCAACGGCGCCGGCAAGACGACGATCTTGCGGGCGCTGAGCGGCCTCATCCGTCGCACAGGCGACATTCGCTTTCGTGGCCGCCCGATTGGCGCGCTAGCGACTGAGGACGTCGCCCGTCTTGGGATCGCGCATGTGCCTGATGGGCGCGGCACGTTTGTCGATCTCACCGTCGAGGAGAACTTGCGCCTCGGCGCCTATGTGCGCGCCGATCGGCAAAGCGTTCGCGAGGATTTCGATCGCGTGTTCGGCCTGTTCCCGCGCCTTGCCGAACGGCGCGGCCAGCAAGCAGGAACGCTGTCAGGCGGCGAGCAGCAGATGCTGGCGATCGCGCGCGCGCTTCTCATGCGGCCGAATCTCCTGATGCTCGACGAGCCATCGTTCGGCCTTGCGCCGCTGGTCGTGGCGGAAATCTTTCGCGCGCTGGCCGGGATCAATCGCGACGAGGGCGTGAGCCTCCTGATCGTTGAGCAGAACGCCTCGCTTGCTCTCGATCTCGCGGACCGTGCTGTGCTGATCGAAACCGGAAGAGTGGCGCTCAGCGGCCCGTCGCAGGCGTTTCGCGCCGACGATGCGGTCCGTCGCGCCTATCTCGGTTACTAGCCAAGGGAGCCCTGAGAAGCTTGGGAGAATTTCTGCATCAACTTGCATCCGGACTGGCGCTCGGCGGGGTCTACGCGACCATGGCGCTGGCGCTGGTGATGATCTACCAGGCGACGCATCTCATCAATTTCGCGCAAGGCGAAATGGCGATGTTCTCGACCTATTTCGCCTGGAAGCTGATGGACTTGGGGGAACCCTACTGGTTCGCCTTCTTCGCCACTGTCGTCGCCTCGTTTATCGGCGGGGTGGTGATCGAGCGGCTGGTTGTAAGGCCGTTCGCCAACGCGCCCATTCTGGCTTCCGTGATCGTGTTCATTGGGCTCAGCCTGATCTTCAATTCGCTTGCCGGGTGGCTCTACGGCTATTCGGTAACCTCGTTCGACTCACCGTTCTCGGGTCGCCCGTGGTTTGGCGCTGGCTATATGTCTGCGCACGAATCGGGAGCCATTCTCGTGACCTTCTGCGTGCTGGCGCTGGTTTACGCGTTTTTCCGTTTCACTCCGTTAGGCCTCGCTATGCGTGCAGCGGCGCAAAATCCTGTGTCGAGCCGGCTGGTTGGTATTCGCGTCGGGTGGATGCTGGCGATCGGCTGGGGTTTGGCGGCGGCGATCGGGTCGGTCGCCGGCATGATGGCGGCGCCGATCGTCTATCTCGATCCCAACATGATGGGCGGGGTGCTGCTCTATGCGTTCGCCGGCGCGGTGTTGGGCGGAATCGACAACCCGTTTGGCGCAGTGCTTGGCGGCATCGCAGTCGGCGTGCTCGGCAATCTCATCGGCGCCTATGTGGTGGGCGACGAGGTCAAGCTCTCGGTCGCTCTTGCGATCATCATCGCGGTCCTGGTCTGGCGGCCGTCCGGACTGTTCGGGCGGCGCCTCGTGGTGAGGGTCTGATCATGGCCGACGCCGACGGCGCGCTTGGCGCCCTCGCCGCCACCGCGATCGGAGTCGTCGCGCTCGCCTTCCCGTTCATCGCTTCGGGCTACCATATCTATCAGGGCGCGCAGGTGCTGATCTTCGTTGCCGCGCTGCTTGGCCTCAATCTCCTGACCGGCTTCAACGGCCAGATATCGCTGGGCCACGGCGCCTTCTTCGCTATTGGCGGCTACGGAACGGCGATCCTGATAACGAAATTCGGCCTGCCGTACTGGGCGGCGATACCGTTGGCCAGCGTTGTGTGCTTCATCGCCGGCTTTCTGTTTGGCTTTCCGGCGCTCAGGTTCGGCGGCCTTTATCTCGCGCTCGCCACCTTCGCGCTTGCCGTCGCGACCCCGCAGATCCTGAGTTACAAGGGCTTCGACACCTTCACTGGGGGCTCGCAGGGGCTCACGCTCATGAAGCCCCACGCGCCCCTCGGGATTGGTCTAAACGCCGATCAATGGCTCTACCTCGTATGCCTCGCTTGGGCCGCGGCGCTCTACTGGGCGGCGCGAAACCTGGTACTGGGCCGGATCGGACGAGGATTGGTCGCCATTCGCGATCAGCCAATCGCCGCCGAGACGATGGGGATCAACGCGGCGCTCTACAAGACCACGTGTTTCGGCGTCAGCGCGCTCTATGCTGGCGTGGCGGGGGGCTTGAGCGCGATCGCTGTCGGCTTCGTCTCGCCGGAGAGCTTCGGGCTGCCGCTCTCGCTCGCCTTTCTGGTCGGCATCGTCGTCGGCGGACTCGGTTCGCTCGGCGGCGCGCTGTTCGGCGCTCTGTTCATTGAGTTCGTGCCGAACATCGCCGACCAGCTTACGGTCAATTTCGGCGAAGGCGCCAAGGCGCTGCCAGGGGCGATTTACGGAGTGTTGCTCATTCTGGTAATGGCCGCGCTGCCGACTGGAGCAATGGGCGCGGTGCGGGCGGCGGCGCGAGCGCTTGCCTCGTCGCGGCAGGCGAAAATTGAAAAGGGCGGCGGCGCCGATGTCGCTGCGAATTACAGTGGAAAGGGAGAATCGCCATGATCAGTCGACGGATATTCCTGCAATCGAGCGCTGCCGCCGCGGCCTTTGCAGCCGGGGCGCGTTCGGCCTGGGCCGATAATGCGCCAGGCGTGACCGACACTGAGATCAAGATCGGGCAGACCATGCCCTACAGCGGCCCGGCTTCGGCGTATGGCGTGATCGGCAAGGCGGATTCCGCCTATTTCAAGATGATCAATGAGCAGGGCGGGATTAACGGACGGAAGATCACGCTCATCAGCCTCGACGACGGCTATAGCCCGCCGAAGACCGTGGAGCAGACGCGCCGCCTCATCGAGCAGGAGCAGGTCGCCTTTTTGTTTAACAGCCTCGGAACCGCGTGTTGCGCCTCCGTGCGGCAATACATGAACGACAAGAAGATTCCGCAACTCTTTGTCGCAACTGGCGCAAGCATGTTCTCCGATCCGGAGCATTTCCCCTGGACCATGGGTTGGCAGCCGAACTACCAGACCGAAGCCGCAATCTTCGGCAAACGTATCGTCGCGACGAAACCTGACGCGAAGATCGGCGTACTTTACCAGAATGACAGCTTCGGGAAGGACTACCTGATCGGTCTCAAGAATGGCCTCGGCGCAGACCATGCAGGCATGGTGATCAAGGAAGTTTCCTACGAGACGTCGGAGCCCACTGTCGATTCTCAAATCGTGACGTTGCAGGGAGCAGGCGTCGACACGGTCCTCTATGCGGCGACGCCGAAATTCGCAGCGCAGGCTATCCGCAAGACTTACGACCTAGGCTGGTCGCCCGTTCGGTACATGACCGACGTCTCGCAGTCCGTTGCAGCGGTCATGAAGCCCGCGGGTCTCGAAAAATCGAAGGGCGTCATCACGGCAGTCTACGGCAAAGACCCTACCGACGCCCGCTGGAAAGACGACCCAGGCTATAAGGCGTTCGCAGCGTTCGTGGGCAAATATCTGACGCCAAGCGATCTGACTGACTCGAACGTGGTTTACGGATTTGGAACTGCGGCCACCATGGTCCAAGTGCTCAAACAGTGCGGCAACGATCTGTCGCGTGAGAATGTCATGCGACAGGCGGCAAATATCAAGGATCTGATGTTGCCGATGGGTCTGCCGGGATTAAGCATCAACACCTCGCCGACGAATTTCAGCCCAATCCGTCAAATGGAGCTCGCTAGCTTCGATGGTGAGAGTTGGCGAGCGTTCGGCGACATGATGAGCGGCTAAAGGAAATACGGTGGTTTTTAGCGCGCCTCTGCTCCGCAGGCGGACAAGGGCGCGCATGGCTCGGTCGCCATCGAAGCGATCAAATGGGAGGACAGGCAATGATCAGTCGACGGACATTTCTGCAATCGAGCGCCGCCGTCGCGGCTTTCGCCACCAGCGCCGGCTCGCGCCAGCAGCCGACACGCCCGGCGTTACCGACACGACGATCAAGATCGGGCAGACCATGCCTTACAGCGGCCCGGCGTCCGCCTATGGCGTGATCGGCCGCACCGAGGCCGCCTATTTCAAGATGATCAACGAGCAGGGCGGCATCAATGGCCGCAAGATCAATCTCATCAGCCTCGACGACGCCTACAGCCCGCCGAAGACGGTCGAGCAGGTGCGCCGACTGGTCGAGGATGAAAAGGTCGCGTTCCTGTTCCAGACGCTGGGGACTCCGCCGAACCTGGCGATCCGGCAATATCTCAACGACAACAAGGTGCCGCAGCTCTTCGTTTCCACCGGCGCCGCGACATTCTCCGATCCGCAGCATTTTCCCTGGACGATGGGCTTCAATCCGAACTACCAGACGGAGTCCCGCATCTACAGCAAGCACATTCTGGCGACCAAGCCGGACGCCAAGATCGGGGTGCTCTATCAGAACGATGGCTTCGGCAAGGACTATCTGATCGGGCTTAAGGACGGGCTCGGCGCGGATCACGCCGGAATGATCGTCAAGGAGGTTTCCTACGAGACGTCTGAGCCGACGGTCGACTCGCAAGTCGTGACGCTGCAAGGCTCCGGCGCTGACCTCCTCGTCATTGCAGCGACGCCGAAGTTCGCTGCTCAGGCGATCCGCAAGTCGTTCGATCTCGGTTGGAATGCGGTGCGCTACATCACGAATGTCTCGGTCTCGGTCACCACCGTGCTCAAGCCCGCCGGCCTCGATAAGTCGAAGGGTCTGATCACCGCCTATTACGGAAAGGACCCTACCGACGCCCGTTGGAAGGACGACCCGGGCATGAAGGAATGGGCGGCCTTTGTCGCCAAATACATGTCCCCGGCCGAACTCAACGACGCCAACGCATCCTACGCCTTCGGCGCTGCGGCGACGATGGTGCAGGTGCTCAAGCAATGCGGTAACGATCTTTCGCGCGACAATGTGATGAAGCAGGCGGCCAACCTTAAGGACCTCGAGCTTCCGCTGCTGCTGCCGGGGATGAAGATCAATACCTCGCCAACCAATTTCAGCCCGATCCGTCAGATGCAGCTCGCAGGCTTCGACGGCCAAAGCTGGCAGCTATTCGGAGAGCTGTTGATGGGCTGATCGAGGCCAGGTCCGCGTCTTTCCTATCGAGCGCAGCCTGATCGGCTCTCACTTACGCCCATTGCTTGAGCGGGGCGAAGCGGGCGAATTTCTTGGCCCGGTGGCGATCCATGCGGGTCAGCACATCGCGCAGGAACGCGACGCCCTCGGCGAGATACGGCCCCTTGTTGAGCATCACGCATTCCGCGCCTTGAGCCATCGCCGCGTCGGTCATCTCGGCGCGGCTCGCTACGCCGTCGCGCACAAAATTGTCGAGGACTTGAGTCGCCCACACCACTGGCGTGTGCGCCGCCTCGCAGAGCCACAGGATTTCCTCCTGCATTTCGGTGAGCCTGGCGAAGCCGAGCTCGACGGCGAGGTCGCCGCGGGCGATCATGACCGCGGTCGGATTGTGCGCCGCCGACTGCAGGATGAGGGGCGGCAGATTGCGCACTGCGAGCGGCGTTTCAATCTTCAACACTAACCCTGGCGGCTCGCGCTTGGGCGCGCGCGCCACGAGATGGTCCTGCAGGAGCTCGATGTCGTCGACTCGCTGCACGAACGAAAAGCCAATCAGGTCGGCATGCTCGGCGATGAAGTCGAGGTCGCGGAAGTCCTTGGAGGTCAGCGGCGGCAGATCGAGTTCGGTCGAAGGAAAATTGACGCCCTTGCCGGGCTTCAGTCGCACCCCCTTCTCGCGGGCGGCGTAGACCTCGATCTCCGCCCGGCCCGGCCCCTTGGAAACCACGCGGGCCGCCGCTTTGCCGTCGTCGATGAAGATTTCGGAACCGACGGCGAGTTGGTCGACGAGTTCCGGAAAATTGAGAGAAAACGCCAACGGCTCTTTGGTCTTCTCGCGCAATTCGTCGACCAGAACGATGCGGTCGCCGCGCACGAGGCGAGTTTTCGGCGGCGCCTTCACTCTGAGGATGCGGCACTTGGGGCCGGCGATGTCCATCAGAACCCGGCAGGGACGCTCGAGCCGCGCCGAGGCCGCGCGCACATGCTCGACCATTTGCCCCCACGTTTCTGGGTCGTCGTGGGCGCAATTGATGCGCGCGCAGTCCATGCCAGCGCTCACTAGATTGTCGACCAATGTGGGTTCCGTCGCCGCTTCGGGCGGCAAGGTCGCCATCACCCGCGCGCGGGGGCTGCCTTTTTGCCGCTTGCCGAACAGTCGGTCGGCCTCCGCCTCCAGCTCCGTGGCGCCCGCCTTCGCCAATAGTGGCGACGGATAGGCCGCGCCCGATTCGCCGGTAAGACGTTTGAGCGTCGCAACGAGCGTATCGAGCGCCAGTGCGACGTCACTTTCGCAACGGCCGAGGGAAGAGAGCCCCCGGGCGGTTAGACGGTATTGCAAGTCGGGGAGGTCGTGTTCGCGCAGCGCGACATATTGGGAGAGATTCAGAGCGCGAGGCGTGACCTTCGACTTGTCTGCGTCGATGCCCCACCCCCTTATAAGTTCGGCGCCTTGGTGCTCGACGTCCTCGCGCACCGCTTTCACCTCGGCAAGCAGGGCGCGGAGTTCTTCCAGGTCGCTTCCGGTTTTTCCAGGCATGGGCGCCGCTTCGCATGAGCGAATCGTCGACGGGGACACGCATTTTCCCGCCAGACCGGTCTTTGACGCGCGAATGTGACGCCTGTGTAACAAAGCGCGAACAGATTTGGACTATCCTCGGGTGCCGGCGCGTGGCGTTAAGTTTGAGGAAGCGCGGTCAGATCTCCGCGCCAAAGGAAACCATTTTGCGGCGGCGCGCGTTTAAAGGATGGGACAGCTCGAGGCGATCATGGGGCCAGTGAGGAAAATGATCGGAGCGGCCGTGGTCGCAATGGCCCTCTTGATCGGAACCGCATCCGCAGAGGAATTAACCCCCGCCAGCTCACGCGCCCTCGTCGAGCGGCAGTTCGACGCCTTTGAGCGGGACGATGCGGACGCCGCTTACGGGCTTGCCGCTCCGACGATCAAGGAAATGTTTAGCGACGCCGACCACTTCATAGCGATGGTTCGCGACCACTATGCGCCTGTCTATAGGCACCGCAGCGTCGATTTTGGCGCCTTTAAAGAATCGGGCGATGAGGCGAGCCTTGAGGCGACCCTCGTCGACAACGACAATGTGGTATGGACAGCGCTCTACAGTTTTCGGCGCGTGCCGAACGGTGACTGGCTGATTTCGGGCTGCGTTCTCGCGAAGGCCGACGGGAGCGCAATCTGACCTCGGATTAGTCGCTCACGGCTAACGTTAACGGCGCGATGTTGTAAGCTTAGCCCCGCACGGACTAACCTATCCCGGAAGCGACGCCTGGCAGAGTGAGGCGCCCGCACGGGAAATCTTATGACGATCGACTTTCAAGGCAGAGTGGCCATCGTCACCGGCGCTGGCTCCGGTCTCGGACGTTCGCATGCTCTGGGACTTGCGGCGCGCGGAGCGAACGTCGTCGTCAATGATGTCGGCTTCAACAATGCCATGACGGTTGTGGAAGAGATTCGCGCCGCTGGCGGGACAGCGATCGGGGACAACGCGGACGTCGCCAATTTTATGGAGGTCTCCGCAATGGTTGCCCGCGCCGAAAGGCTGTGGGGGCACGTCGACATTCTCGTCAACAACGCCGGCGTGCTGCGCGACAAGACCTTCGCTAAGATGGAGATGGCGGATTTCGAGTTCGTCCTCCGCGTGCACCTGATCGGCTCGGCCAATTGCACGAAGGCGGTCTGGGCGGGCATGCGGGAACGCAACTATGGGCGTATCCTGCTCACGTCCTCGGCCTCGGGCATCTACGGCAATTTCGGCCAGGCGAACTACGGCGCCGCGAAGGCGGCGATGATCGGGCTCATGAACGTGCTGCACCTTGAGGGCGCGAAGACCAATATCCGCGTCAACATCCTGGCGCCGACGGCGCGCACCGGCATGACGGAGGGCCTGCTGTCGCCCGTCGCCGCGGAGCTTATGACGCCGGAATCGGTGACGCCGGGCGTTCTGTTTCTGGTGAGCGAGGATGCGCCCTCGCGCGTCATTCTTGGCGCGGGCGCGGGCGTCTTCGCGGTGACGCATATCGCCGAGACGCCGGGACTTTATCTCGATGAGAGCGAGCGCACCCCCGAGACGATCGCCGCCCGGTTTGCCGAGATTTCCGATCGCGCGACCGCCGAGCCGCTCAAGGACGCGTTTTCGCAGACCATGAAGTTCGTGGCGGCCGCAGCCAAGGCGAAGGGCATCAAGCTGGAATGAGAATCGGCCACGTAGCCGCAATTTTACCGGCGTGGGTCAATGGTTTCAGCAGGTTAGGACCCCGTTTAGTTCCGCGCTCAAAAAACGGCAGGTCAGATCGGCTTTTGAGCGAGGAGTACAATATATCATATATCATATGTTATTAATCCCAACGGGTCGCCTCGATCAGCGCCGATTGCCTTGAGGCGCCCTCATCATCGGTTCGCATTCGTCTTGATGAAGAGCACGTCGATGTCGCGCTGAGGCGTATAATCTTTCGCAACCATCTCGAAGGTCGTCGGCCCAATCTTCTTCACGCCGTCGCCGCAGAACGAGACCAGCGTCGCATCAGCTCGATGAGAACGATCGCACGCCCAAGACGATCGCCGCCCTGATCGCGTTGCCGATCCGGGGGGAAACCACGCCGGCTCAGCACTGATTTACGCCTTCGCGGACTTCTTCCTCCGCTTCGCCAGCGTCCGCAGGCGGAGCGCATTGAGCTTGATGAACCCGGCCGCGTCTTGATGATCGTAGGCGACGGCGCCTTCCTCGAAGGTCACGAGGTCCTGGTCGTAGAGCGAGTTCGGACTGTCGCGGCCGATCACATGGACGCCGCCCTTGTAGAGTTTCAGCCGCACGCGGCCCGCGACCATTTCCTGGCTCTTGTCGATGAGGACCTGCAGCATCTCGCGCTCGGGCGAGAACCAGAAACCGTTGTAGATGAGCTCGGCGTATTTGGGCATCAGCTCGTCTTTGAGATGAGCGGCGCCGCGGTCGAGGGTGATCGATTCGATTGCGCGGTGCGCCGCGAGCAGGATCGTGCCACCGGGCGTCTCGTACATGCCGCGCGACTTCATGCCGACGAAGCGGTTTTCGACGAGATCGAGCCGGCCGATGCCATTGTCGTGGCCGAGCTTGTTGAGGGCAGTGAGCAGCGTCGCGGGGCTCATCGCCTTGCCGTCGATCGCGACTGGATCGCCCTTCTCGAAACTGATCTCGACAATGGTCGGCTTGTCAGGCGCGTCCTCGGGATGAACGGTGCGCGAGTAAACATAAGCCGGCGTCTCCTCCGCCGGGTCCTCAAGAACCTTACCCTCGGACGAGACGTGCAGGAGGTTCGCGTCGGTCGAAAAAGGCGCATCCCCGCGCTTGTCCTTGGCGATCGGGATCTGATGTTGCTCAGCGAAGGCGAGAAGCGCATTGCGTGAGGCGAAGCCCCATTCGCGCCAGGGCGCGATGATCTTGATGTCGGGCTCGAGCGCATAAGCCGAGAGCTCGAAGCGCACCTGATCATTGCCCTTGCCGGTTGCGCCATGGGCGATCGCGTCGGCGCTCATTTTGTGAGCGATCTCGACCAGGTGCTTGGCGATCAGCGGCCGCGCGATCGAGGTGCCGAGCAGATATTGCCCCTCGTATTGCGCGTTGGCGCGGAACATCGGGAACACGTAGTCGCGCACGAATTCCTCGCGCACGTCCTCGATGAAAATGTGCTCGGGCTTGATGCCGAGCAGCTCAGCCTTTTTGCGCGCGGGCTCGAGCTCCTCGCCCTGGCCGAGATCGGCGGTGAAGGTGATGACCTCCGCGCCATATTCGGTCTGCAGCCACTTGAGGATGATCGACGTGTCCAGCCCGCCCGAATAGGCGAGGACGACGCGCTTGACTTGCGGCTTCGTTGGGCTCGGCATGGAGGGCAGGGCTTTCTTCAAAGATCAGACCCGTCATGGCCGGGCTTGACCCGGCCATCCACGTCGCTCCGCTTCGAAAGGCGAGTCGGAACTCGTCCGCCGGGAGGCCGGAAAGCGGCACGAAGCGCGTTGGCCGCGATCGCCCGGATGGAGACGCGTGGATGGCCGGGTCAAGCCCGGCCATGACAGTTGAGGGCGGTCGCCCCCTGAAACATCGACCGCATTTATACGGTCACGAGAGCCGCATGCAACCTGCGGGTCGTCTTTGCCGCGCAACCCGGCTAGGGCGGTCGGGAGACGGTAAGATTGAGCGTGGCGATGACGCCGGCGACTTCTTGATCGGCGGAGCCACCCGCGTCGACGGTCACGATTCCCGGCTCGTCCGGCGTCGGCTCCTCCAGCGTTTCGAACTGGCTGCGCAGCAGCGAGGCCGGCATGTATTCGTGGTGGCGTGCGGCGACCCGCGCCGCTATCAGCGCTTCCGAGCCTTTTATGTAGATGAAGCGAGTGTCAGGCCGGGCGGAGCGGATGCGGTCGCGATAGGCGCGCTTGAGCGCCGAGCAGGTCAGTACGCCAGACTTCCCTTCGGCGGCCCAGCTTTTGAGCTCCTCGCCAATCCGGTCGAGCCAAGGCCAGCGGTCGGCGTCGGTGAGCGGAACTCCCTGCCGCATCTTCTCGACATTGGCCGGAGGATGCAGGCGGTCGCCCTCCATGAAGGGCCAGCCGAGCTCTTTGGCGAGCAGCTCGGCAACGGTCGTCTTACCGCTGCCCGACACGCCCATCACGACCAGGGCGGTTCCGTTTTTAACGTCGTTCATCGGTCTCTCACGCTGGCGAGAGAGAGGTCGCGCCCGCGTCCGGCTCGGGGATCGGCTCGATCCGGCCCAGCACGACGACGAAGAAGAAGATGCCGACGAGCAGCACAATCCCCGCCACCAGGAACGCAAGCGAAAAAGAATTCGTCGCGCCGACAACGAACCCAGTGACTGCGGGAGCGATCGCGCCCATGAGATTGTTGAAAAAGTTCATCACGCCGCCAATCGTCCCTGTTCCGCCCCTGGGAGCAATGAGCGAGGGAATTGACCAACCGACCGGCGCCGCCGCCGCAAGCCCGCTGAGCGCAATGGTGATCCAAACGATCGCCCACACCGGGCTTGTCGTCATCGTCGCGCCGAACACGGCGAGGCCGAGAACCATGCCGCCGACCAGCACCGCCTTGCGCGTCTTCGTGTCATCGTAGCCCTTCGCGAGCAAGTGATCGATGAGCCAGCCGCCGACGACGAGATCGGAGATGGTCGCGAAAGCCCACGGAATCGCCGCGTAGCCCGCCGACTTGATGATGCTCATGTGCATCTCGCTGACAAGGTAGCCCGGCAGCCAAGTGAGGAAGAGGTAAAACGAATAGCCGTAAGCGGCGAAGCCGATGGTAAGCCCCCAAACCTTGCGATTGCGCAGCAGGTAACCCAGCATCCCGATAGGGCTCGCCTCGGACTCGCCTTCAGGCGTTGCGCCGCCCTTGCGGATGTAGTCGTGTTCCGCGCGGCTGAGCTTCGGATCGGCGCTCGGATCACGGTAGATGAACCAGTAGGCGAGAAAGTAGGCAAAGCTCATGATCGCAGTAAGGCCGAAGCCCCAGCGCCAGCCGAAGGTCACGACAGCGACCGCCACTAACGGCACGCCAATGACATTGGCGAATTTCGCGGCGGCGTCGAAGATCGCGGTCGCCCTCGCGCGCTCGCCGCGCGGGAACCAATAGCCGGTGGCCTTGGAATTGGCTGGAAAAGCAGGCGCCTCCGCAACACCGAGCAAGACACGCGCGGCGAAGATTGAGCCGAAGCCGGTCGCGAACGCGACCACGCCGGAAGCGACGCCCCAAAGAAACGCGCCGATGCGGCTCACGGTCGTGACGCCAAGCCGGTCGAGCACGATTCCAACCGGTATCTGCAGAATGGCGTACGACCAGAAGAAAGCGCTGAACAGCAACCCTAGATCGCCTGGCGTCAGGCCGAACTCTTGCTGGAGCTGGGGCGCCGCGACCGAGATGTTCACCCGGTCGAAATAATTGATGAGAATCCCGAGCCCGAGCAGGGCCCCGATCCCCCATCGCCGCCGGCCGACGATTGGCGCCTCCGCCATGATGTCTCCTCCGAGGGAGGCAGGAGACTCTTCGGCCTGTTTGTTGTCAATCCGCTCAGTTCACGGTCTCGCGTAGCGAGGCAGACGGCTGGGCCAGTCCCGGCGTCGCGGCCGCGGGAGCTCGCGTCGGCCAAGCTCTCGATCTCACGTGCGCGGGCGGGCGACGCGTCCGGTGGACAACCTGGATAACGGCTCCTAACCATCGGGGCGTTGAGTGGGCGGCGTCCCTGAATCGGGCGTAAGGCTGCTGAGCGAGGGGGACGGTGAATGGAGCTTCCTTTGACATGGGGACGGATCACGCTGGCGCTGGTCTTGGTCCTGGCGGCCAGCGTGGGCGATGCGGCCGAAGCCGCGAAACCCTCGTTCGCTTGCGCACAGGCGAAAAGCGTCGCGGAAAAGATGATCTGCGCTGATCCAGGCTTGGCTGCCGCCGACGCGGCTATCGCCGCCAATTACGCCTCTGCGTTGAAGCGGCTCGACGCTCCAGCTCGCAAGGCGCTCGCCCAGGACCAGCAGGATTTCATCAGTTACCGTGACCGGATTGCTGGTTTCGACCAAGGCGTTCCGAAGGACAGGCAAAATTTTCCGATCGACGAATTCATGGGCGACCGCGCCGCCTTTCTCGCAAGCATCGAAAAACCGGATGCTGGCTTCGATGGCGTGTGGAAGAATGTCGGGGGCGAGGTGACCCTCAAGTCCGCGGCCTCAGGGAAGATCGAAATCGAGGCCGATACCGCCAATCCGTCGACGGGCGGGAGCGAATGCAATGTGGGCGGCGTGGTGAAAGCGCAACAAGACTTGGAGCTGGTCGACACGGACAGTGATGATAAGGCGACCGGCTTTGTCTATCGCTTCCATCGGCTCGGCGATGCGCTTGAAGCTGAGGAGGCTGGCGAAGCGAGGGGCGACCTCAGCGAACCGGCGTCATGCGGGGCCAATGGCCACGTGAGCGGCGTCTTCTTTCTCACTCGGCCGAAATCATAAACGCTTTACGTTCTCATGGCCGCCCTTCGGCCAGATGATGCGCCTTGCGACCTCGATGACGATGAGCGTGATGAGCCCGCCAAGCACCACGTCGCTGAGGTAGTGGCCGCCGAAGGCGAGCCTCAAGAGGCTCGCGCCGAACCCAAAGGCGAAGGCAGCGAAGACCGCGGGACCGCGCCAGGGTGGGGGGAGCACGCTCGCCGGCGCGACCATCCAGAAGGCGGTGGCAGCTTCGCCGGAGACGAACGAACAGTTCTTTTTGCATCCGCCAGTGTCGTCATACCAGGGTACGAATGGGTTCGGCCCGTTGAAGTCCTGGGTCTGGATCGGGCGTGGACGATGCCAATGGTCCTTGAGGCCGACGTTGACGATGAGCCCCGGCCCGATAACCATCGTGGCGAAGAGAAAAATCATCGCTCGGCCGCTCGGCGCCCAGCGAAGCCCAATCCCCAGACGCTTCGCGAGCCACAACGCCGCATAGGCCGCGAGCACGATGAACGGCGTCACCCGAAAAAAGTCGCGGCCAAAGCGCTCGAAGCTGTTGCGGCCGAAAAAGCCCCCGCCGTGGTAGAAATAACGCGCGCCCGCCAGGTCAAGCCCGGGCCAGACTGCGAAAACAGCAAGCGCCAACGCGGCGAGCGTAATGTAGGCGAATAGCGCTTTGTTCATTTGCCGCGAATTAGACCACGCGATATGTCTGGCCGGTCTCAAGCCCCTCGATGCTGCGGCTGAAGGCGCGGGCGGCGCGGGCGACCGGCACGGGATCGTGACCGCGAAAGAACGGTCCGTAGTCCGCCATGGATTCCTCAAACACGGTTGGGCTCACCGCGTTGATGCGAATGCCGAGAGGCATTTCGATCGCGGCCGCCATCGCGAACGCCTCGATGGCCGCATTGACCATGCTGGCGGAAGAACCCGTGGCGATTGGCGTCTGCGACAGCACGCCTGCGATCAGCGTGATCGAGCCGTGGTCGTTAATGTGGCCGCGTGCCGCCAGCGCCAGATTGACCTGGCCCATGAGCTTGTCGGTCAGCCCCAATCCGTAGGAGGACTTTTCCAGCCCCGCGAGTTTGATCGCCGAAAGCGGATGCCAGTTCACTGCGCCGGCGGCGCAAGCGACAGCGTCCAGCGGCCCTGCCGCTTTCAGGCCCGCAACGATGCTTGCAGGATTAGCGATATCGATGCGAATGTCACCCGACTTCGATCCAGCGGAGACGATGTCGTGCCGCGGCGAAAGCTCGGCCACGATTGCGCGCCCGAGCACTCCGCTTGCGCCGACGAGGAGGATACGAAGACGATCGGACATGGGCGAACCTGGAAGTTTCTGGCCGGATGCCGGCGTCAATGCGGGCAAGGCCGGGGAAGCTAGCGGATTGGACCCGTCCGCACCAGCGCACGACAGTGCGCCTCGTGGCGTTCGTGCGCCAGCGCGGGCTATAAGGCGCGCACATGCCATTCGAGCCAGCGGAGCATCGCATGATTCGGCTTGACGACAAGCTCGCGCGCATCCTTAGCGGCGGCTATAGGCGCTTGGATTTCATCATCGCCGACGCTAAGGACCCCGATATGGGGCCAGGCCTGCATGCGGTGGGGCCAGCGCCGACGGCCGATGGAGCGACGCCGCGATTCCGCACGCGCGCCGAGTTCCTGGATTCGATCGAGGCGATCGTCAAGCAGGATGTGGTCGACATCATGCTGACCTCGGTCTCGAACCTGGAAAACCTCGTCAAGCGCAACGTCTTCACAGGAACGGGGGTCAAGCCAGTGATCCGCGCCAACGATACGACGGACATCTGGCGCCATCGCGGGGCGTCTTTTCATCACGCGCCGTCGCGGCCGTTCCGCAGCGCCTCGCTCAAGCACATGAAGCCACTGACCGACCTTGGGCTCTATTCGATCACCTTCACCAATGACATCGACGCCGACCATGCCTCGCTCGAGGCGTTCAGGGACTTTCGTGACGACGCCGCCGCCAACGGCTTCTCTTATTTCCTAGAAGTGTTCAATCCGAACGTCGAGCGTGGCTTGACGCCGGAGACGACGCCTCAATTCGTCAACGACGCGATCATTCGGTGCCTCGCCGGCCTCACCGAGGCGCAGCGGCCGAAATTCCTCAAGATCGCCTACAACGGGCCGAAAGCCCTGGAAGAGCTGGCGTCGTTCGATCCCAGCCTCGTGGTTGGCGTGTTGGGCGGCGGGGCGGGCACCACGCGCGATTGTTTCGAGCTCATTCATCAGGCGGAGAAATATGGCGCGCGCGTCGCGCTGTTCGGCCGCAAGATCAACCTCGCGGAATCCCCACTCGACATCGTGCGGCTCATGCGCGCGGTCGCCGACGGCGCCATGACCCCGCTCGATGCGGTTGACGATTACCACGCGGCGCTGCAAAAGCGGGGTTTGAAGCCGACGCGCGAGATCGCGATCGACAGCGCGATCACAGAAACTGTCCTCAAGTCGGGCTGACCCATGAGCGAGCGGCGCGGCGTGCTGTCGGCCGGCACCTGGTGCGTCGATTTCAACAAATCGATCGCACGCTGGCCTGATGAGGACACCTCAAACGAGGTTCTGGCGATTGACCGCCAGGGCGGCGGCGCGGGCTTCAACATGGCGCTTGACCTCAAGCGCCTCGATCCCGATCTTCCAGTCGAGGCGATGGGGGTTGTTGGCGACGACGAACTCGCGCGGTTTCTTTTCGCGGAATGCGACGCCCGCGGCGTCAACCGTACTGCGCTTCGCGCAGCGGGCGGGGGCGCGACGATGAGCGTGGACGCTTTCAATGTCGCGGCCAACGGCCGGCGCACCCATTTTTACCATCAGGGCGTGGCGGCCGAGATGACGCCCGACGACTTCGATTTCTCTGCGACCCGTGCGAAAATTCTGCATCTCGGATTGCCGGGCGCTCACAAGGCGATGGACGGCCCATGGCGCGGCGAGGCCAACGGTTGGGTCGCGGTGTTGCGCAAGGCGCGGGGCCACGGCCTCAGCGCTAATCTCGAATTGATGACGACCCGGGCCGAGCGGCTCGCCGAGCTTGGCCGGCCGTGCCTGCCCTATCTCGATTGTCTCATCGTCAACGATTACGAAGTCGGCGCGCTGGCGGGACGCGAGACGCGGCGAGCCGATGGCTTGACCGACCCGGCGGCGGTCGCGCGGGCGATTGGCGATGTGCTCGCGCTCGGCTCCATGCGCTGGGCGGCGGCTCATTTTCCCGAAGGCGCGATCGTGGGCGCGCGTGACGGGTCGCGGCTCGCGCTAGGCTCGGTCGTTCTGCCTGCGAGCGCCATTGCTGGCGCCAACGGCGCGGGCGACGCCTTCGCCGCCGGCATGCTTTATGGACTGCATGAGCAATGGCAGATTGTTGAGTGTCTGCAACTCGGGCATGCATGCGCCGCGGCGTCGATGCGTGCGGTGTCGACAACGGCTGGCGTCGGAACGGTCAGCGAATGCCTCGCGCTGGCGAAGCAATGGGAATTTCGGCCGCTTGACTCTCGATGCCTGATCGCACGCACATTTTCAGCTAGTCGTTAGAAGGGATTGTCTTCGCGTGCCGGAATTTCCGCATCGCCTCATCTTCGTGCGTCACGGCGAGACGGCGTACAACGCCGAGAACCGGCTGCAGGGACAACTCGACACCCCTCTCAACGCGCGTGGTCGCCAGCAGGCGCGCGCGGTCGGCCGAACGCTCGGCGCCCGGATCAACTCCGAGATCGAGCTACTGGAGACGGCGGGGGCTTTTATCGCTTCGCCGCTCGAGCGCGCGCGGGAGACAATGGAAATCGCACGTGATGCTATGGGACTGCCGCCGAGTCGCTACCGGCTCGACCCTGTCTTGAAGGAGCTCAGCTTCGGAATTTGGGAGGGCTTGACCTGGCGGGAAGTCGAGGCGGGGCACCCGCGGGACCTTGAGGCGCGAAAAAGGGACAGGTGGAGCTTCGCGCCGCGGGGCGGCGAAAGCTACGCGATGCTGGCGGCGCGTGTGCGTCCTTGGCTGGACGCATTGCCCGGGGACGCTTTCGTCGTATCGCATGGCGGCGTAGCGCGGGCGCTGATGACGCTGATCGCCGGCGTCACTCCTGCGAAAGCCGCCCAGGCGCCGATTACGCAAGGCCGCGCGCTCCGCTTCGAGAACGGGACGTGCCAATGGATCATGTGATAGCGGACAGCTTCGCACCCGGGTGCGAAGCGCATAGCCGGCTTTCTGGCAACTGCGCTGCGGCGTGAGATTTGCGCCGAGCTTACGCTCGCGGCGACACCCAGGCGACGGCGGTCAGGCCGCCTTCATGTTGACGGTCGAGGTTGCGATCTTCGTGAGAAGCTGGTCGGCCTTGATCTCTTCCTGCAACGTCTGGTCGAGGAGCTTCACCGCATCGTTGAAGCCGAGCTCCCGAGCCCAGGTCTTGAGCGTGCCGTAGCGGGCGATTTCGTAGTGTTCCACTGCCTGGCCGGAGGAGGCGAGACCTGCATCGAGGGCCTCTGCGCCTTTGAAATCTTCCATGATTTCCTTAGCCTCATCGATGATGCCGAGGATTGCCTCGCAGGTCTTGCCGCGTGCGGGCCGCCCTATTTGCTCGAACACCTCGTTAAGGCGCTCTACGTGACCTTCGGTCTGGACGCGATGGGTCTCAAAAGCCTGCTTGAGTTCTGGCGACGCAGCTTCCTTGGCCATTTTGGGCAAGGCGCGCAAAATCTGCTTCTCGGCGAAATAGATATCCTTGAGGGTCTCGGAGAACAGATCTTTGAGGTTCTTCTGGTTCGGCATGGGGCGCTCCTTCGTAGTTGCAGTGACTGCAACAAAGAACGGGCTCGGATGCGTTAGGTTCCGGCGGGACTTCGGCTTCGCGCTTGCTTATGACGCGCCGAGGCGCGACAATCGCCGGAACGGGGTGCTCGTTTGGGTAAAGGGAAGTTGCCGAAGGAGGCTCGTCCATGACCAGTAAGCTCGACCAGTTGCGCGCCATGACCACCGTCGTCTCGGACACCGGCGACATGGAGGCGATCCGCGCCTACAAGCCGACCGACGCTACGACTAACCCGTCTTTGATCCTGAAGGCCGCGGAGATGCCGGCCTATGCGCGTCTTGTCGACGAGGCGATCGCGTGGGGAGGCAAACAAAAAGCCTCAGTCGGCCAGGTGACGGACCGCATTGCAGTGAACTTCGGCGCCGAACTGACGAAGATCGTTCCTGGCCGCGTGTCGACAGAAGTTGACGCCGATCTCTCCTTTGACACGGAGGGCATGGTCGCCAAAGCGAAGTCGTTCATCGCAGCCTACAAGGAGCGAGGGATCGGCCACGAGCATATTCTGATCAAGCTCGCTTCGACCTGGGAAGGCGCGCAAGCGGCGAAGCGCCTGCAGGCCGAAGGCATCGATTGCAATATGACTCTCGCCTTCTCGATCGCCCAGGCGATTGCGGCGGGGGACGCGAAGGCGTTCCTTCTGTCGCCTTTCGTCGGACGCATCCTGGATTGGCATGTGAAGGCGGGAGGGGGACCGTACACTCCCGAAACCGATCCCGGCGTGAACTCGGTCCGCGCCATTTACGCCTACTATAAGACCTATGGAATCAAGACGGTGGTGATGGGGGCGTCGTTCCGCAGCACGGGCGAGATCGAAGCGCTCGCGGGCTGCGATCGGCTCACCATTTCGCCTCAGCTGCTCGAGGCGCTGTCGAAGGAGGAGGGCGAGCTCAAGCGCCAGCTCGACCCGGCCAAGCCCGGTCAAGCTCCCGCCAAGATTTCAATGGACGAAAAGACCTTCCGCTGGATGCTGAACGAAGACCAGATGGCGACGGAGAAGCTGTCCGAGGGCATCCGCACGTTCGCGCACGATCTCAATAAACTGAGGACGTCGGTGCAGCAGCGGCTGGCGAAAGCGGCGTGACGATGCGCTGAGCCGCGGTTTGCTCAAGCCGCAGCGTTGCCGGCTAAGCGTGGATCGCTTGCGGTGAAAGCGATCTTTCGCTGCCGAAGCGCAAGCTTGCCTCGGGCGTTACCGATTCTCTATCGCCTGAGCGCGTCTAACAGGCCCAGACGAGGCCGGGATCGCCACTTTGAGGTCTGACCGGCTCGCTTCGATATTGTCGAGGAACTGGCGCGCGCTCTCTTTCCAGGTGAAGCGCATCGAATGTTCGCGCGCCTGCTCGCGCGACATGGTCAACGCCTTGAGGCAGGCAGCGCGCAGATCCTCGTCGAGCACGCCGGCGCCGGGTCCTACGACATCGATCGGCCCGGGCACAGGATAAGCTGCGACCGGCAGGCCGCTAGCCATAGCCTCGATCATTACGATCCCGAACGTGTCGGTGCGCGAGGGGAAGACGAATACGTCCGCGCTCGCGTAGATGTCGGCCAGCGCTTCTCCCTCCTTGGCGCCGAGGAAATGCGCATGGCGGTAGCGGCGCTCGAGCTGGCGGCGAACCGGTCCGTCGCCGACGATCACAGTCGAGCCGGGCAGATCGAGGCCAAGCAGCGCTTCGAGGTTCTTTTCCACCGCCACCCGTCCAACGCACAGGAAGATCGGCCGCGGCAGGTCGAGCGCGCGCTCGGACCGCGGGCGGTAAACAGCATGGTCGACGCCGCGCGTCCACAGTCTGACCCGGGGAAAGCCGCGACGGGTGAGGTCGGCGCCGATAGTCGGCGTCGGCGCCATCACCGCAGCCGAGGGCGCATGAAAATAGCGCAAGCCCGCATAGGTCAGCCATTCAGGAACGCGGATCCGAGCCGACACATATTCGGGAAAGCGGGTGTGATAGCTGGTGGTGAAGATCCGCTGGTGCGCCAGGCAATAGCGCCGCGTCAGCCAGCCGATCGGGCCTTCGGTGGCGATATGGATATGGTCGGGCTTGGCTTCCTCGATGCGCTGGCCGATCTTTCGCCAGGATGGGATCGCAACGCGAATTTCCGGGTAGGAGGGCATCGGAGCGCTCCACATGCCCTGTGGCGTGAGGAAGTCAAAGGTGGCGCCAAATTCAGCCGCCGCCTGGCTCATTCGCTCCAGCGTCGACACCACGCCATTGACTTGGGGACGCCAAGCGTCGGTCGCGATCAGGATGCGCATTAAGCTGCTTCCGCTTGTACCTCTTCGGCGCCCGCGTCGGCCGCTTCCTCCTCGACGCGCGAGATGAGTTGCAATGGATCCTTCCAGCGCAACACTTCCATCTGGCCGTCATAATGCTCGACCACCAGCGAGCAGGATTCGACGAAGTCGCCGGTGTTGACGTAGATCACGCCCTCCATGTCGCGGATGACCGGATGATGGATATGGCCACAGACCACGCCGTCGACGCCGCGCTTTTTGGCCTCTGCGGCTAGCTCCTGCTCGAATGAACCGATGAAATTGACGGCGTTTTTGACCTTGAGTTTCGCCCAGGCCGAAAACGACCAATAGGGCAAGCCCAACGCCCGGCGCGCGGCGTTGAAATGGGTGTTGACGAACAGAGCGAAATCGTAGGCCCAGTCGCCGAAGAAGGCGAGCCACTTCGAATGGCGCACCACCACGTCGAATTCATCGCCATGAATGATAAGGTAGCGCTTCCCGTCGGCCGCAGTATGAATCGCCTGCCGCTTGATCTCGATCCCCCCGAAGGTCAGACCGAAAAACTGACGGGCGAATTCATCGTGGTTGCCAGGAACAAACACCATCCGCGCGCCGCGCCTAACCTTGCGCAGCAATTTCTGGATGACGTCGTTATGCGCTTGCGGCCAGTACCAGCCGGAGCGGAGACGCCAACCGTCGATGATGTCGCCGACCAGGTAGATCGTGTCCGCCTCGACATGGCGCAGCATATCCAGGATAAGATGGGCTTGGCACCCGCGCGTGCCCAGATGCAAATCCGACAGGAACAGCGTCCTGTATCGGTGGGTTTGTTGGAACTTGGGCACGGGGGGCCTCCTCGCGAGGGGGCGAACAACGAGAAATGACTGCGCAGATTCTCATGTCGCTTCGATGACGCGACGCACTCGAAGCGCTTATAATTGTCGGCTTGAAGAGTGTCGAGAGCAGGGGCGCCACAATGGACTTGGGAATCGCCGGCCGGAAAGCGATCGTTTGCGCGTCGAGCAAAGGCTTGGGCCGCGCCTGCGCGCGGGCGCTGGCGGAAGCTGGATGCGCGGTCGTGCTCAACGGGCGCGACGCGGAGGTCTTGGATCGGACCGCGCATGAACTACGACAGGCGACCGGCGTGGAAATTCGTGTGGCGCCGGGCGATCTCGACAATCCAGCGACGCGCGCGGAACTGATCGCGGCCTGCCCGGACGCGGATATTCTTGTCAATAACAACGGCGGCCCGCCTCACAAGAGTTTCGCGGAAATCAGTCGCGAGGATGTCCTCAAGGGCGTCGAGTCCAACATGCTGACCCCGATCGCGCTGGTTCAGGCGCTGGCGCCGGGCATGGTTGAGCGCAAGTTCGGGCAAATCATCAACATCACCTCGAGTTCGGTCCGGACGCCGATCGCCGGCCTCGACGTCTCGTCGGGCGCGCGCGCCGGGCTGACCGCGTTCCTCGCCTCCGCGGCCCGGCTGTTCGCGCGCGACAATGTGACGATCAACTCGATCCAGCCTGGATCGTTTGACACTGACCGACAGAAATCCGGCCTCGCACGCGCCGCGGCGCAGCGGGGCGTCAGCGTCGATACGGCGCGCGCCAATTCGAAGGCCCGAATCCCAGTCGGGCGATTCGGCGATCCGGGCGAATTCGGCGCGCTTTGCGCGTTCCTCGCCAGCGCCCATGCGGGCTTCATCACGGGCCAGAACATCCTCATCGACGGCGGCGCCTTCGCGGGGGCTTTTTGAGGCGCCGAACGCTCGTGCGACGCCGGCACCGAGCGTGGATCCGGGCCCTGTCCGTCCTACCCACACTGTGCGCATTTCTCTCACCGTCGCTCTCCTGGGCGAACAACTCGCCTGTCACAGGCGCCAAAGAGGCCTCCAGCATCACCTTTGAGTGCGCCGGCCGAACATCCGACGAGAAAAATCTTGCGGCCTTCTCGACTGGCGCCGAGGTAAAGTTCGAGGTGTCCGTGACCTTCGGCGAGGGCGCGATCGTCGCGTTGGTCGATCCCGAAATCAAGCGCCGTCCTGAAGCCCCTTTATGACGCGGAATCGACCACCGGACATCTGAGGTTTACCGACGGCGAGGAGACGACGATCGTTTGGACGCGAATGTCCGGCGCCGACGGTCCGCTCATCGGCGAGGCGATCATGAGCGACGGCGACGTGCTTTCGCTGTCGATCGAGCAAGGGTCCGAAGGAACGCAGCGCCCATTCGTCTTGTTCGCCGCGGCGCACTTGAGTCTCTTTCGGGGAACCTGCGGGGCGGCGTCCCGCCGCTAGGCTTCCTGGGCGCGTTTCCATGAAACCACAGTCTGCGGCAGGGTTCCAGACCGAGCACGGGCACAAAATTCCGGATTTGGCAAGTTGTCCGGGGCCAAAACAAGAAAAGGATTTGCTGAGGCGCGTCATGCGACGCTAGATAGCGTTTAAGGTGGGGCGAGCGCGCTCATACCTAAAATCGATCATCGCTACGAAAAAACCGCGACCTCTGACGCGCGGATATTTCGGTTTGACGGTTGTTCGCGCGCCGTGGTAGCTTATCTGTGGTTCTGGGCTCTCGGGAGAACGGAGCCCGCAAGACCGAAAGAAGGAACGACGCCATGGCATGGTCGACCCCTGAAGTTCGTGAAGTCTGCGTTGGCATGGAAGTGACGAGCTACCTGTCGGCGGAGATGTGAATCGAACGCCGCCCGTCTTGAGACGGGCGGCGTCATCAAATCCTTCAGCTGATTGGCGCGCCCCTCTCGAGGGGGCGTTTCAGTTGAGCATCTGTTCGTGCGCCAAACGGCGCTATTTTTTTGTCCCGTCCCGGCCGAAGCGCTGGAGCGATTGAGCGGGCGTTTTGCCCATACAAATCCGGATTCCGGATTTGCGTCCCAATGCGGAACTCTCAGAACCGTCTGCGGATGACGACAGCGCGGCTCTGGCCGGACCGGCGCAACTCCGGAGAAGTTATTGAGCCGGCGCCTTCAGATGCCGAGAAGGTTCTGCGCGTCGAGGATGAGCGCAGCAGTGACCCTGCCGGCACTGAAGAGAAGCCGATGGTCGTGGCCGACTAGTCGCGCAATGGATCGCAGCGCATGGCGATCCACGTGACGGGACGGTCGATCTCGTCGACTGGATCGAGCGCATTCCCTTCGACGAGACGCGCGACTACGTGGAACGGGTAAGCGAAAACCTGGGCGTCTATCGTCAGCGCTTCGCCGACGAGAAGCTCGCGCCGCCGGCCGTGTCGGCGAGAGTTGCGCGCGAGGAGCCGGGTTCGGCCAACGCCCGAGAAGCTCGCCGTTCCAACCCCGCGACACGGTTAGGTGGTTCAACTTATCGCGCTTCAAGTTGGAACTCTTTGCATCTCATCTTCGTTAAGCGTGCGCGGCCTCTCAAGAAGGGAAGGATACGTCGTGGACAAAACCATCATGGGGTTACTCGGCGGCGCGTCGGCGCTGGCTCTCCTTGGCGGCTCTCAGGCCTCCGCTTCGCCGACTGTCGATGAGGTCCATGTCTTGCAGCCGGCCCGGTCATTCGCCGAGTTGCTGGAGCCGATCCCGGATGCCGAGAAGGTTCTGCGCGCAGAGAACGAACGTGGCAATGATACTGCGGTGTCTGAAGACAAACCGATGGTCGTGGCTGAATATTACCATCACCATCATCACCACCATCATCATCACCACTATCACACCACTATATCACCACCACTATTATCACCACCACTACCATCACCATCATCATTATTATTAGTCAGACGCTGGGTAAGGCCGTTCTACATTTGAATTCATGCGGTTTTCTGCCTTCGAGGCGACGAACTCGCCCCACCGGTTTGGGTTTTCTTGGTTCGTCGTCGTTTCGCTACGAAGACCCGCTTTTGAGCTATTGGATTCGTTTGGATTTCTTTGGATTCTCTCGTCCGAAATGAGCCTTTTCAATGGGTTAAGCGAGATAAATCGGGAATTTTTTTCGGGGCGTCGGCTGCTGTTAGCGGCAACGCGGCATGGGAGAATGCGGTCCGAACCTGCGACAGGGCGGGATTGATCATTTCGCAAGCTTAGCCTGATTTCTGATCTTCCGCAATAAATTGTCGTTGGGAGCGTCGCCTTTTGGCCACCTCGAAGCCAAGCCGAAAGGGGCGGCCGCAAACCAGGTGTTGTCGGTCACGCCATCGCTTTGAGCTCGCGAAAGACATGGGGTTAGCTTGGACAACACCGGCTCGGTCAGCGGCGCTGCTTAGCCTTTTCGCTCGCGGCGCCGAGGATATGTCGGTACGTGCCGTCAAAAACCGTGTTGGTGGCTGACGTCCACTCTGTGTCGGCCGATAGCGTCCCACGACTCTGAAAGATTCGCCGCGACTGCAGTTCGCGCTCCGCGGCCTCCTCGTCCGACATCGGGATCAGGTCGAACGTCGCCTCCTCGGGCAGGACAAGGATTTGCGCGAATGGCTCGCCGGAACGGAAAATATGGGTTTTCCCCTCTGGCGGCGATTTAAAAACCAGGAAAAAGACCATCGGCCACCATCGACGGATGAGCGCCGGGACGGCGATCGGGGTTGTATCGGTGGGATCGGTGTAGAAGCGCGGGTGCGGCTCCGTTCGGATCGCCCAACCCTCCTCGACCTTGAGATCGAGCGACAGCTGGTAAGTGTAGTAGAGGTCGCCGAAGGCGCGGAATGGCGGCCACTCGCCGCCGTGCCCTTCGGGCGGAGGCCCGAACTCGCCCTCAAGCGCAAGCTTGCCCGCACTGGTGCTTACGCGCAGCTCGTTTTCATACGGGTAGCACAACTCAATTCCGTAGCGAGCGGCTTCCGAAAACGGGAGGCAATGCCAAGCCTGCTCCATCGACCCGTCTTTTCGCGGCTGGCGTTCGCCGCCCCAACCGGGGACTTCGAGTTTCGTGCGCCGCGGATTAAGAGCTGGCGTAAACGAGCGATACTTGACCTGCATAGGCGAGCCATCCTGCGGCGGTTCGGCAATCAATGCGTGAGACGCGGCTCTTGCCAGCGAGGTTCGGATCCGGCGTCGAAGAAACCGCGCTCTATTCGTCGCACTTTCAAATCAACGCCTTCACGGTCTCGACCAGCTTCGGGATGTCGACCGCGTAAGAGAAGGTCGAGTCCTTCACATGCCTAGGCATACTGGCCAGGATCTCTTCGGACTGACGCTGGAACAGGACGACATGTTCGAGCCCCAGCATGGCGCAGAAATGCGAGGACCATGGGTCGTGCTGGCCTTCGGCGATGATCTCGACGATCTTTGTTTGCGGCGGGCAGAAGTAGGCGTTCGACAAGGCGGCGCCGAACTCGCAGACGATGATCTCCGCCTGAGCGAACAGAAGCGCCTGTTCGTCGAACTTGAGCTTATCCGGCTGGATCGCGACGAAACCGAGGGCTTTGAGCGCCTCGATCATCGCCGCCCGATTGGTGAGGTTTCGGCTGTTTGACGGGCTACGGCAGATGAGCACGCGCGGCGGCGTGCTCGTGGCAGGCGCATGCTTTCGCACGTTGGCGAGGATGCGCCCGAACGCTTCTCGACTTTGCGGATGCGCGTTCTGGCTGCTGAGGCCCGTAAACCTGTTCGAGGTGATGGCATGTTCGAGAAAGACCGGCCGCGGCCTTATCTCGCGGACAAGGCCCAGTGGCGCCTCGAGCCGGGCGATCAAAGCCCGCTGCCACGGCTTTAAGCTCCAGGTCAGCATCGGAACGCCCATTCTCGCGCCGAGATCGATCAGCGGGACGATATCGTGCAAGTAATGGCCGTAATTGTGCTTGTCAGAGCCTGAGATCAGCAGATGCTCGCCGACGATGCGAGGCGCGTGCGCGAGCCGTTCGAGATGCAGCCGGCGCTCGTGCGTCCCGTCCGGCAGCGGCCGGTCAACGATCGCCTTGATCGACGACAAGTATCCTTCCCGATAGGGGACCAGGAACGAGTGCCGCCAGACCCGGCCCTCAGACGAAATGAGCAGGCCGAACGCCGGAAACCAGTATTGATCGACGAGATGCTCAAGCATCATCGCCGGCGCATGGACGGTGTGGTCGAGATAGTGGACGCGCTCGGCGTTCGTCGAAATGACGCTGAGCGGGTGCGTTCGGGTCCGGTATTCGCAGGGCGCGACAACCTCGCATTGCGCGAGCGGGGGCGGCAAGCGTCCCTCATAGGGCGCGACCGTCAGACGTGTCGTCTCATCGAGTGAGACGGGAAAACCCGCGCTGGACGCAGGCAGGGCGTTACGCAGCCGACGGCGGAATTTCCGCCACGGCGTGCGAACCGCATCTCGCCAGGCGGCATGCAGCGATCGATTGATCCGAACAAGCGTTTCGTTCTCGATTCGATCGCGCGCCACGCTGTTCCGCTGGATGTCCAACAAGTCCCGATCTGCTCCGCCGGTGAGGGCTGACGCTCACACAATTCAGCCGCGGGTCTATGCCCGAACGCGCCGCCAGCGACAAGGGCGCCTTATCCACTGGGATCAAGGCGGCCCGCGTGACTTTACCCGTTTCGGAGTTTAGCTCCGATGAGGCTATGGCCTTCCGATTCGTTCACACAGCCGACGTCCACCTTGATTCGCCGTTGGCGACGCTGGCGCTGCGCGACCCTGAACTCGCCGATCTCATTGGCGGGGCGACGCGAAAAGCCTTTATCACCGTGATCGATCTGTGCCTTTCGGAACAGGTGGATGCGCTGCTGATCGCCGGCGACCTCTACGACGGCGAGCAAACGTCGATGAAGACGGCGCGGTTTCTCGCCGATCAGCTGCGACGGCTTGACCAGGCGGGCGTCGCGACGTTTGTCATTCGCGGCAACCACGACGCGGAGTCGCGCATCACCCGGGAACTGACCTTGCCCGAATCGGTCAAGGTCTTTGCCGGGCGCGCGGATGCGTCGTCGTTCACCCGCGGCGGCCTCGAGGTGGCGGTGCATGGCGTCAGCTTCGCGCAAAAGCACGCGCCCGAAAGCCTGCTGCCGAAGTTCCGGCCTCCGGCCCCCGGAAGCGTCAATATCGGCATGCTGCATACAAGTCTCGGCGGTTCGCCGGCTCACGGCCTTTATGCGCCCTGCGGGCTTGCCGACCTTCATGGCGCGGGCTTTGACTATTGGGCGCTCGGCCACATCCATCAGAGGTTCGAGGAGCGGGGCAGGGCGGCGATCGTGATGCCGGGAAATCCCCAAGGGCGCGACATCAACGAGGCGGGGCCGAAGTCGGCGACGCTGGTCGCGATAGGCGATGATCGCAAGATCACGATCGAACAACGGTCGACCAGCGTTGCGCAGTTTGAGCGGCTTCGCGTCGATCTTGCCGGCGTCGAGGATCGACGGGAGGCGCTGGCGCGGATCGAGAAGGGGCTTCTCGCCGCGCGCGCCGCGGCGGCGAGCGAGCATCTGGTGGCGCGGCTCACACTTGTAGGCGCAACCCCGCTCGCCTGGCGGCTGCGCTCGGACGCCGACATGCTGGCGGAAGAAGCGCGCATGGCTGGCGCTGCGATCGGCAAGACCTGGATCGACAAGATCGAGCTCGACTGCGTCGCGCCGCGGGGGAATGAGAGCGCGCCGTCGAGCGATCCTGTCGCCGAACTGCGCTCGCTGATGGAGACCGAGGTCGCGCAGTCGAAGGCGTTTCAGGACGCGCTGAGCGAAATCGCCGAGGAATTGAGGCGGAATCTCCCGCACAGCGCCCGCGACGACCTGTTAGGCCAAGACCCCGGGGAATTGGCAAAGATCTTGCGCACGCTCGCGCGCGAGGGCGCAGAGGACGTGCTCGCCCACTTGCGCGCCGGCGACAGAGACGTGGCCGCGTGAGGATCGCGCGTCTCGATCTCGCGCGCTACGGCAAGTTCAACGACCATCGGCTCGACTTCGGCCCCGCGCCGGCCAGCGGCTCGGACTTCCATATCGTCTACGGCCTCAACGAAACGGGCAAGTCTACGGCTGCAGCGGCGATTCTCGATCTCTTGTTTGGCATTGAGAAGCATTCCGCCTATGGCGCCGCGAAGGGACGCTCGGGCGTCCCCAATTGGCATCCCTACAACGCGATGCGGATCGGCGCGCAGCTTGAATTTGGGGGGCGTCTTTACGAGATCGCGCGGCTCAAGCGGGACAAGAACAGCCTCGTCGGCGCCAACGACCGACCGCTCGACGAGACCATGCTGACGGCGGAGCTTGCCGGCCTCGATCGTGAAGCGTTCCATATGATGTTCTCGCTCGACGACGAGAGTCTCGAAAAGGGCGGCGAGGCGATCCTCGCGAGCCGCGGCGACCTTGGGCAATTGCTGTTCTCGGCCAGCGCGGGCCTGGCGGAAATCAGCGATAGACTCGAGTCCCTGCGCAAGAAGGCGGACGGATTCTACCGGCCACGCGCCTCGACAACCGAACTTGCCGAACTGAAGCGCGAACTCGACGCGCTGAGGCATGAGCGGGACGAGGCCGATACGCTTGCCCCAGCCTATGCCGAGCTTGTCCGCCAGCGCGATGCAGCCCGAGAGGCCTACGCGGCCGCCGCCAAGAGCTTGAGCGAGCGGCGGGTGCGCGAAGACGAGATCCAGCGCCAGCTTGGCGCCCTGCCTCATCTCGCGGCGCTGCGCGAGGCGGAGAGCCAATGCGCGCCGCTCGAAGGATTGCCAGCGCCGCCGGAAGGCTGGCGCGACGAGGTTCACCGCTTGCAGGCGGAGGCGATCAGGCTCGCGGCGCAGAAGGACAGCGCCGTAAGCGAGATCAGCGCGCTCGACGACCAGTTGGAGCGCATAGCCGGTGACCCGGAGGCGCTCAGAATTGCGAATCGAGTTGACGGATGGCGCGAGCTGCGCAGCCGCTATGACGGCGCGGCGGACATCCCGGTTCGGCAAAGCGAGCTCGCCGCCAAGCGCGGCGTGATCGCGGACATCCTGCGCCGCCTCGGCCGAGAGGGCGAGGCCGATCCGGGCAAGCTCCCGCTTCCAGCGCCGGTCGTCGGCGCGCTCGAGGACCTGATCGCGGCGCGCTCCGGCGTGGCGTCGAAGCTCGAGGCTGCGGGAGAGGCCGCCGAGGCGGCGCGAAGCGCGCACGCCCAGGCATCGCAGGAGTTGCCGCAGCGCGTTGATGACCGCCAGGCCGCCGCCATGGCGTCATTGAAGGCGCGCCTCATGGAGGCGCGCCGCGACGATTCCGCTGCCCGGCTGCGCGTCGCGCGCGACGACGTCGATAAAACGACGTGGAAGCTGAAAGAGGCCTTCGCAGCGCTCGCGCCATGGCGCGGCAATGCGGAGGCGCTGGCTCAGGTCGTCGTCCCGGATGAAGCGGAGACGGCGGAGTTGCGCCGACGTGCGGCGCAGTCCGAGGCGCTTCGGCGGCAGGCCTTGAATTTCCTCTCAGCCAAGACCCGCGAAGCCGAACGGCTGAAGGTGGAAGCGGCAGCCGCGGCGCGCGGGATGGATGCGCCCGGCGACGAGGCCGCGGCGGAGATTCGTTCCACGCGCGATGCGGCGTGGGTAGCGCATCGCGCGGCTCTCGATCGGACGAGCGCCGATCTATTCGAGGCGACGATGCGGCGCGACGACGCGGCGGGCGCGGCGAGAGTGGCCGGCGCTCGCGAACTCGCCGTCTTGCGCGAGCGCGCGATCAAGCTAGCCGGCGTCGAAACGGAACGGGAGCATGCCACGGCTGACCTCAAAGCGGCGAAGGAGGCGATCGGCGCCCTCGCTCATGAGATTGCGGCGATTGCGCCCGCCGCGCCGCCGCAAGGGCGAGACGCGCTTGCCTTCATCGACGCGTGGCGCGCCAAGCGGAACGAGACGCTGACGCTCGTCGAGGCGTTGCGGCGCTCGGAGGATTCTGGGCGCCGCGCCGAGGACGACGACAATCGGATGCGCAAACGTTTGAATGGGGCTCTGCTCGCCGTCGGCGTCAGGCAGGACCAGGACGGCGACCGCGAGGCGCTGATGGAAGCGGCGGAAACGGCGCTCGGCGATGAGGCGAAACTCACGGCGATGCGGCAAAAGGCCGAAGAGCGTCGTGCCGAGGCCGCTCGCGCCGAGGCCAAGCTGAGGATGGCGGAGGAGGCGCACGCCAATTGGCTGCGAGCCTGGCGCGAAGCGCACGCTGGGACCTGGCTTGCCGAAGCCGGGGGCGAGCCCGCGCTCGGCGCGGTCAAGCAATCGCTGAAGGCGCTGGACGAATTGCGCGCGATGTTAAGCGTATGCGCGGAGCTCGAGGATCGCATCGCCAAGATGGAGCGCGACAAACGCGCCTTCGGCGATGAAGTCGGCGCCGTGGCGGCGGCGCTTGATTTGAATGACGTTTCCGACGACGTCCGCCTGCGCGTGGACGCGATAGAGGAGCGCGTTGCTCGCGCGGGCGAGAACGCGCGCCGCCGCGCGGAGAAGGCCGGCGCCCTGAACGAGGCGCACGGACGGCTCAAGTCGATCGCGGTAGAGCTCGAGCTTAACGCGCGCCGGGCTTCAGCCATGACTTCGTTTTTCGCAGTCGAGTCGCTGGTTGACGTTGCCGTCAAACTCGAAGAGTGCAAGCGCCGCGACGCGCTCCGGGCCGAAATCGCGCGCGAGAAGGCTGCAATCATCGCCGCCAATGTCGCCGGCTCGCTCGAAGCGGCGCGCTCGCTTCTCGAGCGGGCCGAGGCGGCGGCGCTCACCGCCGAGCTCGCGGCGCTCAAAGCGCGCGCGCCGCATGACGATCAGATCCATGCCGAGGCGCACAGCGCTCATCGCGAGGCGATGAAGCGGCTGGAGGCGGTTGGCGGCGACGACGCGGTCGCGCGGCTCGAGGAGAGGCGGCGCACCATCCTCGAGGCGGTCAACGACGGAGCGCGGCGCTATCTGACCTTGCGCGCCGGCATCGCCGCGGCTGAGGAGGCGCTGCGGCTCTTTCGCGACCGGCACCGCGGCGCGATGATGGACCGCGCGTCGGAGGCGTTCCGTCTCATCAGCAGGGGCGCTTATCGTGCGTTGACGACCGCGCCGAATGGCCAATCAGAGACGCTGATCGCGCTTGGCGCCGACGGCGGCTCGAAGGAAGCGGCGCAATTGTCGAAGGGCGCGCGATTCCAGCTTTATCTGGCGCTGCGGGTCGCCGGTTATCATGAGCTCGCCAAGACCCGGGCTCCGGCGCCTTTCATCGCCGACGACATCATGGAGACGTTCGACCATTTCCGCGCTGAGGAGGCGTTGCGCCTGTTCGCCGAGATGGGACGCGTCGGCCAGGTCATCTACTTCACCCATCATCAGCACTTGGCCGAGCTCGCCACGGCCGTGTGCCCCGAGGCGCGGGTGCACGAATTGGCAGCGTGACGCCGCTTCGACGCCGCAACCATCTGCACTTGTATTTTGCAGAAAGGTTTTAAGGCGGCTCAACGCCCGCGCCGCGCGAATGTGATGGCGGCGAGCAATAGGCAAAGCCTCGCTGTCGTAAAACTGTCGTCTCTCTGTCGCAATAGACATATCGAGCGAGCCTAGAACGAGTTCGCCGCGCGCCATCCCTGCGGCCGAACTCGATCCCTGCTAGCGCTTGAGAGGCGTTCAATGAGACTCACCAATTTCATTCGCGCAGCGGCGTTCGCCGTTTGCGCCGCAACGGTCACTGGTGCGCAAGCTGCCGACATTTCCGGAGCCGGAGCGACTTTTCCATTTCCGATCTATGCCAAATGGGCCGATTCTTATAAGAAAGACACGGGGAATGGGCTGAATTATCAATCGATTGGATCGGGCGCCGGCATCAAGCAAATCAAGGCGAGAACCGTGACCTTCGGCGCAACCGATGCGCCATTGGAGCCCAAGGAGCTGGAGAAGGCTGGCCTCGCGCAATTTCCGATGGTGATGGGCGGCATCGTCGCGGTCGTCAATCTCGACGGCGTGAAGCCGGGCGACATCGTCATCGACGGCCCGACTCTGGCCCAAATCTATATGGGCAAGATCACCAAGTGGAACGATGCAGCGCTCAAGACGCTGAACCCCAAGCTTAATCTCCCCGATCTGCCAATCGTGCCTATCCATCGCGCCGACGGCTCGGGCACCACCTTCAACTTCACCTACTATCTCGGCGAGGTCTCGCCGGACTGGAAGTCGGCGGTCGGCGTGTCGACGACGGTCGATTGGCCCGGCGGCATCGGCGCCAAGGGCAATGACGGCGTCGCCAACAACGTCGCCACCACCAAGGGCGCGATCGGCTATGTCGAATTCGCCTACGCCGATCAGAACAAGTTGACTTACGCCGCCATGGCCAACAAGGCGGGCAAGGTGGTCACCCCGACCATGGAAGCCTTCCAGGCTGCGGCCGCCAACGCCGATTGGGAGAATGCGCCGGGCTTCTATCTGATCCTCGCCAATCAGCCGGGCGACAAGTCGTGGCCAATGACGGCCGCCACCTTCATTCTCTTGCCCAAGGACCCGCCAAATAAGCCCGCCGCGAAAGACGCAATCGACTTCTTCAAGTGGGCTTACGACAAGGGCGACAAGATGGCTGAGGACCTCGACTACATCCCGATGCCCGACAGCGTCGTGGCGCTGGTCGAGAAGATGTGGGCCAAGGACGTCAAGCTGAACTAGATAAATTTGTGGGCGGACGGCGACGTTCGCCCCCAATTAATCCCGTGGGCGATGGTTCGCAAACAACGCGCAATGGCTCCCAAGCAAAAAGTGTCGAAGCGACAATGACCGCAACCGCACTGCAAAGCTCCAGCGCCGCCCATAGCTCGCCGATCGATCGCTCTCGCGCGCTCGGTCGGCTCAAATTCGGGGACAACAGCTTTCGCCTGCTGACGCTCGGCGCGGCGGTTTTGGTTCTGGTGCTCCTTCTCGGCGTTGTCGTCTCTTTGTTCATCGGCGCCTGGCCGGCCTTCCGTGAATTCGGCGTCGGCTTCCTGTTCTCGGACGCCTGGAGCCCGCCGAAAGAACAATTCGGCGCCGCAACCGCGATCTACGGCACGCTTGTCACATCGATCATCGCGATGCTGATTGCTGTTCCGGTGGGTCTCGGCATCGCCGTCTTCCTGACGGAATTGTGCTGGCTGCCGTTACGCCGGCCGATCGGCGTCGCGATCGAGCTCCTCGCGGGTATTCCGTCAATCATCTATGGCATCTGGGGCGTCTATTATTTCCGGCCGGTGATGCAGAGCTACATCCAGCCCTTCCTCATCAGCACCCTCGGCAACGTCCCCGGCATCGGCTTTCTCTTTCAGGGCCCCCCGTTCGGTTATGGCGTGCTGACTGCAGGCCTCGTGCTCGCGTTGATGATTTTGCCTTTTATCACCGCGGTGTCGCGGGACGTCTTCGACACGGTTCCTCCTGTGCTCAAAGAGGCCGCCTATGGCGTCGGAGCGACCACCTTCGAGGTCGTCGGCAACATTGTCATTCCCTTTACGCGGGTCGGCGTGATCGGCGGCGTGATGCTGGCTCTTGGCCGCGCGCTCGGCGAGACGATGGCGGTGACCTTCGTCATCGGCAACGCCACCAAGATACAGTCCTCGATTCTTGCCCAGGGCACGACCATCTCGGCGATGATCGCAAACCAGTTCGCCGACGCCGATCCGGGACTGTTCACCTCATCGCTTCTGGCGCTTGGCTTCATTCTCTTCGTCATAACGTTCCTGGTTCTCGCGGCCGCGCGCTTTATGTTGGCCCGCATGGCGTTGAAGGCGTAGAGCGATGAGTGCGGCTTCCTATTCCAGGCGCAGGGCGCGCAACAGCATCTGGACGATCTTCGCTTATGCAGCGACGGCCCTGGGCCTGACGATGCTGGCCATCATTCTGGGTACGCTGCTGTGGAACGGCTTAGGGGGACTGTCGCTCGACGTTTTCACGAAGAATACGGCGCCGCCAGGGGTCGTCGGCGGCTTGCTCAACTCAATCGTCGGCAGCGTGATCATGACCGGGATTGGCTTGGCCCTCGGCGCGCCGATTGGCATTCTCGCGGGCACGTATCTGGCCGAATATGGCGCCAACTCGAAGCTCGCGTCGGCCGTGCGGTTCATCAATGACATCTTGCTGAGCGCGCCCTCGATTATCGTCGGCCTCTTCGTTTACGAGCTGTTGGTGGTCGCCGGTCGGGCATTTCTCTGCGCTTGCGGGCGCTGTCGCGCTCGCAGTGCTCGGCGCGCCGATCATGGTCCGCACGACCGAAGACATGCTGAACCTTGTGCCGAACACTCTGCGCGAGGCGGCGTCGGCGCTCGGCATGCCGCGGTCGCTCGTCATCCGGCACGTCGCTTATCGCGCCGTCATGTCCGGCTTGGTCACGGGCGTGCTTCTCGCCATCGCGCGCATGACCGGCGAGACTGCGCCATTGATCTTCACCGCGCTTGGCAATTCGCTGTTCGCCGCCGATCCTCGTGGGCCGATGTCGGCGCTGCCGCTCATCATTTACGAATTCGCTCGCAGCCCTTACGCGGAACAACAAAAGCTTGCTTGGACCGGGGCGCTTATCCTCACCTTCGCGGTGCTGGCGCTGAGCATCTTGGCGCGCGTTGCTTCCGCTTCGGTCAAACAGAAGTAGCACCCGAAAGGCTTTGCTCATGAGCAGTGACGTTGAGGCTCAGAGGCCGGCTAGGGCGCCGGCTGCCGAGACGGGTAAAGTCGTCGTGCGCAACCTTAATTTTTATTATGGGCAGACGCATGCGCTGAAGGGCGTGAACCTGAACCTGTTTTCGGGTCAAGTGACGGCGTTCATCGGCCCTTCGGGCTGCGGCAAGTCGACCCTGTTGCGCGTGCTCAACCGCATGTATGACCTCTATCCCGGCCAGCGAGCCGAGGGCGAGGTGATGCTCGATGGGGAGAACATCCTCTCGCCCGGCCTCGACCTCAATCTTTTGCGTTCGCGGGTCGGCATGGTGTTTCAGAAGCCGACGCCGTTTCCGATGACGATCTATGACAACATCGCCTTTGGCATCCGCCTTTACGAGAAGATCCCAAAGTCGGAAATGGACGCACGCGTCGAATCGTCGCTGAAGCGCGCGGCTTTGTGGAGCGAAGTGAAAGACAAGTTGAACGCCAGCGGCTTGAGTCTTTCGGGGGGCCAGCAGCAGCGCTTGTGCATCGCCCGCACCGTGGCGATCAGCCCGGAAGTGATTCTGTTTGACGAGCCTGCGTCCGCCCTCGATCCGATCTCGACCGCCAAGATCGAGGAATTGATCGACGAATTGTCCGGCGATTATACGATCGCAATCGTCACCCACAACATGCAGCAGGCCGCGCGCGTCTCGCGCTACACCGCCTTCATGTATCTGGGCGAGATGGTCGAATTTGATGAGACCAACACGGTCTTCACCTCGCCGCATGACAAACGTACTCAGGACTATGTGACCGGCCGCTTCGGCTGAAGGGAGGCTTCGCCGTGGTGGATCAGCATACTGTCAGAGGCTACGACAAGGATCTCGACCTGCTCGAGCGGCGGATCGCCGAGATGGGCGGCCTTGCCGAGAAGATGGTGATCGACGCAGTCGACGCCCTTTCGACCGGCGACACCGTGCTTGCCAATCAGGTCGTGGAGACCGATCCGCGCCTCGACATGCTCCAGCGCGAGATCGAGGAACAGGCGACTCTCACGATCGCGCGCCGTCAGCCGGTGGCGAACGACTTGCGTGAGATCATCGGCGCCATTCGGGTCGCCGGCGATCTCGAGCGGGTGGGGGATCTGGCCAAGAACATCGCCAAGCGCTCGGTCAAGATCGGCCTCGAATCCCGGGTGCCGCGCGCCATCGTCGGCATCAAGCACATGAACGAATTCGCGACGGAGCTGATGAAAGACGTGCTCGACGCCTACGCCCAGCGCGACGTCGAGAGGGCGCTCGACGTCTGGGAGCGGGACGTCGAACTCGACGCGCTGGAGGACTCGGTGTTCCGCGATCTCCTGACGCATATGATGGAGGATCCGCGCAACATCTCGTTCTGCGCCCACCTTCTGTTTTGTTCTAAGAATATCGAGCGGATTGGCGATCACGCCACCAACATCGCCGAAACCGTGGTCTACCTGGTGACCGGTTCGACTCTGCCAACCGAACGGCCGCACGGCCGCTCAGTGACGGGCGCTGAATCCGAAGCGAGAGGGGAACTCTGATGAATCAGGCGCGCAAGGAGATCGGTCGCCACGGGGCGCCTCGGCGCCGCGAATTCTGATCGTTGAAGATGAAGCCGATCTGTCTTTGCTGCTTGGCTACAACCTCGAGGCGGAGGGATATGTGGTCGAGAATGCGGAGCGCGGTGACGAGGCCGAGTTGCGCCTCGCTGAGAATGCGCCCGATCTCGTGATCCTCGACTGGATGCTCCCCGGCGTCTCGGGGCTCGAAATCTGCCGGCGCCTGCGGGCGCGCGAATCCACCCGCACGCTTCCGGTCATCATGGTGACGGCGCGCGGCGAGGAAACCGAACGCGTGCGCGGCTTATCGGTCGGCGCGGACGACTACGTGGTCAAGCCCTTCTCGGTGCCGGAGCTGATGGCGCGCGTGCGCGCGCTCTTGCGGCGCAGCCGACCTGAGCGGATCGCCGAACGTCTCAATGCCGGCGATCTTGATCTGGACCGGGAGACGCGGCGGGTGCGGCGCGGCGCGCGCGACATCCACCTCGGTCCGACCGAGTTCCGGCTGCTCGAATATTTACTGGAAAAGCCGGGCCGGGTGTTCTCCCGCGCGCAATTGCTCGATGGCGTTTGGGGTCAGGCGGCGGAGATCGACGAACGCACGGTCGACGTCCATGTCGGGCGGCTGCGCAAGGCGCTGTCGCGTGGGCGCGAGCGCGATCCGATCCGAACCGTGCGCGGCACCGGCTACGCCTTCGACGAAACTTTCGGCAAGCCGTGAGGCAGGGATTCGAGACCTAAGCAGGCGTTCGCGGACCGAAAATTGGCGCCGGAAAGGCGTCGAATTGGACCTCATAGGCGAATTGGGCGTCGGCCTATTCAGAGACGTCGGGGCTGCGCGCAAGTCTCTCATTCCGAGCCAAATCGACGGCCTGCGAAGCTCGTGCACTCTCGCGATCACCGGCGTCCGAGCGCCCGCTCAGCCAGACCGCAAGCGCGCTGGGATCTTGAAGCGACTCTGAGGCAGTCGAATGGACCGCGGACCTTGTGCGTCACAAAAAAGTGCTAATCAATGCAATACGTTCGTCGGGGATTGGGTCGAAGGAAAGTAGAGGAGGAACTCTGCGATGGCGCAAGCGAAACGCGCTTCGAGGGGAAAGCGTCCAAGTAAGGCTGTATCGGTGCTAGGAATCGCCGGGATGTCTCTGGCGGCGTCGACGGGCGGATCGCAAGCGGAAATGCCGGTGGCGTCGGCGGGGCCGACTCTCGGATCGGCGGCCGATATGCTCTGGCAGAATGCGCGCGCCGTTTAGGATCCCAATGCTCGACGAGGAGGAGATCTCCGACGTCAGCTTGGCGACATTCTATCTCTTCGACAAAGACAACCTTGGAACCTCCCGAGCGGGGATACAACAAACGGCTTTCCGAGGGGGCTGCGGCTGCGGACATGGCTGCGGAGGAGGGGGCTGCAGAGGCTGCGGCGGCGTTCGAGGCTGCGCCGTTGGAGGCTGCAGAGGCTGCGCCGTTGGCGAGGTTGCAGGGGCTGCGGCGTTGGCTTTCGCGGCTGCGGCTTTGGCGGCTGCGGAGGCTGCGGCGGCTGCGGTGGCGTGATCTGGGGTTGGGGCGGCGGCTGCTGCTTGTCATGGGGAGGTTGCGCCCTCTGCTAGACTGGAGCGCCTTGCTATTGCGTTGACAGACGCAAGGCGCCATGCCCCGGGTTTGACCAGGTTTGGCCTGGCCAAGAAGCTTGTTTGCAGCGCTTCCCAGACGATGCGCGCGTCCGGCGCGCGAAGAGCGGCCCGGTGGCGGCGAACTTATCGAAAAGCGCTAGCGCAGAAACACGAGCGCGCGAGCCTGACGGAGCCCTGGCGGCCGGAGACTACGCCTTGCGTGTACTGAGCTCATGACAGGCGATCCCGAAAACAAGTTTACACCGCATAATGGCAAGGGCGTTCCGCAGTTCGCGCCGAATTTCAGCGTCTATGTGCTGCCGCCGGACGTCGTGTGCCTCTATTCCGAGGACCGGAAGTTCTTGCTTCACGGCGAACTCTATTGTGCGCTCGCCTACGCGATAGGAAAGGGCGGAAGGAGCTTTCAGCAGCTCGTTCGTGACCTCGAGAAGGACTTTCCATCCGACCAAATCCATGAAGCCCTAAAGCGGCTGGTCGACCGCCGCTATGTCCTTCCGGCCTCTAGCGCTTCGAATGGCGCCGTAGCTGCATATTGGGCGAGCCTCGGCCTATCGCCGGAGACCGCGAAGCAAAATCTCCAAAAATGCCGCGTGCGGATTCAATCAATCGACGTGCAAGGGGAAACGGAACTCGGGGCCGCCCTGAGCGGGCTGGGCGTTCGCGTCGTCAAGCGCTCCCCCGACCTGACCGTCACGCTGGTGAACGATTATCTCGACGCGCGATTGGCCGGAATTGAACGAGCAGCATTTGTCGGACCGCGCCCCATGGGTGCTCGTCCAACCTTCCGGCATTTTTCCTCTGGTGGGGCCGGTGTTCAGACCGGGGCAGGGCGCCTGCTGGACGTGTCTTGCCGAGCGGATGAAAAGGAACCGGGAGGTCAGGGCGATGCTCGACCGCAGACAGGCCGTCTGCGTCGCCGTTTCGCCTCTGGCTCAACAGGCTCTCGGGCAGAGCTCCATCCAACTCGCGGCGGTCGAGATCGCGAAAGCGATCGCCACTGATTTTCGCACGCAATTGGGCGATCACATCATAAGCCTCGATCTCTTGGGCTCGACCATCGTGAAGCATCATGTGGCGACCCGCCCGCAATGTCCGAGTTGCGGCCGCAAGAAATTGCGCGATCCCCGCCGTGCGCCAACGCCAGTCGAGCTTGGCGCGGGCGGCAAGGTGGTTATGACGAGCGGCGGGTACCGCAGCGTTTCCTCCTCGGCCACGGTGGCACGATTCCGCAGGCACGTGAGCCCGCTCACCGGCGTCGTCTCTCGTCTCGAGCGGATCCAGGCCGATTTGCCCTTGGCCACCAACTACCATGCCAAGCACAATTTTTCTGGGCCGTCGGAGACGGTCCATGAGCTGAGGGCGGGCTTGAGCGGCGGCAGCTTCGGCAAGGGCAGCACCGCCGAACAGGGCGAAGCCAGCGCGCTCATGGAGGCGATCGAGCGCTATTCCGGGATTTTTCAGGGCGACGAGATCCGAGCAAAGCGGCGGTTCACGGATTTCCCGTCAGGCGAGGCCATTCCTCCAAACGACGTCCTGCTCTTCAGCGACGCGCAATTGCGGCAAGGCTCGGCGGGGAATCCCGACTCGGACGAACCGGACGCGATCCCGACGCTCTTCGATCGATCGGCGAAGATCGAATGGTCGCCGGTCTGGTCTCTGCGCGACGCGCGCTTCAAATATCTTCCGACCAGCGTGTTGTATTTCTTCTACAGGGGCGACGCCGCCTTCGCCGCGGATTCCAATGGCTGCGCGGCCGGCAACACGCTCGAGGAGGCGATGGTCCAGGGATTCCTCGAGCTTGTGGAAAGGGATGCCTACGCGATCTGGTGGTACAATCGACTGCAGCGGCCGGAACTCGACCTTGGCCAGTTCGACCATCCCTTTGTTCGTGATTTGCAAAATCAGCTGGCGCAAGCCGGCCGCCGGCTTTGGGTGCTCGATGTGACCAGCGATCTCGGGATCCCGACGTTTGTGGCGATCACGCACTGGATCCAGAACGGGCATGAAAACATTGAATTCGGCTCCGGCGCGCATTTCGATGCGCGCATCGCCTTGTTGCGTGCGCTCACGGAGTTCAATCAATTTTTGTCCCTGGGTCTCATGGGTGGCGGGACGGGAGAGAAACCGAGCCTCGACGGCTCCACTCCGTTGCGCCTGCAGGACCATTCGTATTTGACGCCGAGCGGAAGTCCGATGGTCCAACCTGAATCCGACTCGAAGTTTGGCCATCTCGACACGCGCGAGCAGGTGACGGCCTGCGTCTCGCTCGCGAAGCGAGCCGGCCTCGATTTTCTTGTCCTCGATCAGACGCGTCCCGACATCGAGGCGCCGGTCGTCAGAGTGATCGTTCCGGGGTTGCGGCATTTCTATCGCCGCTTCGCGCCCGGCCGGCTTTACGATGTGCCGGTAAAGCTCGGATGGCGTGACCGGCCGCTGAAGGAAAACGAGCTCAATCCGATTCACCCCCATACCTGAAGGTGATCCCGGCTTGCGCGCTCCCGGACCAAGCGTGCGACCAGCTGCGCCGACGACTGTTTCCGCTCGGCTCCGCGGCCACGTCCGGCTCGACGCGCGCGCCAACGGAGAAATCGTCGCCAGCTTCGATGGCTATTCGGACGGCTTGGGAACGTTCAGCGCCGGTGTTGTGAATCGCGCGCAGGAACTGCGCATAGGTCTGCCGCTCAGCTCATTTGCGTCCAACCGGCGGAACATCGACAAAGAGATGGGTCGATTGGTCCAGCGACTGGCGAGGCGCGGTCTATTGGAGTACCGCTCGCGCGCTCGCGCGATGGCGAGGACCTGGTCGTCATCGAACCGCAGGTTCCCGACTATTGGCCGCAAGCGCCGCAGCTCGGCAATGCCGACGCTCTCGTCCTGTCGCGGTTCGCGTATATGCGACGGCGCGGCGACGAGATGGTGCTGGAATCGCCGCGCGCCGGCGCGTTGTTCAGAATTTGCGATCCGCAGATTGCGACCGCCATCGCCGTGCTTTCCACCCCACAGCAAATCAAACAATTGCGTCGGCAGGAGGGCTTTCCAGGGGTCGAGCTTCTCGCCCTGCTTCTCGATTGCCAAATCCTTTTCAAGGTCGATGCTGCCTGGCGAAAGTGGGCTTCGACTGGGCGAGGGCGATCACAGCCTCGTTCTCTGGGACTTTCATGATCTTCTCTTCCATGCGCGCAGCACGGAAGGTCGGCACGCCAATCCGCTGGGCGGAGTCTATCCGTATGTCGGCGTCATTGCTCCGCCGCCTGCCGTGCGGCCCAGTTGGCCCGGAAAGACAATCGATCTGCGCAAGGTCTCGGCCGCGCATCCGGAGGCAATCTCGCCAATCGCAAAGCTTCTGCGTCAACGCCATTCGACGCGCAGCTTTGATGACCAGCGACCGATCACGCTCGCCGAGCTTTCGCAGTTTCTTGACGGGACCGCGCGGGTCCTGTCGAGATCGAACGCGACGCTCGACCTCGATGACGGCGGTCACACCGTCAGGCCGTATCCGTCGGCGGGCGCCGCCTACGAGCTTGAGCTCTATCTGGCCGTCAATCTATGCGAAGGGCTTGCGCGCGGCTTCTATCATTACGACGCCGGCGCTCACGCGCTGGCGCCGATCGGCGTGTCAACGAATGAGCTCGAAGCGCTGTTGGCCGGAGCCGAATATGCCATGGACGCGCCCGCTGCGCCCCAGATCTTGATCACGATCGCTGCGCGCTTTGGCCGGATGTCATGGAAATACAGCTCGATCGCCTATGCGCTCGTTCTGAAAGACGTCGGCGTATTCACGCAAACGCTCTACTTAATGGCGAGCGACATGGGGCTCGGCGGATGTGCGATCGGGATCGCGAATATCGATCTGTTCGCAAAAATGACGGGGGTCGAATTCCACGTCGAGGGACCAGTCGGTCAGTTTGCGATCGGCCGCGGGCCGAAATCCGAAGCGCCCGACTGATACCGGATGCGGTTGACGGGTTCGCGTGCTTGTCATTCCCGGCAGACCGAAGGTCTGACCGGGAATCCAGGAGTCCCAGACTCCGACGACGGCGTCTTGGATTCCCGATCGGCTGCTTCGCATCCGTCGGGAATGACACTGTGAGTCGATCAGCCGGATTTCGCATGATGCGGATTTGCTTGATGAGATCGCTCGGCGTTCCCGAAGGGAGCCGAAAGCGCCGGTCGAGGGCCAGACACCTCGATTAAGAAAAATCGACAATTTCTTGCCAGGTCGGCCGGGACGTGATATCGTTTTTCAGAAATACAGACAAGCCCGGTTCGCGCTTCTCCGACGACACCGTGACGGGGGCTCCGGCGTTAAAAAGCGGGGAACGGCTCGGGGATGGCCCCGCAAGTGATTGAAATCGCTCAAAACGGACTCGGCCATCCGCCGGCTCGCGCTCGCAGGCAAGGAGAATCGATCGGGCGAATTCCGTATCGCCCCCGAGACGCGGGCTTCGGAACGACGGCGCCCAAGCGATTTCATGGCACACGGAGGCCTGCGAAGCGCGACGTCTCGAGGCCGCGATCTGCGCGCCTCCGCGCGAGGTTGCTCGGCGGGCGCGAAGTTGCGCAAAAGAGCAGCTAAGCCTATGAAATCATTGACGGGCGTAAACTTGTGCGCGGGCCCGGCTTCGCGAGAGGCCTATCAAGACCGTCGGCGGCTCAGCGCATCGGTGGGTCGCGCGCCGGGACGCGCTTGAAATAAACAGACCCAATAGTTTTCCGGCCGCGCCTGTCGAGCAGCGCGAATATGGCGCCCTGAGGGTCCGTGCAATGGACGATCCAAGCGCCGCCCGGAACTTCAGTCGGGCCATACACGATTTGGCCGCCGCCGGCTTCCACGCGTTTTGCCGCCGCCTGGATGTCGTCGATGTTGAAATAGTAAAGCCAGAAGGGGAGCGGCAATGTCGTAGGCTTGGTGAACATGCCGCCGATCGTCTCACCCCCGGCGGAGAACTCCTGATACGTGCCCATCACGCCGACATGGCTGTCGGCTTTTTGCCAGCCAAATAACTCGCTGTAGAAAGCGAGCGCCTTCTCCCAGTCGGCGGCAAGCAACTCATGCCAGCCCACGCGCCCCGGCGCGCCGGGTGCGGCGGACTGGCCCTGGCCGGTTTTCAGTCCCTTGACCAGCGCAAGCGTCGCCATTTGCGGGTCGGCGACGACCGAAAAGCGGCTGATGTTGGGAACATCCGTCGGCGGGACGTACACCGCTCCGCCAAGCTGCTTGGTCCGCTCGACAGCAGCGTCCACGTCGTCGACTCCGACATATCCGATCCAGCGCGAGGTCGCGCCGGTTCTCTGCGCCTCTTCCGGCAGGCTCACCAGCCCGGCGACGGGGGAGTCTACAACGGTGAATAAGCTATAGGTCGAACCGGGCATCGAGGCGCCCCGCGCGCCCCACCCCATGACACTGGCGTAGAAGGCCTTGGCGATTTTTATGTCCGTCGTGATCAGCTCGTACCAGACGAAACGGCCATGAGAGCTGACCAATGTCTGTTTCTCCTTTCGAGCCTGCAAACAAGTCGCGACGACGGCATTTGAGGCGACCTGGGTTAAGGCCTGATAATCCGACGCCCCGCGAACTGCCTCACTCGTAGTCGGTCGCCTTCGCTACCGCCTCCCAGGCGTCGAGGTCCTGCGTGAACTCCGCAATCTTCGTGCGCGCCAACGCAAAAGCGCGCGCTCCAAGCGGCATGTGCAACGGCGGCTTTTCTGAATCGACAGCTTTCAGGATGACCTGAACGGCCTTGTCCGGGTCGCCGACCTGCTTGCCGTCGTTGTTGGCGCGGAAGGTGCGGAACACGCCGGCCGTTCCCGCATATTCCGGCATCTCCTTCTTGGCGGCCGAGATCGAGCGGCCGAGGAAGTCGGTTCGGAACGGACCTGGCTCCACGATGATGACCGCGATGCCAAACGGCGCGACTTCCTGAGCCAGGGCCTCGGAAATGCCTTCGACGGCAAACTTGGTCGCGTTATAGTGTCCCGAGCCTTGCAGGCCCTTGATGCCCGCGCCTGACGACATGTTGACAATGCGGCCGCCGGCGCCGGACTTACGCAGCGCTGGCAACGCTGCGCGCGTGGTCTCCAGCAGGCCGATGATGTTGGTCTCGAACATCGGCCGGTATTCGTCCGGCGTCGCCTCTTCGATCGCGCCGATGAAGCCAAAGCCGGCGTTGTTGACGAGGACGTCGAGCCTGCCGAAGGCGTCCATGGCCACCGCCACCGCCTTCTCGGCGGCGCCGGGCTTGGTCACATCGAGCGCCGTCGTTCGCGCCGTCTTGGGAAAAGCCTTTGCGATATCTGCAAGCGTCGGCGGGATCACGCGCCGTGGCGACGACCTGGTCGCCGCGCTCGAGCGCCGCTTGAGCGAGCAAGCGGCCGAAGCCTGTGGAACAGCCGGTGATAAGCCAAGTCTTGGTCATGTTCGCTCTTGTGTTTGAAGGTTTTAGGGTCAACTGGAAAAACGCTTTTGCGAGCTATTCGCGTAGGAAGAGAATTCCGAGGGGCGCTTCCGCCTCGACGCTTGGGCGTATGCCCCATCATCTCGCAGGCGGCCAAGGATCACGGGCTTGCTAAGGTTCCATTCGGACCAATCGAGAGCCGCGGGCATCGGCGCTCAGGCGCCTATGCACGCCAAAATCCAGCGACCGCAGATCTACGCGATATCAGCGCTTTGGATGCCAATTGGCGCCCAGAAAGGGATTGGGGATTTTCTCGACTCTACCCCGCCGGTCGCCTCAACGCCCGACCGCGCTCGTGGCGATCAGACCCCGCAGCGCCTGTTCGTCTCGGACGCTTGTGCCGTCGGGAAGGGTTGCGGATACGAACCCCCTCCCCCCGTTGCGGAGTAGGTCCTCACCCGCCTTGATAAAGGCAGCCTCCGTAGTGAAGCGATTCTCGCCGTCTCGATCCGTTCTGCGGTCGTAGCTCTCGATGATCCATTCCATCTGCCGTCCTTGGTTCCCGCCAGCGCAGGAGAGTATACGCGAGTCGGGGTTCAACAGAATGCCTCAAGTCGATTGGGCGCACTTGTCCACGGCTGTGGCGCGGCCTCGCAGCAGTACAGGATCTTCCGCCCGCTTCCCTAAAACCCGCTTGATCAAAACGGATACTCTAGCGCGAGAGTTGCGTGGTCTGCTTTCGTGGCGAATCTCCACCCGCCCAACGAGCCTACTCATGGTCTCAGAGACGGCCTTGCGGAACCAATAGACGTCGATTTTCGGATGGTTTCACGGACGCGACACGCCAAGGACCGTTTGGACCCTCCTCTGTACCATCGAGGAGCTCGTAAGTCGCTGATACTGAGGGACTATCGAGAAATCAACCGCCTAACAGCGGCTTGGTGCCAGGAAAGGAACCGCGTTCTGCTTTTAACTCATTGTTCAAGCGTGGCATATCGAATGAGAAAAAGCGCCCATACCAACAAATATACCAACTATCTCAGAGCTTGTGTCGGTGTTACGACAAGACCGGCCAACCGGATCAAAAGACGTTCTTTTGAGTGGCCGGTGACCACCCTAGGCCAGCAAACGCTCCGCCCGACTAGCCACTACCTGCAACGCGCGCGCGTTAGACCCGCGGGTGGCAGCGTCGGACCCGCTCCACGCTGACCTCATTCCGCGCCGTCTCGCATTCGGGCATCCGGATCGCACGCCGCGACCCTCTCGGTGGTGCGGCGCTTCGATCGGCGGCAAAATTCTCCTCGGTTTCTCTCGGACCGTCTTCATCGGCGCCCTGATCACAACTTTGGGCGATCATTCCGACGGGTCGGGGAATCGTTCCTGGCGCTCCGAACGCCTTTCCTGCGGTATTGCGACACGTGGCGCATTATTCTTAGGGTCAGCCTAGGCAGCGCTAAGCGCGTATTTACGGCAATGCTCGAGATACGCCCTCTCATGTTCGGCAAGCAATTCGACTACGCTGCTCCACAGCCAGTTGGGCGCGTCCAAAGACTTCGAGCGATTGCGCCTAAGTTCGCTTCGCCATTGCTGGCGATGGGTTGCGTCCATTTGCCGACTATGCGCGTTGCCCACTACAGTCGCGAGATAGTGAGCCACTTTCTGGGCCTCTTCTCGCGTCAAATTCTCAATTTCAATCTTGAGATCCTGAGGGAGCAGTTCGCGCACAAACACGCTCTTGTTCATGAGCTTTACTGCGCGCATTCGCTTGCCGAGATAGGGCGAAAGGTGGCGAGCTCCCTCCACAACGCGCTCCGCTTGATCGGTCCGCGCCTTTACACCCATGGTGCGCGGCGCGGCCGCTCGGACGGCCTCCTTGAGATCCATCAGGCAATAATCAGAGCGCTTTTTCTTTTTGCTTCCGACATCGAGAAGCACAGCGTATCGCACACGACCGAGGGAGCTGCATCCCTTGACCCAATACGCGGCGTCGATGAACTTCACTAAGGCGGAATTGTCGCGCGACCGCAGCATTGTCGCAAGCTTGCGCATTTCCTCAGTACGAAAAAGCTCCTCGACCTCCGCCCTCTCCTCTTTCGAGAGCGGCCAAAATGTTTTGCCCAAGGGTATAGCCGGACTCACATCTTCTATGCGCTCGATCGCGAGCGTTTTCCATGATGCGGCGGCAGCTTGTTTTGTCACTTGCCGAATGGACTCTGGTTGATTGGCGTCGCCCTCCTCCCGGACTTCCCGCGCAAACGCGCTCTCGTAACCCGTCATAAGCTCTTCGAGCATCTTGGCGGTTGTCAGGCCTGGTAAGTCTGACCCGCGCGCGGCTGATGCTAGAGACAGCCCCAGCCGGATCAGGTCATGAGCGGGATTGCCGACAACCGTCTGATCAAGGTCGCGAATTTGAATTTCAATACGACCTGTGGCGTTGGCGAGAGGCCCAAGATTGCCAACATGACAATCGCCACAAATCCAAACGGGTGGTCCGTTTGGCAGCGTTCCATCTTTCAGGCCATCCAACCATTCGTAGAACTTGATGGTGTTTCCGCGCACATACGCATGCGACGATCGAGCCATCTTCAGGTTCCTAGTTTTAGTCAGAGAGGTGGCACGCGCGTCGGGGACTGCATATCCGTCGTCGTTCCTCACACGCTTATTTCCCCGCGCTCGGCGTCGTGTTCCCATCGTCGCGCTTGCCTCGAATGCCTTGCCGATGAAGGCCATCCTTCTTTTGGCCGGCCGCGTCAAACTAACCCCTAAGAGACTGGCGAGGAACGGTATGGTCGATGCTGTCACAGAAAACACAGCGCGCATCCAGTTAACGGCTAATTTGTGGTGTGACGCTTCCAGTTCGCGATTGCCCGGCCGGCAGGTCTCCGGTCCCTCCCGATCGTTCAAGAATAGTGGCGCGAATCTTCTCGCTCGGCGTTGCAGCTAGGGGCAAGTCGTTGCTCGGAGCGCATCCTGCTTCGCCGCGCCGACGCAGGCGTTCCAGCCAAAGGTGGCGTGCCCAAGCTATCAGTTGAAGGTCCGCGTAGGCGTTTTGACCCATTCGCAAAGCCATCGGGGAGCGGCCGCTATTTGCGCACCGGACGGCTCGAGTTCGAAGTGTCGCGGGCCACTCTAGATCGTGATTTCGACCTAAAAGTCAGCGATAACCGGGCGACGGTGTTCTGTCAGGCAGGCAGACCGGCGTCGTCGTAAGCCAGTTGGAGGTTACTACTGCTCCTCATGGGTCGGGGTTGGGCTTGCGCCCGAGGACCCTTCTTGTCGTTTTCGCCGGAACACTTGGTACCACTTCGCGTTTAATACCTAATGTTTCCGCCGATCGTCGGCGAACTCCAGATGGAGAAGAGCCGATGAAAATCGCACAAATTGCCCCTCTTACCGAAAGCTGCCCGCCGCACCTCTATGGGGGAACAGAGCGGATTGTTTCCTATCTCACCGAAGAACTGGTGCGGCTGGGGCATGAGGTCACTCTATTTGCAAGTGGCGACTCTCGCACGGCCGCCCGGCTCGAGCCTGGCTGCAAGGTCGCCCTCCGGCTCGACCCGAGCGTCCGGGATCCGATCCCGTCTCACATCGTGATGCTCGAAAAAGTGCGGACTCTCGCTTCGCAATTCGACGTGCTGCATTTTCATGTCGATGTGCTGCATTATCCGTTCCTGCACAGCTTCGTCGACAGGACGGTCACGACCTTGCACGGGCGCCTCGATCTCGCGGCGTTGAGGCCGCTCTATTCGACCTACCGCCACGCGCCGCTTGTTTCGATCTCGAAGCACCAGCGCCTGCCGATGCCGCCGGTCAATTGGGTGGGCAACGTATACCATGGGCTCCCGCCCGGCTTGCTGCCCTATACCGCCAAGCCGCGTGAAGGCTATCTGGCCTTCCTGGGGCGAATTGCGCCCGAAAAGCGCCCTGACTGCGCAATCGAGATTGCCGCACGGGCGGGCGTAACAGCTTAAGATGGCGGCGAAGATCGACCGGGTCGACCAGGCTTATTGGGACGAGGTCATCAAGCCGCTGGTCGATTCTCATCCCAATGTCGAGTTCATTGGCGAGATCAACGAGAGGCAGAAGGCCAAGTTTATCGGTGACGCTTCGGCGCTGATCTTTCCTATCGATTGGCCCGAGCCCTTCGGTCTCGTCATGATCGAAGCGATGGCCTGCGGCACGCCGGTCATCGCGTTCCGCTCCGGCTCGACGCCGGAAGTCATCGACGAGGGCGTGACCGGTTATCTGGTCGACGGCGTCGAGGCAGCCGCGGCGGCAGTAGTGCGGTTGCCAGACCTCGATCGCTCTAAAGTTCGCGCGCGTTTCGATGAGCGCTTCGCGATCTCGCGCGTCGCCGAGGATTATCTCAAGGTTTATCGCGCATTGCCCGGCGTTCGGCGCGAGATCCGCCGCCTCGCGCCTCTTCACAAGGCGCCACTCACCTTCAGCGCGCCGCTCGCCCGCGAGCCGTCCTCATTTCCGGGACTGGAGCAGTTAGGCGCGCCGCTCGCGACGCCGACGGAATGAGGCTCAATTAATCGTAAGCACCTCGATCGCGGAGGAGCGGTCGAGCACTTCGACGACGAACCCCCGGTTCGCGCGCCGCACCTGGACGTTAACCCGGCCGCCGGGCACACTTAACCCGGTAAGCGTGATTTCGTCGAGGAAGTCAGGCAGCACCGGTCGGCGGAAAATAACGCGGTTCGCCTTGGCCTCGAAGCTAAGGCCGAGACATGACTGGAGCAGATAGAGCGGGGTCGCCGCCGCCCAGGCCTGGGGGCTGCAGGCAACAGGATAGAACGTCGGCCCGCGGCTCCGCTGGCGAGGAAAACCGCAGATCAGCTCGGGAAGCCTGCGCAAGTCTACATAAGTCGACGCGGCAAAGAGGCTCTCGAAGAGCCGCGCCGTGTCCTCACGTCTCCCGTACCGAGCAAATCCGGCGCCGATCAGCGCATTGTCGTGCGGCCATACCGAGCCGTTGTGATAGCTCATCGGATTATAACGCGCCTCACCCGATGCGATCGTGCGGATGCCCCAACCGCAAAAACTCGAACTGCCCATAAGAACACTCGCCACCGAACCCGCTCGTTCCGGCAGCGCGATGCCCGCGAAAAGCGCGTGCCCCGCATTGGACGCGCGGACACGACAAGGTTTTTTGTCGCCGTCCAGCGCAAGGACATAGGTGCCGAATTCCGCGTCGAAGAACAGCGCGTCGAAGCGCGCTCGCAACACCTCCGCCTTGGCGCCATATGCGGCTGCCCGATCAGCCTGCCCGAGTCGGCGCATGATCCGTTCGGCGGATCTCCAGGCGGCGAACACATAGCCCTGGACTTCGGCGAGCGCGATCGGACCGCGGGCGAGCGAACCGTCGTCGTGGAAAATCGCGTCATGGCTGTCTTTCCAGCCCTGATTGGCGAGGCCTTGAACGGTCCGGCGCCCGTATTCAACGAGTCCGTCCCCATCTCGGTCGCCATAGGCCTCAATCCAGCCGAGCGCGGCCTCTATGTTCGGCCAGAGGCGCCGGCACGTCTCGACATCGTCGGTGCGGTCCAGATATTCGCCCGCCAACATCACGAAAAGCGGCGTGGAATCGACGCTGCCGTAATACCGGCGAAACGGCACCTCGCCTAAGTCCGCCATCTCGCCCCGGCGCGCCTCGTGCAGAATCTTTCCCGGCTCAGCGTCCGAAGTGGGATCGATTGCGATCGCCTGCACCGCAGCGAGATGACCAAGCACTCCGCGCGCGACCGTCGGATCGAGCCACAACATCATTAAAGCGGTGATCAGCCCATCCCGGCCGAACACCGTGCTGTACCAGGGGATGCCCGCGTAGGGATAAAGGCCCTCGGGCTCCTCCGTCGTCAGCATATAGAGGTCTGCGATCGCCCGCCGAGCAGCCTCGTTGAATGTGTCGTTGGAGCTCACGATCGAAGCCGCTCGAGACGACTTGGATCGCAATTCCCGCCTCGCGTCGCGGAGCGAGGTAAAATAGGCGCGCACGGGCTGCACCGCGGAATCCCCGCGGCGGCAATCGATCTCGACAAAGATCGAGCGGGTTTCTTTCGGTCCCAGGTGAAGGTTGAACACCGCTTGATTGACGATAAGTCCGTCCGGCGCGGGGTCGAAGCGGAGAGTCGTCGATCTCCGCCGATCGTCGAGGCCCGTATAACTCAGCGTCGCCTGCCCGTTGCAAACGTCCGGCTCATGCATCTGCCCCCGTTGCTCTCGGACCATGCCACGCACTTCGAACAGGTCGGCGAAATCGGCCGCGAACCCGATCGCGAGCCGCAGGTTGCGGGCCTGAAGATCAAAATTGCGGACGCGAAGCCGTTCGAAGCAGCTCCCTTTCCACAAGAACCGAGTGCGGCGAATATGTATGAGATCGTGCTCGACGAGCGTCTTGCCGTCCACCAGGCTCGGGTTCGCCAGGTCGCAAGTCAGCGTGGTGTTGTCGTCACGCAGCGTCGAGTTGAGCACGATCGGACGCCGGTCGTTTAGCGTGATCACGAAATGCGACAGGTGGCGCGTGTCGCAATAATAGACGCCCTCGGTTCCGCCCGGCGAAGCGACCGCATCGCCCTTGGCGTCGAAAACGCCAAATGCGTTGTCATGTTTGAGTACGAGTGGCTTCAGTTCCGACAGCGAAGAGGACGCTGAAACAGCAAACGCGTTACTTTCGCTGGTCTTCTGAGACGCCGCCTTTCCATGGACGGTCATACCGCCCTTCCGAGCTTTCTTTTGAACATTCATAGCTCTACCCGGATCGGGCGACTTCGCCGTCGCCGGCACTTTCAGACACCGACCAATGAGTTTCGTCCGCAGTCGCGATCAAAATAGGGCGTGCGTCGTGGTTCGCATATTTGCGACGCCCACGGCCGGATCTTGACGGCGATGCCTTACATGCCTCGCGCGGTTCTTCTGTGTTGCAGCCAAACTGGCTGATGAACAGTGTCGGGAAGACTCCCGACTCCTTTGTCGTGCTCGATCTCATGCGCATGCCGCTTGGCATTTTGACCGGTGTTGGATTTATTGGCGGCGGTGCCATTCTCAAACGTGGCGATGATGTCCATGGCCTAACGACAGCTGCGACTTTGGTTCGTCTGCGAAGACCGCCCATGAACCTCTGGCCTCAGGAAAGTGAAAGCGCGAGTCGAACTGACGCGACTGCGAGGGCCAACTTGGATTTGCACATCAGGTCGTCGACCTCGGTAAACAGCTCCGCCGTCCCATAGGGCTTACCGATAAAGCGGCCATCATCCGGAATCTCGGCGCAACTCGGCCGTGTTTGGCCGGACGTAATTACGAGAAGCACGTCTGGCCAACGCGCATGTACTTCTGGCGCCAAATCCATACCGTTCAGCTTTCCGGGCATCTGAATGTCGGTGAACAGCAACCGTACGTCGTGGCGTGATTCGAGCACTCTGAGCGCCGCCGCAGCGTTCTCGGCTTCAAGAACTCCGAATCCGTAGTCTTCTAGGAGTCCCGCAGCATACAACCGCAAAATCTCCTCGTCGTCGACCACAAGGGCCAATGGATGCGCTGCTTCGTCCATTACCCCCTAACGTACGCACCTCTTTAATGTTTCTCGCCGAGCGAGAGATTTAACTTGGCTTTCTCACCGGGCGGGCCCGTTCCGGGGTCGATAACCGTACTGATCGGCGAGCGGTCAAGCATGCTGAACGGGAGTCCCGTCAAGCGTCCTTAGCCGCTCGGCCTGCTCACGAGGACCGCTGGGACTCGCCTTCCATCGCCAACTCAGCGCGGAGAGAGTCTTTGTCGCGTTCGACGGTAGCGACAGCGAGATCGCGGCCCGCGAGACGGAAGCGAACGAGGCCATCCCGATGCGAAAGATCGCCCTCGACTCGCGCCTCGTCCCATTTTGCTGCATGGCCGACATAGCGGATTGAGAGGTCGAAGTGTTTTGTCCAGAAGAACGGGACCATCGTGAAAGCCTGGTCGCGGCCTAGCATACTCGCGGCCGCGACCTGACCCTGGCGCTCAGCCACAACCCAATGTTCGATACGGATGTTTTCGCCAGTATAGGGATCAGGCCAGCGGGCGATGTCGCCCGCGGCGAAGATGTTGGGATCGCTGGTTTGCAAGCGTGAATTGACCACGACGCCGCGATCTAGAGTCAGCCCAGCCGCCTTGGCGAGCTGAAGGCGCGGCTCAACGCCTATGCCAACTATCATAATGTCCGCGTCGATCCGCTCGCCCCCTCGCAGCAGAACGTGCTTGTCTTCAATCCGAGCGACGCTCGAGCCGAGGTGAAGGCGCACCCCCTTTCGGGCGTGAGTCTCCAAAACCAAATCTGAGAGTTCTCGCCCAAACACCTTCTCGAGCGGATGCTCCTCCGGTGCGATGACGTCGACCGAAAACCCGCGGCCGAACAAGGATGCCGCGGCCTCCATCGCGATGAAACTTCCGCCCACGACAGCAACGCGAGCGCCGGAGATCACATTGGCAAGAATGCGCCGGCAGTCCCGAAGGGACCGCAACACCATCACATGCGGTAGGTCGCCTCCCGGAACATCAAGTCGTCGTGGAGCGGCGCCCGTAGCGAGGAGCAGCTTCTCGTAGGATCGCTCGTCTCCGTTCACCAGCCGCAATCGTTTGTGTTCGGGCTCGATTTGTTGGACGCTCGCGTCGCCTTCGAAATCGACGCCAAGGTCAACAAGAGAATGCCGGGCGATGGGCAGTCGGTCGTCCCCGAAGGAGCCCTCGAGATAGTCCTTCGTGAGAAGCGTCCGGTCATAGGGCTGTTCGCGCTCCTCCGAGAATATCGTTACCCCGCCACGCCAGCCAAGCTTTCGAATTGCGTCCGCTGCAGCAAACCCCGCTGCGCCACCGCCCACGATCGCGATCGTGCCAAGCGAGTCCTCGCGTCGACCGGTACGCCGAGTTGTTTTCACGTGGGCCGGCTTCACGGAGAAGCGATCGTCATCAAGCGTAACCGCATACTCCAGCAGAGCGTCGAAAGCGGGAGCCGCTGTCGCTTCGCCGGTCGCAAGGTCGAAGCATGCATGATGCCACGGACAGCGGATGGTCGCGCCGACGACAATGCCTTCGTTCAACGGAGCGCCGAGATGAGGGCATGATGCGCCGTAAGCCTTTAGGCCATTTCCGTTTCTCCAGACGAAGACCCGATCTTTGCCGACAACACCGGCGAGGATTTCGCCCTCAGGCACCCGCTCCACTTTGGCCCATTGCGTTAAATCGAGGCCGATATCTTTCTGATCGTCGCTCATCGTGTTCCCCGGATAGCGGGTAACACCCACTTGACGGGCGAGGTTCCGCTCGCCCGAGAAAGACGGCCGTCTCGCACAAGTGGAATTTCTCGGCCGGCCATCGCGACGATAGAGAGCGGCGCATACCGAAATTGCCAACAAGCTCTAAGTCACATTGTTAAATTGTGTACGGTGCGCTTGCTTTACGGAACTTCCTCAAGAAATCCGCGTTTTTGGATCCGAAAGACGGAGAGAAAAGATGGCTCGATATTCCAAGTCCGCATCCGGTGATGTGAAGGGCGCCATGGAGCGCCTTAAGGCTGGGACGCTCAAGAGCCGGAAGAGCGCAAGACCGTCAAAAGCAAAAAGCAGGCGATTGCGATAGGGCTGTCGGAGGCTCGCGCAAAGGGCAAAAGGTTCCGAGCAAGACGTCCACTTGACGCCTTGGAAGCTACACGAGAGCAACTCGATATTCGCGAGCGGTGCCTGTGGGCTGATCTCGTTGTCCCCAGGTTTGAAATCGGCCTCCACGCGCGAGCATTCGACCCCTAGTCTGACGCGGGCGATCAGCATTCTGGAAAATATCGCGCGTATTCGGGTGTAGGCGTGCGAATAGAAGACGCTATTGAGCTCCACTGTCTCGAACTGGCTCGCGTAATATTTGAGCTGACGCTTCGCTGAGAGCCCCGTCGGAAAGAAGGGTCCGCCACGACGCGTAACTCGAGCCCGAAGTTCCGACGAGGACGCGAGCCATTGAGACCTCCAACCTACAGCCCCGAACATGAAACCGTCGGTGCACGAGCGTTCAATTCGGCCCAAGAAGCACGACGATCATGGAAATCCACATCCAAGGCATCATACCGATCGCCGCGCCCAACGAGCCATAGGTCGCGTCGTAGCCACCGAAATGGGCCATGTACCAAGAAAATAGCCGAGAGAGGACCAGCCAGCTTACTGCCGCGATGACATTGCCGCGGAACGGCCAAGTCCATTGCGGGTCGGTCAAGCCGGGACCGTAGCGATAAAAATCGCTAACCCAAGACCACGAGGCCAGCAAAATCGGCCAACGTGCAAGGTCGATGAGCGTTTCGCTGGTGCCGCTCAATCTGAAAAGTATCGACGGCTCGCGTGCGGAATGTCCCTGATCGCGTCTTCCGCCGGTTGCTTTTCCGGCCGGGATTTCTGTCTCATCTTCGCTCCTTCCCTGAAAACCGCGCGCTGTCTAAAAGGCGTTGATCGCGGACAATCTGGCGTGGAAAACTCTCTTTCAGTCCGGTAACTTTCTTGAACTGCCAAGGTCGGCGCCGAAAAAACGGCACGAATCGCCCCGCTCGGCGTTGCAGCCAAGGGCAAGTCGGCTATCCGGAGCGCCGAATGACAAAGGCAAGCAAGCCGAAAGGCTTCGACAATCTCAAAGATCCTGAGCAATACCTCGTCGCTGGTCCAGGAGGCGCGACGCATCAAACCGCCGAAGGCCCGGAGGATAGATTGGATTCGAGACGCTTTGGGCGTCTCAAAGTTATCGGCTATACGCCAGCCGCGCAGCCTCTGTTCACAAAGGCGAGCATTGCCGACGATTTCGAAGGCGTGATGGAACTCGACGCACGCGCCAGTGTCGGGCAATACATCGAGGCCGCAAAGCAGCAGCGCGTGCGGGCTCGAGAGGCTCGCCTCTCAGAAAGCGACGCATGACCGCGGTTAGCACGGCGCCGGCGTCCGCGGAGGTCATTTCCCTTGCCGAGGAGCGCGCGTCGATCCGCAGGCGATTGTTGCACCGATCGGCTCGAGACATTGCGGAAAAGGCATTCGCACGCGCCGGCGAATATGATGAGGATGGCGCTTATCCCGCCGCGGATGTCGCTGCGTTACACGAATCGGGTCTCCTAACCGCCGTCTTGCCCGCGAAGTTCGGGGGGGCAGGGCTAACCGGCTTGTCCCTTGGCGAGGTCCTGCGCTCAATTGGTTCGGGTAGCTTGCCGTTGGGGAGGCTGTTTGAGGGGCACGTCAACACACTCGAACTCGTGCTTCGCTACGGAGACGACCGACGGGTGGAACTGGTGGCGGACGAAGCGCGGGCAGGCAACTTGTTCGGCGTCTGGAACACAGACGACGCGAATGGCATGCGGTTAACCCACAGGCATGGGCGCTGCTGGCTCGAAGGCCGAAAGGTCTTGGCCTCAGGGGCAGGCCACATCGAACGCCCGCTTGTAACCGCGACGGACGAAGAGGGGCGTCGATTGATGGTGCTCCCCAAGCTGGACCCCGGCCGCGCCGATCTCTCGCGTTGGACGGCGCAGGGCATGCGCGCTTCCGCGACCGGGGCCGTCGATTTCACCGGCGTCGAAATCGAGCCCATTGAGATCGTCGGCCGCGATGGAGACTATGAGCGACAGCCTTGGTTTTCGGCAGGCGCGTGGCGCTTCGCGGCGGTGCAGCTCGGTGGCATGGAGAGGTTATTCGATCTGCTTCGGCGGCATTTGCAGGAAACCAACCGCGGAAAAGATCCTCACCAGGCTGCGCGTCTGGGCCAAGCCTCAATGGCCGTTGAAACAGCGAGGCTTTGGGTCATCCAGGCCGCGACGATCGCTGAGGCTCCTTTAGGATCGAGAGCGCCGGAGCAGCTTGTCGCCTACGTCAATCTTGCGCGCCTCGCGGTGGAGGCGGCTGCTCTCGATCTTATGCAGCTTGTCCAACGCTCAGTCGGGCTTCAGGCGTTCCTGCGCCCGAACCCGATCGAGCGTATATCCCGCGACCTTGCAACCTATCTTCGCCAGCCAGGCCCGGATCGCGCCCTGACAGCCGCGGCGGCGTGGATACTCGCGCGGCCCGCAGGCGTTCAGGATCTGTGGTGATGACAGCCGGTGAAGTCCTGGCCGCCGCGCATCGGTTTTCGTTCGTCCCGTTGCGGGAGAAGCTTGAAGATAGGCCGTTCATTGTTGTCGCGCCGCATCCCGACGACGAGAGCCTGGCCTGCGGCGGTTTGATCGCCGACGCCTGCCGACAGGGATTGCGAGGAAAGGTCGTCATTGTCAGCGACGGCGCGGGCTCTCATCCAAACAGCAAAGCCTATCCGCCGAACCGACTGACGGCTCTCCGCGAGGAGGAGGCGAAGCGAGCGGGCGTGGAGCTCGGGCTGAAACCAGAAGATATGATCTTCCTTGGCCTCCCAGATCGCTTTGTTCCTTTTGAAGGCGAAGGGGCCGAGCGCGCGATTGGCGCCGTCGTCGCTTGCGTGAGGGAAATCGGCGCCCGGTCGCTCTTTGTCAGCTGGCGGCACGATCCACATTGCGACCATGAGGCGTCCTATCGGATCGCACGTGAGGCTCAGCATCGCGTCGGCGAACTCAGACTGTTCGAGTATGTCGTCTGGGGCCACACGCTTTCGCCCTTGACTGAGGTTGATCCGATCCGTGGCGGATTCAGGATCCGCATTGATCAGGCGGCTCGCGAAAAGAAGCGCTGCGCCATTGCCGCGCACCGCTCGCAGACAAGCGATCTTATCGACGACGATCCTGACGGATTTCGATTCACCCAGAGCGGCCTGGCTCGTTTTGATCTTCCTTACGAGTTCTTTTTTGAAAGCGACGCATGAGCGAACCGCGGCGAACGCTCAAGCCCGAATATTTCGACGCGCTCTACACGGCGAATCCAGATCCCTGGAATTTCGCGGCGAGTCCATACGAGCGAGCCAAATACGCGCTCACTCTGAACGCGATGCGGAAGCCGCGTTATCGATCGGGTCTCGAGGTGGGATGCTCGATCGGCGTTTTGACCCGCTCGCTTGCTCCGCGCTGCGACGCTGTGATCGCGGTCGACGCCTCTTCAACTCCGATCGTCGAGGCGAGGCGCAGATGCGCCGATCTGCCGGGCGTGAGCTTCGAGCAGATGTTTGTGCCGGAGCAGTGGCCGAACGGCGTGTTTGATCTCATCCTTCTCTCAGAGGTTGTCTATTACTTGAGCCGCGAGGATGTCGGCAACCTGGTCGCGAGAGTAACACGGTCATTGGCGCAGGACGGTTCCGTGATCCTTGTCCATTGGATTGGCTCGACGGACTATCCCCTAAGTGGCGACGAGGCCGTCGCTCTCTTCATCGAACGAGTGGGACCGGCTTGCGTCGTGGAGCGGGCGGATCGATATGCTGAGTTTCGTTTGGACGTCTTGTCCCGCGCCTGACGCCTTCGCGCGGAGAAGGCCGAGAGAACGCTGCGCAATTGCGATCTGCGCCGGCAAGTCGGCCGGTCTCAGCAATCGCCGAGCAAACTGCGGGCTTCGTTCCTCGATGACACGCCATACCGCGCCGAAGGCGGACTCTTGAACGAGGTCATTGACCTCTCGGGCTGAGATTCCAAGTTTGGCCGCCCAGTCTTGATCGAGAGCAAGGCGTCCCGCGGCATGCAGTCGGCGCAACCTCCCCCGCCATAGGGCGCGGGCGAACGCCGTGCGGAACGGCTCCAATGCATCGTCGCAGAACGCTTCCGGCTCCCGGCTTCGTATGCGCAGGGTGTCTGCCACACCACCCGGCGCGCGCCCACTTGTCCGACCCGAGGTGATCACGTTGACAGTCGGGCAATAGCGAATCCTCGCATCCTGGCGCGAAAGCAATGCAATTAGTGCTTTGTCCTCGCCCAAAGGGACACGAGGAAGACGCCCGACGCGGCAATAGGCCCCGCGACTTATGCCAAGGCTTGCGCCGGAAATTGTGGCGTGATGAGGCCACGGGTTGTGCTCAAGGGGATCGACCAGCCAGGACAGCTCGGTGAGCAGTCGCTCATACGTGTCCTCGAGCTCTCCGCGCCGATGAAGCGCATCCGGTAAAAACTTGCCTTCGCAATCGAGATCAATGCGTCCGAGAACCGCCTCAGCGCCAGCCTCGAATGCGGCCAGGTTTTCCGCGATCCAATTCGGCGCGACTTGGCTGTCAGCGTCCGTGGTCAGGATGACGCCGTCCCGCTCGCCTCCTTCCACGAGCCAAGCTTCGGCAATGTCCATAGCCGCGCCACGGGCGTTGCCCGCGTGCGCGGCTGCCGGCGGCAATCGAGCTTCAACAACGCGGACGTCGAGTGGCAAACCTCCGCCAAGCTTGCGAGCGAGGCTCGCGCTCCGATCGGTGCAATTGTTGGCGAATACGACAACGCGGATCAGCGTCGGCGGGATCGGCCGCCCTAACCGGTCAAGCTGCAGGGCAAGCGCGCGCAAGCAAGCCGGCAGGCGCTCTTCTTCATCCTTTACCGGTATGGCGACCACGAAGCCTGGTCGGATTGGCGGGACGAGCTTTGACAGCGGCGCAGAGCACCCCGCAGCCCTTACGCCGACCGGGTCGTTAAACATCTAGGTTCCTAAATGCGTGGAAAGAAGTGCGCCGCCAGGCGGGGCCCAACGAAGAACAGATCAGCCGCGATGAAGTTCCCTAGCGCCGCGTTTTGTTTGAACTCGAGGGCCCTGACCAATAGCGCTGGAACCACCGGCCCTATAAAACGACGAAGTCAGCAGTGATGGGCCAGTTCGTCCGAATCATGGTTGGTCGCCTCCTTGCGGTGGCAGTTCTATGGATACCCCAATTGCCTGCAGGCGATAGCCGCAATGGCCTGGGATGGCCAAGCTCGCGTCGACGCAAATTTGTGGAGTACGTCACTGCGCGTTTTTATTTTGTACGCAAATCCAGTCGCTGCAAGCTTCGGTGCGACGCTGCACAAGCAAGTTCTCGAGACTTTGCATTCGCGCGGCCATGAGGTCGACGATTGCGACCTCTATGGCGAATCCTTTGATCCGGTCATGGGTGCGCAGGAACGGATCCGATATCATGATGTTGGGCTCAACCGTAGCTGAGGCGCGCACAAACAAGGCGATCGAGGCCATTCTGCGGATCGGAAACTTATCGAACCGACAGATTTACGATTTTGAAGATGTGGAAGTGCGGAAGGTCATCCGTGCATTGAAGGACGCCGTTGCAAGCGTGGAAGCCCGATTTGAATCTCCGCGCGGCAAGACCGGCGGCGGCTTCAAGCTCTGAGAGGATGACATGACCACGAGCGCCGTTACCGCACTGCAAGTTGAGGACGAAGATTTTATTATCGCCAGCCTCATAGAGCGCTGTCCCAAGTCGATGATGATCCGCGAACTGATGATGAACGCGCTTGAATTTGCTCAACATGCGCCGGAGGGATCGAACTCAAACGCAATCGTAGGTCCGACCGTCCGCTGGATGATATCCTGCATGTCCGCGCCCAGTTGGTTCACGTCTGTGGGCTTTGGCTCAAGCGTTTGTCGGCGCGAAAACGCCAGCAGCCTGTGAGTGAGGGCAGCCGCCCGCTTCACGGCTCCTGAGCCGCTGTCATGTACCGCTCGATGTCATTCACACGGCCCTGTCGAACCTGCGACTGCATGATTTCGAGCGATCCGGAGATGCCGGCCAAGAGGTTGTTGACCACCCGGTCTCTAGCAGCGATAGTGTTTCTTCTCATTCCGTCTCTGGCGCCTGCGCAGACGACCCAGATGCAAGGAAACAGCGACCTAGCGCGCAACGAAGCCGGTAGACCTTCGCCCGCCGAGAACAGTGGCAATGCCTCGGACGGCAATGGCGCGGTGACGCCGACTAACAAGGAGTTCGATGAAGCGTCCGACGCAAACGCAGTTACCGCGCCCTCATCGAAGCCGCCTACCGCTGTGCGCGGCGACGCCCCGAGGTAGCCGCCGCGTTCCTAGGGAGAATCTTTTTCTTAGGAGTGGCAGCAACGACGAACCTTCGCCGCAGGAGATGCGGGCCGTCATTATAGGAGAGTAGTCGCGTAGCGACTGCTGACCGTGGCCAGGGCGAAGCGTTCGGTGACGAGCCGCCCAATTTGAGTGACGTGGCCCCTCTTAAGCGCGGGCGCGTTTCCGCAGTAGCCCCTCAAGCGCAGCCGCTAGCGCAACCTGAACCGACAATTCGATGAGCGGTCGAACATTAATCCCGCCTGGTAGGCGGTCGATATAGGTCTCTAGTTTTTTGCCGATTTCGTCGGAAAGCATTGTCGCTCCCGTTGCGACTTGCGATTGAGCGACGTCGACAAACTCTCGACGTTTCGCCTCCGCTCGCTGCCGAAACACCTTTGTCGCGGACTGGACTATCGAATCCGACGACTCTCTCAAAGGCGCGGCCACAAGTGCGAGATGTTCGCGTCTGCCGCAATTCTTGAACGCCGCCATCGTCCATAAGGCAATCCCAAGGCCGACGATCGCGGTGGGGACCGGATGCCGTTTGCTCGCATAGTCAAACGCGCCACCCCATGAAAGATCGGCCATGCCAATGCGTGAGGCTGCTTCTGAGGCAAGGTTCGAAGCCGTGAGCTCAGATTGCAGAGCGTCGACCCTCGCCCCGATCTGCGCTCGCAGCCGATTGGCTTGCGCCTCGTACTCACTCGATGTCGCCAGGTTCGTCGCCACGCTAGAGACCTCCCAACAATGATGAGATTTGCGAGATGCTCTTTGCCGGCACAAGGCGTGATGGCTTCAAGGCGCCAACACCCGAACGTACGAGGATCAAGCTAATCACAATGGCAACCACAGCCACAATCAGAAACGAAAGGTCGAGCGGCAGCCCGAAACGCAGAAGGGCAAGACTGGCTGCAACCAAAACCAGCCCGAGGGAAACGCAAAGCAAAACGCCCCCCACAACGACCGCCACGAGGCTTGATGGGATTCCACTGGTGCGCTCGCCGATCTCGGCACGGAAGAGCGACAATTCCACGCGCACCAGCTCCCGAACTTGATCGAGAAGGTCACGCAGTTCGAGAGCCGGTCGCATGGGTCAGCTCATCTTCCCGATCAGCAATCCAATAAGGCCTGCGACCGCCACCGCACCCCAAGGATTCTTTTTGATTCTCAACTCGACGTCGCCCTCAAGCGCCGTAAATTTGTCCTGTGCAGTTGCAGCAGACTGGGACAAGCTGTCGCTCGCCGCTCCCATCGCGCTAACCACCTGATCTCGCCCTGCGGCAACCTGATTCTGTGTGAGATCGGAGACCTTCTGCGTTAGCTTGCTGATTTCATCGCGCAATCCGGAGAAATCCAAGGCGGAAATCGCATCGACGCCGCCGCTGACCGCGTCTTTGGCGCTTCCAACCGCCGACCGCGCTTTCCCGGCGGCATCGTCGTAATATCCTTGGGCCGTCGTCGACCTATCGTTTGTCGCCTGACCCAGGATCTTTTCGCCCTGACCGACCGCCGAGCGGATGGTTCCTTCAAAATTGTCTTGGTTCATTGTGACGGCTCCTCGATCTGAAGATGTGATCGCATCTAACAACTGAACTCGCAGATGGTTCCTCTTGGTCGGGAAATGATTCCACGTCACACCGCAAGCCCAATCGAGCCGCGCGATATGAAAAACCGAATACTCGTGCTTGGTGTCGAAGAAAATACTGAAACTTTCCTGAGCTCGCTCGGAACAAACATAGCAAAACGACATTATCGGTCCGAGCGAACGACAGATATAAATAAGCAAGGCAAGGCACATTCAATGTTTTTACATCGCAAAGAGCTGATTCAACCAGTCAATGTCGGCACTCCAGACGCCCGCTTTGGCACATACCTCCTCGAGCAATTTGGCGGCGCAACGGGCGAACTGACGGCGGCCCTGCAATATTGGGTCCAGTCGTTTCATGTCGAGAATGCCGGCATCCGGGACATGCTTCAGGACATTGCGATCGAGGAGTTCAGTCATCTGGAAATGGTCGGAAAACTCATCGCGCAGCATACGAGCGAGCTTGACCAGACCTCCGTGCACGACGCTCCGCTGTTCAAACTCAAGGGCGGCGGCCCGCACTTCCTGGATAGCCAGGGCAGCTGCTGGACGGCAGCCTACATTCAAGAAGGTGGCAACGTCGTTCGCGATTTACGAGCGAATATCTCGGCCGAGGCCGGCGCCCGCCAAACTTACGAGTCGCTGATCAAGGCCTGCGAAGACGAGGGCACCAAGAAGACATTACACCACCTTCTCACCCGCGAGATCACCCACGCCAATATGTTCATGAAGGCGCTGGACGCGATGGGCAAGTTGGACGATCCGTTCTTCGGAAACATCCCGCCGGACGAGACGGTCAAGCTCGTGTTCAATCTCTCGCAGGACGAGGACGTGCGCGGTCCTTGGAATGAGGAGCCCGATTTCGAATACGTGGCGGACCCGCGTCCGGAAGGTGGCTTGCCTCCGCCCCCGATCAACGCGGACGATGAAGGCCACGACTCGCGGTCATCGAAGCCGCGGAAGAAGCGAGCTGGCGCTGCAACGGTGCCTGCCGTCTAGCCGGCATCCGGCCGGCTACGTGAAAGTGGTGTCCCATCCCGCCTGATGACGTTCACAGCGGGAACCAAATTTCACATCGCGCGTCCTTCCCCCATCACAAGGAGATTTCCATGGTTGAGAAAACACTGAGCGACCTGTTTCTGGCACAGTTGAAGGATATTTACTACGCGGAAAAGAAGATCTTTCGCACGCTCCCCAAGATGGTGAAGGCGGCGAAAGTCCCCGAACTTAAGCAAGCCTTTACGACGCATCGCGAAGAGACGCAGGGCCACATCGAGCGCCTCGAACAAGTGTTCGAAATGATAGGCAAGCGGCCACAGACCAAGCCCTGCGAAGCGATTAATGGCATCGTCGCGGAGGGCGAGGAAACGATCGAGGATTTCGGCGAGAGCACGGCGATCGATACCGGCCTGATTGCAGCGGGCCAAGCAGTAGAACATTATGAGATGGCGCGCTACGGCGCCCTCATCGCGTGGGCCGGTCAGCTCGACCTGCCGAAAGCCGTAGCCTTGCTGAACGAAAATCTGCAAGAGGAAATGAAGGCGGAGCGGCTCTTGACCCAAATGGGGGCGAGCAAGGCCGACAAGACAGCTGCCAATAAAATCGCGGCCTAACGGGCGAGGATAAGGGCTGGGGGCGTCGCCCCCAGCCCTTACCTATCTCGGCCGCCATATTGCGGCTGCCGAGTTCGGCGTGCCCGGACTTCGCTTCGTTGCATGCGGGAATGACGGCTATTTGCGCATTCGAGACATGCGGCGATGTCTCGAGTTCGACGTGAGGCGGACCTTGCGGATGCGACGCAGATTGAGCGATCTTGATCAGGCAAATGAGTTCACTGGGCTGGCGCGTGTTTGGCCGATCAGACCGTGCGTCCAGGAGTTCGCCAGCGGTCATCGCCACTGATGCTGACCGCCTTGGGGCTGCGCGAGCATCCATGCCGTCGCGTCTGTCAGAGCGCGACTCCGGTCGGGCTGGCAAAGATATGTCGCGAAATCTCGCGTCATTCGGCTTATTCCGGAGACCCGACTAATCCAAGGTTGCTCAACTATTTGAATGGCGCCTCACCCCTTGGTCTCCGCCCAAAAAGCACCTACGGTGCGAGTTCGAGGAACTGCTCCTCATCCGACAGCTGATCGCCGTTCCTTGTCTCATGCGTATTTAGACTTGGATACCACATGGCACTTGTCAAAAGTTCGAAGATCGCGACCCGGTCTCTTGAGCCTCCTTCCGTCCTCACTGCGTCGAAATCAACGCCTCGTACGAAGCTTTCCCCTCCGAACGAAAAAGATGAGACCTCGACGCCTGCCGTTCTCTTCGAACGAGTCGCTGCGGCAACCGAGGAATTTGCGAGCGGATTGACGCAAGCCTCGGCGGCGGCCGAGCAATTGCGCAAATCGATGGAGCAGATCGCCGCGGGCGCCGAGGAGGCCGCCGGCGCGTCGCAGGAGCAGCTCGCGGCGATCAAGCGGATATTCGACGGCCTTCGAACGGCGCGTGGCGAAACAGACGCGCTGCGCCGACGCACCGAGACCGTGCAAACTATGCTTGGCGATGCGGGAGAGCGGATCACCGCTTCTGCCCGGGCCATCGAGCGCAATGCGCAGCGGCAGGGCGCCACGGTCGAGATCATCGCAGAGCTGGAGCGTCGCGCCGGGGATATCGGCGAGATCACGCAAACGGTCAGCCGCATCTCCGACCAGACCAGTCTGCTGGCCCTTAACGCGGCGATCGAGGCGGCGCGCGCCGGCGATCATGGGCGAGGCTTCGCGGTGGTCGCCGACGAAGTTCGCGCGCTTGCCGAGACGTCAGACAAAAGCTCTCAGGAGGTCAAAAGACTGGCAGGCGAAATTCAAGTCGATGTCCGCGGCGTCGTCGGCGCGGTGAAGAAAGCGGCTGAGACGTCCGCGATAGAAGCGAAGGCTGCGGCCGTAGTCGTGGAGGCCCTCGAAAATCGCCGGGAGGACATGCGGCGAATTGCGAAGGGGAGCGAGGCAATGCTGAACGCGGCTCTCGAAGCCGAGAGGGCGGTGTCCGAAGCGCAGAAGGGCGCGGAGCAGGTCGCGAGCGCGGCGGAGCAACAATCAGCTGGCGCGGGCGAGGCGCAATCGGCGGTTCAGCAGCAGGTCAAGGCGCTTGATCAGGGTCAGACTGCGGCGCGAGCGCTGGCGGCGCTTGCTGAGAAGCTTCGTGGGGGAACGGCGCCAGCATCGGCCCCCGAGCAGATCGGCACGACCGCCGAGGAGCTGTCGGCGACGATCCAGGAACTGACGGCCGCCGCCACGCAAATCATGGCGGCCGTTCAAGAAGTCGAGCGCGGTTCGCAGCAGCAGGCGTCCGCCACCCACGAGACTTCGGCGGCGCTTGTCCAGATCGAAAACAGCGGCACGCTCGCGCAGAAGACAACCCACAATTCAAGGGAGCGCGTCTCGCAAATGGAGGCGGCGCTCAAGGAGAGTCGCGCGGCCCTCGGCCGGTTGGTCGATGGAGTCGACGCCGCGCTCGCGGACACCCGAACCAGCCTGGCGACGATTGTGCGCTCGGAAACGGTGGGCCGCCGCATCGAAAAGATCGTCGACGCCATTGCCTTGATGGCGGTGCAGACGAGCATGCTCGCGGTGAGCGGTTCGGTCGAGGCCGCGCGCGCCGGCGACGCCGGACGCGGCTTCGCGGTTGTGTCGAATGACATCAGGAGCCTGGCGCGGGAGGCATCGCAGAATGTCGAGCGCGCGAAAGAAACGGTGCTCGGGATCCTCGATCAGATCGCGACGCTCAAGCGCGATCTCGAACTCGTCGCCGCGAACGCCGAAACCGAGATCCAGGGCAACCGCGCCGTGTTTGCGGCTCTCGACAAGGTGGATGTGGATATGACCGCGTTGAGCGGCGCCAATCAGGTGATTCTGGAAGGGGCTGAAATTATTCTGGCGAGCGTCGCGGAAGCGTCGGGGGGCGCGCGGCAGATCGCGGCCGCAGCTGAGCAAGCGCGCACCGCCTCCCGGCAGGCGGCGGCGGCCTCGACCGAACAGGCGCAGGGCGCCGACGATCTGGCGGCGGCGATCGAGGAGATCGCGTCTCTCGCCGACGCGCTGAAGCCGCGGGCATGAGGAGCGCCGGCATCGCGGAGACCTCTGGCTCCGTGAAGCGTCGTTTTCTCGTCTTCCAGCTTGCGGGGCGCGTGTATGCGCTGCCGGCCGAAACAGTGGCCGAGGTCATACGGGTTCCCGCAACGGCGCGCGTACCGCAAGCGCCCAGAGCGCTCATCGGCGTCGCAAACCTGCGCGGCGCCGTCCTTCCGGTTGTGAGTCTGCGGGCTTTGCTCGACCTCGAGGGGGAGCCGGGCGCCGCCTCGCGTGCGATCGTCCTGGATGGCGGCGCTCCCGTCGGTATCGTGGTCGACGCTATCGAGGCGCTCTTTACAATTGACGCCGAGCGGATCGAAACCCGATCGGCGCAACTTAGCGTTGAACAAGGCGAAAAGTTGAGCGGCGCCTTTCCACTGGGCGACGGTCAGGGCGCTGCGAAGGTCTTGGACGTCCAGGCGCTTCTTGCGGAAACGTTCGCCCGACGAACCCGCCTGGACCACTCAACCGCACCACGCAGCGTCATCGCGACGCACGCGCCAGAAGCCTTGGCGGAGGCGCGCGAGACCTTAGTCACGTTCGACGTCGCGGGCCAGGAATTTGCTCTCGATCTCGGCCTCGTTCAGGAGATCATCGCGCTGCCCCGCGCCATTGCGGCCGCGCCGCGCGTCGACAAGACGGTCGCGGGCATGATGGCGCACCGCGAGCAATTGCTTCCCCTGGTTTCAATGCGCGAATTGCTCGGCTTCGCGCCTGCTCCCATGTCGGAAGTGCACGAGAAGGTCATTGTCGCGTCCGTTGGCGGCGGGCTGGTCGGTCTGATCGTCGCTCGCGCTCGCGCCGTCATCTCCGCCGACCCGGCGCTGATCGATCCCGTGCCGCCTGTGATTCAGGCGCGTGCGGGAGGCGAAGCTCGCATCAAATCGATCTATCGCGGTGAGGAGGGTCGACGGCTCGTCTCGATCCTTGAGCCGGAACAGCTCTTTCGAGGAGACGTTATGAAACGGCTCGGCGAAGCCCGCGATGCATCGCGGCCGCAACCGCAGATCGACGAGGCGGCCGACGAGCGGAAGTTCCTGGTGTTTCGGCTGGGCGAGGACGAATTCGCGTTGCCGGTGGAAGCGGTGGTGGAAGTGGCGCGCGCGCCGGATCGGGTCACCCGCGTCCCCAAGGCGCCCAAGTTTCTGGAGGGAGTCATCAATCTACGCGGCGCCGTCCTTCCCGTGATCGACCAGCGGCAGCGTTTCGACATGCCACGGCTCGAACAGGGCGACGGGCGTCGGCTTGTGGTGGTTCAAACGGGACGGCACCGCGCGGGGTTGATCGTCGACAGCGTGTCCGAAGTGCTGCGTACGACTGCCGACGCCATCAAGGACGCGCCGGACCTTACCGAGGATATCGCGCGGCTCGTCAATGGTGTGGTCAATATCGAAGCCGAGGGACGAATACTTCTCATTCTGGATCCCACCGAGCTTCTGACGCGAGCTGAGCGCGGCCTGCTCGACAAATTCGAAGGACAGGCGCAGGCGCCTTCATGATCAAGGTCCTGGTGATCGACGACTCAGCTCTGATGCGCAAGCTATTGGGGCGCGTGCTCGCCGACGTCACCGAGTTCGAGGTTTATTTCGCGCGCAATGGAACGGAGGGTCTGGAGCAACTCGCCGCGGTCAATCCCGATGTCATCACGCTCGACATTCATATGCCGGGCATGGACGGCCTCGCCTGCCTAGACCGGATCATGATCGAGAACCCCCGACCTGTGCTGATGGTTTCGTCTCTGACGCGCGAGGGCGCCGATGTAACGTTGGAAGCGTTGCGTCTGGGCGCGGTGGATTTCGTGTCAAAGCCCGAAGGCGCTCTTTCCTTGCACATGGACGTGTTCGGACCGCTGTTCGTCGCCAAGGTCCGCGCGGCCGCGGGCGCCAGGCTCAAGGCGAGCCTTCGCCTGCGCGAACGCGTTCAGCATCGCATTGGCGGAAGCGCGCCACTGCGCCAGCGTATGCGCGGCAGCGGCGAAGCGGCGGTGCGAGCGTCCGGAGATGGCATTGTGGTAGTCGGAACCTCCACCGGCGGCCCCCCGGCGCTCGAGGCGTTGCTAGTCGCGTTGCCGTCGACGTTTCCGTGGCCGATCGTCATCGCGCAGCATATGCCCGCCAGTTTCACGGGCGCGCTCGCGCGGCGCCTGGACGGCCTCTGCGCGATCGGCGTCAGCGAGGTCGCGCGCCCCACGGTGCTCGAACCCGGCCACGCCTATATCGGACGCGGCGACGCCGATGTCGTTATTTCAAAGATCGCCGGCGATCTGGCCGCGTCTCCGGCGCCCGCCGATGCGCACCCATGGCACCCGAGCGCCGACAGGTTGGTGGAGAGCGCGATCGCGCATGTTCCCTCTCACCTGCTGATCGGGGTGCTAATGACCGGCATGGGCGACGACGGCGCCGGATCAATGACGAGGCTTCGCGCGTTAGGAGGGCGGACGATCGCTGAGGCGGAGGAAACGGCTGTCGTATGGGGCATGCCTGGAAAGCTCGTCGAGGCAGGGGGAGCGACCTGGGTGCTTCCCCTTCCGGATATCGCCGGACAACTGAGAAAGCTGGCGCCCCTCGATGCCCCTGATCCGCAAAGAGTCTGACAGGGCCGCCGCGGGCGTACCGCAGCAGGCGCTCCCGTCGTTTGCGAGCGCGTCAGCCGACGAGCGTTGGGCTGCGGCACGCGCAGCGCGCGACCCCGCCGCCGTTCCCGCCCTGGGCGGAGCGCTCGCCCATGAGCGCGACGCCCGCGTGCGCGAGGCGATCTTCACCGCTCTTGCGCGAATCGGGACCCCCGAAAGCGCAAAGGTCATCCTATCCTATCTGCGGCTCGACGACGCCAGCATGCGCACGGGCGCCATGGACGCCCTTCGCGCGATGCCGGACGCGTGCAGGCTATACCTGCCGGAACTGCTAGCCGACCCGGACTCGGATGTGCGGCTGCTCGCGTGCGATCTCGTGCGCGACGCTGGGGGCGCCGACGGACCGCGTTGGTTGTGCGCGCTGATTGAAACTGAGCCACAGGCCAATGTTTGCGCCGCTGCAGTCGAAGCACTGGGCGAGATCGCAGACGCCGCCGCGGCGCCGTCGCTATCGCGTTGCGCCGAGCGTTTTCCGGACGATCCGTTCCTCGGATTCGCCATCAAGGTCATCGCTGAACGCTTGCACCGCGTCTCGCCGGCGCCTCGTGGTTGATTCCAGCCTGCTCGACGCCGAGGAATATCGTCGGTTGTGCGACTATCTGTATCGTCATACCGGCATGGCCTTCACGGAGGCCAGGCGCTATTTCGTGGAACGTCGCGTTGAAGACCGGATGATCGCGACCGGATCGTCCTCCTTCGCCAGCTATTTCGCGCGACTGCGCGCAAACGTGCAGGGCGAATTGGAACAGTTGATAAACGCCTCCACGGTCAACGAAACCTATTTTTACCGGGAGGACCATCAGTTCGCCTGTCTGACGTCCAACTTGCTTCAGGAGCGCCTGCGCGCGAAGCCGCGAGGCGAGTCGATGCGGATCTGGTCCGTCCCGTGTTCGACAGGCGAAGAGCCCTATTCGATTGCGATTTGGCTCTTGGAGAACTGGACCGAGGTGGACGACCACGACATCGAGATCGTCGGCTCGGACATCGACACCGATGTCCTGGAAGCCGCGCGTACGGGCGTTTTCGGCAAGCGCGCGCTCATGCGGTTGAGTCCGGCGCTGACCGATAAGTATTTTACGCCCGCCGGCCCCGAGCATTGGCAAATCATCGACGAGTTGCGCCAGTCGGTGCGGTTTACGGCGACCAATATCTTCGAGCGCGCCGAAACGCGGCCGCACGGCCTATTCGACGTCATTTTCTGCCGAAACCTGCTCATCTATTTCGACGACACCTCGCGCCGCGTGGCGGCGGAGAATCTCTATGAGAGCCTGGCGCCGGGAGGATATATTTGCCTCGGCCATGCGGAATCGATGAGTCGCATCTCCCCTCTTTTCGAAGTGTGCCGGTTCGCAGACGCCTTCGTTTACCGTAGGCCGACGGAGGCGCCGCATGGCTGACCGCAAGATGCGCATCCTGGTCGTGGACGACGCCAGCCTCGTTAGGATCTACTATCGACAAATCCTGGAGGAGGCGGGTTTCGAGGTCGAGGAGGCGCTCAACGGCCTCGAAGCGCTGGAACGGTTGCTCGTCAGCCCGCCAGATGCGGTGATCGTCGACATCAATATGCCCCTGATGGACGGCGTCACTTTTCTCAGCGCGCTGAGGCGGCAGGCCTTGCCACTGTCGTCAATTCCGACGCTTGTCACGAGCACCGAGTCGAAGGCCGCCGACATCGAAGCGGCGCGCGCCGCCGGCGCCAATTTCTATTCTGCCAAGCCGGTTGGCCGCGAAGATCTCGCGCGCACCATGGCGATGTTCTGTGGCGTTCCCCAATGAACGAGTTCCTCGAACAGTTTCTCGTGGAGGCGCGCGAGCTGATCGAGCAGGCCACCGCCGATCTCCTCGCCTTGGAGCGCGATCCGAGCGACCGTGCGAGCCTGGATGGGTCTTTCCGCGCGTTTCACACGCTCAAAGGCGGCGCCGGTATCGTCGACTTCACGGCGATGGGACGCGCGATGCATGCCGCCGAGGATGTCCTGTCGATGGTTCGCCAAGGCGATCGCCCGGTCACCGCCAGCCTCATCGGCGACTGCCTGGCCTGTCTTGACCAGGTCGTTCAATGGCTCGATTCGATCGAGGAGAGCGGCGAGCTTCCGAACGAGGCCGACGCCGCGGCGGGTCGAACTCGCGGCCCGCTTTGCCTCTGGAGAGGCGGCCAACGAGACCGCGACGGTGGAAGCGCCGAAGTCGGAGGCGTCCGTCGTAGCGGCGAAGGCGCAGCGCTCTGATGCGGCGCTCGCCATTCTGCGCGAACAGATCGCGTTGTTGGCCGTCCGTGGCGAGGGACTGGAGGGTCGGCTCGCCTCGGCCGGGCGTGTGGCCGCCAATGTCTTCCGCCATCAGGGGCGCGCAGACGTCGCCGAACGGATTGCCGAGGCTGTCACGGAAAGCCTCGCCGGCTTCGATCCGACCGGCCTCACGCGCGCCATTGAAGCGGCGACGGAGAACCCGAACGACAGCCCCGCGCCCGATTTGGTCGCGCCGGTCGCCATTCGCACTGATCCTCTGTCGCGCTCGCTGCGCGTCGACGCGGAGCGTGTGGACGCGCTCGTGGACCTAACCGGAGAATTGACCGTCGCCAAGAACGCCATTGGCCACATTGCGATGCTGGCGCGGGAGGGCGACAACCCGCTCTCCGCTTCACTCGCCAATGAATATGGCAAGCTCGACCGCCTCATCGACGGGCTGCAGAGAGCCGTGCTGGAACTGCGAATCCTTCCGCTGCGCCGCGTGTTCCAAAGGTTCTCGCGCCTTATGCGAGAAATGTCGGAATTGCTGGCGAAGCCGGTGCGGCTGGTCATCGAGGGCGAGGAGACCCAGGCCGACAAGGCGATCGTCGAGATGCTGTTCGAGCCGTTGCTCCATGTCGTGCGCAACGCGATGGATCACGGCGTTGAGCCTGGCGCCGAGCGGGCGGCCGCAGGGAAATCCGCGATCGCCACAATCTGTCTGCGCGCGCGCCGCGAGGGCGAACATGTCGTTGTCGAGGTTGAGGACGATGGTCGTGGCATCGACGCCGACAGGATTCGCAGGGCGGCGGTCGAGCGTGGTCTGGCCGCCGCCGACACGGTCGCCGGCATGAGCGAAGACGCCGTCATCGACCTTATTTTCATGCCGGGGTTCTCGACGGTCGCCGACATCACCGACCTGTCGGGGCGGGGCGTGGGCATGGATGCGGTGCGCGAGTCCATCGAACGCTTGGGGGGACGTGTCCAGCTCGAGACGCGCGCCGGCGCCGGCAGCATTGTGCGCTTCGTGCTCCCCTTTAGCGTGATGATGACGCGGGTGATGACGGTCGAGGCGGGTGGCCAGTGGTTCGGTATCCCGTTGGACGCTGTCATCGAAACCGTTCGCGTCCGTCGCGACGAGATCCGATGCGTGGGCCAAGCCCATGCGTTCGTGCTGCGCAATCGGACCGTTCCCCTGATCGGACTGGCCGCGACCCTTGGATGGGCGAAGGCGGAATCGAGTGCCGACGCGACCGTCGTCGTGGCGTCCAGCGGCGGCGTGCTGGAGGGTCTCGAAGTTGACAGGCTCGGCGCGCGTATGGACGTTATGCTAAAGCCGGCCGAGGGTTTACTGTCCGGAATTCCGGCAATCGCGGGGACGACCATGCTTGGCGACGGTCAGGTGCTGCTCGTTCTGGACGTCAAGGAGGTGTTTACGCTGACAACTTCTTAGTTACACTTTCGATTCTCACGCTCGTTCTTTGGTTGAGGTTTCATGGCCTTTAAAATTCTTGTGGTCGATGACAGCAAGCTGGCGCGCATGGCGGTCGCGAAGGTGCTGGGCGGCCTTTATCCTGACTGGACCCGCGTCGAGGCTGCCAACGCCGACGAGGCGCTGGCTGCGCTGGAAGAGCAAAAGCCAGATCTGGTCGTGGTGGACTTCAACATGCCCGGCAGAGACGGGCTGGAGATTGCGGCGGAGCTACGCCGGATACGGCCCGCAATGCCCGTGGCGGTGATTTCGGCCAACCACCAACAAGAGATCATCGACCGAGCCAAAGCGGTAGGCGCCACTTTTCTTTCCAAACCGCTCACCGAACCGGCGCTCAGGGATTTTCTCTCGGGCGCTGTGCGGCAGATCGGGGCCGGCGCCGCATGAGCAAAGCCTCGCCGTCCACGCTGAACGACCTTGAGCTGGATGCGCTAACCGAACTCGTCAACCTCGGCGTCAGCAGGGCCGCGCTTAGTCTGCGAGAAATGACCGGCGAGCAAGTGCTGCTGTCGGTGCCGAGCGTAGACCTGATCCCGCGCGCGCGGGCAATTGAAACCTTAGGAAAAAACGAACCCAACAGACTCGTCGCGGTGCATCAGGTGTTCGACGGCGACATTCATGGTCGCGCGCTTCTGATATTTCCTGAAACACGCAGTCTCGAACTGGTTCGCGCAGTCACGAGCGGAAACCTGCCGCTCGAGGACATCCTCGAACTTGAGCATGAAGCGCTCGCCGAGACCGGCAACATCATTTTGAACGGCTGCCTCGCCACCATCGCGAACCTGCTGCAGCGGACCTTGATGATATCTCTGCCCGAGATCCTGCGGGGAGACAGCGCAGCGCTGTTCAGCCTGCCGCCGCCGCCCGAAGCCGGCGATTTCGTGTTGTTCGTCTACATCAACTTTTCTCTGCGAGAGCGCGATATCCAAGGATATATCGCCTTGTTGATGGACCTGCCCTCTCTTGAGGCCTTGAAGATTTTGATGGGCGAATTCATCGCAAGAACAGCCGGTGACACCCCGCTCCCCTCGGATGCTTAACTCGACCCAAAACGATCTAGCGTGGACCCTGTTCGACGCGGTGGATTTGGGCGTCGCAGTTCTCGACTGCGATCACCGGGTGGTCGCATGGAACGCGTGGCTGACGTCCGCTTCGGCCATTTCACGCGAGGCTGCGATCGGCGCTCGCTTCGAGGACTTGTTCCCGGAAGGCAGCGTCGATCACGTTTCACTCGCCGTGACGGCTTCGCTGGAATCGGGCACGTCGCGTCTTCTGACTCAATCCCTGCACCCCACGTTGTTGCCGCTGAAAACGCGTTCGGGTCAGGACATGATCCACGACGCGACAGTGCGTGCGGTCGACGACCCGCCGAACCGCTATTGTCTGATCCAGGTCTTCGACGTGTCCGTCGCGGTCAAACGTGAACGTCTCCTGCGCGAGCGGCAAAATGCGCGCTACGACGCCGTTGTCGATAGCGCGCCTGACGTCATCCTCACGCTCGACGACGAGGACATTATTCAGTTCGCCAATCCAGCCGCGGATCGGCAGTTCGGGTATGTGGCGAAAGAACTGATCGGCCAGCCGGCCGCGCTGATTTTCGAGGATCGCGCAGCGTGGAACGCGACGCGACGCGCGGTCCTCGATGGCGACGCCGTGCACCAGCCAGTCGAAGTGATGGCGCGACGCAAAGATGGGTCGGCGAGTTATCTCGAAGTGTCGCTTTCGCGCTGGGAAAGCCAGTCGCGCGTGCTCATCACCGCCATTCTTCGCGACGTGAACGAAAGACGCGTGGCGCAAGAAATCCTGCGAGCCAGCGAAGCGCAGTTTCGCACGCTCGCGCAGGCGATGCCCAATCACGTCTGGACAGCGCGGCCTGACGGACAACTCGATTGGTTCAACGAGCGCGTTTACGAATACAGCGGCCTGAAATCGGGAACGCTTGACGGCGATGGGTGGAGCACGCTTGTTCATTCCGACGATAGGTCGGCCGCCGCTGAGCTTTGGCAAGCGGCGCTCATGGCTGGCGCGCCGTATGAAGCGCAATTTCGGATCCGCAGCGCGAACGGCGCGTATCGCTGGCATCTGGCTCGTGCGTTTCCCACGCGCGGGGCTTATGGCGTCATATTGCGCTGGGTCGGCAGCAACACCGATATCGAGGACCAAAAGGTCGCTGCGCAGACGCTGGCTGACGTCAACGCGACTCTTGAACAGCGGGTGTCTGAACGTACTGGTCAATTGATGCAAGCCGAGGAAGCGCTGCGCCAAAGCCAGAAGATGGAAGCCGTGGGGCAGCTCACCGGCGGCATCGCTCACGACTTCAATAATCTCCTTCAGGGGATTCTGGGCGCTCTCGATATCGTTAAGAAGCGTATCGCCGAAGGGCGGATCGGCGACCTTGACCCGTTTCTGAACGGGGCTCTGGATTCCGCCAATCGCGCCGCGACTTTGACCCATCGCCTGCTGGCTTTCTCGCGGCGCCAACCCGTCGATCCTCGCCCTTTGGACCTCAACGAGCTGATCGGGACCGTCGAGGAATTGCTGCGCCGCTCGCTCGGCGAGAATATCGATCTACGCGTTGTTGCGGGCGAGGATCTCTGGCTCGTCAGGTGCGACGGAAATCAGCTTGAGAACGCGCTCCTGAATCTCGCGATCAATGCGCGCGACGCCATGCCAAGCGGCGGCGCTGTGACGATCGACACGGCGAACGCCGTGTTTGATGCGCGCCAGGCGCGCCGGCGTGACGTGAGCGCAGGCGAATATGTATGCGTGCGCGTGAGCGACACCGGCGTCGGAATGCCGCCGAGCGTGAAAGCGCGAGCTTTCGATCCATTCTACACCACGAAGCCTATCGGCAAGGGCACCGGGCTCGGCCTGTCGATGATCTATGGGTTCGTCAGGCAGTCCGATGGCTCTGTACTGATCGACAGCGAGCCTGGGAACGGGACTTCGATCGAGATTTCCCTGCCGCGTTTTAGAGGCGACCCAGTCGGCGCGTCCGTCCAGGAGTCGTCGGGAGACAATCGTGCCGAAGCCAACGAAGTTGTTTTGATCGTCGAGGACGAAGCCGTCGTCCGGCTCCTTATCGTCGAGACGCTCAACGATCTGGGCTATAAGGCGCTCGAGACAGCCGACAGCGCAGCGGCGCTCAGAATCTTGCAATCGTCGCAGCGCGTCGATCTTCTTGTGAGCGACATCGGCCTGCCGGGCCTGAACGGGCGCCAGCTCGCGGACGCCGCGCGCGTCACGCGTCCAGCTCTCAAGGTCCTGTTCGTGACAGGATACGCTGAAGACGCCGCGGGCAGCGCGTTCCTGGAACCAGGAATGGAGATCGTTATCAAGCCGTTCACGATGGAAGCGCTTTCCAGCAAGATTCGCGAGATGATCGAGGGACCCGCGATAAGTGGGTAGACGACGTGTCCGTTTGACCACTAAGCGGAGCCATCGCCTTCAACCTTTGATCGCTAGACGACATGATCGGCTTCAGAGAATCCCGGCGACAGCCGACGTGATTGCATTGCTGGAGCATTGGATCGCTCCAGGGATGATGGGGTGGACGGCGCCCCGAACGGCATCAGCGTGCCAAGATGGTCGTTGTCAAAACCCCATCTGAAGGGAAGCCGTCCATGGGCAAGTCTATCCGGAATTTGTCGACTGTCACGCGGGTTGGTCTCGATCTGGCGAAGAGGGTGTTTCAGGTTCACGCAGTCGAGGCGAAGGGCGAGATCGTTGCGGCGCGCAAACTCACGCGCAGCCAACTGATCCCGTTCTTCGCCGAGCTGCCGCCGTGCGTGGTGGCGATGGAGGCGTGCTCCTCGGCGCATCATTGGGGGCGGGCGCTGATCGAACTTGGACATGAAGTGAGGCTGCATTCCGCCTGCGCATGTGAAGCCCTACGTGCGCCGCAACAAAAGCGACCAGATTGACGCAGCGGCGATCTACGAGGCGATGAGTCGTCCTGGCCAGCGGTTCGTGCCGGTGCGTTCGATCGACAACCAGGCCGAACTGATGCGTCATCGAGCGCGCGAGCTGCTCGCCGGCCAGCGCACGGCGGCGCTCAACGCTTTGCGCGGGCATCTCGCCGAGATCGGCGTCGTCGGGCCGCAAGGCGCGCAGCACGCCTATGACCTCAAACGCCTGGCAATCGACGGCTTCGACGCGAACGGCCAGGTCCTAGTTCCCGACTGCGTCCGCGTGGCGCTTCGTCCGCTTGTCGGCCAGATTGATGCGCTCGACGAGGCGATCCGTTGGGCGATCCGATAGTCCAGGTCCTCAGTGACGCGCGCTGCGCCCGCCGGGTCGACGGCCAAAACGGCCGCTTGCGGCTTCAAGCGCGACGGCCTTGTTGAGGATGATATCGATCTCATCGAGCCGGGCGAGCTTGGCGATCTCTCCGAGGTTCGGCGGCGCGTGGATGCAAAAGCCAAACGCAAGGCCCAACGCCAGAACAAACGCATACTTGAAAGGCGCGCTCATACCAAAGCCCCGCGTCTCCCCCGCGAAGCATTCCACGCCTAACCGCAGCGGTCAAATCGCGTTTGCCGCCGCCCCTGACGCAAAACCGCCGGTGCCTGATACAAAACCCCTGACGCATTTTTGCGGCACTCAGAGTGAGACTAAAACCGTGAGACAAAAACTTTGCGCAATAATTAGCGTCTGAAATTAGCGTCTGACTCTCTCGGCCGTGGCTCGAAACGGGCGTCGAACCGGCTCGCCGCGCTGCCGGGCGGGAAGCGGCAGTGAAAAGGCGGCGCAGCAGAACACGGAAGATGGCCAGGGTGAAGAGCCGTGAAGAACACCTGACCTGGGCAAAGCAGCGCGCGTTCATCTGCGTAGACTTGGGCGGATTCGCCAACGCCGTGACGGGCTTGCGCGCCGACCTCGCCGAGCATCCCCTGACCAAAGAGGCCAAAGGCCGCTTAGAGGGTTAGTCTATGCCCGAAATGCCCGGAATACCGTCCAACCCGGCGGCTAAAGTGAGGCGACGGCCGCGTCGTTTGGCCGCGAAGCCCGATGAGGTGATCGAGACTTTGAAGGCCTGTCACGGTTTGAAAAGACGGCGGGGAAATCCCGCTGCCAATCATGCTGCCCGGCTCCGAGCGATCGGCCGAGAGCGCGTCTGAAGCCGCCTACGCATCGAGCCGCAAGCTCTTGGAGGCGATGATCGCCAATCCCAATGGCAGTCAGCGCTCGTGGGCGGACGCGAGTGGGACAAGGTCCGCAGGCACCGTCAATAAGAAGCTCCAGGTCCTCAAGGGCGAGAGGCTCGTTGAGAGAACGCTCGGCAAGTGGAGCGTCACAGCGAAGGGGAAAGAGGCCGCCAAGGGGGTCTAAAAAGTGTTTCCAAGGGGTGGAAACAAACCCCCTTTGTTTCCTTGTCCACGGAAACACGGAAACACTCGGAAACGCTCTCTCTAAGCCACTGGAATATAGCGTTTCTTTTGGAAACAAACTTGGAAACACTTGCCCATTTTCGTTGTGTCACCATTGACCTGACCCCCTGAAACTCCTCCAGAAATAGGTAAAGTCCGGCCCGAAGGAAGGGACGGACGGATGAAGCGATCAAGGTTCACGGAAGAGCAGATCATCGGGATCCTGCGCGAGCAGGAGGCGGGCGTGGCGGTGACGGAGTTGTGCCGCAAGCACGGCGTCAGCTCGCCGACGTTCTACAAGTGGAAGGCCAAGTATCGGCGGCCTGGACGTGTCGGAGGCGCGGCGGCTGAAGGCGCTGGAGGACGAGAACGCCAAGCTCAAGCGGATGCTGGCGGACGCCATGCTCGACAACGTCGCGCTGAAAGACCTGCTCGGAAAAAAATGGTGACGCCCGCCGCGCATCGGGAGGCTGCGGCGTATCTGCAGTCGACCTATGAGATGAGCGAGCGGCGGGCGTGCCGGGTGATCGCGGCGATCGGGCCAGCGTGCGCTACCAGGCCCGGCGGCCGGACGACGGCGAACTTCGCGAGCGGCTGAAGGCCCTGGCCCAGGAGCGCCGGCGGTTCGGCTATCGGCGGCTGCACGTGCTGCTCCGGCGCGAGGGCCACGTGGTCAACAAGAAGCGCGTCCAGCGCCTGTATCGCGAAGAGCGGCTGACGGTGCGCCGGCGCGGCGGTCGCAAGCGGGCGCTGGGCACGCGGCGGCCGATGGAGACCCCGCGGCGGCCAACCAGCGCTGGAGCCTGGACTTCGTCGCCGACCAGATGACCGACGGCCGGCGGTTCCGGATCCTGGAGGTATACGACGACTGCACCCGCGAGTGCCTGGCGCTGGTGGCGGACACCTCGATCGGCGGCCGGCGCGTCGCGCGCGAGCTGGACGCCATCATCGGCTGGCGCGGCAAGCCGGCGACGATCGTCAGCGACAACGGCACGGAGCTGACCTCCAACGCCATCCTGGAATGGGCCGACGAGCGCAAGGTCGGCTGGCATTACATCGCGCCCGGCAAGCCCCAGCAGAACGGCTTCAGCGAGAGCTTCAATGGCCGGCTGCGCGACGAACTGCTGAACGAGACGCTGTTCCGCTCGCTGCCGCACGCCCGCGCCAAGCTCGAAGCCTGGCGGCGGGACTACAACGAGGTGCGGCCCCACTCGAGCCTCGGCTACCTGACGCCCGGGACTACGCCCTCGCCCTCTCCGGCGAGGCCGGCCGGCGCGCTGCGAACCCCGACGACTCCGCGCGCCGGCCTCTTGCCAGCGCGACCAGGAAGGTTCAGATCAACCCCGGACTCTCGTTATGGCTGGATGAGAAATGGGGGTCAGGTCACGACGAACACAAGCTTCTGGTACAGCGTCATTTGATCCCAGGCTAGGTTGCGATTGAGTTTCATCTGCCGTCCACATCGGCGCGAAGATTGAGGCGATTTCTGTTTGGGATCGGCCCGATCCCCGGGGATTGGCTTTTCAGCAGGTCAGAACGTTCTCGCGGGATAGAAAGGCGGATGACGAGGCCTTCTGGGTGCCAGTCCCGGGAGATCTCGCCTCCAAGGCCTGCAATCGTGGTGCGAACGAGAAGATCGCCGAACCCGTTACTACCCGTTGGAGCTATGACTGCGGGTGCTCCGCGCTCTGTCCAGATAGCGACGAGAGTCTCTCCGTGGTTCGCACATTGGATTCGGATTCGCCCCGCCGTCGTCGAAAGCGCGCCATATTTTGTGGCGTTTGTCGCGAATTCGTTAAACAGCAACGCAAGGCTGGAAATCACGGACCCAGAGATATCCATGTCGCATCCGGTGACTGAAAACTTGGAAGCGTCCGAGTTGCCCGGAACATCGTAAGGCGCCGTTATTGCCTGAATGAGAGAATGAAGCGTTGCCGGTTTTGCTGCTTGCGGAAGGTCTCTAAAACCTGACGACAGAGTTAAGGCGTGCGCTCGGGCGAGGGCCGAGAGACGATCGCTCGTGGACTCGATAAGTTCCGGGACGCTGCCTGCCGAGCGACCGCTCAATCTTAGAATGCTGATCGCCAGCGAGACAAATTCTTGACGCGATGGTCCATCTCCCTGAGCAAAAGCTCTTGTCGCTCCCGCGCGCGCTTGAGTTGTGTGATGTCGCGGGCGATTTTGGAGGCACCGACGATCTCGCCTTTTTCATCTTTGATTGGCGAAACAGTGAGGGAAATATCAAAGAGACTTCCATCCTTGCGCTGACGTACGGTCTCGTAATGATCAATCCTCTCACCGCGACGTACACGTTCGAGGATTCTGGGCTCTTCGCCGTGCCGATCGGTCGGAATAATGAGGGTCACCGACCTGCCGACGGCTTCTTCGGCCGTGTAGCCAAAAAGACGCTGGGCCCCGCTGTTCCAACTGGTGATCACGCCGTCAAGGTCTTTGGAGAGGATTGCGTCATCCGACAATTCCACGATCGCCGCGTAGTGCTGCGCGGCGCGATCGCGTGACGGGCTTTCGCCGCCTCCGCCCCCAGAACGGGGCGTTCCTCCAACAACCTTTGACACGACCTCGCGACTACATTTTCGACCACGTTAGCGACGCTTTAGGGTATTTCGATAGCGCGGGGAAAGTCTGGGGGTCAACTACCCGCGCACCCTAGGGACTAAGACGGAGAGGAACTACCCAAAATGATCACGTCGCCAGTGCGTGTTGCACGCGCTCAAGCAGGTCGCCGTTTGCATACGGCTTCGGCAATATCTTTCCCAGAACTTCGGGAGACACATTCTTCGAAGTGTCGCCGGTCGTCACCAAAATCTTTATGCGCGGCAAACTCGCCAGAGCCCAGAGGGCTAGGTCTAGGCCGTTCATCCCTTTCCCCAAGTTGATGTCGGTAAAGAGCAGATCAACGACGAATTTCGACTGGAGCAACTCCATCGCGTCGGCCGCGTTCGCGGCCTCTTGGACACTATAACCGCCCCGGCGGAGGAAATCGGCCGCGTCCAAGCGCACCAACACCTCATCCTCGACGATCAATACGACCTGCCGAACTGCGCCGGGTTCGGGGCCCCTCTAGTCTCCATCTCGCTAATTACGCGAAGATTGTACAATAGTTCCGCTTCAAATCTAAAGATTGGATCTTTGGGAGATTGCGCCCCCGAAAGCTGACATGAGGTTGTTGCCATCGCGGCAATGACACAGTGTTGCCGCGTGACGGACGAGAGAGGCTGCCGAAACGACCGGTATTTGCACATTCTTGCGATTAAGTCACAATCGCTGGATGTCCGAAACCCGCCCTCTTTGAGACATCGCCTGTCGGGTACCAAGCGTTTGATTTGAACTACTAGCAGCTGGTATTCCTACGCGGAGTTAGCCGGCGAAGCGGAACTTTACCGTTCGATAGCTGGTTTCAGTAAGTATCTTAGGAGCACCTCATGACCGACAAGAAGGAAGACAAAACGAGCGTCACGCGCGAGCAACTTGCCGACCTCCTCAACGAAGATCTGGCCCGAGAGTATCAGGCGATCATTGCCTACGTTGTCTATTCTCAGGTGCTGAAAGGCGCGGAATACATGAGCATCGCGGATCAGCTCGAGATCCATGCGCACCAGGAATTGAAGCACGCCATCACTATCGCCCGCCAGATCGACTATTTGGGTAAAATGCCGGTGGTCGTACCAAAGCCAGTTCGCACCTCCGAGGAGGCGAAGGAGATGCTGCGTTACGACCTGAACAACGAAAACGATACAATCCGCAACTATCGCGCGCGGGTGCGACAATGCGAGCAGCTCGGGGAGTTTGCCCTCGCCGAGCAGATCCGCCAAATTCTCGTCGAGGAACAAGATCACCAAATCGATCTAGCGACCGCGCTCGGCGAAGATCCGCCGGATCTTTCGAGCCGTTCAAAGTGACTTCGGCCTCATTGAGGCCTACGCGCGGTACGTCGCCTTCACTTCCTCAACAAGGATCAAATTCTAATCCGGGTCGCGCTGTGAGCCGGTTGTTCCTGTATGCGCCGCAGCCCCTCGACTAACGGAGCGAGGACGAACGAGAGCAGATTGCCAGCGTGATGGGGATCAGAACTTCGCGAGCCAGATAAAGAGCCGAGACGATGACTACGCCCGTCACCAGCGTCAAAAGGCTTTTCAGGCCCGGCGTCTCCGGCGGTGTGATTTGCGTGGGCTGCGGAAGGACGGCGAAGCTGACCACCCCGTCAACGCCGGAGATGACGATTGGATCGCATGAATTCTGCCATAACTGCTCCCGTTCCGCGGGTTCTAAACGGCGAGCTCGGTACTCGCTTCCGGCACTCTGACTACGGGCGCTGTCCTGCGTAGGAACATTCCGCCTTTCTGTCTGTTTTTTTGAAGCGCGCCGCCAGGCCGCGATCACACAATGGGAGAGGTGGTCATGAGAACGGCGATTGGCGCAGTGGCGGTTGGCACGACGATGCTCCTGGTTGGATCGGCCGTATCGGCTGAGGCGCAGCACCAGATATGCACAGCGGATCTGAAGTCGTTTTGCGCCGATATCACGCCCGGACGGGGGCGGGTTCGCGCGTGCCTGATATCGCACATGGACGGTCTTCGAGCGGACGAGGGCCTTGAAGCTTGGCCGGCTTGGCGAAGAGGTCCGGCCACGCTTGGTATACCTCCACTGGACTCTGTCATTCGGCCGGAATGCGCTGCAGCGGTCGTGGTGGATCGCCCGCGAACCAACGCCTCCACATCTCGCGGATCATCAAAACGCTAAGACCGCGCTAATGCATCGGGTACGAAACGCGCGCAACGCCTAGCCGTCGGGCGCGCGCAGGAGTGTCTCAAGGCCGGTGCTGCGCGCGCTAACTACGCGCCAACACATTGCGGACGCTCGTTGCGTGCCAGCGTCCTCCGCGCGGAGTGGGAACACCACGCGCATTGAGAGCTTCTGCAAGTGCGCGGAGTGTACGGGCTCCTGACCTCTTAATTTCGGCAATGATCGGCAAGACGTTGCTGGCCGCTCGCTCGGCTTCTGCTTGGAGCGAAGCGACCGCACGGCCGCGCGCGACCTCGATCCGGGGATTGCCGAGCTTCACGCCCTTGGCCTTGGCCGCTGAAAGGGCTGATTTTGTACGTCCGGATATCAGAGTGCGTTCTTTTTCCGCGAGCGCCGCATAAAGATGCAGGACGAAGGGATCTACGTCTGGCCCCAATTCTGAGACGAGGAAAGCCACGCGATGCGTCATCAGGCCAGAAATGAAATGCACATCCCGCGACAGACGATCGAGTTTGGCGACCATGACCGGGCATCGCAGAGTGCGCGCCTTCGCCAGCGCCGCCGCCAATTGCGGCCGCCGATCGAGCGCGTCGCTTCCTTTGCCGGTTTCAACTTCGACGAACTCGGCGAGGATTTCAAAGCCCTCGCCGGCCGCGAAGCGCGCGAGCGCATCCCGTTGAGCCTCGATGCCAAGGCCCGATCGACCTTGTTTGCTTGTGCTGACGCGGACGTAGGCGACGACTGGTCTCATAACTTCGTCTCAAAAACTTGTATAAATTCCATACGCTCATTTAGGGTTTATACAAGCCCATTTGAGGCGTGCTTGTCAGTCGACCGGCTCGTTCCTCTCCACCTTTTCCGCGAGGCGCCTCAGCATCTCCGCGGTCGATTGCGTGTCCGGCGGGAGACTGCGGTCGGCCAAGCGGCGGATGATCTCGGCTTGCCGGGCGGGCGGAATGGTCCCGTAGCTCGAAAACGTCGTCAGGCAGCTTTCATGCCCGAGGTTCTGCGACCACGCCTTGAACGCTTCGGCATCGAGCTTCCGGTCATAGGCGACCTGAACAAGCGTGTTCCGGAACAGGTGCGGATTGAAATACGGCAATCCCGCCCGCGCACAGGCTTCGCGGAAAATTTCGCGAACCGGGTTGGCGTTCGCCCAAGGCGCGCGATCGAGCGACACCGCGCGGAATGCAAGGTCGTCGCCGGGCGCGACCTTGGTTTTCGGGAACAGCGGGTCGTCGGGTCCGAAGCCCTTTTCCTCGCGAAGGAATGCGACCCAGTCGACGACGATTTGCCGGATGTCGTCACCGACGGGAAAGAACCATGTCGTGAAGGTCTTCGCCCGCTTGGTGCGAACGTCGCGCGCGTCCTGCTCGATCAGGTCGCGTTCGATGTCGATGTGCTTCAGCCGAAACGAGATGATCGCCCTGATCTCGGGCGCCGGACAGGATCGTGAAGGCGATGAGCGCGCGGTCACGCTTCTCGATTTCCGTCTCGTTCGGCATAGCGTCGATCATCGCGCGAATTTGCGCAAGCGTCGGGCAACTCTTGAACCGCCGCGCGGTCGCGATCCTCGACAGATTGTCGGGGGCGTTGAAATACTCCGCGTCGGCATACTTGATCCGGGAGGCGTAGCCCCGCTGATCCGCGAGCCAGACAAAGAAGGCCTTCAGAGCGGCGAGCGTCGCGTGGACGGTCGATGCCGAGAGAGGCTTGCCGGTTCGCGCATTGGTCGCGGCCAACAGGTGAGCCTTGAATCCCCGAGCCTGCTCGATATGAAAGCTCCGGAAATCGCGGCGTTTGACGTACTCCTCGAAGCGTTCGATCGCGCTCGCGGCGGCGTCGATCGAGGCGTTGTCGCGTCCCTTCGCGTCCTTCAAATAGACGAGGTAGCGCCGCTTCACGCGCTCATTTTCAGCGTTGCGTTTGGTCATGTTTCTCGAACCTCATTGAAGTCAGCATTCAGGAGGGCGGAGGCGCTATCGTCTAGGCGTTGCTCCGCCTTCGGAAATGCGACGTCGAGTCCGCCCCTGATTTGGTCGAGCTTGGCGAGGGTCGTCGCCCGATAGATCATCCGTCCGCAGGCCGGGACAGATGCCGCTCAGCGACCCGCGCACGGGCGTGCGTGGATGATAGTCGGCCATGTCCAACGCCGGCCGCTTGGGCGCGCGACAGCCGAGGCAATAGAACTCGCCCGGCTGGCAACGCTGTTTGATCGGCTCGCGCGCTTTCATGAACGCGCGAAAGTCGGCGCCATGGACGAGAAGCGGTCGCCTCGCATCCGTGGTCTTGAGTCCGGCCGCGATCCATCGACCGATCGTGTGCTTGTGCGCCCCGATGAGGGCGCTCAGCTCGCTGATCGTGTAGCTGTGATGGAGTTTGACGCGGCGGCAGTCGAACCGCCTCGCCATGGCCTATTCCGCCTTCTCGATGAGATTGCGGATGTCCTCGACCTTCCAGACGGTCGTGCGAGGGCCCAAGCTTCACCGGCTGCGGAAAGCGACCGGTCTTAACGCCCTGCCCACCAAGTGGAGCGGCCGACCGGGATTGGCCCTGCGGCGCGAGGATCGACGCTAACCGGACGAAGCCGCCGCGGGGGAGGCCGTCCTTGATTTGAACTCGCTATGTCGTTTGATCGAAGTTGTTCATAAAAACCCTATCCGTCAGAGAGACGGCGTCGGCGGCAAGCTTTCACTTGAAATTGTCGCCGCCGCTGCTAGGGTCGAACCGCTCCAATCAGAGCGCGGACTAACCCCCGCGAGAGTCGCATCGCTGGCAGGCTTTGCGGCTCTTTTTTTCGCCGTGCGGCTAGATCCAGGCGAATCCGAACCGCATCAACAGCGTTGCCAAAACGCGATTGTACCGCGCAAGGGCGGCGGCGCGTTATCCACACGTTATTCACAGCACGCCAAACATTTGCACACCCTGCCCGTCGCCTCTTGTTATCCAGTGTGTTCAGCTAGTTATCCACAGGTTGATCCACAGAGGCGGGTATCGAAGGCAGTTATCCAACCGTTACTCAAGCGCAATTATATCGCCACCTCGTCGCAACTGCTCGCAACGATCCGCCCACCACGTCATCATCTTGACCCGCTCATCCCAGAATTCAGCACGGGCATAAGCCCGCCTTACACTGTCGCCATCGACGTGGGCCAACTGCCGTTCGATCGCGTCGGCATTCCAGAGGCCGCATTCGTTCAGCATCGATGACGCCGATGCGCGGAAGCCGTGGCTTGTCATGTCCTCATTCTTGAAGCCCATGCGACGCAAGGCGGCATTCAGCGTGTTCTCCGACATGCACCGCGCAACCGACCGCGCGGACGGGAACAGGAACTTGCACTGTCCTGTCAGCTTCCGAAGCTCCTTGAGGATCGAAACGGCGCGCGGCGCGAGCGGAACGCGGTGCGGCTTGCGCATCTTCATGCGACCCGCGGGGATTTCCCAGACGGCGGCGTCAAGGTCGAATTCAGCCCATTCCGCTGCGCGCAATTCACCGGGGCGCACAAAGGTCAGGGCGAGCAATTCAAGCGCGGCGCGAGTTTCGGGCGTCCCTTCATAGTCTTCAATTGCGCGCAAGAGCCCTCCGAAGGCTTTTGGCGCGACGATGGCTGCGCGCGGCGTAACGGTAGGCGTCACGAGCGCGCCTCTCAAGGCCGATGTCGGGTCATTGTCGGCGCGCGCTGTGGCGATGGCGAAGCGGAATACGTCGCCGATCGCCGTTCGCAGCTTGCGGGCGGTTTCGTGCGTACCGCGTGCCTCGACGTCCTTGAGGACGGCTAAGACCTCGCGCGCCGAGATTTCGGCGATCGATCGCGAGCCGAGCGCCGGAAAGGCAAAGCTCATGAACCAGTCGAATTTCCGTAGCGTGGCCGCCGCCTTGTTGTCTCGCCGCTTCTTTTCCGCTAATTCGCCCGCAATGGCCGAAAAGGTGTTCGCGCCCTCTTCGGCTTTCACGGCCTTGGCGGCTTTCTTGACCAATAAGGGGTCTTCCCCTCGCGCCAGTGTCTTCCGAGCGACTTCTCGCGCATCACGTGCCGCCTTCAATCCGATATCGGGATATACGCCCACCGCAAGAGTCTTCTGCGACCCTCCAAAACGATAAGCGATGCGCCAACGTTTCGCGCCATCGGGAGTGATCCACAATTGCAGCCCTCCGCCGTCCGAAAGCTTCACGATTTTTGCGCCAGGGAGTGCGCGCTTCATGGCGAGGTCGGTAAGGGCCATGTTGGTATCACCGCACGGCGCGGATGCCGCGTACCAACAAATCTACCAACAAATTTGCTGGACGCAAACAGATGCCACGAGACTGGCCCAGAGCGACTTTCGAGCCTAAGCTATTGTTTTCTGATCGTAATCGGACTAACTCAGACGCCTTCAAACGTCCAAATGGTGCCCAGGAAAGGACTTCGAACCTTCACGGCTTGCGCCGCTGGTACCTGAAACCAGTGCGTCTACCAATTCCGCCACCTGGGCATGGGCCGCTTCTTAAGAGGGCGGGCGGGCGGCTGTCAACGGCGCATGGCTGCCCTGGCCGCCGCATGGCAATCGCGTCCCCCCGGCGCTAAGCTCGTCCCCAAATCGGCGTAGGGCGCGGGCCATCGCAGCGCCGCCGGAGGATTCCTGATGACCAGCGCCGCGCGCCTTTCGCTGCACGTGCCCGAGCCGACCGTACGACCCGGCGGCATGCCAGACTTTAGCCATGTCGGCATTGCGGAAGCGGGAGAGGTTCCCCGTCCGCCGATCGACGTCAGCCCATCCGACATCCGCAATTTTGCCTATACGATGATCCGCACGCTCGACGATCAGGGTGAGGCGGTCGGCGACTGGGTGGGAGCGCTCACAGTCGACGATCTGCGCAAGGGTCTGCGCGACATGATGCTGACCCGCGCTTTTGATGCGCGCATGCTTTTGTCGCAGCGCCAGGGCAAGACCTCCTTCTACATCACCTGCCTCGGCGAGGAGGCGATTGCGACCGCGCATCGCAAGGCGCTCGCAGAGGGCGACATGTGTTTTCCGACCTACCGCCAGCAGGGCCTGCTCATCGCCCAGGGTTGGCCGATCGTCGACATGATGTGCGAGATCTTCTCCAACGAAAAAGATCACCTCAAAGGCCGTCAGCTTCCCGGGCTCTATTCGTTCAAGAAGGCCGGGTTCTTCACCGTCTCAGGCAATCTCGGCACCCAATATCCGCACGCAGTCGGCTGGGCGATGGCGTCGGCGATTTCAGGCGACACGAACATCGCTTCAGGCTGGATCGGCGAAGGCGCGACCGCGGAAAGCGACTTCCATTCGGCGCTGGTGTTCGCCTCCGTCTATCGGCCGCCGGTCATTCTCAACGTGGTCAACAATCAATGGGCGATCTCGTCCTACCAGGGTATCGCGGGCGGCGAGAGCGCCAGATTCGCCGCGCGCGCTCACGGCTTCGGCATCTCTTCGCTACGCGTCGACGGCAACGATTATCTTGCCGTCCACGCAGCCTCCCTCTGGGCAGTCGAGCGGGCGCGCGCGAATCTGGGCCCGACGCTCATCGAATGGGTGACCTACCGCGCCGGCGCCCACTCGACTTCGGACGATCCGTCGAAATATCGCCCAAAGGACGAAGGGGTCGCCTGGCCTTTGGGCGATCCGATCGACCGGCTTAAAGTCCACCTCATCCGGATCGGCGCGTGGAGCGAGGAGCGCCACCGGCAGATGCAGGCTGAGGTGGACGCCGAGATTCTCGGCGCCGCCAGGCAAGCCGAAAGCCACGGCACGCTGCACGACGGCCCGAAGCCGAGCGCGGCGACCATGTTCGAGCAGGTCTATAAGGAGATGCCGCGTCATTTGCGCGAGCAGCGCCAGCAGCTCGGAGTTCTAGCGCCATGCCGCGCATGTCGATGGTCGAGGCGATCCGCGACGCCATGGATTGCAAGATGGCCGAGGACAAGAGCGTCGTCGTGTTCGGCGAGGACGTCGGCTATTTCGGCGGCGTGTTTCGCTGCACCGACGGCCTGCAGCGCAAATACGGCAAGTCGCGCTGCTTTGACGCGCCGATCAACGAATCGGGAATTGTTGGGGTAGCGATCGGCATGGGCGCCTATGGGCTTAGGGCGGTCGCCGAGATCCAGTTCGCCGACTATGTCTATCCCGGCTACGACCAGATCGTGTCGGAGGCGGCGCGGCTACGCTACCGGTCGGGGGGCGAATTCTCAGCTCCGATCGTGATCCGCATGCCATGCGGCGGCGGCATTTATGGCGGGCAGACGCATAGCCAAAGCCCAGAGGCCTTGTTCACGCACGTCTCCGGCTTGAAGACCGTCATTCCTTCCAATCCTTACGACGCCAAAGGTCTTCTGATCGCCTCGATCGAGGATGACGATCCGGTCATCTTTCTCGAGCCGAAGCGGCTCTACAACGGTCCCTTCACTGGCCACCCCGAGCAGCCAACCGTGCCCTGGTCAAAGCACCCCTTAAGCGAGGCGCCGGCGGGGCGCTACGTCGTGCCGCTCGGCAAGGCGGCGATCCGGCGCGAGGGCAAGGGCGTCACCGTGCTCTGCTATGGCACGATGGTCCATGTCTCGGAGGCGGCAGCCGAGGAGACTGGCGTCGATGCGGAGATCATCGATCTGCGCACGCTGCTGCCCCTCGACATCGACGCCATCGAGGCTTCGGTGAACAAGACCGGCCGCTGCGTCATCGTGCATGAGGCGACGCTGACCTCGGGCTTTGGCGCCGAGCTCGCCGCGCAGGTGACAGAGCGCTGCTTCTATGCGCTGGAAGCGCCCGTCCAGCGCGTTGCGGGCTGGGACACGCCCTATCCGCATGCGGAGGAATGGGACTATTTCCCCGGTCCCGCGCGCGTCGGGCGCGCGCTCGTGAAGGCCATGGAGGCCTGAGATGGGCATACGCTCGATCAAGATGCCTGACGTCGGCGAGGGCGTGGCGGAAGCCGAGATCGTCGAATGGGCGGTCAAGGTCGGCGATCTGGTCAGGGAGGATCAGGTCGTCGCCGCGGTCATGACCGACAAGGCGACCGTCGACATTCCGACGCCCGTAGCGGGCAGCGTTCTCGCGCTCGGCGGCGCCGTCGGGGACGTGCTGGCTGTCGGTTCTGAGCTCATTCGCATTGATGCGCCGGGCATGCCGGATTCGGCGGCGCCCGGGGCGCAGAAGTCGACCCCGCAGAAGCGGGAGCCCGAGCCAGCGCCGACTGTTAAATCTGAGGCCGCCGAGCCGGCGCCGCGCACGTCCGCCGAGGCGCCCCGCGTCCGCGCGAGCCGCAGCAGGCGGCCCCGCGCCAACCTGAGACGCGTACGAACGCGCCGCGTCCGCTCGGCGAGAAGCCGATCGCCGCGCCCGCTGTGCGCCTGAAAGCGCGCGAGGCAGGCGTCGATCTCAAATTTGTGCGCGGCTCGGGACCTGCCGGACGCATCACCCACCTGGATCTCGACGCCCATATCGCCCGCCCGCCGGGGCCGTCGAAACCGTCGGGCCGAGCGCCCAACGAGGCCGTCGAGACGATCAAGGTCGTCGGCATGCGGCGACGCATCGCCGAGAACATGGCCGAGTCGGCACGCCGCATCGCGCATTTCTCTTATGTCGAGGAAGTCGATGTCACGGCGCTCGAAGAGCTGCGCGCTGCGCTCAACGCCCGCGCCACTGAAGAGCGGCCGAAGCTGACCCTGCTGCCCTTTCTTATCCTCGGGTTCGTCAAGGCGGTCGGAGAATTTCCGCAGATCAACGCTCATTACGATGACGAAAACAACGTCATCACGCGCTTCGGCGCGGTGCATGTGGGCGTGGCGACACAAACGCCGAACGGCCTCATGGTGCCGGTCGTCCGCCACGCCGAGACTCTCGGCTTGCACGAGTGCGCCCACGAAATGCGCCGGGTGAGCGAGGCGGCGCGGCAGGGCGTCGCGGCGCGCGATGAGCTCTCGGGCTCGACGATCACGCTGACTTCGCTCGGGGTCCTCGGCGGCATCGTCTCGACGCCGATCATCAACCGGCCGGAAGTGGCGATCGTCGGCGTCAACAAGATCGTCGTGAAGCCCGTGTGGCGTGACGGCGCGTTTGCTCCGCGAAAAGTCATGAACCTGTCGTCGTCCTTCGATCATCGGGTGGTCGACGGCCATGACGCGGCGACGTTCATCCAGCGGCTGCGGACGTTGATCGAAGCGCCGGCCACGCTGTTCATCGAGGAATGACGAGTGGAGAGTGTAATACCCGCGGAAGCGGGTATCCAGCGGCGCCCGCATCGGCTGCGCAGCTGCGGGCAACGACTGGACCCCCGCTTTCGCGGGGGTGACAACATGCGAAATCGCGAGGCGGCAGGGACGAAATGAACGAGCTTCGCTGCAAGGTTCTCGTCATCGGCGGCGGCCCGGGCGGCTATGTCGCCGCGATCCGCGCCGGCCAGCTCGGCCTCGACACGATCCTCGTCGAGGCCGACCGGCTCGGCGGAACGTGCCTCAACGTCGGCTGCATCCCCTCGAAGGCGCTGATCCACGCCGCGGGCGCCGCGCATGGCCTGCGCGAGCCCCGCGCGCTGAACGCCATTGGGCTTTCGGTCGGGCCGCCGAAGCTCGACTTCGCCCGCACGATCGCCTGGAAGGACGCGATCGTCACGCGGCTCACCACCGGCGTCGGCGTTCTCCTGAAAAAGGCCAAGGTGCGCACACTCCTGGGGACAGCGACGATCGTCGACGGCAAGACGGCGACCGTGCGCGAGGACACCGGCGAGACGCGCATCACAGCCGAGCATCTTGTCCTTGCGACCGGCTCGGAGCCGGTGGAATTGCCGGCGCTCAAGTTCGGCGGCGACATTCTGTCTTCAACCGATGCGTTGGCGTTGACTGAGGTTCCGGGGTCGCTGGCCGTCGTCGGCGCCGGCTATATCGGGATGGAGCTTGGGCTAGCTTTCGCCAAGCTCGGCGCCAAGGTGACGATCGTCGAGGCGCTGTCCAAGATCCTGCCGCTCTACGACGCGGAGCTGACGCAGCCGATCGTCCGGCGCCTGGCGGAACTTGGCGTCGAAACGCTGGTCGGCGCACGCGCTCTTGGCTTCGCCAACGGCGCGCTCACGGTCGCGGCGGCGGACGGCAAGGAGCGCGCGTTTCCCGCCGACAAGGCGCTGGTCGCGGTCGGCAGGCGCGCCCACGTTACCGGCTTCGGCCTCGAGACGCTCGACCTCACGATGAGCGGCCCCTTCGTGCGTATCGACGCAACCTGCGCGAGCTCGATGCGCAACGTCTGGGCGATCGGCGACGTGACCGGCGAGCCCATGCTCGCCCACCGCGCGATGGCGCAAGGCGCGATGGTCGCCGAGATCATCGCCGGCCATAAGCGCGCCTTCGACCATGTCGCCATTCCCGCGATTTGCTTCACCGATCCTGAGATCGTGGCCGTTGGGCTTTCGCCTGACGCCGCCAAAGCCGCGCATGCCGAAGTTCGCGTCGGCCATTTTCTCTTCCGCGCCAACGGCCGCGCCATGACGCTACAGGACGACGAAGGCTTCGTGCGCGTCGTCGCGCGCGCCGACAATCATGTCGTGCTCGGAATCCACGCCGTCGGCCAAGGCGTCTCGGAGCTCTCGGCCGCCTTTTCGCTGGCCCTGGAAATGGGCGCGCGCCTCGAAGACATTGCGCTCACCATCCACGCCCATCCGACGCTGAGCGAAGCGTTTCACGAGTCAGCGCTCGCGGCGCTGGGCCATCCTCTGCATATCTAGCTAGCCGCAGGGCAGCATGAATCCTTCAAAAAAAATCTCGAGCTCGGCGTATCCGTCGAGCGGCAGGACATGTGCGACATACTGGTCCGGCCGCACCACCACGACGCAGCCATGTCTCCGATCGACGCCCCGGAGATCGAAAATGTCGGCGCCGCTCTTCAGGTCGGGACACAACATCTTCTCATAGTCCGTAAGCCCGTGGCGCCCCTTCCTCGGCAGCAGGAACGCGGGCATGAACTCGAGCTTAAGATCGCAGTGAGCCTGCGGGAAGATCGCACGCACGTCGATGACCGAGTCGATGTCGGCGCCGACCGGCGTGTACTTTCGCACCGGCGAATGCGGGGAACGGGCGAGAAAATCGCACAGGGCTCCGAGCCGCGAGGACGGGCACGGGTCCTCGGGGTCGGCGAAAGCGAAGAGCCGGAAGCGACCGTCCGCCTTGACGACATGCCCCAGTTGAACGGGCTTGGCGTCGGCGAGGCGGATGACCGGCGCGGAATGAAAGCGCATGCCGATCGTGAACCCTTCGGCGAGGCGCTGCCAGGTCGACTTTCCGGTCAGAAGCGACGGGCGATAGCAGGTGGCCGTTCCTGCTGTGAAGCGCGCCTGCTGCATGAAATAGGTCTGGAACTCCGTGGGATCGACCCCTTCGCTGTCGGACGTGGAGGCGTCTTTCGGCGGAGCGCTGAACATTCTCGACCACTTGCGGTCGAAGTCGATCAGCTCCTGGGCGACGGCCTGGCGCTCGCTCGAGTAGGTGCGCAGAATCTGCGGCGGACACCGCCCCAGCAGGACGGACGCAAGTTTCCATCCCAGATTGAAGGCGTCCTGCATGGAGACGTTCATGCCCTGCCCAGCCTTCGGGCTGTGGGTATGGCAGGCGTCGCCGGCGATGAAGACCCGCGGGAAGCGTTCCTGCGGCGCGTCCTCCGCGAGGTCGTCGAACTTGTCGCAGAGCCTTTGGCCGATCTCATATACCGACCACCACGCGATCTCCTTCACGTCCAGGGTATAGGGACGGAGAATGCGCTGCGCCGCAGCGATCAGATGATCGCTCGTGATCTTGAGGCTCGAGACCCTCTCGTCGCCGCTGAGCTTGTCGAGCTCGATATAGATGCGGAACAGATATCCCCCTTCACGGGGAATGATGAGAGCGTTGCCTTCGTTGGCCGACTGGATCGCCGACTTGAAGCGGACGTCGGGGAAGTCGGTGACCGCCAGCACGTCCATGACGCCCCAGGCCTGATTGGCCGAATCCCCATGCAGCGCGCGCCCAAGCGACGTTCGAACGGCGCTGCGCGCGCCGTCGCACCCGATCACGTACCGGGCTCTGACCGTCTCGGTCCGTCCTTCGCGGCCGGCGTCGAGGCGTTCGAACCGCGCGGTCACCGGGTAGTCCGAAACGCCGTCGGCGGCGGGACTGAGACTTCGAGATCGACGAGCCGCCGCGAATAGTGCGGCGCAAGCCGCGTCGGGGCGTTGCGCATGATGTCGAGATAGAAGTCATGCACCCGAGCCTGGTTCAGGATCACATGCGGGAACTCCGACAGGCCGTCCTCGACGTCCTGGATCCGGCTGCTGCGCACGATCTTGTCGCGATCCTTGTCGTCCGGCTTCCAGAACGTCGTCTCGTTGACCCAATAGGCTTCTCTGCGAACCCGCTCGGCGAAGCCGAAGGCCTCGAACATCTCCATCGTCCGGCAGGCGACGCCGTCCGCCTGGCCGAGCAGAAGCCGCCCGGGTTTCTGCTCGACGATTCGGGTCTTAATCTCAGGGAACGCCGCGAGCTGCGCCGCGAGCGTCAGACCCGCGGGCCCGCAGCCGACGATCAGGACGTCGAGGACTTCAGGCAGCGCGTCGGAGGCGTCAACGCCCGACGCCGCCTCGTGGATCTCGGGATCGCCGGGCGTGAAGCCGTTGAGATGAAATTGCATCACGTCTCCCCTTCGCCTCTCGGTCAGTGTCGGGCAGCGCCGTCGGCAATCCGACGCTGAGCGAAGCCTTTCACGGATCGGCGCTCGCGGGGCTGACGTTCGCTGCATATATGAAGCGGCTGCAACGACCCGCAGATCCCAGACTCGGCATTCGGCAGCGATCACGTGGGAGATAGGAGGTCAGCCACGGCGAACGTGCTACGCCTTCACTCCTCTGCGAACCCCGCCTTGCGCAGGCCTTCGTCGCGGGTCGGAAGGTCGTAGGGGACGTGCTCGCGATACCATTTGATAGGGAAGCTCGGGTTGAGGCGAAAGGTTTCGGCGACGAACGGCTTCGCCTCGTCCATCTTGCCCAGGAGCGCATAGGAAGCGGCGAGGTTGGCATAGTTCCAGTAGATATGATCGCCGGCGTCGATCGACTTTCGGTATTCGACGATCGCCGCCTCGGGACGACCTGAGCCAATTTCGATGTCGCCGAGCTCCGTGTAAAAACGCCACGAAAGGATCACGCGGGCTCAAGCAAATCGCCTGTAGCAGGTCGGATTTCGCCTGGTCGAAACGGCCCAGGGCTATTTCCGGCGCCGCTCGCGCCACGTACAAACTCGGATCGTTCGGATTAATGGCAAGGCCGGCGTCAGCCGCGCCTATTGCTTCGTCCCAACGGTGCGAGTCGCCCAGGTAAAAGCTCTTAATCAGGTACGGATCGTCGTAATCCGGAGCGAGGCCGATCGCCCGGTCCGCTTGACCTAGTATTTTGGCGTCGTAGTCGGTCCCCGAATTTCCCCAACCAAACAGGTGCTCGCGGTAATATGTTCCAGCAACGCCAGTGATGGCCTCCGCGCTGTTGGGATCGATCCCCAGCGCCTGTTCGAACAAAGCGCGCGCTGCATAGATCTTTTCCTTGTTGGAAAAAAGAGCCGGGTCATACATAAACCCCCAACCGCGCATGACGAGATCGTTCGCATCCGGGCTGGTCGAGCGGGCCCCCTTCGCCGCTTCCGCCTTGATGAGTTCGAAGCCCAAGCTGTCCGCCAGCCGCGCCACGACTTCGTCTTGCAACTTGAAAAGATCGGCCACGTCCTCCTCGAATCGGTCAGCCCAGAGATGCGCGCCGGATTCAACGTCGATGAGCTGGGCATTGACCCGCACCCGGTTCTGGTCGCGCTGCACCGAGCCTTCGAGCACATAGCGAACGCCGAGCTCCTTGCCGATCTCTTTGGCGTCGATGCTTTTGCCCTTGTAGGTGAAGGCGGTGTTGCGGGCGATGACGAAGCTATCCCTGATGCGCGAGAGCGCGGTGGTGAGGTTTCCGGTGATCCCGTCAGCGAAATAGTCCTGTGATGGATCGCCGGACAGATTGGCGAAGGGCAGCGCGACGATGGAGAGATGCGCGGCCTGCGCCGGTTTCGTCAGGCGGCCGCCGAGCAGGGTCCACGCCGGCGGCGAGAAGGAGAAGGGCGGCGAGCGCGGCGAGCGCAGGCCAACGCGAAGACCAACGGCTTCTTGTCGGCGCCCGCTCCCAGTTTGACCGTGGCAACCGCTGACGACGGGGGCTTCGCCTCGGCCGGCTGGCCGACTTCCAGCGAATAGACGCGGACCGGCTGGGCGATGTTCTTGAGCTGCGTTGCGCCGAGATCGCTGACCTTGAGGTCGAGTCGCTGCCTGACCTGACGATATGCGTCCTCGGAAAGGCAGATCGCGCCAGGTTTGGCGATTCCCTCGAGCCGCGCGGCGATATTGAGCCCGTCGCCCATGAGGTCGCCGTCGCTCTCCTCAACAATGTCGCCCAGGTGAATGCCGATGCGAAAGTCAATGCGCTTTTCGGCCGGCAGACCCATATTGCGCTCGACCATGCCGGTCTGCACTTCGATGGCGCAGCGCGCCGCGTCGACCACGCTGCGGAACTCGATGATCGAACCGTCGCCGGTGCGCTTGACAACGCGGCCGTGATGGAGCGCGATAGTCGGGTCAATCAGGTCGCTGCGAAGCGCCCTCAGGCGCGCAAGGGTCCTATCCTCGTCCGCGCCGGCGAGCCGGCTGTATCCGACGACATCCGCAACCAGGATCGCCGTGAGCTTTCGGGTCTCGCTCATTACGCCCTCTCGGGGCGCACACTAGCACAAACGAACTCGTCGAACCCGGTTCCATTAGATCGAGCTGTGACGGCGGCTGAGGTGCAACCATCCGGCCTTTCCATTTATCCCTCGATTAGCTAGGCGTCTTGCGAAGCCAGTCCACAAAGAGGCCGCCCATGAATTACGCCAACA
>CAVZJI010000022.1:0-59235 GCA_963775405.1 uncultured Alphaproteobacteria bacterium
TGCGTCGTCTGTCCGGTTACCACCTGCCCACATGTTCGGAGCACTCGCTGCCATCTCCCGACCAGGCGGGGTTATTCACCATCGAGCAGGCAGCAGACCATGCCAACGATGAGCTCAATTGCCTGTTCATCCTCCAGCCCCTGCTGACGCACGAGGGAGTACCAGGTCTGGAAGTCGAGCGCGTGGCCCAGCGCTGCCTCCAGGAGCCTGGACGTTCGCGCAGACACCACCCACCCCTCGGCCAGCTCTGCCCGCAGCTGACTCCACCGCTCAAGATAGGGAATGGAGAATTCGGATTGCCTGCTCTGAGGAAGATGCACCCACCGCTGTTCCGTACGGCGATAGTAGGCGTAGACCTCGACGAGCGCTAAGCGCAAACGGGCCAGCGGGTCGGCAATCAGCCTCCAGGGCGTCGGATCAGGCAAGGGGTGCGTGACCAGATAGTGCTGGGAACACGCCACCAGCAGGTCGTGCTCATGGGGGAAGTGGCGGTAGAGGGTCAGCCGCTCCACTCCGGCCCGTTCTGCGACGGCACTCAGGGTGGACTGGGCCATTCCAATGGTGGTATGCAGCTCGACCGCCGCCTCAATAATCCGCTGACGGGTTTCTTCCTGGCGCTGAGCACGCTGCTTGAGTTCGTATTTGCGCGCCATAGGATCGAACACGCTCCTTTATTTCATAATACAAACTCGTTTACTGAATATTGACAAACAGGATACGCTCTGTTATACTTACAATATCAGTATACAATACTGTGTTATGAAATAGCTAGAGCAGCACGTGATTTGGCCGAGAGCTGCAAGGAGACGTACCATGCACGTCCACACCCCAGGCCTTCTGGTCGCGCCAGGCACGGGAGAAACCGTGGCCCTGGCTGGGCTGGGAGTCATTTTCAAGCTTTCTGGCGAAGAGACCGGAGGCGCCTATTCCATCGTTGAGCATCCCATCGCCCCCGGGACGCTCGTTCCTCCCCACACCCATACCAGAGAGGATGAGCTTTCGTATGTCCTGGAGGGCGAGGTCGGGGTGAAGATTGGTGATCGCGTCATGCACGTGACCCCTGGTGCCTATGTCTTTCAGCCCAGGGGCATCCCCCACACGTTCTGGAACGCTGGCCCGGCCCCGGCCCGACTCCTGATGGTGATCTCCCCGGCGGGTTTTGAGACGTACTTGCGGGAAATGGCGCTCGTCTACCCCCAAAGTGGGCCACCCGACCCCGCAGAGGTTGCCAAGCTTGCCAGCAAGTATGGTTTGACGTTCCATATGGAGTGGGTGGAAGAACTGGCGACCACGTATCACTTGAAGATGCGCGGGCAATAGGCGGGAAAAGGTTCGATGTGCTGGCTGATGGCCGCTTCGGATGATTCCTGGGTGCTTCTCATGCGCTTTCTTTGAGCAGGATCGAGTGCAACTCAGCATAGCAAGCGAGCTTCATTTCCGCGCTCGCGCACCTCGATAGGACCTTTCCCCTTTTGATTGAAAGGAAGTGAAGCCTGGCGGTTCTGGCTCGATGAAGCGAAAAACGGGCTGACTACCGCGCAGCGCCGCCTGGCTTCACCTGGTGCCTAGAACCTGCCCCGGCCACATCGGGCTGATCAGGAAACGCCTCCTGCGCCTGCAAAGCCTGTGCTCTCCAGCAGAGCGTGAAGGCTGATTACGCCTCGTACCAATACATGCGGTGCTGCTTATGGAAGTGTGTTGTTCCAACCCCTCATCATTCCTACACAGATGGAGAAATCCTATGCACCATACAGATTCTCACCGTTCGCCGTCCCATTTTTCACGTTCCAAACTCGCATTGAGCGTTTGCGGCCTCCTGCTGGCATTCTTTCTGGCCGCTTGTAGTTTGGGAGGTGGAAGTACCGGAACCGCTTCGCCGTCTCAAGGGGCGAGTACGCCTGCGACTTCTCAGCCCATATCTGCACCTGCTGCCAGCCTGACCACCTATACGGGCGATGGCTTTCGCATCAGCTATCCGCAGGGATGGACCGTGAAGCAAGGGAAAAATGGTTCGGTGGCCTTCCTTGATGAACGCGCTGACGCGACACAAGGGAGCCACTTCACGGTTGTGCTTGGGCAGCAGGGAGGCGTCATTCCAACTTCTACGACACTCAATATCTACCAACACGTGTTCATGGCAGAACCCAATTATCAGAAGGTCGCTATCGCGCCGACGGCGATGGTTGGGGGAGATTCCTGGGATCAGATTGCTGCCACTGGCGATGCACAGATCACCGGTCAGACGCAGCCAGTGAACGTTGAGGCTATCGAAATGGCTGACAACCATCTCGCGACCTCACCCACAGCCAGGAGTTGGCAAATTCAGTATTCAACGTACACCAACGGTTTTGCGCACATGAACGCGAGCCTCTTCCAGCCCATGCTGCACTCCTTCCAATTTGCCTAAGCCTGGTACGAACGAGCGGTCGGTGGCCTGGTCACCGTCACCACCGCGTTGAGACGCCTTTGAAAGGCAGGAACCTGCTCATGCAAGCAACACTGTGTCGCAATGGTGGAACGCCTCTACCGGTGCCCGGCTTGCGGTTTTGACTTTCCATCGAGACGGCGTGGGTGCTGCCAATCTGTTGAGCCAGCACTACACCGGGGAGACTGGGCATTGCTGTCAGCGCCTCGAAAGCATCGGCACCCCTTCGTGGGCAAGCGTAGCCGCCTGGACACGGCGGAAATGGTGAGCCTGCAGACCACGCCGTAAGTGTGATCGAGAGATACTGCGGGGCTTTAGCCCCAGCAGAGTGTCACCTTGACGGAGGTTTCATCCACCCGCCAGGAATCAGCCGTGCCTTTGAGATGCGCTCGGCAACGCCGGTCCAGCTCTGGAGCGTCGTGTTGGACCCAGCGGTGGATCGTGCTGTGGTCGACAGACAGACCTCGCTCTTGCAGCATCTCTTCGAGATGCCGATAGCTCAGCGGATAACGCACGGAGTGAGCGCACGCACAGCACAATGATGTTGGCTTCGAAGTGACGCCATGTGAAGAGGCTCGGTTGGCTCATGCCGGGACTTCTCTGCTTGCTCGGATACTGCAGAGCTTACCACAGCGTCGGCATTTCTTGCAACAGAACCGAAAAATGAGCGTCCCGTGCGTTCTTCCTGAAATGAGGGCGCATGAGCGAGGTGGGTACTCACAGCAGTTTCAAAGGGGGGATAATCAATGGTTTCCCGCTTGCACTACCCGTTGCGCACAGCATTCTGGCTGTTTGTGGGTCTGGTAGCCTGGCTCAGTGTCAGTGGCTGTGGTGTGCTCCCAGTTAACGTTGTGCAACCTCTTTCGATCCAGTCACCATCTACCCTGACGTCAAAGATTATCTCTTACCAGCAGTCGGTGCGCGCCGAGGTGAACCAGCCCGCCACTGCCACGGCCACCTGCGCAGCTGGCGAGCAGGTGATTGGCGGCAGCTTGAGCGCAGACATCTTTGAGGCCGATAGCGTACTGGCAAGCTATCCTTCCAGCACCACCGCCTGGACGGTGATCGCCGAGTCGCCTGCCTCCTTATCATCCTTTCCGTCCAGGTATATTGTGTCCCGGCGAATTTCCCCCTGGGCATACAGGTCCTCCAGGGGCCAGGAAGGGTGGCTTGCCCCGACGGGTCGGTCCTGGTGAATGGAGGGTTTCAAGGGAGTGCAGAAACCTCCAGGCCAGACGGAAATGGCTGGACCAGCGACGGAACGACAACCTATGTACTCTGCGCCACGCAACATCTGGCGGTTGCCAGAAGCGTTTCCGCCCCAGAGCAACTGCCTCCAGGGTTTGGGGCCAACGGCGGTGGTGACGTGAAATGCGGCAAAGATCAGGTGGCTACCGGCGGCGGTTTCAGCGGAGGCCAGTATTCTCCCACCTTCTTTGGTCCTGACGATAGCTTTACCGGGTGGGCGATCAGCAGCCATGCGAACAACTTCTCTAGCCCGCAACCAGCACCAGTGATCTGGGCTGTATGCAATGAAGTTCTCTTCACCGAGGCCTAGCCGAATGATGCTCTCTCATCTCGTTTCCTGGGGGTGTATGAAAGACTCTGCTGGGAAATAGGGTATGGCCAGGTGGACAAAGAAAGGAGCAGCGTGTAGAGTCGAGGAAAAAGGTCATGAGGCCGCTCCTCATGAAGCGGTGAAGGAGAATCACGATGTCGCTGCACATTCATCCACTCGACCCCATTCCCGATCTGACCAGCTGGTTCGCTCACGCGAGTTTTCCCAAAGGCACCCTGGCCATGCATCCGCGCGACGCGCTCGGTCCGATCTACCAGGATAGAGAGTTTGCCGACCTGTTTCCCCGACGAGGGCGAGCCGCAGCAGCGCCGTGGAGGTTGGCGCTGGTTACAGAAACCGGGCCAGAAAGCCCTCGCGTTTTAACCGAGGGATGAATGGCTGTTCCTTGCTTGGGGGTGAGAGGGCTGGATGGGACAGCGCCCGTGTTGACGCATCCCAACGGTTGAGGTATACTTAAAACAGAAGTTCTATATGTCGTACCAGGAGGCGTGTTGTGATGCCCAGGCCGCGAAAGCCCCGCACCGATCAGGAGCAGCCCACGAGGAAGAAGACCCCGACCTTTTTGTTGGAGTTGCCGCTCCGGCTTTCGCCTGGACAGGCAAAACGGGTGCGCGCCCATCTGGAAGCCGCACGGCACCTCTACAATGCCGTGCTCTCCGAAGGGCAACGGCGGCTCCGGCGCATGCGGGCCGATCCCGCCTGGCAGGCGGCTCGCGCCATTCCCCGCAGCCAGAAAGTGGACCGACAGAGCGCCTTTGCGGCGCTGCGCAAACAGCACGGGTTCTCAGAGTACGCGCTGCACGACGCGGCCAAGGGCTTGAACGAGGCCTGGATCGCCGACCACGTGGATGCGGTGCTGGCGCAGACCCTGACGACACGGGCCTATCGCGCTCAACCGGGTGTGTCTGGGTCAAGCACGACGGGTGCGCTTCAAGAGTCGGGGGCGGGGGATCGGCAGTCTCGAAAACAAGCGCAACGACACCGGACTGCGCTTCGTCCTCCAGCGTCCTGAGGAGGGCAACGCCGGGTATCTGCTCTGGCAGGGGGACAAGTGTGAGGCCGTGATCGACTGGCACGACCCGGTAGTGCGGCATGGGCTCGCGCATCGGGTGAAATATGCCCGACTGATTCAGCGTCCTGCCAGCAGTGCTCGTGCCCAAGGCGCCGACGCACTGGGTTTTCACTCCTTCGTCCAGGTGGCCCTGGAAGGCGTGCCGTATCAGAAGCCAAGGCACCAGGTTGGGAGCGACACCGTTGGCCTGGATCTAGGCCCTTCGACGATTGCCATCGTGCCACGCGAGGGCACCCCACGCCTGGACGTGTTGTGTGCCGAACTGGCCCCCGATGCCCAGGCCATCCGACGTCTCCAGCGTCAGATGGACCGCCAGCGTCGTGCCAAGAACCCGGACAACTACGATGCAAAGGGACGCATCAACAAGCGCGGGAAGCAGCGCTTGACGTGGAAGGAAAGCAAACAGTACCTGGCCACCCGGCGACGCAAAGCCACCCGCGAGCGCAAGCTGGCGGCCCATCGCAAAAGCCTGCATGGCTGCCTTGTCCGTGAGATTGTCACGGTGGGCAACACGGTCATCACCGAAAAATTGTCCTATCGTGCCTGGCAGAAACAGTTTGGCCGCAGTGTGGGTCTTCGCGCACCTGGGATGTTCATAGACATGCTGAGGCGCACCGTTGCAAGCACGGGCGGCACCCTGGTGGAAGTTCCCACGCGCAGCACTAAACTCTCGCAATTCTGTCACGGCTGCGGCCAGTACGTGAAGAAGCCGTTGTGGCAGCGCTGGCACGAGTGCCCCTGTGGCATCTCGGCCCAGCGTGACCTCTATTCGGCATTTCTGGCCGCGTATCTGGATCCAGCAGAATCTCTTCCCTCGTGTGCCCGGTACCAAGGGTACTGGGAAGGTCGGGAACCCGGCCTGCGGGCAGCATACGAGCACACCATCCAACGCGCGAGTGCGGGGCAGCCTTTGCCTCGCAGCTTCGGCATCCCCGGAGCGAGAGCGCGTCTGCCCAAAAGTCCCCGTCGAGCGACACAAGAGCCTGCCTGCCCAGAGCAGCAGCAGGAAGCGTGGAAACAAGACGAGGAACGCGCCCGCGCTTTAGCCCGGAGAGGTCTCAGTTGGGGTCATCAGTCCTGACTGGTTTGATCGCTATGTCCATCGCTTTGAGTTGCAACGTTTCCCTAAAGGCGAGCAAGCCAATGAGACCTTGCGGAGGCAGGTGGGAGAAGAGAGCTGGCATCTCCTGCAAGCAGCGATGGACGAGCAAGCACCCCAACGTGTCCGGGATTTCCCAAGTCTGGTGCTCTTGCGGCAGGTGTGGACCAGTGCGGCGTGTCCCTCCAGCAGGTGCAGTGTCTCATGGCAAGCTGGGTCGAGACGCAACAGCCTCCCTCGGTGGAAAAGACAGCCATAACAGCAGTAAGCCGCCTTCCACCGATGGCCCAACCCGCTCATCCTCAGGGCCTTTCACCAAAACCGTGCCAGGATGCCCCCGTGCTTCAGCCGGGGGAGGAATGGCACGTTCCTTACGAGGCGACCTGAGAGGGGTTTTCCGGTCCATACCGCCCTCCGAACGTGTAGCGGTAGCCATCGCTGCGATGCACCGGGATGCAGCAGCGATGGCTGATGCCCTGCACCCGGCCCCCTTTCGTGCGGAGGTCAAACGATCCGCTGGCGCGCACGAGCACCCGGCCCACGTAGCTGCCTCGTTTGGTGCCAGTGGTCACCGTGGCTCGCACGAGATCCCCGGTTTGGAAGCCCTTGACCTTTTTCGCTCCTTTGGGCTTGGAGCAGGGAAAGCCGAGCTCATCCACGTTGCATTTCTGCCTGCTCCCGTGCCCGGTCGCGGTCATCAGCAGGGGAGCAATGCCAGCCAGCGTGAGCACAGCAGGGGTACTGCTGCCCACACAGGCCGCGTCGATCCAATGCTCCTTCGGCAAGCTCCTCTCTGTGCGGTTGTACTTCGTCAAGCCCCCCGACCCACATTCCAAAGGAAAGCCTTCTTGCTTGAGCCGGTCGTAGAGCACCCAGCGGGTACTCTTGATCGCCGCGGCATCCTTGAGAGGCGTCTTCGCCTGCGCCAGGATGCGAGCAAGCAGATCTGGTTTGTCCGCCAGAAACACGCGGAGATCCTGCGTCCCCTTGGCCTGATTGCAGGGAGTACAGGCCAGGCAGAGATTGCTGAGGCGATCCGTTCCCCCGTTGGCTTTGGCTTGCAGATGTTCTACTTGAAGCGGAACCCCCTTGATCCCACCGTAACTGCAAGCCCGACCCCACTTTTCCAGCAGATACTGCCGCACCTCGTAGCCCAACAGCGTCCCCTGCTGGTATGCCGTGCCGCTGATCTCTGGCTGCTCCATCCGTTGCAGATCGAACTTGACCAGTTCCAGGCTGAGGGCCCCCAGCGGACAGAGGCGAGCGAGCCGCTTCACCCAGGTCTGCACGTTCGCCACCCTGCTCTCCAGCGAAGGGGGGATCCACCCGGTTCGGCGTCTGCGATTCTGAAAACGAGGCTTGCGGTAGCGCGTTCGGCGTTGCCTGCGCGCGCGCCGGACGGCCCGCCGTTGATCGAGCGCCCGTTTGATCGCTGGCCCGCGATGGGTCAGTTCCGCCGCCCACACCACCGCGCCCGCGCCATCATCGACCAGGGCGATCCCGGTGGTCTGACTGCCAGGGTCGATTTTGATCCTGAGCAGGTGAACCGCTGGGTGCTCGACGGCCGCTTTGAGGATGATCGTGAAGGGGTAGCAGGGTGCCAGCCCACTTTTCGAGACGTGCACCAAGAGCGGGACAGCACTCCAGACAATCCAAAAGCTTCACGCCGAAGCTGCGAGGCAGGTCTGTTACTGGCCGTGCCTTGAGCGCTTGCTGCTGCTTGTGCTCCCGCTCATCAGCAGGCTTTCTACATGCAGCGGGAGCACAAGCAGCAGCAACCAAGTGTACTCTAAACGACCAGTCTCAGTCGACGCGGAGCGCGTTGATAATGGCTTGTGCCAGCAGATCGCGTCCGGCAGGCGTCGGGTGGACGTCACAGGTCAGCGGGGAAGTCAACAACACGATGCGTAAACCGGCCGCACAGGTATCCCCACCAAAGGCGGCGGAAGCAGCTTGAAATGCGCCGAACCCGTCAGCAACCACCCCACCCCAGGCCAGGGTACGATCAGCGATCACCTGATTCATCGCCAACGTGATCTGCGTGCCAACAGGATCACTGTAGTCGAGTGAGTAGTAGGTCAGCCCGACGAGTTTATGGTGGTAGTTATCCAGGGTGCGAATGTGCCCGTAAATGGTGTCGAGGTTGGCCGAAAGCGTCGCCAGCATGCCAGGTAAGCCGTCTTGAATGCACTTGATTTCAGTCGGGGTCGTCGACCCGCCACATCCCCGTATCAGGACGAAGAGGTCATTGGCGCCTATGTTAATGCTGACCACCAGGGTCTGAGGATGAGACTGGAGGAATGCGTCGGTAAAGGCGAGCTGGGTACCGCTGTACGCCACGTGGAGTGGGAAGACGGAACGGTACGGCCCACAGCCGTTGTCGGAGGCAGTGAGATCGATGAAGTGGCCGCTCGTCTCACCGGGACAGGAAGCGTTCGTGAGGTTCTCCTTGAGCGCCGCATCTGCCGTGTCCGGGTAGCCAATGAAGTTGCCCGCGTTAGTGTGGTTGAGCAACGGGCTATAGCCGAAGGCGACGGAGTCGCCCAGGGCCAGATAGTCCTGTGGACGGTTCGAAGCAGCCAGGGCATTGCGTGAGGCTGGCGCGGCCAGCATGGTCGCCACCAGAATCAGGAAGAGGGTCACGGCCGAGAAGAGCACCCAGGGCTTTCGCAGGTGTCGCATACATAACCTCCGTTACAGTGGGGTGAATGAGGCGGCCAGCCTTTCACGTGCCGAAAAATCAAACGGCTAGCCTCATCATAATAGTAGCAATCGAGAGGATATGGTTATGGCAAGGAGGTAAAGATGTAGTGGAGATTCCGTTGAGATCGAAGGCAGCAGCACCATTGTTTGATCAGAGAGAGGGGGAGATGGCTAGAGTGTGACACCAACGTCCTGCTGTGGGAGTTTCTGGCATGGCGCGTGTCTCGATCTTGATGCAAACTCGTGACTATTCAGGCGGGGTTGCGCGGTAGTGTAGCATGGGAACATGACGCTCGAAGATCGTATTGCCGAATTGGAAGCCGAGAATGCCACGCTGCGCGAGCAGGTCGCGCTGTTGGCGGCGCAGGTGCAGGACTTGCACGCGCGGCTAGCCAAGGACAGCCACAATAGCAGTAAGCCGCCCTCCAGTGACGGACTGGCCCGGAAGACCAAGAGTTTGCGGCGGCGCAGCGGCAAGAAGCCGGGTGGGCAGATCGGACACCGCGGGGAGACGTTGCGGCTGGTGGCCACCCCCGACGCAGTGGTGCAGCACCGGCCGGTGATCTGCTCGGGCTGCCAGGTGCCGCTGTCGGCCGAGGCCCCAGTAGTCCTGAGCGAACGGCGCCAGGTCCACGAGATGCCTCCTGTGCGGCTGCAGGTTATCGAGCATCAGGCGTTGCACGTGCGGTGTCCGGCGTGCCAGGGGGTGGCTGCTGCCCCGTTTCCCGCTGCAGCACCCAGCCGTGCGCAGTATGGGCCGCGGTTGCGGGCACTGGCGGTCTATCTGCTCGAGCAGCAGTTGGTCCCCTACGGTCGCGTGCGGCAGCTGCTTGCGGATCTGTTCGGGGCCGCGCTCTCAGTGGGAACACTGGTGGAGTGGGTGAGCCAGGCCGCGACGGCGCTGGCGCCAGTGGAAGCCCAAATCAAGGCGGCGCTTGGCCGGGCGCCGGTTTTGCACAGCGATGAGACTGGCGTGCGGCAGGCAGGGCGGCTCGCCTGGATCCATGTCGCCAGCACCAAGCAGCTGACGCATTACGGCGTTCATCTCAAACGCGGAGTCGAGGCGACGAGCGCCATCGGCATCTTGCCGAACTACCGCGGCGTCAGTGTGCATGACGGCTGGAAGCCGTATCGGGCCCATACGAGCTGCGGGCATGCGCTGTGTAACATCCACCAGCAATACGTTTTATGTCGTTGGCCTGAACTCGTCGTCTTGCTGAGTTTTTCGCGATAGAAACGAGACCTCTCGAACAGATGTTCGATCTGCTTGAGGTAGAGGGACGCGTCGGATCGCGCCTGCTCCTCCCACGGCGCCGCCTCGATGTCCGGCTCGACCAACATCAGGCCACCCGGTCCGAATCCGCGGCGTGAAGGATCGCTTCCTCGCCCTTCGAGGCCATCAGGAAGCCGATCGGTGTCTCCGCCTCCTCGATGCAATGGGCGATGAGCCCGGCGGTGCGGGCGAGGATTGGCGCGGCCCTTATAAGCCCCGGCGGAACCTCGACGTCGCGCAGCGTCGCGGCGATGGTCATCGAGACGTTCATCGGCAGCGGCTTGCCCCAGACTTCAGCAGCAGCCTTCGTGAGAGCGAGGGCCGCTTCGACCGAGGGCCCGGCGACGCCGCGCTCGCGCGCCAAGGCGATCATGCGCTCGGCCCGCGGATCGACAGGTTTATGCAGCGGATGGCCATAGCCGGGAAGCGGCTGGCGGCGTTCACGATATTCGCGCGCGACCTCAAGCGCGGCGGCATCCAGCGAGCCTGAGGCGTCGACGCGAGAGAGCACGTCCTCGATCACCTTTCGGCAGAGGTCGGCCGCGCCCAGGATGACGGTGCCGCACCCAAGCACGCCGGCGGCGATCGCGCCCTGCAGCGCCGCCGGATCGGCGTCATAGGTCATGCGGGCCGCCTGGACCGACGGCGTGAGCCCATGCTCGGCGAGCGCAACCAGGCTCAGATCGAGAAAGAAGCGCTGCTCCTCGGTCGGGGCACGGCCGGTCGCGAGCAGAAACATGTATTCGGTGAAGGTCGCCCGACCCATCAGATCGTGGGCGAGATCGCGGCCGCGCACCGTGACCCGGTCGCTCGACGCGGCGGCGATCGCAGTTCTGGCAGCCCCCGGCTTGCCGATCAGCATGGCGTTCCCTTCGCGTCCGATCCCTGAACTTCCCGTTGGAGGAAAATTGGTGTAGGACGATTGTAGGACAATATCAGAGACGCCGCCCCTGTCAAACGCCGCTGTCAGAAAGAAGGGAAGATCGGACCGCGCGCTCGCGCGACGGAAGCCGGGCGCGACGCGCGACCCGCCGGCGCATGGCGCGACCGTGGCTTTCATCGTCGAGCGATTGCGCGAGGATATTCTGGCCGGGCGCCTCGAGCCGGGATCACGGCTCATCGAGGGCGACTTGACCGTCCGCTTCGCGGTCAGCCGCGGACCAGTGCGGGAGGGCTTGAGGCGGCTCAGCGCCGACGGGCTGATTGAGCACTGGCCGCATCGAGGCGCGGTGGTGCGGCGTCTCACGGAGCGCGAGATCCGCGAACTGTTCCTGATTCGGATCGAAATGGAGGCGCTCTGCGCGCGGCTGGCCGCTGCGGCAGAGGCGCCCGAGCAGCGCGCGCGGTTCGCCGCCTCGATCGAGCCGATCTATTCCGACGCGCAACGTAACTCCTGCGAGTACCTCAAGGAGAACGCCGCTTTCCATGACGCCGTGATGGCGCTTGCCGACAATCTTGAGCTGCGCGACCTGGCGGGGCGGCTGCAATTGCCGCTGATCATGGCGCAAGTCGGCGACGTGCTGACGCCGCCGGTGCTCGACGCCTCGGTTCGAGAGCATCGCTTGATCGCCGCGGCGATCGTGGACCGCGATCCGGCCGCCGCGTCGGCGCGGATGCGCGAGCATCTCGAACGGGCCGCGGCGCTGGCGCTCGCGGGACGAGCGGCGAGCGCAATGGGAAACAGCGCGCCACAGCCTGCGCGCCCACGGCGTGCAAGGGACCAGAGTTAACGCCGCTTATTTTGCGGCTATGGGCGCGCTCCCGCCTCAATGCCCCACGCCTCACGCCGCGTAGCGTTCGATGTCGACCGAAAGCCGCCGTGAGCCCCACGCGCCGGGCCTGGCGGCGAAGACGCCGGCCATCTTCGCGCCGCAGCTTGCGCACGCGCCCGACGCGTCAAGCGCGTAGGTCGTGATCGTATAGCCATCGCGCGAAATCGCCCGCGCGCCGCATGTCGGACAGAGCGTCGCCTGCCGCGCTGGATCGTGGACGTTGCCGACATAGACGTGGTGAAGCCCATTGCTGACGGCGATGGCGCGCGCCTTTTGCAGCGTCGGAGGCGGCGTCGGCTGCGTGTCCAGCATGCGATAGTCGGGATGGAAGGCGGTGAAATGCACGGGAATGTCGGGCTTGAGTTCGCGCCTAACCCATTGCGTCAGCGCGTCGAGCTCCTCGTCGGAATCGTTCTCGCCCGGAATCAGCAGCGTCGTGATCTCGGTCCAAACATTCGTTTCGTGGACGAGATATTTGAGCGTATCGAGAACGGGCGCGACCGAGCCCGCGCAACGCTTGGCGTAAAAGCGCTCGGTGAAAGCCTTCAGATCGACGTTTGCCGCGTCCATGCCCGCGAACAGGCGCTTGCGTGGCTCGGCGCAAATGAAACCCGCGGTGACCGCGACGTTCTTCACGCCTCTCACGCGACAGGCGGCTGCGGCGTCAAGCGCATATTCCATGAAAATGACCGGATCGTTGTACGTGTAAGCGACGCTTGCACATTTGAGCGCCTCGGCCGCGCGAGCGATGGTTTCCGGCGCCGCATGCGCGCTTAGCCGCGCCACCTCGCGGCTCTTGGAAATGTCGTGGTTCTGACAGAAGGAGCAGGCGAGATTGCAGCCCGCCGTCCCGAACGACAGAACCGCGGAGCCGGGAAGAAAGTGATTGAGCGGCTTCTTCTCGATTGGGTCGACGCAGAACCCGGTCGACCGGCCGTAGCCCGTGAGCTCCATGCCGGCGCCGTCCTCGCGCGCGCGGCGCACAAAGCATAAGCCTCGTTGTCCAGGGCGCATCTTGCAAAAGCGCGGGCAGACGCCGCACTCGATCCGCCCATCATCGAGCTGGGTCCAATATTCGACGTCGACGCAAGTTTCGGATTCTGCGTCCATGGCCCGTCCTGCTTTGGCGCTCCTTGGCTCCCTCAACAATGTCGGGCGGGCGAACGGTAAATGCAATGCCGTGCGGCGCGGGCCTTGGTTCGTATCCTTTTGAGAAATGATCGCGTAAACTTGAACAAAGCCCGCGGGGCTTTGGATCAAGAAAATCGATCAGTGGAGGATGCCATGGCTCACAAGGGAAAGTGCTTTTGCGGCGCGGTCGAGATCGAAGTCGAAGGCGCGCCTGAGGCGATGGGTTATTGCCATTGCCAATCCTGCCGCTCCTGGTCTGGGGGTCCGCTCAACGCCTTCAGCCTGTGGAAGACTGACGCCGTGAAGGTCACGAAAGGGCGCGATCAGATCGCAACGTTCTCGAAAACTCCGATGAGCGAGCGGCAGTACTGCAAGACATGCGGCGGTCACCTTATGGCCAGCCATCCGCCGCTGGCCATGGTTGACGTGTTCTACGCCACCATCCCGACGCTCGATTTCAAGCCCGCCGTCCATGTCAACTATCAGGAATCGGTCCTGCCGATTAAGGACGGATTGCCAAAGCTCAAGGACTTTCCGAAGGAGTTCGGCGGCTCGGGCGAAGTGATCGCGGAGTAGCATCCTCTGTCAGCGACGCACGCTGACGGTTCATAAGATGGTTGGCTCATGCCGAGTCCTACCGAGACCGTTCACCCCCCGCAGGTCGCGGGAATGTTTTACCCGGCTGACCCAGACAAGCTGAAGGTCTTGATCGCGGATGTCTGCAAGCGCGCTCGGCCTGACGGCGGCGTCGCGCCGAAGGTCGTCGTCGCGCCGCATGCTGGGCTCGTTTACTCAGGCTCGGTCGCGGCGACTGCGTTTGGCCCGTGGACGCGCCGCGCCGAACCACCGCGCCGCATTGTCATCGTTGGCCCCGCCCATCGCGTGGCGTTTGCGGGCATTGCGATTCATCCGGCGTCCGAATGGCGCACTCTGCTGGGCGAAACTCCGGTCGCGCCCGTCGCTCACGCTGAACTCGCCCAGGCGCTCGGCGTGGTCGTCGACGCGCGACCGTTCGCTGGCGAGCATTCGCTCGAAATGCACCTGGTGATGCTGCAAGCCATGCTGCCGGCGCCGTTCGAAATTGTGCCTATCCTCGTCGGCGACGCCGATCCCCACACTGTCGCGAAGGCGCTCCGCCGGGTCTGGGGCGGCCCAGAAACGGTCATCGCAGTCTCTTCCGACTTGTCGCATTTTCTCGATCAAAGAAGCGCTGCATCGATCAACTCCGACACCGCCCGACGCATCGAGACGCTCGCCGCCGCCGCGCTCGATGGGCGCCGCGCATGCGGCGTCCTGCCAATCAAGGGCGCGCTTGAAGTCGCCGCCGAGCGCGACTTGCGCGCGACCAGCCTGCACCTGGCCACGTCGGCGGACGCGGGCGCGGACGCTTCGCGGGTCGTCGGCTACGGCGCTTTCGCGCTCGAATACGCGGCTTCGGCGCGCCTTGCCGAGAGCGATCGCGAGCGTCTGCTTTCGGCTTGCATCGTCGCGCTCGGCTCTGCTGCGAGGCGTGGAGGCAAGACGCCAGCGCTGAGGCGCGACGACATGTCGCCCGCGCTTTCGGCGTGGCGCGCAACCTTCGTCACGCTGACCGAAAACGACAGGCTGCGCGGCTGCATCGGTTCGCTCATGCCGCATCGGCCGCTCATGGACGATGCGGTCATCAATGCAACGCAGGCGGCCTTTTCCGATCCGCGCTTTCCGCCGCTCAAGGAGTCCGAACTCGCAGGACTTCGCGTCGACGTCTCAATTCTCTCTCACCCGCGGGCCGTGCCGGCGGGAAGCGTGTCCGAACTCGCAGGCGCGCTCGAGCCCGAGCGCGATGGGCTCATTCTCTCGGCCGGCCGGCGCCGCGCCCTGTTTCTGCCGACCGTTTGGCGCCACTTCCCGGACGCTCATGCGTTCGTGCGCCATCTCATGGCGAAGGCGGGCTTTCAGCCGAATCGCTGGCCGGAAGGGCTCGAGGCGAGGCGCTTTCGGGTCGAATCGTTCGGCGCGCCATCGCGGCGGATTGATGCGAAAGATATCGCGCTGGACGAGATCAACTCAAACACGGTCCAACATTAAGGCACAACGCAACAGTCTTCAGCGTTCGGCGCCAAAGGTCGCGCCGTCCCCGCCTCCGAAAATGGCGCGGTCAAAAAAAATGTGCGGACGCATCATCGAATGTCTGAAAAGTTCTTGCCCTCAATAATGCCCCAATGCCAAGCTACGCTCAAGAACGATACAACAATAAGAACGTTCATTCCGCGATAGGAACTGGGGGGCTCATAAAGCGCAGGAGCCTGTCATGTGCGACTACTCGTTGGAGATGTATGGATCGCGTCCCGCCCGTGAAGGCGAGATCTATGTGACGACACGGTTTCCGAGCGGTTCGATCGGTTTCGCCTCGGCGGGCGATCCGCGCACCGCGGTTTGCATGCAATGCGACACGAAGGTGATGCTGACGGATATTCCGCCGGTGTTGCAGACGGCGCTCCGCGTCGGCGCGGAAGCTGAGACGACTTTCGCCCAGCGCGAGGCCGGCCTCTATCGCGACGGTCTGCGCTTGGCGGACGGGCGTTTTGTCTCGCTGCAAGATCTGCAGCCCGGCATTCACGTCTACGTGCCGGCGCTGTTGGAGCGTGGCGCGCTCCAAGGCCTAATGAAGACGCCAGAGGCCGTCGACTAAAGACCGACGATCAAATCTGTCGGCTCCCGGCCGCAGCCTTGCGTTCGCTCAATCTTCGAGCGGGACGCAGGTCTGCGGAGGGTGAGATGTGTTCTGTAATGGAGGCCTCATTTTCCGCCAATGCGGTTCGCACTTGCTACCAAGCCGTGCAACGCGCTCTGGATGAAATTCGCCAGACAAACTTCCTTTGAAGGCGTGTCTCTCCCCGCCCTCCGGTACGACCAGCCGTTTCAAAGAGAGCTATGACTTCTGACGACCAATCGGCGCGGTCGGTTATACTCATTGAAAGGATGGAGAGACGAAATGAAATTAGCGCTCCATCCTATTGCTCTGCTGTTTGTCTGGGTTCTGGTCTGCGGGGCCGCTTTTTTCACCCCCAGCTCGGCAAGCGCTGAACAACAAGCCGTCACGGGCACAGTCAGCGGCGAAGCGATCCAGAAGGTCGGCTTCCGAGCGATGATCCAGAAGCAAGCGATCATGTACGATCTCGCCGGCGCCGCTCGCAATGTTGCGGACGGAACGGTGAGCATAAGCCTGCAGGGCGACAAGGACCGGATCGATAAGGCTCTTGCGGCAATCCGCGTTGGCAGCAAGAAATCGTCGCGAAACAACGTCGTCAATGTAGCGGGCGCGCCTCTGGATTCCACTCTAAAGACGTTCAGTGTGTACGGCTGGACGTCCACGAGTCGAAACATCACCAACCCTTATGATCTGGTTTTTCAGCTGAGACCCGCTAACGACGAGATAACCAAAAAAGAGGCTGCGGCGGTTTGGAACGCGATCGCAGAAAGCACGCTCAAGGGCGACGATCTCGACAAATTCAAGAACCATCTTGCGGATGAGGACTAATCGCAGCGCTACCCACCGATGCGGGAGAAGATATCTCGTAAGGGGCGCCGCCCCAGGCAGAAGTGACGAAGTCGTTGTGATCGACCGAGCCCGCGTCAACAAAGGCGACAACGCCGGGGGTCAGTTGGCCCGGTAGACCGCTCACAGTCGGCACCCCAGCAGCCTCGAGCTCAGCGCGAACGGCGTCGTTGCCGGCGCGCGAGGAGGTCGAATAGGCGCTGACGAAAAAGGCGCTTCGCCCCGGCCCCTCCGCCCAGCTCACGAATTTGTCGCGCTCCCCGTAGAGCGCGTCGAGCAGCACAAGTCCGCGCACGCGGCCCTGATCGCCACCGACAGCGATCGAATAGGCTGCCGGCAGATAGCCGCCGCTATAGGCGACGATGACGATTGGCATGCGCCGAAAGGCGCCGCGCGCGTTGGGATAGAGATCGCCAAGCTTCGACTGCGCCTCGCTAAGGAAAGAGGCGAACCCGCCTGACGACCAGAACCGTCCGGCGCTCAAATCTTGCGCGTCCACAGCCAGCTGCGGCGCGATCAGAACGGCGTTGAGTCCAGAATCAGAGAGCTGGCGCACGATCTGCTGGCGGGCGATGACGTCGCGCGACAGAGTGGCGTTGTTGCCGTGGAAGAAGACGATGATGACACCGCCCTTGGCCGGATCGAACGATTGCGGCGCCGCGAGCAGCACGCTGCGGTCGCTGTAGGTCTGGTCCTCCCAATGGACGCCTCCGCGTGGGCTCGAATGGCCAAGCCGGCCATTCTCGTCGACGTCCATGAAGGGCCGTGTTTTGCCCGTCTCCTGGTAGTTCGGAATCATGCCGTGGTAGGGGAAGGCCGAGTTCTCGAACGCGGCGAGCGAGACGGTGGCGCCGTCGATCGAGGTGACGCCAGCGTGTGAAGACTGGCTTTGCTGAACGCTTGGACCGGCGCAACCGGCCATGAGGAGAGCCGCTCCCAGCGCCAAGCCTACGCCCTGCGTCCGCCTAGATAGCCGACCCTGCATGGCCTGATCCTTAACAATCCCTTGGCGGCGTCGAAAGACCTTTTCAAAGCCCGCTTACAAAATCGTGAACAATCTCGCCGGTTGGGAGACGCGGGGCCAAAGGCGCCATATTTACCGCTCTCTCTTGTTGCGCCGACTGAGTCGCTGGTTTCAGCAAATCGGACAAGAAATTTTCATGCGATCCTGGCGATTCAGCCTTCTTACGGTTTTCGCTCTCACTTGGGGCTCCTCCGCCGCCCTTGCCCAGGACAAGGGAACGCTGAATCCCAAACCGCTGCCCCCACTCGCCGATCCCGCCAACCCGAGGCTGCCGGCCAAGGAAGTGTTTGGGCGAGTGCTGACGCCCGTTGAAGCCCAGGCGCGCTCGATCGGCTTCTACTCGCACGGCTGTCTCGCTGGAGCGAGGGCGCTCCCGGTCGACGGCAAATCCTGGCAGGTCGTGCGCCTGTCGCGCAACCGCATGTGGGGAAATCCGGCGATGATCGCCTTCCTCGAGCGCTTTTCGCGCAAGGCGAAGGCCGAAGGCGTCTGGAACGGCATTCTGGTCGGCGACATTTCCCAGCCGCGCGGCGGCCCGATGCTGACCGGCCACGCCTCCCATCAGGTCGGCCTCGACGCCGACGTCTGGCTCACCCCAATGCCGGACGCACGCTCTCGAAGGAAGAACGCGAGACCATGTCGGCGGTCGATATGGTGAGCGAGGACGGGCGCTCGGTCACTGGCGCATTGGACGCCCGCGCAGGCTGGCGTCATCAAGGCGGCGGCCGAGGAGCCGGAGGTGGAACGCATCTTCGTCAATGCGGCGATCAAGAAGGCCCTGTGCGAGACCGCGAGGGGCCAGCCCTGGATGAACAAGGTGCGCGCCTATTGGGGGCACAATTACCATTTCCACATCCGCATCAAATGTCCGGCGGGCGACTCCGGCTGTGAGCCGCAGGAGCCGGTCCCGCCCGGCGATGGCTGCGACAAGTCGCTCGCCTGGTGGTTCACCGACGAGGCGCTGCATCCGCGCCCAGGCCCGCCGAAGCCGCCGCTGCCCATGGCGGCGCTGCCGCCCGAATGCCGAACACGTCGTTCTGGAAAAATAGCGGTCAGACGCCCTCGGAGCCGATTGTCCGCGGCACGCGCGTGACGATGGGTGAACAATGCGGAGATCGCCAGGATCAGCGTCGAGACGACAAAGGTCAAGTGAATGCCTACGAGCCAATACAGCTCGCGATCGGATTCGTGATCGACGTTCATGAAGGCCTCGAGCAGCTTGATCGCCGAGATGGCGACGATCGAGGCCATCAATTTGAGCTTCAATTCGCTGAAATCGATCTCCGCGATCCAGTGCGGCCGCCCGTCGTCCTTCTGCATAACGACCGGGGCGACGAAATTGGTGTAACCGGAGAGAAAGACGATCACGACCAACGACGCTGTCAGCGTCAGGTCGACAATAGCAAGCTCCGACAGAAGGACCTGTTCGTCGTTGAGCGTCGGCAACTGCATCAGCAGCTCGTAGAGGTGCATGCCGCTCTTAAACAGAAGCGCGACCAGGCTGACGGCGAGCGCCAGATACAGCGGGGCAAGAAGGAACCGGGCCGAGAACAGAACCCGCTCGAACGCATCCCTGATCATGGATTCCTCGAGTCCATGCCGAGCGAAGCCTGACCATCGGCTCGGCGCGCTCATTGTGTTTGAATGCCGGAAGTCACGCAAGCCGCAGGCGTCCTCCGGCGCCGCAGGCGGCCACGAATGCGGTCCGCTCTTAGCCGCCGCGCAGCACGCGTCCAGCGATGGCGTCTAGCTTTTTGACGAGATCGGGATCGCGGTGGGAAGGGTGCGTGATCAGCGCGTATTCAAGCGAGCGGTCCGATCCGATCGGACAGGCTTCATGCTCCGACGGAAATTCGCGCAGCGTGCGGGCGACGACCGCAGCTTGCTTTGCTCGGCGTTCTCGCCCATCACCTTGATCACCGAGGCGACGTCGACCGCGCCATGCTCCTCGTGCCAGCAGTCATAATCGGTGACCATGGCGATCGTCGCGTAGGAGATCTCGGCTTCGCGCGCCAGTTTCGCTTCGGTCGCGCCGGTCATGCCGATGACGTCGGCGCCGCGCGCCTGGAAGCCGAGCAATTCCGCCAGCGACGAGAACTGCGGGCCTTCGATGCAAACGTAGGTCCCCCCGTCGCGGCAAGCGATCTTCTCCGCTTCAGCCGCGGCGACGAGGCGGCGGCGCAGCAGCGGAGCGATCGGGTGCGCCATCGAGACATGCGCGACGCAGCCGTCGCCGAAGAAGGTCGTTTGGCGCTTATAGGTGCGATCGTCGAACTGATCGATCATGACGAACATGCCGGGATAGAGCTCGCGGTGGAACGAGCCGCAGGCCGATAGGGCAATGATGTCCGTGACGCCGACGCGCTTCAGGGCGTCGATGTTGGCGCGATAGTTGATCGTTGAGGGAGAGAAACGATGGCCCCGGCCGTGGCGCGCCAGGAACACCGCTTGCGTATTTCCCACCCGCCCAAAACGCAGCGCGTCCGAAGGATCGCCCCACGGCGTCGCGACCCGCTCCTCGCGCAGGTCCGTCAGGCCGGGAAGTTCATAAACCCCCGAGCCGCCGATGACCCCTACAATTGCTTTGGACATTGCTCACCCCGCTCCATCGAGCGGCGCCGTTCCTAACGATCGCGGCGCAATCAATCGAGATGCAACGCCCTCGATTTCGGCTCCGCTTAGTGCGCGGACTCCCAGATCCGCTTCTTCACCGCGTAGAGCAATGCTGCGAACACCAAGAGGAAGATCAGGACCCTGAGGCCAATTCTCTTGCGCTCCGGAAGATTCGGTTCGGCCGCCCAGCTCAGAAAGGCCGCGACGTCCTTGGAGTAATTATCCAAAGTCGGCTTCGTGCCGTCCTTGTAATCGACCGCGCCATCGGTGATCGGCTGCGGCATCGCGATCTTGTGTCCGGGATAGTACAAATTCCACTGCGGATCATCGGGCTTCGTATAACCAGTCAGGATCCCGTGGATGACGTCCGCGCCCATCTCCTGATATTCGAGGCCCGGCAGCCCGTCGAGGATGAACCACGGGAACCCGCGCTCGAACTTGAGCGCCTTGGCGAGCAGCGCCATGTCCGGCGGCGCCTTGCCGAGCGTCGCCGCGGCTGCCTGGTCGTTCGGATAGGCCTCGGGGCGAGGAATGATGTCCGCCGGCGTCCCGGGGCGCTTGAAGATTTCGCCCTTCTCGTTGGGCTCCGCGTTGGTGATTTGATAGGTCGCGGCGAGCGTCCGGATCTGATCCTCGCTGAAGCCCGGTCCGTCGGGATCGGTGAGCGTGCGGAAAGGAATGCTCAGAGCGTGACAGGCGCTGCAAACCTCTTTGTAGACCTGGAACCCGCGCTGAAGCTGAGCCTTGTCGTAGATGCCGAACATCCCCGAGAAGCTCCAGCTCTGGCGAGGAGGGTTCGGCTGGTCAGCGTCGCTTTGCGCCAGCGCCAGTCCGCTCGAAGAGACGAGCGTCATGGCCGCAAAAGCGAGCGCGGAAAACCTGACACGGATCATCGTTGAATTTCCTTGCAAGGGGTCCGCATCATTCAGCCGCCGCCACCGCGGTTTTCGTCCTCGTCAGCACCGCATCGGCGATCGAGGTCGGGATCGGTTTCGTCTTCTCCGTAAAGCTGAGAACAGGCATGATGATGAGAAAGAACGCGAAATAGCCGAACGTTAAGATGCGCGCGATGATCGCCAGCCCCTCGGTCGGCTCCTGCGAGCCGAGGTAGCCGAGGCCGATGCAGATCGCGATAAAGACCCAGAAGAAAAAGCGATAGGACGGGCGGTACTTCGCCGACTTGACCGGCGAGCGGTCGAGCCAGGGAATGAACGCCAGCACGACGATCGCCGCCAACAAGATGATCACGCCCCAGAGCTTGTTCGGGATGGCGCGCAGCATGGCGTAGAACGGCAGCAAATACCATTCCGGAACGACATGCGCGGGCGTCGCCAGCGGATTGGCGGGAATGGAATTGTCCGCGTCGAGCAGATAATTGGGAATGTAGAACACGAGCCAGCAGTAAAGGATGAGGAAGACCGAGAGGCCGAAGACGTCCTTGATCGTGGCGTAGGGCGTGAAGGCGACTGTGTCGCGCTGAGGGTCTTTCACCTCGATGCCGTCAGGGTTGTTCTGCCCGGCGACGTGCAGCGCCCAGACATGAAGCCCGACGAACCCCACAATGATAAACGGCACGAGGTAGTGCAGCGCGAAGAATCGGGTCAGCGTCGGACCGCCGACGGCAAATCCGCCCCACAGCCAGTGGGCGATCGAGTTGCCGACGAGCGGAATTGCCGATGTGAGATTGGTGATGACGGTCGCGCCCGCAAAGCTCATCCCGCCCCAGGGCAAAACATAACCGAAGAAAGCCGTCGCCATCATCAGCACGTAGATGATGACGCCGATGATCCAAAGAAGTTCGCGCGGCGGCTTGAAGGAGCCGTAATAGAGGCCGCGAACATATGGATGTAGCAGGCGAAAAAGAAGAGCGACGCGCCATTGCTGTGCAAGTAGCGGATCAGCCAGCCGTAGTTGACATTGCGCATGATGTTATCGACCGAGGCGAACGCCTGGGTCGACGAAGGGATGAAATGCATGGCGAGAACGACGCCGGTGACGATCTGCGCCACCAGCATGAACGACAGAATCGCGCCGAACGTCCACATGTAGTTGAGATTGCGCGGCACCGGATAGGCGATGAAGGAGGAATGGACCAAGCCACCCAACGGCAGACGCGATTCAAACCAGCGCCCAATCGCGCTTTTGGGAACGTAGGTCGAAGGACCGCTCATGTCGTGGATCTCTGATGGACGTGGAGTCGAAGAATTGTGAGGAAGAAGTCGATGCGTCGCCCCGTCGGCCCGCTTTTACTCTAGCGTCGGCGGGAAAAGCATTTTACGGGCCGCGGACAAAGCAGCCGCCTCTAAGATCCCCCCGCCAGGGCGTAGCTGGCGGAAACATCGTCGACTTCTTCCATTGATGGTCAATTCAACCCCCAACGTGCGTGTCGCCCCGGCGCCCGCGAGGTCACGACTTTGAATTGGTTCTAAGCGGCTTTTCGCATCGATCGAATTGGATGTCCATAGCCGCGCGGCTTCGCGCTTCTCTCCTGTTTCAGGGCATTGTCCGAATGGCTTTTTCCGCTGTCAACCTTTTGCTTTTGCGCACGATATGACCACGTCGCCGACGCCCCTCCTGCTCGCTTTGTTCGAGCCCGACATCGCACAAAACACCGGCGCCATGATGCGCACCTGCGCATGCCTTGGCGTCGACGCGGCGATCATCGAACCGGCCGGGTTTCGAATTAACGACAGCCGCTTCCGACGCGCCGCGATGGACTATATCGACGCTCTAACAATCGAGACCCACAATTCCTGGGCGAGCTTCGCGGCGTGGCGCGCCGACAATCAACGCCGGCTGGTGCTGTTAACGACAAAGGGCGAAACGTGTTTGTGGGATTTCGCTTTTCGTGAAAAGGATATTATCCTCGTCGGTCGGGAATCGTCCGGCGTTCCCGAGGCCGTGCGGGCTTCGGCGGACGTTAGGGTGTATATTCCTATTCAACCTCACCTACGTTCTTTGAACGTAGGAATCGCCGCAACCATCGCGATGACCGAGGCATTGCGTCAGCTCGGACGCTTGCCGTCCAGGAAAGGCGAACGTCATTAGCCCGCAAGCTGGAAACCGAGGACGTGACACCGACCAGCGGATCAGCGCTTCTCGTTCCGCGCCGGCGTCAGGGATCGAGCGGGAGGAAACGATGGGCGAAGAGAACGCCCTTCGCGTCCTCATCGCCGATGACCATCCGCTTATGGTCGGCGGTTTGCGCCAAGCCGTACTCGCAGCGGCGCCCCGCGCCGAAATCGTAGTCGCGCACGATTTCGAGAGCATGGTCGCAGCGCTGGACGGTTCGCCAGACACCGATCTCGTGCTGCTCGACCTGACCATGCCGGGCGTTCGCGGGTTTTCTGGACTCCTGTTCCTACGCTCGGAGCTTCCGTCCACCCCGGTCATCGTCGTTTCGGGCAATGAAGACCGCGCGGTCATCCGCCATTGCATGGAATTCGGCGCCGCCGGCTTTATCCCGAAAACCAATTCGCTCGACACGATGCGAGCGGCTATCGTCGAAGTTCTGAACGGCGGCCGATGGACCCCTCCCGACTTCGATCCGGACTCGGCTCCCAACCGCGAATCGAGCGCCATGGCGCGGCGGCTTGCTTCGCTGACCCCGCAGCAAATTCGGGTGCTGATGATGCTGTCGCAAGGGCTGCTCAATAAGCAAATTGCCTATGAGCTCGGCGTCTCCGAGGCGACCGTCAAAGCGCATGTGTCCGCGATCTTCCAGAAGCTCGGCGTCGAGAGCCGAACTCAGGCCGTCATTCTCGCGACCAAAATCGAGACCGCGCAAGAATTGCTCATTGCGTCCTAGCGAGCGAGCGCCAGCCCAGCGCGAGACAAGTGGGTGGCCTCAGCCCTTGCCCCGGTTCTGTCGGTTGCCGATGAGGTCATCGACGACGGCGGGATCGGCCAGTGTCGAGGTGTCGCCCAAGGAGCCATACTCGTTCTCCGCGATCTTGCGCAGAATTCGGCGCATGATTTTGCCGGAGCGTGTCTTTGGCAACATCGGCGCGAACTGAACAAGATCGGGCGAGGCGATCGGACCGATCTCCTTGCGCACCCAAGCGACCAGTTCCTTGCGCAAGTCCTCGCTCGCCTCGACGCCGCCCATCAAGGTCACGTAAGCGTAGATACCCTGCCCCTTGATGTCGTGCGGATAGCCGACGACCGCAGCTTCCGAGACTTTCGGATGGGCGACGAGCGCGCTCTCGACTTCCGCCGTTCCCATCCGGTGGCCCGCCACATTGATGACGTCGTCGACGCGCCCGGTGATCCAGTAATAGCCGTCCGCGTCGCGGCGCGCGCCGTCGCCGGTGAAGTACTTGCCAGGATAGGCGGCGAAATAGGTGTTCACGAAGCGAGCGTGGTCGCCGAAGACGGTGCGCGACTGACCGGGCCAGGAATTCAGCGATGACCAGATTTCCCTCGCACGCGCCTTCCTGAACCTTGCCTTCGGCATCGACGATCTCGGGAATGACGCCGAAGAATGGCCGTGTCGCCGACCCTGGCTTGAGCTTGGTGGCCCCGGGCAGCGGAGAGATGAGAATGCCGCCGGTCTCGGTCTGCCACCAGGTGTCGACGACCGGGCAGCGGCCATCGCCTACGACGCGATGATACCATTCCCACGCCTCCGGATTGATCGGCTCGCCGACTGAACCCAGAAGACGAAGTGAGGCGCGGCTCGTTTTCTTCACCGGGTCCTCGCCCGCGCCCATCAGCGAGCGGATAGCGGTCGGCGCGGTGTAGAAAATATTGACCTTGTGCTTGTCGATGACCTCCCAGAACCGGCTGATCGACGGATAGTTGGGAACGCCCTCGAACATCAGCGTCGTCGCGCCGTTGGCCAGAGGCCCGTAGAGGATGTAGCTGTGGCCCGTCACCCAGCCCACGTCGGCGGTGCACCAATAGATATCGCCCTCATGATAATCGAAGACATATTGATGGGTCATCGAGACGTAGACGAGATAGCCTCCAGTCGTGTGCAGAACGCCCTTCGGCGCGCCCGTCGAACCTGACGTGTAAAGGATGAACAGCGGGTCTTCCGCGTTCATGGGTTCGGGCGGGCAGTCCGCAGTCACGCGCTGTTCGGCCTCATGCAGCCAAACGTCGCGCCCATGTCGCCAGCCGACGTGATCGCCCGTGTGCCTGACGACGATCACCGTCTTGACGCCGCCCACTTTCTCGATCGCCGCGTCGACATTGGCCTTGAGCGGAACCTTCCGGCCGCCGCGAAGACCTTCGTCCGCGGTGATGACGACGTCGGATTTGGCGTCCGCGATGCGGCCGGCGATGGCCTCGGGCGAGAAGCCGCCGAACACGACCGAATGGATCGCGCCGATGCGCGCACACGCGAGCATTGCGTAAGCCGCCTCGGGGATCATGGGCAGGTAGATCGTGACGCGATCGCCCTTCTTGACGCCGTGCGCTTTCAGCACATTGGCGAAAAGTCCGACGCGACGCGCAAGCTCAGCATAGGTGATGTGGGCGGACTTCGAAGGATCGTCGCCTTCCCAGATGATCGCCGTCTGGTTCGCGCGCTTGGCGAGATGCCGGTCGATGCAATTGTGAGCGACGTTGGTGACGCCGTCCTCGAACCATTTGATCGAGACGTTCTTGGCGTCGAACGACGTGTTCTTGACCTTGGAGAATGGCTTGAACCAGTCGATGCGCTTGCCGTGCTCGGCCCAGAAGCCCTCCGGGTCGGTCACCGACCGCTTGTACATCTCCTCGTACTTGGCCGCGTTGACCCAGGCGCGCTTCGCCCATTCGGCTGGAACGTCATAAGCCTTGTCGGACATGGGCTCCTCCCAGAGCAATCGGTCGCGCGAGGTTCCGCCTCGCGCAAAAAGCTAAGACCTAACTATGCCCTAACGAGGGAAAGAGCGACAAGCCGGCCCGCGTGATGCTTTGGTCTAAGGCGCGTCCGCTAAAGGCCGCCAAGCTTGCAAACGACGGCCCACTCGGCGTCGGTCACGGGTTGGACGGAGAGCCGGGACTGAGTGACAAGCGCCATTTTGGCCAGACGCTTGTCGCTCTTCGCCTCTTCCAGCGTCACCGGTCGCGGCAGCGGGCGCAACCGCGCGGATGTCCACCATGCCGAACTTGCCGGTCGCGTCCGTCGGGTCGGGCCGATAGGCCTTGCAGACCTCGACAATCCCGACGATCTCTTTCCCCTCGTTGGAGTGGTAGAAGAAAGCGTGTTCGCCGACCTTCATCGCCTGCATATTGAGCTTGGCGGTATGATTGCGCACGCCGCTCCAGTCCGTACCCGCAGCGCCAAGGCCGGCGACCTTTTCGTAGGACCAGGCCGAGGGCTCGCTCTTGAACAGCCAATGCGCCATCGCCAACTAAGCCTGAAGTTTGCGTTTCCGAACGTCACGAAGGCTTAAGCGAGGGCGGTCAAATTGCAAAGCGCTTCCCGCCTATTCTTCCCCCTTGGCCGGACGCCGCCAACAGCGCGCTGACCGCGGCTTTAACGTCAAGCGAGCCTTCGATCAGCCCCTGGACACAATCGGCGATCGGCATGTCGACGCCGCGCTGGCGCGCCAACTCGGTCAGCGCGAGCGCGGTGAACTGGCCCTCGACGAGGCCGCCCGTCCCCGCTTCGGCTGCGCTCTCGCCGCGTCCGAGCGCCTGGCCGAAGGCGAAGTTGCGCGATTGCGCCGAGGAGCAGGTCAGAACAAGATCGCCGAGCCCCGAAAGTCCCATCAGCGTCGATCCCCGCGCCCCGAAAGCCTCGCCAAAACGCCGAAGCTCGGCGAAACCGCGGGCGGTTAGCGCGGCGACAGCGCTCGCGCCGAGCCCGCGGCCGGCGGCGACGCCGCAGGCGATCGCCAGCACGTTCTTCGCCGCGCCGCCGATCTCGACGCCGCGAACGTCGGTCGAATGATAGAGCCGCAAAGTCGGCCCGCGGAGCGCTTCGCAGAGCGCGCGCGCCAGGTCTTCGTCGGCCGAGGCGAGCGTCACCGCGGTCGGCAGGCCCGCCGCAACGTCGGCGGCGAAGGAGGGTCCGGAGAGAATGGCCGTGCGGCGACCGGGCGCGGCGTGCAGCCAGGACTTCGGTCATGAACGCGTGCGTGCCGCGCTCGATGCCCTTGGCGCACGTGACCAGCGGCGCCGATCCTGGCGCCGTCGCCAGCCGCAGCGCAATCTCGCGGCTCGACTGAGCCGGCGTCGCCACCAGAATCGCGTCGCACCGTCCAAGATCTTCAAGATCGGACGTCGCCTCGACCGCCTGGGCCAAGTCAACGCCAGGCAGCCGGTCGCTGCGCCGTGTCGTTGCGATGGCGCGCATCCGGGCTTCATCGCGGCCCCAAAGGACGACCGTGCGACCCGCGGCCGCAGCCGCGTTGGCCAACGCCACGCCCCAGGCCCCGGCGCCGGCGACGCCGATTATGTTAGCGGGCCTCATGTCGCTTCGCGCCGCATTTGGAGCCTCGGAATCAGGGAAACGGCTGCGTCGCCGGGGCCGCCATCTTTAGACCCCAGCAAGGCTGCTAATCCATGCTCCTAGCCAAAACGCTCAGCCGCGCCTAGTTATGGCGTTTAGCGCGGGCCAAGTGGCTTTTGCTTAGGCAAGCGAGGAGCTTAAGGACGATGCCGGAGATCGATCTGCCGACCATCATATTCGCGCTTGTGGCGCTGTTTGTCGCCTGGAAGCTGCGTTCGGTGCTCGGCATGCGCCAGGATTCGGAGCGGCCCGGAGGTCTTTTGGCTCCTTTGCGGCGCGTTCCGGGAGCTCCTACCGCCCCTGTCGCCCCCCCGGACGCGCCGCCCTCGGCCTCCGTTCCGCACGCTCCCGGCGGATCGTTGGAAGGGCGTAGCCGAACCCAACTCCGCGGTCTGGAGCGGCCTCGACGCTATTGCTGGGGCAGATCGCTCTTTCTCGCCGCAAGCCTTTCTGTCTGGCGCCAAGGGCGCATACGATATGGTCGTCCATGCTTTCGCCGCTGGCGATTCCGACGCCCTCAAAAGCCTGATGTCGCCCGAGGCCTTCGCCAATTTCGAGAGCGCGATCCACGCCCGCGCCGACGCCGGACACACAACGTCGACCACGGTCGTTTCGATCGACAACGCGACGATCGCCGACGCCGGGCTTGTCGGCCAGACAGCGCGGATCAGCGTGCGGTTCGCCGCGAAGCTCGCCTCCGTAACCCGTGACGCTCAAGGCGAAGTCGTCGACGGGTCGCCCAACACGGTCGTCGAGCATATCGACTTGTGGACGTTCGCGCGCGATGTTCGCTCCCGCGATCCCAACTGGCAGCTGACGGCGACCGAATCCGAAAGCTAAGCCGTCGCAACGTAGCAAGCCCCGTGCGGCCGCGCCTCGAGTCGTCTGGATTTCGAAAGCCTCACGGGTTGGATCGATGACGACCATCACTCGGCGTTCTGCGCCTTTGAACGCTCGGCGCGGGCGATCGCCGGGGGTCAAACCAGTCCCCGGCCAGCGCAGTTTGCGCCGCCTGAATTGGTTGCGAACGCCCGCGCGGCGCTTTGCGGGGCAGCCGCTGCGGACGCCCGCCGATTTTTCGAGACGCGGTTTCGACCCTTCCGCGTTGTTCCCGAGAATGGCCGGGGATTCCTGACCGGGTACTACGAGCCCTGCGTTCCAGCTTCGAGGGTTGAGACCGAGGCGTTTCGCTGGCCGATCCTCGCGCGGCCGACTGATCTCGTGACTTTTGGTGTCGACCCTCCGCCCGTCGGATTTCCGAAGGACATCAGCAGCGCCAGGCGCCTCAGCGACGGCTCACTCGTCCCTTACGCCGATCGAGCTCAGATCGAGGCCGAGCGCCGCGACCCGATCGTCTGGGTTCGCGATGCGGTCGAGGCCTTCCTCATTCAGGTGCAAGGAAGCGCGCAGGTCGAGTTTCCCGATCGCTCCCGCGCGCGCCTCGCCTACGATGGACGCAACGGCCTGCCGTACACGTCGATTGGAAAGATACTGATCGAGGCCGGAGAGATCGCCGAAAGCGACATGTCGCTCGCGAGCCTCAAGGCCTGGCTGCGCCGCGACAGCGCCCGAGGACTGGAGGTGATGCGGCGCAATCGCTCGTTCGTGTTCTTCGCAGCTTGTCGACGATTTCGATCCCGAGCTCGGTCCGATTGCCGGCGCTGGCGTTCCGCTTACCCCGCTGCGCTCGATCGCAATCGACCGGGCGATTGTGGGCCTACGGCCTGCCGTTCTGGATCGACGCCGAATTGCCTTGGGTAGACGCGACGCCACGCCCTTTCCGCCGGCTCATGATCGCCCAAGACACCGGCTCGGCGATTGTGGGAGCGGCGCGCGCCGACCTCTTCTTCGGCAGCGGCGACGCGGCAGGCGCGCGCGCCGGCGCGATTCGCCATCCGGCCGAGTTCGTCGTGCTTCTGCCGCGAGGGGAAGAGCCGTGAAGGACACGCCGCCCCGCCCGCAGCGTTTGCGGCGCTTGAGCGACGAGGAGATCGCGCTCTGGACCGAGGTCGCGCGCTCTGTCGCACGGCGCCGCGGCGCAGCCCTGCCGACGCCGTCGAATCCCGTCAGGCCGCCCGGCCCCCCGCCCCGCCTCCAACCGCCACCGAGCCTCCTGCCGCCCGATCGGCGAAGCCCTCCGCGCCGCCGCTCGCGCCGATCGAACGGCGGCTCAAGCGCGAACTTTCGCGCGGACGCGCGCGCGATCGACGGGGCGCTCGATCTGCATGGGCTGACCCAAGCCGAGGCGCATCAGGCTCTGCGCGGCTTCCTCCGCCATTCGCAGGCGCGAGGGCGCGAGGCTGGTCATCATCGTAACCGGCAAAGGCGGGGCGATCGATGAGTTTAGCGGGTGGCCTAATGAGCGCGGCGTGCTGAAACGCGTCACCCCGCAATGGCTACGCGAGCCAGACCTGCGCTCGGTCGTGCTTGGCTTCGAGGAAGCCGGACGGGCGCATGGCGGGTCCGGCGCGCTCTATGTGCGGCTGAGACGCCTCAAGTTCCTTCGGCCCGGTCCTAGCTGCGCGGCGGCTCGAACGCACGAGGCTCTGGACAGAAGGCTCGTGCTATCGGGTCACTTCTTCGCGCCGCATTCCCGGTCGAGCTTGTGCGCCGCCGCGTCGCCCTTGACCCCGATGTTGGCCATGGTCTCCGAGCCCAGCTTGACCGAGCCGTTGAGGACCCAAGTCCCGTCGCCAGTTTTGCTCCAGGCGCTGCAGGGGATCAGGTCAATGTCGCCCGGCCAGCTCTGCATAGTCCAAACTTGCTCGTCGGCGCGAACGGAAGTGATCGCCGCAATGAATGCGACAGCCGTGAGAATCCCGAATCTTGACATGTTTCGCTTGGCCTCCGCGCCTCGTTTGTCGCAATGAACGGCAGACGCGCAGCTCCGCTAGCTTGGACTTGCGCGCGTCTTGCCTGCCCGCCGGGCCGCCGGTATAAGCCGCAGCGCCTTCCGCAACAACCCGACCAGAGACAACGACGCCATGGCCGTCCAACGCACCTTCTCGATCCTCAAGCCCGACGTCACCCGCCGCAACCTGACGGGCGCCGTCAATCAGCGGATCGAGGCGGCGGGGCTTCGCATCGTAGCGCAGAAGCGCGTGCATATGACGCGCGCGCAGGCGGAGACGTTCTATGGCGTGCATCGCGAGCGCCCGTTCTTCGGCGAGCTGGTCGAGATGATGACGGCGGCGCCCGTCGTCGTCCAGGTGCTCGAAGGCGAGGACGCGATCCAGCGCTATCGTGACGTGATGGGCGCGACCAATCCTGAGAAGGCCGCGGCCGGGACGATCCGCAAGGACTTCGCGCTGTCGATGGGCGAGAACTCCGCCCACGGCTCCGACGCGCCGGAGACGGCGGCGCAAGAGATCGCGCAATGGTTCTCCGGCAATGAGATCGTGGGATAGCCAAAAAATCTGACGCGCCTATCGCTGACCGCTCGCAGTCTGTTGCGGCGCCTTGCGTGATGCGATGGTACGCTTGATACAGTCGCATCGAGTGACTTGGATTGAAGCATCTGGTCGGACGATCGGATCGCGAGCATGCGAAACCGTGCTTGTTGACTGCCCAAAACTGGTGCAAGGCTGCGCTTCGTTTTGAGGAGACGCGCCATGGCGAATGCTGAAGTTGGTTGGATCGCGGCCATTATCATCGGCGGGATTGCTGGCTGGCTGGCTGAGCAATTCATGAAGAGCGATATGGGATTGCTGATGAATATCCTGCTCGGCATCGTCGGCGCGGCGATCGCCAGCGCCATTCTCAGTATTTTTGGGATCGTGCTCGGCGGATGGATCGGCTATCTGATCCTTGGCTTCATCGGCGCCTGTTTGTTGATCTGGATCGTCCGCATGGTCCGGGGCCGCACAGCCTGAGGACTTGCAGCCGCCCTAACCGGCGGAGAGCGTCCTAACGCACGCTCGAGAACGACGTCGGCTGCAGGATCGAGTTCGAGAAGGTGGCGACGATGGGGCCGTCCTTCTCGCTCTCGTCTCGCGCCGCCAGCCACTCCGGGTCGCTGACGAAGGCGCCCCATTTTTTCTCCCGCTCGGCGAGCAACTCCCAGGCCAGGAGATAGGTGAGCTCCTGATTGGATTCGCCGATCAGCGTCGTCCAGAAGCCAGCCTGCCGGATGCCGTGTTTCTTCCAAATCCGCAGCGTCGTCGTTTCGAACCGCTTCAATAGAGCCGGCATCCTGTTGGGAAGGCAGCGATAGACGCGAAGCTCATAAATCATTGCGGGACCCCGTTTGTCGTTGGCTGGCGGTGGCGCGCTCTCCGCGCAGCTTTTGAGCCGCGGAGCGTCTAGCATTGCACGCGGGCTTCCGCGCCGACAACCTTCGCGGCCGCACCAGGCCGAACTCCCGTCTCTCCTCGACAAGCGAGTTACAAGGGCGGCTTGCGTGGATGAGCGGAAGCGGCGCGGCGCGATCTCTTCGCCGGCTTCGGCGTCGCGCACGCGAGCGGACCAAGCGTACGCCCCAGGCCGTTGTATTCGACGCGCCAGCGGTCGTATTCCGCTTCCCGCATCCCAACCGAGCGAAGCGCTTCGGCGACCGGAAGACCTTCCGCCGTCAGCGTCTCGATCATCTGAAGCCTCTGGACGATCTCCCGCGGGCTAAGCCTCGACTTCATCATCCCCACCCTCCCACGAACGGCGATTCACGCCGCAAGCGAGCGACCGCCGTCTGCGGTCAAGGGCGGGATCATGCGCTTCGCCGGTTATCCGGAAATTCGCCGGCGGATTAAGGTTAGGACATCGAAGTCGAGACCGGGTGATCCTGGGAGCATTGCAAATCCCGTGCTCCTCGCGCCGATGAACAAGATTTAATTTGTCGGCCAGCGCGACGTGAGGCGAGGCGTGCTTAACCTTCACGCGAGGCGTGAGTACGCCGAAGAGGTTATGCGTGCTGGCGTAGTCGCGCTTCTAGTCACAAATGGAGAAGCCCTATGCGAATGTTGGTAGGAGCCGTCTTGGCGACGGCGTTGTTGGGCTCGGCGTCCATCGCTTACGCGGCCGACGCCACGGCCAAGATCAAGAGCCTGGACACGACCAAGGACATGGTCACCCTGGACAACGGCTCGAGTTACATGGCGCCCAAGAGCATGAAACTCTCCGATTTCAAGGTCGGCGAGAAGGTGACGGTGAGCTACACCAAGACTGGCGACAAGATGGACCTCAATTCCATCAAGCCTGCGACCTGACGAACGCCGTCGCTATTGGCGCCTTTGAGTGCAAGCCGCCGGTCGTGGACCGGCGGCTTTACCAAGTTGTTGTCCTGCTGCGGCCAGGGTCGATCTGACGAAACCCAATGAATGACAGCGCCCTAGGCCGAACCGAGTCCGGCCCTGCTCCGGAGCATCGAATGAGAGCGGCGCTGGACCTCATGCGCCGAATTCCCGATCGGGCGCCACACCGCATTGCCGACGTGTACAGGGGAAGCGGATCGATGAGGGCGCTGCTGGCTTGCCGGTTCCCGCACGCCGAGATCGAAGCGTTCGACCTTGAAGGCATAGGCGGCAACTATTTGAGCGCAGGGCGCAAATTCGACCTGATCTGTTCGAATGGCTCGTTGGAGATGATCCCATCGCTCCGGCGGTTGTTGCCCATGCTGATCGGCATGCTCTCGTCGGGTGGCTGCCTCGCGGCTGAATTCCCCAATGATTTGTATGAGCCGAGTCGCGCGTTGATGCGAATGATCGCGGCCGACGGGCCGTGGGCGAAGACGCTCCTGCCGATCGCGAAGACGCGGCCATTCAACGAAACGATGGAAGGCCTGTACGCTCTCCTCATTCCAATCTGCGCCGCCGTCGACATCTGGGAAGCGACTTACCTCCACGCCATGGAGAGCATCGCGGCGATTCTCGAATGGATGGGGGCGACGAGACTCGCGCCCTTCCTGGCCGCGCTCGACGAAGCCGATAGTCGCAAGTTTCTCGATCGCTATGCTGCCGAATTGCGCGAGGCCTATCCGGCCTCTGCCTAACGGTGGGGTTTTGCTGCGGTCACGGCAACTCTTCGTATTGGCGCAGCCGTAGCCCGGCCGCGAGGCCGGTTGATCAACGCGGCTTCGCCTTCATCGTGCGCGTCCAGAGAGCCTCCTCCATCCGCTCGGCGATTTCGCGTAAGTAAGGGTTGCGCGCCTCGCGGCCCGCGCGGCCCGGAATCGAGGTCGCTCTGGAAGCCGTCGCGCTGCGGCCAATGTTCACTGAGAAGCTCGAAGCCCGCGTCCTCGATCGCCTCCACCGCCTTCGCGAACTGGGGCTCCGAGCGGCCGACCTTCGACAAGACGAGCACGAGCCGTCCCTCCGCGCCGCGCCGCGCGAGCTTGCGCGCGAGCGAAAGCGTGGGCCTAAGATCGTCGCCCGATACGCCGGTCGGCAGGAAGACGACGTCGCTATCCTCGGCGATTTCGGTCGACAGATCATCGGCGAGCCCGCGGGTGTCGGCGACGATGAAGTCGGCGACGCCGTCCTCGCGGCGCAGCTTCTTCAGGCTCTTGAACGCGCGCGTGTCGACCTCTGGCTCGAGGTTGGCGCGCATGCGCAGCGCGCCCCATTCGACGCAGGTCAATTGATCGAGATCGAAGTCGGCGAGCAGGGTCTTGCGCCCGCGATGGAGGGCGCCCACCGCCAGGAGGCGAGCGAGCGTGCTCTTGCCCACACCCCCCTTCTGGCTGACGAACGCCACGGTGGTCGGGGTTTTTGCTTTTGTCATCCTGGCGCCGTTTTGAACACTCTCGCCGATCGCGGGCTGAAACGCCTGCGTATTGAGTTGCCCATGCTATTCGCTGACGCGGCGATGACAAGAGACGCGGCGAACTTGTCAACCGCCCTTCGGCGCTGTGTTCAATACGGAATAGCGATCGAATGTGACAGTCTGAGCTCTTCGCCTTCAGCCGCCGCGCGGACGGGATTGCAGCGCACGTTCCTACTTGGACCGGTCGAAGTCTTCCATCTCATAGAGCGGGCGGATTTCGATGACCGACGGGCCGGGCATAGGATTGGGGCAACGCTTGACCCAGTCGATCGCCTCGTTGAGATCATTGACCTTCCAGATCCAGTAGCCGGCGACGAGTTCGTGGAGATTGGGAAACGGCCCTTTGGCCACCGTCCGGTCCTTGCCGGAAAAGGCGACGCGCGCGCCCTTCGCGCTCGGCTTTAGGCCGGCTGCGTCGACCAAGATCCCGGCGTCCTTGAGCTGCTGGTTGAAAGCACCCATTTGCTCGAGCAGCTCCGGCGTCGGCATCTTGCCGTCCTCGCTGTCGTTCGTCGCCTTGACGATCACCATGACGCGCATCGTTGCCTCCCGTCAAAGCCTTCAACGTAGTCGAGGTCAGGATACCAGTCTGCGCCGACGGCCCGCGCGCTACGAGCCGCCGAACGCGTTGAAAGCTCCAGTGCGCCGTGCGAGTCACGGCGCACGCGCTGGAACCGGGCCGCCGCTACGCGCTACTTCTTGGGCGCAACGAGCGCGAACATCGCGCCCTGCGGATCGAGGCCGTTGATGATCCAGCTTCCGCCTGGAACTTGCATCGGTCCGTGGATCACTTGACCGCCTGCTGACTTCACCCGATCCTGGGCCGCATCGATCGCATCGACAGTGATGTAGTAGAGCCAAGATGGAGCAGGCTCCTGGTCCATCTTCTTCATCATGCCGCCGGACTGCTGACCTTTGGTGCTGAAGATCTGGTAGGTCATTCCGCCCATATCGAGCGCCTCGCCCTTCGTCCAGCCGAACAGACCGGAATAGAAGGCCAATGACTTCTCAGGCTCGCCGCCATGCAGTTCGTGCCAGCCGATGTAGCCGGGCTTCGTCGGATCCTGCATCGGCGCCTGGTCGCCGTCGCCTTTGAACAACAGGAAGCCCGCGCCGCTCGGATCGCCGGCGACCGCGAAGGTCCCGACGTTGGGAATCTCGGTCGGCGGCCGATGGATCGCGCCGCCCGCGGCTTTCACCTTGTCGGCGTACTTCTTGACGTCATCGACAGCGATATAGCCCATCCACGCCGGGCGCACGCCCATCTTGGCGGCGTCCTCCGGAATTGGCATGAGGCCGCCAACCATGTTTTCGCCAGTCTTGAGCAGCGTATATTTCTGCGCGTTCATCGTGTTCGGCGCGAGGCTCCAGCCGACGACTTTTGAATAGAATTTTTCAGAGCCGGGAAGATCGTTCGACATCTGATCGTACCAGACGAATTTGCCGAGCACGTCCGATTGAATCGCATTGGCCATGTCTTTTTCCTTCAGTTTGGCGCGGACGCCTGCTGCATTTGTGCGATGTCGAGCTTCTTCATGCTCATGACCGCCCGCATGACGCGATCGGTGCGCTGTGCGTCGCCACTCAAAAGCTCCGGCAGCATGCGGGGAACGATTTGCCAGGAGACGCCGAATTTGTCGGTGAGCCAGCCGCACTGGATATGCTCGCCGCCCTCAGCAAGCTTCTCCCACAGCGCGTCGATTTCAGCCTGGTCGTCGCAATTGACCATGAGCGACAAAGCGGGCGTGAACTTGTAGTGCGGCCCGCCGTTCAGCGCCAAAAATCGCTGGCCGTCGATCTCGAAAAAGATCGTCATCACCGCCCCTTTCCGGCCGGGGGCGAACTCGCCGTAGCGCGCCGTCGAAATGATCCGGCTGTTGGGGAAGATCGACAGGTAGTGGGCGACCGCCTCTTCGGCGTTGGAATCGAACCAAAGACAGGGCGTGATTTTCTGCTCGGTCATCGGCGTCTCCTCATTCGGGTAACGTGAAGGCGCGGGGCTCAGGCCAACGCTCTAATGCGCTCGGTGTTCCGCCTTGGCTATTGGCAGAAGCGTCTCGAAATAACGCTTGAGATGATCGAGGCAATCAGCGGCGACTTTAGGACCGTGCTTGGCCTTGGCGAGAATGAACGCGCCCTGAAGAACAGCCTGCGAATAGAGCGCAGCGCTGCCTGGCGTCCATGCAGCTTCAGGCGCATAGCGCGCCTTGGCCTCGGCAATGTCAGCTTCAAGCCGTTCGGCGTGCTCGCTGATGTAACGGTCGCAGGCGGCGCGAATTGCGGGGTGCGAGTCGTAAGCCTCCTGCACCATCGTGCCGAGGAGGCAGGTGAATTGCGGCAATTCGTCCCGAAGGATCGCCTTGCGGAAATCGACATAGCCGAGAATGCGCGCTCTTGCGTCGGGCAAATGGCTATAGGGCGCAGCGTCAAACATCGCGTCGGCATTGGCGGCGAAATGCGCCGCCGCGGCGATCGCGCAGGCTTCCTTGTTGGCGAAATGGTGGAAGAACGCGCCCTTGGTGAGACCCGCCTCGGCGCAGATGTCCTCGACGCGCGCCGCCGAATAGCCTTTTGAGCGGATCACGTGGACCGCCGCATCGAGCAGCTTCCGGCCCGAAGCCTCGGTCATCGCCGCTTTTGTCATTCCGTTTGTGCTCATGTCGATCACATACCAATCGGTCGGTATGCGTGTCAAGAGAAAACGCTATCCTTGTCGAGATCGGCCGCGGAAGCCCGTGCAGAAAGTGAGCCATCGGGCTCGAGCCGCCAATCATCGACCGCCGCAACGACCATCTCCGGAGCCGAAAACGGACTATCCCTAGGTAGTCCTACCGTTGACAATGCGTGGTGTCCGTCAGCGAGTAGCCCCGTTGTGACCGGTTCTCGTCCGGAGGCCATCGTGGAGGAAAGCAAGTCCTACCAGATCGGCGAACATCGAATCACTCTGGCCCACCGCGGTGGCGCAGCGCCAGCCACGCCCTATTCGCTTCTGCTCGCGGAGTGCATCCCGGATCTGTCGGGACAAACGGTCGTCGACCTCGGAACCGGGTCCGGCATTCTTGCGATCGTCGCAATGTTGCGAGGAGCCAAGCGCGTCTACTTGACTGACAGTTTCGACGAGGCGATCGCGTTGGCGCTCGAAAACGCAAGGAGCAACGGGGTGGAAGCAGGCCTCGTCCATCTTCCAATCGGCGAGTCGTTAATTCCGCTGCCGCGAGGGGAGAGGGTCGACTTCATCATAAGCAACCCGGCCCAGTTGCCCCTGCCTCAAATGGAAATGGAGAACAGTCCTTTTTATGCGGGGCATGATGGCCGAGCGATGATTGATCCGCTCATCGCGGAGGCGCCGTCGAAACTGTCGCCCGGAGGGCGGGTTGCTGATGACCCACAACTCCCTGGCGAATCTGCCAAAGAGTTTGGCGCGAATTGAGGATCTCGGGATGGAGTTGCGAATCGTCGCCGAGCGTACCCTCGCACTCCGTCCATTCGTCGACCGGGATTGGCTTGATACGCTCGGCGGAGCACCAGAGGGACTTTACTTCGTCCGCGACGGGGTCGCTTACGAGAAGCTCTGCGTCATCGAAGCGCGGCTCCGCGGCTGAGCAGCGCCGCCACGCTCAACTGGCAGAGTGGTGGGTCGTCTCCGGTCCGCGGGCGGCGTCGTGGGGCCAGCGCAAAGGGCTCCGGCAGCCTATCGGCGCCGGCGTCGGATGCCGTGTCTAACCGCGTTGAGCTCCGCAGAGGTTGTCACCGCGTCGTCGACGATTGGCAGGATTTCAGGCAGCGGAATGCGGGCGCGCGCGGATCAGCAGCCGTGTGGATGGGGCTGCCCGCGGCTCGCGCCTTGATCGACGGCTTCAGCGCGCCTGTGGGCAAAAAACCGTGGCAAGGTCGACGTTCACGCGACATTTTTGGACGATGGAACGCACCGCGAGCACGAAGTCCGGATCGCTCTCGAGCTGGTGTGCTCTGAGTTTGGTGACGGCGGCCGCGGAAGGCGACGCAAAGTTGACCGCCATGGCCGCGAGATTGAGAGCAAGCAGCAAACACACAATGGTCGTGGCGACCTTCTGTCCCATCGTCGGCTCCTATCGCATCGATGATCCGGCCCGCGGCCGGCGCGGCGAGGCTAACGCAAGGGGCCGCGGCGGCCAATCGACGCCGGTGTCGGGGCCGTCTCTAACCGCGTTCGGCGCCGCAGATGGTCGTCACCGCGTCGTCGATGATCGGCAGGATTTCAGCTCGCGGAATGCGGGCCCGCGCGCGGATCGACAGCGTATGGATGGTCGCCGACGCCATGCGCGCGAGCCGGCGCGGATCGGCGTCCTCCGGCAATTCGCCCGCCTCGCGCGCATCGGCGAACATGCGCCCGAACGCCCGATCGGTGCCGTCGATCGCATCGGAGACGAGGCTGTGAAGATCCGGATCGGCGATCGCCTCGGAGGCGGCGCTGAGCACCGTGAAGCAGCCGCGGGGGCCGTCCGGGCCGCTAAGATAGAGATCGAGCGCGGCGGTGAGGATGCGCGTGAGCTTCACCCGCAGGGGCTCGCGCGCCGCAAACAGCGGCTCGAACAACTCGTTCATGCGCTTTCGGTATTGGCCATAAGCCTGCAGATAGAGCGCGCGCTTGTCGCCGAAGGCGCCGTACAGGCTCGGCCGGTTCAAGCCGGTCGCCGCGCTGATGTCGTCGAGCGAGGTGGCGGCGAAACCGTCGCTCCAAAACACCTCCATCGCCTGCGCGAGCGCCGTATCGGCTTCGAAGGCGCGCGGCCGGCCGCGCCCCGCGGAGGCGGCCTTGGCGACCGGGGCGCGTCGTTTTTTGTACCATGTTGAACAAAACTCTTGACTGACCTCTATTATATGCGAGAGAGTACAAAAATTGCAACGGAGGAACCCATGGAGCTCTATTTCGCCCCGCTCGCCTGCTCGATGTCGGCTCGCATTGCGCTCAATGAAGCCGGCGCCGCCATCGATCTCGTCGAGGTCGACACCCAGGCCGGACGCATAGTGGCGACGGGCGAGGATTATCGCGCCATCAATCCGCTGGGCTACGTGCCAGCGCTGAGGCTCGACGACGGAACCGTGCTGACCGAGAATTCGGCCATCCTGCAATATATCGCCGACCAATATCCGGAGGCTCAACTTGCGCCGCCGGCCTCCGATCGCGTCGGGCGAGCGAAGCTTCGGCAATGGCTGAGCTTCATCAGCGCCGAACTGCATAAGGGTCTCATGACGCCGCTGCTCGGCGACAAGACCCCGCCTGAGGTGAAGGCCTGGACCTTGAATAAATACGCCCCGCGCCTCGCCTATCTGGACGCCAAGTTGAAGGACCGGGAATTCCTGCTCGACCGCTTCAGCGTCGCGGACGGCTATCTGACAACGGTCCTGAACTGGACGCGAGCAACGCCTCAGATCGATCTCTCCGCCTATGCCAATGTGAAGGCCTATCTTGAGCGCATGCGGGCAAGGCCCAGCGTCGCGAACGCGCTGGCGACGGAAATTCCGCTGTTCCACGCGGAAGTCGCGCGGCGCAAGGCGGCTTGAGCCGGGGCGCGAAGCGGCGGCGCGGGCCGCCATCCCCAAGTCCTCGCCCTACAGGACGAGCACACGGTCGAACCCGCCACGATTGCCGGGGACGAGGATCAGCGCGCGGCTGCGCGTCGTCGCCGCCGCGCGTTTCTCCCGATTTGCTATTGACAAAACCAGTAAGTTAAATATTTGGCGCACATCCGACGCGAAATATCCCGGCTTGGTGCGCGCGTCGGCTGCCCCGCGCCGAACCCCACATGCGGCGCGGGGCCTTTTCGACCGATCGGCGGAATGATTGTGCCGCTGCCAGTCAGTTGCAGAATCGGGCGACCCCCAACCGGAACCTTCTGACTCGCGTTTGCGTTTTCTCCTTGGACAACAGCCAAGGAGAATTCCTCATGGACGCAGTCCGCGAAACATCCACTCTTATCGCTGCCGACAAAGTTCAAGGCACCGATGTCTTCAACAGCGGCGGCGATCGTCTGGGCTCAATCCACGACCTGATGATCGATAAGCAAACCGGCGAGGTCGCCTACGCAATCATGTCGTTCGGCGGGTTCCTCGGAATGGGAAACAGCTACCATCCACTTCCCTGGTCACTGTTAAGATACAACACGAACCTTGGCGGCTATGTCGTTGAGATCGACGACAATCAGCTCAGGGGCGCGCCCTCCTATCCAATCGGGACCGAACCGGCCTGGGGCGATCCTGAATACGAGGGCAAGCTGCAAGACTACTACGGCGTCGGCGTCGGGACTGATCGTAGTATCCCCGGCCCGCTTTGACGCTTTTCCCAGTGGTGCGCCATTAGGGGCGAAGCCCGCCTGATGGCCAGACAAGGCGGCGGTTTATTCCGTCGCCTTGTTCGTTTTGCTCTGCATGAGCAATTTCCGCTCGCGCCTCATCGCCGTCCTATCGCTCGGCGCAGAACGAGAGGCTGCGAGCGCACCCGTGCAAAAATCACTGGGTCCGGATAGAAAGCCAGTCTCGCCCGGGTGGGCTTTGATCAGCTGCTTTCGCCGCAACAATCGGCAACCGACTGAACCTGTGGGTAAGAATTGACGGGCTCGTCCGAATTTACGACCTGGGTGGCCTTGGCCGGCGCCGCGATTCTGGCTGGACTGTGCGCGATCTATTCCTCGTCTCCATGGCTCCTGATCGCGGCGGCGCTCATCGGCGCCTATCTCGGCTATAAAGGCGAGCGACTCGGCCGGGCTTACGTCCAAAGACGTCTATCGCGAAATCGCCCAGGATAGACCGGATCTGCACGTGGCAGCGCCTCTTCGGCGGTGTAAGCTCCCCGGCAAGGCGCAAGGCCAATCGCATCAAAAGGGAGAGCGCCGAATGCTGAACCGCCGTCGCTTGCTACAGGGAAGCGCCGCTCTCGCCTTCGCTGGCCTCGGCCGATCCGCCTTCGCTCAGGATGCGCCGCCGGTTCCGATCGTGTTCGTGCATGGCGACAGCGATCTCGCCGCCACCTGGGAAACGCAGATCTGGCGGTTCGAGAGCAACGGCTATCCGCGCGACCGGCTGTTTGCGATCAGTTTCACCGATCCGCAGGCTCGCGACGACGACACCGTCGCCCAGGCCAACCGCTCTTCGACTGAAGACCAGTTGCGCGAACTGACGGCGTTCATCGACGACGTCAAGGCCAAGACCGGCGCGCCGAAGGTTGCGCTCGTCGCGCTGTCGCGCGGCGGCTATGCGACGCGCGAATATGTCGCCGCCAATCCCGGCAGCGTCGAAAAGGCGGCGCTCGGCGGCACGCCCAACCACGGCGTCTGGGCGACCGACTTTTTGCCTGGCAGCGAATATAACGGCCGAGGCCCATTTCTCACGAAGCTCGACGCTGGCGACACCGAAGTGACGCCGGGAGTATCGTTCCTGACGCTGCGGAGCGACGGCTTCGACCTTTACGCGCAGCCGGACGGCGCGATCGTCTTTCATAAACCCGGCATGGCGCTCAACGTGACCGCCGACGGACCGGCGCTCAAAGGCGCGACCAATGTCCTGCTGGGCGAGGTCGACCATCGCGAGACGGCTTTGAGCCCGGTCGCCTTCGCCGAGATTTACCGCTTCATCACCGGCCGCGCGCCCTCGCGCATCGCCATCGCGCCCGAGGCGGAAGTCGTCCTGAACGGGCGAGTGACGGGCGTCGTTGGCGGCACGCCGACCAACCGGCCGGTCGAGGGCGCGAAGGTCGAGATCTATCGCGTCTCCGCCGACACCGGCGAGCGACAAGGCGCCGCCGCGCTGAGCAAGACGACCGGCGCGGACGGCGTCTGGGGCCCGGCGACGTTCGATCCGAATACGGCGCTCGAGTTCGTGGTCGCGGCGCCCGGCGCGCCCAGTCACCCACATCTATCGTTCGCCCCTGCCCCGCTCGTTCGCCCAGCTCGATCTCAGGCCGGCGGCGCTGGCGAAAGAGGACGCCGACGCGGCGGCGGTCATTCGAATGGATCGGCCGCGCGGTTATTTCGGGCTGCCGCGCGACGTCGTGCTGCTTGACGGCAAGGAGCCCGCCGACGTCCCGCATGGCGTGCCCTCCGCCTGGCATACGACGCTGAGGCTGCCGGCGCTCGAAGACCGGCCGATCGTCGGCGAGTTCAACGAGGAGCGCATTGTCGGCCGTCCCTGGCCGGCCAAAGAGGGGCACATGACGATCCTGGAGCTCACGGGTTGAACGGCGGCTTTCCCGTGGTTCAGAATCTCGGGCCGACATGAGACTGCGCTCGCTCCTGTTCGTTCCCGGCGACTCCGAACGCAAGTTCGCGCGGGCGAAGGATTGCGGGGCCGACGCCCTCATTCTCGATCTCGAAGATTCCGTCGCGGCTCGAAAAGGCCGCCGCCCGCGCCCATGTCGCCGGTCTGATCGAGCCAGAGCCGAAACGGCCCTGGACGTTCATCGTCCGCATCAATGCGCTCGACACCGGGCTCGCGCTCGACGACCTCGCGGCGGTCGTGAAGCCCGGCCTCGATGCGCTCTTGATCCCCAAGGTCAATGGCGCGGCCGATCTCGAGCGCATCGGCCATTATCTCGACGCGCTCGAGGCGAAAGCCGGCATGGCCCTGCGGCTCGGTCAAGTTGGCGAGCGTGGCGACCGAAACCCCAAAGGCGATGTTCGCGCTTGGCTCGTATGCGCCGGCGCATCCCCGGCTGATCGCCCTGACCTGGGGCGCGGAGGACCTCTCGGCGGCGCTCGGCGCGACCGACAACAAGGAGCCGGACGGGTCGTGGACATTTCCCTATCAGTTCGCGCGCGCGGCAGTGCCTGTTCGCGGCCTCCGCCGCCGAGGTCGCGCCCGATCGATACGATCTACGCGGATTTTCGCGATTTGGAGGGCCTCGAGCGGGATTGCCGGCGCTCTCGGCGCGACGGTTTCGTCGGGCGCCTCGCGATCCATCCCGATCAGGTCGCCACAATCAACCGCTGTTATGCGCCATCCGAAGCCGAGGTCGCGCATGCGCGCAAGATCGTCGCCGCGTTCGAGGCCAATCCGGGCGCGGGCGCGCTGGGCGTGGACGGCAAGATGGTCGACCTTCCGCATCTGAAAGCCGCGCGCAAAATTCTGGCGTCGATTTGACCGCAAGTTTCGTGTCGCGCTCGACGCGCGATCGACGTAGCACTTTGAGACGTCACATGTCGCGAAAATGTTCTTGCTTTGTTCTCACGTATGCGTTTAGCAATAGCTGCGTCACTTGCGGGCTCTGAAGCCGAGGGCGCTTCGCCCTGTAAAGTCGCAGCTTCAGACCTATATAAAAGAGGATTTCGCCGGCCCCTTTTTTGAACGGCCGGCGCCGGCCAATGTTGATCGGCCGCAAACCAACTTTCGAGGAAATGCTATGGCTGCACGAAGCACTATTTGGGCTTTTGCGGCAAACCGCCGATCCCGCGGTGGTCGACGCCCTGAAGACATCGGTTGAAACGGACCAGGATCGGTTGCTCAACCGGATCAATCCGCTCGCCTATGCCGAAGCGCATGGTCTCGACGAGGAAGAGACCATCGCCGGCTTTGTCCATGCGGCGCGGCTCGGGCTGTTCGATATGTCGTGGAACATGCTGTGCCCGGGATGCGGCGGCGTGCTCGAGGCGGGCGCAGGGCTCAAGACCCTCAATCACACCCACTATTACTGCTCGCTTTGCGCGGCGGATTACGAACCGACGCTCGACAAGCTGGTCGAGGTCACTTTCACGGTCAACCAGAGCGTTCGCCGCATCGCCGCGCATGACCCGGATTCGCTTCCCTTCGCCGAATACATGCGCCAGGTCTTCTGGAGCTCGAGCAACGACGTGCCGGAGGACGTTGAAAGCGCCATCGAACGGGTGACGCTCGACGTGATGGAGCTCGGAGCAGGCGAAAAGGCCGCGATGTCGCTTACCCTGCCCGAAGGGATTTGCGATCGTCTTCGACCCCGTCACCCACTCGTCGCTCTTTCTCGAGGTCGACGGCGAGGAGACCAAGGAGCGGCGCAATCTGTCGCTCGTCTTCGCTGACGCGCATGCCCACAACGGCACGCTCAAAATCCAGCCGGGTCCTGCGCGCATCTCGTTTGAAAACAAGGCCGCCCGTCGGACGATGCCGGGGATCTGGTTGCACAGCGAGGAGATGGACAAGCTGACGGGCCATCACCTGCCGTATCTGACCGCGACCCGCCTGCTCAGCAACCAGGCGTTCCGCGATCTTTACCGCAGCGGGACGTTCGATCCCGAGCAGCGGTTCAAGATCACGAGCCTCACGATCCTGTTCACCGACCTCAGGGGCTCGACCGCGCTCTACGAGCGGATCGGCGATCTCGCCGCCTTCGATCTCGTGCGCAGTCACTTCGGCGCGCTGCTCGAGGCGGTTTCGGCCGAGGGCGGCGCGGTGGTCAAGACCATCGGCGATGCGGTGATGGCGACCTTCCCCACGCCCGACCGCGCGCTGCGGGCGGCGATGCGGATGCGCGAGGCGATGCGCGGGATCAACCAAACGCGCGGCGGCGAGGACTTGGCGCTCAACATCGGGCTGCATTCGGGACCGTGCCTGGCCGTCATGCTCGACGACCGGCAGGACTATTTCGGCCAGACCGTCAACATCGCCTCACGGGTGAATGAGCTCGCCGACCCGACCGCAATCCTGGCGACGAAGCCGATCATCGAAAGCTCGGAGGTGGCGCGCGTGCTCAGCGAAGCAAGCTACCGAACGACCCCCCGGTCTTCGCAGCTCCGCGGACTGAGCGACGAATTCGAGATCTTCGAGGTTCGCGAACGCGAGGCCGCCGCGGCGGAGTGACGCGAGCGCCTTTAGGTTGCTAAGCCTATCGGCCGGCGGCTTTCTGTCGGCCGAAAACCTCGTGGCCTTCGCGATCGAGAATGCGCAAGGCGATGGTGTGGGGCGGCCATGCGGCGATCGCGGCGGCGATGATCGCGGCGGAAACATCCGATGCGCGAATCTCATCTTCGCGCAAGATCGACGGTCTGGAATCGGTTCCCGCGCCCATGAATTGGATGCGGAACGGTTGCGGCGTGGGAACGCCGGCCTGCTTCGGTTGGCGTTCCTCCTCCAGCTCTAGTTCCGGACGGGGTCGCGCTTTGTGCGCTACGCCCGGCTCGCGATCCAGCACGAAGAAGGTGTTCATCGCCAGTTGAGTGGAAAGATTGAGGCCGACGCGGCTGCCGGTCTTGCGCGCGATCGCCTTGGCGACGAGGGCCCAATCCTCGGCGATCGTATCGGAACTCGCCTCGTGCTCCCTTCGGCGCGCCTCGTGATACGCCTGATCGCCGAGATCGCGGATCAACGCCTCGGCCTCGGCGTCAATGCGTTCGATTCGAGCGCGCTTGGAAGGCGCCCAGGTATTCATTTTTCCGCTCCTTTCGGCCCCACAACCTTATAGCTGCATATTCGAGCGACGTCAGCAACAGCTTTCGCCAACGGCGAACGCGCTTTGCATGTCCGCGCCACGCCGGGCCAGAAGGCCGGGCCGCGACTCCTATTTCTGGGCTTAAGCGCTCGGGGCAGTCCGACAAACCATGAAGCGTTAATGTAATACATCAACTAAATGATTCAATATACTGATATAATCAGTTATTTTGCGCTAGCCTTGCTCGGCCATCAGCCGCTCGACCAACTGCTCGACGCCCGCCTGGATCCGCCTCGCGCGCAGCCGCTCCGCCGCCACGATCGTCTTCACGTCGAGATACGCGCGCGTGAGATCGTCGTTGACCACAACGTAATGGTAGTCGCGCCAGCGCTCGATCTCCTTTCGGGCGTTCTGGAACCGCGCCTCGATCGAAGAGGCCGTGTCCTCCGCCCGCCGCTCGAGGCGCGCGCGCAATTCCCCCATCGACGGCGGCAGGACGAAAATGCTGACAACGTCGTCGCCCAGCCGTTCGCGCACTTGGCTGGCGCCCTGCCAGTCGACGTCGAACAGCATGTCGCGTCCTTCCGCGAGCACCTTCTCCACCGGCGCCCGCGGGGTGCCATAGGCGTTGCCGTGCACCTCGGCCGATTCGAGCAATTCACCCGCCGCCTTCATCCGGTCGAATGCGCTCCGGTCGGCTAAGAAGTGATAGTGGACGCCGTCGACTTCGGACGAGCGTTGCTGCCGCGTCGTCACCGAGACCGAGAGCGTCAGATCGAGTTCGCTGTCTTCGATTAGCTTCCGGGTCAGCGTGGTCTTCCCGGCCCCCGACGGCGAGGACAGAATCAGGATCATGCCTCGCCGGCTCGCCGCCATCGCTTCGAATCTCACTCGACGTTCTGGACCTGCTCGCGGAATTGCTCGATTTGCGCTCTCAGTTCAAGCCCCTGCGCGGTCAGGCTCACGTCATTGGCCTTGGCGCAGAGCGTGCTCGCCTCCCGCGAAAGCTCCTGGGCGAGGAAATCGAGCCGCCGGCCGATCGGCCCGCCTTCGTCGATCAGCGCCCGCGCGGCGGCCACGTGGGTCTTGAGCCGGTCGAGCTCCTCGCGGATGTCGGCCTTGGCGGCAAGCAGGATCGCCTCCTGGTGGAGGCGGTTCTCATCGAGGCCGCGCGACGAGGCCATCAGCGTCTGAACGCTCTGGGCGAGCCGCTCGCGCACCGCCTCGGGCCGGCGCGCCGGATTGGCGTCGGCGGCCTCGACCAGTCGGGCAATGGCCCCGAGCATGTCCTTGAGCACCGAGGCGAGCGCCCCGCCTTCCCACCGACGCGCTGCGGTGAGCGCGGCGATCGCCTCATCGAGGCTCGCGAGGGCGCCCGCGCAGGCCGCGTTCACGGCCGCCTCGTCGTCCTCGATGTCAGCCGCCTCGAGCACGCCGCGTAGCGCCAGCAATCCGTCCATGGTGGGCGGCGCGAGCCCGGCCTTGACTGCGGCGGCGCGGGCGGCGACGGCGATCGATTCGAGCGCCGCGAGATCAATGCGCGCCGCAGTCGTCGCCCCCTCACGCTGCGTGGACAGGTTGGCGAAGCAGGTCCCGCGCGCCAGCGCCTTGGCGAGCCGCGTGCGCGCCTCGCCTTCCGCCCGATCGAAGGGCGCGGGCATGCGCAAGCGGATGTCCAGGCCCTTGGCGTTGACGGTCTTGAGCTCGAACGTCCAGCGCCACGTGCCGCCGCTGCCGGCGGCGCGGGCAAATCCGGTCATGCTGCTCACGGCCATCGTCTAAACGCCTTTCGTGGCTCGGATCACGTGTACGCTCTTACGGCGGCTGCGAAACACTTCCCGCGGCCTGAATTGCCGGCCCCTTGGTTCATATTGAGTTCAGGCGGCGACCTTTATGGATCGCTGTGACCCGTTCGGGTTCCCTAACCACAGGAAACTTCTCCCATGATCAAGACCCTTGCGGCCGCGGCCGTTCTCTCGCTCGGCCTCGCCGGCTACGCCGATGGCCCAAGACACTCCGGCCGCTGCTCCCGCTCCGATGGCCGACGCCGATGCACCATCATCACCATCATCATCATCACCATCACCATCACCACCACATGCACCACGCGGCTCCGATGGCTGCTCCGGCTCCGGCTCCCGCGCAATAACCAGACCTTCAGCGCAGACCTTTTAGTTCGCGCTAAACCTTCAGCTCTCCAGACAAGATCTTGTTTGGAGAGCTTTTTTCTGTCTGTATGGCGCCGAGCTGCGAATTCGGCGCGGCTTTGATTTAGAGTTACGCTTCGGTCTTTTTCTGCCGCGCCCGCTTGCGCGTCTGGACCTCGACCCGCGGCCCCTCGACCAGGCGAACCACCGCCCCCCACAATGTCCGCACGTCCTGTTGGGTCGGCTCCATGCGATGGAAGATGTTGCGCAGGTTTCGCCGCATCCCCGGCTTCTTGGTCACGGGGCGGAAAAAGCCGTTCTCCTCAAGCTTGCCCTCGAGGAAATCGAAGAACGCGAGCAGCATTTCGCGCTGCGCCGGCGGCGATATGGGGCGCGGGATGGTCGGGGGCGGCGGCGCGTCGCCGTGGGCGGCCTTGAACCACTCGTAGCCGCAGATGAGAACCGCCTGGGAGAGGTTGAGCGAGGCGTAAGTCGGGCTCGAAGGGAAGGTGATGATCGAGTTGGCGAGCGCGACTTCGTCATTGTCCAATCCGGTGCGCTCCGGCCCGAACAGGATTCCGCGCTTCTCGCCGACCGCCGCGGCGGTCGCGCCCATGGCGACGCTGGGGCTTAAGACCGCCTTCATCTGACCGCGCTCGCGCGCAGTCGCCGCATAGACCGCATGGAGGTCGCCGACCGCCGCCTCGACGCTGGCGAAGACCCGCGCGGCGTCGAGCAGATCGGTCGCGCCTGCCGCCGCGGAATAGGCGACTTCGCGATATTCGTCGGTGCGCGGCCAGCCTTGGCGGGGATTGACAAGGCGCAGATCGTCGAGGCCGAAATTGGCCATGGCGCGTGCGCACATGCCGATGTTCACCGCCAGCTGCGGGCGAACCAGAATGACCGCCGGGCCGCCGCCAAGCGGCTCGCCTTGTCCTGTCCGTGCCCGCGCCAACCATCGTGGGCGGGCTATAGCACGGCCGCGTCCAAGGCAATCGATCGCGCTCGCCAGCCGCGCAGTTCAGATCCCGAGCTGCCGGGGCGCCCATTTGGCAAACGCCTCGGCCAGCGCGATCACGCGCCGGTGGTAGGCTTCCTCGAACAAGGACTGATCAACGGCGCTCGCCTCGTAGGAGGCGGTCGCCCGCAGCGGCGTCTCCGCGGCGATGACGCCGCGCGGTCCGCTCACGATCAGGACGCCTTCCATTGAATCGGTCGAGCCGCCGTCACCGCGCGCCCCGCCGCCGCTCCCGAGGTCGATGGTTTCGATCCGCGCCAGCAAAGTCGCGCCGTTGCGTTCCGCCGGCGCCATATAGGGCGTCAAGACCTGCGCCAGATCCTTTGGAAGCTCCTCTTCGATCCAGTCGGCGGTCGCGTCCCCCGCGTCGGCCCTGAGCCGCCAGACGTCGACCCGAATGTCGCGGAACCTCACCGCCTTCTGAGCCCGGGCGCGAGGAAGACCGCTCAGGGAGACGACGGCGAACGCCCCGAGGCCAGATAGCGCGGCGCGGCGGGTCACGGAGTTGATCGGAACTCTCCCTACCGGTCTCGGCTCGCATAGGCGGCATACGACGCGTAGCTCGCGCCCCTCAGAGCCCGAGCTCCCTCGGCGCCCAGCCGGCGAAGGCCTGCGCGAGAGCTGATAATGCGCCCGTGATAGGCTCGCTCGACGAGCGCCTGGTCCACGCCGCTCGGATAATAGGAGGCGATCGCCCGCAACGGGATTTGCGACTCGATCCCGCCCTGCGGTCCCCGAACAACGAAGCTTCCTATGATTGTGTCCTGCGCCGAGCCCCTCGGCCCCGGGCCGCCGGGGCTCGGGGCGAGATAGATCCAGTCGATCCGGACTTCGAGGACAGGGGCGTTCCTGTCGCCAGGCGCAAGATGAGGGCCCAAGGCCCGCGGCAAAGCTTGCGCAAGCGCCTGCTCCATCCAGGCCGCAGTCGGATCGCCGGTGAGCGCGCGCAGCGGCTCGACGTTGACGACGATCCCACGAAACCTCAGGCCGCTGCCGGCGACGGCGCCCGGCGCAGCAACCGTCAATGAAAGCCCGAATGCGCCAAGGACAGCGAGTGCGCCTCGGCGTGTCATAGCGCTGGCGACCATCTTGTCCTTTTCCTTGCGGCTGCGCCCGGTCGACTCAAAACAACGCGCAAAAGGGCTGGCGAGGCGAAACACACGGCCCCACGGCGCAACCCTCCAGAGCGAAATATTCTAAAGGCCCAGTTCCCTCGGCGCCCAGCCGGCAAACGCCTGCGCAAGGGCCGTCACGCGGCCTTCCAAGGCCCGCTCGACCAGCGTCTGATCAATCGCCATCGGGAAATAGGAGGAGATCGCCCGCAAGGGCACGTTGGCGACAACGCCGCCCCGCGCGCCTTTGAGCAGGAGCGTTCCGTTGATGGTGTCCTGCGTTTGGTTGAAAGAAGCCGGGCCCGCCGCTGCTCGAACCGAGATAGAGGTAGTCGATCCGCGCCACCAGCGTCGCCCCGCCGCGATCGCCCGGCGCCATGTAGGCGCCAGCGACTGGGCGAGCGCGCCGGGAAGCGCCTGCCTCCACCCACGCCGCGGTCGGGTCTCCCATGCTGGCCCGGATCGGCGAAACGTCGACTTTGATGGCGCGGATGCGCAGGCCAGGCTGGGCCGATGCGCTCCGCATTTCAGCCATGGCTGGAAGAACTAGCGCCCCGAGTGCGGCAATCGCTGCGCGGCGGGTCAAGGGGAACGCGGACATGACGCAACCTCCTCTTAAAACGCGTCGCTTCGCAGCGCACCCGGCTATATATAGGCGACCTTGACGATTTCGTAGCTCTTGCCGCCGCCGGGCGTGTTCACTTCGATGCTATCCCCGGCCTTCTTGCCGATCAGCGCCCGTCCGGTCGGCGAGGTGATCGACACCTTGCCCGACTTCACGTCCGCCTCGCTCTCGCCGACGATCTGAAACACGCTCTGCTTTTCGGTGTCTTCGTCGATCAAGCGTGACCGTCGCGCCGAACTTGATCGTCGTTCCGTTCAATTTCGTCACGTCGATCACTTCGGCGCGCTGCAACAGATCTTCGAGTTCGACGATTCGGCCCTCGTTGTGCGACTGCGCCTCTTTGGCGGAGTGATATTCGGCATTTTCCGAGAGGTCGCCGTGCGATCGCGCCTCGGAGATCGCGGCAACGATCCGCGGCCGCTCGACCTGCTGGCGACGCAGAAATTCCGCCTCCAAGGCTGCATAGCCTGAGGCGGTCATGGGGAGCTTTTCCATCGTCCTTCCATATAAAAAAATGCCGCCGCGGCGGCGCTTCTGCACGCCGTCACGCCAGATAATCCTGCAACGCCCTGACTTCGAGCTCGCCGCTCGCGACGGCGCGTATCCCGTCCGCCGCCGCGATGGCGCCTGAAATTGTGGTGTAGTAGGGCGTCTTTTGCAAGAGGGCGGCGCGCCGCAAAGGCTTGGAATCGGCGAGCGAGGTCGCGCCCTCGGTGGTGTTGAACATGAGCTGCACCGCGCCGTTGCGCACCGCGTCCGCCGCATGCGGGCGGCCCTCCGACACCTTGTTGACCTTCTCCGCCTTCAGCCCATGGGCGGTCAGGTAGCGCTGGGTCCCGCCGGTCGCCAGAATCTTGAACCCGAGCGCCTGCAGCTTGCGCAAGCGGCTCGACGATTTTCTCCTTGTCGACATCGCGCACGGAGACGAACACAGCGCCCGATGTCGGCGGCCGCGAGCCCGCGCCAAGCTGGCTCTTGGCGAAGGCGATCTCGAACGAGCGGTCGATCCCCATCACCTCGCCGGTCGAGCGCATTTCCGGCCCGAGCACGGTGTCGACGCCGGGGAAGCGGGCGAATGGAAACACCGCTTCCTTGACCCCGACGTGGTCGAGCTTTTCAAGCTTGAGATCGAACGAAGCGAGCTTTTCGCCCGCCATGATGCGCGCCGCGATCGCGGCGATCGGCTTGCCGATCACCTTGGCGACGAACGGCACCGTGCGCGAGGCGCGCGGGTTGACCTCGAGCACGTAGATCTCGCCGCCTTTGAGCGCGTATTGCACGTTCATGAGGCCGCCGACTTCGAGCGCGCGCGCGAGCTTCTGCGTCTGCTCCTTGAGGCTCACGATCGTCTCGGGCGTGAGCGATCGCGGCGGCAGCGAGCAGGCGCTGTCGCCCGAGTGAATGCCGGCCTCCTCGATGTGCTCCATGATCCCGGCCACGACCACCGTTTCGCCGTCGCTCAAGGCATCGACGTCGATCTCGATCGCGTCCGCGAGGTAGCGGTCGAACAGAAGCGGGTTCTTGCCCAGAACCGTGTTGATCTGGCCGGTCTTGTCGTTCGGGTAGCGCGCCTTGACGTCGGACGGCACCAGGCTCGGCAAAACGCCGAGCAGATAGTCGTCGAGCGCGGTCTGATCGTGGATGATCGCCATCGCCCGCCCGCCCAGCACATAGGACGGGCGCACCACGAGCGGCAGCCCGAGATCGGCGGCGATGAGGCGCGACTGCTCGACAGAATAGGCGATGCCGTTCTTCGGCTGCTTCAGGCCGAGCTTGTCGAGCAGGCGCTTGAAGCGGTCGCGGTCCTCGGCGAGATCGATCGAGTCGACCGAAGTGCCAAGGATCGGCACGCCCGACTGTTCGATCACGTGGGCGAGCTTGAGCGGCGTCTGGCCGCCGAACTGAACGATCACGCCCTTGACCGTGCCGCGCTCGCGCTCCTTGTCGAGAATCGCCAGCACGTCCTCGGCGGTCAACGGCTCGAAATAGAGTCGGTCCGAGGTGTCGTAGTCGGTCGAGACGGTCTCCGGATTGCAGTTGATCATGATCGTTTCGTAGCCCGCCGCGCTCAGCGAGAACGCGGCGTGGCAGCAGCAATAGTCGAACTCGATCCCCTGCCCGATCCGGTTCGGGCCGCCGCCGAGGATGACGATCTTTTCGCGCTCCGAAGGATCAGCTTCGCATCGGACCTTGCCGGCGAATGGGGCTTCGTAGGTCGAATACATGTAGGCCGTGGGCGAGGCGAACTCGGCGGCGCAGGTGTCGATGCGCTTGTACACCGGCTGAACGCCAAGCCGTTTGCGAGCCGCGGTGACGTCGGCTTCGGCCTTGCCGGTAAGCGCCGCAAGGCGCGCGTCCGAGAAGCCGCTCGCCTTCAAGCGCTCTCATATTGCCCGCGTCGGGCGGCAGGCCGTGCGCGCGCACCTTGCCTTCGAGCGCGACGATCTCGGCGATCCGCTCGAGGAACCAGGGGTCGATCTTGCTGCACTCGTGGATCTCGTCGACGCCCATGCCCAAGCGCATCGCCTGCGCCACGTTGAGCAGGCGATCGGGCGTCGGCTGGCCGATCGCGGCGCGCAGCACGTTGTGGTCGTCGCCGTGGCCAAGTCCGTCGATCTCGATCTCGTCGAGCCCGTCGAGGCCGGTCTCGAGCGAGCGCAGCGCCTTCTGCAACAATTCGGGAAAGGTGCGGCCGATCGCCATCGCTTCGCCGACCGACTTCATCGCCGTCGTCAGCGTCGGCTCGGCGCCGGGAAACTTCTCGAAGGCGAAGCGCGGGATCTTGGTGACGATGTAGTCGATCGTCGGCTCGAACGACGCCGGCGTCGCGCCGCCGGTGATGTCGTTGGCGATCTCGTCGAGCGTATAGCCGACCGCGAGCTTGGCCGCGACCTTGGCGATCGGAAACCCGGTCGCCTTCGAGGCCAAAGCCGAGGAGCGCGAGACGCGCGGGTTCATTTCGATCACCACCATGCGCCCGTCAGCCGGATTGACCGCGAACTGCACGTTCGAGCCGCCGGTCTCGACCCCGATCTCGCGCAGAACCGCGATCGAGGCGTCGCGCATGATCTGGAATTCCTTGTCGGTCAGCGTCAGCGCCGGGGCGACGGTGATCGAATCGCCGGTATGGACGCCCATCGGGTCGATGTTCTCGATCGAGCAGATGATGATGCAATTGTCCTGCTTGTCGCGCACCACCTCCATCTCGAACTCTTTCCAGCCGAGCACGCTCTCCTCGATCAGGACCTCGTCGGTCGGCGAAGCGTCGATGCCGCGCTCGACGATCTCGATCAATTCGCTTCGTGTGTAGGCGATGCCCCCGCCGGTGCCGCCCATGGTGAAGCTCGGGCGGATGATCGCGGGCAGGCCGATGTCGGCCACCGCGGTCAGGGCCTGCGACAGCGTTTTCACCTGATGCGAGCGCGGCGTCTTGAGGCCGATGCGCGTCATCGCCTCGCGGAACCGCTCGCGGTCCTCGGCCTTGTCGATCGCGTCGGCAGTGGCGCCGATCATCTCGACGTCGTAGCGCTCGAGCACGCCCATCTTCCTGAGGCTCAGCGCGCAATTGAGCGCCGTCTGGCCGCCCATGGTCGGCAGCAGCGCGAAGCCGCCGGGGATCGCGTGCCGCTCCTTGGCGATGATTTTCTCAACGATCTCAGGCGTGATCGGCTCGATATAGGTCCGGTCCGCCATGTCTGGATCGGTCATGATGGTGGCGGGATTGGAATTGATGAGGACGATTCGGTAGCCTTCCGCGCGCAACGTCTTGCAGGCCTGCGTCCCGGAATAATCGAACTCGCACGCCTGGCCGATGATGATCGGGCCCGCGCCGATGATGAGGATGGTGGAAATATCGGTCCGTTTGGGCATAGGGTTCCTGGGCTCGCCGCTCGGCGGGCGTCGCGCAAAAGCATGCTCCTCCGCGGGCTCAATGGACCGGAAGGGGGGCGCAACTCTTTGGCGACGAACGCGGGATCGGCTTTAACCGCGCTCCCTAGCCGAAAACCGGGCGCTGCGGAAGGGCAGCGTGTTACGCACTACCCGGATGAAGTCGCCGCCGAACTCGCGGTGCAAATCTTACGCTGGTAGTCGCCGATCGGCCGGTCAGACAGTCAGAACCACCCTTTGCTTCCCTTAAGATCGAACCTATGAACGAGCGGGAAGCGCGAGAGAGCGGTCTTTGGCTGAAGGTGTCGGTTTCGCCATAACGCAAATAGGCGCTTCATCCAATCGCCTCGTTATTACCGGGGGACAACAAGGCTTCTTTGGCAGTCTTCTCCGCATCGTGCTCGCGGATCCATGCCGTCGCTGCGACCCACCTGGCCATTAGCTGATCTCGTTCCGCCACATCCTGACCCTCGGCGCGAAAAAATCTGCCGGTCTCTCGCGCCATGGCCTGTATCTGGCTGGTTCGCTCCAGCCTCAATCTTTCGTAAGCCTTCAGCTGCGGTGGGACATCTTGCCGTCTGGCGCCTTCTAACAACACGGCCAGCGTGAAGCCGTCTTCGATCGCTTGCGCCGCGCCCTGGCCGAGATGCGGCACCATCGGGTGGGCGGCGTCACCAAGCAAGGTCATTCGACCAGTCGACCAGTATGGCAGGGGCGCTCGGTCATAAATGCCCCAACGAAACGTCTGATCGAGCGCGCCTATTGTTTCCAGCACGGGATCGTCCCAGCCGACATATTCGGCGGCCAGCATGTTCAGGTCACCCGGCGCCGTCCAGGATTCCTCGAAGTCCAGGTTGGTCGGGACAAAAGCAACCATATTCATCAAGCGGCCGCTCGACACCGGATAGCACAGGAAACTCCGGCCCTTTCCGAGCCACATTCGCATTCTGCCGGCAATGTCTTTTGCCCATGACAACCGCCCGCTCGGGATCAAGCCTCTGTAGGCCATAATCCCTTCGCTCGATGGATGTGTTTTCAGGCCGATCTCTCGTTGCAGGACGGAATGGATGCCGTCGGCTCCAATGACGAGATCCGTCCGACGGTCGCGCCATTCGCGAACGTGAGTTGCACGCGGCCATCGGTTTCGCTGGCCCGCGACAAGCGGTGACCAAGATGAAGTGAGCCTTCGGGCTGTGCGTCGGACAGCAGTCTCTGAAATTCTGCGCGATGCACATTGTACGTTTGAATACCTGACGAGGGCTGTGCAGAGATGTAGATGGGCTCGCCAGTCGAAGTCCGAAGCAAGAGGCCTGCGATCGGCACGCCTATCTTCTTGATGCTGTCTGTAAGGCCGATCCGCTGCAGCAGAAGCGCCGCATTCGCGTGGACGGAAATTCCAGCGCCAATGTCGCGCAGTTCGGCAGCCTGTTCAAAGATTTTGACCTTCAACCCATGCGCCCGCAGGGCGAGCGCGGCCGTCAAGCCACCAATTCCGCCGCCCACGATCGCAACGTGTAGCTGCCCTGGCACAACGTTCTCCTGTCGAGGGCGACCTGACTTTGTGAAGCTCCGTTAAGCCCCTTGTTCGAGTATACCCGCTGCTTGTCGGTTTTGCCTGATCTGCACGCCTCATGTCTCTTGAGGGTCACACCTGGCCGTCAGGCGTCGTCCGCGCTCACCACGCGCCTTAGGACCGGCGAGCGACGGCCATTTTGGCGGTGAGGGCTATTTCGCGCGCCTGCAAGGGAATGGCGGCTTTGGCAGGAACTCCAGTCGTTCCCGAGGCGACCCGCGTACGTATCGTCTCGCGCCCTTTTGAGACAACATCGCCAGTCGGGCGCCGAGCGTTTGATTTGAACCACTAACCAACCGGAGCCAAACCCATGACGACAGTCCAATGCCGCGGCGGCGCGGACGAGGTCGAAATTAGCGCCGAGCCGATCGTGCAATTCTATTGCCATTGCGACGACTGCCAGGCGGTGCGCGGGGGCGCCTATCGCCGGAATCCGTCTATCCGGCGGACGCCGTGAAGGTCGTCCGCGGCGACCCGACAACATGGTCACGCAACGGCGAGGTGTTGACCGCGGCGCCAAATTCGCCCTCGAGCGACATGCTGTGAAGATTAGGGGTAAAGCACCCGTCGGCGAAAAACGCGCCGATATGGCGTTGAAGCGACTACGGATGCTCGCGTCGCACCAAGCCGAGGGCCATCAACGCGCTGATTGACAACCCGCCAGGATCGATTTCCCACCAGCGACGGCTGAAGTTCCAGCGGCCCGGCGCCGCATGGTGATTGTTGTGCCATCCCTCGCCCCAGCCGAGCAGCGCCACCAAGGGGTTGTTTGCGCTGTGGTCCTGGGTTTCGAAGGTCCGGTAGCCTCGGCTATGCGTCAGCAGGCTTGTCAGGTTCGAGACGGTGATCTGGACGAAAGCAGGCACGAGAAACACGAATACGCACAAGCGCAAGTCGATAGCGGCCAGGATGGCCGCCCATGCCAACAACAGCACCGAGTAATAGCGGTGAATGAACAGATGAAACTTATCGCGGAGCAAATCCTTCGCATGGCGCGGATTGAAATCGTAGTCGTAGACCGAGAAGATCAACCACCACCCAAGTTTCTCCGGAGCATGCGGATCACGCGCAGTATCAACATGGGCGTGGTGAGCGCGGTGCATGGCCGCCCATGCAATGGAGCTTCCGGAGCCGCCGGCCGCGCCAAACAAGGTGAACAGGATTTCGAGCGGTCGCGGCAGCACGATCGCCCGGTGGGTGAGCGCGCGGTGCATCGCCACGGTCAAACCGAGGCATCCCGTCAGGAAATACGTGAACAACGCGACCAGCCACCAAGACATCGTCGCGGCGGACCAGAACAGATGCGTAGACAAAGGCAACTCCGGAGACCGCCTGCAGTACCTGCATTTGGCGAAAACTTGGGGCCATCAGGCGCGTAATGCTGGATCTTACTATGCGAACCGGACGCCGCAGTCGCCGGAGGCGCGGCAACTGCCGAACTTTCCAAAGCACCATGAGACTCATGCCCCAGCCCCATGTAATCAAATCGTTCGATTAGCTAATAGTTAACGTTGTTAGAGCGTGGCGGTTCGCTGACAACCCCGCCTGCTGAAACAACCTCGGCGGATATGGCCGATTTCTGGGGATTGTGGCCAGCGTGCAACATCATATTTCAGCGCCCTCTTGGCTTCTGTCATATCGTCGATGGGCCCACATCCATTGTTCCGGCCACCGCCGGATCCATCCCTCGAACACTTCTTGGGTGCGGGCCGTCGCCGCCCGTATGTCCGCGTCGCGATCTCCGGTTTGCTGCACCGCGATCTCGGTCGCCTCCATGCGGAAGCGGGCGACGCCGGTGCGGACAACGCCGACCGCGAACAAGGGTCGGTGGAACCGTCGCGCGAGCATCGCCGGAAATGAGGTCGAAGGGGCGGAGCGTCCGAACAGTGGCACCTCAAGGCCGGAATTGTCGCGCAGATCCGCCATAATGCCGCATGATTTGCCCTCCCGCGCCCGTCGCAGAAGCGCCCGCGCGGCGGCGTCGCCCTTCGCGAACAGCCCGTCTCGGTAATATCGACTACGCGAGCCCAGGAGGTAACTATCCACCAGCGGGTTGGTTGCGTGGCGATACACCGCGGCGTGGCGGCCGGCGGCGAAGAGTGGGACCACCGACGCCTCCCAATTACCCAGATGCAGGCTGACGACGATCGCGCCCTCGTCCATGGTGCGGCGAAGCAGGGTTTGACACTCGCGTCCATTGCAACGCGATCAGGCTCGGCGACCAACCGGTCGAGCAGAAGCAACTCGACAAATGTCTGCCCCAGGTTGCGCCACATCTCACGAAGGATGCGCGCGCGTTCCGCCGCCGAGTATGCCGGGATCATCGCAGCCAGATGCCGGTCGGCGCGGCGATGCCGGGACAGGTGCGGCGCGAAGGCGAACCACAGCCAGCCGCCAATCCGCACGGCCGCTTCGAAGGGCAGCGCCCGCGCCGATTACGATTCCCGCCCGCAACGCGGCATATTCCAGCCTGAAGCGCAGCGGGACGGTCAAGGAAGGCGAGAACGCATTGAGTTGGTCCGGAGGACGACCCATTGGCCGGTCTTGGCGGTTTTCTCAAGCGGTTCGCCGCTCCAAGACCGACGCGCATGGCGCAGTCTTGGCGAAGGCGGCGTCTTGAGAGGGCGGGGACGCTGTTGACGGGAAGTCGCCTAGGATGCTCAATTCTTAGTTCGAAACGGCCGACCTTAAAATAGCCGCCGAAAAACCCTATGCTCAGAACTTATAGCCGATCCGAGCGCCGACCTCGGTCAGGCCAGGGTTGATATGGGTGCACAGGCTCGCGTGCGAGATGTGCTCGACGTTGGCGATAAAATCCCAGTGCTCGTTGAACTGGTAGCCGAACCCGGCCGAATTCGCGAAAGTCCCAGCGGCAACCCGTGTTGACGTGGTCCGGCTCGTCACGCAACGGCGAAGTGTTGACCGCGGCGCCAAACTCGCCCTCGAAGAAGAACCCCCTGTAGATCGGAATGCGCCAGGTGAGGCCGGTGAAGCCGTAGCTCGTCTTGCCGCCGGTGTTGATCATCGCGCCGATGTTGATGCGCGGATTGAAGAACCATGAAAACCAGG
>CAVZJI010000023.1:0-352774 GCA_963775405.1 uncultured Alphaproteobacteria bacterium
CGACGCCGACCAGCACGGGTCCATTCAACCCGACGCGCGGGCGGCAGGCTCCTAGGTTCTCAATCCAGCGTGGGGACGGACCGCATCAGGGATGTCGTCCCGGCGCGGATTGTGCCGGTCGCGCTCGGAGAGCACCGGATCGGACAGTCCCCAGTCCGCGCCGACGGTGGGGTCGTCCCACGCGAGGCCGAGCTCGTCGGCGGGGTTGTAGTAGCCGTCGACGAGGTACCACAAGAGCACGTCGGTGAGCGACGCGAAGCCGTGGGCGACGCCGGGGGGGATGAACAGCCCTCGCTCCTCGTCGCCGGTGAGGTCGACGACGAACGTCGTCTTCTCGGTGTCCGAGCCGACGCGCAGGTCGTGCAGCACGACGCGCGCGGTGCCACGGAGCACGTACCAGTAGTCCGCCTGGTGGAGGTGGTAGTGCAGCCCGACGACCGCACCCGCGGCCTTCTCGGAGCGGTTGGCCTGGAGCATCTCGCGCCCGAGCGGGAACCACTCGCGCCGGTAGGTCTCGACGAACCGGCCGCGGTCGTCGCCGTGGACCGACGGCTCGAGGAGGACGACGTCGGCGATGGAGACTTCCTTGCGGTCCTGGGGGGGCATCGACGAAGCGTACCTAGGCCTCACCGAGCTGGGTGAGTCCCGAGTAGCGGCCCCGGTGAAAGACCAGCGGCTCGAGGTCCTCGGCGTCCAGTGCCAGGACGTCGGCGATGACGACCTCGTGGTCGCCACCGGGCTGGATCCCCGAGACGGTGCAGGAGAACCCGCGAGCACACCGTCGAGGATCGGGCTGCCGTCGTCGGCAGGGCTCCACGCCTGCGAGGAGAACTTGTCGATCCCCGACATCGCGAAGGTCCGCGCGACCGCCTCTTGGGTGTCGGCGAGGACGTTCACGCAGCAGCGACCCGACGCGCGGATCCTCGGCCACGACGTCGAGGTGTGCGCGACGGCGAACACGACCATCGGCGGCTCGAGCGAGAGCGCGTGGAACAACTGGCACGTGAAGCCGACCGGCCCGTCGGCGTCGATCCCGGTGACCACGGTCACGCCCGAGGCAAACCGCCCGGCGACGTCGCGGAACCGCTCGGGGGTGAACTCGCTCATCGCTCGCCGGGCTCGCCGACGCCGGACGGTCGCACGCGGGCACCATACCGGTGGCACTGCGCACGCTCGGGTCCCGGCGCGCGACGTCAAGACCCACTCAGCCCGCGCGAATCCGCCACGTGCCGTCGACCTCCTCCAAGAGCCCCTCGGCGACGAGCGCGTCGGCGACTCGCCGCGCGCGCGGCGCGTCCTCTGGCCATCCGGTGGCACCGGCGAGCGCCCGACCTCGCACCGGCCCGTCGAGCGCTGCGGCGAGCAGGCGACCCCGTCCCTCGCGGTCCGAGCCCTTGAATCGCGCCTGGGGTCGCGACGTGAGCGCCGTCCGCGTCGCCGGGTCCGGTGCGGGCCGACTCGCCTGGCGCCATGCGCAGCTCGTCGAAGCGGGCACCGCTCGCACTTCGGGCTCGCCGTACACCGTCGCGCCAAGGTCCAGCATCGCCTGGTTGTGCGCCAGCCACGCCCTGGCGGGACGAGCGCGTCGGCGAGTCTCTGGGCCTCGGTCGCGGTGAGCGGTCGTCCGGCGACGGCGCGGGCGAGCACGCGCGCGACGTTGGTGTCGACCACGCCGACCTCGCGCTCGAAGGCGAACGCGAGGATCGCCCGTGCGGTGTAGCGACCGACGCCGGCAGCGCGAGCAGCGCGTCGAGGTCGTCGGGGACGACGCCGTGGTGCCGCTCGACGATGGCCGTCGCCGCGTCGTGCAGCGACCGGGCTCGGCGGTAGTACCCGAGGCCACGCCAGGCCTCCAGGACGTCGCGCAAGGGCGCGGCGGCGCAGGCTGCCGGCGTCGGGAACCGGCTGCAGCAGCGCTCGTAGGCGGCGACCGCCCGTAGCGCCTGGGTCTGCTGGCAGCAGAGCTCCGCGATCAGGATCGCCCACGGGTCCCGCGTGTGGCGCCAGGGGAGGTCCCTCGTGACCGGCAGCCGCGCGACGAGGCGCCGGAGCGCCTCGGTCGGCGGCTCGAGGCGCTCAGTCCCAGGCGGCGTCACCGTAGGGCCGTCGGCGCTCGGGCAGGTCCTTCTCCATCCAGACCATCAGCTTGCGGCGGAAGTAGCAGACCTCGTCGCCGTGCTGGTTGAACGCCTTCGTCTCGACCGTGACGATCCCTCGGTCGGGCTTTGACGAACTCGGCTGCTTGGCGAGCACCCTCGTCTCGGCGTAGATCGTGTCGCCGTGGAACGTCGGGTGCTGGTGGCGCAGCGACTCGACCTCGAGGTTCGCGATGCACGATCCCGAGACGTCGGGCACGCTCATGCCGAGCGCGAGCGAGTACACGAGGTTGCCGACCACGACGTTCCTCCCGTGCACGGTCTCGTGCTCGGCAAACCACGCGTTCGTGTGCAGCGGGTGGTGGTTCATCGTGATCATGCAGAACAGGTGGTCGTCTGCCTCGGTGATCGTCTTGCCGGGCCAGTGCCGGTAGACGTCGCCGGGTTCGAACTCCTCGTACGCGCGGCCGAACGGTCGGTCGTGGATCGTCACGACGACAGTCTGCCCGCGTCGAGCCGATGCGGTGCATCCGGTTGGTAGGTTCACACGGTGCCTGAGGCGGCGCCCGCGGCCGGCGCGCACCGAGGGCCGGCGCTCACCGACGGCGTCGTGCTCGCGATCGTGGGCGTGGCCACCGCCGCGCTCCACGTCCTCGCGGTGGGGCTCGGCCTGCGCATCAGCTCGGCGGATCTGCGCGCGCGCGACCCTCGCTCGCGAGGACTGGCAGCTGCTGCCCGCGACCCTCTTGCGCCACGGGCTCCTCGGGAGCGTCGTGCACCTCCACAGCCAGCCGCCCCTCTTCAACCTCGCGACCGGGGTGCTGCTGCAGCTGCCCCAGCGTCACGCGGCCGTACGCCGACGTCGGGCGCGATGGTCCTCTGCGCGGTCGTCGTGGCCGTGCGCACCGCCGGGCTGCTCCTCGAGCTCGGCGTCGCCGGGGCGTGACCCTCGCGGTCGTCGCTCGTCTTCGTTGTGGCCGACCCCGCCCAGTACCTCTATGGCGGCGTTCTACTTCTACGCGCTGCCGACCGCGGCGCTCGTGACGGCGACGGGGTGGGCCGCGGTGCGCTGGGTCCGGACGAACCGCGTCGCGCCGGGGGTCGCCTTCGGCGTGCTCGCCGCGGCGCTCGTGCTCACGAACAGCTCGTACCAGCTCTACACCGTCGCGCTCGCGACGGTCCCGGTCATCTGGGTGCTGCGCGCCGGTGGCGCAGCGTCGTGTGGTCCTCGTCGGGCCCCTCGTCGTCGTCGGCGCGTGGTACGCGAACGACGTCGTCCAGTTCCACACCGCGACGACGTCGAGCTGGCTCGGGATGAACTTCGCGCGCGCGACGCTCGCGCTCGACTCGCGCGCGGACCTCCGACGCCTCGTCCGCGCGCACGTGCTCTCGCCCACCGCCCTAATCCCCACCGTTCTCGGCGCTCGGCGCCTACGGCCCGCAGGCGACCACGCCCGACCGGCCACGCCGCGCTCGACCTCCGCTTCAACCTCAACACGCCCAACTACAACAACGTCGCGTACCTGGCGCTCTCGCGCCAGTACCTCTCCGACGACCTGCACTGGATCGAGCACCGGCCGGGCCAGTACCTGAAGAACACGACCATCGGGCTGCGGCTGTGGCTGCTGCCGACCGAGCAGTACTACGCGACCGACGAGCTGCGCCGACTACCGGCTCGGCGGCTACACGTCGGTCTACGACGCGGTCGTAGCTCCAGCCGACCGCCGACCCGACCGCGGTGTTCGCGGTCATCGTGTCGCACCGAGGCCCCGGCGCTGGCGAGCCTGTCGATCACCGCGGTCGCCGAGACGCTCCTCGCGCTCGTGGTCCTCCCGATCGTCGCATGGCGACGTCGGCGACGGGACCCGCGTCGCGCGGCGGGCGGCGCTGTGGATCTGGGTGCTGTGCGCGTCGGTGTTCGTGACGACGACGCTCCTCGAGGCCGCGGAGAACAACCGGTTCCGCTTCGAGCTCGGCGGGCTGCCGCTCGTCGCGGCGACCGTCGCCGTCGTCTGGCTCGTGGACCGCTCAGGCCTCGGTGGCGGGCTCCTCGGCGGGGCGGGTGGCGAACGAGACGGTCGCGCCGGGGAGGCTCTCGCCGTCGACGACGAACCGCCAGGTGTACCGGCTGGCGGGCTCGAGCGGCAGGGGGCCCAGGTTGACGGCCATGGGGACGTCGACGGGTGACCCCTCGGGCACGCCCTCGGGCTGGCCGACCGCGAAGTCCCCGCGCATCTCGACGGGCTGCGCGCCCTCGGGCGTGTCGATCATGACCGCGCCGCCGTCGGCGTCCTCCAAGAAGAGCTCCCAGTGGTGCTCGGCGTGAGCTCGTGCCAGTCGACCTCGAGCTTGATCGCGACGGCCGACGGCACCGGCTCGGCCCCGTCACGGACCATCCGCCGCCGAGGATGAAGAGCTTGCCGTCGGCCACCTGGGCGCTGTCGCACAGCAGCATCGTCACGTTCACGGAGCGGAGCCTACGGGCCGCGGCCACCGGGGACCGGCGCCCCATGGCTTAGGTTTCTGGCCGTGACCGACCAGCCGGCGACTCAGCGGGGCCGCCGCAGCGGTCGGCGCTCGCGCGAGGCGTCGTCGCCGGCGCGACGGCGAGGCTCGCCGAGCTCGGCGGCGTCGACGCGAACCAGACCCTCGCCTACGAGCTCGCCCACCTGGCGGCGGGCACCGCGGTCGCAGAGGCCGGCGCTGCGCTACGGCGCGCACGGGCCGGGCGAGGCCGACCTCGCGTGCGCCTTCGTCGCCGACGCGGTCGCCGACGCCGGCGCGAGGACGCTCGGGCGAGAGGGCTGCTTCGGCGTCGCGCCGGACTGGCTGGGCCGGCGCGCGGCGTTCCTCGCGGCCGGCCGCGACCCGGCGTTCCTGGCGTCGCTCGCCGAGCGGCCCGGGGACCGGCCACCTCGACGAGGACTTCTCCCTGGTCGCAGCGACGTTCCACCGCTTCGCGGCCGAGCAGGTGCGTCCCCACGCCGAGCACGTGCACCGCACCAACGGCGACATCCCCGAGTCGCTCATCTCGGGCCTCGCCGAGCTCGGCGGCCTCGGACTCAGCGTGCCCGAGGCCTACGGGGGTTCGCCACGGGCGGCGAGCACGACTACCTCGGGATGGTGGTCGCGACCGAGGAGCTCACCTGGGGGTCGCTCGGGATCGGCGGCTCGCTCATCACCCGGCCCGAGATCCTGACGAGGGCCCTCGTGAACGGCGGGACCGACGCGCAGCGGGCGCAGTGGCTGCCGCGGATCGCCTCGGGCGAGGAGCTGGCGGCCGTCGCGGTCACCGAGCCGGACTTCGGGAGCGACGTGGCCGGGATCACGACCACCGCGACCCGGGTCGACGGCGGCTGGGTCGTCAACGGGACGAAGACCTGGTGCACGTTCGCCGCGCGGGCGACCGTCCTCATGCTGCTCGTGCGCACCGACCCCGACCGCTCGCAGGGCCACCGCGGGCTCTCGGTCCTGCTCGTCGCCAAGCCCGTCGGCGAGGCCCACGGCTTCCGGGTCGACCAGGCCGCGGCCGCGGACGGCGCGGCCCGGGGCGCCTCGAGGGCCGACCGATCGACACGATCGGGTACCGCGGGATGCACTCCTACGAGCTCAGCTTCGAGGACTTCTTCGTCGACGACGACAGCCTCGTCGGCGGCGAGGAGGGGCTCGGGCGGGGGTTCTACCTGCAGATGGCGGGGTTCGAGAACGGCCGGATCCAGACCGCCGCGCGCGCGCTCGGGGTGATGCAGGCGGCCTACGACGCCGCCGTCGACTACGCGCGCGGTCGGCGCGTCTTCGGTGCCGACCTCATCGGCTACGAGCTCACCCGCGCGAAGCTGGGCCGGATGGCCGCGGTCATCCAGTGCGCCCGCCAGTTCTCCTACGAGGTCGCCAAGCACATGGCGACCGGGGAGGCCGGGCTCGAGGCATCGATGGCCAAGGCCTACGTCTGTCGGGCCGCGGAGTGGGTGACCCGCGAGGCGATGCAGCTCCACGGCGGCATGGGCTACGCCGAGGAGTACCCCGTCAGCCGCTACTTCGTCGACGCGAGGGTGCTCTCGATCTTCGAGGGTGCCGACGAGACGCTCTGCTTGAAGGTCATCGCCCGTCGACTCTGCGAGGGCCGCCGGCTAGCGGTCAGGCGCGATGCGCGGCCTAGGACGACCTCGTGAGCCCGGCACGCTCGCCGCGGCTCAGGAACTTGGTCGCCATCTTGCGGCTTGCCTCGTCGATCATCTCGTCGCCGAACATCACCGAGCCCTTGTGCTCCTCCTCGGTCGCGACGCGGTAGGCCTCGAGGATGTCCCAGGCGTGGTCGAACTGCTCCTGGGTCGGTGAGAACACCTCGTTGAGGACGGCTGCCTGGTCCGGGGTCAGCGCCCACTTGCCGTCGTAGCCGAGCATCCGGGTGCGCATCGCGAACTCGCGCAAGGCGTCTTGGTCGCGGACCTTCAGGAACGGGCCGTCGATGACCTGCAGCCCGTTTGCCCGCCCAGCCATCAGGATCTTCGAGAAGACGTAGTGGAAGTGGTCGCCGGGGTACTCGGGGATCGCCACCCCGCCGGTCAGCACCGGCATCTCGATGGAGGCCGCGAAGTCCGCGGGCCCGAAGATGATGGCCTCGAGCCGCGGGGAGGCGGCGCAGATCTCCTCGACGTTGATGAGGCCCCTCGCCGTCTCGATCTGCGCCTCGATCCCGACGTGGCCGACCGGGAGCCCCGAGTTGCGCTCGATCTGGGTCAGCAGGAGGTCCAGGGCGACGACCTCGGCCGCCGACTGGACCTTCGGGAGCATGACCTCGTCGAGGCGCGGGCCGGCGCCCGAGACGACCTCGATCACGTCGTTGTAGGTCCAGGCGGTGTCCCAGGCGTTGACCCGAACGCACAGCACCCGGTCGTCCCAGTCCTGTTCACGATCGCCTCGACGACCTTGGCTCTCGCCGCCACCTTCTCGTTCGGCGCGACGGCGTCCTCCAGGTCGAGGAACGTCATGTCGGCCGCCACCGTCGGCGCCTTGGCGAGGAACTTCTCTGACGATCCCGGCGTCGAGAGGCAGGAACGTCGGGGCAGGTCGCGCGAGCGCTCGGACATGCCCGAAGGTTACCCAGCGCGGGGGGCCCCGATGGCGAGGTCGGGCGCGCGCCCCGGGTGCAAAGGTCACGGCATGGCTCGCGGGACGCGTCGGCGCACGTCGCGACACGTGGCGGGCTCACGCGGCTCGGCTCGGCTGGCGGCACCGTGGCCGCGAGCACCGCGTCACCGTGGCGCTCGACGTGGACGCGCCCGTCGAGCTCGTCTGGGACTGCTCGGCCGCTTCGAGGACTACGGGGACTGGCTCGAGAGCACGACCCAGGTCCTCGTCGCGGACGCCGAGGTGGCCGTCGGTGCCGGCTTCGTGGAGCGATCGCGGATCTCGGGCATGTGGATGGCGACGATCCGCTGGACCCTCACCGAGCTCGGCCCGTCCGCCGGATGGTGTTCCACGGCGAGGGGGTCGCGGTGCTCGAGGGCCTCGGCTTCTCGGTCGACCTCGAGGGCCAGGGTGCGGCCACCGAGCTCTCGCTCACCCTGTGGTACACCCCACGGTTCGGCCCGGTCGGCTCGGCGCTCGACGTGCTGACGCGATCGAACGTGACGAACGACCAGAAGCGCAGCGTGCGGACGCTGGCCTCGCTGGCTGAGCATCGGGCGGGCGACGCGCCGTCAGGGACGCCTGAGCCGAGCCGCGGGGGCGCTCAGCCCAGGTGCCCCGCCAGGAACGCGACGGAGCGATCGAACATGAGCGTCGCCGCCGCCGCGTCGTGGACCTCGGGTCGGTCCTCGTTCGCGAAGGCGTGGTCGACGCCGTCGTAGACGTAGCAGCTCGACCTCGCGGCCGAGCCCGCGGAGCGTGGCGGCGAGCGCCTCGGCCGCCGCCGGCGTGAAGGAGCCGTCGAGCCCCGCGCAGTGGATCTGGACGGCCGCGGTCATCGCCGCGTAGTCGGGCTGGCCGTCGGTCCAAGGGTGCACGCCGTAGCAGGGGACGACGGCGCGGATCGCGTCCGGCCGCGTCGTCCCGAGGAGCAGCGCGAGCCCACCGCCCATGCAGTAGCCGACCACGCCGACGCCGGGCGCGACCGGTCCGCGCGCCGAGCTCGTCGACCGCGCCGGAGAGGTCGGCCGCCGCGGCGGTCACCTTGAGGTTCATCATCTCCTTGGCGGCCTCGTCCGGCTCGCTGACGGGGACCTTCTTGCCCGCGTAGAGGTCGGGTGCGAGCGCGGTCAGCCCGGCGGCGGCGAACCGATCGCAGGTCGCCTCGATCTGGGGGACGAGCCCCACCACTCCTGGATGACGATGACGCCCGGCGCGCCCTCTCCGGCCTCGGCGAGGTACCCCGCCGCCTTGGCGCCCGACGCGGTCGGGAACTCGATCGTGGTGCCCATCTCGCCAAGGTACCCGTGCGCGGCCCGCGGCTGCGAAATGTGCTGCTGAACTGGGAGGACGTCCGACCGCGAGGCACGCCGCTGCGGGGCCTGCTTTGCCGAGGGTCCGGGCCATCGGCAAGACTGTCCGGCGTTGTGACCGACGTCGGGCGCCGTGCGCGCACCTCGACGCCGCGGCCGACCAGGGGCGGTGGCGGCTCCGGTGGGTGGTGGCACCCACGATGGCCCTTGTCGCAGTGTGCTCGTTCACCGTCGTGGGCTCGACGCGCCCCGCGCTCGCCGACGGCGTCGCCCGCGCCAAGGCCAAGGCGCAGAGCTCAACGCGGAGATCCAGGCCGAGCAGGTCGCGATCGGGCAGCTCACCGGCCAGTACGACGAGCAGCTGACGCTCGCCCGCCAGCTGCACAACCGGATCGACACGCGCACAGCTCGCCGTCGCCCGCGACGAGCTCGCCGTGAGCAAGTACCAGTCCTCACTCCAGTCCGCTGCGGTGAACGCCTACGTGAACATCGGCTCGGTCGCCTCGACGAACCCGCATCTTCGCGACGAACGCCAACGCGCTCGGCGCGACGTCCATCTACAACCAGGTCGCCGAGGGCAACCTCGCGGGCTCGGTGGCGGGCTTCACCAACGCGCGCCAGGCGCTCTCGCCCAGGTGACGGTCCTGCACGACGCCGAGGTCGCCCACACCCAGGCCGCCTCGGCGCTCGCCAACGAGCACGCCCGCGGCCTCGCGCTCCAGGCCGAACCTCAAGAGCCAGCTCTCCCAGGCCAACGCCGCGGTCACCCAGCAGCTCGCACTCCAGCAGCAGGCGGCGAGCCTCGCCAACCGCGCGGCCCTCCAGGCCGCCGTCGTGACCCAGAACTTCCCGCCGCCGCCGCCCAACGCGACCGCGGGCGAGATCGCGGTCGACGCGGCCGAGTCGTACCTCGGCGTGCCCTACGTGTGGGGCGGCGCGTCGCGCGAGCGGGGTCGACTGCTCCGGGCTGACGATGCTCGCCTGGGCCGCGGCCGGCGTGCAGCTCCCGCACTACTCTGGCGCCCAGATGGCGGACTCGCGCCCGTCCCGATCAACGACCTCGAGCCCGGCGACCTCCTCTTCTACGGCCCGGGCGGCAGCGAGCACGTCGCGATGTAGTCGGCGGCGGCACAGATGATCCAGGCTCCGTTCACCGGCGCCAACGTCGAGATCGTCCCCGTCGCTTCGGTACGGGTTCGCAGGCGCGGGCCGGCCGTAGTCTCGGGGCGTGCGCCCCGTCCCCACGGCGTTCCACCTCGGGCCGCTCGAGCTGCACACCTACGGCCTTGGCCTCGCCATCGCGTTCTACGTGGCGTGGCGGTACCTCGTGGCTCGCGCGCGCGCGCGCGGGTTCCCCACCGACTGGCTGGTCGAGCCTCGGCGTCTGGGTCGTCGTCTCGGCGCTCCTCGGCGCGCGCCTCTTCCACGTGCTCACGCACCTCTCGACGCCTCACATATTCGCCCAGACCGGTGCTGTCCTCGTCTACGCGACGACGGAGCCGACGGAAGCTCTGTTGCTCGGCGGCACGACCATTACTCTGCATGAGGGCAGAGTCTCCCAAGTCGGACCGACCGCCCGTGTCTATCGAAGACCCGAAAACATCGAAGCCGCGCAAGTCTTTCCGATCCCCCATTGAACGAGCTCGTGATCGAGAAGCGCGGCCCTCGCGTCACGTTGGAAAGTGGTCGCAATCTCCCTCTCGTCGCTGCTCTGACGAGATTGCCGGACGGCGTTTACCGGCTTGGCTTTCGCGCTGACGCGGTGGCCATCGGCGACGGAAGGTCGCAAGGCCTCAATTTTCCCGGCGAAGTGAAGGTGAGCGAGCTCAGCGGCTCGGAAAGTTTCGTTCACGTCGATGTCGGCATCGGCGTTTGGATGTGCCTCGCGCCTGGAGTGCATGCATGACAGCCGGGCGCGCAGGTCGATGCGCGGGTCGACGCGAACCGCATCTTTGTGTTCGACAGCTCCGGCGGTCTCGCGACGACGCCGTTCATCGCACAAACGGCTTGAGGCGGAGCGATGGCGCGAATCACACTTGATGGAATTGCCCACGCCTACGGAGGCAAACCCCGGATCGAGCAGGATTACGCCCTCAAGCCTCTCCACCATGTCTGGGGGCAGGGCATGGTGTACGCGCTGCTGGGGCCGTCGGGCTGCGGCAAGACGACGCTGCTCAACATCATTTCCGGGCTCGTCATTCCATCGGAAGGGCGTCTGCTGTTTGACGACATCGATCTGACGCGTCTACCGACCAAGGAAATGAACATCGCTCAGGTGTTCCAGTTTCCCGTCATCTACGACACGATGACGGTGGCCGAAACTCTAGCCTTCCCGCTGAAGAACAGAAGGCTTCCCAGAGCTGCGATCGAACGACGGGTCACCGAGATCGCCGCAATGCTTGATCTGACGGACGTCCTGAACAGGCGCGCCCGCGGGCTCACCGCCGACGCCAAGCAGAAGATCTCGTTGGGTCGCGGCTTGGTTCGCTCGGATGTGTCGGCCGTCCTGTTCGACGAACCGCTGACGGTGATCGACCCCGCGCTCAAGTTGTGGCCGCGCAACCCGACCTCGAGAAAAATTCTTGGCATCCATGAATCCAAGACCCTGACCAAGGCGTTCGCCGAGATCACCGGCATTCAGGTCAACCACGAAATGATGGATGAGGGCTTGATCGTGGACAAGATCTCGGTCGAGATTCAGTCTGGCAAGCCGATCTATGATTTCTGGATGAACGATTCCAACTTCATCGGCACGCACCCTCGATACAACGATATTGTTGGCGGCTCGCTCACCGACTTCATGGCGGGCGACGGCAAAGACATCACCAATCCGAACCTCGACCTCAACGATTTCATCGGCCTTTCCTTCGGCACGTTCACCGACGGCAAGCTGTACCAGTTGCCTGATCAGCAGTTCGCGAACCTCTATTGGTTCCGCTACGACTGGTTCCGGAAGCCCGAGCTCAAGGCGGCGTTCAAGGCCAAGTTCGGCTACGAGCTCGGCGTGCCGGTCAACTGGTCGGCCTACGAAGACATCGCCGACTTCTTCACCAACACCGTGAAGGAAATCGACGGCCAGAAAGTCTATGGCCACATGGACTACGGCAAGAAAGACCCGTCGCTGGGCTGGCGCTTCACTGACGCCTGGCTTTCGATGGCCGGCAACGGCGATAAAGGCTTGCCGAACGGTCGGCCAGTCGACGAATGGGGCATCCGCGCGGAGAATGGCATCCCAGTCGGCTCTTCGATCAGTCGCGGCGGCGACGCCAACGGCCCCGCTGCCGTGTATGCGCTGGCCAAGTTTGTCGAGTGTCTGAAGAAGTACGCGCCGCCGGAAGCTGCCGACATGGACTTCCTCGAGGCGGGCGCCGTGCCCGGACAAGGACACATCGCCCAGCAGATCTTCCGGTACAGCGCGTTTACTGCCGCGCTTTCCAAGCCTGATCTGCCGGTGATGAACAAGGACGGCACGCCGAAATGGCGCATGGCTCCGAGCCCACATGGTGCCTACTGGAAGGAGGGCATGAAGCTCGGCTACCAGGACGTCGGCTGCTGGACGCTGCTCAAATACGCTCCGTTGGAGCGCGTGAAAGCCGGCTGGCTTTACTCGCAGTTCTGCGTGTCGAAGACTATCAGCTTGAAGAAGTCGGTCACCTTCCTGCATGTGATTCGCGAAAGCGATATCAGGAGCCAGGCGATGACCGATCTTGCTCCAAAAGTCGGCGGCTGGGTCGAATTCTATCGCAGCCCGGCGCGCAAGCTCTGGACACCGACCGGCACCAACGTTCCAGAATATGGAAAGCTGGCTCAGGTCTGGTGGCAGAACGTCTCGAAGGGCATCTCGGGCGAAGCGACCTACCAGCAGGCGATGGACGGCTTGGCGCGCGATCAGGATGCGATCATGACGCGGCTTGAGAAGTCCGGCGCCCAAGGCAAGCTCGGCCCGAAGATGAACGAGGAGCGGGATCCCGAATATTGGTACGCCAAGGCGGCGAAAGACGGCACGCTCGCGCCCCAGCGCAAGCTCGCGAATGAAAAGCCGCCAGGAGAAACCATCGACTACGACGAACTCGTGAAGACCTGGACCGACCCGTCCAAGAAGTAGCGCTTCTAGGACTTCGTTTCGCCAACCGGGTCGGGCTCCAGAAGCCCGACCCCTTTATATCTGCGCAGGGATCGCCCCTATGACCGGGCATGTTCTCGTCGTCGACCAGGGCACGACCTCGACGCGCTCGATCATTTTTGGTCCGGACGCCGCGCTCGTCGCCATGGCGCAGGAGGAGTACCCGCAAATCTTTCCTCAGCCGGGCTGGGTCGAGCACGACCCGGAGTCGCTCTGGCGAACCACGCTCTCGACAGCGCGGCAGGCTCTGTCTAGGGCCGGCGTCGACCCAGGCGCGCTTGCTGGGCTCGGGATAACCAACCAGCGCGAAACGACACTGGTCTGGAGCAGGACGACTGGCCGGCCGATCCACAACGCGATCGTTTGGCAGGATCGCCGGACAGCGCCGCTTTGCGCTGAACTCAAGGATCGCGGATCCGAGAAGCTCGTGTCCAAGCGCGCCGGGTTGCTGCTCGATCCCTATTTCTCTGCGACGAAGGTCGCCTGGATTCTCGACAATGTTCCTGGCGCACGCACTGAAGCGGAACGCGGAGATCTGGCCTTCGGCACCGTCGACAGCTTTCTCGTCTGGCGCCTGACCAACGGCAAGGTTCACGTCACCGACGCCACCAACGCCTCGAGGACGCTGTTGTTCAATATTCGTACGGGCGGCTGGGACGACGATCTTCTCGCGCTCTTCCGTATCCCGCGGTCGATGCTGCCCGAGGTTAAGGACTGCGCCGCCGAATTCGGCGAGGCGGCGGCCGAGCATCTCGGCGTCGCGGTCCCCATCCGCGGAATCGCTGGAGATCAGCAGGCGGCGCTGATCGGACAGGCGTGCTTTCGTCAGGGCATGGTGAAGTCAACTTATGGGACGGGCTGCTTCGCGCTCGTCAACACTGGCGACAAGGCTGTCGAGTCGACATACAAATTGCTGACGACCATCGCCTACCAGTTCAAGGGCAAGCGCACTTACGCGCTCGAAGGCTCGATCTTTTCGGCGGGCGCGACCGTGCAATGGCTGCGCGACGGCCTCGGCATTCTCGCCACTGCCCCGGAAGCGGGCGAATTGGCGGCGAGCGCCGACCCTCGCCAGCAGGTCTATCTGGTGCCGGCCTTCACCGGCCTTGGCGCTCCCCATTGGGATAGCGAGGCCCGTGCGGCGATCTTCGGGCTGACGCGCGGCGCCACGCGCAAGGAGATCGTGCGCGCGGCGCTCGAGAGCGTGGGCTATCAGACGCGCGACCTCATCGACGCGATGCGCGCCGATTCCCAAGGGCTATGGGGCAGCGAATTTGCTTCGGTCATCCGCATCGACGGCGGAATGAGCGCCAGCGACTGGACGATGCAATTCCTCGCCGACATGGTGGATGCGCAGGTCGACCGTCCTGAGATTTTGGAGACGACGGCCTTGGGCGCTGGCTATTTGGTGGGCTGGCAAGCAGGGCTCTACCCCGAGCCTGATGAGTTCGCGAAGACCTGGCGCCGGCAGGCGAGCTTCAGGCCATCGATGGCGGCGAGCGAACGCGAATCCCGTTATCGGGGCTGGCGCGACGCCGTCGCGCGCACCGTTACGCGGCCGGAGATTTGAGAGTCATGCGGATCGTATTTCGTTGCGATCCCGCGATTGAGCATGAGTTGATGCGCCCCGTCGCTGCGCGCGTGGCGTTGCCGGGTTGGTTGCGCGCGATGCCGCGTACGGCCTTTTCGGACCTGCATGGGCAGGAGGTGCGGACGGTCAAGCAATGCCCGCCCTTCGTCGACGCGATGTCGCATGGCTTCATCATTCCCCTCCCCTGCGACGTCACCGTTCGCGACGGCGTTCTGTCCTGGGATTGGGATTATCCCGCGCTGACCGTCGAAGCCCATCCGCGCTCCCCAGTCAGCTTTCATGTTCCCGCGCAAGTCGCGGGCACGCCGTTTTATGATCCCGACGTTGCGATCGTGAAGTTCAACAGCTTTTGGACGATCGAGCTCGAGCCCGGCTATTCGTTGTTCGCCACGCACCCCGTGAACCGCACCGATCTGCCGTTCCGCTTGTTGACCGGGGTCTTAGATAGCGATCGCTTCACCGACGTGGGCATCTTGTTTCCCACCGTTTGGGCGGATGCGAATTTCGAAGGCGTGCTGCCCCGAGGCACCCCGATCGCGCAGTGTTTTCCGATCTTGCGCGAAGCGCTGGAACTCCAATTCCAGCCGTTCTCCGAGGAAGAAGCGGACCGCTATCAGACCACCGCGAACATCCTGCTCTCGCATCCCGGCGCATACAGCCGTCGATTTCGCGTGCGCCGCGAGCGCTCAAGCCTCGAGCAAGCGCCGCAGTCGAGCTAAGCTAAGCCAAAGGCTACCTTTCTTGGCTGACGTCAGCGCTTGGCCGATGCGACCGAACGTATCGGGCCGAAGACGCATCGCACGCCGGTAAGAATCCATCGCAGCGTCGACATCGCCGGCGTTTTGCAAATTGAGTCCCAGATTGACTTGCGCTTCAGGAACATCCGGCTGCACGTCGATGCTACGGCGATAGGCCTCAATCCCGCCTAGTGTGTCGCGCAGGTCTTCGCAGACCAATCCGAGGACGAACCAAGCGCGCCCGTCGTTCGGTCGAAGTGCTACGGCTCGTTCAAGCTCGACGCGTGCCAATTGCAATTCGCCCGTCTGACGCAGGCACATTCCAATCGCTACTTCTGGCTTCGGCGAGGTCCGGCGCCGCGACGAGCGCCCGTCGAAAAGCGACAATAGCCTCCAGAGGGCGGTTGATCGTCTGGAGCGCCGCGCCCAGTCTCGCGGCGTCCATCGGATCCGCCGAAGATTCGGCCGCGCGCGCAAACGCGAGCACCGCTGTTTCCGGATGACCTGATTTGCGCAGCGCTTCCCCGATCTCGCCACCCGTCGACGAAGTTTGGAAAACGGAGCAGGAGGTCTTCGAGAACTGACCGGGCTTTCCCATCGCCCGACTCGATGAGCGTCACGCAAGTCAGGAAAGCAGGCTCCGGCCGATCGGGGGCCAAGCGGGCGGCGCGGTCCAACCACATTCTCGCCGGCGCGATATTTCCCGCCGCGCGCGCCACCCGCGCCGCGACGACCAGGGTCGGCGAATGATCGGGGCGTAAATCCAGGCTGGAATTCGCCCAGCGTGCGGCGTCGTCAAGGCGCCCGCGCCGAAGAGCGATTGTCGCTGCCAATTGATGCGCCGCTGGATCGCGGGGAGCCGAGGTCAGGATTCGGTCGCACAGAACTTCCGCCCTTTCGATCCTCCCGGCGCGCAGTTCCGCCAAAGCGTTCTCGAACAGAGACTGTCAATTCGCTCGTGGCTCTGTCATCAAGTTCCTGGAAGTTCGACGGCCCATGACCGTCGCGTAGCATAGCATCATGCGTGGCTGAGCGAGCCGCGAATTTCTCTGTCCGGGCATTACCGCTTAATGTGCGCGCCCCTAAGAAGGCGGTGCTCTCCAGTGGGTGTAAGTCCAGCCCGGCAGCGACGTTTACGACGAAGCTCGCCCGAGCGTAGAAGCTCACGCTTCAAGCAACGAAAGGCCGCGGAGCTCCGTCGCCGCGGGCTGTCCACTTTCCTGGCCAGCCTCGGAGACCGAGGCGACGACGACTCGTTATTCCGCAGCAATGGCGAGAGGCGCCTTGCTGTAAACGAGGTCGAAGCGGTCGAGGTTCATCACCTTGGCCCACGCCTTGGCAAAGTCCTTCACGAGCTTCTCTTTCCCGTCTGACGATCCATAAACCTCAGCGAGCGCCCTGAGCTGCGAGTGCGAGCCGAAGATGAGATCGGCGCGCGTCGCCGTCCACTTGACCTCGTTCGACTTGCGGTCGCGCCCCTCATAGACGCCTTCCGCACCCTCAGCCGGCTTCCACTCCGTGCTCATGTCGAGCAGGTTCGCGAAGAAGTCATTGGTCAGCGTCCCTAGGCGCTTGGTCAACACGCCGTGCTTGGAGCCGCCGGCGTTGGCGCCCAGGACGCGCAGGCCGCCGACCAGAACCGTCATTTCAGGCGCCGTCAGCGTCAGCAATTGCGCTTTGTCCACCACCGCTTCCTCGGGGGCCATGATGTCCTGGCTGAGGTAATAGTTGCGGAAACCGTCAGCATACGGCTCGAGAGGGGCGAAGGAATGTGCGTCGGTTTGCTCTTGCGCCGCGTCCATTCGGCCCGGCGTAAAGGGGACCCTTACGTCGTGCCCGGCGGCCTTCGCAGCGTTCTCTACCGCGATGGAACCGGCAAGAACGATGAGGTCGGCCAGCGACACCTTCTTGCCACCTGCGGCTGAGGCGTTGAACTCCTTCTGAATCGCCTCAAGCTTCGCGAGCACCTTTGCGAGCTGGGCGGGCTCGTTGATGCGCCAGTCCTTCTGGGGCGCAAGGCGAATGCGCGCGCCGTTTGCTCCTCCGCGCTTGTCGGAGCCGCGAAACGTCGACGCCGACGCCCAGGCCGTCGAGACGAGCTCGGAAATCGATAGCCCGGAGGCGGCAAGCTTCGCCTTCAAAGCTTGGATGTCGCGATCATTGATCAGCGGATGGTTCACCGCCGGGATCGGATCTTGCCAGATCAGCGTCTCCTTAGGCACGAGCGGGCCGAGGTAGCGCACGATCGGGCCCATATCGCGGTGGGTTAGCTTGAACCAGGCGCGAGCGAACACGTCCGCGAACTGATCCGGGCGCTCGTAGAAGCGCCGCGAGATCTTCTCGTACGCCGGGTCCATTCGCAGCGCGAGGTCCGTCGTGAGCATCGTCGGAACATGTTTTTTCGCCTTGTCGTACGCGTCCGGAACATCGGCCGGCGGCACCTTTTGCCTGCCATTGATAGGCCCCGGCGGGGCTCTTGGTCAGCTCCCAATCGTGCTTGAACAGGTTGTCGAAGAAGTGGTTGCTCCACTTCGTCGGCGTCTGCGACCAAGTGACCTCCGGGCCGCCCGTGATGGCGTGGGGTCCCATCCCCGTCCCATGCGTGCTCCTCCAACCGAGGCCCTGATCCTCGATCGCGGCAGCTTCCGGCTCCGGGCCGACGAATGACGGATCGCCGGCGCCGTGGGTCTTCCCGAACGTGTGCCCGCCGGCGATCAGCGCGACGGTCTCCTCGTCGTCCATCGCCATGCGGAAGAAGGTTTCGCGGATGTCTCTGGCCGCAGCGACCGGGTCCGGCTTGCCGTTCGGCCCTTCCGGATTGACGTAGATGAGCCCCATCTGCACGGCGCCCAGCGGATTCTGCAGCTCGCGTTCGCCGCTATAGCGCTCGTCGCCCAGCCACGTCCCTTCGGGACCCCAGTAGAGCTCTTCTGGCTCCCAGACGTCGGCGCGGCCGCCTCCAAAACCGAACGTCTTGAAACCCATCGACTCGAGCGCGACGTTGCCGGCGAGGATCAGGAGATCAGCCCAGGACAGTTTCCGGCCGTACTTCTGCTTGATCGGCCACAAAAGCCGGCGCGCCTTGTCGAGATTCGCGTTGTCCGGCCAACTGTTGAGGGGCGCGAAACGCTGCTGGCCGCCGCCGGCGCCGCCGCGCCCGTCGGCGATGCGGTAAGTCCCGGCGCTGTGCCAGGCCAAGCGGATGAAGAGTCCGCCGTAGTGGCCAAAGTCGGCCGGCCACCAGGCCTGCGAGTCCGTCATCACGGCGTGCAGGTCCTTGATCACGGCCTTTAGATCGACACTCCTGAACTCCTCGCGTAATCGAACTCCTCGCCCATCGGATCGGACAGGGACGAGTTCCCGTGGAGAACCTGAATGTTCAGTTGGCCGGGCCACCAGTCCCGGTGCGACGGCCCACGACTTCCGCCCGCGACCGGGCACTTGCTTTCGCTCGTCATGTTCCTCTCCAATAGTGTACAGCTCTAGGTTTCTGCCGCCTTCGCCACGGTCGGCGTTGAGACGAACCAAACAAACCGATCTTCGATGCTTTTCAGGAAGGCCCGCCGGCGAACGCAGGCGATGCACTCCGAGAAACTCACCGGTCTGTTCTAGCGCCGGACCGCCGATCGGTCCAATCGATTATCTCTTGACAAGCAATCGGCGTCGCCGATCTTTCATCCATGAACCTTCGAGACCTCGAATATGTGGTCGCGGTTGCCGACCACAGTCATTTTGGCCGAGCGGCGGCGGCCTGCAACGTCAGCCAGCCCACGCTGAGCGGCCAGATCCTTAAGCTGGAGGCCGAGCTTGGCCTTCGCCTGTTCGACCGCGAAGGTCGCGGCGCTCGCGTCAGCGACAGGGCGGCGACCGTCGTGGCGCAGGCGCGCGCCACGCTCGCCGCTGCGGCGGGCGTGACCGCCGCAGCCGATGCGGCGCGCGACCCCTTCGCGGGCGAACTGCGTCTCGGCGTCATCACGACCGTGGCGCCCTACCTACTGCCGATCGCCCTGCCGGAGCTCGCCCAGGCGCTGCCGCACACGCCCCTCTACCTGGCGGAGGATCTGACCGAACGGCTTCTTGCGCGCTTGCGCGACGGCGCCCTGGACGCGGTGGTCATCGCGACCGACCCGCGAGACGCCAAATTGACGGCGATCGAACTCTACGACGAGCCCTTCTTCCTCGTCTTCTCCAGTCATACGAAAAAACGTGGGCGCGCCTCAATCGGGGTCGAGGAGATCGATCCCAGCACCCTTCTTCTGCTGGCGGAGGGTCATTGTCTGCGCGATCAGGCACTGGCGCTCTGTAATGCGGCGGATAGGACGGCGCACGGCGCGGACGTCCGGGGAACGAGCCTCGAGACATTGCGTCATCTCGCCTCGGCCGGACAGGGGGCGACGCTCGCGCCCCTCCTCGCCTATGCCGATTGGCGGCGCTCGGGCGCCGGGATCGGGGGCTTGAAGATTGTTGGCGACGGCGCGTCGCGGCTGGTCAGGCTGATCTTTAAGCGCGGCTCAGCGAGAGAAGCGGCGCTCAAGGCGCTTGGCGTGTCGCTACGGGCCACAGCCGGCGCGGTCTTGGCGAAGGGCTTGCGCGAAACCGAGAGCGATGTGAAGCGGGCGTGAAACTTCGCTCGGCTGCCTCTCAGCTTACCGGGGATTCCAGAGGAGCCAGGCACGGGGCGCCCTTTTCGGATGCTCGGGCCGCGGCTATAAAGGCGCCCCGGGATTGGTCGCGGGATGGGAGGGGGACGGGATGAACAAACAGGTCGCAGAGTTTATCGGCACTTTCGCGCTCGTATTCTTCGGCTGCGGGGCAGCGGTGGTTGGAGGCATGGGGTCGGGTCCGACCGCGGTCGACCTCTTGGGCATCGCGAGCGCGTTCGGCTTCGCCATCGTCGCCATGGCCTACGGTATCGGGCCGATCTCCGGCTGCCACGTCAATCCGGCGGTGAGCTTCGGCGTCTATGTCGCCGGGCGCATGAGCGTCGCCGATATGATCAGCTACTGGATCGCCCAGGTGCTGGGCGCGATCGTTGCTGCGGTGGTGCTCTATCTCATCCTGACCGGCAAGGCTCAGGGCTGGACCGGCGGGCTCGGCCAGAACGGCTGGGGCGCGGGCTACCTGGGCGAATACAATGTCGTCTCCGCCTTCGTGTTTGAGGTGGTGGCCACGTTCCTGTTTCTGGTTTGCATCCTCGGCGTCACCCACCCATTCGCGCCGACCGGCTTCGCCGGCCTCGCCATCGGGCTGACCCTGGTGGTCATCCATCTCGTCGGCATCAACATCACCGGCACCTCGGTTAATCCCGCCCGATCGATCGGTCCGGCGCTGGTCGGAATCGGCTCAAATCCTGGCGCGGTCTGGCAGCTCTGGCTGTTCATCATCGCCCCGCTCATCGGCGCGGGCGCGGCAGGCTTGCTGTTCCGCACGGGGGCCCTTCTGGACGCCCCGAACAAGCCCTGAGCGAAGCGGCTCCAGCCGCCGGATGGCGGAGAACGCGATCGCGGTTCAGCGCCGCTCGATCGCCTCGACGCTCGGCCGCATGGCCGAGCCGGACCTCGAGGCGCTGGAAGGAAGCTGGTGGCGCTGAGGGACATCGTTCGGGAGCGGAGGCGCAGCAGCCGGCTGGCGCGGCGAAAGGTGAGCGAGGCCGGCGCCATTTCGGCGTCCGTTTTGAGGGATTTCAACGGGTTGCGGCGCCATTTCCGATCCACTGGCGACGAGGGATTACGTCGATCATCCGGTCCGCCGGCCCCGCCAACCTAACAACATGTTTGATTTGGTAAAATGAGGCCAACGAGCCAGTAAGCCGTTGATTTTACCAGGAAAGGGCAGCAGTCTTGACCGGGGCGTCCCACAGCCGGATCAGGGACTCGTCGAGCAGAGTGACCGTCAGCGAGCAGCCGGCCATGTCGAGGGAAGTGACCAACGAGCCGGTCAGGTGCCTGACGATCTTAAGGCCGCGGCCCGCGAGGATGCGTCGGGCGGCGTTAACCATCAGGTAAAGCTCCATCAGCGGAGTGCCGCCAAAGCCATTGACCAGCAGAAGACATTCGCTCCCCTCACGAGGCGCGAGATCGCCGAGGATCGCGCCCAGCATGTCCTCGGCGATGGCGTCGGCCGAAGCGAGCTTGCTGCGCCGGCGTCCAGGTTCGCCGTGGATACCTACTCCCACCTCCATTTCATCGACGGCAAGGTGGAACGTCGGCTTGCCTGCGGCCGGCACGGTGCATGCAGTTAAGGCGACGCCGAACGATCGCGTGTGGTCGTTTACTTTGCGGCCGAGCTCCTGCAACTCCGCCAGCCCCATCGACTGTTCAGCGCCGGCGCCGACAATTTTCTCCACCACGAGGGTGCCGGCGACCCCGCGCCTGCCGGTGGACCAGGTCGAGTTGGGCACCGCGACGTCGTCATTCGTCACCACTGTCAAGATCTTCCGACCTTCGGCGGCGGCGACCTCGCCCGCCATCTCGAAGTTCATGACGTCGCCTTCGTAGTTCTTGACGATCAGCAACGAGCCCGCGCCGGTGTCGACCGCCTCGATAGCGGCCACCATCTGGTCGGGCGTCGGGGAAGTGAACACCTGTCCTGGGCAGGCTGCGTCGAGCATGCCGTGGCCGACGAAGCCGGCATGCAAGGGTTCATGGCCGGAGCCACCGCCGGATATCAGCGCGACCTTGCCCCGGCTGAGCGCCCGCCGGCGGACGAATTTCCGATCGGCTCCCAGTTCGACGATGTCGGCGTGCGCGGCCGCAAAGCCATCGAGGCTTTCGTCGAGCATCGCGTCTACGGCATTCATCAGTCTTTTCATTCGGATTTCCTCCGTCTTGGCCGTTCGAACGCGCCGGCTTCAGTCCTTGAGCAGCATCGCGAGGCGTGCGACGTGGCGCCCGTATTCCGCGATCAAGGCGTCGACCGCCTGGTTTCGACGCGCGCTCCCCAAATCGGGCACGATGAGACTGACCACCCGACTTCCCGCAGCCGACTCCCCCGTTTCGCGCCGGCCGGGATGCGCGTTATCGTAGATCGCGAGAAAGGCGGCACGATCGGCCGGCGAGAAGTGACAGACCTCGAAAATGGTTGCGAGGTGCTGGGCCGGTATCGGCATTGCGTAGGCCGGATTGACCAATTGCGACACGAAGGAACGGTTCGTGCCAAGGGCAACAGCGAGGCGCCCGCGCGTGCCGGAAGGACGGTTCTCGCACACGGTCTGGAGCAGGCGCTTGTAGTCAGCGACCGTGTCGCCCCGGACGGCGTCGTTCATGGCGCCGCTTCACGCAAATCGACGGCGGCGATCGCCTGCTTGGCCGCGCCCACCGATTGAGGCACAACCGACAGCGAGCGCAGGCCGGCTCGAAGCAATGCGCCAATCACCCGAGGTTCGCCTCCTGCATCGCCGCAGAGACTGACTTCGCGTCCCGCTTCTCGCCCGTGCCGGGCGACGGACGCGATTAATCGCAGCACCGCAGGGTTCAGGGGGTCGGCCAGATCGGCGACCGCCCCAATATCGCGGCCGGCGGCGGTGACGTATTGGGTCAGGTCGTTGGAGCCTATCGAGAAGAAGTCGGCGTCGAACTGGTCGACCGCGATAGCGGCGGCCGGCACCTCGATCATGATCCCGAGTTTCGGGCGGACGGCGGGAATGCCGTCGCGCGCGAGGCTCGCCATGGCCTCGTCCAGCAGCGATCGAGCCGCCTCGACTTCTGCCGGCACGGTCACCATGGGCAGCATGACGCGCAGGTCGCCGTGCATCGCCGCGCGCGCGAGAGCGCGAAGCTGGACTTGGAACAAAGCGGGATGGCGGAACGACAGCCGTATCCCCCGGACGCCGAGGAACGGATTGCTTTCGCCGCTCATCGTCACGCCTTCGATTGGCTTGTCGCCACCGGCGTCGAGAGTCCGAATGCTGACTGGACGCCCCCGGGCCCAAGCGAGGATGCGGCGATAGGCCTCGTATTGCGCGTCCTCGTCCGGCGGCCCGCCAGGTCCGTAAAACATCAGTTCCGTGCGCACGAGGCCAATACCGTCGCAAATCGCGGGATCGATCCCCTCGAGCTCGGCTGCGCTGGCGGCGTTGAGGTTCACAGCGATCGCGGTTCCGTCCTTCGTGACGGCCGGCCCCTGTCGAAAGGCCGCGGCGGCGGTGGCCGCAGCCTCTGCGCGGCCAGCTTTCGCGGCGAAGGCGTTGCGGGTGTCTTCCGTGGGATCCAGCACCACTTCGCCGCTGACGGCGTCGACCAGCGCCTCGCGGCCGGACATCCAGTCGGCAGCGGCGGCGAGTCCCACGACCATTGGTACGCGGCGGGCCCGAGCGAGCATGGCAACGTGGCTGGTCGGGCTGCCCTCCGTCAGCACAATGGCGCCGCCCTGCGCCCAGTCGATGCCGAGAAAGCGCGAGAGAGGCAGGTCAGTCGCGACCACCACAGAGCCGCCAGGGATGGGGGCGCCATCCGCCGCCGGCGTCAAATGCCCGAGCACGCGGTCGCGGATGTCCTCGAGATCGGCGGCGCGAGCGGAGAAATAGGCGTCCTCGCCGGCGCGATAACCGGAGATTTCGTCGGCCATTGCGGCCTCCCACGCAGCGGACGCCGATTCGCCGGCTGAGACGGATGCGAACGCCGGCCGGGCCAGTTCGTCATCGGAGAGCATCGCGGCCTGGAAGGCGAGCATGTCGCTCGCCTCACTGGCGGCCTGTCCGGCCAAAGTTTCGATCTCGGCCAACGCGTGCGCGAGGGCGTCTTTCAGCGCCAAGGCCTCCTGCGCCGGCGTGCCGGCCTCGCGCTCACGCCGCCCGACGGCGCGAAGCACGGTCACGACGCCATCCGCCATGCCCGGCGCTGCGCTTCGACCGAAGAGGCGAATCTCAGCCATGGCTCTGATCTGCGGGCTGATCAATCGCCTCGCCAAAACCGTCGCGCACCAGACCCACGAGGGCCGCCGCCGCCGCCCGGGCGCCCTTCCCGAACGCGCGCACATGCAGGACGGCGCCGCGCGGCGCCTTTACGCGCATAACCTTCACCGGGCTCTTGGCGTCCACCCACGGTCCGTCGGCCGATAACGCGATCTCAACACGGCAGTCGAATGTTTTGGCAAGCTGTGTGAGCTTGACTGAAGGGCGTGCATGCAGACCCACCGCGTTGATGAGTTCTGCCAGGTCGGTCGCCTGTTCGGCTGCGGTCTCGTCTTTCATTGCCGCATCCTTCGTCACGGAGAAAGCTCCTCGGCTGTGCGCCTGACGGTCTCCAATGTAGAACCGCCGGACGCCTCCGTGGCGGCCATGACCGCGCCTTCGACAATCGGGGCATTGCACACCACGACGCGGCCGCGCCGCTCGGCGTCGAGCATTTCGACCGCCATTTCGCTATTCGTTTCGGCGCCGCCCAGATCGACCAAAATGGCCACCCCGGCCTCCGACCATGCGCGGTCGATCGCGTCCCGGATTGACGCCACGCCGGTTCCAAGCCCGCCCCCGGGATCGCCCCCCGTGTAGGCCAGATTAACACTGCCACCCACCATTTGGCGCACCATGTCCGCGGCTCCCTCGGCGATCTTCGGCGAGTGCGACACGATTACGATCCCGACATTCGCCAATGTTCAGCCCTCCAATGCACGGCAAACGGACGCGACCATCAAGGCTGACGACCTGGCCCCAGGGTCCATATGCCCGATCGAGCGCTCACCCAGGAACGAGGCCCGGCCGCGAGTCGCCAGCATCGGGATCGTCGCCTCGGCGGCCGTAGCGGCGACGATGGGAAGGCGAGATGGAAGGTCTGCCCCGCCTTCGACGAGAGCGGTCTGCACGGGCGTCAGAACGTCCAGCATTGTCTTCTGGCCCGGCTGCGATTTGCCGCGGGCCCTGACTGCTTCGACGGCCTTGCCGAAGGCCGTCGGCAGATTCGAAGCGTCTGGAGCGATCTCCTTGCTCAGCGCGAGGAAAAGAGTGCCGTAAAGCGGGCCGGAGGCGCCGCCTACTTTCATAACGAGTTGCGTGCCGATCGCCTTAAGCGCTTCCGCCAGCGGCTTCTCCGCCGTCGCTTGAGCGTCGGCCCGCACCGCCTCGAAACCTCGCTTCATGTTGACGCCATGATCGCCATCGCCGACCGCCTGGTCGAGAGCGGTCAGTTCGTCGGCATGAGCGATCACATCATCGGACACGGCGACGATCAGGCGGTGCAGAAGGGCTGGGGTCATGCGCGCACCCGTTCGCCCGCCGCGTCGAAGAAGAGAGGATCGGTCAACGCGATGGCCACTTCGTCGCCCGGCCCGAGCCCAGAATCGGGATCAGCCAGCGTGATGAAATCGCGCTCGCCGAGATCGACATGCAAATGATCCTGATCGCCGAGATGCTCGACCCATCTGACGCGGCCAGAGGCGCGCTTGCCGTTGGCTTTGCTGATGTGGGCGTGTTCGGTGCGAACGCCCACCGTCGTTGCGCTCTCCGGCATCGCGATGTCGGGAAAGAGTGCGCGTGGCGCGAGGTTAATCGGCGGGCTGCCCAAGCGCGCAGCCACGTAGACATTCAGCGGATCCTCGTAGACTTGTCGTGGCGTGCCGACCTGCGCCAGACGGCCGTTCTCGATGACGCCGACGCGGGTGCCGAGCGTCATCGCCTCCGTCTGGTCGTGCGTCACATAAAGGATCGTGGCGCCGAGTTCCGTCTGGATGCGCTTGAGCTCGATACGCAATTCGGCGCGCAACTTGGCGTCCAGCGACGAAAGCGGCTCGTCCATCAAATAGATGGCCGGCGAGCGAACCAGGGCGCGACCGATGGCGACACGCTGCATCTGGCCGCCGGAAAGCCTGGTGACCCGCTCCTCCAGCTTATCGGAGATCCTCAGCAGCGCCGCGACTTCGTTGACCCTCTGCCGGATCCGCGGTTCAGGCGAACGCCGTGCGGGAGAGCGCAAAGGGAAGGCCAAATTGTCGAACACCGAGAGATGCGGGTAGAGCGAATATTGCTGGAAGACGAAGGCGACGTCGCGCTGCGCAGGTGAGGCGCTTGTGACATCCAGGCCGGCGATGCGGATCCGCCCGGCGTCCGGTTTCTCGAGCCCGGCGACCAGGCGCAAAGTCGTCGTCTTGCCCGCGCCGGTCGGCCCGAGCAGCACCACGAACGCGCCGTCGTCGATAATGAGCGACAGATCGGAGACAGCGCTCGTCGCGCCAAAGCGTTTCGAAACGCCCTCGAGCGCCACCTCAGCCATGGGCGAGCTCCATTGCGGGCGCATGATCATGGAGCGCGGTCTGGATGGCGCGGCCGGAAGCGGCGTCGAACAGCGAGATGCGGTCAGGACGGAATTCGAGCCCGACGCGGTCGCCGACCGACACCTTGAAATTCGCGGGCAGTCGAGCTTTCGCGAGGCCATGCGGGGTGGTGACGGTGACGATCTGTGTCGTGCCGAGATATTCCGTGCCGAAAACCTCACCGCGCAACGGGGCTTGATCGTTCAGGCGCACATGCTCGGGACGTACGCCAAGGATCAAATCGCGCGCCGACACGCCCTCGCGCGGCGCCGGAACGGCGATCTCGGCGCCATCGAGCCGGACCCTGGCGCGGCCCGGCTCCAACGAGTCGTGGAAGGTCAGCAGGTTCATTGGGGGCGAGCCGATGAAATCGGCGACGAAGACCGACGCCGGACGATCATAGATCTCCTGCGGCGCGCCCAGCTGTTCGATCGCGCCGTGGCTCATCACGGCGATCTTGTCGCCAAGCGACATCGCCTCGATCTGGTCGTGCGTGACATAGACGGTGGTCGCCTTGAGCCTGTCGTGCAGTCCGCGCAATTCGCCGCACATGACCTGACGGAATTCCGAATCGAGCGCGCCCAGCGGTTCATCCATCATGAACGCGAGCGGCCGGCGCACGATGGCGCGTCCAAGAGCCACACGCTGGCGATCGCCGCCCGACAGACCCGACACTGGGCGATCGAGCAATTCGGTGATCCGCAGAATGCGAGCGGCTTCCTCGACCCGCGTCTTGACCTCGGCGCGCTTCACGCCCATCGAGACCAGCGGAAAGGCGATATTCCGCCGCACATTCATGTGCGGATAGAGCGCGAAAAGCTGGAATACGAAAGCAATGTCCCGGGCCGAGGCGCGCTTGAGCGTAACATCCTCGCCTGCCAGCAAAATGCGACCTGAGGTCGGCAGCTCTAGGCCCGCGATCATGCGCAGGGTGGTTGTCTTGCCGCAGCCGGACGGACCAAGCAGGCAAAAGAACTCGCCGTCCTCGACGATAAAGTTCGAGTCCTTCACTGCGACGAAATCGCCAAAAGACTTGTGCAGAGATTGAACCCTGATCTGCGCCATGAGTCCGCGCTCTAATCGGGGAATTTCGTGACAACGACAAACATCGCGACGCCGGTCAAGATGGTCAGGAAGGAGGAGGTGTAGAACACGAGCCAGAACGGCTGGCACAACATGACGACGCCGGTGGCGATGACGATGGTCGCGAGCGTTTCCCATGGCCCGCGGCGGAATGGGTGTCGCCACACCGACGCGTCTGCTTTCGACAGTTCGGTCTCTATGGTCATCGGCGCACCGCCCCGAATGTGATGCCGCGTAAAAGATGCTTTCTAAGTGCGACCGTGAAAATCAGGATCGGCAGCAGAAAAAGAGTCGTTCCCGCTGCGACCGCAGGCCAGTTTTGTCCGCCCTCGCCGATGATGAAGGGGATGTAGGGCGGCATCGTCTGCGCGTCTGAGCTCGTCAGCAAGAGATTGAACGCGTACTCGTTCCACGAGAAAATCAGACAGAAGATCGCCGTCGCGGCGATGCCGGTCGCCGCCTGCGGCAGCACAACCTTTCGAAACGCCTGCAGCCGCGTGTAACCGTCGACCAAAGCCGCTTCTTCGTATTCGCGCGGAATCTCGTCGATGAAACCCTTCAGCAGCCAGACCGCGAGCGACACGTTCACCGCCGTGTACAAAAGGATCATCCCGATCCGCGTGTCGTAGAGGCCAAGCCAGCGGTACATCATGTAAATGGGGACCGCGACCGCGATTGGCGGCATCATGCGCGTCGACAGGACGAAAAATAACAGATCGTCGGCGAACGGGACGCGAAAGCGCGAAAACCCGTAGGCGGCCAGCACGCCTAAAAAAGTCGCCAGAATGGTCGAGCCGAAGCCGATGATCAGCGAATTCAAGAAGCGCTCGACGAACCGCGACGGACCGGCAATCACCATGTCGCGGTCGCGGGCAATCTTCTCGTACCACGTCTTGGGGGGCGGCAGCTTGGCGATGAAATCGTGCGACTGATGCGTCTGCACCGTGAACAGATCGACAAAGCCTTCGAGCGTCGGCTTGAAGAACACCTTTGGCGGATACGCGATTGCGTCCTCTTGCGACTTGAAGGCGGTCGCGCCGATCCAAATCAGAGGCAAGATCGTGACGATGGCGTAAAAGACGACGACGGCGCCGGAGAGCCAACGGACAAGCGGCGACGGCTCGGAGAACGGACGAGGAGCCTGGACCGCGCTCATTGCTGTTTCACTTTATTGAGCGCCCTCACGTAGATGTTAGCCGCCCCGAATATCGTGACAAAAAGGATCACAGCGAGCGCTGACGCGTAGCCCGTTTCCCACTTTTCAAACGCGGCGCGCTTCAGCGTGATCGAGACCAGTTCGGTGGTCGATCCTGGTCCCCCCGAGGTGAGCAGATTGACCAAGTCGAACATTACGAACGACTGGATCGCCTGGAAAAGCACGGCGAGCATGAGGAAAGGGAGGACCATCGGGAGCGTGATCGACACGAATTGCCTCAACGGGGAGGCGCGGTCGACCTCCGCCGCCTCGTAAATGTAATCCGGGATCGAGCGCAGACCGGCCAGGCAAATCAGCATGACATAGGGCGTCCACATCCAGGTGTTGACCAGCACGATCGTCCACGGCGCCAAGGCGACGCTTCCGATCATTGTGAACGAGCTCGGCGCAACGCCGGTGAAAAAGCCGACAAGATAATTGAACGGCCCGATTTGCGGCTGGAACAGCAAGGTCCAGAAATTGCCCACCACCGCCGGGGACAACATCATCGGCAGGAGGATGACTGTTGTCCAGAAGCTGTGGCCGCGGAATTTTTGATTGATCAGCAGCGCGAGGCCCAGGCCGACCAGGACCTGCAGCGCGATCGTCCAAAACACAAAATGCGCGGTTATCTGAAAGTTCGCCCAAATGTCCTCATCGGTGAGAATGTCGACGTAATTATCGATGCCGATGAATCGACCGGGCGTCGGCAGATTGGCCATCAACCCGGTGAACGATAGACGGATCGCCCAGATCAACGGGAAGATGTTGATCGCGAGCAGCAACAGCATCGTCGGCAGGATGAAAAGCCACGCGACGGCCCGATCAGACAGGCCGCGCACCCGCACTGCCGTCGCCGGCGCCCGGAAGGCTAATCCTTCGGCGATGCCTCGTGCGTTATTCGTCACCGACATAACCTGCCAGCTCGTGGAGCGGTCGAGTCTCCCCGGCGGATCGTGCCGCCGAGGAGAGGTTTGAGAGAACCAAGCGTTACGCGCTCAGGAAGGGTCTTTGCCTTCCTGCTTGAACACCTTGATCCAGTCCTTGACCAACGAGTTGAGTGCTTGCTGCGACGTGCCCTTGTTGGCGACGACGTAGTCGTGCACGCGGTTCTGCATGTCGAGGAGGAGCGGGACGTACAACGGTTCGGCCCAGAAGTCCTTGACCATGCCCATCGACTCGACGAACGACGGCGCGTAGGCGGCGCTCTTCTTATAGGCGTCCGAGTCCAGCACGGCCTTGGACGCCGAAGCGCCGCCAAGATCCGTCCACTTCTGCTGAACCTCCGGCTGCGCGAACCACTTCACATAAGCGAGCGCATCGTCGACATTCTTCGAAGCCGCGACCACAGAGAGGCCCTGACCGCCAAGCTGAGTGAAGTCACCAGCAGGACCGGCTGGGTTCTTGAAGAAGCCGATTTTGTCCCCGCCGACGTTCGGGTCCTTGGCCAGGCCAGGGAAGAACGCGTACCAGTTCATCTGCATCGCGACTTGGCCGGACTTGAAGGCGTCGAGACCTTCCTGCATGTAGGCGTTCGTCAGCCCCGGCGGCTGGCAGCAGGTAAACAGCTCCTTGTAGACGTCCATGCCTTTGGCGGCGCCAGCGGAGTTGACGATGCCCGCCATCTGGTATGGCTTCTTCGGGTCCATATAGTCGAAGCCGTAGTTGTACATCGCGTTGGTGACGCCCATCGTGATGCCTTCCGAGCCGCGCTCGCTGAACACGTATGCGCCATAGACTTTCTTGCCGTCGATCTCCTTGCCCGTGAAGAACTTCGCGACCTCGATCAGTTCGTCCCAGGTCTTGGGCGGCTCGAGTTCGCGATTGTACTTCGCCTTGAATTCGGCGCGGATTTCCGGCTTCTCGAACCAATCCTTGCGATAGGTCCAGCCGACTGCGTCGGCCATGGCGGGCAAGCCCCAGTAGTTCGGCGTGTTCTTTGGCCATTCCGCATATCCGACGACGGTCGCGGGCAAGAACGTGTCCATCGAGATCTTGTTCTTGTCGAAGAAATCGTTGAGCTTGACGTACCACTTGTTCTCCGCCGCGCCGCCGATCCATTGGCTGTCGCCGATGATCAGGTCACATTCGCTGCTGCGCGAGTTGAGCAGGTTGATGAAGTGGTCCGCGTAGCTCGTCCAAGGGACGAACTCGTGCTTCATCTCGATCCCGGTCTTGGCGGTGAAGTCCTTGTCCAGTTCGACCAGAGCATTAGCCGGGTCCCACGCGGCCCAGCATAACGTAAGGGACTTGCCTTGAGCGTGCGCCGATGATGCCGCGAGAGTCAACGCCAGCGATCCCGCGGCGCACGCCAAAGATAGGTTGGTCTTGCTCATCCTCATTGTCCGCTCCTCCGATGTTGGCCGCGCACTGCCGGCCGTTACTAAACAGTCGCGTTGTCAGCGAGTTCAAACGATTGTTACTCGGTACGACCTCTTAAGTTTAGTAATTCATGGCGCACTAAGCGTGTCAACTGAATTCTATCGGTGCCACTCCGGGCATGCGACGATCGTCAATAATGTCTCCGCGCTCGATAGCGCTGGAAGCGCTCGCTCGCGCTTCAATTCGGAGGAGCCGAAGATCGATACGTGCGTGGGGTGATGGCGGAGGTTTGTGTCGGTTAGCCAATTCTGGAAATGCCGCCGCACAGCAGATCTATTGGCGCGGTTCGGCGGCGGCCATTACGGAATCTCAGCGCGTCGGGGATAGGCCGCCGGCGTCACGCTCCGCTGGGCACGGCCGAGGGGCGGGGATTTCGATCGCGCACCTGAGCCTGCTTCCGGCGGCGTGGCGGGTGCGGCTGTCCACGTCCAGATGTGTACGAGCACTTATCTGCGGTGACGTTGCGCCACGAAAGGCAATGAGACCGTCAGTCTCAGTTCGGTCCAGGATAAACAGTTAAAATTGTGGCGCGCCCGGACGGGTTCGAACCGCCAACCCTCGGTTTCGAAGACCGATACTCTATCCAGTTGAGCTACGGGCGCTTGGAAAGCGCGCCGCCATAGCACGAAGGACCGGCGCGTTGGAAGCATCAGGCCGAAGACTTCTTGCCCGGAGCCCTAAAGTGGACCTTTGTATTGGCCGCTTTGTCCATTTCCTCAGGCGTCAACAGTACGATCGCCTTGCTCGCGATCATGCCGCTCTCGTTCACCGCGAGCGAGAGGGCCGCCGCGCTCACATTGTCGGGCAGGTCGACGATGACGAAACAATCGACGTCGCCGAATGCGAAATACATCAATTCCAGCTTGCCGCCGATCTCATTGAGGTGCTTCTTGACCGCGTCTCGACGGCTCGTGCCGCCTTCCTTTGCGAGACCGATGGCGCCTTCCGGACTGTAGCGCGCTTCGAACAGATATTTAGGCATAGCGTCTTCCCTCCAACAGCCTTCACGCTATCTTCCGCAGACGCAGAGAGCAAATTAGAGGTTTAACGCGTGGCGACGACAAACAGCCTGGGAAACGGCAGCAGAACGGTCCCATCCGCCTCCGCCGGATAGGCTCGAGCGATCGCCTCCACATAGCGAGCAAGGAAAGCCTCCCGCTCGCTCTTCTCGAGCGGATCAAGGAAAGGGCGAAGACCCGTTCCCTTCAGCCATTCGACGACGGCAGGCGCGCCGGCGAGCGGATGAAAGTAAGTCGTGCGCCAGATATCGACATGAGGCGCAAACGGGCGCAGCAGGCGGAAATACCACGCGGCGGCGTGCCGCTCGGCCCGCGCGCTTGCGGCGACCTTGAGCTTCGCCGCCCATGGCCCGTCGCTTGCGACCTCGCGCATCAACCGATGTGACGGCTCGTCCAAATTGTCGGGCATTTGCACAGCAAGCGCCCCGCCCGGACCGAGTTTGGCGATCAGCGCCGGGAACAGCGTCTCGTGACCCGGAATCCATTGCAGCACCGCATTGGCGAGGATCACATCGAACGGCTCCTTCGGGCGCAAGTCGCGAATGTCCACCACCTCAAAAGCGAGGTCGGGGAGACGCTTGCGCGCCGCTTCGACCATGTCGGTCGAGGAATCGAGGCCGATGATGTCTGCCTGCGGGTAGCGCTCGCGCAAGACTTCGGTCGAATTGCCGGGACCGCAGCCAATGTCAGCAGCGCTGATAACCTCGGCATTAGGAATTCGCGACACAAGATCGCGCACGGGCCGAGTTCGCTCATGTTCGAATTTGACATACTGGGCGGCGGACCAGGTCATCGAGGGCGTCCTTATGGATGGCCCCTTTCATGCGACTCGGTTGGGTGATGGCGCAAGGACACGCCGGCCTTGCCTTCGTCGTGTTCGGGCGCCTAACCTTCGTGGCTAGCGAACAATTCCCGTCTCAAGGCGATTGCCCATGACGATTTTGGTCCTCGGCCTCGTCATCTTTCTCGGCCTCCACTCGACCCGCATCGTCTCCGAGAGCGGCCGCGACAGCGCGATCGCGCGGATCGGCGAGGGCCCGTGGAAGGCTGTCTATTCGCTCGTGTCGGTTATTGGCTTCGTGTTGATCCTCTGGGGCTTCGCGCGAGCGCGCTATGATGCGCCCCAGCTCTGGACGTCCCCGACGGGGGCGCGGCACATCACTATGCTTCTGATGCTGGTCGCGCTCATTCTGTTCGCCAGCTTTCTCTTCAAGCGAAGCCACATTGCGGTCATTGTCCACCATCCCATGCTCTGGGCAGTGCTGGCGTGGAGCGCGGGCCACCTCTTCGCCAACGGGTCTGAGGCGGATCTGCTGCTGTTCGGCGCTTTCCTCGTCTGGTCGGCCGCCGATCTCGTCAGCTCTTATGCTCGCGACCGGCGGCACGGCGTCGTCTATCCCGAGCCGCAGCTCGCCGCTACGGCCGGCGCGGTTGTCGTCGGCTTGGTCGTCTATGCGCTGCTGATGGCCGGTTTACACCTCTGGCTGTTTGGCGTGTCCCCGCTCGCCATGTGAGTCGCTCTTTTGGGTGGCCACGCCAGCGCCCCTGGAACGGCCGGCTCTAGCGAAACATTGAATTCGCTCCGCGATCTGGTTCATAATGACATGACAGCGCCGGCGCGACGAACATGCGCCAGGGAGGCGAACGAGAGCGATGCCCGATAAATCCAAGACCAAATCAAATGGCGGCTCTACGGACGACGCGAAGCGGTCACTGCGATCCAAACAATGGTTCGACAATCCTGACAACCCGGGAATGACGGCGCTTTATCTCGAGCGCTACCTCAATTTCGGCCTGACGCCCGGCGAGCTGCGCTCCGGCAAGCCGATCATCGGCATCGCGCAGACCGGCTCGGATCTTTCGCCCTGCAACCGCCATCACCTCGAACTCGCGAAGCGCGTTCGCGACGGGATCACCGCGGCCGGGGGGCTGGCGTTCGAATTTCCTGTGCACCCAATTCAGGAGACCGGAAAGCGGCCGACCGCGGCGCTGGACCGCAATCTCGCCTATCTCGGCCTCGTCGAAATCCTGATGGGCTATTTCATCGACGGCGTGGTGCTGACGACCGGATGCGACAAGACGACCCCGGCCTGCATCATGGCCGCCGCGACGGTCAACATTCCCGCGATCGTCCTCTCCGGCGGACCGATGCTGAACGGCTGGCACCATGGTCAGCGCAGCGGCTCGGGCACCGTCGTCTGGCAGGCGCGCGCCGACCTTGCCGAAGGCAAGATCGACTATGAGGAATTCATGGAGATCGTGACCTCCTCGGCGCCGTCGGTCGGTCATTGCAATACGATGGGCACGGCCTCCACCATGAACTCGCTCGCCGAGGCGCTCGGCATGAGCCTGCCCGGCTGCGCTGCCATTCCCGCGCCCCACCGCGAGCGTGGCCAGATCGCCTACCGGACCGGCCAGCGGATCGTCGAAATGGTGTGGGAGGACCTGAAACCGTCGGACATCCTGACGCGCGAGGCGTTCGAGAACACGATCGTCGTCAACAGCGCGATTGGCGGCTCGACCAACGCGCCGATCCACATCAACGCCATCGCCCGCCACATCGGCGTGCCGCTCTCGATTCAGGATTGGGAGACGATCGGGCACAAGGTGCCGCTGCTCGTCAACATGCAGCCAGCCGGCAAATATCTTGGCGAAGAATATCATCGCGCCGGCGGCGTTCCGGCCGTCGTCCACGAATTAATGAAGCGCAAGCTCATCCATGAGAAGGCGCTGACCGTCAACGGTAAGACGATGGGAGAAAACTGCGCCAAGATCCATTCGGACGATCCTGACGTCATCATGCCGATCGACAAGCCGCTGAAAGAGGACGCCGGCTTCGTCGTCCTGAGCGGCAATCTGTTTAACGACGCGATCATGAAGACGAGCGTCATCGACGCCGAGTTCCGCGCCCGCTTCCTCTCCAACCCGAAGGACCCGGACGCATTCGAGGGTCGGGCGATCGTGTTCGAGGGGCCTGAGGACTATCACCACCGCATTGACGATCCGAAGCTTAAGATCGACGAGCACAGCATCCTGTTCATTCGCGGCACCGGCCCGATCGGCTATCCGGGCGGGGCGGAAGTGGTCAACATGCAGCCGCCGGCGGCGCTCCTCAAGAAAGGCGTGCACGCGCTGCCGTGCGTCGGCGACGGCCGGCAATCGGGCACCTCCGGCTCGCCCTCGATCCTCAACGCCTCGCCTGAAGCGGCCGCGGGAGGGGGATTGTCGTTGATCAAGACCGGCGACCGGGTGCGCATCGATCTCAAGAAGGGCACGGCCAACATCCTGATATCGGACGATGAGCTGAACGAGCGTCGGGCTGCGCTGGCGAGCCAGGGCGGCTTCCCCTATCCCAAGAGCCAGACGCCTTGGCAGCAGATCCAGCGCGAGATGGTCGCGCAGTTCGACGAGGGCATGGTTCTGAAGCCGGCGGTTCAGTACCAGCGCCTCGCGCAGACGATGGGCGTGCCGCGCGACAACCATTGATGCGGATGCTCCGGTGAGCATACAGCCACTTAGCCCGCTAAGCGTGACCCGAGGCATCGATGATCGCCGTGACGAGCCGCTGACGCCTTGGCCGGACGCGGTGACTTTGAACGGCGATTTGGCGAGGCTCGAGCCGTTATCGCAGGATCATTGCGCAGGCCTCATCGATGCGACGAAAGACGGCGACCTCTGGCGCCTGTGGTACACGACGGTGCCCTCGCCCGAGCGCGTGGGGGCGGAGATCCAACGGCGGCTGAAGCTGCGCGAGGCGGGGTCGATGCTCCCCTTCACCGTGGTCGATCTCGCGAGCGGAAAGCCCGCCGGTATGACCACCTACATGAATATCGACGCTGTCAGTCGCAGGGTCGAAATCGGCTCGACCTGGTATCGCAAATCGGTTCAGCGCTCGGGGATCAACACCGAGTGCAAGCTCCTGATGCTACGCCATGCATTCGAGACGCTTGATTGCATCGCGGTCGAGTTCCGGACCCACTTCCTCAATCACCAGAGCCGCCGAGCCATCGAGCGGCTCGGCGCTAAACTCGACGGGGTGCTCCGCAGCCATATGCGGATGGCGGACGGGAGCTTGCGCGACACCTGCGCTTATTCGATCATCGCCAGCGAATGGCCAGCGGTCCGTGCGAATCTCATCTGGCAGATGGAAAAGCCGAGGGACGGCTGACGCACTTCAACGGACGCCTTGAGGACAAGGCCCGAGGGTTACGAGGGATTGGCGCATGAGTCAGACTACCGCTCAAAAGCGCGCCCGCTTCGCCGAGCTGCATGCGGCGCCGGGCTGTTTTGTCATTCCCAATCCGTTTGACATTGGCTCGGCCAAATATCTCGCGTCGCTCGGCTTCCCGGCGCTCGCCAGCACCAGCGCCGGCATGGCCTTCGCCGCAGGAAAGGGCGATGGCGCGGTCGACCGAGCCTATGTGCTGAGCCACCTCCGCGACCTCGCCGAAGCGACGGACTTGCCGCTCAACGCCGATTTCGAGGCCGGCTTCGCCCGCGACGCTGACGGCGTCCACGAGAGCGCGCGGCTTTGCGTCGGCGCTGGCGTCTCGGGCTTTTCGATCGAAGACTACACAGGCAATCCCGGCGCTCCCCTTTACAGTGTCGCTGAAGCGGTCGACCGGCTGCGCGCGGCGCGCGCGGCGATCAGCGCCAGCGGCGAAAAGGTCCTGCTCACCGCGCGCAGCGAGGCGATCCTTCGCCAGGCTGGCGGCCTCGCCGAGGCGCTGCGGCGCCTTCCCCTCTACGCGGAAGCGGGCGCGGACGTGCTTTACGTGCCGCTGGTCAGGACGACGGAGGAAGTGGCCGAGGTCGTGCGGGTTGCGGGCAAGCTGCCGGTCAATGTGCTCGCCGGCTCGCCGGGCTTTACCAAGCATGAGCTCGAGGATCTTGGCGTCAAGCGGATCAGCGTCGGCGGATCCCTTGCTCGCGCCGCGTGGGGCAGCTTCATGCGGGCCGCGAAGGACATTGCCGAGAACGGGCGGTTTGACGCGTTCGCCGATTTGCCGACGATGAAGGACATCACGGGAGCGTTCGGATGAAGGACTAGAAGACGTCTCGCCGAGACGTCGGCGGCGCTTGCCATTTTGGAGTCCGTTTCGAGCGATTCCAATGGCTTGCGGCGCCATTTAAGATCGCATGCCCGGCGCGATCGATGGAGGTCAAGGCCGCGCAAAGCTACCCAACATCTATTACATGATTAATATGTTAATAATCGACTCCCTCCGGTCCGGCCAGCATCGGGGCGTGGAACGTCGGACATGATCAAGAAGGCGGCGGCTTGGATGCAACTGTCGGAGCGGACTTTTCGATGCGGAACACGGTATCGCGCTCGCCGCGCTCGATGATCTCCAAACGGTCGCCCGTCACCCCGACCAAATGCGGAATGTCGATCACCGCAAGCGGATCGGTGCAACGCACTTCCAGCCGATCGCCAGGCGTCAAGGATTTTAAGGCCTTACGCGTCTTGAGCGCCGGAAGAGGACACTTCAGTCCCGACAGATCCAGCTTGGTGATGGTCATGGCTCGACATGTGCGTATCGTTCGTGGCCCGTCAATCGCAATGGGCGACGGCGGCGCCGGAGGAGGCGGCTCGTTGCGAGCCGAAAAGCGGCGACCGTGACAACCGAAGCTTCCGGCGTGCCAGGCGTCTTGCTCGCCGGCGGTCTCGCGCGGCGAATAGGCGGCGGCGACAAGCCGCTGCGCGAAATTGGCGGCCACACGATTTTGGCCCGCGTCATCGCGCGGCTCGCGCCGCAATGCGATTGCTTGGCTCTCAGCGCCAACGGCGATCCTCTACGCTTTGCGTCGTTTGGCCTGCCCGTACTCGCCGACGGGGTGAAGCAAAATCCGGGGCCGCTCGCCGGAGTCCTGGCCGGGCTCGATTGGGCCGCGGCCCACCGGCCCGGCGCGCAATGGATTCTTTCCGCTCCGGGAGACTGTCCCTTTCTCCCCCGAGACCTGGTCGCCCGATTGCGCCAAGCCGTCTCGGCTCAAGGCGCTGAGCTTGCAGTTGCCGCCTCGCAAGGGCGAACTCATCCTGTAGTCGGACTATGGAAGGTCGGTTTGCGCGACGCATTGCGCCAGGCGCTCGTCGTCGAAGGCCTGCGCAAGGTTGGCGGGTGGACCGGGCGCTACCGCGTCGCGACGGTCGCCTGGCCGGCCGAACCGCTCGATCCGTTCTTCAACGCCAACACTGTCGAGGATCTCGCCGAGGCGGAGCGGCTGGCGGCGATTGACGATCCGCCTTGACTCTCAGCCAGCCCGGCGGACGTTCGACGAACCCGGTTATCCCCGCAGGAGGGCTTCCCTCAGTTCAAGCAGTTTTGCGAGCTCCTCCTCCTGTTCGGCGATCCGCGCCGCGTTCAAATCTTCGTCGCCTGCGCCCGAGTCCGCGGCGGTCTGTTCAACCAATTGCCCGAGATTTTCCCGGATAGCGGCAATTCGCTCATCCACTTCGGTTAGCGTCAATCCAGTCTTCATCGCCGCATTCCACCATCGTCGACAATCCAGCCCAACTCGGATTGGCGTCCTCCGTCATTGAAGTCCTCGGGGAGAGCAGGGTCAAGGTCGTTCCTCCCCCTCGCTGTCTCCCGATCCGATGCGGCCGGCGCGCAAATTCGATGTGTCTTCTTGGCAACAATTTAACGCAATTGATCAATTTCGTGATTCCCGGCCGGGCCTAACGCATTGCATCGCGCCTGATTCACGCCATAATTACGCCACGGGGCGTCGAGTCGGAGGACTGGCCGCGCCATCGTGCGTTCGTTGAGATCGTCTTTACGGGGGAAAGCATGCGCCGCAATCTGATCCGCGCCGCCGTCTGGGCCGGCCTTTTTCTCGGCGCCGGGGCGGGGCCGGTATTCGCCAATGCGCTCGATTCGCAATTGCAGCCGGTTGCAACGCCGATCCCGCGCGAGACTGTCTCGTTTGACGGACGGGAAGTCCCGGGCACCCTCGTCATTCGCACCAGAGAACGCCGACTTTACCTGGTGCTGCCTGATCACCAGGCGCTCAGGTATGGGGTTGGGGTCGGACGGCCTGGATTTACCTGGGCCGGCGTCACCCATATCGGGTACAAGCGAGAGTGGCCGGACTGGACGCCGCCGGCGCAGATGCTAAGGCGTCGCCCGGACCTTCCTCGTCATATGGAGGGGGGAGTGGACAATCCGCTTGGCGCGCGCGCCATGTATCTTGCGGGCACACTTTATCGAATCCATGGCTCCAATGAGCCGGATACAATCGGGCAAGCGGTTTCGTCCGGCTGCATCCGCATGACCAACGATGATGTTATCGACCTTTATGGGCGGGCACGGGTTGGCGCGCGGGTCGTCGTGACGCGCTAGCCGGGCCTCGGGCGCGCCCGCACAAGTTTACCCGCGCCAATGATTTCATTGCTTAGCTGCGCTTTTGCGTAACTTTTTCGCGCCTTCTGTCCTGAGGATCCGCGAAGCGGCGGTCCAGGTGGCGCCTTCTGGACCCCCTTCGAGCCGCGGCGCTCGGCGCCGCTCCTCAGGACGAGGCTCTCCCCTTCGTTTCCGCCGTGGACAGGCCCAAAAGCAGCGCCTGGCGCAAGATTCGTTTCGTTTTTAACGTCACAGCCGCGCGCGGCGCGTCCGGATTAAGAGGCCCTCCAGGCATCCTTCGACAACGACGTAGCAGGCAATTCCGAGATAGCCCCAGGCGGTCAGTTCGATGAACTGCAGAACGCCCCCGTCGAACGCGGCCATCGCGCCATAGGCGAATAACAGATGATAATTGGCCTGAAACAGGAACAGCAGGTTGAAGGAGCACAAGGCAAGGCCGCCCGCCGCCATCCCCATGACGAGGAACGTCAGCCACGCCGGCCCGTGAAACAAACGACTGAGTAGCGCGAACAAGCCCATCGCTTACCCCAAGTCCAGCCTTCGCACCTCCCTGCTTCGCTCGTGATGGCGGCTCCGTTACCGGACCGGTTCGAAGCGGCGATCAACGTCAGCCGATATCGCCCAATCCCGCAGAAACGCCAGCTTCTCGCTCGCCGCACTGGTCGCTGGCGGAGCTCTGGCGCCTTCAATTGCGACTGGGCTCGCGTACCGCGCTGTTCCCTGTCGCATATAACGTACTGAAAGCTTTGACCGCCGGCGCCGGCAGCGCCTTTCTTTCAAGCGATTGCGCCTCTATATGTTTGACGGATGAATGCACACGCGCCTCCAGCCGTTCAGCCGCTTGTCGATCCATTCGGTCGCGCGATCGCCTATGTGCGAATCTCGGTCACCGACCGATGCGACTATCGTTGCGTCTACTGCATGTCCGAGGACATGAATTTCCTGCCCAAGCGCGACATCTTGTCGCTCGAAGAGCTCGACCGATTGTGTTCGACTTTCGTGAGCTTGGGCGCGCGAAGATTGCGCATTACGGGGGGCGAACCGCTGGTCAGGCGCAATGTGATGTCGTTGTTCCACGGCCTCTCTCGGCACCTGACCGCGGGAACGCTGGATGAAGTGACGGTCACGACCAACGGCTCGCAGCTCGCGCGCTTTGCTTCTGAACTCGCCGATTGCGGCGTGAGGCGCGTCAATGTCTCGCTCGACACGCTCGACCCGGATAAGTTTCGTCAGGTGACGCGCTGGGGCGACTTGAGCATTGTTATGGCTGGCGTCGACGCCGCTGCCGCCGCCGGGCTCAAAATCAAGATCAACACAGTCGCCTTGAAGGGCTTCAACGATGAGGAAGCCCTGGATCTGGTCAAGTGGGCGAACGGGCGTGGTTTCGATCTAACCTTCATCGAGGTGATGCCGCTCGGGGACATGGAGCGGGACCGGGCGGATCAATTCCTGCCCCTGACGGAATTGCGCGCCAGCCTCGAAAACTCGCTGACCCTGACCCCATCGACCTACGCCACCGGCGGTCCGGCGCGCTATTACGACATCAAGGAAACCGGGGGACGCCTCGGCTTTATCACCCCCCTCACCCACAATTTCTGCGAAAGCTGCAATCGGGTGCGCGTCACTTGCACCGGCACGCTCTATATGTGCCTCGGCCAGGAGGATGCGGTCGATTTGCGTGAGCCGCTGCGCCGCTCCGCGTCCGACGGGCCGCTCATCGAGGCGATCCGCGGGGGCATAAAGCGCAAGCCCAAGGGTCATGATTTCGTCATCGCCCGGTCGGCGGCGCCCGCCGTTCACCGCCATATGAACGCGACCGGCGGCTGACATTTTTGTCGGCGGCACGCTGGCGGCGGCCGCTTCTCGGAGTTATATCATAGAGGTGAAGGGGCGGGACCTTGACTCTCCGCTCCGATGAGGACCCAGCGCCATGGCGAATGCTCGCGAACGTATCGAGAAGGTGATCTCGGAAAATCCGGTGGTCCTGTTCATGAAGGGAACGCCCGAGTTTCCACAATGCGGGTTTTCGGGCCAGGTGATCCAAATCCTGGAATATGTCGGCGCGCCGGTCGTCGGCGTGAACGTGCTCGAGGACCCGGAGATTCGCCAGGGCATCAAGGAATACGCCAACTGGCCAACTGTTCCCCAGCTTTACGTCAAGGGCGAGTTCGTTGGCGGGTGTGACATCGTGCGCGAAATGTTCCAGTCAGGTGAACTCACGTCGGTCTTGACCGATGCGGGCGTCCCGGTGAAGAGCACCGCCGGCGCCTGAGAAGGCCCGAATAAGGCCTCCCTAGGTTTGGGTCGAAGGCTGGATCCCACGGACCCAACGATCAGCGCGCGCGATCGCTCACGAGGCGCGGGCAGCGACGTCGTTCGTCCACGCCCGTCTCAAGCAAGAGGCGGAACGATTAGGGGCAAAAGGCCAACCGACAAAGTGGAAGCCGTTTGCTCGTAGATTAATCCTAAAGGCCTAATTGCTATGCTGCGGTGCGAGCCTTAGGCTCACGCTTGCCTGCAATCGCGCCAAACTGGTTCATCTCCAATGCCCCCAACCTACCCTTACCAGTTGTACGAGATGGCGCATGCCGCTCTGGCGCCGGCGCGCGCCATGTCGGACGCGACGCATCTGATGTTCAGTAATCCATGGAACCCGTTCTCCAACACGCCTTTGGGCAAGAACATCTCGGCTGGGACGGAACTGTTCGAGCGCCTCACGCGCCGCTACGGCAAGCCGGCCTTTCGGCTCGACGACATTCACGTGGACGGAATCCTCTATCCAATCCTCGAGGAGGTCGTTTGGAGCAAACCGTTCTGCAATCTCCTCCATTTCGCCCGGCCTGATTTCGCCGCAGGCGTGGGTCAGCGGAAGCTCCTGATCGTCGCGCCGATGTCGGGCCATTACGCGACCCTGCTTCGCGGCACGGTCGAGGCGTTTCTGCCCCATTACGACGTCTATATCACCGACTGGGCCGATGCGCGGATGGTTCCCATGGCGCTCGGCCCCTTCGACCTCGACGATTATATTGACTACTTACGCGAGATTCTGGGTCATCTCGGCCCGGGTGTGCATACGATCGAAGTTTGCCAGCCGTCCGTGCCGCTCCTGGCGGCCGCGGCGCTGATGGAGGCGGATGGCGACCCCTCCGCTCCCGCGAGCATGACCTTGATGGGCGGCCCGGTAGACACCCGCCGCAGCCCGACCGAGGTCAACAAGCTGGCGGAGAAGCGCGGCGTCGAATGGTTCCGCCGCAACTGCCTGCATACGGCGCCGTTCCCCTATCCCGGCTTCGGGCGGGAGGTCTATCCGGGCTTTCTTCAGCTCAGCGGCTTCATGGCGATGAACATCGACCGCCACGTCACCGCTCACCTCGACATGTTCAAGCATCTTGTCACGGGCGATGACGATCCGGCCGAGAAGCATCGCGAGTTCTATGACGAGTATCTGGCGGTTATGGACCTCGCCGCCGAATACTACATGCAAACGATCGAGACCGTCTTCGTGCGCCACGCCTTGCCGAAAGGCGAGATGACCCATCGCGGACGAGGTGTCGACCTGAAGGCGATCCACAAGGGCGGGCTTTTGAGCGTGGAAGGGGAAAAGGACGACATCTCGGGCGTCGGCCAGACCTGCGCCGCCAACGACTTGTGCGTTAATATTCCCGAAGTCACGAAAATACTATCATCTGGCCAAGGGGGTCGGCCACTACGGCGTCTTCAATGGCTCCCGCTTCCGAAACGAGATCGCGCCGCGCATCCGGGAGTTCATCGCCGGTATCGAGGCCGACGGCAAACCGGCCAAGCCGCCGAAGCTCAATGGAGCAGGGCGCCACAAGAGCGCGTGAGGCGAGCGGTCCTTCGCGCGCCAAATCGGCGATCTCATCGGAACGCTTCTACCCTTTTCCCCAGAGAAGCTCTTCCACTTCGTAGGTCAGAACGGGCGACACTCCAAAATGTGGGCCCGATATACAATAGATCCTTCCGGTTGACGGCACATCGAAGACAGTGGTCACTGTCTGACCCAGATTAACCTCAACGATAGCCGCTCCATACGGAAATGCTCCAAGCGTGTGGCTCGGCACATACTGATAGACGGTCCACATCAGTTCGCCCGATGTTGCTGCCTGGAACGTCAAAGTCACCATGACGCGGCCCGGGGTAGAGTTCACAAAAATTGGATATACGTTGAGTTGGCTTGATTCATTGACCGTCCACGGCATTGGAAGCATCTTAATGTCCTTCATCTAATCAAACGACGAATTCAGCTCCGTTCTCGGTCTCGCTAATGGAGTCCCGCCGGCCGCCTCAAATCGAGCGTCAGCGGAAACTCGGGATGGGGCGTCTCAGGCGCCGGTTCGTAGGCCCCGGGCGTATGCCCGCGCGCCTCGAAGCGCGCGAGGCGGCGCGCCTCCGCCTCATTGCTGTTGACCGGGAAGGTGTCGTAGCTGCGTCCGCCCGGATGGGCCACGTGATAGACGCAGCCGCCGAGGGCCCGACCGCTCCACAAATCGAATATGTCGAAGACCAATGGCGCGTGAACCGGGACGGTCGGATGCATCGCCGTCGCCGGCTTCCAGGCCTTGTAGCGCACCGCGCCGACTGCGACGCCATTCGTCGCCGTCTTCTGCAAGGGCATGCGCCGCCCGTTGCAGGCGACGACATAGCGCTCGGGGTCAGCGGTCGTGAGCTTCGCCTGTAGCCGCTCGGTGGAACTGTCGGTGTAGCGCGCCGTTCCGCCGATCGCGCCCGTTTCCCCCAACACATGCCACGGCTCCAGCGCCTGGCGCAGTTCGAGCTGAACGCCCTCGTAGTCGACCTCGCCGCAGAACGGGAAGCGGAACTCGGCCTGCGCTTCGTACCAGTCGGAGCGGAAGGCGTAGCCGTGCGCCTTGAGATCGGCGAGGACGCCGAGAAAATCCTCCCACACGAAATGGGGCAGCATGAACCGGTCGTGCAGCGAAGCGCCCCAGCGCGGCAGCGGCCCGTCCAGCGGATCGCGCCACAGCCGGGAGAGAATCGCCCGGATCAGGAGCTGTTGAGCCAGGCTCATGCGGGCGTCCGGCGGCATCTCAAAGCTGCGGAACTCGACAAGGCCAAGCCGGCCCGTCGCCCCGTCGGGCGAATAGAGCTTGTCGATGCAGATTTCCGCCCGATGGGTGTTGCCGGTCACGTCGGTCAGAAGGTTGCGCATCAGCCGGTCGAGCAGCCACGGCCGCGGCGCGGCGCCGTCTCCGGGCTTTGGGATCTGGGCGAGCGCGATTTCCAGCTCGTAAAGGCTGTCGTGACGCGCTTCGTCGACACGGGGCGCCTGGCTTGTCGGCCCGATGAACAGGCCGGAGAAGAAATAGCTCAGGCTCGGACGGCGCAGCCAATGGATGATGAGGCTCTTAAGCAGGTCGGGACGCCTTAAGAACGGACTGTCGAGCGGCGCCTGGCCGCCGACGACAACGTGATTGCCGCCGCCGGTTCCCGCATGCTTGCCGTCGATCATGAACTTGTCGGCGCCGAGGCGTGAAAGTCGCGCCTCCTCGTAGACGGCGTTGGTGGTGGCGACGCATTCGCGCCAGCTCGAAGAAGGATGGATGTTGACTTCGATCACGCCTGGATCGGGCGCGACGCGAATGACGTTCATGCGCGGATCGACCGGAGGCGGGTAGCCTTCGATCTGCACCGGCAGTCCGACCTGTTCGGCCGCGGCTTCGGCGGCTGCGACCAGTTCGAGATAATCCTCGAGCCGCTCGACCGGAGGCAGGAACACGCATAAGCGCCCGTCGCGCGGTTCGACCGTCACCGCGGTTCGAACGGCGCCGTCGATATCGCCGAGGCGCTGCTCGACACGCTGCTGAGCCGACCCTTCCGCTGCGGCGAACGAGGCAAGTCGCTGCGCGCGCTCCCGCCGATCGTGGAAATCCGGCAACGATCCGCGCGGCTCGGTCGGATCGGCTTCGACGATATAGGGATACAAGGACGGCGGAACGTAGGGCAGGGCGCCCAGCGGCAGGCGGTACCCGACTGGACTGTCGCCTGGGACCAGATGCAGCGCGCCGCGCCGGGTTTTCCATTTCTCGCTGCGCCAGCGCACCCCATCGGCCTTCGCCTGCCAGCGCTGGACAGGCAGGACATATCCCGAAGGCTCAGTCAGGCCGCGCGAAAAAACGCGGGCGATGCGGTGGCGCTCCTCGGGGTCCTTGAGCTCAGAGTTCTCAGGCGAGACGTTCGCCGGCAGATTGGCCTCTTTCACGAGCCACTCGGCAGGATCCTCGTAAGCCGGCGCGACATAGTGGGACTCGACGCCAAGCTCGGAGGCGATCGCGCCAAGCAGCGCTTCGGCCTTTTCTTTGGTTGCGCCGGTTTGCTCTCCCTCAGCGGCGATGCGCTCAGGATTCCGCCAGATCGGCTTGCCGTCGCGCCGCCAGTAGAGCGAAAACGTCCAGCGCGGCAAGGATTCGCCTGGATACCATTTGCCCTGCCCGTAATGCAGGAAGCCCCCGGGCGCGAGACGATCGCGCAGGCGCCGGATCAGCCGGTCAGCGAGCGCCCGCTTGGTCGGGCCGACCGCGTCCGCGTTCCACTCGCCTGATTCAAAGTCGTCGATCGAAACGAAGGTCGGCTCGCCTCCCATGGTCAGCCGCACGTCGTCGGCGACCAGCTTCTTGTCAACCTCCTCGCCGAGGGCGTCGAGCGCCTGCCAGGCCTCTTCAGAAAACGGCTTGGTGATGCGCGGGTGCTCGGAGACCCGATCAACTCGCATATCGAAATTGAAATCGACATTGGCGAAGCTCGCCAGGCCCGAAATCGGCGCGGCGTTGCGATAGTGAGGCGTCGCGGCCAGTGGAATGTGGCTTTCCGCCGCCAACAGGCCCGAGGTCGGATCGAGGCCGATCCAGCCGGCGCCGGGCAGATACACTTCGGCCCAGGCGTGGAGGTCGGTGAAGTCATGATCGGTGCCGGGGGGGCCGTCGAGCGCCACGAGATCAGGCTTGAGCTGGATGAGATAGCCGGACACGAACCGGGCGGCCAGACCCAGGTGGCGGAAAATCTGCACCAGAAGCCAGCTCGAATCGCGACAGGAGCCCGAGCCGCGCTCGAATGTCTCCTCCGGGGTCTGCACCCCCAATTCCATGCGGATCAGATATTGAATTTCGCCCGCGAGGCGCCGATTGAGATCGACGACAAAATCGACGGTGCGAACGGGTGTGCGGTCAATCCCGCTTAAGAACGCTTGCAGCCGCGGCCCGGCGCGCTCGGGTGTGCGGTAGATGACGAGATCGGGCTTGAGATCCTCGGGATATTCGAAGTGCCACGTCTCCGCGCTCTCCTCGACGAAGAAATCGAACGGATTGTAGACCGTCATGTCGGCGACGACGTCGACCTCGATCTTCAGTTCGTTGACGAGCTCCGGAAAGACGTAGCGCGCGAGCCAGTTGCCGTACGGATCCTGCTGATGGTTGACGAAATGGTTGGCGGGAGAAACCTTCAGCGAGTGCGAGATGACCCGAGTGCGGCTATGGGGCGCGGGCCTGAGCCGGATGATCTGCGGGCCGAGGGACACCGGGCGATCATATTTGTAATGTGTGAGGTGATGGATCGCGGCTCGGATCGACATGGCTTCCGGGGGCTGGTGACGGTTCGAAGACCCTTTCACAATCTGCTGCGCCGCACAATCGTGGCTCTTACAGCGACAACGGCGCCTCTCCCACAAAGCCGCAGGCGGCCATGGCCTCCAGCATGTGGGGCGGGGCGGGCGCCTCGACCTCGATCGGCGGGTTCGACTTCGAAAGCGGCACGATGACCTTGCGCGCCAGCAACTGCAGTGAAAGGTCTGCCCGCGCGCCGTAGATCGCGTCGCCGAAAATCGGCCAGCCCTGCGAAGCGCAATGGACCCGCAACTGATGGGTGCGTCCGGTCTTGGGCTCGAGCTCCGCCCATGCGATCGGGGCGCCGCGCCATGTCCCCCGCCCCTTGACGCGCCAAAGCGTCAGCGATTTTTGGCCATTTGGATCGACCTTCATCCACCAGCCGATCTTGTCATCGAGGCGGCCGAGCGGCAGGTCGATCGTTCCCTCGTCGCCCTCGGGCGAGCCGGCGACAATCGCCCAATACGTCTTGGCGATCTTGCCCTGCTTGAACAGAAGCCCCAATTTCTCCAGCGCCTTGTGATGCCGCCCGAGCACCAGACAGCCGGCGGTGTCGCGGTCGAGCCGGTGCGCGAGCGCCGGATTGCGCGGCAGGCCGAAGCGCAGGGCGTCAAAATCGTCCTGAAGGCTCGCGCCGCCTTTCGGCCCCGCATGAACGGCGACGCCAGCGGGCTTATCGAGAACGAGCATCATTCCGTCGCGATAGAGGAGGCGGGCTCTTGTTTCTTCCGGGGTCATAGGAAGAAGTGATATGGCAGCATCGGCCACCCGCGCATAGGGCGGCCTTAAGGAGGGTTTGTGGAGTCGGTCGAAGACGAAAAGAAGGGGAAATCAGGCCTGCTGGGCCGCTGGTTCCGCGGCGGCGATGCTACGATTGCGCCCGTCGATGCGCCGCCCTCGGCGGCTGCGAGCGAAGACGAGCTGGTTGTCGAACCGCCGATCGAAGCCCCCGCCAGTCCGAGCGTGGCCGAGGCGACGCCCGCGCCGAAGCAAAGCTGGCTTCAGCGCCTGCGCTTAGGGCTGTCGCGCTCTTCAACGACGATCGCGCGCGGCGTGACCGATATCTTCACCAAGCGCAAGCTCGACTCGACCTCGCTCGACGATCTCGAGGACGTTCTCATTCAGGCCGACCTCGGCCTTGCTGCGGCGTCCCGCATTCGCGAAGCGGTCGGCCGCGGGCGTTACGGGCGTGGGATCAACCCGGACGAGGTGAAACAGATTCTAGCGGATGAGGTCGAGCGGGCGCTTGAGCCGGTCGCCCGCCCGCTGGTGATCGACCCGCTGAAGCGCCCATTCGTGATCCTCGTCATCGGCGTCAACGGATCGGGCAAGACGACGACCATCGGCAAGCTCGCCGCCAAGTTCCGCGCCGAAGGCAAGGCGGTTCTGCTGGCCGCGGGCGACACCTTCCGCGCCGCCGCGATCGAGCAATTGCGCATCTGGGCGCGGCGCACCTTTTCCGCCCTCGTCGAGCGGGATCAGGGCGCCGACGCGGCCGGCCTCGCCTTCGACGCGCTGACAAAAGCCCGCGAGCTCAACGTCGACGTCGTTCTCATGGACACCGCCGGGCGATTGCAGAACCGCGCGGAGCTCATGAGCGAACTTGAGAAGATCATCCGGGTCATGCGGAAAGTCGACGCTGAGGCGCCCCATGCCGTGCTCCTTGTGCTCGACGCCACCGTCGGGCAGAACGCGCTGAGCCAGGTCGAGATTTTCGGCCGCATTGCAGGCGTCACCGGCCTTGTCATGACCAAGCTCGACGGCACCGCGCGCGGCGGCATTCTGGTGGCGATCGCCGACAAGTTCGCGCTGCCCGTCCATTTCATTGGCGTCGGCGAGGGCGTCGACGATCTTGAGCCCTTCACCGCGCGCGACTTCGCCGATGCGATCGCGGGCATCGACAGAGAGGCCGCATGACGGCGCCTACTAGTGAAACGACTGCAAGTGAAACGTCTGTGACTCAAACCGCGACGCCGCCGCGCAAAGCGCTCAATCCGATGCTCAAGTTCGCGCTTGAGCTTGGGCCGCTGGCGCTGTTCTTCATCGTCTACTCGAGGGTGGGCATCTTCGCCGCGACCGGCATCCTGATGGCGAGCGTCCTGGTCACGCTCGCGGTCTCCTATGTGATGCTGAAGCGCTTTCCGATCATGCCGCTCATAACCGCAGTGATCGTCCTCATCTTCGGTTCGCTGACCCTCATCCTTCATGATGAGACGCTGATCAAGATCAAGCCGACCGCGCTCTACATCCTGTTTGGCGGGGCTTTGTTCGTGGGGCTCTGGCTTAACAAGCCGCTGCTCAAAATCCTGTTCGACGGAGCGATCCACGTCACCGATGAGGGGTGGCGCAGGCTCACTTGGCGCTGGGCGTTCTTCTTTCTGGCCCTCGCGGTCCTGAATGAGGTCGTCTGGCGGACGCAAACGACCGACCTTTGGGTCAAGTTCAAGACCTTCGGCTTCCTGCCGCTCACGCTTCTGTTCGCGCTCTCCCAGGCGCCGCTGATCATGAAATACGAGGCGAAGGACGAGGGTCCGAGCGACGAACTCTGACCGAGATCGGACGCGATCTCTCAGCCCCGAGCCTTGTCCCCGCGCTGAAATACAACCAGAACGAGAATTGACCCCAATAAATCCCCGCGCTCGCGGTTCCGATCCGCTCGGACCACGGCCCGGACAGACGGCCAGCCTGTCACTCGCGGCTTGGTGGAATTTGGCTAAGGCTTGCCTTCCTCGGCGGTCTCCATGGCGGCCAATCGCGCGGCGGCAAGCTCTATGAACGCCTTGACCAAAGGCGAAACGTGTCGGCTGCTGGGATAGACGGCATAGAGCCCGCCAACCGGCGCCGTGTAGGCGTCGAGAACGCGGCGCAACCGTCCGTCCCTGACATACGCCCCGGCGACCTGGTAGGGCAATTGAGCGATGCCGTAACCGGCAATCGCTGCGGCGATGCCCGCCGGCATTTCGTTGGCGGCGAAGCGTCCAGTGACCGCGACCGTTTCCTGCCCATGCGGCCCGTCCAGCACCCAGTGAGCATTGTCGGTCGATGGGCCCGCAATGACGCAGTGATGGCGCGGAAGGTCCCCCGACGCTACCGGAACGCCGCGGCTAGCGAGATAGTCAGGGCTGGCGCATAGGACTCGATGCGTGGAGCCAAGCTTGCGGGCGATCAGCGTCGAGTCCGGAAGAATCCCGGTGCGGAAAGCGAGGTCGATGCGGTTTTCGACCAGATTGAGCGTGTCATCCGTGAGGCGCAACTCGACCTTGGTTTTCGGATAAGCTTCGAGAAAATCGAACGCCGCGCTGGCTAGGAAATGGCCGCCAAAGCCTACCGGAGCCGAAATGCGGATCGCGCCTGACTGCTCTCTTCGTAATAGAGCCGCCCCGCCTCCGTCATGCTGAGGCTGCGCGTCGTGCGCTGGACCAATTGCACTCCGACCTCACGCTCGAGCGCCGCAATGCGGCGGCTGACCGTCGTCTTCGGCATGCAAAGCAGGCGCGCGGCAGCCGTGAAACTGCCCGCCTCGACTACACGAGCGAACACCACAATATCGTTGAGATCGAGCATTTGTATCCATAAATGGGACAATCTTTTCCAATTATACGCCATTATGGATCGATGTGGCGCCCCTAACTTGCTCCAGTGAAAGCAAGAGGAGCAGTCACAATGACCGCCAAACGAACGGTTCTGGTTGCCGGCGCCACCGGCCAGCAGGGAGGCGCGGTTGCGCGCGCACTGCTGTCGAGGGGACATCGCGTCAAGGCGCTGACCCGCAAGCCGGATAGCGACGCCGCGCGGCGGCTGGTGTCGGCAGGCGCCGATCTCGTGACCGGCGATCTCGGTGACGCAGATTCGGTTCGGAAGGCGGCAAGCGGCGTCGACGCCCATGTTTCTGATGGGGAACAGCACCGAGACGGGGACCGAGGAAGAGACCCGTCAGGGAATCCTTGCCGCCGAAGCGGCGAAGGGCGCCGGGGTCGGGCATTTGATCTATTCGTCCGTCGCCGATGCCAATAAAAAGACCGGCATCCTGCATTTCGACAGCAAGTCTCTCGTCGAGAAGCATATCGCCGGTCTCGGCCTTCCCTACACCATCAGCGCGCCGGCCTCCTTCATGGAGAACATCGTTGCGCCATGGTCGATCGGCGCTTTACGCCAGGGGACATACGCCTTCCCGATGCCTCCCAAACGCATCATCCAGCTTATAGCCGTGGCGGACATCGGGGCCTTCGCCGCGGCTTTGATTGAGCGGCGCGAGCAGGTGTTCGGCAAGCGTTTCGACTTGGCCGGGGATGCGTTATCCGGCGAGAAGCAAGCGGGAATCCTGTCGCGCGCAATCGGCGGCACGATCAATTATCATGAAATCCCACTCGCCGCGGCCCGCCAGCAAAGCGAGGATGTGGCCATCATGTTCGAATGGTTCGACCGCGTCGGCGCCGACGCCGATATCGCCGCGTTGCGTCGCGATTTTTCGGAGGTCCGCTGGCACAGCTTTGCGGACTGGGCGCGCGGGTTTGACTGGAGCGTTGTTGAACGGACGTCTTCTGTCGCCTGAGATCGCGACACGCATTGTCGGCCGAAAAGACCACGTTTCGGAACGCTCGCTGTTTGCGCGTCGGCGCCATTGCCACATCTTTGCGCAACTGCCGCTTCTCGGCCAAAGGGGCCGCCGTCGATCCGCGGCGACCGCGATCGCCCCGCCCCTACTTGGCGCAAATCCTGACCGCGCCGGGCGCGCCCCACATCGCGCAGGGCGAAAAACTGAAGCGATAGGTTCCGGTCGCCGGAGCGACGAAAGTCATGACCCCCGGCGCGTCCGGAACTGCAAAGAAATAGCCTCCGGGTCCCTCGACATTTGGATCGCGAGGCCGTGAAACTGTCGCCGCGCTGCCGTTACGCGGGTCGTAGTCGGTCGCCTCGCCCGTCATCTGAGCCGAGACGGTCTGCCCGCTCGCAAACTTGCCGACAAACAGGGTCGCCGGGCCGCGATAGGTCCAGCAGGCCTGATGGGCGGGAAATCGGATTTGCGCTACCACTTCACGGCTGCATGACGTCGCCCGCGCCGATGTCGATGGCGCTGGAGCAAGGGCTACGGCCGCTGCTAGAGCAATTGACGTCTGGATTAGGCTAACCCTCATGTCTCAAGGCGTCCGCGCCCGCGGGCCTCGAAGAATGTTCCAGTTGGCGGCGGGTCCCGCGCTGGAGCGTCCTTCGAGACGCGCCTTCGGCGCTCCTCAGGACGAAGCGATGGACGCGCCCGGCGCCCCTCGTAAACTCACCCATTGCTTGCATCGCCGCTGGTCAGCGCCGCGAGCCGCGCTTCCTCCTCGGCGCTGAGAGCGGGTGTCGAGCGTGGCGCGCGGCGGCGGGCATATAAGGCGGCGGCGACGCCAAAGCCGAGCATAAGCGCCGGGCTTAGCCACAAGAGCAGTGTCTCCGGCTTGAACGGGGGTTTCAAGAGAATGAAATCGCCGTAGCGTGAGACCAGATAGGCGCGCACCGCGTCGTTGCTTTCGCCCTTGCCGATGCGTTCACGAATGAGGATGCGGATGTCGCGCGCCAGCGGCGCCTCGGAATCGTCGATCAACTCGTTCTGACAGACGAGGCAGCGCAATTCGCCCGAGAGCGCGCGCGCGCGCGCTTCCAGCGTCGGGTTTTTCATCACCTCGTCCGGCTGTACGGCGAGCGCGGGGCCGGTGAGGGCGAGGAGGGCAAGCCCGAAGAGAAGCTTTCCGCTCAGTCCTAGCGCTGTCAACCCCTCTCCTACGGGAGAGGGGTTGGGGTGAGGGTTCGCGCGCGAAGCGCGCTTCTCGCTTCGGCGAGCCCTCATCCGGCGGGCTTCGCCCGCCACCTTCTCCCCGAGGGAGAAGGGAAGCGCGCCCTTCAACCTGATAGCCAAGCGAAGCATGGGTCTACTGCGCTGGTTGCGCCAGCGGGCGCGCGTTCGCCTTCGCCCGTGCGGCGACGCCGAACCGCAGGCGCCGGTCGGTGAGCGACAGCACGCCGCCGAGCGCCATGGCGGCCGCGCCCAGCCAGATCAGCGTCACCAGCGGTTTCCAGTAGAGACGGGCGGGCACGGCGCCGTCGGGCGAGGGGTCGGCGATCGAGACGTAGACTTGGCCGAAATTGAGCGTCGCCAGGCCCGCCTGGGTCGTGCTCATCTCCCGCGCCGCGAATTGGCGGCGCGCCGGCTCAATATGAGCGACAACGTCATCGCCCGAGCGCACGGTCACCGACGCGATCGACTCCTTGTAGTTCGGCCCGACGCGCTCGCCGACCGAATCGAGGGTGATCGAATAGGGGCCGACAATGGCGGGGACGCCCTTGTGCAGGGTGGCGATCGTCTCGGCGCCGAAGCCGAGGCCGGAAAGCCCCAACAGCGTCACCCCGACGCCGAGATGCGCGAGCGCCCCGCCGAAAAATGACAAAGGCAGCCCAAAGGTGCGCTTCAGCGCCGTTCCAGCCGTAAGCCCCGGACGCCACGCGCGCATGACGACTTCGATCGCCGTGCCGATGATGACAAAGACGCCCAAGCCCATCGCGAGCGGCGCAAAGATCGGCCCGCCACGGAGCCAGGCCGAGGCGACCACCGCGGTCACGGCGCCGACGATGATGGCGAAGGCGAGCCGCTGGACTACGCCCAAGAGATCGCCGCGCTTCCACGCGAGCGCGAAGCCGAAGGGCGCGGCGAAGCAGGCGGTGAGAAGCAATGCGCCGCAGGTCAGATTGAAGAACGGCGCGCCGACGGTGATCTTCTCACCGGTCAATTGTTCGAGCGCGAGCGGGTAGAGGGTGCCGAACAGCACCGTGGCGGATGCCGTCGTCAAGCAGGAGATTGTTGACGACGAGCGCTCCCTCGCGCGACACCGGCGCGAACAATCCGCCCTGCTTGAGCATTGGCGCGCGCCAGGCGAAGAGGGCGAACGAACCGCAAATGAACATCGCCAGAATCGCGAGGATGAAAACTCCGCGCCGCGGATCGTTGGCGAAGGCGTGCACGGAAGTGAGCACGCCCGAGCGCACGAGAAATGTTCCGAGCAGCGAAAAGGAGAAGGCGAGGATGGCGAGAAAGATCGTCCAGACTTTGAGCGCGTCGCGCTTCTCCATCACCGCGACCGAATGGACGAAGGCTGTGCCGGCGAGCCACGGCATGAGGGAGGCGTTCTCCACCGGGTCCCAGAACCAGAAACCGCCCCAGCCGAGCGTGTAATAGGCCCAGAACGAACCGGCGGCGATGCCGAGCGTAAGGAAGCTCCAGGCGACGAGCGTGAAGGGGCGCACGAAGCGCGCCCAGGCCGCGTCGATGCGGCCCTCGATCAGCGCCGCGGCGGCGAACGAAAAGACGATCGAGAAACCGACATAGCCGAGATAGAGCATCGGCGGGTGGATCGCGAGGCCGGGGTCCTGCAAAATCGGATTAAGGTCGCGTCCCTCGAACGGCGCAGGCGACAACCGCTCGAACGGGTTCGAGGTCAGGAGAATGAAGGCGAGGAAGGCCACGCTGATCAGGCCCTGAACAGCAAGAGAGTCGGCGCGAAGCTTGTGTGGCAGCGCGCGGCCAAACAAAGCGACGAGCCCGCCGAAGATCGCCAGAATGAACACCCACAGCAGCATCGAGCCTTCGTGGTTTCCCCACACGCCGGAGATCTTGTAGATCGCAGGCATCATGCCGTTCGAATTCTCGGCGACGTTGAGAACCGAGAAATCCGAGGTCAGGTGCGCGTTGACGAGCGCGGCGAAGGCGATCGCGATCAGCATGAGCTGGATCAGCGCGGCGTTTTGCCCGACGCCCATCAGCCCGATCATCGCCGACGCGGGCTCCCCAGAACGGCACAACCGTCTGGATGAGCGCGGCGGCGAGCGCGAGCACAAGGGCGAAATGGCCGATCTCGACAATCATTGTGTGGCCGTTGTTCCTTCCTGCCAGCGCCCCTGTTTCTTGAGGGCGTCGACCACCTCGCGCGGCATATAGCGCTCATCATGCTTGGCGAGAATCGTCTCGGCCTGCATCTGACCGGGCCCTGCAAGCACGCCTTCCGCGACCACGCCCTGACCCTCGCGAAACAGGTCCGGCAGCAGACCCTGATAGGCCACTTTAAGATCATGTGCGCCGTCGGTGATGACGAACGCGACCCTCTGGTCCGCGGACTTGACGACCGAGCCCGTCTTCACGAGGCCGCCGATGCGCATCCGCGCGCCGGGCGCGACGGCTTTCTGGGCGACTTCGGACGGGCTGTAGAAGAACACGATGCTGTCGCTCAGCGCGTAGAGCGAAAGTCCAGCCGCCGCGCCGACGACGGCGAGGGCTGCGGCGATGAGCGCAAGGCGGCGGCCGCGGCGGGTCAATTGGCGTCTCCGAGGCCAAGGTCGTGCGCCAGCGCGTCCAGGCTGGCGACCGCGTTGGCGTCGGACGCGAGCGCCTTGCGCGCGTCGACGAGCGCCGCCTTGGCCTTGTCGCCCTCGTGCAGCACCGTATAGGCGCGAATAAGGCGCGACCATTCGTCGATGCTGCCGCCATTGCTGGCGAGCCGGGTGGCGAGTTTCGACACCATGCCCTCGATCATCGGCCGCTGCGCTTCGGGAATGGCGGCCGCGTCCGGGGCCGACGCCGGCGCGCCGTTGAGCGCGGCCAGTCGCGCGCTCACCACGCTGCGCCAAGGCGCATCCGGGGGCGAGTCGGCGAGCAACGCTTGGTAGTCCCGGATCGCGCTCAGCCTTCTTGCCATCCTGCTCGGTGGCGAGCGCGAGGTAATAGCGCGCCTGTGGCTGGCCCGGCTGATCGGTCAGCGCCCGATCGAAAGCCTGCCGCGCCTCGTCGGTGACCACGCCTCCGGCCGCGGCGACCAAGGCCTCGCCGTAAGCGGCCCGGCGTGACGGGTTTTCGCCGAGAAGGCGCAGCGCCTCCGCATAGGCGTGCGCCGCGTCAGCATAGCGCTCGAAGCGCATATAAACCGGCGCGATCACCGCCCAGCCTTTGCCATCGTCGGGCTTCGCGGCGAGCCGCGCCTCGACTGCGGCGACCGCCGCCTCGATCCCGCCATCCGTCTGCGGCGCGGCTTTGCGGACCGCCAACGGCTCATCGGGCATCCGGGGCTGGCCGAGCCGGGCATAGAGCGGAAACGCGATCGCCGGCAGTCCGACGGCGATCAGCGCCGCCGCGGCGAGGCGAGTGCGCCGGGCCGGCGCGGGCGCTTGGACGGGGCCGGACGCTGCGGCGATGAGGCGGCGCGCGGCCTCGGCGCGGGCGCTCTCCGCCTCCCCTTGCGGCAACAGGCCGCGGTCGACGTCGCGCCTGATCTCCTCGAGTTGCGCCTTATAGAACGCCGCTTCATTCGCCGCGGGGTCGGCATTGGCGCCCGACGACGTGCGAAGCAGCGGCCAAAGCGCGGCGAGGACCGCGCAAGCCGCCATTCCCGCCAGGACAAACCACACCATTAACCAGCCTCAGCGCGGCGCTTCAGCGGCCGCGTGGAAAAAGTCCGGGCTCTGTTATCGCAAAGCGAGGTTTAGGTCTCGTCAAAATGGGACAAGCGCGACAAATCCCGTGACTTAGGCCTGTGGCGGCCCGCGTGGCTGTCGCAACGGGAGAAGGGCGCCGGTGGCGCCGCGCGAGGGAATCGCGGATTTCGTCTCTTTGAGGAGCGCCCGGGCCCGCAGGATTGTCGGGAGGCGATATAGGCAAGCCAAGCTTGTCGTTTTGCGATCGTGCTGGTCCTAATAGGGCTTATCCTTCGTAAACCAGTAAATGTAAGGTGGCCGTGACGCGGATTGCAGCATCATGAATAGCTTTCTCCCGCGCTGAACCTCGGTCGCATGTAGTTAAAACTCGTTGGTTCGCCGTCTGATCGACAATGAATCGCCGAGGGCCAAGCAAGGGAAATATTAATGTAGCGCGCCCTGCCGCCGGACCGACCGCGTCGCGAGCGACAGCCCAACAACAAAGTTTCGCCGCCGCCCGGAAATTATTCTCGCAATCGCGAGCAGAAGCGGGCAATCGTCCCGCCGAAATCACCCGAAGGCGCGTTAAGTGCGATTTTCCTTTGTCAATGTTGCGTTGCAGGCGCTCAAGCACAATTCCGGCTGGCCCGAGCAATGGCGTAACCCTGAGCCGAAGGCAGCCTATGACGTCATCATCATCGGCGCAGGCGGACATGGGCTCGCGACCGCCTATTACCTCGCCAAGGAGCACGGCCTCGCCAATGTCGCCGTGCTGGAGAAGGGCTGGCTCGGCGGCGGCAACACCGGCCGCAACACCACGATCATCCGCTCCAATTACCTTTGGGAGGAATCGGCGGCGCTGTATGAGCACGCGCTGAAGCTATGGGAGGGCCTGTCTCAGGAGCTTAACTACAACGTGATGTATTCGCCGCGCGGCGTCCTGATGCTGGCGCACAACACGCATGACGTTCAAGTGGGTAAACGCCACGTTCACGCCAATCGCCTGGCCGGGGTCGACAACGAATGGCTGACGCCGGAAGAGGCCAAGGCCTTCTGCCCTATCCTCAATATTGCGCGGGACGTGCGCTATCCCGTTGTCGGCGCTGCGCTGCAGCGGCGTGGCGGCGTGGCGCGGCACGACGCGGTCGCATGGGGCTATGCGCGCTCGGCGTCGGGGCGCGGCGTCGACATCATCCAGAATTGCGAGGCGACCGCGATCCGCCGGGACGCTTCCGGCGCCGTCTCCGGCGTCGAGACGACCCGGGGGCCGATCGCGACGAAGAAAGTTGGAGTCGTCGCCGCGGGCCATACGTCGGTGGTGATGGCGATGGCCGGCGTCCGCATGCCGCTGGAGAGTTATCCCTTGCAGGCGCTGGTGTCCGAGCCGGTCAAGCCGATGATGCCCTGCGTCGTGATGTCGAACACGATCCACGCCTACATGTCGCAATCGGACAAGGGCGAGCTCGTCATTGGCGCCGGCACCGACGCCTACATGTCCTATTCGCAAACCGGCGGCCTGCACATCGCCAACCACACGCTCGCGGCGATTTGCGAACTTTTCCCGACGGTGCGCCGGATGCGCATGCTGCGCAACTGGGGCGGCATCGTCGACGTCACGCCAGACCGTTCGCCGATCATTGGCTTAACGCCGGTTCCGGGACTGTTCGTCAACTGCGGCTGGGGCACCGGCGGCTTCAAGGCGACGCCGGGCTCGGGCCATGTGTTTGCGCACACGATCGCGAAGGCCGAGCCGCATCCGCTCGCCGCGCCCTTCACGCTTCAACGCTTTCACTCCGGCCGGCTGATCGACGAAGCCGCCGCGGCGGCGGTCGCGCATTGAGCGGCGCATCATGCTGCTGATCGATTGCCCCTATTGCGGCATGGCGCGCCCGGAGATCGAGTTCGCTTATGGGGGCGAAGCGCATATTGCGCGACCAGCGGAGCCAGGCGCCGTCACCGACGAGGAATGGGCGCACTTTCTTTATTTCCGCTCCAATCCGAAGGGCGTGCTTGCCGAGCGCTGGCGTCACGCATTCGGCTGCGGGCGCTTCTTCAATTGCCTGCGCGATACTTTGAGCGACAAGATCATCGAGACTTACAAGCCGGGCGAGCCTCGGCCGGATGCCGCAGGCGAGCGCGCCGAGCGGCGCGAATGAGCCAGCCATTTCGTCTCGCAGGCGTCGGTTCGATCGACCGTTCACGCCCTCTCGTCTTCACTTTCGACGGCCTCGATTACCAAGGCTACGCCGGGGACACCCTCGCGTCCGCCCTCATCGCCAATGGCGTTCATCTGGTCGGACGCTCCTTCAAGTATCACCGGCCGCGCGGAATCTTGAGCGCCGGCGCCGAGGAGCCGAACGCGCTCGTCAGCGTCGCGCGCGGGCCCGGCCGCTTCACCCCCAACCTACGCGCAACGCAGATCGAAGTGACCGCGGGGCTTCGCGTTTCGAGCCAGAATCGCTGGCCGTCGCTCAAATTCGACCTCGGCGCCGTCAATGACCTGTTCTCGCCGCTGTTCGGCGCCGGCTTCTATTACAAGGCCTTCATGGGCCCGAACCTGTTCGGCAAGAACTGGGCCTGGACGCGCATCTATGAGCCGATGATCCGCCGCGCCGCAGGCTTGGGCGACCCCCCGCGTGAGCCCGATCCCGACCGCTATCAGCGCACCTTCGATCATTGCGACGTGTTGATTGTTGGCGCGGGTCCAGCGGGCCTCGCCGCCGCGCGCGCCGCTAGCCAAAGCGGCGCGCGGGTCGTCGTCTGCGACGAAAATCTTGCATTTGGCGGTTCGCTCCTCGCTGAGGCTGGGGCCGAGATCGATGGCAAGAACGCCCTGAAATGGCTCGAGCATACGCTCGCGGCTCTAAGGTCCACGCCCAGCGTGCGGCTGATGCCGCGCACCCAGGCGTTCGGTTATTACGCGCGGAATTTCATCGGGCTCAACGAGCGCATCGCCGAACCGGACCTCGTCGCCGATCCTGACTTGCCGCGCGAGCGGCTATGGCAGATGCGCGCGCGCGAGATGGTGCTCGCAACGGGGGCGATCGAGCGTCCGCTCGTCTTTCCGAACAATGACCGCCCCGCCGTGATGCTCGCCGATTCCGCGCGGCGCTATTGCAATCAATATGGCGCCAAAGTCGGCGACCGCGTCGTTGTCGCGACTGCGCATGACAGCGCCTATCGCGCCGCGCTCGACCTTAAGAAAGCGGGCGTAGGCGTCGCGCTGATCGCCGATCTGCGCTCCGAAGCCAAAGCACCGCTTGCGGATGCCGCGCTGGCCGCGGGCATCGAGGTCATTCCCGGCGCCGAGATTCTCGGCGTCGATGGCCGCCTTCGCGTCAACGCGGTTCGCATCAAGCATCGTGGCGGAGATCGAAAAGTCGCCTGCGACGCGCTGCTCATGTCGGGCGGATGGACGCCTTCGGTGCATCTCTTCTCGCAATCGCGCGGCAAGCTCGTCTTCGACGAGGCGCTGCAACTCTTCAAGCCGGGAGCGTCGGCTCAACGCGAACGGTCTGCCGGCGCCTGCAACGCGATCCTCGATCTTGCAGCCGGGCTCGCCGAAGGCGACGCGGCCGGGCGCGCAGCGGCGACCGCGGCCGGCTTTACTGCGCCGGCAACACGCACCTACGCGGTCAGCGGCGATGTTTCGGCGTCGGGCGCCGCGCGTCATTCCGCGGGACGTCCCACAGACCGCCGCTCTAAGGCCTTCGTCGATTTCCAGAATGACGTGTGCGCCAAGGATGTGAGCTTGGCGGTGCAGGAGGGGATGCGCTCGATCGAGCACATCAAGCGCTACACTACCACCGGTATGGCGACGGACCAGGGCAAGCTTTCCAACATGAACGCGCTTGGCGTCGCCGCGGACGAACTCAAGAAGCCAATTCCCGAGGTGGGTCTCACCACGTTCCGCCCACCCTATACGCCGGTGACCTTCGGCGCTTTCGCCGGCCCTGCGCGCGGTGACCTGTTCGATCCCATCCGCCGCACGCCCATTCACGACTGGGCGGCCGAAAACGGCGCATTGTTTGAGGATGTAGGCGTATGGAAACGCGCCTGGTATTTCCCGCAGGCTCGAGAAACGATGCACGACGCAGTCGCGCGCGAGTGCCGCACGACCCGCGCGAGCGTCGGATTGTTCGACGCCACCACGCTCGGCAAGATCGAAGTCGTCGGCACCGATGCGGCGACGTTCCTCGAACGCATGTACGCCAACGCCTTCCAGAAGCTCGAGGTCGGGCGCTGCCGTTACGGCCTCATGCTGAACGAAGCCGGTTTCCTCATGGACGACGGCGTGATCGCGCGCTTGAAACCCGACCGCTTCCACGTGACGACGACGACCGGGGGGGCGCCGCGCGTGCTGGCCCATATGGAGGATTATCTCCAGACCGAGTTCACCGATCTCCGGGTCTGGGCCACTTCGACCACCGAACAATGGGCGACGATCGCCGTGCAGGGACCGCGCGCGAGAGAAACTATCGCGCCTCTTGTCGAAGGCGTCGATCTTGCGCGCGACGCCTTTCCGCATATGAGCGTGCGCGAGGCGCGCGTCTGCGGCGTTCCGACACGACTGATGCGAGTAAGCTTCACCGGCGAGCTCGGCTACGAACTCAACGTGCCTTCGCACCTCGGTCGCCCCGTCTGGGAGGCCGTGTGGCGCGAGGTTCAGAAGCATGGGGGCTGCGCTTACGGCACCGAGGCGATGCATGTGATGCGAGCCGAGAAGGGCTATGTCATCGTCGGTCAGGAGACCGACGGCACGGTGACGCTTGCCGATCTTGGTCTCGAGTGGGCGATCGGCAAGACGAAAAAGGATTTCGTCGGCAAGCGATCGCTCATGCGCCCCGATATGCTCGTCGACAACCGCAAGCAGCTCGTCGGGCTCCTGACAGACAACCCGGGGATCGCGCTCGAAGAGGGCGCGCAAGTGACGGACAGCGCGAGTCCGCCGATAGGTTCGTCTGCGCTGGGTCACGTCACGTCGTCCTACATGAGCGCTGCTCTGGGCCGTCCGATAGCGCTTGCCCTCGTCGCCGCGGGTCGCTCTCGTATCGGCGCCAGGCTCCATGTCCCGATGCCCGGCGGCGCTATCGGGGTGACAGTCGTTGGGGCGGTTTTTTATGACAAAGAGGGAGCGCGCCTCAATGGCTGACGCCGCGCTCGGCGCCCTCTCTCCACTTGAAGGTTTCGCCTTTCCTGCAGGGCCGCAATTCACTTTATCGGAAGCGCCGCCGGCGGCGCGATTCATCCTGCGCGGGGCCGAGGCAGTGCGCGTTGCTTGCGGAATGGTGTTCGGCGCCGAGCCGCCTACGCGGCTCGGTCCGGCAGGCGAGAGCGCAAAGCGCGCGGCTCTGTGGCTCGGCCCAGACGAATGGCTCTTGATTGCGGACAGCGCCGACGCCGCGGCGATCGCCGATGTGCTCGAGTCGGTGCTCGAGGGAACCGCCCACAGCCTCGTCGACGTCTCGCATCGTCAGATCGGTCTTATCGCCAGCGGTCTAGCCGCGGCGCGGGTCCTCAACGCGGGCTGCCCGCTCGATCTTGACCTTAAGGCCTTTCCGGTCGGCTTCGCGACGCGGACCTTGTTCGACAAAGTGGAGATCGTTCTTTGGCGCCGCGCCGAGACGATCTTCCATATCGAGATCTGGCGTTCGTTCGCGCCCTTTCTCACGGCCTCGCTCGCCGAGGCCGCGCGCGGCGCGCCAGAGTGGTGAACCCCCGGAGAAAAGACGTCATGAGCCTTGAGGCTGCTGGCGAAGCGGGTGCGGAAGAAGCGGGGCTTTTCGAGCCGCGGCGGCTTGCCTTTATCGAGAGCATCGCAAGCTTTCGTCCGCGCATGCACCGCTATTGCGCGCGCATGACTGGCTCGGTTTTGGACGGCGAAGACGTGATGCAGGAGGCGATCTTCGAGGCCTACCTCAAGCTCGGCTCGTTCGACGCCAGTCGTCCCCTCGCCCCGTGGCTCTTAAGGATCGCGCATAATCGCTGTATCGATTTCCTACGCCGGCGAAAGGCGCGACAGGAGGCCGAAGCGGCGGTCGAGCCCCTCGCGTGGGTTGACCCCCCGGAGGCCAAAGGCAAGGCGATCGACCGCGCGATCGAACGGCTGGTCATCGCGCTTCCGCCGAAAGAAAGAGCGTGCGTTCTTCTAAAAGACGTTTTCGACTATTCGCTCGAAGACATCGCCGACCTGGTGGAATCGACGATCGGCGGCGTCAAAGCGGCCTTGAGCCGCGGCCGCAGCAAACTGGTGACGATAACCGATACGCGCTCCACTAACCGGAAAGCGAGCGAAGCGGAATTGGCGCTTCTTCGCCTCTATGTCGAGCGCTTCAACCGGCGCGATTGGCAAGGCGTGCGCGACCTCGCAAGCGCCGACGCGCGGTTGACGGTCGCCGATTGCTTCGCCGGACGCTTGGCTGACTCGCCCTATTTTGTCGAATACGAGCGCCCCATTGTCGCTTGGCGCATGGCGCTCGGAGAGGTGGACGGAGAAACCGTCGTCGTCATTCTGCGCGACAACTCAGAGGGCCCGGTTCCGTTTTCGGCGCTTCGTATCGGAATTGCCGGCGGCCAGGTTGTCAGCATTACCGATTACATCAAGTGCTCGTGGATCTTGGATACGGCTTCCCTCAGGCTCAAGCCGTCTTAGGAGGCTCGCAGCGAAGCTGAGGAGAGAGCGCGCGCAAAAAAGTTTGATTCGGACGTATCCCGGCGCACGCCCCATTCGTAATTGGGAGTCTTAACCACTCCGAGGGCTCACCCTGTGTCGATGAAGACTTACTCCGGAAGCTGCCATTGCGGCGCGGTTCGCTTTCAAGCCGAACTCGACGTCGCCAAGGGGACGTTCAAGTGCAATTGCACGAGCTGCACCAAAGCGCGCTCCTGGCTCATTCCTACGCCGGCTGCTCGCTTTCGCCTCACCCGAGGCGGAGCCTCCCAAGCGGAATATCAGTGGGCGCCGCCAGGACGCTCGCAACCGACCATCAAATTTCACTTTTGCAAGGTTTGCGGGATTCGGACGCCCGGACGGGGCGAGCTTGAGGCGATGGGCGGCGCGTTTTACGCCGTCCAGGTGGCGTTGCTCGACGACCTTGATCCCGAGGAGCTTGCCGCTGCGCCGATCAGCTATGTCGACGGCCGACACGATCGCTTCGATCGGCCGCCGGACGACGTGCGTTTCCTCTGACGGAGGTTCAAATCCAGCGCCGAACCCTTCGGCAATAGTCGACATAGTCCTCGCCGAAGGTTTCGCGCAGCCGAGCCTCCTCGAACGGAATGACCGCCCAATTCATCGAAGCCCACGGGAGAACCACCAAGGCCAACGGCCAGGCTCTCCCGATCGCAAGCGCCAAGGCGACGTAGACGACGGTCAAGGACAGATACATCGGATTGCGCGACCATGCGTGCGCGCCGCTGGCGACGAGCCGCGCCGGATGTCCGGTGGGATGAAGTGTCGTGCCCCTGAGCACGAATCGTCCCGCCGCGGCCACGGCGAGCGAACAGCCTGCGACCGTGAGCGCCAAACCCGCCCAATGCGCGCCGCTGATCGCCGTCCAAGCCGGCCGCCAGGGGATGAGCCGATCAAGTCCGACCCCGACCAGAAATGTCGACGCGAATTGAGCTGGCGGCGGGATGATCGCCAGGATCGGAGCGCGGCGCGATGCGATGACGCCGTTCACGCTGTCAGGACAACGCGGCCGCGCACGAGACCGGCGCGCAGATCGTCCAGCGATTGTTGCGCCGTTTCGAGCGGTCTCGTCTCAATCGGCGCTGGCCTGACCCTGCCTTTGCGCGCCAGCGCCATAAGCTCCTGAAATTCGGGCAGCGTGCCGGTGAAGACGCCGACAATGCTGATGGCTCGCATCGGCAAGGTCGCCAGCGGAACGCCAATCGACCCACCGAACAGACCCACTACGAACAGCCGCCCGCCCTTGCGCAATACGGATAGGCCAAAGCCGGCGCTCTTCTCCGACCCGACAAAATCGATCGTCGAGAAGATCCCGCCAGTGTCGGCAAGCAAGCTCTTGCGCGCGTTGGGATCGGAGGGATCGACGACGGCTGAAGCGCCAGCCTCGAGCGCCGCCTGTCGCTTCGCCGCGTCGACGTCGGCGACGATCGGACCAATCCCATAAAGCGCGTGGCACAAGCTGACCGCGGTAAGGCCAAGGCCGCCGGCGCCAATAATCAGGAGCGGATCCTCCGCGTCGACGGGCGCGGCCTTTTTCAAGGCGCTGAACGCGGTGAGGCCGGAACACCCAAGGGTCGCAGCGAACGGCGCGGCCAAGGGTTCATATTCGGCCAAATATCTTGAACGATCGACCAGAACATAATTGCTGAACCCGCCGTCAGCATGCACGCTGAGGCTGCGCGGCTTGGCGCACAAATTCTCTCGTCCGGCCAAGCACTGCGCGCAGCGTCCGCACCCGCCCCAGGGATAGATGGCCCGGCGGTCGCCTACCTTCACGCCTGAGGCGTCCGGCCCGAGTTCTTCGACGACGCCGGCGATCTCGTGGCCCAGGATGCGCGGCAGTTTGACGGCGGGCGCGAGGTCGAGCTTCTGGCCCTGCCCGAGATCGAAATAGCCGTCGGCGATATGCAGGTCGCTGTGGCAGACACCACAGGCGCTGACCCGCAGCAGCACCTGCGCGCCCTTGGGCGCGGGCGGCAATTCGATCACTTCGGTTAGCGGCGCGCCGAACTGGGTGAGTTTGTAACTTCGCATTTCGCTCACGCCCGCCATGATCCCGCCTCCTCAGCCGCGCTGGGCCTTGTCTCGCGCGTTCAAGGCCTGGATCGCTTCGCGCGCCGCTTTCCATTCGGCGTCGCCCCAGCGGCGCAATTCATAGAAATTGCCTCCGGTGGCCAGCGCCTCGGCGCCGTCCATCACGATCGTCTCGCCGCTCAGCCACTCGCAGCCGTCGGACATCAGGAACGTCGCGAGATTCTGCAATTCCTCCATCCGGCCGACGCGACCCATGGGATTGCGCGCGGCGGACGCGCCAGGCTCCGCGCCCGGCATGAGGCGCTTGCTCATGCCCTCGGTCGGGATTTCGCCCGGCGCAATGGCGTTGAGGCGAATTCCGTAGCGGCCCCATTCCTGTGCCAGCGACATGGTCATCGATTAAATCGCGGCCTTGCTCATCGCCGAGGGCACGACGAAGGGCCCGCCGTTACGCACCCATGTCACCGCAATCGAGACCACGCTGCCCTTCTGCTTGGCCGCGATCCAGCGCTTTCCCACCGCCTGGGTCACGTAGAAGGTCCCGTGCATGACGATGTTGGCGATGGCGTCGAACCCGCGGGACGAGAGGTCCTCGGTGCGCGAGATGAAATTGCCGGCGGCGTTGTTGACGAGCCCGGTGAGAGCGCCCTCGCGGAAAATCTCCTCGACCATCGCCTCGACTGCGGCGGCGTCGCGGATGTCGACGCCGTAGCTCGAGACGCGCCCGCCATGCGCTTTCATGAACTCCTCGGCGGTCGCGTCGCAGACGCCTTTGCGCCGGCCGCAGATGGCGATTTCGGCGCCGAGGCCAAGGAACCGTTCGGCCATCGCCCTGCCAAGCCCGGTGCCGCCGCCGGTGACGAGGATCTTTTTGCCCGCAAACAAGCCGTCGACGAACATGTTTTCTCCCTGGCTCGACGTTTCGCATTAGCGGCCGGATCGGGGGCTAAGATCAAACGCGTACGCGGTTCCGACCGGTTAGGGAAGGACGTGGTTTGCTTCGCAAGTTTCAGTCGGCGAAGCGTCCCGTCCTTCCCTCCATCCCTGCGCGCACGCATCGATCTGGTTTGGCGATCCGTTCAGCGCCGCCTGCTCTTTCAATTCGGCGAGAAGGATCGTTGCCGTGTCGATATCGTTCGCTGTGTTGAGGAGGCGCTTGATGGCTCGCGCCGCACCGCTATTTCGGGGGAAAATGGGTCTGTTCGCGCGCGTGTTTTTGTGCTATTCGTGGGCGGGGCAAAGCGCCAATCGGCGAAGCGAGGTTATCTTTCGGTTTTTTTAGTTAAATATTAGCGCGCTGTTGCCTCATATATTTTAGGAGGAACACATGCCTGCTCTTGCACCCATTGCAATCTTATCTGAATTCCAGCAACAACTCATCGGCAATTGGCAAAATCAAGACTTCGGAAATGACGATCACGGTGTTCCTGTTGGAGGACCGAACAATCCTTTATCTTATAACATCATGCCGTTGCCGGAATCTTCTGACCCGGACGGGTATATTTTGAAGAATTTTAAATATCACGAGAAGCTTCATTTCAACAACGATCAGGTTGCCTCAACGCTCGCTGTCGCGGCGCGGGCGCCAAACCGTGGAGGTCAGGTCAATCAGGACTGCCGGGCCGTCTTCTACGAGCAACAAGTCATGTTCGCCGAAGGTCCGGGTAAGGATACGGTCGTGCATGTGGAGAACGGGGCATGGCTGTGGTTCCCACGATATATCCAGCAACCGGGACCCTATCCCACCACCCCTCCCCCTCCCGGGACCCGGGTGTCAGACGCTCTTCAGCAGCAAGCGGATATTACGTTAGCCAAGCAGATTTCGATACCGCACGGCAATTCGATCCTCGCGCTTGGCAGCTTCGATACGGTGCTTGGTCCCGATGGGGACGGGCCTTGGAAAGGCACCAGCAAGATTACCGGGAGGCCATATATCCCGGATGGCACGCCGCCTTATCCAGATCCGCGCGCGGCGATCCCGATCAATCCCGGAACTCCAATTCCACCAGTATTGGTTTCGACCCTCAATGCCGACATGCGCTATTCGACGTTGGAAAACGCCATGACTAACTACCAAAATCCCCATCCGCGCCTGACGCAGTACCCCAATCGACCTTTGCAGCAGGCGGTCGCGATCATCCAACCCGATGCCTTCATGCATTGTCGCGTAACGACGGAGCAACTGCCGAATGGCAAGGGAGTTGTCACGAACGTTCCATTCGAACGGCAGGTTTCCCGGGTCACAGATTACATCGCCGAATATTGGATGCTGTTCAAAGGCGACAAGAAGTATCTTGCGTACACGCAGATAATATTGATGAAAATGATGATACCCGCCAAAGAAACCGAAAGAATCAAAGAATTTATCTTCCCGCATATCACGTGCAATACCGTGACGTTCTCCTAGGCGTTGAGATCGCAGAAGCTGCCAACAGGTCCCGCCGGCGCGGGAACGACGCGGCCATCACAGGCCTGAAGCGATCCGAGGGATGAAAGACACCTGCGGTCGCTTCGGATCGCTGGCTGTCGCGGATCATCGGCGTCAGGGCGTCTTCGTACGCCCTGACGCGCTCGACGGGCTCCAGCGTGAAGTTCACTAAAACAACTGGACCGAACCGCCTATCGCGGTGGCGGGAAGGCCAGCACCTCGCCGCTGTAGGTCTCCACCACCTCGCTGAACGGCTCGCCGTCGGGCGTCGACAACACCGCGCGATGTTCAAGCACGTGATCGGGAATCGCAAGCGCGCCGGCTTTCTCCAGAGCGGACTGCGCGCCCATCTCCCAGCCCTTAGGCAGCGGCCGCCACAATAAGTCCGCCGATAGCGTATGGCGGCGAAAGTGAAGCGCGGCCACGGCCTTGCCGAACGGCGTGTCGGTGGTCTCCAGCACATGGTTCATTTCGGGTGTGAGCCGCGCCGGAACGTACCAATTGTCGGCCTCCGAGAGCACATGATCGCCGCACTTGAGCCGAACGCGGCGATAGCCGAGCGGTTCGTCCGGCTTGACGTCCAGAGCCTCGCGCACCTCGGCGCTCGCTGGCTTGGCCGCGTCGCTCACCCGCTCAGCGAGGATGCGCGCCGGATCGGCCAGCCGGTGATCGGCGCACCAGCGCTCGATGGTCAGCGTCGCGCTATTATGGGCGAGGAGATCGGCGTTGAGACTCTCTATGAGCGCCAGCGCTTCGAGCCGGCCGACGAAGCTGTCCGGCCAGGGCGCTAGCTCGGCGGCGGACTCAATGGCTGTCGTGAGCATCAAGATGAGGGCCGCCGCCAGACCTCGCAACGCCGTCATATCTGTTCGGCCTCAGCCGTCAGTTCAAACCACGCTTGTTCGGTTGCGACGATCGCGCGCTCGAGCTCGGCCCGCTTCGCCGCCAGATCGGCCATTTTGACCGCATCGCCGCCGCGCGCGCTTGCTTGCGCCAGCGCTTCGTCGACCCGGCGCAGGAGATCCTGGAAGCGGTTCATCTTGTCTTCGAGCGCGGCGATCTCCCGCTTGACGGGCTGAGGCTCGCGCCTGCGCCGCGTCGAAGATGCCTGCGCCGCGAACTCGCGCCTGGGTCGTTGTTGCGGCGGTTCGGCGCCGCTCAGCACGAAACGGCTGTAGTCGGCGAGGTCGCCTTCAAACGGCTTGACCGTTCCGTTCGCGGCCAGCCACAACCGGTCGACGCAAGCCTCGAGCAGGCGCCGGTCGTGCGAGACCAGAATGCAGGCGCCTTCATAGTCGTTGATCGCCTCGATCAATTCGCCGCGACTGTCGATGTCGAGATGGTTGGTCGGCTCGTCGAGGATGAGAAGCTGTGGCCCGTCGAAGGCGGCGAGGCCCATCATGAGGCGCGCCTTCTCGCCGCCGGAGAGCGAGTCGACCTTGGTGTCGGCGCGCGCGCCGGAGAAACCGATCATCGCCGCGCGGCCGCGGATCTTGGAGACTGCCTCTCCGCGCATGCGCTCGGCGACATGGTCGTAGACGCTGCCGCCGGGTTCGAGCTCGTCGATCTGATGCTGGGCGAAATAGCCGACTTGAAGCCGGTTCGCCCGCACCATCTTTCCCGCCAACGGCTCAAGGCGTCCGGCGATGAGCTTCGCAAAAGTCGACTTGCCGTTGCCGTTCTGGCCGAGAAGGCCGATGCGGTCGTCGTCTGCAAGCGAGAGATCCATGCGTGAAATGACGGCGCGCCCGTCGTAGCCGGCGCTGACCTTGTCCAGGGTGACGATCGGCGGGCTCAGGCGCTTGGCGACAGGGGGCCACTTGAACGGCTGCACATTGTCGTCAACCATCGCCACGATCGGCTCCATCTTGGCGAGCATCTTGAGCCGCGACTGGGCCTGCACGGCCTTCGACGCCTTGGCGCGAAAGCGATCGACGAAAGCCTGCAGATGAGCCCGCTTCTCTTCCTGTTTCTTGGCGGCCTTGCCAACAAGGATCTGTTGCTCGCGGCGCTGGCGCTCAAAGCTCGAATAGCCGCCGCTCCACAAGGTCAGTTTGCCACGGTCGAGGTGGAGGATTTGTTGCGCGACATCATCGAGCAGATCGCGGTCATGGCTGATGACGAGGATCGTCGCCGCACAGGTCTTGAGATAGTCGGTGAGCCACAGCACGCCTTCGAGGTCGAGATAGTTGGTCGGCTCGTCGAGCAGCAACAGGTCGGGCTCTGAGAACAGCACCGCGGCCAGCGCGACGCGCATCCGCCAGCCGCCGGAGAATTCTTCGAGCGAGCGGGCTTGCGCGGCCTCATCGAAGCCGAGCCCTTTGAGGATCCGCGCCGCCCGAGCGGGAGCGTTATGCGCTTCAATGTCGACGAGACGTGTGTGGATCTCGGCGATGCGCTCTGGGTCGCTTGCGGTCTCCGCTTCGGTGGTCAGCGCCTCGCGCTCGGTGTCACCTGAGAGCACGAAGTCGACCAGGCTTTCCGCGCCCGCCGGGGCTTCCTGCTCGACGCTGCCGACGCGCGCGCCTTTCGGAACGATGACCGCGCCGCCCTCGGGCGCGAGCTCGCCGCGGATCACACGGAACAGCGTAGTCTTGCCCGCGCCATTGCGCCCAACGAGCCCGACATGCGCGCCCGACGGCAGGGCCGCGGAGGCGTTGTCGATCAGAAGGCGCTCGCCGAGGCGATATGTGAGGGCGCTAAAATGCAGCATAGGCGGGCTTTTCGCGCGGCGAGCGCGCTCTGGCAAGGTCGAGCGGGCGCCGCCGCTTAATTGCCCGCGTTCATTCAGGCCGGCAATCCTTTTTCAATCTGCCTGACATTGTCCATGAAGGCCTTGGCGGCCGGCGAGTGCGTGCGCCCACGCTTGGAGATGAAGCCATAGTTCAGACTGAGCCACGGCAATTCGATCGGCAGCAGCACGCAATCGCCATCGTCAATCTCGCGTTTGAGTTGGAACGGCAGCGCGGCGCCAAGCCCCTGACCGGCGAGAACGATGTGTTTGGTGGCGCTGAGAGTCCCGACCATGATTCTGGGCAAGAATCGTTCTTTCGCCGCATTGAACACGCCGCACGGCAAGTCGCCCTTGGGGAGAAATTGTCGCATCCGGCCGGGGAGTGGGGGACCCACCCAGGGAAACTCGGATAGGTCCTCAAGCGTTACGCTGGGCAGTCCAGCCAAGGGGTGCCCGGCGGCGCAGAAAAAGCTCACCGGGGAGCTTCGGACCGCCTCTATTTGCAATTCCGGGTTCTGCGTCGCCTCGGAGATGTCGGCGAAACCGAGGTCGATGCGCTCGTTCAATACCTGATTGACGATCTTCGTCCAGTTGAAGAGCTTCAGCTCGACAGCCAGCCGGGGATGCTGCGCAGAAAGCATGCCGATCGCTCGTTGCCCCGAAATATCGGCGGGATAAGGACCCGCGGAGACGCTGAGCTCGCCGATTTCCAGGCCCTTGGCCAGATCGATCTCACGCAGGAGATCGGCGAAGCCTTTGATCACCGGCTCGCCATGATTCAGCATGAGCTCGCCGAAGACGGTCGGCGTCACACCCTGTCGGTCAAACAGCGGGACGCCGAGAACGTCTTCCAAATGCTTCAGACTGCGGGTCAAAGCGGGCTGCGAGACACCGAGCGCCGCCGCAGCGCGGCCAAAGTGCCGGTAAGTCGCGAGAGCCTTTACCAATTCGAACTGACGAACGGAGTGCATGATACCTTACAGTTATCGAGTGTTACCACAAATGGTATTTGAAATGGTTAATTCAATAACATAACAGCACCGCCGGAAAATGCATCCCCACGAAAGTTGCCGGGGTGAACATTCGGGGACTGGGATGGGCTGGAAAACCGCCGCGTTGATGACGCTCGGGTTGAGCGTCTTGCCTTTTGAGCTGCCGGCGCAAGCTCAGACTGCCGAGAAACCCGACATTCTCGTCATCATGGGCGACGACGTCGGCTACTGGAACATCAGCGCCTATAACCGCGGCATGATGGGCTATCGCAGTTCTTCTACTGGACCGACGACGGCGATCTGGCCGGCCTGCGCTACGACCAGTGGAAGGTCGTCTTCCTCGAGCAGGCAACACGAGGGGGCTTCGCGTCTGGCAGGAGCCGCTCGCGCCGCTCCTCTTCAACCTCCGAGCCGATCCGTTCGAGAAGGCGATCATCGAATTGGGCGAGTATGAGAAATGGTACGTTGAGCGCATGTTCCTGATGGCGCCCGCCCAGGCGATCGTGGCGAAGGAAATCCAGACCCTGAAGGAATTTCCTCTGCGACAAAAGCCAGGAAGCTTTTCGGTCGGTGACGCCCTGGAGAAACCTCCAGAGCGCCGAACACACCAGCAACTGATGGATCAGCGGTCGGAGCGCGTTGCGGTCTGGCAGGATCGCGATTCACTCCAGCGCCCGCCAACAGTCCCACCGGCTGGAGATCGGCCGCGCGGTTGGCGCTTCATTTGACATGACTGATCTTGCAGGCGCAAGGGAATTACTGAATCGGATTGGTTACTTGGGGGTTCGGAGGCGCGCAATGTTGATTGGGGACAAGAGGCTAATTCAGTTTATCGCGGTCGCTGGGCTTTCATTTGCTCTCGGCATGGGACCGCCGTCAGCGTCCCGCGCCGAGGATGCCGCCGCACCTCCCGTTGCTGCTTCCGACGCAGCTCCGAAGGCCGCCGCTAAGGATGACGAGCCGACCACCACCAAGGACCCTCAGATCGCACTCGATGATCTGGAGCTCCTGCTGGAGCCGATGACCAAAGAAGAGACCGAGACCGAAGCCAAGGGTTGGTATTCGCTGTTGCGGGCCAAAGAGCGCGAAATCACTGTGGCTGAACTCGATGTTCACCGCAAGAACCGCGAAATCGCGCAGTTGGAGAAGCAGAAGACAGCCGCGGCCGATCTGGCGAAAGCTACTGAAGAGGTCAAAGCCGCCACATCCGACAAGGACAAAGAGGCGGCCGCCCAGCACCTCGCGGAGGCGCAGAAAAATCTGGCCCAGACGGTCAAAACCGCAAGCAATGAAACGGCAAAGGAGGAGAAGAAGGCCGAGGCGACCACCGCCGCTCTGACCAAGCAAGCCGACGCGGCCCCGCCGCCTGCCGCCACCGTTGATTCCGGGACCGCTGCGGCCGGCGCGAAGGCTATTCCTACGGCGAGTGACAAGGACGTCCTGCAGAAAGCGGCCGAATCCGCGGCAAAGAAATCAGAGGGCGCTGGCGACGCCGCAAGGGTTGAGAAGGTGGTCGCGGCGACTGAGAAAGAAGCAGCCGCTGCGGATCAAATCAAAACGCTAGCTGAATCAACCCCTGCCGCCGCCGGATCGGCCGTGGCGGCTACCACAGCCACGCCTGAAGCAGCGACCGCTGCGGTCGCCGATACATCGAAAAAGGCCGAAAAGCTGGCCGAAAAGGCCGACGAAGCGACTGCCGCCAAGACTGACGTTAAGGTTCAACTCGTCGACTACAGCACGCAATTGGTGGGCGAGCGCACCGCGCTAACCGACCGGCTGAAGGTCGTCCTCGACAAGTTCGAAGCCAAAGGCGGTGACGACAAGTCCTACCGCATGTACATCGCCTCGATCGGCGGCATCAAGATTGACGTCACGGATCGCACGGCAACTTTGGCGAGAATTTCGGGCTGGCTGTCCTCTGAGGAGGGTGGTCTCAGGCTGGCCCGCGATATCGGAACCTTTCTTGCCTACATCATCGGGTCGATCATTGTCGCTAGGATTGTGCGCATGATCCTGCGCCGGGTCATGAGCGGGGACCACGTGACTTCACATTTGCTGCGCGACTTCATCATCTCGTCCTCCGGGCGCGTCATTGTCGCGGTCGGCTTCCTGCTTGCATTGTCCGCGCTTGAGGTGAACCTGGCGCCCCTGCTCGCGGTCATTGGCGCGGCCGGCTTCGTCGTCGCCTTCGCGTTGCAGGGCACGCTCAGCAATTTTGCTAGCGGGCTCCTCATCATGGTGTTCAAACCGTTCGACGTCGGAGATGACGTGGATGTCGGGGGAGGCATCAAGGGCAGCGTCACGCATGTGACCATCTTCAGCACTTACATCCGCGCAGATGATGGGCTGGTGAAGATCGTGCCGAACGACAACATCTGGAAGAACGTCATCGTCAATCAGACGACCGGAGTGGTGAAGGCTCCGGCGGCGATCGAAGCGAATCCGCCTGAGGCTAAGTCCGAAGCGGCGTGAGGCAGCGCGAAGCAGAATAGCTTGTTCGTCGGCCGGGGGCTGGGGCGGGCCGACGACCGGACGCGCCCTGAGAATTGGATCAGGTCGCGGCTGAATGGGGCGGAAGCGCGCGGCTCCTGCGCGCCCATGTTGTTCCGCCCCATATCATTCCAAGGAAACCGCTTCGCTCGGGCCATTCGGAGCGTCCAGAAGAGCCGCGGCGCGGAACAGTAACCAGCAACAAAGGCGCCGATGAGCGGTGCGATACTGAAGAGCCACAGCCGAGCGACAACTCCAGAATTTGAGCCATTTCCGACCGCGCGGGGCCGATCTCTTCCGCTCCAATCCCGCGTCCAAATCGCAAGGCGCCTTGTAGCTATAGCTCGGGCGTGAGAAGGCGGCAGGGCAGTCGCCCGCCGCCAAAGCTGCTTCGTCCACGCGCGGGCCGTTGCTTTCATAGGGCCCACGGCTATATATGCGACGCCTTTTCCATGACCCCTCGATGAGCGGCGCGGCTTTCGCGTCGCCGGAGCTGCCGTCCCCGTGCTGATCACAGCCGCCTACGCGCAAGCCAGCAGCGCCGCGTCCTTCGGGGCGAATGAGATGCTGGGTAATCTCGTGCCGATCGTGGCTATGATCGCGATCATCTATTTCGTGCTGTGGCGTCCGCAGCAGCGGCGTGCGAAAGAGCAGCGCGAGATGGTTCAGGCGGCGAGACGCGGGGACGTCGTCGTCACCACCGGCGGTCTGATCGGCAAGGTCACCAAGTCGGTCGACGACAACGAGGTCGAGTTCGAGATCGCCCCCAACGTGCGGGTGCGCCTGGCTCGTTCCGGGATCGCCGAAGTGCGCGCCAAGGGCGAACCGGTCAAGGACACGCCGCCGCCCGCCAAGTCGCCGCCGGCCAAGAAGGATGCGCCCAACCCCTGACGGCGGGCGCGCCCTCCTTACGGCCGCGAGTTGAGACTCTTCGTAGATAGAAAGCCTGATGCTCCGTTTCGCGAACTGGAAATTGGCCTCCGTCCTGGCGCTCGTCGCGGCCGCGGTTCTGGTCATTCTGCCGAGCTTTATGCCCGCTCAGACAGTCGACGCGCTCGCCGCGCGCTTCCCCAGCTTCATTCCGCTGCGCCAGATCGTGCTTGGCCTCGATTTGCAGGGCGGCGCCTATCTGTTGATGGAGGTCGACAGCCCGTCGGTGATCAAGAGCCAGGTCGAGGCGCTGCGCGACGATGTGCGGCAGAAGCTGCGCGAGGGCAAGATCGCCATCTCGGGCGGCATCGCGGTTGAGCCGCGCGCGGTCGTGGCCCGCATTGCCGACCCGGCCGAGCGCGCCAAGGCGTTCGAGCTTCTGCAGTCGCTGAGCCAGCCAATCGGCGGCCCGCTCGCGGGAGGAAATGGCCGTACGCTCGACGTGACGCAAAGCCCCGACGGCGTACGGCTGACGCTGACGGATGCGGCTGTCGCCGACAAAGTGCGTCATGCGGTCGGGCAATCGATCGAAGTGCTCAACCGTCGCATCAATGCGATGGGCACCAAGGAGACCGTCATCCAGCAGCAGGGCCCGAACCGCGTGCTGATCGAGGCGCCGGGCAGCCAGGACACGACGACGCTCAAGAACATGATCGGCCAGACCGCCAAGCTCGAGTTCCGTCTGGTCGCCGATCCGGGCGACCCGCCGAACGAGGCCGAGACGCTGCCGATGCAGAAGGGCGGCGGGACGATCCAGGTGCAGAAGCGGGTCATGGTCGATGGCGAGGACCTGGTTGACGCGCAGCAGAGCTTCGACCAGCAGACCGGCGAGCCGGACGTCAGCTTCCGATTCAATCTGCGGGGCGGGCAGAGGTTCGGGCAGGTCACATCGGCAAATGTCGGCCGTCCGTTCGCCATCGTGCTCGACGGCAAGGTCATTTCGGCGCCAGTCATCCGTTCGCCGATCACCGGCGGCACCGGCCAGATCACTGGCAATTTCAGCCTCGAAGAGGCATCGAGCCTCGCGATCCTGTTGCGCGCCGGCGCCCTGCCGGCCAAGCTCACCGTCATTGAGGAGCGCACGGTTGGACCCGGCCTTGGCCAGGACTCGATCGACGCCGGGAAACGCGCGGCCTATGTCGGGGCGGCGCTGGTCGTCATCTACATGATCGCGACCTACGGCATTTTTGGCGTGTTCGCGGATCTCGCGCTCGCGGTGCACATTCTCCTGATCTTCGCCTCGATGGTCCTGCTTGGTGCGACGCTGACGCTGCCCGGCATTGCCGGCATCGTTTTCACCATCGGCATGGCGGTCGATTTCGAACGTCCTCATCTACGAACGCATCCGCGAGGAGGCGCACCTTGGCCGCTCGGTGATTTCCGCGCTCGACGCCGGATTCCGCCGCGCCTTCGCGACCATCATCAATTCCAACGTCACGATGTTCGTGGCGGCGCTCATCCTCTATCTGTTCGGCTCAGGCGCGGTGCGCGGTTTCGCCGTCTCGCTCGGCTTAGGCATTCTGACGTCGGTCATCACCGCGGTCACCATGACGCGCATGATGATCGCGCTCTGGTATCACCGCGCGCGGCCGAAGACGCTGCCGATATGATCAAGGCGACGCGCATATGAAACTTCTTCGGCTCGCGCCCGAGAACACCAAATTCGGCTTCATGCGGTTCCGCCGCGTGAGCTATCCGCTGTCGGCGCTGCTGTCGATCATCTCGGTCCTCCTGTTCCTGTTCGTGGGCATGAATTTCGGCATCGACTTTGCGGGCGGCACTCAGGTCGACATGCGCGCCAAGAGCGGCAACGCCAATGTCGCCGACATTCGCTCCAAGGGCGAGGGACTGGGCGTGGGCCCGGTTGAAGTGCAGCGGGTCGGCGCCGAATCGGACGTGCTGCTGCGCCTCGGCGTTCAACCGGGCGGCGACGCCGGTCAGCAGACTGCGATCGCGAAGCTCAAGGACGCCTTTGGCGCCGATTACGAGTTTCGCAGCGTCGATTCAGTCGGGCCGACCGTCTCGTCCGAGCTTGTCCAGCGTGGAACTCTCGGCGTGGTCGTCTCGATCCTCGCGGTCCTGACCTATTTGTGGTTCCGCTTCGAGTGGCAATTCGCGGTCGGCGCGATCATCGGCACGATGCACGATCTCTTGCTGACCGTCGGCTTCTTCTGCGTCACCCAGCTCGAGTTCAACCAGACCTCGATCGCCGCGATTCTCACCATCGTCGGCTACTCGCTCAACGAGACTGTGGTCGTGCTCGACCGCATCCGCGAGGTGATGCGAAAATACAAGCGTCTGTCGACCGCCGAAATCATCGACATGTCGATCAACGCCGTGCTGCCGCGCACCATCATGACGGCGACGACCGTCTTTCTTGCGCTCCTCGCGCTCTTCTTCCTCGGCGGCCATGTCATCCGCTCGTTCTCAGCGGCCATGATCTGGGGCATCTTCGTCGCCACCTATTCGTCAATCTTCATCTGCTCGCCGATGCTCATTTACATGGGCGTGCGCGCCGACACCTTCGACAAGATGCGGGAAAAGGAAATCGCCGGCGCGGATGTGAAGGCGAAGGAGAAGGCGTGAGCGAGGCGGCGCCGCGCCCCGCATTCGCGCCCGGCAATCACCCGGTCACAGCTTATGGTCAGGGCGCGTTCGCCTTCGCCGGCATGTCGCACGCGGGCTCGATCCTGGCGACGCCGAACGGCGTGCGGCCGATAGAGGCGACGAGCGTCGACGATCTCGACCCGGTCGCGCTCGCGCCATTGTTTGACGAATGCGCCGAGAACCGCGGCTCGATCGAGTTTCTGATCGTCGGGACGGGCGCGCGAATGGCGCCGTTGCCGAAAGCGTTGCGCACCGCCCTCAGCCGGGCCGGCCTTCGCTTCGAAGCTATGGCGACTGGTCCAGCCCTTCGGGTCTACAATGTCATGCAGTCGGAAGGGCGCCGCGCCGCAGCGGCGCTGATCGCCGCGCCGTGAGCGCGCCCCTTCCGCCGGGCGCCGACCCGCTGGCGGACGCCTACAAACATTGCGCGGCGCTCGCACGCGCTCACGCTCGCGATCAGTGGCTGGGCGCGCTCTACGCCAACGCAACCGTCCGCGGCGCGCTTTTCGCCTTGGCAAGCTTCGACTACGAGATCCGTCACGCCTTCCAGCGCGCGCGCGATCCAACTCTCGCGGCGATCCGCCTTGCCTGGTGGCGCGAGGTTGTCACTGGGGGACGGCGTGACGAAGCCGCCGGCAACCCGGTCGCGTTTGCGCTTCGCGCGGCGATCGACACTTACGGCCTGCCCCAAGCCTGGCTCGAGGCCATGGTCGACGCGCGTTTGCAGGAGATCGCGCCGCAGGTCGATTTTAGCCTCGCGGCGTTTCGCGCGTTCGCCGACGAGAGCGATGGAGCACGCCTGCGCTTGGCGTCACGCGTCGCTGCAGAGGGACAGGATCTCGATAAGGCAAACGCGCATGCGCCAGCCGGCATGGCGCTGGCGCTGACGCGTCTGCTCAAGGAACTGCCGTTCAAGGCCGGATCGGGGCCGACGCTCATTCCCCCGACGTCGCCGCCCGCCACGGAACCAGCGCGGCTGAGTTCGACGCACGGCGGGAGGGTCCTGGCGTCGTCGCCGCTTGCGCCGAACTGCGGAAGTTAGCGCGCGCCGAACTCGCTGAGGCGGCGCGCCGGCTGAAGGCCTCGGATCCGGCGATCCTGCCCGCCTTCATTCCGCTTGCGCCCTTGCGGCTCGACCTCGACCGGCTCGACCGCAATACGGCGCACCCCTTCAATCCTGCCGGCGAGGTCTCGCCCCTGCGCCGCCAATGGACGATTTGGCAATGGGCCCGACGGTTCTGAGTGGCTTTAGTTAGGGCCTCGACGCAAACCGATTACTGTGTTCATCGCTTGATGTATGTTATGAAGTGCGGCAACCTCAGATCTGTGAGAACCCGATCTTTGGGTATTGGCTGAAGCCGTTGCGTCAGTTGCGAGTTGCAGCGATGGCACGAATTGGCGGGCGTTCAAGGTTTTCGATCGGCCTGGTCGCCTTTTTTTGGGCGGCTTCGGCGGCGCGATCTGGACAACAAATTCCTGAGATTCCCGGGCTCTTCGGCCTCTTCGGCGGCCTGATTAATACAGCCATCGTCGATACGGCGCGTCGCGACTGGCAAACTCGACCATTCAGCGATTACAATTGTCTGGCCAGACACGGCGTCTCAGCCAACCAATTGGCGAACCTCGGGATTGGACCAGAAGATCCGCGGGCTCGCCAAATTCTTTCCGAATGCGCTTTCGCTGCTCCCGCCGCGCCTGTTCTTGTTGCGCCACCGCCCGCTGAGGCCGCTACCGCAGCGCCGCCCAGCCCAAACTACGCGGCCCCGTCCAACCCAAACTACGCAGCGCCGCCCAACCCGAACTACGTCGTCAATGGTCTTGCGCTCGGCGCGCCCCTCGGTGCCCCGGCGGATGCCGCGGCCGGCTACGCCTGCCGCGCGAGCGACGACTACCCCGGGTTTGCTTGGTGCCAGTCGCACCACGCCGAATCTCGCAAGTTTGGCTCCGAGACGACCTGGATGTCGGTGTTCAGATCGCAGACCAACGCCTCGGTCGAGATCACTCAAGCCGTGGACCCGGCGTTCTTTCGGCAAGGGGACGTCGACCGCGAAATTCAACGTCTGTCGCGCGATTTCGGCCAGCAGGCTCGCGTCATCCCCGCCGATCTTCCCTCGGGAGGCCACGCCGTTATCGCCGCCTGGGGCGCGGTCACCCTCACTCCTCTTGATACGGCAACTATGGATGCGCTGCGCAGCGGGGCGCCCGTTCACAATGGCCTGCTCGTGGGCGCCCTCGGCGATCTGCGCGCCTCCGCGCGCTTAGGGCTACCGGTCTACGAACTCGGCGGCGGAGCCGGTTTCATCTGGAGCGCCAACTACAACAGTTCCGGCAGGGGCGTGCTGCGCATCACCGCCGTCGATCCCAGCGCGCTGAGTTCCCGTACCCCGCCGCAACCCGCTGCACCGGCGCCGTCGCCCGTCGTGTTGACGCTAACCGCTCCTAAACCACCCAGCACCCCCACGCCGAATCTGGACGACGCGGCGCGCCGCGAAGGCGCCAACCAGGTCGAAAAGGTTGTCATCGCCGCGCCACAGCCAGCGGCATCGGCCGGCTCTGCAAACGCGCCCGCATCAAGCAGCACGTCTGCTGGTCAGACCGGGGAAGCGAAGGTCGAGCAGCCGCCATCCGCGCCTCTGGCGCCGTCCGCTTCTCCGTTGTCGCCGGTCGGCCGTCGTGTCGCGTTGATCGTCGCCAACGCGGCTTATAGTGCAGCCCCGCTAACCAATCCGCCCATCGACGCTGGCATCGTTGCGGGCAGTCTTGAGAAGATCGGCTTCTCAGTCACGGTGAAGAAGGATCTCGACCTCGACGGCTTCGAGCAAGCGATCTCGGAGTTCGCGGAAACGACGAGGGGAGCCGAGATCGCGCTGTTCTATTTTGCTGGGCACGGCTTCTCGGTTGCTGACGGCGAGCGTCAAGAGAACGTTTTAATGGCGACCTCGGCGAATTTGTCCGCCAAGACGGCGCTGGCTTTGGAGGGAGGCGGGGAACCGCTTGACCATGTCGAGAATACAATTATCGGCCGGGCGCGGGCGACGCTGATATTTATCGACGCTTGCCGCAACATTCCTGCGCTCGCCAGCCGCGGCATTGGATCACGCGGGTTTGCGCCTCTCAATGCGTCGAATCTCGAGGGAGCCTATGTTGTGCTTTCAACCCGTGTGGGACAGACCGCCGAAGACGGCGCGGGGGGGCAAGGCAGTCCATTTGCGCGGGCGTTTGCTTCTGTGTTGCCAACGCCGGGATTACGCATCGAGGATGCTTACTCTCGAATCAGGGAACAGGTGAGGAAGGAGACCTCGGGGGGCCAGGTCCCGGACAGCGTCCGCAGCGACCTGCCCGAGGGCGGCGTCGTCCTGGTGGGGAGCAATGTCAAATAGGCGGTCGCGGCGGCGCGGATAGGGCCGCTTTGCGTGGAGGAATAAGCTCGCTCGATACGAAGAGCGTCGCTTGCTCGGCTTTTCCCGGCAAAGAGCGCGGCCTAGACTGCCGTCCTCATGCGCAGAACCTCCAATCTCGGCGGCGTCGCCGCGATGCTCGCCGGGACCGGGTCTTTCGTCGTTTGCGACAGCTTCATGAAGCTGGTCACGGCCGATCTCCCGCCGTTCGAGGTGCTCTTCCTGCGCGGCGTCGCCGCCAGTATCGCCTGTGGCCTGCTGCTTGTCGTTCTGGGGGACTGGCGCGTTATTTCTTCAACCTCGCATCCACGCGCATTGCTGCGGGCCGCTGGAGAAACGCTCAGCGTGCTTTGCTACATCGTCGCCCTTGCTCGCCTGCCGATTGCGGACGTGATCGCCATCCTTCAGACTGCGCCGCTGATCCTTATCTTGGGCGTCGCTTTCCTCCTTCGCGAGCGGGTCGGGGCGGCCCGCGTCGCGCTTGCGTTGGTCGGATTCGCCGGGGCGCTCTTGGTTGCACAACCGGGATCCGCCAGGATCTCACCTGCCGTTCTATTCGCCTTCGCGTCGGCTTTGTTGATTGCGGCGCGCGATCTTGTTGGGCGTGACGTGCCGGCGCGCATTCCGGTGATGGTCGTGACGTTCGCGACCAATGTCATGGTGATGGTGGTTTCGGCGGCCATGTCGCTCGGTTTCGAGACCTGGCAAACGCCAAGGGGTTGGCACCTCGCCTTTCTCGGCTTCGCCGGCTTGTTTGTCACGTTCGGACATGTCGGGCTCTTGCTCGCCTATCGGCTTGGCCGGACAGCCGCGGTCGCGCCCTTCTTCTACAGCTTCGCGCTCTGGGCCTTGCTGTCGGGCTTTTTCGTCTTCGGCGCCCTGCCTAACGCCCTTGCGCTTGCCGGGATTGCTCTGATCATAGGCAGCGGCGTCGCCATCGTCCTCCTTGACCAGCGCCGTGGCGAGGAGATCGCTCTCACGGAGGCGCTGTAACGGGCTACAAGTATTGCGCGCCGGCTTCGTCGGCGAAGCGGCCAGGCTCGCCCTCCCAGGCGATCCGGCCATGTTCGAGCACATAAACCCGGTCAGCGTGGGGCAGGGCGAAGGTGACGTTCTGCTCACCGAGGAGCACGGTGATGTCCGTTGTCTGCCGGAGCCGCTCGAGCGCCTTTGAAATCTGCTCCATGATCACTGGGGCCAGGCCCAGCGTCGGCTCGTCGAGGATCAAGAGATCGGGTTTCATCATCAGCGCGCGGGCGATGGTGAGCATTTGCTGCTCGCCGCCCGACAGCGTCGCGGCGGTCTGGCTCCGCCGCTCTTTCAGGACCGGGAACAGGTTGAATAGCCACTCCAGGCGCTCGTCGCGCTCCTTGTCCTCGCGCCGATGTCCGCCCATCTCCAGATTCTCGCTGACCGTCATCGCGCCGAACAGTTCGCGACCCTCCGGCGACTGCACGATTCCCTCGCGCGCGATCATCGCCGCCGTCCTGCCCCGCAGCGATCGACCTTGTCGGCGAATGTCGCCCACATAGGGGATGAGGCCGGAGACAGCGTTGAACAGCGTCGTCTTGCCGGCGCCGTTCAGTCCGACAATGGCGACGAATTCCCCGTGATGAACGTGCAGCGAGACGGCCTCCAGCGCCTGCGCCTTGTCATAGAGGACGCTGAGATGGTCGATTTCGAGAAACGGCGTTTGGGCATCGTCGAAAGCGGATTCCGGACGCGCCGCTGTCTCGATCGCCCCGCCGAGATACACCTTGCGCACGGTCTCATTGGCCATCACTTCCGCAACCGTGCCCTCAGCGATCTTCTCCCCGACATGCATGGCGTAGACGCGATCGACCAACGCCGACATGCTCTTCACGTTGTGGTCGACGATGAGGACCGCCCGCCCGTCGTCGCGCATCTCGGTGATCAGCCTGGCGAAGGACGCAGTCTCGCCCGCGGTCAGGCCAGCGAACGGCTCGTCGATCAGCACCACCTGGGGATCGCGGGCGATCGCCTTGGCGATCTCGATCTTGCGCAAGTCGGCGAACGGCAGCGTCGCGGGGCGCCGATCGATGACCTTGGCCAATCCGACGCGCTCGGCGATCGCGCGCGCTCGCACGTCAGCGGCGGCGCGGGGAAGGAGATCGAGCAATCGATCAGGCAAGAGCCCGAGCAGGATATTCTCGAGAACCGTCTGGCGATGCAACGGACGCGAATGCTGGAACACCATGCCAACGCCGAGCCCGGCGATCCGGTGCGGCGGCCAGCCCGCAACCTCGCGGCCATCAACTCGAACCGATCCAGCGTCGGGCCGTTCGACGCCGAGGATCGACTTCATCACCGTCGACTTGCCCGATCCATTCGGTCCGATGAGCCCGAGAATTTCTCCGGCATGAACCGAGAAGCTGACGTCCCTTACCGCCGTGAGACCGCCGAACCGCTTCTGGAGCCCGTTGACCTCGAGCCTTGCCGCGCTGGCGTTCATGTCGCCTCCCGCGCGCCCTTGACCATGCCGAGCAACCCGGCCGGGAAGAAGAGAACGACAAAGAGCGCGACCGCCGAGACGATGAAGGTGGCGAGATCGCCGAGCGGCCTTAAGCTCTCGCCGAGCGCCACCAGAAACACCGCCCCCAGCACCGCGCCGAGAATGGTGCGCCGTCCGCCAAGCACAGCGCCGATGATCACCTGCACCCCGACGGTGACGTCGACGAACGTGCCCACCGACGCCGTGCCGAGATAGAACGCCATCAGCGCGCCAGCGAGGCCGGAGAAAAACGCGCTGACAAGGAACGCCGCGAGCTTGTGCTTGGTGACGTTGAAGCCGAGCGCGCCGGCCTGCACGGGGTCCTGGCCGCTCGCCTGCAGGATGAGCCCGACCGGCGAGCGTGTGAGCCCGTAGAGGATCGCGCCGCTGACCGCCATCAAGCCGAGCGCGATCCAGTAATTGACCTTGTCGTCGATCGAAATGACGTCGGGGATCGTGAGGCCGATTTCGCCACCCGTCAGGCTCGCGGCGACGACGATGAAGTTTTGCAGGATCAGCACGGCGACAAGCGTGGTGAGGCCGAAATAGGGCCCGCGCACGCGCAGCGCCGGCAGCGCCAGCACCAGCCCGCCGATCATCGATGCAAGCACGCCTGCTGCGACGCAGAGCGCGATCGGCGGCTGATAAAGGTTGTCGAGGATGCCGGCGGTATAGGCGCCAAGTCCGATCAGGAACGAGGGACCGAAGTTCACTTCGTTGGCGAAGCCGAACAACAGGTCCCAGGCCATCGAGAACACCCCGAAAAAATAAGCGATGGTGAGCAGCCCCAGCACATAGCCCGAGACGTAGAGCGGGAGCGTCGCGGCGACGAGGACGACAATCAGGCTGATCAGGACCGGCGGGGAGACGAGGGTGCGGCGCAGCATGTCTAGCGCCGACCCAACAAACCGCGCGGGCGCACATACATCACCGCAACCAGGAGCAGGAGCGCGGGGATTGCGCGATAGGCGGGCGAAATAAGATAGGCGGTCAGCGTCTCGAGATAGCCGACGACGTAAGCCGCGATCAGCGAGCCGGAGACGCTGCCAAGTCCGCCCAGAACGACGATCGAGAACGCGCTCGCGGTCAGGGGCCCGGCGCTATAGGAAGAGACGCCGAGGAACATGCCGAGCAGCACGCCGGCGACGCCCGCGAGCGCGCCATAGATCGCCCACACTCCGACATAGACAGTTGAGATCTCAATCCCGAGCAGGGTGACGCCGCGCGGATTCATCGACGCGGCGAGCACGGCCTTGCCGGCCAGCGTGCGGTTGACGAACAGCCACAGCGCCCCAATCGTCGCCCAGCAGACGAGCGCGGTGAAAATCTCGTTTGCGGGCGTGCGCACCCCGAAGATCGTGACTACGCCATCGACAATCGGCAGCACGGTCTTGGCGTTGTTGGTGAAGAGATAGGCGATCGCCTCCTGGATCATGATGCCCCAGAGCAGCGTCGCGGTGAGGATGAAGATTTCCTTCTCCTCCTCGCGCACGGCGCGCGACAATTGCAGCCGCCGGACGATGAGATAGTAGGTCGCCAGCGCCAGCACGAGCGCGACGACGACGCCGCACACGGCGCCGAGATAGGCGCCCGCGCCGAGATTTCCCGAGGCGGCCCAGGCAGCGACCGCGGCCGCGACCATGATCGCCCCGTGCGAGAGGTTGAGCACCCCGGTGACGCCGAAAATCAGGGTGAAGCCGGTCGCGCCCAAGGCATAGAGCGAGGAGATCGCGAAGCCGTCGATCAAGATCTGCCAGAACAGCATCGACCGGCTCCGCCGCCTTGAGCCGCTAAGGTTGAATGGCGGCGGATTCGCCCGCGGTCACTTGCCCGAGGCGATCTTGACGAAGGACGGGAATTCCAGTTTGCCGTTGGCGAGATTCGCAGGCCACATGTTGACCTGCTTGCCGTCCTGCCATTGCAGCATCAGGCCAGTGATGAAGCCCGGGCCGGTTTTCAGCCCGTGCACATGCGGATTGTCTTTCGGCAGGAACTGAACCCGGCCGATCGTGCCGACGTAGTCGGTCTTCTCCATCGCGTCGACAAGCTTGTCGCTGTCGTCGCTTCCTGCGCGCTTGATGGCATCGGCGATGATGTAGACGTCGTCATAAGCGGTGTAGCCGCAATAGGACGGCATATTGCCGTATTTCTTGTTAAACGCATCGACGAACGGCAGCGTCTTAGGCGTGACGGCGACGCCCGGACCCGAGACGCCCTGGTAGATCACGCCTTCGGTCGCGCCGTTGGTGTCCTTCCAGAAGGTGGAGTTGGTCGCTTGCGAGGAGATGCCGAACATCGGGATCGGCACCTGCTGGCTCTTCCATTGAACAGTCGGCTGCGTGCCGACATGCGAGATGCCGGTGATGATCACGTCGGGCTTCTGGCCCTCGATCTTGTTGAAGATCGGGGTGAAATCGGTGGTGTCGGGCGAGAAGCGGATGTGATCGAGGATTTTAAGCCCGATCTTCGGCAGGCACGCCTCATAGCCGGCGTCGAGCGGTCCCGTCCAGGCCGCGTCCTCGCTCATGATTACGGCCGTCTTCATCTTGAGGCCGTCGACCAGCATGTCCTTGGCGGCGTCGCAGGTGAGCCTCGCCAGCGCCCCTGAGGTCAAGTAGCCGTGGAACGTGTATTTGTTGTGCTCGTAGTCCTTGGCGATGTTTTGGGTGATGACGTCGGAGGCCGCGCCGGGCGTGATGAAGACGGTTTTGAGGCGTCCGGCCCACGGTTCGAGCGCCAGCACGACCTCGCTGATGTAACTGCCGATCACCGCGTTGACGTGATCCTCGTTGACAGCGCGCTGAAACGCGCGAACGGACTCCGCGGAGGACGAATGGTTGTCGTAGGAGACGATCTCGATTTTGCGCCCGTCGACGCCGCCCTTGGCGTTGATCTCGTCGGCGGCGATCTGGGCTGCTTGCGGGATCGAGGAGCCCGCGACCGCTTGCGCCTCCGCGATCACGCCAATCTTTATGGGCGCGGGATCGTCAGCCCAAGCTGGTGGGGCGACGGCGAACGCGAGAGCGGCCGAAGCGGCGCAAAGCGCGCCGCGCAGGACGGCCGAGCGCCGACGCAGCTGTTTCGTATCGCTTCATTTTATCCTCCCTGAACCGGATCGGCGTTGACTGGCTTGGGCCTGAGTCATGGCGCCCAAGTTCGGCGCCTTAGCGCCAACGCTGCCGTGTTCGCGCTCCCGATGCAAGCGGATTTGCCGGGGCGTGATCCGAGCGCGGGCGCAGGTCGCGCCCGCCCTGCGAGCCCGATCAGCATAAGGAGCGTCGCGTAGACACTCGCGGTCGCTCAGAAAACCAGCGCTATTGAAAGAGCTTCAGCGCGTTGACCAAAGTCCCGTAAATGCCCCACAGCAGCGGGATGCCGACGAAGCCCCAGGCCAGAGCCAGCTCAAGGGGGGTCGTGGCGCTGCCGCCATTGTTGTCAAAGCTCATATCCGCCTCCCTCAAGCCACCCCAACAAGATCGTCGACCGTCTCGAGGTCCATGTGATGGCGATCGTCGACCGCCTTGATCAGCAAATTGGCGACGAAGCCCACGACCAGCAGCCCGGCCATAATGTACATCGTGACATTATAGGCCTGCGCTTTCGGGACGCCGCTGTCGATCTGGTATTGCCGGATGTAATTGACCAGAACCGGGCCGAGCACCCCGGCCACCGACCATGCCGTGATGAGCCACCCGTGGATCGCGCCGACGTAGCGCGTGCCGAACATGTCCTTGAGATAGGCCGGCACTGTCGCGAACCCGCCGCCATACATGCTGATGATGACGAGGAAGCACAGGATGAACAGCGGCAGATTGCCGGCGCCGCCGAAATAGGGCACGAGCGCATAGAGCACGAATCCCGAGCACGAAGAACACGAAATAGGTGTTCTTGCGGCCGATGAGGTCCGAGGTCGAGGCCCAGAAAAAACGGCCGGCCATGTTGAAGATGCTGAGCAGCCCGACGAAACCGCCGGCCGCGGCGGCGGTGACGCGGCCCGGGAACATTTCCTGGCTCATCGCCGAAGCCTGCCCCAGCACGCCGATTCCCGCCGTCACGTTCATGCACAGCACGATCCAGATCAGCCAGAACTGCGGCGTCTTCAGCGCCTGATAAACGTAGACGTCTCGGGTGGTGACGAGTTTCTTCGGCTGGGCCGCGCGCGACAAAGCCCTCAGGTTTCCACCCCGGCGCCGGCACGCCGGACAATCGCCGCGCCGACCAGCATGAAGACGGCATAGATGAGCCCGAGCACGACAAAGGTCTCGGCGACCCCGACATGCGTCGGCGTCGAGAAACGACTCATCAGCCAGACCGAAAGAGGGGAGGCGATCATCGCGCCGCCGCCGAAGCCCATGATCGCCATGCCAGTCGCCATGCCAGGCCGGTCGGGAAACCATTTGATCAAGGTCGACACCGGCGAGATGTAGCCCAGTCCGAGGCCAATGCCGCCGAGCACGCCATAGCCAAGATAGACGATCCAAAGCTGATGAACCGAGACCCCGAAGGCGCTGAGGAGAAACCCGCCGCCGAAGCAGAGGGCGGCGGTGAACATCGTGCGACGCGGCCCCCCTTCCTCGACCCAGCGGCCGAGAAACGCGGCGGAAAAGCCGAGGACGAAAATCGCGATCGAGAAGATCCAGCCAAGTTCGGTCAGCTTCCAGTCATCGGGAGCGGATTTGGCGATACCGATCAGCTTGGTCATTGGCAGGTTGAAAACGCTGAACGCGTAGACTTGGCCGATGCAAAGGTGGATGCACAGCGCCGCGGGTGGAACCATCCACCGGCTGAAACCGGGTTTGGCTATTGTGTGACTGCGGTCCAGAATCGATAAAAATGCCATTTGGCGCGCCCATCCCGGTTTTTGGGCAGAATTGCCTACCTAGGGCGGTTTGGCAATGGCGTCTGGCGAGTTCGCACTAGGTATATTTTCCTATTGACTCGGCCTTTTGCACCCTTCCGGCGATCGATCCGACATCCTCGTGCGCAGCGTTCACATTCCTGTCATGGGCGCTCGCGATAGAAGAGGCTGAAATACGCTGGGGAGATCTCATGTCCGCCGCATTCGACGCTCGAACTCGGCCCAGGCGCCGCAGCGCCGGTCAAGCCGCACTTGGATCATCCGGTTGACCCTCGAGTTGCGCTCGGCATCCTCGCTGTCCTCGCCCTCGGCCTATTCTACATGGCGTATTCGATCCGATCGGATATTGCTGAGGCCGGCGGCGGACCGACGACGATCCTGCCGTTCATTCTGCTCGGCGTCGCGTTGCTGATCGCGCTCGGCTTCGAATTCGTCAACGGCTTCCACGACACCGCCAACGCCGTGGCCACCGTCATCTACACCCACGCGTTGCCGGCGCAGGTTGCGGTTGTGTGGTCCGGCTGTTGGAATCTCCTCGGCGTGCTGGCTTCGACCGGCGCCGTCGCCTTCGGCGTCGTCTCGCTCTTGCCGGTGGAGCTCATTCTTCAAGTCGGGTCCGCAGCGGGCTACGCAATGGTGTTTGCGCTGCTCATTTCCGCGATTATCTGGAACCTGGGCACTTGGTGGCTCGGCATTCCCGCTTCCAGCTCGCACACCCTGATCGGGTCGATCGTCGGCGTCGGCGTCGCCAACGCGATTATCCGCGGCCAGAACGGGACTGCCGGCGTGGATTGGGATCAGGTCACCAAGGTCGGCGAGGCTCTGCTGTTCTCGCCGCTGTTCGGCTTTTTCCTCTCGGCCTTGTTCTTGCTCGCGATGAAGGCTGTGATCCGCGTGCCAGAGCTTTACACCGCCCCGACCACCAATAATCCGCCATCGCCTTGGATTCGCGGGTTGCTCATTCTCACCTGCACGCTCGTCTCGTTCTTCCACGGGTCCAATGACGGCCAGAAGGGCATGGGCCTGATCATGTTGATCCTGATCGGCGTCGCGCCGACGGCCTATGCGCTCAATCGTGCGCCGGGCGAAGGCCACGCCGCCGAGTTCGTCGCCTCGGCGCACGCTGCTTCGAAGATTGTCGAAGCTCATGGCGTCGGATACGCCATCACCGGCGACCCGCGCCCGGCGGTGACGGAATACATTCACTCTCACACGATCACCGAGGGAACCTATCCCTCGCTCGCGATCTTGACCAAAGAGATCAGCGATTCGGTCGAGCAATACGGCTCCGTCGCCAAGACCCCGCTCGACAAGGTCCAGAACCTTCGTAACGATATGTATCTCGCCTCGGAAGGTTTCCGGGTTCTGACAAAGGACAAGGAGAGCGAGCTGTCGGCTGCGGATAAGGGCCAAATCGCCGACTTCAAGAAACAGCTCGATGGAGCGACCAAGTTCATCCCGATATGGGTCAAGATCTGCGTGGCGATCGCGCTCGGTCTCGGCACGATGGTTGGATGGAAGCGCATCGTCGTCACCGTCGGCGAAAAGATCGGCAAGACCCACTTGACCTACGGCCAGGGCGCGGCGGCGGAAATCGTCGCGGCGGCGACGATCGGCGCGGCCGACGGCTTTGGGTTGCCGGTGTCGACGACGCACGTTCTGTCGTCCGGCGTCGCCGGGACGATGGTCGCCAACGGTTCGGGAATGCAATGGTCGACGGTGCGCAGCATCGCTTTGGCCTGGGTCCTGACGCTGCCGGCAGCGATGATCATGGCCGGCTTGCTGTACGTGATCTTCCGCCAGATTTTCTGACAGCTTTCGCGCTCGCGATCTAAACGCTCAACGCCGCCGATTTCGGCTGTGTTGTGGTTTGCGATATCCGTCTGTTCTCCTTCGACGCTAATCGCCCTGGCGCTCCGTCATTGACAGGGCGGAAGTGGGACGACGAAATTCGGGCGTTGTGATAGGAAAAGCGATCCGATCACATTGACGAACGGCCGCACCGGGAGCGCAGATGGCCACGATTGACGACATTCTTTCCGCCGTGGACGCTGGCCAGAAGGCGGCGCTCGATCGGCTGTTCGCCTTTCTGTCGATCCCTTCGATTTCCGCTGTGCCTGCGCATTTTCCCGATTGCGAGCGCGCCGCGGACTGGCTGGTCGCAGAGCTGGGCGATCTCGGATTCGAAGCGACAAAGCGCCCGAGCGCAGGCCGTCCGATGGTTGTCGGGCGCATCAAGGCCGCGCGCCGCGAGGCGCCGAATGTTCTGTTCTATGGCCACTATGACGTGCAGCCGGTCGATCCCTTGACTCTATGGCGCAATCCGCCGTTCGAGCCGAAGCTCGAAGCCGGTCCGCAGGGCGAACAGATCGTGGCCCGAGGCGCCTGCGACGATAAAGGCCAGCTCATGACCTTTCTCGAGGCCTGCCGCGCCTTTAAGCAATTCGGCGGGCCGCCCTGCCACGTGACCGCGTTGTTCGAAGGCGAGGAAGAGACGGGATCGCCTTCGTTGCCCGCGTTTCTCGCCGAGAACGCGAAAGAGCTGAAGGCCGATATTGCGTTGGTCTGCGACACCGGAATGTGGGACCGGTCGACGCCGGCCATCACCATTGCGCTACGCGGGATCGGCAGTGAGGAGGTCGTGCTGACGGGCGCCAATCGGGATCTGCACTCAGGCCTCTACGGCGGATTGGCGGTCAACCCGATCCATGTGCTGTCGCAGATCCTCGGCGAGTTGCATGACGATACCGGCGCGGTCGCGATCCCCGGCTTCTATGATGGGGTCGAAGAGGTACCGCAGGAAATCGCGGACCAGTGGCACCAACTCAATTTCGACGCTGCGGCGTTTCTGCGCGAGGTCGGGCTGACGACGCCGGCGGGCGAGCGCGACCGCACCCCGCTTGAGATCCTTTGGTCGCGGCCGACTTGTGAGGTCAACGGAATTGTCGGCGGCTATACCGGCGAAGGGACCAAGACCGTGCTCCCGGCAACGGCCAGCGCCAAGATCACATTCAGGCTCGTGGGCAAGCAGAACCCCGAGCGGGTTGTTCAGGCCTTCCGCGCCTTTGTGACGTCGCGCCTGCCGCCGGACGTGAAGGCGGAGTTCATCGGCCATGGCGGCAGCCCGGCCATTTCGCTGCCGATCAAGAATCAGGCGTTGCGGATTGCCCGCCGGGCGCTGGAGGTCGAATGGGGCAAGCCCGCGGCGCTCATCGGCAGCGGCGGATCGATCCCGATCGTGGGCTCCTTCAAGCGCGAACTCAACATGGATAGCCTGCTAGTCGGCTTCGCGCTCGACGACGACCGTGTCCACTCGCCCAACGAGAAATACGACCGCACGTCGTTCCACAAGGGGGCGCGCTCCTGGGCGCGCATCCTGGCGGCCATTGGCGCTTGACGATCGCAGGCGGAGCTTAGTGGAAAACGGCTCTGCTTGATCGAAAGCCGGAGTGGGCGACGCGCGCTTAGTTCCGTTTTACTTCCGCGCCCTAATGTTTTCAGTGAGTTGAGACCCCGTTTAGTTCCGTGCTTACGATTACGCGTTTGCCGGACCATGCTGCAACAATAACAATTTGGTTGTGTTATATAGCCCATTGCATCCAACCCCACGGCCTGAGCGCAAGGGTTTGGGAGGCGGTTGCAGAAGCCGTTAAGAGGCGGTAGCGACGCTCATGGGGTCCGACCGCCGAGCACGCCATCGCGATGTATTCTTAAGCGCGCTGAAGGCTTCGCCCCAGCTCATGGGCATCCTCAACGTGACGCCGGATTCCTTCTCCGATGGCGGTCGTCATTTCGACCCCGCCGCAGCCGTCGCTCGCGCCAGAGCGATGGTCGCCGACGGCGCGGCGATCGTCGACGTCGGCGGCGAATCAACAAGGCCTGGGCACGTTCCGGTTCCCGAAGACGAGGAGCTCAGGCGGGTTGTTCCCGCGCTCGAAGCGCTGTCCGCAGACTTGGACGCGGCAATCTCCATTGACACCAGCAAGGCGGCGGTGGCGCGCGAGGCGGCGCGGCTCGGCGCGTGCGTCATCAACGATATTTGGGGACTGCAGCGCGATCCTGGGATGGCGGACGCCGTCGCGGAGACCGGTTCGGCGGTCGTCGTCATGCACAACCGGGATGCGGCCGATCCGGCGATCGACATCCTCGATGACGTCGAGCGCTTCTTCGAGCGCTCGCTCAATCTCGCCGCGGGCGCTGGCGTGCCCTTCAGCCGGATCCTGCTCGATCCCGGCGTCGGCTTCGGCAAGACGCGGCAGCAGAACCACGCCTGCATCTGGAACCTCGACCGCTTCCGTCGATTGGGAGCGCCGATCCTGGTCGGGCTCTCCCGCAAGTCGTTCATTGGCGGCATCATCGACGCCGAGGTCGACCGACGTCTCCCCGGCACGCTGGCCGCCGACACGATTGCGCTCATGCGAGGCGCTTCGGTGCTACGCGTGCATGACATTGTAGAAAACCGCGCGGCGCTCGCGGTCTTCATGGCGCTTAAGGGCGCCGCCGTGCTCTCGTCCCCGACGGAACCCAAAAACGACGGACAAGCGCGCGTCGTCCTCGCGCTCGGCGGCAATGTCGGCGACAAAGTCGCAAGCCTGCGCCGGGCGCTGCGCGCGATTGCGAGCGACCCGGAGATCGAACTCACCGCAGTCTCCCGCTTCTACCGCACGCCTCCCTGGGGCAAGACCGATCAGGATTGGTTCGTCAACGCCTGCGCTCTCGGCCGGACGAGCCTCGAGCCGAAGGCGCTGCTCGAACGCGTCAAGGCGCTGGAGGTCGAACTCGGTCGCGCGCCGACGGAGCGATGGGGGCCCCGGGTCATCGACATCGACCTCATCGCCTATGGCGAGGTCACGCTCAAGAGCGAACGGCTGACGCTGCCCCATCCCGAACTGTTCAATCGGGCTTTCGTCCTCGCGCCCCTGGCTGAAATCGCGCCCGATCTCGTCATTGCGGGCGTTCGGGTCGGCGAAGCGGCCGCGCGGCTGAGCGCTGAGACTGCTGAGGTCTTGCCGCTCGATTGACCGGCATGAGCTCGATTCGCGCTAGCTCCGAACGCCCGAACCCAATTAGACTGCCCCCGCCTCTTCGTTCGAACCCTTTCCGCTCTTCCAACCCGCCCAATGGATCAAGAAGCCGATGCCCGCCTGGTCGCAAACCTTCACCTTCCTCGATGGCGAGTGGCTCGAGGGCAACCATCCGATCGTCGGGGCCCGCACCCACGCCTTCTGGCTGGGCACGAGCGTGTTCGACGGGGCGCGCGCCTTCGAGGGGGTGACGCCGGACCTCGACAAGCATTGCGCGCGGCTCAATCGCTCGGCCAAAGCGATGTGCCTCAAGCCGACAATGACCGTCGAAGCGATGCTCGCGCTCACGCGCGAGGGAATGGGCAAATTTAAGTCGGGCGCGGAGCTTTATATCCGCCCGATGTACTGGGCAGAGCACAATTCGCCGACGTCCGCGGTCTCGCCCGACGCGGATTCGACCCGCTTCTGCCTCTGCCTCTACGAGGCGCCTCTGCCGCAGCCGACGGGGGTGTCGATCACCCGCTCGCCCTACGCCAAGCCGCTTGCGATCACCATGCCGATCGAGGCCAAGGCGGGCTGCCTCTATCCCAACAACGCGCGGGCGCTCGTCGAGGCTCGCGCGCGCGGTTTCGACAATTGCCTCATGTGCGATATGCTGGGCAATGTCGCGGAACTGGCGACGGCGAACGTGTTCATGGCCAAGGACGGCCAGGTAAGGACGCCAATGGCCAATGGGACGTTCCTCAATGGCGTCACCCGGCAGCGGGTGTTGGCCCTCTTGCGGGAAGACGGCGCGGACGCGCGGGAGGCGACCCTCGGTTTCGCCGACTTCGACGGAGCGGACGAGATCTTCGTCGTCGGCAACTACGGCAAGGTGACGCCGGTCAAGCGCATCGACGGGCGCGATCTGCAGCCGGGCCCGTTCTTCCGCCGCGCGCGCAAGCTCTATTGGGAATTCGCCCACGCGGGCTAGAAGGCGCGTGAAAACGCGGGCATGGGGAGCGATGGCGACTCGTTTGACAATCCGGCTTGATTTCGAGCTCGGCCGCCGCTTGGGCGCGGGCAAGATTGCGCTCCTCGAATTGATCGAAAAGACCGGATCGATCTCGGCCGCGGGCCGCGCGCACCAGATGTCGTACCGTCGCGCCTGGCTCTTGGTCGATGAACTGAACCAGCTGTTCGCCGAGCCCGTGGTCTCGGCGCACCACGGCGGGGTAAAAGGCGGCGGCGCGTCGCTGACCGACCAGGGGCGGCGTGTCGTTGCCCTTTACCGAGAAGCGGAAGCCAAGATGCGGGCGGCGGCGCAAGGCGAAATCGAGGCGATCGAGCGTGACCTCGGTACAGCTAAGCCTGAACACAATGAGCCGCCGGCCCAATGAGCAGCCTCGCCGCCTCCCTTTGACAGCGCGGTCGCTTTGACCGAAAGAGGCGCGCGATGAAGCCGGTGGTCAAAATCTGCGGCCTTTCCACGGCCGCCACACTCGACGCCGCGCTCGACGCCGGCGCGGACATGGTCGGGTTCGTGTTTTTTTCCAAGAGCCCGCGCCATCTTGATTGGGCGACCGCGCGCGCGCTCGGACGGCAGGCGCAGGGACGGGCGAAGATCGTCGCGCTCAGCGTCGATGCAGACGACGACACGCTGAAGCGCATTGTCGACGCCTTATCGCCTGACCTCCTGCAATTGCACGGAAGCGAAAGTCCGGCGCGGGTGAAGCAGATCGGCGAGCTCTTCGCCCGCCCGACGATGAAGGCGATCGGCGTTGCGACGCTCGCGGATCTCGCCGCCGCAGAGGCCTACGAGGGCGTTGCGGACCTGCTCCTGATCGACGCCAAGGCGCCCAAGGATGCGGCGCTGCCGGGCGGCAACGGCCGCCCGTTCGACTGGAGCCTTACGCGGGATTTTCACGCCCCCGTTCCATGGCTGCTGTCCGGCGGACTTGAACCCGATACCGTCGCGGCGGCGATCGCGCTGAGCGGCGCGCGCGGCGTCGATGTTTCCTCGGGCGTCGAGAGCGCTCCCGGCGTCAAGGATCCGGCCAGGATCAAGGCGTTTGTCGCAGCGGCGAGGCGCGCGTTCGCGCGCGGCGCCGTTGCAGTGGGTTGACATGAGCAAGCTCGAAAAGCCCAATTCCCATCGCGAGGGCCCGAACGAGCGCGGCCGGTTTGGCATCTATGGCGGACGCTTCGTCCCCGAGACGCTGATGCCACTGATCCTATCGCTCGAAAAGGCCTATGAGGAGGCGAAGGCTGATCCTTCTTTCAAGGCCGAACTCGATCACCTGCTCAAGCATTACGTCGGGCGCCCGAGCCCGCTCTATTTCGCCGAACGGCTGACCGAGAAGCTCGGCGGGGCCAAGGTCTATTTCAAGCGCGACGAACTCAACCATACCGGCGCGCACAAGATCAACAATGTGCTCGGTCAGATCCTGCTCGCCCGCCGCATGGGGAAAAAGCGCATCATCGCCGAAACGGGCGCCGGCCAGCACGGAGTCGCGACGGCGACCGCCTGCGCCCGGTTCGGCCTCGAATGCATCGTCTACATGGGCGCAGTCGATGTCGAGCGGCAGAAGCCGAACGTTTTCCGCATGAAGATGCTGGGCGCCGAAGTGAGGCCCGTGGAGCAGGGCGCGCGCACGCTAAAGGACGCGATGAACGAGGCTTTGCGCGATTGGGTGACCAACGTGCGCGACACTTACTATTGCATCGGCACCGTCGCTGGCCCGCATCCCTATCCGGCCATGGTGCGCGATTTCCAATGCGTGATCGGCGAGGAGACGCGGGCGCAAATGCTCGAACTCGAGGGGCGTCTGCCCGACAGCCTGGTCGCCTGCATCGGCGGGGGCTCGAACGCCATCGGTCTCTTTCATCCGTTTCTCGATGAGCCGCGGATCGAGATGTTCGGGGTCGAGGCCGGCGGCCATGGGCTCGAGGTCGCCAACGGCCACGCCGCTTCGATCAATGGCGGGCGACCGGGCGTGCTGCACGGCAACCGCACCTATCTTTTGCAAACCGACGACGGCCAGATTCTCGAAGGCCATTCGATCTCGGCCGGGCTCGACTATCCGGGCGTCGGCCCCGAGCACTCCTGGCTCAACGACGTCGGCCGGGTCACCTATCTCGCCGCAACCGACAAGGAAGCGCTTCACGCCTTTCAGCTCTGCTCGAAGCTCGAAGGCATCATCCCGGCGCTGGAGCCGGCGCACGCCTTGGCCAAAGTGATCGAGCTCGCCCCCAAGCGCCCAAAGGACCATCTCATGGTGATGAACCTGTGCGGCCGTGGCGACAAGGACATCTTCGCCGTCGCCGACCATTTGGGCGGGATGTGAGCGCGGGCGCGGAGCATTACGCCTGCGCTGACGCCCCCGATCTTGCCGCCTAGCTAGCGGGTTTAATCGTTAGCGTCATTTCTCCAGCTTCGTGACTGCAAAGCTGGCTTCGTCAGCGCCGCTGCGGTGTGATCGCGAGCCCGCGCGGAGCACAGGCATGGCGATTGGAGGACGAAGGGCGGACGTCCTATGGCCGCCCGTCGGGCCTCTCGCGATGACCGTTCTCGAAGGCCAGCTTTGGGAGTTACGCAACCTCACAACCTGGCGAACTGCCGCATACTATGAACAGACACGGATTGTTGGAATATGACGCAATTTTGCCTTGACATTGACAGAAATTTGTTCTAGCGTTGTTCTTTGGCACAGCGCTAAATAGTTGACTTTTGCTTGGGAAGACTTGGAACAAAGGTTTCCAATTTGGCCGAATGATCGGCCGGCCAGCAGCGGCATAAGGTATTTTATTTTCTAACCATTCGCGGCGCGGTGCCGCCAAGCGCTAAGTTTAGCACTGTACTGCCGAAACGAAGTCAAGCAGCCAGGTTCTGAGACGTTCATTTGGCGTCGTCGGAAGCATGAGTATGTGCCAAACAATTATATTCAATTCAGCGAGCTCTACAGAGGCGCAATTCAATCAGGGAGGAAACCATGCCAAGATCTCCAAGCAGTGACGGGCCAGGGTTGCGAGCTTGCGCGGCCGCAGGCGCCCTTTTGACGGCGCTCGCATGCGCCGCGCCAACGCGCGCGCAGACTATGCCGACCGATCCTTCGCCGACATGCACCGTGGCGCCGGCGACTTTCGCAACTTGGTTCCAATCGGGATCGCCATCGCTCAACGGGGTGGTCAATCCTGCCAACAGCGTCGCCTTTCCCGACTCGCCGAATTGCAGTTTCTACCAATGGTCGAAGCAGATGTTCCTGTGGCTGACCTCCCGGGCCCCGTCGATTTACGGCGGCGGAGGGATCATCTTGGATTCCCCGACCTTCTATGACGTCTCTACTTTGGACTCCAGCGGCCAGCGCACTTTGCTCCCACACTCCCTCGGTATCCTCCGATCCTTCGGGGTGCGCTCCGCGCAGGTGGGCGCGCTCGGACTTCCCATTATCGTCGACAAGTCCGGGAGAATGCTCCAGGTCCAGCGCGTGCAGAGCGTCGTCAGTTCGCAACTGCGCGTTACCGACAATTTGGGCAACACGGTCGAAATCGCGCACGCAGAGCGGCTGAAGGACGGGACTTCGTCCTTCGCAGTGCGAAGGGGACCGTGATTGAGCCGAAGCGCGCTCCGGTCGAGCGCCGGGAGTTTCTTGGGCGAGAGATCGCTGCGCCAAGCGCCGCGCCCTTGTTGGTCCAGTCATTCATGCTCGACGGGATTCCGATCTTCTTCGATTCGTTCGGCAACTTGATCGAAGTCGAGCAGGGGCAGGCCGACGGTGCCGTCCTTGAGTTGCAGAACAGCTCGCTTATCTACTACGGAATCATGGTTAATGACGTATATGCGTACTTTCTGACTGGACAGAAGGACGGCCAGATCCAGCCAGGGGTCGCGCGTCCCCAGTTTCCGACCTCGATGGCTGATCTCAACGCGATTACGAGCTTCGCATCCGGGCACGGAGCGAGTTTTCTCGATTCGCAGGCGCTCGCGGTCGAGGTCAAGACGTCCTGGGTCGAAGCTGCCAGTGTCTCGAACGCGAACGACTACATCACCATCGAGGCGACGGTCCCGACGTACAATACGTCGAGCTCAACGACTTGGACGTCAACCGGGACGAAAACGACCAAACTGGCCCTGGTAGGGGTCCACGTCGTTGGCAGCACGGCCGGATTTCCCGGGCACCCGGAGATGATCTGGTCGACTTTTGAGCATTTCGGCAACACCCCGAACGCCGCCTATCAATATGTCAACAAGAACGGCGTCCTGACGCCGGTCTCTCAAAGCACCACCGGATCGTGGCTATTCAGCGCCAGCAATTCCTCCGGGCCCTTCAATGATATGCACATGAGCCAGTCGGGATCGAGCATACAGGCGCTCGCCAAGCCGCCTGCGGCGACTCCTCCTCCGTTTACCATCAGCCCCAGCGATACGATCCGGTGGAAGGCCTTTGGCGCCGCCTCGGACATTTCGCCGAACCCGATCGACGGAAATACGGCGAACTCGAACACTGAGATTATTTCGATCAACAACAATATCTCCGGAATGATGGCGGCCGGCGACGTTCGCAACAATTACTTCATGACCGGCGCGACGTGGACGATCGGCGGAGCGCCTCCGTCGCCGGGACAGCCGAGCCCGGGGAACCCCGGCAATCAGGTCGGCACCAGTCAGCTGGCCAATTCCACGATGGAAACCTACGAGGACGGCAACGACACGACCTCGTCCAACGCCGGGAGCAACTTTAATTCGAATTGCTTCTCTTGCCATGCAAGTGGCGGCTCGCCGATCGACATTAACGTACTCAGCCATATCTACGGCGTCATCAAACCGCTCTTCTGACGGGATGGCGGTAAGCCGGCGGAGGCGGGAGGAATAGAGGAGGCGGCGACGGCTGCAGGGCGACATCAAAGGCGGCGCCGTCCAAAAATTCGAATTGTTCTTGCCGATCGGGCGTCAGAGCCGCCACAGGTTCACGCTGAGCGGGGTCCTGCCCGAGGGCAACGCGCTCATCAACGTCACCCAGAGCCGGTACCAGCGGGTGGTCGGCGGACTTAGCGTCCTGGCGATGCCGCGTTATTTCTCCGGCAGACCGGCCTTGGCGAGATCGGCGACCTCGCGGTCCAGGATTGAAGGATCGCTGTAGAACCAGGCCGTGCGCCATGCGCCCCCGGTGAATTTCGGATCGTTCTTCTCAAGGTAGGCCCTCACCTCCGCCCTGGCCTCATCGATCCGGCCCAGGCGAACGAGCGCGATGGCGAGGTGGATACGGGTGTCCGAATCCGGGTAATTCGCCTGTCTGAAGGCGGCGATCGAATCCTCGTACTTTCCAAGAACGCGAAGCGCCAAGCCTCGGTTGTAGACCATGTCTCGCGCACTGCCCGGATCGCGAATTGTCGCCGCGTCGATCCACTCCAGAGCCGTGTCCGGCTTGCCGGATGCGATCAGCACGCTTGAAAGGTCGGCGACGAGGGAGCTGTCATAGGGCGCCAGAGCCATTGCGGCGTCGGCCTCCGTCACGGCCCGGTCGAAGTCGCCCTCCGTCGTCAGCACCTGGGCGAAGAGCCAGTGGGCCAAACGCTTGACCTGCGGCGAGAGGTTGTTCGCGGCGAGCACGGTCCTGCTCAGTTCGCCGGCCTTGCGGAACTCGGCCGGAACGTCGTCGCTCCACCATCTCCAGCCTGCTTTCATATGGTACCATCCGAGCTTGACCTTGAGCAGGTTCGAGTCCGGATATTTCGCCAGCCCTTCCTCCCAAACTCGCCCGGCGCGGTCATTGTCCTGCCTGGACTTCGCGTTGATAAAAAGGTCATGTCCACGAAGATAGTAATCGTATTCGCCGAGGTCTGTGGTGTCCTTGCCCCACGCGACCTGATACTGGCCCTTCTTGATCTGCCCGGCCTCGCCGGTTATCGCGCCGACGATCTTCCCCGTCACCTCGTCCTGCAGCGCCAGCGGATCCTTTCCAGTCTTGTCGTAGCGCTCGGCCCAGACGTGCCTGCCGGTTTGCGTGTCGATGAGCTGGGCGGTGACGCGAACCTGGTCCGCGTCCTTGCGCACGCTGCCTTCGAGCGCATAGTCGACATTGAGATCGCGGCCGACCTGGCGGATGTCGACCGGCTTGCCCTTGTAGACAAAGGACGAGTTGCGCGCGATCACCGAGAGATCGGGAAAGCGCGACAGCATGGTGATGATGTCCTCGCTCATCCCGTCGCCGAGATAGCCGAGGCTCTTGTCCGGGCTCATGTCGTCGAACGGCAGGACGGCGATCGATGGGACATGAGCGTCGGCCAAGTGGGACGGCGAGTGCACGAGACCATACCAAGCGGCGGCCGCGAAACCTGCGAGCAGAACCAACGCTGCGGCGAGCGGCCTCGCCCAATTCGCCAGCGCGGATTTTTGCGGCTTGCGCTTCGTCGGAGCCTTAACGCCGTCGAGCTTCACCCGATAGACGGGGATCGGCTCGCTGATGTTCTTGACCTTCTGCTCCCCCATCGGCTCGAAACCGAACGCCAGCTTCTTTTCGACCTCGCTCGCCACCTTGCCGGAAACGCAGACGCCGCCCGGATCGGCGAGCTGCTGAAGGCGTGCGGCGATGTTGACGCCCTCGCCGTGCCGGTCCGTTCCCTCGACGATCACCTCGCCCAGATTGACGCCGATGCGCACGTCGATGCGGTGGTCGTCGGGAAGGCCGGCGTTCCGCTCCGCCATTCCGCGCTGGATGTCGATGGCGCATTCGACGGCGTCGACGACGCTGGCAAACTCGGCCAGAAGCCCGTCGCCCATCAACTTGAAGATTGAGCCGCGATGCGCCGCGATCGCTGGTTCGACAAGTTCAGTCCGGCGCGCCCTGAGCCGCTCGAAGGTTCCCGCTTCGTCCAGCTCCATCAGGCGGCTGTAGCCGGCGACGTCCGCGGCGAGGATGGCGGCGAGCTTCCGTTCCATGAACGTGCCCTGTTTAGCCAACATTATGGGCCAATCCGCGTCGAAATAAGGTTGTCAAAAACGTCTAGTGGATCGAATCAGACACTTCGCACCGTTGAAATGCACCAGAGTGTAACGCCATAATGTCATGATGAAGCCGCCGAACTAAGCCGGCAATGGGGAGAACTACCTAGCGTTCACCCCTGATCGCGACCATCTTCCGGCCCAACTCATCCTGGTCATCGACAAGACGCGGCCCAGCGCGGACTCAAACGTCAGATTTGATCTATTTGCCCACCCGCCCGCTGCGGAACGCCTCGACCGTCTGCATCACACCGCGCAGTTCGGCCAGACCTTTAAGGCGTCCGATGAACGAGTAGCCAGGGTTGACGCGCTTCTTGCCGTCGTCGCCGAGCAAGTGCCCATGGTCGGGGCGCATCGCGATTTCGTCTTCTGCGCGGCCCTCGGCGCGGCGGCGGTCCTCCTCCGCCATCAGCGCCGCAACGAGGCGGACCATATCGGTTTCGCCGGCGAGATGGTCGGCCTCGTAAAACGAGCCGTCGGGCTCCCGCTTGACGTTGCGCAGGTGGGCGAAATGGACCCTCGGGCAGAACTCCTTCGCCATCGCGACCACATCGTTTTGAGAATTCGAGCCGAGCGAGCCGGCGCAGAGCGTCATCCCATTGGCGTGAGATGGAACGCCCGCAAACAGCTTGCGAAAGTCCTCGGCGGTCGACATCACTCGCGGCAGGCCGAAAATCGGGAACGCCGGATCGTCGGGATGGATGGCGAGCCGCACACCCTCTTCTTCGGCGACGGCGGCGATCTCCCGCACGAATTCGATGAGGTTCAAGCGCAGGTCTTCGACCGTCACGTATTTGTAGGTCGCCAGCGCGCGCCTGAAGCTCTCCCGGTCGTAGGTAAAATCACGCGCTGGCAGCCAGTCGATGAGCGTTCGCTCAAGCTCCTCTTTTTCGCCGGACGTCATTGCCTCGCAGCGCTCGCGCGCCGCGGCGACGCGGTCCGGAGCATAGTCGCCCTCAGCATTTTCGCGCCTGAGGATGAAAACGTCATAGGCGGCATAGTCGATTGCGTCGAAGCGCAGCGCCGTCCCGCCATTAGGAAGCGGCCAGTTGAGATTCGTCCGCGTCCAGTCGGTTAGGCCCATGAAATTGTAGCAGAAGGTCTTCACGCCGACACGCGCGGCGTTGCGGATCGACTGCTTGTAATTATCGATCTTGGCGCGATATGCGCCGCTGCGCGTCTTGATCTCCTCGCCGACGCCAATGCTCTCGACCACCGACCAGACGAGGCCTCCCGCTTCGATCTCGGCCCGGCGTTTCAGCAGCTCGTCTTCGCTCCAGACCTCGCCCCGGTTCATGTGATGCAGCGCGCTGACGACACCGGCCGCGCCGGCCTGGCGGACATTTTCGAGGCTGACCGGATCGTCCGGGCCAAACCAGCGCCAGGTCTGCAGCATGCGAAGCCTCCCTCTTGCGCGTCTCCACCCTCCCCAGGAGAAGGGTTGGGGGTGAGGGCTAAATCCTCCGCCCCATCGCCAAAAACTTCTCCGCCCGCGCGTTGCGCAGTTCGTCCGGGCCGAGGTTGTGAAGCGACTTGAGCGCGTCGCTGATCGCGTGGCCGGTCGAGGCGATCGCCGCGGCCGGATCGCGATGCGCCCCGCCGAGCGGCTCGGGAATGACGCCGTCTATGAGGCCGAATTTGATGAGGTCCTGGGCGGTGATCTTCATGCCCGTCGCCGCTTCCTGCGCCCGCGAAGAATCGCGCCAGAGAATCGACGCGGCCGCTTCGGGCGAGGCCACGGTGTAGATCGCGTGTTCGAGCATCAGCACGGTGTTGCAGGCGGCGATGGCGAGCGCGCCGCCCGAGCCGCCCTCGCCGATCACCACTCCGATGTTCGGCACGCCGATCGAGAGACACGTGTCGATCGAGCGGGCGATCGCCTCAGCCTGGCCGCGCTCCTCGGCTTCGATGCCGGGGAAAGCGCCCGCCGTGTCGATGAGTGAAATCACCGGCAGGCCGAAGCGGTCGGCAAGCTGCATGAGCCGCGTCGCCTTGCGGTAGCCCTCCGGCCGCGCCATGCCGAAATTGTGGCGCACCCGGCTCGCCGTGTCGTCGCCCTTCTCCTGGCCAATGACACAGACCGATTCGCCCTCAAATCTTCCCAAGCCCCCGACGATCGCTTCGTCCTCGCCGAAATAGCGGTCGCCGGCGAGCGGCGTGAACTCGGCAACGAGCCTCTTGACATAGTCGCCGAACCGCGGGCGCCCCTGCGCGCGCGCGACCAGCGTCTTCTGCCATGGCGTCAGATTGGCGTAGAGATCGACCAGCGCCTTTTCGGCTCGGGCCTCGAGCTTGCTGATTTCCTCAGCGAGCGCCGGCGAATCGCCCTTCTCCGCCACGGCGCGCATTTCATCGAGACGGGCCTCGATATCGGCGACCGGCGTTTCGAAGCTGAGATAGGTGCGCATCCCGTCCTTACGGCGAACCGCACGGGGGGTGGCGCGGCGCGCGGAAACTGGCGACGAGGGGCGGCGAAGTCAAGCTGGCGCCCGAGCCGCGCCCACCCTTGCGTCCACGCGCGTGTTGCGGCATGAACGGCGATTAGTAGGAGTGTAGCTCAATTGGTAGAGCACCGGTCTCCAAAACCGGGGGTTGGGGGTTCGAGTCCCTCCTCTCCTGCCATCGGCGGTTTGGCCGAAGGAGACCTTAAGCGGGCGTAGTTCAATGGTAGAACGGAAGCTTCCCAAGCTTCATACGAGGGTTCGATTCCCTTCGCCCGCTCCAGCGTTTCCCCGCCATAGCTAGTTCTTTTCGCCCACCTGGACGAGATCGAGCGCGTCGATCGCCGCCGTCCGCTCAGCCTCGGCCTGCTTCATGGCGCGCTCCAGCTCCTCGGTGCTGGAGCGGCTGGACCCCATGAGCACCATCCCGCCGATGGCGAGGGCGAAGGCGACAAGCACCCGCGCCGGCGTGTAATCCACGAGGCCGAGAACGAATCCGACGATCAGCGCCGGCCCGATCACGGCCGACGCGAGGCCGACGAGCCTTAGCCTTCGGCTGCGCTCGATCGCCTCACGCAGTTCTTCGATCCGAAGCTCGAGCCGCTCGATCTCGTCCATCAGCCTGCGCCCATTTTTGAACGAATGATGCTAGAACAGGCGTTGGCGCGCCAGCCAGGCCGCATTGATCGCGGCATGACGCCTTGATAGAGGTAGGTCCCGCGACGGGGAAGCTTCCGCCGAGATGACCTCCCGGTTTTAAGACATCGTCGAGGTGAGTGGACGCGCCCGAGGCTGCCTGTCCAAGCCGGAGAAAGCGGACAGGATGATGTGGAGTCCCGTACTCGCGATTTCGATCGGCGCGGCCGGCGGCGCTCTTCTGCGCTGGCAACTCGGTGTGCGGATGAACAGCGTTCTTCCTGCCCTGCCGCTCGGCACGCTCGCCGCCAATCTCATGGGCGGCTATATCATTGGCCTCGCTATCGCCTATCTTGCCGAGGCGCCGAACCTCGCGCCGGAATGGCGGCTGTTCATCATCACCGGCTTCTGCGGCGGCCTCACCACCTTTTCAACGTTTTCCGCCGAAGTGGTCGCCCGACTCCAACAGGGCCAGTTGACCTGGGCGTTCGCCACGATCACGACCCACCTCATCGGCTCGTTGATCATGACGTTCGCCGGGATCGCCACAGTCCGGTTGTTGAAAACGTAGGCGAGGAGGGTCAGGCCATGAACGGCTATCAGATCACCTTTTTTACGCTTCAGGACCGCCGGCACAAAGGCAAGCAGATGGGCGAGTGGCTGCTCGAGCTTGTCCGCGAATTGGGTTTGCGCGGCGCGAGCCTGCACGCAGGCGGCGAGAGCTTCGGGCGCGGCGGGCGCATGCATTCGGCGCATTTCTTCGAACTCGCTGACCAGCCGGTCGAGGTGCAGGTCGCCGTCACGACGGAGGAGGCGACGCGCCTGTTCGACCGGCTCAAGGCCGAGAAAGTGGACCTCTTCTACGTAAAAACCGCCGTCGAGTTCGGCGTGCTCGGACGCGAATCCTGACGGCAATGGCGCCCCCGCTTTGGGCGCAGCTCATCCCGCCTGCTTCCGCTCGGCCCCAGCCAGGATCTCGAGCACCCGGTCGAGCCCGTCGGGGGAAAGGCGGATCAGGCCGGTATAAGGATGGCTCAGTTCGAGGATGAGAAAAATAGCGATCCCAATGGAGACTGCGCCGGCGAAATGCGCCAGCACGGTCACCACATTGGGCGCCGCGACGAGGCCGTTGCCGAGAAAGAGCGCCCCCGCCCATGAGACCACCACGGTCAAAACATGGGGCGGAAACGGATTGGCGAGTTGGCGCGCCATCAGCATCTGCGTGTCGGCAAGCTTTCGCACCTGATCCCTCGCCGTGGCCAGGAGCCCGCGCTGGGCTTCGGTCTCAGGCTTCAGGCGGTCAAAAAAGCTGCCTTGGCTTAAGAATATCGCCCGCATCTCCTCGAACGTGAACGGCTGCGGCCCCTGCTCCTTGCTGCCGAAAAAGCGCGCTCGCGAACGCTGAAGCGCGGTGCGCAATCCGGCGCGGCCTCCAGCGGCTTCGGGTCCGTAAAGCTCCAGCGCAAGATCGACCTCGGCCACCAAGGGCCCAAGCGAATAGGCTTCGTCCCGCTGGGTGGTGAAGACCGAGAAGGCGGTGAAGACGAGGAGGCCGAGGACGAGGGCGAGCAAAAGCGTGACGAGGCCGACCATCGCGCCGACCGAGCCCTTGGATGCGGTCAGCACATCGGCCGGCACAACCCACTGCAGAAGCATGCCGACGACACTTGCGCCAAACGTGATCGCCGCGACGGCGATGGCCCGATTAAGAGAATGCATTTGCCCCGTCGCCTTGCTCCAGCGCCTTTCTACCTGCGCTCGTCGAGATGGCGTGCTTTTCCTCGGAGCGGCCCGATGATCAGGATATTAGAATGACTGCTGGTTTCCTCATAGTGCATAGGCGCGGCTGCCGGTACAAGTCCAAGAACCGAGCGCCAGCTCGAACCAAAGATCCGATTGGCGGAACACGGTGATTTCTGCGAACACTCGGTGCTGGTCGACCAGTCTTGTTGGATAAGCTTGAAGCAAGGGCATTGAACATGACCGAACTTTCTTCGCATCCCGCGGCGCAATGGGCCTATCGCAGCGCCGGCGAACTGGCGCAATCCCTGTTGAAGAAGGAGATCTCGGCGCTCGAACTGACCGACCAGTTCATCGCCCGGATCGAGGCTCTTGACGGGGACCTCAACGCCGTGCCGGTGCGCGACTTCGCGCGCGCCCGGGAAGCCGCCAAGGCGGCGGACGCGGCCTTGGCGCGCGGCGAGCGGGCGCCGCTCCTCGGCGTGCCCGTGACGATCAAGGAATCCTACAACATCGCCGGATTGCCGACGACCTGGGGCATATCCGCGTTCAAGGATTTCGTCGCTGAGGAAGACGCGCTCGCGGTGACGCGCCTCAGAAACGCCGGCGCCGTCATTCTCGGCAAGACCAACGTGCCCCTCAGCCTCGGCGACTGGCAAAGCTACAACGACATTCACGGCGCGACCCACAACCCTTGGGACAAGACTCGGACGCCGGGCGGCTCGTCCGGCGGATCGGCGGCGGCGCTCGCCGCTGGTTTCGGTCCTTTGTCGCTCGGCTCCGACATCGGCGGCTCTTTGCGCGTTCCGGCGCATTTCTGCGGGGTCTGCGCGCACAAGCCCACCCACGGGCTTGTCGCCTCCCGAGGTCATTCGCCGCCTGGCCTGCCGGCCTTGCCCGGAACGGTCGATCTCGCCGTTATTGGGCCGATGGCGCGCTCAGTCGACGACCTCATCTTGTCGCTCGATCTGATCGCCGGACCGGACGAGGCGGCGGAGGGACGCGGCTACCTTTTGAGCCTGCCGCCGGCGCGGCGTGACAAACTCTCGGGCTTCCGTGTTCTTTTCGTTGCTGAACATCCGCTCCTGCCGACGTCGACGGGAGTCAGCGCTCCGCTCGAGCGCCTGTCAAAACAACTTGTCGCCGCCGGCGTTGATGTCAAACGCGAGACGCGCCTCCTGCCGGATCTGGCGGCCTCCGCTCGGCTTTACGTCAAGCTCCTGAACGCCGTCATGTCGGCGCGTCAGCCGGACAATCGGCATGAGGAAATGCGGGCTATGGTCGCGAAGATTCCTGCCGACGACCAAAGCTTGACCGCCGAGCTTGCCCGCGGCGGAGTGATGAGCCATCGCGACTGGCTGCGGGCCGATTTCGCGCGACAGGGCCTCAAACAGCAATGGGCGGCCCTGTTCCGCGACTTCGACATCGTCATCTGCCCGCCGGCCGCGACGCAAGCCTTTCAGCACGATCATTCGTCGCCTCAGGAAGCGCGGAAGCTCACTGTCGACGGGAAAGAAGTTCCCTATCTCGATCAACTGGCTTGGGCCGAACTCGCAACGACCTGCGGCCTGCCGGCGACCGTCATTCCCCTGGGGGTCGCCGAAGGTCTGCCGAGCGGCGTGCAAATCATCGGCCCTCACCTTGAGGACCGGACGCCGCTCGCCTTCGCCCGCGCGGTCGAGCGCGAGTTCGCGGGGTTCACGCCGCCGCCCGGCTACGCGTCCGGACAAAACGTCCTGTAACCCGAAGGCCGGCAGCCGGCTTCTCTTCTTCGATAAGAACACGTAGCTTTGCGTATCGTGACGGAGTCCACATTGAAGGAACTTCCGGCGGCCGGGACGCCGCGCTTCACTGCGCTCGCGGCCCACCGGCTGTGGCTCATCGACAACGCGCGCGCCCTCTTCGAATTCTTCCAACTTGCCTCTTTCAATCCGGCGGGCGGCTTCTTCTCGCTGGATGAGAATGCACGGCCGCTCCCGCCGAAACCCGGACACAAAGGCGCGAACCGGCACGTGCACGAAACAACGCGATTGGTGCACGCATTCGCGATCGCGCATTTGCTCGGGCTGCCGGGCGCGGATCGTGTCGTGGACCACGGGATGGCGTTCTTGTGGGAGCGGATGCGAGACCGTGAGCACGGCGGCTATTTCTGGGCCGTGGATGACGAAAAGCCCACCGACCCGACGAAGCAGGCTTATGGCCACGCTTTCGTCCTCCTCGCCGCGTCGTCCGCGATGTGCGTCGGACATCCCGACGCGCCGCGTCTGCTTGCAGACGTGACCCAGGTGATCGAGCAAAGGTTCTGGGACAAACGCGCTGGCGCAACCACGGAAGAATACAATCCCGATTGGTCGCCGATAGGGACCTACCGCGGCCAGAACTCCAACATGCATCTCACCGAAGCGCTGATGGCGGCCTTCGAGGCGACGGGCGAGCGCGGCTATCTCGAAAAGGCGGAAAGCATCGCCTCATTGATCATCGACCGCCACGCCCGCAACGAGGGCTGGCGGGTGGCTGAACATTTCACCGAGAATTGGGAGGTCGACCGCGCCTATCAGGGCGATCCGATGTTCCGCCCGAGCGGCACGACGCCCGGCCATGCGCTCGAATGGAGCCGCTTGCTTGTCCAGCTCTGGGAGCTTGGAGGCCGCAGCAAGGCTTGGATGATCGAAGCGGCGACGGAGCTGTTCCATCGGACGGTGTCCATCGGCTGGGACCGGAAGCTTGGCGGCTTCTACTACACGCTCGACTGGAGCGACCAGCCGGATCAAACGGATCGCTATTGGTGGCCCTGCGCCGAGGGAATCGGCGCCGCCGCCGTGCTCGGCTCTGTCAACTCCGACCCATTCTATGAAGAATGGTACCGGCGCATCTGGAGCTTCCTCGCAACCCATGTGATCGACGGGACGCATGGCTGGCGCCCCGAGCTCGACAGCGCGCTCAATCCCGTCTCACGCGTTTTCGAGGGACGCCCCGACATCTACCACGCCGTCCAGGCCTGCCTCATCCCCCTCTTCCCCGCGGACGGCAGCCTGACCCGGCAGCTGAAGCGCAACGGCCTCAAACTCTAGACGCTCCGCACGCATGCGCCTCCGGCCAAGACCGCTCTCTACGCCTCCTTGGCTTCTGAGGATTGGGCGTTTGAAGCCGGCGCGTTAAGCGGCTGGCTGCAATGCGCAAATAGCGGCCGTTCCCGATGGTGCGGCGAGCGAGTCAAATCGAGCCGAGGTCGGTCCATGAAACCGCTCTCGATCTTGGCGTTCGAAGCCCTTCCGCACGACCGCGTGGCCGCCTCCAAAGGACACAATGAGCCCGCGTAGCCGCTCTCTTCCGCGACGATTCCGCGAAGGATATCGAAACGGTTGCGCAAACGTTTCGATCTGCTAGCTTGCCTCTCAGAACAAGCTCGGCCGCCTGCGAGGCGGAAGGCGAGAAGCCCGGGGAGGCGACGTGTCGACGATTGCCGACGTGGCGCGGGAGGCGGGCGTCTCGGTCTCGACGGTTTCGCACGTCATCAACGGCACGAGGCGGGTTTCGCCGGCGACCGCAAGCGCGGTCAGGGCGGTCATCGACGCGACCGACTATCGGCCCAATGTTGTCGCGCGGTCGTTGAAGACGGCCTCGACGCGCTCGGTCGGGATCGCCATTTCGGCGATCGCCAATCCCTACTTCACCGACATCATCTGCGCGATCGAGACCGAATGCGCGCGGTTGGGCATGATGATTTTCCTCTCCGACACTCAGGATGACCCGGCTCGCGAGCTTGCGGTCCTGACCGCGCTGCATCAGCGGCGGGTCGACGGGGTCATCCTGGCTCCGAGCGCCGACCCTGAACACCGCGCGCTTCGCTATTTGCGCGCGATGCGGCTGCCCTGCGTCCTGGTTGACCGCACCCCCGACCCCGCGTTCGATCAGGTCGGCGTCAACAATCGCGAGGCGATGCGCGAATTGGTCGACTATGTCGCCGGGCTCGGGCATCGCCGCATCGGCTATATCGCCGGCCATCCGGGTTTTGAGACGACGCTCGAGCGCATCGTCGGCTACCGCAAGGGCCTTGAGCAGGCGGGCCTCGACTTCGACGAGCGCTATCTCGTCACCGGCAACGCGTCGACCGCGAGCGCAGAGCACTCTGCTCACGCGCTGCTCTCGCTGCCCGATCCGCCAACCGCGATCGTGACCGGCAACAACATGGCGACGATCGGAGCGATGCGGGCCGTGCGCGCGCGGGGTCTGAGCGTTCCTGCCGACATCTCGATCGCTGGCTTCGATGATTTCGAGTGGGCCGATTGTTTCGAGCCGCGTCTTACGCTTGTGGCTCAGCCCTGTGAGGAGATCGGCCGAAGAGCGGCGTTTCTGTTGATGGAGCGGATCGCCGCGCCGGAAGGCGCACGACGCACGGTGCGCCTCGACGCCACGCTGAGATTGCGCGATTCCTGTGCGAGGCCGCGATGAGCGGACCAATCGAAACTGCAACGCCGCTGCTGGCGATGAAGGGCGTCGTCAAGCGCTTTGGCGGCGTCCAGGCGCTCCGCAGCGTGGACTTCGATCTGCGCCCGGGAGAAATTCATGCGCTGCTTGGGGAGAACGGGGCCGGCAAGTCGACGTTGATGAACATTCTCTCCGGGGTCGTCGAACCCGACGCCGGCGAAATGAGGATCGACGGCGTGGCCGTGCGCTTCGCCGATCCCCGCGCGGCGCAGGCGGCGGGCGTCGCCACCATTTTCCAGGAGCTCGACCTCGTGCCGAGCCTCGACGTCACCGCCAACCTGTTCCTCGGGCGGGAGCTCACGCGCGCGGGCGTGCTCGACCGGGGGGCGATGCGGCGGGCGGCGCGCTCCCGCCTCGAAGCCGTCGGCGTCGAGATCGACGTCGATCAGCCGGTAGCCGAGCTTTCGGTCGGCCGGCGGCAAATCGTCGCCATCGTCAAGGCGCTGACCTACGCTTCGCGCATCCTGGTGATGGACGAGCCGACCGCTGCGCTGACCGCAGCCGAAGTCGACCGACTGTTTGCGGTGATGCGCGATATCGCCGCGCGCGGCGTCGGCATCGTTTATATCTCGCACCGGCTCGAGGAGGTCCCGCGCGTGGCCGATCGGGTCACGGTCTTGCGCGACGGTCAGGTGGCCGGAATCGCGTCCGCGCGCGCGCCGCAATCGGAACTCGTTCGCCTTCTGGTCGGCAGGCCGCTCAACGAACTCTATCCGCGCCGCAGCGGGTCGTTCGGGCGCCGCGTGCTTCATCTTGAGGGCGCGCGCTATCGGCCGAAGCGCGCACGCGCCGGCTGGCAGGCGCCCAATGGGATTTCGCTTGAGGTGCGCGCTGGCGAGATCGTCGGCCTCGCCGGGATCATGGGGGCGGGGCGCACGGAGCTCTTGACCGCGCTCTATGGCGCGGCCGGGCCCGGGCGCTGGTCAGGGGTGGTCGAAATCGACGGCGCGCCTGCGCGCCTCGCCTCGATCCGGAGCGCGCGCGCGGAGGGCCTGGGTTTCGTCACCGACGATCGGCGCGGCGGAGGGCTTATGTTGCGCGACAGCGTCGGGCGCAATCTCGTGATGTCCGTCCTGCGCAAAGTCTCGCCGCTGTTTCTCATGTCCAAGCCGAAGGAAGACGAGCTTGCTCGCAAGGCCATCCGCTCGTTCGACGTGCGCCCGGCCACGCCCGAGGTTCCGGTCGGGGCGCTATCGGGCGGCAATCAGCAGAAGGTCGTGCTCGCCAAGGAGGTGCTCGGCGGACCGCGGCTCCTGCTTTTGGACGAGCCGACGCGTGGGGTCGATGTCGGCGCAAAGGGGGAGATCTACGCCCGCATCCGCGAACTCGCGGCAGAGGGGCTCGGCGTTCTCATCGCGTCGAGCGAAATGCCGGAGCTGCTTGGTCTCTGCGATCGGGTTGTGGTGTTGAGGCGCGGCCGCACGGTTCGCGAGTTTCCCGGCGGCGCCGACGAGCATGAAGTCCTGGCGGCGGCCGAGTTCGAGCGCGGATGAAGCCCATGAATGATGGAGCGCCCCCACGCGCCTCCTCAGCCGCGCAGGCCGCCACGTGGCGCCGGATCGATCTCTTCGCCATCGCCGTTCGTTTTCAGAGCGTGATCGGCCTCGTTCTTGTTGCGATCGGCGGGATCATCTTCTCGCCGCGCCGGCACGGCCACATCCTCTTTCTCGCTCCCGACAACGTGGCCAACATCGTGCGCGCGGTGTCGGAGACCGGGATCATCGCGGTCGGCATGACGTTCGTCATCATCACCGCGGGGATCGATCTTTCTGTCGGCGCGCTTCTGAGCCTCTCGAGCGTGCTGACCGCAACCATCATGACGACCGCTGGTTGGGGATTGACCCCGACGATCCTGTTCGTCGTCGCCTGCGGCGCCGCGTTCGGCGCGATTCAGGGTCTCATCTCGACTCGTTTCCGGCTCGAGCCATTCATTGTCACGCTGGCCGGGCTGCAGGTCGCGCGCGGTCTCGCGCTGGTCATCTCCGGCAACCAATACATCAACATTTCCTACGGAAACGGGCCCGGTCTCGCCCCGCCCGTCTTTGCTATCCTGGGAGATCGCCTGTTCAACAATATCGTGCCGGTGGCGACGCTGGTGTTCGTCGTCGTGGCTGCGATCGCGACCTTTGTCCTCAACTTCACCCGCTTCGGGCGCTATGTGTTCGCGGTCGGCGGCAATGAGCGCGCGGCGCGCCTTTCGGGCGTGCCGGTGTCGCTCGTGAAGATCTCGGTCTATGCGATCACCGGCCTCGTTTCTGCGATCGCGGGCATCGTGCATGCGGGCCAGTTCAATTTTGGCAGCGCCAATGACGGGACGGGCTACGAACTCACTGCCATCGCGGCGGTGGTCATTGGCGGCACCAGCCTATTCGGCGGCGCCGGCTCCATGGTCGGAACGGTGGCCGGCGCGATCATGCTCGGCGCGCTCGCCAACGTGCTCCAGCTCAACAACATCAATGCGGCTCTGCAATTGCTCGCGACCGGCGCGATCATCGTGCTCGCCGCGGTTCTTCAGTCCCTCGTCCGTCGCCGCGAGGGGCTGGGTCGATGAAAGCGAGGCGACGCAACAATGAGATCGCGGGATTGGCGGATGCGCCCGGCCGCGATCAATCTGACCCGGTGGAAGCTTTCGATCGAGACACGTCAACCGAGGAGTAAAAGTCATGGCATTTGTATTCGCGAAACAACCAGCCGCGCTGATGCTCGGCGCAGGCGCGCTGGCGCTTGCCGTCGAGACAGCAAGCGCGGCGCCGCTCGTCAAGGAATGCGGCAAGACCGGCAGTTTCGTCATCGGCTTCTCGCAGGCCAACAACGCCGAGCCGTACCGCCAGCACGTCAATGACGAATTGACCGCAGCGGCCAAGAAGGTCCCGCAATTCACGCTGCAGATCGCCGACGGCGCCGGCAATGTGAACACCCAGACCTCGCAGATGGACAATTTCATCACCCAGAAGGTCGATCTCATCCTCATCTCGCCGTTCGAGGCCTCGCCGCTGACCCCCGTCGTCGCGCGGGCGATGAAGGCCGGGATTCCGGTCATCGAGCTTGACCGCAAGACCGTCGGCGACCCCGGCAAGGACTACACGGCCTTTATCGGCGGGGATAATTTCAAGATCGCCCAGGAAGCGGGCAAATATGTCGCGGGCAAACTCCTGCCCGACGGCGGCGAGGTCGCGGTGCTGGAAGGGTTGCCAAGTTCGACCCCGGCGGTCGAGCGCTTGAACGGCTTCAAGGACGGCGTGAAGGCCAACCCGAAGATTTAGGTGGTCGCCGAACAGGCGGCCGACTGGCTGCCGGACAAGGCTCAGACCGCGTTTGCTGCGATGCTGCAGGCCCATCCGAACATCAAGGCGCTCTACGCCAGCAACGACATGATGGCGGCGGGCGCGCGCCTGGCGGCGAAGGGCGCGGGCAAGCAGGACGGCGACATCAAGATTTTGGGCACCGACGGCTTGCCCGGACCGGCCGGCGGCATTCGAGCGGTCGCGGAAGGCCAGTGGGCGGCGACGTTCACCTATCCGACCGGCGGGCCCGAGGCGATCGAAATGGCGAAGGCGATCCTGCTCGACTGCGCGGAGAGTGTGCCGACCACGGTCATTGTCCCGACGACGGCGATCACGCCCGACAACGCTAAATCGCTGATGGGGAACTGAGGAACAGCGAGAAGCAAATCGCGGCCGGCCTTCGGGGTCGGCCGCTTCGCACGGGTCCGCGGGCTACTGGAGGACCGGGCGTCGCCGGAGCGTCCTCATCCCTTCGGATCCCAAGACACTGGCGTCGACGATGCCCCCGTTTGAATCGCCGAAATCTGACAAGCGCGGCGCGACGCGGCGATCTCGGACGACCGCTTCGTCGGCAGCAGCCCCCGCCAACGAACGAGAGACGTCAGCCGTGAATCGGAAGCGGTCGAGCCCTATTTCACCGCCTCCACGGCCGGCTCTTCGACATGAGCCCGGGCGTGCTTGTGCTCTTCGATCCGCTTCGCCTTCGCGCCCGCCTGCCGGGCCGCTTCGGTCAGCTGATACATCTCCTGATGGTCGTAGTCGTCCGAGGTCCGCAGCGCTTCGTCCGTGTAATTCTTGGCGTTCGGGTCGCGTTCGAGTCTGCGCGTCCAAAGGTGAATCTTGGCGAACATCGCCAGGATCCGGCCGTAGGTGACGACCTGCCCGCCCCAGTGGCGGGTGTAGAAAACGAGCGGGTTCTCGAGCGGCATGCCGGGCCTGCGGTCGCGCCGGTAGCGTCGCCGGATCATGCCGGTCTCGAGCGGATAGATATTGTAGAAGTGGAAGCTCGCCCAGAACCAGGTGAGCAGATAGGCGACCGTGTCGGGGCGCGGGCCGCCGGCGACGGCGCGGCGGATCACCGTCTTGATGTGCTCCGGGGTGTAATAGGTGCGCCAGGCGAGGCGATAGGCCTCCTGCCATTCCTCGCGCGACATGCGCGGGTGGTCGGTCGTGACATGCTCGAGGTCGAACTTGTTCAGGTCGGGGTCGATATCGACGCCCTTGGCGACCGCCTTGGCGTGGTCCTCGCTGCCGGGCAGCGGGGTGAGGATCGAGAATTCAAGGATGTCGAGCGGCAGTTCGCGCTGGATGATCTGGATGCGCTGGACGAGCAATTCCTGCGTATCGTTCGGGAAGCCGATGATATAGCCGCAATAGGTGATGCAGCGGTGCTTGCGCCACTCGAGCAGAAGCTCGCGATAGTCGGAGATGTGGTTCTGCTTCTTCTTGGCCGCTGCCAGATTGTCCGGATCGATGTTCTCCAGCCCGATGAATACCCGCTTGACCCCGGCCGCCACCGCCTTCTCGATGAAGCGCGGAATCTTGTGGCAAGCCGTGTCGACCTGGATGATGAAGCGTGAGTGGATGCCCTGCTGGCGCAATTCGATCAACCGATCGAAGATCGATTCCCAATTGCGGTTGCGAGCGAGATTGTCGTCGGTGATGAAGAAGTAGCGCACGCCATTGGCGACATTGACGCGCACCAAAGCTTCGATGTCGTCAGCCGAGCGATAACGCGACTTGCGGCCCTGCACGTTGATGATGGTGCAGAACGAGCACAGGAAGGGGCAGCCGCGTCCGGCGTCGAAGCTCGAGATCATGCCGAGCGTGCGGCCGACGCGCTCGGGCGGCATGTAGGGGCCGGTGGCGCCCTCCAGCCCCGGCAGATCATGGAGGTAATTGTAGATCGGCTTGAGCGCGCCCGCCGCCGCGTCGCGCAACACCTCGTCGAACCGCCCTTCCGCTTCGCCAGCATAGAGCGAGATGCCGAGGTCGAGCGCCGCCTTCAGCGAATCAGGCGTCTCCGGCAACATGGAGAGGCAGCCCGAAACATGGAATCCGCCGATAACGACCGGCACGCCCGCCGCTCGCAGCGGCCGCGCGCAGTCCATCACTCGCGGAAACTGATTCGACTGGACGCCGACAAAGCCGACCATGCCAAAGCCGCCGTTATCCTGAATCTGACGGGCGATTTGGTCCGGCCTAACGCGGGTGTTGGTCTCGTCGACGGGGAAAATCTCGATGTCCACATCCTCGCCAAGGACCTGGTCTTCCATGCATTTTTGCGCAATGCCGAACAGGCAGGCGAGCGAATTTGAGGGCAGCGCCGACTTCCACCACTGGATGATGTAGCCCTCGTCGTCGTAGTGCGACGGCTTGACGAGAAACAGCAGAAATCGTCGGCGTGTGGCGATATCCGGCATGCCTCAGCTCCCCGCGAGATTACGGCCCGCCCGAATCTGGCCCTGCAACAGCCGCTTTCGCGACCGCGACCGTTACCAGTCCTTGCTTAAATGCGCAATCGCCGCCTTAACCTAAGGCCGTGACGCTTCACTCAGCGCGAAACGGTCACGCGCAAATAGGTCGCTGGGATTACCGTCGCGCCGGCGGCGGGGCTCTTGTTCTGGCTATTGAACAGATCGTCCAGCTCTGTCTTCAGCGCTTCGCTGCGGCCGTTCTTTTCCGCCGCCTCGAACGCATTCATCGTTGGCCCGTAGTATTTTCTGAAAGCGTCAACCAGCTTCGCCGGCGGCGAGGCGAAGCGGAAAGTGTAGGTGTCTCGGACAAAGGCGATCCTGTCCTTCGGGACTCCGGCGGCGCCGAACCGCTCGATCACGTTGCTCTCGATCCCCCAGGTCATGGGGCTCACGAAGCCCTCGGGCGGAGGGGGCGAGTAGGTCGCGCTAATCTTCAGGATTTGCGCCACCAGCGTCGGATCGTTTGGGATCCAGTTCCCCATGACGATCCGCCCGCCGGGCCGGGTCACCCGGGTCATTGCCTTGGCGACGTCGAACGGCTTCGGCGCGAACATGGCCCCGAAGATGCTGACGACGAGATCGAAGGCGCCGTCCTTAAGATCGCTGAGGTCGGTGGCGTCGCCTTCCTGAAACTTGCAGTTCGCAAGCCCTGCTTCTTTCGCGCGGCCGTTGCCGGCCTCGACGAGGTTCGCGGCGATATCGACCCCAAGCACGTCTGCGCCGAGTCTGGCTTCCGGCAATGCGGTCGTTCCATCGCCGCAGCCGAGATCCAGGACCTTCATGCCCTTCGTGACGCCGAAGTTTCTGGACGAGTTCCTCCCCGCTTTCTCGCATGCTGTCCGCAATGCGGGTGAAGTCACCCTTCTCCCAAAGCGCTTTGTTCGGATTCATGAGATCCCCTCCCAGCCGTCTGTCGCGCGGCGATCAATGCGCCTCGCGGAGCGGGCTTATAGCACAGCCGGTCCGGTGCTCTGGGTAGAAGCTATGAGCTTAGGGAGTCTCGGCGTCGGGCCCGGCGCGCCGCGCCCCCCTCAGGCGTCGATCCGCTTGATGAACCAGTTGAGGATTCGCGACCAGATCTCGTCCTTGCCGATCAGGTCCTCAACCCCGTGTTCAAGGTTGGGATTGTCGTTGACCTCGATGACGACGATCGCGCCGTCGGTTTCTTTGATGTCGACGCCGTAAAGGCCAGGGCCGATCGCACGCGTGGCCTTGAGCGCCGCGTCGATGACGGGCGGCGGGGCGTCGCAGATGGCGATCGTCTTCGAGCCTCCTTCCCGCGCTCCGTTCGGCCCGTGCTTGATGATCTGCCAGTGCCCTCGCGCCATTTGGTATTGGCAGACAAAGAGCGGCTCGCCTTCCAGCACGCCGACCCGCCAGTCGAATTTTGTCGGCATGAATTTCTGCGCCAACAAGAGGTCGGTGTCCTCGAACAGTTTGTCGGACAGCTTTTTCAGCTCTTCGCCGTTCTCGACCTTGTGCACGCCGCGCGAAAACGAACCGTCCGGAATCTTGACCACCATCGGCCAGCCGAGCGCGCGTTCGGCCTTGAGGAGGTCGCCATCATCGGCGAGCATCACGGTCGGTGGCACGGGGACACCGTGCGCCTCCAGAAGCTCGTGCAGGTAGACCTTGTTGGTGCATCGGATCATCGACTGTGGGTCGTCGATGACCGGCATGCCCTCGGTTCGGGCGCGCTGAGCGAAGCGATAGGTGAAATTGTCGATCGAGGTGGTCGCGCGGATGAACAGGCCATCGAATTCGGCCAGTTCCGCGAGCTGCCTGCGGGTGATGAGTTCGACCGCCACCGATTGCTTCTCAGCGATGCGCTGGAAATGCCGGAGCGTCTCGACGGAGGACGGCGGCAACGCCTCCTGCGGATCGTGCAGCACGGCCAGCGAATAGCGGGCGATCGGGCGGCCGCGCGGATTGCGCCAGTCGCGCTGCGTGTGCCGATGCAGGCTTAAGCGAAAGAATTCCGTCTCTTCCGGTCCGAGCCTGGCCAGAGGGCGGGCGCGCAGCCGGTCGATCTTCCAGCGTTTGCCGGGGGTGATGGTGACCTCGATCGCCGGGCAGCGGTACCAGTCGAACAGGAGCCGGCCGAAGGCCTCGAAACGTGGATCCTGAGCGAAGCCGAAGCAGAACAGAAGGTCGAAGGTCGTATTCTCTGTCGCTTGCGCCTTGATCGCCGCCGCGGTCAGCGCCTCCTGCAATTCCGGCAGCGACTGCTCGTAGAGCTTCAATTCGCGCAGATCGAGCATCGTCTCGACTGTCGGGATCACCCGATGACCGCGCGCCTCGGCAAGTAGAGACGCGTAATAACCTTTGGACTGGTAGTTGTACGAGCGCGACAGATTGACGATCTTTGCGCGTCCGAGGCCTGCAAACAGTTTCGGCCGCGCCAGATAGTCGCCAGTAGTGATGACCTTGTGCGGCGTGTCGGCGTTGGGGAAGTCGCGCGCCTGATCGACCAGGATCACCCAGCCGTTCATGACGCGCGCCCTTCGCGCGGTGCAGAAAGTCGCGACGTCGTTTGCATGGGTGAAGGGTGGAAGGGTCCCTGAGGTTCGGCGCAAGGGTTCGGCAGTGACCGGCGCGACTCAGTTCCGCGCTTCTTTCGCCTCCCCCTAGCGCGAGCGCGATGCGCCGCGCAACGGTCTAACCCGGTCAGGCGGGAAATTGTTTCCCGTTTTGTGTTGAGGCGGGGAGCAAGGACTTCTCGTAGCGTAACGCTGTCGCCCCGTCCGCATAGTAATGCGCGTGCTCGCCGAATTGGTGAAACCCGCAGCTCTCGTAAAGCGCGATCGCGGATGCGTTGTCGTAACGCACTTCAAGGGTGAGAGCTTCCCGGCGGTGACGGCGCGCGTAAGCCTCGCAAGCCTGCAGGAGCGTTCGGCCGACGCCGCGTCGGGCGAATCGCGCATCGACCGCGAGCGAATAGATGCGCACGGCCCGCGCGCTCTTGCGTAGCGCGACCAGCGCGTAGCCCGCCAGTTCATCGTTGATGGTCGCGGCGATCACGGGGCGATGGGGCGCCCGCAGGAATTCGCGCAATGAGCGGCGAGAAACCCGGTCGGTCTCGAACGACTCGTTCTCAAGCCGTGCAATTGCGTCGAGATCGCGAGGACGAGCCTCGCGAATTGATGGTGCTCTGACGCCAGTTGTTCATGCTGAAAAGATCGGCTCCCGTCTTGCGCCGCAGCCCGAGGGGCGTGAGGCTACCGCCCGGATGGGCTCAGGGAACATGCCTGGTGATGCTAGTACGCGAGGCCGCGTGAGTGAGGAGGAGAGCTTGGGTCAGCGGCGTGAATGAGCTATGACCATCAATCAGGGCCCAGTCGCGGCCTCCACAACGCAATTCCGCCTTCCTGGAGCGGACTAGGTTGAGCAGTCGGCGCCTACCCCGACCCAGATCGTTTGATCCACTCTTCTTCGTCGACTGTCTCGACGCCCAATTCCCGCGCCTTGGCGAGTTTCGAGCCGGCGCCGGGTCCGGCCACGACGAGGTTCGTCTTGGCCGAGATCGAGCCCGAGACCTTGGCTCCGAGCCGCTCCGCGATCGCCTTGGCTTCGTCACGGGTCATCCGTTCCATGGAGCCGGTGAACACGATTGTCTGGCCGGCGAGCGGATGACCGGCGGCGATCGCCTCCATCGGCTCGATCGTCACTTCTTTCACGAGCGCGTCCAGCGCCGCCTCGTTGCGCGGCTCGGCGAAGAAGTCCGCGATCGCCTCGGCGACCACCGGCCCGATTCCTCCGACTCCCGGACAGTTCCTCCGCGGCGTTCTCGGCCCGCGCTCCGGCGCGCAAAGACTTCCAGTCGCCGAAATGCCGCGCCAGGCGACGCGCATTGGTCTCGCCGACATGGCGGATTCCAAGGGCAAAGAGGAAGCGGTTGAGCGGAACTGTGCGACGCGCGTCGATGGCGTTGAACAGGTTGCGCGCCGAAGTCTCGCCAAATCCCTCCCATTCGCGCAAAGGCGGCTTGCTCTGCCCATCGCGCGCCTTAAGCGTGAAAATATCAGCCGGCGTGCGGATCAAGCCCTCGGTGAAAAAGAGTTCGATCAGCTTTTCGCCCAGTCCCTCGATGTCGAAGGCGTTGCGGGATGCGAAGTGCTTCAGGCCCTCGACCGCTTGCGCCGGACAGATGAGCGTGCCGGTGCAGCGGCGCACGACGTCCTTTACCCCTGTCTTCTCATCGATCTCGCGCAAAGCCGCCGAGCCGCAGATCGGGCAGGTCTCGGGGAAGACATAGGGTTTCGAATTCGCCGGCCTTTTGTCGAGCGCGACCGCGAGAACCTGCGGGATGACGTCGCCGGCGCGTTGTACCAAGACCGTGTCGCCGACGCGGACGTCCTTGCGCGCAATCTCGTCCTCGTTGTGCAGAGTGGCGTTGGAGACGACGACGCCGCCGACGGTCACTGGCCTTCAGCTTGGCGATTGGCGTGAGCGCGCCGGTGCGGCCGACGTTGATCTCGATCGCCTCGACGATCGTCGTCGCCTGCTCGGCCGGGAATTTGTGGGCGACAGCCCAGCGCGGCGAGCGCGAGACGAAGCCGAGCCGCTGCTGCAGCGTCAGATCATTGACCTTGTAGACGACGCCATCGATGTCGTAGCCGAGCGTCGCCCGCTTCTCTTCGATCGACCGGTACTGCGCCAGCATCTCCGCAGCCGAGTGGCAGAGCTTGGTCAGGGGATTGGTCGGCAGGCCAAAGCGACCCATGGCCTCGATGGCGTCGAACTGGGTCGAGGCGAAGGGCTCGCTGACTTCTCCCCAGGCGTAGGCGAAAAACTGCAGCGGCCGCTCGGCGGTCATGCGCGGATCGAGCTGGCGCAGCGAGCCCGCGGCGAAGTTGCGCGGATTGGCGTAAATCGGCTTGCCGGCGGCCGCCTGGCGCGCATTGAGCGCGGCAAAATCGGCGTGGCGCATGTAGACCTCGCCGCGCGCCTCGAAAATCTTGGGCGCGCCCTTGAGGCGCTTTGGGATCGCTTCCACCACGCGCACGTTGGCGGTCACGTCCTCGCCTTCGTAGCCGTCGCCGCGCGTCGCCGCCTGGACGAGTTCGCCATTCTCGTAGCGCAGGCTGCAGGAGAGCCCGTCGATCTTGGCTTCCGCAACGACATCGAGCGGCGCGCTCTCGCTCAAGCCCAGAAAGCGGCGCACGCGGGCGCAGAATTCCTCGGCCTCCTCGTCGGCGAAAATGTTGCCGAGCGACAGCATCGGCACGCGATGGCGGACCTTGGCGAATTTCTCCGACGGCGCGGCGCCGACTTTGCGGTTCGCGGAGTCCGCGTCGGCAAGTTTGGGGAACTGCCTCTTCGAGCGCGGTATAGCGCCGGCGCAGCGCATCATATTCGGCGTCGGAAATGGTCGGCGCGTCCTCGCCGTGGTAGCGGCGGTCATGCTCGGCGATCTCGGCCTGAAGCCGCGCATGCTCTTCCCGCGCCTTGGCGAGGGTGAGCTTGGGCGCTTTCGGCTCTTTCGTCATGAGCCTCAAGTTAGCGCAGGGCGGATTGCGGTGGAAGGCGACGGGCTTAACCGGCGGCTAACTCGTTTGCCCGATTATTTACGTCGGCGAGACGCCGGTCCGGGGCGACCGTACGTCATGAGATCTCGATCCGCCTGCCCAAAAGCCGAGATCTTCGATGCGCGCCCTGATCGCCATGGTCCTTGCTGCCTTGCTCGCCGGATGCTGCGTCGGCGGCTATCCTCCCATGTGGAGCGCTGATCAGCCTCCGTTCAGCGCCTTCCAGGCGGGGATGAGGCTCGCGGTCGGCATGCCGACCGACGTCGCCATCCTTATCATCGGCTCAAGGCCAGTCTCCTCCAAGGCGACGAGCTGCGGCGTCGCGGCACGGGGTTCGAGTGGCCATGCGACGTTCTCAAATTCGGCTGCTGCGAGGGTAATCAGCTCCTTGTCTATATTGCGCCGACGCCTGACGGCCGCGGCGCCGTGAACAGCTGGGCGTTGGGCAAGGGTTGATCGGAGCGGCCCTTAACGGGCGCCAGCCGTCTCCGCCTCCACTTTCGAGACAAAACCGCCGATGTGCTTGAGGAAAACCGGCACGAGCGCCGAGGGGAAATCGTGGCCCATGCCGGGAACGATGATCAGTTCGGCGCCAGGGATGCTCTCGGCGGTGTCCTTGGCGCGCGGCCGCGGGGATGACCGGGATCGTCGGCGCCGTGCAGGACGAGCGCTGGGACAGCGCAGCTCTTTCAAGAGCGCGTTGCGAGGCGGGGCGACGATCAAGGCCGCCGACTGACGCGCGATGCCGGCCAAATCGAAAGGCGCGTAATCCGTCCGGCGCTCGGCCCTCGCGCGCATCTCCGCTTCGGTCAACGGAAAGCCCGGACCGGACAGCGCCTTTTGCACGAGAATGCTCGCGTCGATGAGATCGTCGCGGCTCGTGCCGTTCGGCGGGCGGAACAGCACCGACAGCGTTTCGGGGTTCCCCGACGGCAGATCTCGACGTCCCGTGGTGGACATGATCGAGATGAGGCTCTTCGTTCTCGGTCCGGGTGGTTGATCGCAACCAGTTGGGCGATCATGCCGCCCATCGAGGCGCCGACGATATGGGCGCTCTCAACGCCGAGCGCGTCCATGAGACCGACAGCGTCGTTCGCCATGTCATCGAGAGAATAGGGAACATGTGGGCGCTTCCCGGCCATGACTTCCGCAAACAGCGCGCGAGGGTCCGGAGCTGTTTGGCCGGCGAGATGGGTCGACTTGCCGACGTCGCGGTTGTCGAACCTGACGACGCGAAATCCCTTCGCTGCCAAGCCCTTGGCAAAGCGCCTCCGGCCAGAAGATGAGCTGGGCGCCGAAGCCCATGATGAGCAGGATGAGCGGGTCGCCGTCGCTTCCGAAGCTCTCATATTCGATGTCGATTCCGTTGGCTCGGACTTGTGGCATGGGTTCTCCAGCAACTCTTGTTTTGCCGAATTTAGACCAGCGACCAATCGGCCGAAAATCCTGCTTGTCATGCCCGCGCAAGCGGGCATCCCGCAAGGCTCGCCGAAATTCAGATTCCCGCTTGCGCGAGAATGACAAGAGCGACCGCTGCGGTTGAGCCGAGACCTCGCCGATGTCCGTCGCCTTACCGCGCTAACTTCCAGCCTCGGGTTGCAAATAAGCGCTCACATGGCTTAGCGTTCGCCAGTGTGTTTAGCTGATGGGGAGGCAGATTTGCGAAAACTTTCGCATATGTGTGCGGGGCTCGGCGCGATCGCGGCGATGGTTGTGACTCTGAGCACGCCTGCGGACGCCAAAAGTTGCACCGAACGGCTCAAGACCTGCCACGGCTTTTGCGCCAAGACCGAGGGCGGTTCGCCCGGGTGCCTCGCCAAATGCGGCGAATATCGCCAGGCTTGCCTCGCGAGCGGTTGCTGGGAGAGCAAATACGTGTCGAAGGAATGCGGTTTCGCCAAACAATAAGCGCGCCCGTCATTCGAACGCCTTCGCGCCCTCGTCCACCGCCTCCTCGGGCGCGACCCATCTGAAGCCCGAGAGCTGATGGCGCGCCCAGGTGAACTGCCGCTTGGCGTAATGGCGGGTGTCGAGCTTCGAGCGCTTCGCCGCCTCGTCGAGCTTCATCCGGCCTTCGAGATGGGCGATGAGATGCGGAACGCCGTGCGCGCGCATGACCGGCAGCGCCGGATCGAGCCGCCGTTGCATCAGCCCCGCGACCTCGTCGATCGCGCCTTGTGCGAGCATGGCGTCGAACCGCGCGTCGATGCGCCGGCCGAGCTCCGCCCGATCGGGCGCGAGATAGAGGCCCGCCCATTCTCCCGGCGCCAACACCGGCGCCGCTCGCGCGCCGAGGAACGAGACGAGCGGCCGTCCGGTCGAAGCCATGACTTCGAGCGCGCGCAAGATGCGCTGCCGGTCGCTGGGGTTGAGGCGCGCGGCGGTCTCGGGATCGCGCGCCTGAAGCTCGGCGTGGAGCTCGGCTGTGGCGCGACCCTCCGCCTTGCTTCGGATCTCGGCCCGCACGGCTTCGGGCACGGTCGGTATGTCCGATAGGCCCTCGGTCAGCGCGCGGAAATAGAGCCCCGTTCCGCCGACGAAAATGGCCGGCCGCTCGCCGATCTCCGCCAGAACCTCGCGCGCCGCCCGCGCCCAACGTCCGACGGAAAAATTGATAGCGCCGTCAATCGCGCCGAACAGGCGATGGGGCGCAAGCCGCTCCTCGTCCGGCGTCGGCCGCGCGGTCAGGATTTTAAGATCCCGGTAGACTTGCATCGAGTCGGCGTTGACGATCGTCGCGTCGAACCTTTTCGCGAGCGCCAGCGCCGCGGCCGACTTGCCGCTCGCGGTCGGGCCTGCGATGAGGAGCGTTCGCCTCACGTATTGGCTCGCTCGTCTGGAAGCGTCATGTCGTTCGTCCTTGTCGCCACGCTCGTCGCCGATCCAGCGAAGGCGCCGCTCAGCGAAGCAACAGTCGACCGCGCCGCGCAAGCCCTCCGCGGCGTCGAGCGCCGGCATTGGCTCGACGAGGGCGTCGCGGCCGATCTTATTTTCACCGGAGACCTGAAGGCCAAGCGCGCCGCACTCGCGGAGTCGCTATCAGGCGAGGCGATCGACGTCATCGCCCAGCCGCTCGCGGGTCGACGGAAGCGCCTGCTCGTCGCGGATATGGACTCGACGCTGATCGGCCAGGAATGCGTCGACGAACTTGCGGATTTCGCCGGGGTCGGCGACCGCGTCGCCGCGATCACCGAGCGGGCGATGCGAGGCGAGGTTGCGTTCGCGCCCGCGTTGCGCGAGCGCGTCGCCCTGCTTGCAGGCATGTCGGAGACTGTGATCGAGGAGTGCTGAGAGACCGCATTACGCTGAACCGCGGCGCGCGCACGCTCGTGCAGACGATGCGAGCGAATGGCGCTTATGTCGCCATCGTCTCGGGCGGCTTTCGCCAGTTTACAGGCGCGATTCGCGAGCGGATCGGCGCCGACGAGGACCGGGCCAATACGCTCATGATCGAAGACGGCAAGCTGACCGGCAAGGTCATCGAGCCGATCCTCGGCGAGGGCGCCAAGCTCGGCGCGCTCAAGGAGATCGCCGCCGCCATAGGGGTAGCGCTTGATGACACGCTGGCGGTCGGCGACGGCGCCAACGATCTTCCAATGCTGCAGGCGGCCGGGCTGGGCGTCGCCTACCGCGCCAAGCCCAAGGTCGCCGCCGGAGCGGACGCGCGCGTCGAGCATGCTGATCTTACCGCGCTGCTCTACGCGCAGGGCTTCGCGCGCAAGGATTTCGTCGAGGGGTAGCGCCGCTCCCGCCGGGTGAGGGTCACCCCCTCACTCACGCTTCAGGACCTCGACCAGCCTGAAGCGCTCGCAGTACAGCTCCATGTCCGGCGAAAATTCGCCCCGCCCGGTGAAATACTCGGTGTGCGCCTTGGCGCCAATACTGCAAGCGAGCGGTCGCCTTCCCCCTCGTCATGAGCGAAGGCCGCGTCGACCTCTCCGAGGCGCCGCCGTGCAAGCTCAACGGTCTCCAGCACCACGCTCGGCCGCCCTTGGCCGTCCTTGGCAATCCAACGCTTGCCGACAGCGGCGCCTTTGTCGCCCTCGCTCGCCGCCCAGCAGGTCGCGGTTTTTTTCCCAATGAGCACAAGTTCTAGAAGTTCATCCATAAGCTCCGGACTGTCGCCGAATGCAAAGCTTTCCAGTTCCGCCATGACTCGCCCTCGTATCTCATGGCCGATGCGGCCCTGCGGCATCCACACATCCGGCCCTCATCCAGCCCGCCTTTTGTTGGACGATCCCCCTCGTTCGTGGTAGCCGTCGACCTCGCGTTCAAGGCGCCTGAGGGCGGCGCGAACGGCGCCGGCTGGCCGCGCGGGCGCAACGAAGGGGAGGTCGGCAATGACCATCGCATCGGTCATAGACGCATCCGAAGCCGTCGACCACGCGGCGCTCGCCGAGACCATGCCGCTCGATGAGATCGACGTCAGCAATCCGGCTTTGTATCAGCAGGGCGTTTGGCAGCCCTATTTTCGACGGCTGCGGCGCGAGGCGCCGGTCAACTATTGCCGGACAAGCCCGCTCGGGCCTTATTGGTCGGTCACCAAGCACAAGGACATCATTGCGCTCGAAGTGGACCATAGGAGGTTTTCGTCCAGTTCGGCGCTCGGCGGCATTACCTTGCGCGAGCGTTCCGGCGACCTGGAACTGCCCATGTTCATCGCCATGGACCCGCCCAAGCATGACGTTCAGCGCAAGGTCGTGCAGCCGATTGTCTCGCCCGACAATCTCGCCAATTTCGAGGTTCTGATCCGCACCCGCGTCCGTGACACGCTCGACAGCCTGCCGCGCGGCGAAACCTTCAACTGGGTGGACAAGGTTTCGACCGAGCTCACCTGCCAGATGCTGGCCACCCTGTTCGACTTCCCGTTCGAGGACCGGCGGAAGCTCAGCTACTGGTCGGACGTCTCGACCGCCATCCCCTATCCGGGCGGGCTCGTCGAAAGCGAGGAGCAGCGCGAGGCCGTCTTTCGCGAGTGCCTCGGCTATTTCATGAATTTGTGGAACGAGCGCGTCAATTCCGAGCCGCGCCGCGATCTCATTTCCATGCTGGCGCATGGCGAGGCCACCCGAAACATGAGCGCGCGCGAATATCTCGGCAACATTGTCTTGCTCATTGTTGGGGGCAACGACACGACGCGCAACTCGATGAGCGGCGGGCTCCTGTTCCTCAGCCAGAATCCGGATGAATTCGCCAAGCTGCGCGCCAAGCCCGAATTGGTCGAGTTCGATGGCGCCGGAGATCATTCGCTACCAGACGCCGATCGCCTACATGCGGCGCACCGCGCTCGAGGACGTCGAGTTCGGCGGCCAGCTCATCCGCAAGGGCGACAAGGTCGCCATGTGGTACATCTCGGGCAACCGCGACGAGGAAGCGATCGAAGAGCCCGACCGCTTCATTATTGACCGCGCGCGCCCACGCCAGCACCTCTCGTTCGGCTTTGGCATTCACCGCTGCGTCGGCAAGAGCCTGGCCGAAATGCAATTGAAGATCCTGTGGGAGGAGATGATCGACCGCCTGCCTGACATCGAGGTCGTCGGCGAGCCGAAGCGGGTGTTCTCGGCCTTTGTCCATGGGATCAGCGAATTGCCGGTGAGGATCCCGGGCTGAGGTTCAAAACCCAATCGCATGTTTACCCAATGACGGTCGGCCCTACGCTCGGCGAAATATGGCTCTTAGAGCGATCGCTGTTGGTCTCGGAACTCAGCCTTAGATCGTCATGGGCGGCCTCGTGCCGGCCATCCACGCCGCCTCGTCGCGATAGTCTCTGTTATTAAAAAAATAATGTCTCTTATCAGATGCTTATCCTGACAGGACAGTGTTCTCGTGGATAGCCGGGACAAGCCCGGCCATGACACCTTCGGGAGCGTCATGCCTCGCGCTCTAAAAGGCGAAATTGCTTGCAGTAAATCAGAAATTGATTTAAACTTGCGCGATGAACAATTCTGCTCTTTCGCAAGACCGGAGCGTCAAACCCAAGACTGCTTACGCAGGGGAAAAGGCGCTCGAAAAAATTTTCGTCGAATTTCCCGTGTAACCTATTGAAAAGGCTCGATTCGGACGAGAGAATCCAAGGAAATCCAAATGAATCCAACCCTTGTTAGCAGGGGTTTTCGAAGCCAGAGGGCATGCGCCAAGAAAATCCAAACGGATCGACCTGAATGATGTCGGGGTCAGCTGCTAAAAACATATTTATTTGGTATAATTCCGCCCTAGCGCTTTGCCAGAACCTCGCGCACCCGCTCGACCAGCTCCGCCTCGGGCGCAGGGAACTGGGCGCGCTGGCGCAGCTCCAGATAGTCGGCGCGGTCCTTGGTCGTCTTGGCGAGTTCCGCCCCGAGCCTGAGATCGCGAATGGTGACCTGCGGACCGCCCGCCGCGTTGCGCTCGTTCGAGCCCTGGATGACAGCGACCCGGCTCCTGCGCCGGTCCGCATATTTGAGCTGGGCGTTCATGCCCCCCGAGCCCAGATAGAGTTCGGCCGCGATGCCCGCTTGGCGCAGGCTTGCGACGAGCCGCTGGTAATTCGCCATCGAAGCCGCGTCACGGTCGAGCGCGAGCACGACGACGGGGCCGGGCGTCTCGGCCGCCGCGACGATCGGGCTTTTGATCGCGCGCAACGCCGCGAGCAGCCGCGAGACGCCGATCGAAAAGCCGGTCGCCGGAACCGGCTCGGCGCGGAAGCGCGCGACGAGGCCATCGTACCGTCCGCCGCCGCCGACCGAGCCGAAGCGCACCGGCCGGCCGTCGTCGTCCTTGACCTCGAAGGTCAGCTCGGCCTCGAAGACGGGGCCGGTGTAATATTCGAGCCCGCGCACCACGGATCGGTCGATGAGCACCCGATCTTCCTCATAACCTGCGGTGGCAGCCAGCTCCGCGATCGTGCCGAGTTCCGCTAACCCTTCTTTGCCGGTCGGACCCAGTTGCACTTTCTGCGAAAGCCAGTCGAGGCGTGCGGCGTTCGTCCCGACCTGAACGAGCGAGCTGTCGTTCTGGTAACCGCGCTGCACGTCTTCTGAATAGCCAAGGAAGCGCATCACATTGTCCGCTTGCGACTTTGATAGCCCCGCGCCGCGCGTAAAGTCGCCGCTATCGTCTTTCCTACCATCGGTTAGAAGAGCGAACACTCCCGAAGGCCCGAGGCGGTCAAGCTTGTCGATAGCGCGCAGAACAACTGTTCGACGTACAGCGTCAATCGCGCCCCCGACGCTCAGCGATTCCATGAGCCCGTCCAACACCTTGCGGTTGTTGACCTTGATGACATAGTCGCCGCGCTTGATGCCGAGCGCCTCCAGACAATCAGCGGCCATCATGCAGATTTCGGCGTCCGCCGCTGGCGACGCCGAGCCGACCGTGTCGGCGTCGAACTGCATGAACTGGCGGAAGCGTCCCGGGCCGGGCTTCTCGTTGCGAAACACCCAGCCCGCGCGATAGGAGCGATAGGGCTTCGGCAGCCGGTCGTAATTCTCGGCGACATAGCGGGCGAGCGGCGCCGTCAAGTCATAGCGCAGCGACAGCCATTGCTCGTCGTCGTCCTTGAACGAGAACACGCCTTCGTTCGGCCGATCCTGGTCGGGCAGAAACTTCCCGAGCGCGTCGGTATATTCGATGAACGGCGTCTCGACCGCCTCGAACCCGTAGAGCGCGTAGACCTCTCCGATCTTGGCGATCATCGCTTCGGCGGCCGCGAGATCGCCGGCGTCGCGGTCTGCAAATCCGCGGGGCAGCGTGGCGCGGGCGCGGGAGGAAACGTCGGCGGTGTCGGTCATGGCCGCTCTATATCCGGCAAAAGCGCCGGCTAGAAGAGGTTCGCGGCGACGTTGATGGTGAGAGCCAGGATGATCGCGTTGAAGAAGAAGCAGGCGACGCCCTGAATCACCACGATCCGTCGCATCCGCATCGAGGTGACGTTGACGTCCGAAGAGGCGAACGTGCAGCCGATGACGAAGGCCTGATAGAAGAATTCCATCCACCCCGGCTGGGGGCAGCTGGGAAATTCGAGGCCGGCCGCATACCCACCCTTCCGGCGGCCGAAATAGACGCCCGCATAGTGCAGGGCGAACATCACTTGCAGGAACGCCCAGGCGCTGAGCACGGTCAGGGCGACCAGCGTCAGATGCCCGGCCTTCGGCCAGCCGCTCATGGTCTTGACCGGGCCGAGCTCCCACACGATCGCGGCGATGGCCGCGAGAGACGCAACAATCCCGAGGACCACCAGCACCCATTGGTTCTCGTCCTCAGGCCTGGAGAAAACGCTCGCCTCGCGCCTCGGGTCCATCACCATGTGCAGGATCAGGATGAGGAACGCCCATGCTCCGACATTCCAGGCGATCAAGAGGCGCGTCGCTTCGCGGATCTCCACCCCGAGGCGCAAAGCGACATAGGCCGCGACCATCAGCATCGCGCCCGCCAACAAGCGCGGCCGATGCGCAAAGGTCGCCAGAAAGCCGGGAGAGGACTTGCCGGCGCTGGGTGGGGGCGGCGATTTGGGTGTTCCAGCCGCCTTGTCGGCTCTTGGCGGGGGCGGCGACTTGGGCATGCGAGGGCCGTTCCGATCCTGACGAGGCTGCCTTGCCCGAGGCCGGCGCTAGGGTCAAGCCGCGCTAACGGCCCCTCCCTTTTCGATGCTAGATGAGACGATGCAAAACGCGACCCGGGAACTAGCGACCGTTTCCACGCGCGCCGACAGCCGCGTGACCGTGGTGACGATCGCCCGTCCCGAGCGGCGCAACGCCGTTGACCTCCCGACCGCCCGCGCTCTGTTTGCCGCCTTCAAGCGCTTCGAGGCCGACCCGAGCGCCGACGTTGCGGTGCTGACCGGCGCGGGCGGCGCCTTCTGCGCCGGCGCCGATCTCAAGGCGATCGCCGACGGCGAGACGCGGCCGATCGACCCAGACGGCGAGTTCGGACCGATGGGCCCGACGCGTCTTCAGCTCGGAAAGCCAGTGATCGCCGCCATCGAGGGTCCGGCGGTCGCCGGCGGCATGGAGCTCGCGCTGTGGTGCGATATTAAAATCGCCGCTCGTTCCGCCGTCTTCGGCGTCTTCAATCGGCGTTTCGGCGTGCCGCTCATCGATCTCGGCACGATCCGTCTGCCGCGCATCGTCGGCCATGGCCGCGCGCTGGAATTAATCCTGACCGGCCGCGTCGTCAGCGCCGAGGAGGCGCTTAGCATCGGCTTAGTCAATGAGGTGACCGAGGACGGCCAGGCGCTCGCCCGCGCCTTGGCGCTCGCCCAAACGCTCAGTGGCTTTCCGCAGACGGCAATGCGCAACGACCGCATATCCGCGATCGAACAGTGGGACCTGGGCGGGCCGGAGGCGATCGCCAATGAAGTCGCCTTGGGGCTTAAGACCCTTGCTGGCGGCGAAGCCTTCGCTGGTTCGGCGCGCTTCAAGGGCGGCGCCGGCCGGCACGGCCGGCCGATCGGCGGAGCGGACGAGAACTCGGTCCCCTGAAGCCGAGGCGGCGCTACCTTTGCTGCGCGGCAAGGGAGGCCCATTGACAGGGCGCGCGAAAGCTTCGACCTATTTGGCTGCCAGGAGGGCTGGCCCATGAGTTCGGACGCCGGAGATCCCGACGATGAGGCCGAGGCGCTGCGTGCGCGGCTCAACCGGCTGTCGGGCGAACTGAAAAGACGGGCCGCTTCGCCCCCCACCCCCAAGCCGAAGCCGGAGCCCGGATCGGGCGCCTCCGGCTCGGCGATGTCGCTTGGGTTGCGCGCCGGCAGCGAATTCGTCTCAGCGGTGATTATCGGCTTGGGGATCGGTTGGGTTCTGGACCGCGCGCTGGGTACAAATCCCGCGTTTCTGATTGTATTTTTCTTGATCGGCGTTGCGGCGGGGATCTGGAACGTGATCCGGCTGACTTCGCCAAAACGGCCTTCTTGAAGCGCAATTCGCCCTTGTCTCGCGCAAACTCGCCGGATAAAGACGTGCGGCGCTCGGCTTCCCGAGCCGAACGGGATGCCTCGTTGGGGGGCCGCGGAGCCGCTGGCGGGGCGGCGGTTTAAGCCTCGCAACGAGGCGGACGACGACGAGGACTAGCGGACGTGGCGACAGAAGTCAGGACCGGCGATCGATCCGATCCATCAATTTGCCCTGCATCCCGTCGTTTCGATTCAGGTCGCGGGCCATGACGTCTCCCTGACCAATTCCGGTCTCTACATGTTGCTGGCCGTCGCGCTCACCTGCCTTTTGGTCGCGATCGGCGCGCGAGGCGGCTCAGGGGTTCCGGGCCGCATGCAGGCGATGGCGGAGATGGCCTACGAGTTCATCGCCGGCATGGTGCGCTCCGCTGCGGGCGAAGCCGGGATGCGGTTTTTCCCGTTCGTGTTCTCCATCTTCTTTTTCGTTCTCCTGGCCAATCTGATTGGCTTCATCCCCTACTCGATGGCGGTGACCAGCCACATTGTCATCACCGCCGCTCTGGCGCTTATCGTGTTTTTCACTGTCGTCATCATCGGAATCAAGGAGCATGGGCTCCACTTCTTCAAGCTGTTCGTACCTCCCGGCGTGCCGATCTACATATTGCCGCTGGTCGTCGCGATCGAGATCATCTCTTTTTTGTCGCGCCCGGTCAGCCACTCGGTGCGTCTGTTCGCCAACATGCTGGCTGGCCATATTACGCTCAATGTTTTCGGCAGCTTCGTCGTCATGCTGCTCGGCGCGGGGGCAGCTTTTAAGGTGCTGGCGGTGCTGCCTTTCGTGGCCACGATCGGGCTTGACGCCCTCGAACTCTTGGTCGTGTTCCTGCAGGCCTATGTGTTCGCAATGCTAACCTGCATGTACCTCAACGACGCGCTTCACCCTGGTCACTGAACCCATCAACCCGAAACGCGAATCTTCGCTAAGCGAAACAGGAGCACCACATGGAACCGCATGAGCTTGCCATCGCCGCCAAATATATTGGCGCTGGCCTTGCCGCGATTGGCACGGGGGCGGCCGGCATCGGCGTCGGCACGCTGTTCGGCCAATTCCTGAACGGCGCGCTGCGCAATCCGTCGGCGGTAGAAGGCCAGTTCGGTCGGCTGATCTTCGGCTTCGCGGTGACTGAGGCGCTCGGCATTTTCGCGCTTCTGATCGCGTTCCTGTTGCTGTTCGCGGTGTGACGAGCACGAGTTCGGCTCGTTTTTTTGAGAGGGCGCCTGGCGTGGCCACCAAGGATTTAGGCGGGTCTGCGGACTCCGGCGCGACGCAGACGCAGGTCGGTCAGGAAGGCGCGCATGCGAACTTTCCGCCGTTCGACGCGAGCACGTTTCCGTCGCAGCTCGTGTGGTTCGCGATCGCGTTCGGGTTCCTCTACTGGTACATGTCCAAGCGAGGATTGCCGCAGCTTGGAGCGGTGATCGAGGGCCGCAAAGCCCGAATCGCGGGCGACCTCGACGAAGCGACGGCGATGCAGCAGAAAGCCGACGCGGCGGCGGCTGCGCATGAAAAGACATTGGCCGAGGCGCGCGCGAAGGCGCAAAGCCTCGCTCAGGCCGCTCGTGACGCCGCCGCGGCTGATGCGCAGGCCAAGCGGCAGGCGCTCGAGGATGAGCTTGCAACCAAGCTCACCGACGCCGAGCGCGAGATCGCCAAGACGCGCGCCGACGCTATGGCGAGTGTCGCGGAGGTGGCGCGCGACGCCGCTGGAGCGATCGTCGAGCGTCTCGGAGGACGCCCGGCTGATCCATCGTCGATCGCGGCTGCGGTCCGCTCTGTTGGGTCGCTGAGCGGAGCCGCATGATGGACTATGATGCGGAGTTCTTCGTCCTTCTTGGCTTCCTCGTTTTTGTTGGCGTTCTCATTTATTTCGGCGTCCCTCGGATCGTGCTCAAGGCGCTCGACGCGCGCGGCGAAGCAATTGCGGCCGAACTCGCTCAAGCCGCCAAGCTCCGCCAGGAGGCGACGGCGCTATTGGCGAGCTTCGAGAAGAAATCCGCCGAAGCGGAATCGAATGCCGCCGCCATCGTTGCCGAAGCCCGAGCCCAAGCCGAGCAATTGGGCGTGGAGGCCGCCGAGCGGTTGAAGGAATTCATCGCCCGTCGCACCAAGCAAGCCGAGGCTAAGATCGCGCTCGCCGAGGCCCAGGCGTCGGCCGAGGTTCGCGCCGCTGCGGCCGACCACGCCGCCAGGGCCGCGGAAATCGTGCTTGCCGACCAGATGAAGGGTTCCGCCGGCGCTGATTTGGTGGCGCACGAAATTAACGAGATCAAGAACTCGCCTCTCTTGAGACGCCGCGAGCGCAGCGTTGGCTCTGCCCGATCTAGTTGACGCGGGGCCAGGCCGCGTTGCTCCAGACTTCGTCTTGGCTTGATTTGCTGTGCGCCGGGCGGCATTGTGGCGCAGCCAAGCGGCGCGCGCCGGGGGGTTGTTTGCAAGTGGAGCAACGGCGTTGAAGAGAGCGATCTTCGGCCTTATGGCCTTTTTTCTTCTCGTTCCGTTTGCGTGGGCAGGGGGTGGCCCGGCTCAGCTCAATCTTTACGACACACCGGCTGAGGCGCGTTGGGCGCCGTTCGTCGCTGACATGCCCGCCTGTGAAGACTCCGGCGTGCTGTCGACGATCAGCGGTCGATTCGCCGGGACCCAGCGTGAGTTTTGGAATTCAAATCTGGCGATTGGCGGCTTCGACCGCGTGCGCGAGATCGGTTTCCGGTCGAACGGTCTGTCTTATATCCCGCGTCGCTATTGCGTCGCTCGGGCAGCAATGTCCGATCAGAAAGAGCGCACCGTCGTCTACGCGGTGGGAACACAACTCGGCATCATCGGAAACACTTGGGGTGTGGAGTGGTGCGTCGTCGGCATTGACCCGACCTTCGCCTACGCGCCCGGTTGCGAGATAATCCGTCCGATCCTCGAGCGGGAAATCGGCAAGGCCAAGTGGCTCGCCGAATACGGCATCAGAGCCCACTATTGATCGACACCTAGGCTGAAAGCGGGACGTCGGAATGCCGCGTTTGACGCTCAGACTGGCTTTGAGCTTAGCGCTGGCGGCGGCTGGAGGGCAGATTGAGGCCGTCGCCCAGACCGGACCGCCCACTCCGCCCGTCGCCACTACACAATTCGACTATTATGTGATGACGCTCTCTTGGGCGCCCGGTTTCTGCGATCTCGGCGGCAAGGAAACTTCGTCGCCGGAATGTGCGGAGGGCTCCGGCGATGGCTTCGTCGTCCACGGCCTTTGGCCGAACAACGAATATCGTCCAAACCCCGAATCTTGCTTAGGCCACGACCCGACATCCCACGATCTCGATGACGAGCATGGCGTTTACCCGAATGATCGCCTCGCGGCCTATGAATACCGCAAGCACGGGACCTGCACCGGCCTTAGCCCGCAAGACTATTTCGCGACCGTCCGCAGCGTGCGCGCACGGCTCAATATTCCGGAGATGCTCCAGGCGCCGAGTGAGAAATTGAATATGGCGCCGGAAGAAATCGAGCAGGCGTTCATGACCGCAAACCCTAATCTACATCCCGACAACATGGCGATCAGCTGCAGCAACGGAGAACTGGTCGACGTGCGATTCTGCCTGGCGAAGGATCTCTCGTCCTATGCCATCTGCCGGAAGGTCGCCCGCCACACATGCCAACGCGGATCGCTCGTGATCGCGCCGCTGCGCTGACCCTGTCATTTCGAACGCCGTGGGTCGGCGCGGCGGAGGCTCCGAACGCTCACCTCCGCCATTGGTTAAAGAATCCTTTCCAAGCTGGACCGGAGCGGCGTTTGGCGTGTTATAGAGGGATCGCTATTAGCGTTGAGTAGGAGTCCCCATGGCCCCGCCGCGTCCCTACTGGAAGGGTTATCTTAAGCTCTCGCTCGTCTCGTGCCCGGTCGCGCTCTACACGGCGACCTCATCCGCAGACCGAGTGGCTTTCCGGCAGATCAACAAGAAGACCGGCAATCGCCTCCGTCAGCAATTGGTCGATGAAGGAACGGGCGATCCTATCGAAGCGGACGACAAGGGGAGGGGCTACGAAGTCGATAAGGGCGTGTACCTGCAGGTCGAGGACGAAGAACTCGACGCGATCGCGATCGAAAGCAGCCACACGATCGACATCGATAGCTTCGTGCCTAAGTCCGAAGTCGATGAACGCTATGTAGACAGCCCTTATTATCTGGTTCCGGAGAACAAGGTTGCGCTGGAGGCGTTCGCGGTCATCCGCGACGCCATGCTCGGAAAAGGCATGGTCGCGTTGGGCCGCGTGGTGCTGTCCAAGCGCGAGCGCGTGATCATGCTGCAGCCGCGGGGCAAGGGCCTGCTTGGCGCGACTCTCAGGTATCCATACGAAGTTCGAGACGAGGCCGTCTATTTCGGCGACATCGGCGATATTCAAATTCCGAAGGACATGCTCGCTCTCGCCGAGCATATCCTTGAAAGCAAGGCGGCCAGGTTCGACCCCACCTTATTTCACGATCGCTATGAAGAGGCGGTCGTCGCCATGTTGAACGAGAAGAGGGCGGGGATGCCGATCCCCAAACAGCGCCCGATGCCGAGGATTGTCGCTGGCACTGATCTGATGGCCGCGCTGCGGCAGAGCATCGAGAAGGCCAAGGAGGAGACGCCAAAAGCGGCTGCCAGACAGGCGGCGCCCTCGCTCGCTGCACCGGTCGCAGCGAAGCTTGCTACGGCCGCCAAAGGCAAACGGACCGCGAAAGGCAGTCCGGACCAGCGCGAGATGCTGTTGCCAATCGCGGGTGGCGCGCCAGCGAAGGAAGGGGGCGCGGCCGCCAAGGAAGCGTTGGAGAAACAGACGGCGCAAAAACCCGGGGCCCGGAAGAAGGCGGGATAGCCGCTCGTTTCAGCGCGCCATGAATCCGATTGCTGCGGCGTTGGCTATGTCGATAAAGAAGGCCGAGACCAGCGGCAGGATAATGAACGCCTGCGCGCAGGCGCCGTGGAGCTTGGTCACAGCCGTCATGTTGGCGATCGCGGTCGGCGTTGCGCCCAAGCTGACGCCCGTGAAACCGGCCGAGATCACGGCGGCCTGATAGTTTCGGCCCATCGCTGGGAAGACAACAAAGACGATGTAGGCGACGGCTGCAATCGTCTGGACCGCCAGCACCACGACCAGCGCCGGCCCCAGCCCGCCAAGCGTCCAGAGCTGCATGCTCATCAGCGACATGGCCAAAAAGACGTTGAGCGACAGGTCCGAGATCAGCGCCAACGCGCGCGTTCGCGTCGGCCATTCGATACCGGGGAAGAACCGCGGAATCGTATTGGTGGCGATGATGCCGACCAAGAGGCAGATTACGAATAATGGCAGTTTGATCCCGGTCTCCGCGACTGTCTCCTCCAGACGCATAGCCGATCAGGATCACCCCATTCAGGATCAACAGCGTGCGCAGAAGAGTGACATGGCTCAGATCGTCCACGGGCTTGCCTTCATGGTCGTCGGGCAGGCCGACAACAGGGTCTGGCGCTGCCGGTCCGCTGAGACGGTAGCGCGCGATAAGGAAGCCTGCGATCGGGCCGCCGACCAGACTTGCGACGACCAACCCAAGAGTCGCCGTCGCAATGCCGACTTCGAGCGCATTCGCGATGCCGAAGCGCTGGGTGATGATCGGCGCCCAGGCGATCGTGGTGCCGTGGCCACCAATGAGCGAGGCGGAACCTACGAACGGCGCGATCCCCTTGGGCAGACCGAGCGCGGCGACGCTCCCGGCCGCAATCAGATTTTGGATCACCAGATAGACCAGCGTCAGGCCCAACAGGACAAGGAGCGGACGGCCGCCGGAGATGAGGTCGTCGAGCCTCGCGTTGAGACCGATGCCGGTGAAGAAATAGAGGAGCAGCATGTCACGCGCGTCGAGCGTGAAGCTGATCTCAACGCCCAGCACAAGATAAGCCAGCAAGGTCGCCAGAGCCGCGATGAGACCGCCCGTCACCGGTTCGGGAATGTTCCAGCGCCGCAGCGGCGGGACGAGACGATTGAGCCCCGCGCCGGCGAAGAACACGAGAATGGCAATCGTGAAGGTAAGCAGTCCAGGCGTGTGAATGGCCGTCATCGCGAGGTTGCCGTCGCGCCTATTATACGCAATAAGCGCAGACTTCATACTTCCGCCTGCGATGCAAACAGGCTAAGGCCGAGGCGCTCTGAAAGGTAGCGCGCGGCCAATTGCGCCTTGACGCTATTGCCCGCGTCGTCGAGCCGTGGCGCAAAGGCGCCGAACCCACCCTTACCTGGCGAGACTGTTAGGATGCCGCCACCAATCCCGCTCTTGCCTGGCAAACCGACGTCGTAAAGCCAGTCCCCCGACGCTTCGTACAGGCCTGCCGTCGCCATGACCGCCAAGGTGAACTTGCAGTTTTCGGCATCGACCACGCGCTTCCTGGTCAATGGGTTGACTCCGCCGTCGGCGAGCGTCGCGGCCATAACGGCAAGGTCTTTCGCCGTCACGTTGAGCGAACACTGCCTTGTGTAGAGCTCGACCGCATCAGCCGGCTGGATGGCGATCTGCCCGCAATCACGAAGCAATTGTCCAATCCCCTGATTACGGGAATTGCTCCGGCTCGCAGAGACGAAGATTGCCTCGTTCATGGCGAGCACGCGGCCGGCAAATTGCGACAAGCCAGCGAGAATGAATTGCCATTGTTCCTCGAGCGTTGAACCGGGTGCGAGGCTGGTCGTCGCGATCGCTCCGGAATTGACCATTGGATTTGTTCGCCCGTCCTCGCTGCGCTCGATCGCCGCCAGCGAGTTGAACGGCAGGCCTGTCGCATTGACGCCTAGGCGGCGGCGCGCGGCCTCCGCGCCCAGGACCTGTGCGACCAACGCGAACACGAACGGCTTCGACACGCTCATGATCGAGAACGGGATGTCCCAATCGCCGCAAGCGTAGGTCGCGCCGCTGACGCCGACCACGCAGAGACCGAAGAGATCCTCCGGAACGTTCTCAAGCGCCGGATAAACATCGGAGACTTTACCGTCCCTGTTTGGCTTGAAGCGTTCATGAGCGTCGGACACCAACGCCCTAACAACGTCCGGAGAGGGCAGGCGCCCTGTCGAGACGTAGGGCGCTTCGCTCGTTGCGTCAGCGGAAAGGTGGGAACTCAAGCCTCGCTCTCCGGGCCATCGCGCCAAGTCAGATCGGCTACCGCGCGGACCGAGACGTCGACACTGAGCCCGAGCGAATCGTCCGGTGCGCCCACATATCCCCCCGAGATCGGAAGCGCTTGGCTGGCGGACCGGGCGACGCCAACACGAATGAGGTTCGCGCCCGCGACCAATCCGTTTGTCGGATCATATTCCACCCATCCCGCTCCCGGCAAATAGACGTTGCACCACGCATGCGTGCTGCCGCCGCCTCGAGTCGCTCCGGACGTATCGTCGTAGAGGTATCCGGTGACGAAGCGCGTGGCGACGCCGAAGCTGCGTAACGCCTCCATCATGAGCACGGCGAAATCGCGGCAGGTGCCGGATCCGAGCGCAATCGTCTCGGCGGCTGTCTGCGTACCCTCTGCGTAGCGCGCTTCGTAGCGGAATTCAGCTTTGATCGCGTGGGTCATCGCCTCGAGAACCGCCAGCGTGCGAGCCTTGGCTTTATCGCCGACAAAGCGCCGCGCCCATGCGTCAACACTTCCGTTAGGATCCGGCTCTTGTCGTTTGGCGAGATTTGCGAGATCGGGAATTTCTTCCGAGGCATAAGCAAACGGAAAAGCTTCCGCGCCGGGGTCCAGGCTATAGGCCGGGGCCGGGGGTCCGTCGGGGTGGTGGGTCAGATCGAGGGTCGAAACGATATTGAGACGATCCGTTCTGAGATCCTCCGGCCATTCGAGAAAGCAGATCGAATTGTCAAAGGCGTCATGAGTCCAATGAACGAGAGAGGGCTTGGGATCGACGTCAAGGGCAGCATGGTGCAGCCGCAAATCGTGGCTGTCGTCAGGCCGCAGCATCACCCGGTGGCGAGTCAGGCCGACCGCATTGCGATAGGCATATTCGGTCGAGTGGACGATGCTGATTCTGGCCACGCCTCTCCTTAGCAGAGATCTGGGATCCAGTCAGCGGGCGATAGACCGAGTCTCGCGCCGCAGGCGAGGCGCGCTTACTCCGGCGGGACGACGCCCTTCTTAAAGATGAAGCAGCCGTAAAAACGCCGTTCGCCGGTTGGGACAATGGCGAAAGCGCTTTTGGCGCGCTCGTAGAAGGCGAAGCGCTCGATACCTATCAGTGGCACGTGCTTGCTCGCCGCGCGATCGACGGCCTGCTGCACCTCGCGCTGCACCGGCGGCAAGGTGTCCGGATCGCCAACGATCTCCATACGGCAAGCAGGATCGGGGACGAACGTATCGAGCGGCATCACTGACAGGATCGCCTCGACCGCGCGCGCCGCGTTAACGCCGGCCAATGGGATCGGCTCGCCAATCACGGTGGACATTGCGGTCGAGTCGGCGGGGAAATTGGTGTCGACGACGGCAATCTCGTCGCCGTGTCCCATCCGCCTCAAGGCGTAAAGCAGGTCCGCGGTGAGCAGCGGATCGATCCCCCAGAGCATGATTTACCTCCCTCGGCCCTTACGCCTTCGAGGTCGACGATAGCGGGATTTTTCGAGGTTGGCGAACGCCCGGGCCTCCGGCGCCTGGCCTCAATAGCCGCGTCGCCGATCGACCGCATGGGCGAGCGGCTCGCCCCGTTCGTACGCCTCGATCTGCCGGGCGGCGAAGGCGGCGATCGCATCCGGCGTCGAGATCGCCGCATTGTGCGGGCTGATATAGATCGCGGGGTGGGTCCACAGGGGCGAATCCTTCGGCAGCGGCTCGCGCTCGAACACGTCGAGCGAGGCTCCCATAAGCGCGCCGGAATCGAGCGCGGCGAGGATGTCGGCTTCGACCTGCAATCCGCCTCGACCGGCGTTGATCAGGATTGGCCCGCCGAGCGGGCCGCCACCTCTGAGCTGCGCGAGGAGCGACGCGTCGACAATCCCGCGCGTAGCGTCAGTCAGCGGCAGCAGCACGACGAGCATGTCGGTTTGCTTGAGCAGGCGCTTAAGCCCATCCGCGCCCGAAAAGCACGCGACGCCGGGCAGCGACTTTGGGCTCGCGCTCCAGCCCGCGACCTTAAACCCGAGCGCCTTCAGCTTGGTCGCGGCGTCCATGCCCATTACGCCCAGCCCAAGCACGCCGACCTGGACGTCGCCGGCCTTGGGCTGCTGGTCGTCGTCCTCCCAGAGGCGATCGCGCTGCTGGCGTTCGTAGCGGCGCAACTGGCGCAGGTGAACAAGCGCATGCATGACGACCCACTCGCTCATGCGCTCAGTGAGATCGCGATCGATCACCCGCACGATCGGCTTATCGGGCAAAGCGGGATCGTCGAAGAGATGATCGACGCCGGCGCCAAGCGACACGATCGCCCGAAGATTGGGAAGGTCCTTGAGCGCGCCCGGCGGGTGGCGCCAGCTGAGCGCATAGCGGACGGAGGCGCGATCGAACGGCTCGTCCAGCGTTACGACGGAAAAGGTCGGCAGCAGCGCTTCGATCCGCCGCCGCCAGGGCGCCGGGTCCCAGCCGGAAACAGCGATGAGCACGCTCACGGCGTCCCGGCGATGCGTTCGATCACAGGGTCGGCCGGCGAAAGCGGCGCTTCCTCGAGGCGATAAGCCGCGCGGAGCCGTCGGACGGCGGCGTGAGCCTGTTCGGGCTCACGCGCATGCACGCGGGCGAGCGGCGCCTCGGGGCCGACCTCGGCCCCAATCGGGGCGAGATCGGTCAGGCCGACCGCCGGGTCGATCGACTCGGCGGCGCGCGCCCGGCCGCCGCCAAGCTCGACCACCGCCAGTCCGACCGCGCGCACGTCGATGCTGACGACGAAGCCGCGCGTCTCGGGCGTCGCCTCGACGAGGACCGGCGCCCGGGGAAGAACCGCATGCGCGCGCTCACGAAATCCTTCGGGCCGCCGAGGCCGGCGACCATGCGCTCGAACCGCTCCACGGCCGCCCCGCTCTCGAGCGCGCGTCTCAACGCCGCGGCGCCCGCGTCGAGGTCGCCGGCCAGTCCCGAGAGCGCGAGCAGTTCGGCGCCGAGCGCCATCGTCACCCGGTGAAGGCGATCGTCACGCCGCGCGCCGGTCAGATAGTCGACAGCGTTGCGGATCTCGACGGCGTTGCCGGCGGCGCTGGCGAGCGGCTCGTTCATGTCGGTGATGAGCGAGACTGTCGGCAAGCCGGCGTCGCTAGCGACCATCGCGATGCTGGTTGCAAGCTCCCGCGCTCCGTCCAGGGTGGCCATGAAGGCGCCAGAGCCCGTCTTGACGTCCATGACCAGCCCCTGCAACCCGGCGGCGAGCTTCTTCGACAGGATCGAGGCGGTGATGAGCGCGACCAATTCAACCGTGGCGGTGACATCGCGGATGGCGTAGAGCCGCCGGTCGGCCGGCGCGAGATCGGCCGTCTGACCGATGATCGCGCAGCCGGCTTGCCTGACCACCTTCTTGAACCGAGCCAGGTCCGGCTGCGAGACGTAGCCCGGGATCGAATCGAGCTTATCGAGCGTGCCGCCGGTGTGGCCGAGGCCACGCCCCGAAATCATCGGCACATAGGCGCCGCAGGCGGCGAGCATCGGCGCCAGCATCAGCGAAACGTTGTCGCCAACGCCACCAGTCGAGTGCTTATCGAGGGTTGGCCCGGGAAGATTCGCGTCGCGCCAATCGAGGCTCGCGCCGGAACAAGTCATGGCGCGCGTGAGCGCTACGCGTTCGTCGAGCGACATCCCGCGAAAATAGACCGCCATGGCGAACGCGGCGGCCTGTCCCTCGGTGACCGCGCCGCTTGTTAGCGCGGTGATGAAGTCGCCGATCTCGCCCGCGCTCAAGATCTCTCCATCGCGCTTGGCGCGAATGATCTCCTGCGGCAGCATCATGCCGGTTGCGGCTCGTAGGAGCCGACGAAGCCGCGCAGCAGGCGCTTGAAACGGTCGGCGGCTTCATGCGCGACCGCTTGCGTCTCCGCATGGCTCGGGTCGCCGCCGGCGAGACCTGCGGCATAGTTGGTGACGACCGAGACCGCGGCGCAGCGCAGGCCCGCGCGGCGAGCCAGGATCACCTCCGGCACGGTCGACATGCCGACGAGATCGGCGCCCAGGATGCGCGCGGCGCGAATCTCGGCCGGCGTCTCGAAGCTCGGCCCGGAAAACCACATGTAGACGCCCTCATTGAGTTCGACGTCCGCGCGTCTCGCCGCTTCGCGCAGGGCGGCGATCAGCGCCGCATCATAGGCTTTGGTCAGCGGCACGAAACGATCCGAGCCGATATGACCAATCAGCGGGTTCATTCCGGAAAAGTTGATGTGATCGGTGATCGCGACCAGCGCCGGCGGCCGCCATTCTTGCTTGAGCCCGCCAGCGGCGTTGGTCATGAGCAGCGTTTCGCCGCCAAGCTTGCGGAACGCGTCAATCGCGATCCGCATCGCATTCGCGTCGCCGCGCTCATAGTAGTGGCCGCGGCCCTGAAATAGCGCCACCCTTTGGCCCTCGATCGTCCCGACCACCAGCCGCCCCGCATGGCCTTCGACGGTGGGCGTCGGAAAGCCCGGAACGTCGAGATAGGAGACTACAATCGCGTCGCGCGCCTCGTCAGCGAAAGCGCCAAGGCCCGAGCCGAGCACGATGGCGAGCGGCGGCAGCGAATTGAGGCCGTGGCCCTTGAGCGCACCGATCGCGGCGTCAGGGGTAGGATCCATTCGTCGCGCCTCGCTAGAAAATGATGGGGGGACGCTTCGACCCGGCTCCGATTTTGCGGCATAATAGAGACGTCGCCGGAACACTGAAAGACGGCGTATGTCCGGCGCGTCGCCTTGACGCCGCACTACGACGGCGTGGTCCGCGGCCATAACGAGCCGGTGGTGATCGCCATCTGTGGGATCGGGCGGATCAACTTCAAACTTAGCGATCCCTCGAAGCCGCCGTGGCGGGAGGTGTGATAGGCGCGGCTGCGGCGCCTCCTCACCCGACCGAAAAGAGCCTCCAATCTCCCGGCACGCCCCTAAGTTGGGCGGCGCCGTAATCGCGAAAGTTCAATCCGGAACCCGCCACAAGATCCTTGACCGTGCTCGACGCGAGCACCTCGCCCGGCGCAGCCAGCGCGGCGATGCGGGCGCCGATATGGACGGCGATCCCGCCCATGTCGTCACCCATTATTTCGCATTCTCCGGTATGGAGGCCCGCGCGCACCTCGAGCCCCAAGGACTGGATCTCCTTCGATATCGCGCAGGCGCAACGAACCGCCCGAGCGGGACCGTCGAAGGCGGCAAAAAACCCGTCACCCGCAGTCTTGATTTCGCGACCTCGAAATCGCGCGAGTTCACGACGAACCATAACGTTGTGGCCATCGAGAAGATCGCGCCACCGGCGATCGCCAAGCGCGGCCGCTTTTTCCGTCGCGCCGACGATGTCTGTGAAGAGCACTGTAGCGAGAACGCGGTCGGGCTCGACGGCGTGACGGACGCCCGTCAGAAACTCCTCGATCTCTCCGAGGATCGCCTCCGCATCACTAAGCCACGGAAGGTGATCCTCCCCAGGCAATTCGACGAGCCGCGCCCCCGGAATCCGCTCCACCATATATCGACTCGCGCCGATGGGTATTGTCGCATCGCGCACGCTATGGAGCAGCAATGTCGGGACACGGATCGCGGGAAGGATGTGCCGAATGTCAATTTCGTCGTTCATTGCGACGAGCGCCATCACCGCGGCGGGACTCGCGCCCATTCTGAGTAGCCGGCCCCACCACCGCGAGAATCGTTCGTCCCCGACCATGCTAGGCGCGCGCGCGGCAAGACCGAAGGTCCCGCCCCATTCGCTTCGCATCTGATCGATCCACGCCCGGCGCTCCTGTTCAGTCGGTCCCCAAGGGAAGTCCGGCGTCCTGATCCTTCGCGGGAAGCCGCCGTGCATAATCAGCGCCGACACGCGTGAGGGATAGGTGGCGCTGAAAAGCGCGCTCATCGGACCTCCCTCCGACACGCCAAAAAGCGCCGCCCGCTCCGAAGCCACCGCGTCCATGACGGCTCGCACGTCGTCCATGCGCACCTCGAGACTGGGCATGTCCGTGACCCGATCGGAAAGACCAGTACCGCGCTTGTCGAACAGAATAAGGCGTGAAAACGAAGCGAGCCGCGTCAGGAAGCGCGCCAGCATCGGTTCTTCCCAAAACACCTCGATGTTCGAGACCCATCCCATCACGAACACGAGGTCTCCCGGTCCGTCGCCTAGGACCTGATAGGCGATGTTTACGCCGCTGCTGTCGGCGTAGCGGGTTTCCGGTTGCACGGGCCAACCCTCAATAGAAGTGGTGCGGCAGTTATATGCCGGTTTACGCTATTGCGCGCTACCCTCAGGGGTCCGCAGATGTCCCGGCCCGAAGCTCTGCGGCAACAAGCTCGCCGAGCGTGAACGACGCGCGCACGCCTTCCGGGCCGGCGATATGGATCGCGGTTGAAGGATCGGCGAATTCGCGGATGCGCTGGCGGCAGCCGCCGCACGGCGTGCATAGAGCTTCGCCGTCGCCGATGACGAGGATTTCCGCGATGCGGCGCTCCCCAACGAGCGCCATAGCGGCGATCGCGCCCGCTTCGGCGCAACTCCCCTGCGGATAGGCGGCGTTCTCGACGTTGCAGCCCGGAATAGACCGCGCCGCTTGGCGTGCGTAGCGCCGCGCCGACCTTGAAGCGTGAATAGGGCGCATAGGCGTGGGCCTGTGCGGCCTTGGCGGCGGCGAACAATTCGGCAAGCGCCGCCTCAGCGCTCTTTGACATAAGGAATCCCCGACGCCTTCGGCGGAATCGCCTTGCCGATGAAGCCAGCCAACAACACGACGGTAAGAATATAGGGCAGGGCCTCGATCGCCTGCACCGGAACCGGCCCGATGATTGGCAGTTCGACCCCCTGCAAGCGGATCGCGAGCGCATCGAGAAAGCCGAACAGAAGGCAAGTCGCCAGCGCCGGCCATGGCCGCCATTTGGCGAACACCAGCGCCGCAAGCGCGATGAAGCCTCGCCCGGCGCTCATGTGCGGCTGGAAATAGGCCTCCTGCGACAGCACCAGATAAACGCCGGCGAGGCCCACGAGGACGCCGCAGATCACCACTGCGCCGTAGCGCAAGCCTCTGACCGATATGCCGGCAGTGTCGACGGCGGCCGGATTCTCGCCGACCGCACGCAGACGTAAGCCGAAACGCGTGCTGTAGAGCGCCCAGTAAGTGAGCGGCACCAGCAGAAACGCGACATAGGTGATGATGTCGTGGCCCGAAATGAGGTGCTGATAGATCGGGCCGATGATCGGCACAGCGCCGATTTCGTTGACGAACGGCCAGTTGATCGCGCCGAATTGCGCCGCCGCGGGGAGTTGCGGCGTACGTCCCCCCTGCGACCAGATCGCGTTGCCGATGAGCGCGGTCAGCCCGTCGGCGACCATGTTAATCGCTGTGCCGGAGACGATCTGGTTGGCGCGCTGGTCGATCGACGCGTAGCCGTGAATGAGCGAGAAAACGACGGCCGCAACGACGCCGCCCAGAAGTCCGAGCCATACGCTCCCGGTAAAGGTCGCAGCCGCGGCCGAGGCGAACGCGCCGACTAGAATCTTGCCCTCAAGTCCGATGTCGACGATGCCCGAGCGTTCCGACCAAAGGCCCGCGAAGCAGGCGAGAATGAGCGGGACGGCAAGTCGCATGCCGGAGGCGAAAACGACGACGAAGGCGTCGAACCATTCCATGCTAGCCAGCCCGTCAGATGGGCGGCTGAGTTGTGCGCCGCGCCAGCAGTGTCGCGACAGGACGCCGGAACATGTGCTCGAGCGCGCCGGCGAACAGGACCACCAGGCCCTGGATGACGACGATCATGTCGCGGCTGATCTTGGGCATGTCGATCGAGAGGGCCTGACCGCCCTGATAGAGGACGCCGAACAGGATCGCGGCGAGGATGATGCCGACGGGATGGGCCCGCCCCATGAGCGCGACGGCAATACCGACGAAGCCGAAGCCGCCGACAAATTCCAGGATCAGCCGGTGCTGGTCGCCCAGGATGATGTTGGCCGCAACTCCGCCGGCGAGAGCGCCCGACAACAGCGTGGTGATGACGGTGACGCGGGCAGGGGAGATGCCGCCGTAAACCGCAGCGGTCGGGTTGGCGCCGACGGTGCGAATCTCATAGCCGAGGCGGGTCCGCCAGATGAGGAGCCAGACCGCGAGGCAGCAGAGAAGGGCGAGCAGGAACGACAGGTTGAAGGGCGTCTCCGGCCATGTGATCCCGAAATGGGCGAGCACTTCGTGGAACTGCGGCACGAGGGCTGTGTCGCGGAAAGGCGTCGATTCGGCGTTCATCTGCCCGGGCTTGCGCAAAACGTTGACGAGCAGATAGCCCATGATGGCGGAGGCGATATAGTTGAACATGATCGTCGTGATGACGATGTGGCTGTCGCGATAGGCTTGCAGATAGCCAGGAATGGCCGCGAAGGCGGCGCCGAACAACGCCGCGCCGATGATCGCCGCGATGGCGAGCGTGTAGCCCGGCAGGAAGCCGAAATGCAGCGCGACAAGCGCGGCGCCGAGACCGGCGATGTAGCCCTGCCCCTCAACGCCGATGTTGAACAAGCCGGCGTGGAAACAGATGGCGACGGCAAGGCCGGTGAAGATGAAGCTCGTCGCGTAAAACAGCGTATAGCCGATCCCTTCGAGGTCGCCGAGCGCGCCCAATACAAGGCTTTGCACGGCCTGAAGCGGATTCTCGCCAATCGCCAGCACGACAAACCCGGAGATGACGAAGGCGGCGGCGACGTTGACAAGAGGGATGAGCGCCACGTCCGCCCAGGCCGGCAAGGGCTTCAGCGGCGTGCTCATGCGGCGCGCTCGCTCACCCCCGCCATCAGGAGCCCGAGGTCCTGCGCGTTGGTCTCTTCAGGGCGGCGCTCGCCGGTGATGCGCCCGCCGCAGAGCACGATGATGCGGTCCGACAGCGCGAAGATCTCGTCGAGTTCGACCGAGACCAACAGCACCGCCTTGCCAGCGTCGCGCTGGGCGACGATGCGCTTGTGGATGAATTCGATCGCGCCGATGTCGACGCCGCGGGTCGGCTGGCCAACGAGCAGGATCTTGGGATTGCGTTCGATCTCGCGCGCCAGCACGATCTTCTGCTGATTGCCGCCGGAGAAATTCGCGGTCTTGAGCAACGGCGCGCGCGGCCGGACGTCAAAGGCGTCCATCTTCTTCTCCGCATCAGACACGATGGCGCTGCGGCTATAGAAGAGGCCTTTGCCGTAGACCGGCTCGCGATGAAAGCCGAGCATCGCGCTCTCGCAGGCTTCAAACGGCATGACTAGGCCGACCCGATGGCGATCCTCAGGCACATGACCGACGCCAAGCAGCCGCTCCATGTGTGGATTGCGCTTCTGCGCCGGGATGGGCTGGCCTTCGATGAGGATCTCGCCCGAGCTCAGCGGGCGGATGCCCGCCAGCGCCTCGAGAAGTTCGGACTGTCCGTTGCCGGCGACGCCCGCCACGCCAAGAATCTCGCCTTCGCGCAAGGCGAACGAGACGCCGTCGATGCGAGCGACCCCGCGGTCATCGCGCACCACGAGATTTCGCGCTTCAAGTGCAATGGGACCAGGGTGCGAAGGAACTTTCTCGATCTTGAGTATGACCTTACGCCCAACCATCGCGTCGGCTAGCTCAGGCGGTGAGGTCTTCGCTGTCTCAAACGTCGCGACCATCTCCCCGCGCCGCATCACAGACACGCGATCCGTCAGAGTCATGATCTCGCGCAATTTGTGGGTGATGAAAACGATGGTCTTGTTCTCGCCCTTGAGCACGCGCAGCATCTCGAACAGCTGATCGGCCTCGGCTGGCGTCAGCACCGCGGTTGGCTCGTCGAGAACGAGAATTTCGGCGCCGCGCACCAGCGCTTTCAGGATCTCGACCCGCTGCTGCAGACCGACCGACAATTCGCCGACGAGGGCGTCGGGCTCGACGACCAGGCCGTATTCGCGCCCGAGCTCGTCAAGCTGTTTGCGGATGGCGCCCGCGCCTTCGGCGAGCAGGGGTCCGCCTTCGGCGCCAAGCATGACGTTTTCGAGGACGGAGAGCGGCGGCACCAGCATGAAGTGCTGATGCACCATGCCGATGCCGTGGCTGATCGCCTCGCGCGGGGAACGGATCCTGACCGGCTCGCCGTTGACTCGGATCTCGCCGGCGTCGGCTTCGTAGAAGCCGTACAGAATCGACATCAATGTCGATTTACCGGCTCCGTTCTCGCCGACGATTCCGTGGATGACACCGCGCTCGACAACGAGGTTGACGTTATTGTTGGCGTGAACCGGGCCGAAGCTCTTGTCGATGCCTATGAGTTCGATGGCGGGAGGCGCGTGGGCGGCCGCGGTCGTCACGCGATCCTCCCGGACGGCGACCGTCGCCGCGGTTCGCCCGCGCCCCTCACCGGAACTTGGGGAGAGGGAACACCCTCACGTCGGGCACTTGTTGTCGGACATGTAATCGTGAACCTGAATCTTGCCCGAGATGATATCCGCTTTCGCCTGATCAGCCTTGGCCTTCACTTCCGGGGTGAGGATGGCCTTGTTGTTGTCGTCGACCGCATAGCCGACGCCGTCGTCCTTTAGGCCGAGCACAAGGACGCCCGACTTCCAGGTTCCATTCTTGGCGTCCATGAACGACTTGTAGGTCGCGACGTCGACATGCTTTAGCATCGAGGTCAGGATTTTGCCCGGAAACAGGCCGTTCTGGTTGGAATCGACGCCGATGCCGAACTTGCCGGCGTCCGCCGCCGCCTTCAGCACGCCCTGACCGGTCGCGCCCGCTGCGGCGTAGATGATGTCGGCGCCGCGCTCTATTTGCGATTTGGCGAGCTCGCCGCCCTTGACCGGGTCGTTCCACGCCGCGGGCGTCGTACCGGTCATATTGGCGAAGACCTCGTCCTTGCCGTCGGAGGCGTATTTGACGCCCTGCGCGTAGCCGCATTCAAACTTCGAAATCAATGGAATATCCATGCCGCCAACGAACCCGACCTTGCCGGTCTTTGAGGTATCCGCCGCGATCACGCCGACAACGAACGAGCCCTCTTGCTCCTTGAACACGACCGACTGGACGTTAGGCAGATCAACCACGTCATCGATGATGCCGAATTTCGTCTTGGGATATTCCGGCGCGATTTTTTTCAGCGCAGTCTCCCAGGCGAAGCCGACGGTCATGATCGGCGAGAAGCCGTCCTTGGCGAACTTGCGCAGAACCTGCTCGCGCTGCGACTCGTTTTGGATCTCAAGATCGCGGAAATCGATGCCGGTCTCCTTCTTGAACTTTGTCGCGCCGTTGAACACGCCCTCGTTGAACGATTTGTCGAACTTGCCGCCAAGATCATAAAGAACGGCGGGCTTAATCGTGTCGGCCGCATAGGCCGCGACGGAGGCAAGAAGACTTCCGGCAAAAGCCGCCGACGTCACAAGCGTGATGCGACCGAACATTATCTGACCTCCGTTTGGCGCGAGGAGCTCCCGATCCCTGCAGCCCGAGAAACGAACCGGCTAGTCGAGTCGACTGCCCACCACTTGAGCGTCAAGCGTGGTCGAGCCGCCCAGCCGACAACGGAATCGAGACTATGCGGGCAAATTACGGAGAGCAAGCGGGAGCACGCGGAAGGTCCTGTCGCCAATGGGCGGAACCCGCCAAATTAATTGAACAGCGAGGAGACGCTTTCTTCCTTCGCAATGCGGCCGATCGCCTCGCCGATCAGGGGCGCGATCGAGATCACGCGGATGTTGCGCGCCACGCGCACCGCTTCGGTCGGCTGGATGGTGTCGGTGAGCACCAGTTCGCTGAGCTTGGATGCGGCGACGCGCGCAACCGCGCCGCCCGACAGAACGCCGTGGGTAACGTAGGCTGAGACGCTTGCCGCCCCGCCGTCCAGCAGGGCGTCCGCGGCGTTGCAGAGCGTGCCGCCCGAGTCGACGATGTCGTCGAGCAGTACGCAATTGCGGCCGGCGATGTCGCCGATCACATTCATCACTTCCGATTCACCCGCCCGGTCGCGCCGCTTGTCGACGATGGCGAGCGGCGCGTCGAGGCGCTTGGCGAGCGCGCGGGCGCGCACGACGCCGCCGACGTCCGGGGAGACGACCATGACGTTCTTACTGCCATTATGATGGGCCTGGATGTCGCGCACCATGGTCGGGGCGCCGAACAAATTGTCGGTCGGGATGTCAAAGAATCCCTGGATCTGGCCGGCGTGCAGATCGACCGTGAGCACCCGGTCAGCGCCGGCGCGGGTGATGAGATTGGCCACCAGCTTGGCCGAGATGGGCGAACGCGGCCCGGGCTTTCGGTCCTGCCGAGCGTAGCCGAAATAGGGGATGACCGCCGTGATGCGCTGGGCCGAGGCGCGCCGCAGCGCATCGATCATAATGAGCAACTCCATCAGATTGTCGTTCGCCGGATAGGACGTCGACTGGATGATGAAGGCATCGCGTCCACGAACGTTCTCGAGGATTTCGACGAAGATCTCGAGATCGGCGAAGCGGCGGACATGGCAGCTGGTGAGCGGCTCGCCGAGATAGGCGGCGATCGCCTCGGCGATCGGCCGATTGGAATTGCCGGCCAAAATCTTCATCTTGCCGGGCAAGGCCGCTTCTCCAGCCGCGCGGCAAGCGCTTTAGCGCGGGCGCGGCGGGTCATAGCAGCCGCTCGGCGCTCGAACAACATGACATTCTCATTGCAAGGCGCGTTCGCAGCCCGGATGTCCACAGAAAAAGTCTACTGGGCGTAGCTGAGGGCCGCGCTTGCGGGCGCCGCCTCGGGAGTATTCGAGAGATAGGCCGCGAGGTCGTCGGCGCATTTGGCGGCGACGCTGTTCAGCGCCGCATCGTCGATCATCGCCCAGGCGTCGTCGCCGGAGCCCTTGACCGCGACCGCATCGCTCAGGCGCTGGGCGCGCTTCTTGTCCGGCGTGAACACATCCCAGACGATATCAACCTCCGCTCCGCCCTCGATCAGGGAAGCGGTGACATAGCCGCGCGCGAGATAGCGCGCCTTGGTCGGCGGCGCCAGCGCGATCCGGCGGGTTGTGGCCGCCTCATCGAGGCTCTGCCGGAAGCGTGCGGAAACGTCCGCCGGCGCACCGTCGACCGACGCGACCGCGACCGTTGCTGCCGCCATATTGGCGTCGTCGCGCATGACGAACTGCGCGCTCGCATCCACGCTCGGCGGCGTGGCGGCGACCTCGTTGCAGGCGCTCAAGCCCGCGCACGCCGACATTAAAACGAGACCCGCGACGAACGCCTTGACCGGGTCCTTAGGGGTTGAACTCACGCTTGGACCTGACTTCCGCCGGCGGCCCGTTTCGCCGCCGCGAAGCAAAGTTAATAGTCCGTTAAGCCGCTCGCGCCAACAGCTGGATTGATAGCTGCTGGCCGGAGGCGCAGCTCCGAGCCATTATATAACACATGTTATATGTTATTATGGCTGCGCACGGCCACGATTGACGGAACGCGCGCGATTTTTGAGGGCGGAACTAAACGGGGTCGGAAGTCACTGAAAACATTGGGGCGCGCCGGTAAAATTACCGCTAGGCCAGGCGCGCGGCCCACGCTCGCAGGCGAAGGGAGGGGGCTGAAGAACCGCCGCGGCGTGTTTGCGTCCAACTATTCCCACCACAGCCGCTTGCGCCTAGATAAGTCCCCTCATGAGCGGCGCGTCGAAAACCTTTCCCCCGGGCGAAGCGCCCGCGGCCGAGGCGCGGGAAGAAGCCGCGCTGGCGCGCGAGCTTGCGCCCGATTCCGCTCCGCTGGAAATCGCTTTTGACGAACCGCCCGCGGAGCCGGGACGTCTCGTGCGCGGGGCGGAGACGATCCGCGCATTTTGGCGTCATGCCCCCTCGGGGCCGGGCGTGTACCGTATGATCGGGTCTGAGGGCGAGGTGCTCTATGTCGGCAAGGCCCGCTCGATCAAGAAGCGCATCGCCGCCTATATGGCGCCGGAGCGCCAGCAGAGCCGCATCGCACGCATGGTGGCGCAGACGCATTCGATGGTGTTCGTCACCACCGAGTTGGACGCCGAGGCGCTGCTGCTTGAGGCCAATCTCATCAAGCAGCTCAAGCCCCGCTACAACGTCACGCTGCGCGACGACAAGAGCTTCCCCTATATCCTGATCTGCACCGCGCATCCGGCAGCAAGGCTGATTAAGCATCGGGGCGCGCGCAGCCTCGCAGGCGATTATTTCGGTCCGTTCGCGAGCGCCGGCGCGGTGTTTCGCACGCTTAACGCGCTGCAGCGCGCGTTTCTGCTGCGCACCTGCTCGGACAGTTTTTATGCGAATCGAACCCGGCCGTGCCTGCTCCACCAGATCAAGCGCTGCTCGGCGCCGTGCACTGGCGAAATCGCGCTCGACGACTATGCGAACCTGGTGACTGAAGCGCGCGATTTCCTGTCTGGCCGCAGCCGCGCGATCAAGAGCCGCCTTGGGCACGCAATGAACGAGGCCGCTGCGGCGCTCGATTTCGAGAGCGCGGCGCGGCTTCGCGACCGCATCAGCGCGCTCTCCGCGATTCAGGGCGAGCAGAGCGTCAATCCCCGCTCGATCGCCGAGGCCGACGTGTTTGCGGTCACCGACGAGGCGGGGCAGTTCTGCGTCGAAGTGTTCTTCTTCCGCACCTATCAGAATTGGGGCAACCGAGCCTATTTTCCGCGCGCCGATCGCGCTCTGTCGCGCGAAGAGGTGCTCGACGCTTTTCTGGCGCAATTCTACCTCGAGCGGCCGGCGCCGCGTCTCGTGCTTTTGAGCCACGATGTGCCGAGCGCCGGGACGTTGGCCGAGGTTCTAAGCGCTCGCGTCGGCCATCGCATCGCGATCGGCGCGCCGAAGCGTGGGGAAAAAAAGGATCTCGTAGACGCCGCCATGCGCAACGCGCAACAGGCTTTGTCGCGCAAGCTCGCCGAATCGGCGACCCAGGAAAAGCTGATCGTCGCCCTGAGCGAGGCCTTCGGCGTCGACCATCCGATCCGGAGAGTCGAGATCTACGACAATTCCCACATCATGGGGACCAATGCGATCGGCGCGATGGTGGTCGCTGGCCCGGACGGGTTCGTCAAAAACCAGTACCGCACCTTCAATATCAAGAGCGTCGATCTCACGCCCGGCGACGATTACGGCATGATGCGCGAAGTGCTGACGCGGCGTTTCGCGCGCCTTGTCCGGCACGGCGAAACGGCGGAGTCCGGCGCCTTTCCCGACACGCCCGACTTGGTGATCATCGATGGCGGGCAGGGGCAATTCGAGGCCGCGCGGGACGTCCTCGGCGCGCTTGGCATCGAGGGGATAAGGCTGGTCGCGATCGCCAAAGGGCCAGATCGGAACGCGGGGCGCGAGACCTTCTTCGTCGAGGGACGCGAGTTGTTCAAGCTTTCGCCCCGCGATCCTGCGCTGTTCTTCATCCAGCGCTTACGTGATGAGGCGCACCGCTTCGCCATCGGAACCCACCGCGCGCGGCGGAAGAAGGAATTCGTGAAGAGCCCACTCGACGAAATCCCCGGTATCGGCCCGGCGCGCAAGCGTGCGCTCCTGTTTGCCTTCGGCTCGGCCAAGGACGTCGCCAAAGCCGGCCTCGCTGACCTGGAAAAGACCCCAGGTCTCAACGCCGCGACGGCGAAGCTCGTCTATGACTTCTTCCACGAGAATAGGGCGAGGTGACAGGGCTTGCAGCGATTTCTCGTTCGACGACGACCGTGCGTGTTTTGGCGGCGGTTTGAGTCATGGATCCTTTCTTCATTTCTTTGATCGGGTGGGGCGAGCGGCGGCGCGCTTGGCCATGTTCAGCGCCACAGCGGCGCGAATGAGCGCTTTCAACGCCGTTTCGTCGATTGGCTCGCCCTCATGAATGTCAATGGCTCGACGGGTGTTTCCATCGAGGCTCGAGTTGAACAGGCCTGATGGATCGTTGAGCGCGGCGCCCTTGGCGAAGGTCAGCTTCACGACGCTCTTGTAGGTCTCGCCGGTGCAAAGAATACCGCCATGCGACCACACCGGGACGCCTCTCCACTTCCATTCCGCGACTGCTTCAGGCGCCGCCTCTTTGATAAGGCTCCGCACTCGGGCCAGCGTCTCCCCGCGCCAATCATTGAGCTCCTTGATCCAGGCGTCGATCAACTGAGATGCGGAGGCTTCTGCGTTCGCGGCAGTCGCGGATTTGCTCATTGGTCCATCCTTTTAAGCAGGTCTTCAAGGCCGTCGAACCGGCCCTCCCAGAAGCCTTTCATCTGGCTTGTCCAATCGATCGTCAAGAAACGCATCGGCCACGTCCCTACCGCACGGACCTGGTTCGGATTCGTCTCGGTCTGGACTTGCGCTGGGCGCGGCGAAGGCCAAGTCGCTCGATGCGATGGCGATGGCTAAGGCCCTCCAGGGATTCGCCTTGCCGCCGGAAATCGGCCTTTCGCCTGACGCGGCCTTCTACCGCGCAGGCCAGAACCAGCTCATCGCCAAGCTCTTTGTAGGCAACGCCCGAGCGGCGATGAACCAGAGGACCTCTTCAAGGTGACGAGCCTCGTCAACGGCGCCGACACGCTGGAGGAGAGCGGTTGCAAAATGACGTGGCCAACCTGAAATGGCCTCGGGTAAGCAAACGACTGCAGAACGGCCCTGAAAGCGGGCCTCCAGGCGGGCGGATATCAATAGTCTCTGGGTGTTTTTACGCATTGCAGAGCAATCTGTTTTCATGCGTGGGTTTCGCTCTTTCTCCCTACGTTCTCGCAGGCGAGCTGGACCACGCCCCGACCACTGCGACCGTGCTCATGTACAAAATCACGATTGACACCGTTCGCAATGATTTCGAGAGCGTTGTAGTTGATGCCGAGAATTTCCTGAAGATCAGTCAACAGCATGGCATGGGGTACCATCTCGCGATGTCACGCTTGTATCTTAGCCTTGGCCGCACTGCGTTAGGCGGCGCGCAACGGATGGATGACTTCCGCAAATCGCTGGCGGATTATCGGGATCAAGGCAATCGGGTAGGAGTTCCGGGCTTTCTTGGGGCTCTTGCGAGGCTTGAAGCTCATGCGCAGAACTATGAGCGAGCCTTAGGGTTGATCGACGAAGGTTTGGCGATGAGCCAAGAAAGCGGGGATCGGCTGTACGATTCCAAGCTGCATCGCCTGCGCGGCGGTATCCTTTTGAAGCGCGATCTCGCCAATCTTGCGCAGGCCGAAGAGGCTTTCAAAACCGCCCTCGCCGTCGCGAAACAACAAGGCGCCCGGACCTTGGAGCTGCTCGCGTCGTTTGCGCTCGCCAAGCTTTATCAGGCGACCCGGCGTCTCGTCGAGGCCCACGCTGTCCTTAAGCCCGCGCTGGAAGGCTTTTCGCCGACGCCGGAGATGCCGGTGATCGCCAAGGCGCAGACGCTGCTCGCGGCGCTGGCGTAGAGGCTTCACCACGAGTGCGCCCCGTTTGATGCGGGTCAAAAGGTGCTGCCGAGACTTGCAAAGCTATAAGCCCAGCGAGATCAAAAAGGGATATAGCGATCGCCGGTGTGAGCCGCAGTTTGGACGCTACTTAAATGAATCGGATCGGAATTATTTCACGCAGCGACAATGGCGACATCGAAGCCCTAGAGCGGGCTGCATTTGGCTAGAATTGAGGTGGGGATTCCCGAATCAGTGGCGGTCTGATTCAACCTGTTGGCTGGGCGGAGGCCAGCAGGAATGCCGAAGCCGTATTCGCATGATTGGGCGGTGAAGAGGGGCGAGATGAGCCGCCGCGCAGCAGCGCGCCGCTACGAGATCAGCGAATCCGTGGCGATCAAATGGCTTGAGCGCGTTGAAAGGGATGGCTCCCGAGAGCCTGTCGGACATGGCGGCCATTGCCCCTCCAAGCTGCTGCCGCACCGTGATTTTCTGGAAGCCGCGCGGGCCGAGAAATCGGACGTCACGCTTCAGCCCCTCTGCGATCGCCTTTCGGCTGAGCGCGGGGTCAAAGCCGACACCTCGATGATGAGGCGCTTCTGTCGCCGGATCGGCGTCACGGTCAAAAAAAGACCCTTGTTGCGCGCGAGCAGGATCGCCCCGACATAAGTCGCCACCGCAAACGATGGCGAACCTATCAGGGGCTCATCGACCCCGGGCGGTTCATCTTCATCGACGAAACCTGGACGAAGACCAATATGACCCGCCTGCGCGGCTGGGCGCCAAGGGGAGAGCTGCTCGTCGACAAGGTCCCGCAGGGCAAGTGGAAGACCTCGACTTTCCTCGCCGGCTGCGCAACCACCGCATCGACGCGCCCTGCCTGTTCGACCGGCCCATCTACGGCGAGCGCTTCCACGCCTATGTCGAACAGTTCCTCGTGCCGACGCTGAAGACGGGCGACGTCGTGATCCTCGACAATCTCGGCTCCCACAAGGGAAAGGCGGTGCGAAAGGCGATCCGGGATGTCGGAGCCCGCCTCGTCTTCCTGCCGAAATACTCCCCCGCCCTCAACCCCGTCGAGCAGGTCTTCGCCAAGTTCAAAACTCGGCTGCGAAGGGCGGGAGCCCGAAGCTACGAAGCGATCTCCGACGCCTGCGGCAAAATCCTCGCCCAGTACCCGCCCGGCGAATGCGCCGCATACCTCAAGAACGCAGGATACGCGTAGACCCTAAAGCAGGACGCTCTAGCAGGCTGTTGAAGAAGTCGCTGGTCAGAGATGTTTGGCTGTGATTCCATCGCCTTGGGGTTTAGCGGAGGCGAGGAATGCGGGGCGGGGACGAGCGGTCGGGGGCGCTGTTCGGCTACGTCGATTTGGAGGCGCGGGTGGGCAAGGATCACCCGCTGCGGACGATCCGCATGGTCGTGAACACGGCTCCGGCGGGGGTGTCGGGCGAGTTCTCGGCGCTCTACGCCCAACTGGGTCGACCGTCGATTCCGCCTGAGAAGCTGCTGCGAGCGATGCTCTTGCAAGGGTTCTCTTCGATCCGCTCGGAGCGCCAAGTTCTTGAGCTCGGTTCTGGCGCAGCCGCGGGTTAAACGCCTGCTCAGCTCGGAGCACGTCTCCGTCGACGGCACGCTGATCGAAGCGTGGGCGTCGATGAAGAGCTTTCGGCCGAGGGATGGCGGCGAGCCCCCGGCTCCGAGCGTCGGGCGCAATAGCGAGGCGGACTTTCATGGCCAGAAGCGCTCCAACAAGACGCATGCCTCGACGACCGATCCGCAAGCTCGGCTCTATCGCAAGGGACCAGGCAAGGAAGCCAAGCTCTGCTTCATGGGGTATGCGCCGATGGAGAACCGCAACGGCCTCATCGTCGACGCCTGTCTGACCGAGGCCAACGGCCATGCCGAGCGGATCGCGGCGCTGCATATGATCGAGCCGCGCGCCGACGGGCCGAGTGCGATCACGCTCGGCGCCGACAAGGCGTACGACGCCGAGGATTTCGTCAACGAGCCGCGCTCGATGAACGCGACGCTTCACGTGGCGCAGAACACAAATGGCCGCTCGTCGGCGATCGACGGCCGCACGACGCGGCATGCCCCCGATCCTCGCCGCGGCGCCGCGATCCATTCCATCCCTGAGCGCAGCCAGCGACAGAAGCCGCCGGCTTGGGTTGACGGTCCTCGATCGCCGGGCCAACGCCCGAAGCTCCTTAGCCGGATAATCCTCTCGCAAATCTCAACCGCTGACGGCATGGCGCGAACCCTCGATGCCGTCTTGAATCCGCATCGCCCCGATTCGGCGATCCCCCTATGCGTCAGCCGGCAGAGCCTTTGGTATAATGCTGCAGCGCCGGATTGATGCCGAGGAGATTTTCAAGGTTCATAGAGACATGGCCGCGATTGATAGGTGTGCGCGTTTCCGCCTTAACAACATAAAAGCCCGCATCGTAAAGAGAATCAGTCACATCCGCAGTGCTTGTCCCAAACGGAGCGCAGTTCTCTTGGTAGCTCTCGAAATATACCAGCTTAGTTCGAGCCAAAACCTCCGTGGCTCCGTATAAGACACTCAGTTCATAGCCCTCAACGTCGATTTTGAGCAGGTCGATTTTTGTGGCGTCAGTGATCTCCGGAATCTCGTCGAGTTCGCCGAGCGCCGACGCAAACCAACCCCTCCGGGTCAACTCGGTTCGTATCGTCGTATTTGCTGTCTGAGAATGAGAGCGTGCCACTTTTATTCCCGGCGGCGAGGTTCAAGGGCGTGACATTGCTGACGCGGTTTAGCTCGAGGTTCTCGACAAGGCATCGGAATAAGGTGTGGTTCGAGCGCGATAACGCGCCCGTGCCGGCCAACACAAACCGCAAGGGCGAGCGCGACGTTTCCGACATTCGCGCCCACATCGACGTAGAAGTCGCCCGGTTCGACCAGCGATACTTAAGAGTGCCTCTTCTTCGATGCCGTGCTGCGGGCCTCAGTACGAACGAGCGCATGGAAAAGAAGAAACGGCCGGGTCGCGATTGACTTGCTACAATCCTAGACCAGTTCCCCAGCTTTGCTGATGGCGCCCATAGTGTTCCACCGATTGATCGAAACTGCGCATAACTCCTTTACATAGGAGCTAGCCATAGTGTGCGGCTTGGAAAGAGGTCTGGCTCGGGTCCGTCCACAAAACAATCCGCATGAGCCTCAGCTCAACTTTGACACGACTGCAATGTGATTTAGACCCGCGCCTGGCCTATAGCCGGACGTGGTCGATGCGTTGGCATCTTGGCGGCCCTCAGGCTATGTTGCGGCCGACGCACTATCGTTCTTGATAAAGGAAAAATAGCTCCATCACTCCACTGTTCGGGGGCTAATCAAGAAGCGAATAAAACAGTAAAAGGCCCCTCCGTAAACCCGGTTGAATTCCACCAATCGCAATAGGTGAGATTCAATCGCATCGAAGCCGGTCCCACTCATATCGCGTGTCTTCGCGAAAGTCGGAATGCCGGCGCCGGGCCGGCAGCAACAGGGACTGCAAACTGATTGATGCCGGGAACGATCAATTCCGCTGTAGAATCAATAGAAAGGGTCGCCGAAGACACGGCGAACACAGTCACGAACAGTTGGTCGGCGTCAGTCGGGATATTTCCGCCGCCATCCGCGCTAGGCGCATAACGGCGAACTGGTCCTGTTATATGGCCCCTGGGCAAAGCGCGGAAGGCCGCAACTGCTAAAGCAGGTTGAGTCCGGTAAAACCAAAACACGGCATCGCGGACGATTAATGGCTGTACCCCGTCCTGAACCAGGCGATAAATAGCGGAGCAATTCGGCGTAACCAAGCGACGGCTTGGTGAACCCAATCGGAAATCCCCAATCATGATATTTTTCGAAGTCGTCCATCGGCATCAAGTAGGATTCATTGAAATCGTTCCATGTCAAAATCTCGATCCATGGGACATTGGCCGCGATAGCGGCGCGCCATTGCGCGTCCATGCCTGCTCCACCTGCCACTCTAGTAAATATTGCCGTTTGATGACTGTATTGAGCCCCAGTATTTTGTCACTATCCCTGGCATATAGATTTTGCCGGCGTGACTCAAGCTTGACGCATAGGCGTCTATGATTGGCGTAACAAGAGCATTGCCCGCATCGTTATTGACGACCGCAAGCGTCTGCCATGTCAAGAGCCCCTTGAACCAGATTGCCCCAAGTGGCAACTTGCGCGGCAACGTATTGGGAGAAGTAGGTCGGGTCGGTACTGTCAAACGAAGTGCCCACGTTCCCAAAACCGAGCACGAAAAAGCAATTGATTCCTCTCGCGTGAAGGGGAGCAAGCACGAGATGGTTCCACCACGCACTGGGCGCTGTGTAGCTACTGTTAGTTTCGGCTTCTCCGGCGTAAGTCGACAAAACCGGCCGTTGATTGTAATTAAAATAGTGTGAGTGATTTGCATAGGTTGTCATCATGGATGGCAACATCGGCGTAACCCAATCCACTCATATCTGCTGAAAAGAAAAGAATGAATCCAGAGTTGAGGGCCGCCGCCGCAGCGAACATATTTCGCACGTTGGTTCGATAAGTGGGACCATCAGGCGAGTGTAGCCAAGCGCCAACGTTCAATGCGAAGCCGTTGATGCCCATTGTCTGTGCCATAATGATATCTTCTTCGGCAGCGGCGATACCCCCATTGGGGCCGCCAAAACCGCAGCACACCATGTAGTGCGCGAGACCATTTTCTTCGGAATTGGCGGAGCAAGCAAAGTAAAGAAGGTTCTATGTGGGGCAGTAATCTCAGTGCTGGCCGCTCAACGGTAGGTTTAGAGACCTGTTCTAGAGAATAAGATGAGTTGGGCAAAGGGGTAGCTGAAGCTATGCTCTCCGCGGATTGCAATCCTGCGCCACAACCAGTCAGCGCCAATACGAAGGCAAGACGCGAGAACAATCTCAAAAATCGTAAGTTGAAACAAGTTCTGCATGAGTCATCCGAAGTATTGGCGTAGTTAGATATAGGCATATGGCAAATATTGTATCAGCCGCCGAGCAAGCTCCAAGAGCGCGCTACGCATAAACCGCCCCAAGAGCCAGCGATCGCGCTCCTTGTGAGCCGATTTTCGAAGCTCTCCACCGCCCCAGAGCGACGCGTCAGTTTCAACCGAAGGCCGATCGCTCCCACCATGGCAACTCCTGACTTGGCTTCCGGGAGTCAAATTTTCAGCAGCGGGAACGCTCCCCGTCAGTCTGTATCAAGGCGACTGATATTAGCAGAGAGTTGTAGCCAAGACGAACCCTCCAAAGAGCGCCAGTGAAAGCGATCATCTTTTGATACACCGTAGTTAGAAAGCGAGATTGATTCAACCGCGTCCGCCTAGACCTTTTGCGATCCATGCTGATAAACGCAGAGCGAGTGCAACGATGGTAATCGTCGGAAAATTCGCACCCGCTGTTGGAAAAATTGAACTGCCGGCGACGTAGAGATTGTTCATTCCATGAACTAGGCAATTCTTGTCGACCACCCCCCTGCTGAATGAGGAATTGTCTTCTCCGCCCTCGTCAAATCGAAATCCGGATCTTCGACTCTCAGCGGGAAATCGCTAGACTAGATGGCGGATCCTTCCGACGCGCGTTGAAAAACCTTCAGTGCACGATCTACTGATCGTAACCATATCACTGACCTTGAATTGACAATCGAAGATTAGCCAGTCGTTAATTTGCTTAGCGTTGTAGCTAACCATCTACGGCCAAGTTTCCTTCGGGGCCGAGAGTGCAACGCAAACTGGGTGTATGCTAAGTCGCCGATATGAGGTGGTGGTCCCTTGAAATACAAAGGTAGAACACCTGGAAAATACTTTCCCACCAAACCAGGGATCCTGCCGTTGGAATTAACGACAACGTAAAAGCTGCCCCGCAAAGCTAAGAACAAGCCTATCGGTCGAGCAAACCGAACAAATTCCTCTACGTCGCGGCAGTAAATAAGCTGTACGCCAGGAAAAGTGCCGCGGGGTTGAAAGACAAATGGATGCGCGCTCTCTTGGGTTAAGCACCAAAAACTCGTGCAGCCATATTTCACGTGGTTTAGCAACAATTCCTGCTCGCCCGCGTCCACATTCGCATTTGAGACTGCATCGGCTAAGACCAATTTCACGGGCCCGTCGCCGGATCCCTTGGTCAGTACGGGAATGGCGCCAAATTGCCCATTGCTGCATATTGAAAATCCTTGCAGCTTGATAAATGGCAACGACCGCGGATTCGCCAAAATATTCAAATAGGTGACATCTTTATACCTCAGCGCCTTGGAGAAGAATAGTGCGGCGTAAGGCCGATACGCGGGATCGACTACCCAGGTGGTGACATGGCATCTCACGGCGCCCGATCCGATTGTTGTAAAGATCATAAGAATAGCGCCAACAATGACGTCATCGGAAATTAGAACATATCCATATTTTGGGAAGCCGATCGGCGTGGAGATATGGGTCATTGTTTCAAGGATTTGCGAAAAATACCTCTTTGAAAAGCCAAGCGCCTTGGTAAAAAGCCAGGCTACCTGATCGAGATCAGAATTAACGATTTCACGGCTATGTATTCGCCCGATCATTGACATATAGTTGTCCCTCTGCACGCACTACTGAGCGGGGCGACGACTTGGAATGGTATAAGGGGTCGGCGCGTCCAGCGACCCTGACTGAAGCATTCCGAGGCACAGATCGCCCTCCTCTCTCACGTAGAAAAATGCTCGCGGGTTCTTCCGAGAGACAAGAAGACGTCTCGGCACGCGGCGTGTACGGCGCCTACGAGGGTCTGGATTACTCTCCTCTCGGCCCGGCGCTCGTTGGCGAACGATATTGTCCTGTCGGCTACTTGATGCGTGGTATTCCCACGGCGGCGACCCGCGGATCGGCGAACTCTTCGAGCGTCTGCTAGCTGGATTGGGGTGGCGTTCTTGCAACATTTTGACCCGGTGAGCCGAAACGCAAACCGTGAGGTCCGCGCGTTCCATAAGTTCGTCTTCTAGCGCCGTCATGCGAACTGCACGTTCCGGATTATAAAAACGCGATCGTCGAGATTATAATACACGAGCATCCCTTGGGGACGTGGCGAACCCTGGGAGCGAACTAAGGATAGGGGCAAACGATGATCGGTTGCATCCCCGATGTTGTACGTAGTCTGACACGGTCCCGATCGAACGATCCAGCGTATCGCAGGGCGAAATAAAGGCTCCAACGTGCCGGCGTAGCTCTGCAGCATATTGATCGACACACAGCGCACGTTACTCTTCGTCTCCGGCCATTGGGGCTCAAGCCGACGATGGTTGCCCCAATCATAAAAGCGAATGGCAGTGGCGGGTCTATGGAAGGCAAGGATTTGCGCCAATGCATAGACCCACTGCGTGTTGGCTGCGAGGAAAAGGGAAACCTCTATGCGAAGGAAAGATACTCATCGTCCGCGAAAATCTCGAAGTATGTAGCCGAGGCGTGCCGATTTCCCTACCGCGATGCGGATCTTTTCGCGGAGTCCTGCAGGAACGAATTGATAGAGCCGCAACGGGCGCCGGTAGGCAGGCGGTATCCGTTCCGCAAGGGGCCGCACGACAGGTACGCGCGCCATCAATTCGACCAGAATAAAGGCATAGCGGTGCCACATTGCCTCCTCGCTGAAGTCACGACGGATGCGAGCAGCGACCTGCACAAAGCGCTTCGAATGAATGTCCAAAGCAGCCGACACCGCCTGCGCGAGCGCGGCGTAATCCCCTAGAGGAGCAAAAATCCCCTCCCCCTTATTGACGATCTCCTTCGTGCCAGTATCGATATCCCACGCCACCGGAATGCATCCCATTCCCATGCACTCAACCGTTGCCATGCCGAAAGGTTCGACCCTGCTCAACATGAGTATGATTTTTGCGCAACTCGCCGCTTCGAACACAGCGCGACGGGGTTGCCGCCCATACACTGCGATCCGGCAAGCGTGGGGCAAACTCGCAACGCGAGCACGGAACGTCTCACTCAACTCTCCGAACCAATGAAGACGCCCATCATATCCCCTTAAGACGAGAATATTCCACAACTCCAACACGTCATACGCGCCCTTCAACGACTTATCACCGCCCAGAAAGATAAGGTCGTCGGCACGTCTTGCCTTCAGAACGAGGTCAATTGCCAAAGGCAATATGGTCCCATTCCATGCCACGCTTAGTTTAGCCGGATTGTTGAGGCGCTCCCGAAACCGTGCAGCGACCGTCTCAGAAACGGCAATGATGGCATCCAGTTTCCTTTCATGGCGCAGAGCTGCCGCGAAATATCTGTCAGCCGTGTCGTGTACGACATAGACGACGCGCGTATTCGAAGCAATGTAAGGAATAGCGCAATCTGCCTCCTCGCAGCCATTTAAAAGCAGAATGTCCTGCGGGTTATCTCGAAGCCAATGTGCAAGGCGTACCGGAATATCTGTATAGGGCGGGGGAGCCTGGAGGCTTTCAAGCAGAAACCCACCGAATTCGGCGGCATGGCCAGTTGCTGATAGGGCGAGCAACAGCGTTACTTTGTGTCCCGCTGCCGCTGCTTGGCGACAACAGGCCTGAGCCACGGCAATAATACCGCCCCCTCTGTCATCTGCGCACAACCACGTTATTCGCATGGGGTGTCGAAAACCTAGAGTCATCCAGCGTCAACTCCGATCCAGTTCGTGATCGATACATTGCTTACGGTATCTTGATCGACCGGAGTCAATAGATAGCCTCTCTGGCCAAAAAAGGGGGATCGAACCCAGCTTTCCTGGAGAGCGGAGAGCAAATTCTCAGGGGAAACGATGTTGGCTCTCCAAGTGAAGAACGGCTGAGCAGCCTTTTGAGCGCGGCTGCCTAGTTCCCTTCAACGTCTACCTTCAAGAGGTATTTCTTTACAGGTACTTCCCGCCTGCCATTCTCAATTCAAACCGAAGGCTGTGGCACGCAGTAAATCAATAAGAGGTTTCAGATTATTTGAAGCTGGCGACTAGTTCGATGCCGCGGTTGCGCTGAAACGCGGGACCCTGACTGTAGCCGAGCCGGTGATAGGACACCTCTGGGAAGTCCGTCTCGATAATCTGCCTCGTCTCATCACTGGCGCCGTCATCCATCACCAGCACCTCGAGCGAGGCTGTCTGCGCCCGCAGCGAGCGGAGCAAGTCAGCGATTTCCGCCCCTCTGCTGCGCGTGGGAATGACAACTGACACGTTCGGCATCTAAACTGAACCCACATTTCTCCCGATGAGTGTCGGCTTGGACCCGAGACTGGCGGTCGGGGCGGATTTTGGCAACAACGAATACCGGCGCGATCCGATTAAGACGCGTTTCTTGAGGGGCAGTACCAATGACACTCGAATTCCAGGATCTTAGCAAATTTCGAGTTCCGCCGGGCTTCCGTGGCCGCAGCGCGCCGGTGACTCTGTTGTGGCAATTAGTTCAGGCGACCCTTTTTGGCCTCTCGCCGCAACCTTTTTACGCATGGCGTCGCTTGCTTTTGCGGCTCTTTGGAGCGCGTATCGGGCGGAGGGTTCTATTGCGCCCAACGGCGCGCTTCACATATCCGTGGAAGGTCGAAATTGGCGACTTTTCTTGGATTGGAGACCACGTGGAGATTTATAGTCTAGACAGGGTTTCTATTGGTCGCCACTCCGTCGTTTCACAACGCTCGTATCTTTGCACCGGCTCCCATAATAGCAAAGATACGTCTTTCGCCTATGTTACGGCTCCAGTAATTATTCACGATCAAGTCTGGATAGCTAGCGACGTATTCATCGCGCCTGGGGTAACAATTGGACGAGGTGCCGTCATTGGGGCACGAAGCACAGTGTTCGAGGACGTATCTCCTGAGATGGTGGCGTTTGGAGCGCCCGCCAAGGTCAGAAGAAAGCGCCTCGATGATTGAGGTGTAATCCCATGGTGTTGCAGTATACTTCTTCAAAGATCGCTTTTATTGGACAGTTCCCTCCGCCGATCAATGGACTCACATTCATTACCTCGAGACTGGAGTCGGCGCTCAAGCAGGCCGGATATGACATCGTGGCTAGAAGCACCACAGGCAAGCTTGGAAGTCGGAACTTGCCATTTCATGTGTCTAGATGGCTTAATACGTTGCGTGCGTTGCTGACAATCGCTTCTGTCCGGCTATTGAGCAGATCGCAGGTTTGCTATTTGACCGCCGAAGGGGGTCTCGGGCTCACTTACTCGATCATCACAGCCGCGTGGGCCCGCTTGCTTGGGTTTCGTCTCTTCATTCATCATCATAGTTACAGTTATATCGTTCGACCACAGCCCTTGATGACCTGCTTGCTCGCCGTTTCGGGCTCGGAAGCAGTTCACATATGCCTCTGTACCGGCATGGCCCAGGATTTGGCGAATTGCTACCGAAGGGATATTCGCTCGCTCGTTGTTTCAAACGCGACCTTCGTTGATCCAGGTAAGTCCGCGTCGTTATTCTCTACACCCAGAGATTTAGTGATTGGATTGCTAGGTAATTTAACGCCAGACAAAGGCCTTTACGAATTTATCGAAATCGTCCGTGTTGCAAAGGCGCGAGCATTGCCGATCCGCGGAGTGCTCGCGGGCCCAATCGTGCGCGAACTCCGACAGGATCTTCCTTCAATCGCTGAAGGACGAACTGGGAGAGCATCTCGATTATCGCGGCCCGGTGTACCATGCGGAGAAAGCGAGATTTTTCGAAAATATAGACGTTTTCGTTTTTCCCACAACCTATCTGAATGAAGCGCAGCCGACCGTCATTTTTGAAGCCTTGGCGAACAGCGTCCCAATCATTTCCTTTGATCGCGGATGCATTCGCAATCAGGTTGGAGACGGGGGTCACGTTCTCCAGGGCGATGCAAATTTCGCTATGGAGGCTTTGCTGTTGCTCGATGTTTACTGCGGGGATCCTGCTATGCTTGCGATGCATCAGCACGCCGCCCGGGCTCGTTACGATGTGGATCGGCGCGCGGGCAATGTTCAGATTGCTCGGTTATTCGACACGGCGCCGTCGAAGGTTAGACCACTGCCGATGCGCGAATCGTAGGAGAACGGACACGATACTCCGTGACCATCAGGCTCGCGGCCTCGAGCGCCGGCGTAGTCGACGCGGATGCCGCTCGCCAGCTCACGGGGCGTTAGGCCGCGACGGCGCGCGTAGCAGGCGGTGGCGCGCGCCCGAAATGCGGCCACAGATCAGCCGAGACCTTGATAGCGGGATTGCGCATGCATGGGCCAGACAGCGCTGGCGCGCCGAGCGCAGAAAGCATTTCTCGATCGCCCGAATGATCTCTGGCGCACCATCGGAGAAGACGAGCAAGGGATCGCCGAGTCTGCGGGCGCACATCCTGGAAGAAGGCGCGAACGGTCTCGACGTCCTCCTTCGAACCCTCAATCAACGCCAGCAGGACCTGCGCTCGTCGGCACCGATGCCCCTAGGAGGCGAGGCCTGCCGGCCACGCGTATAACGCTCGCGCCCACGAGCGCGTCAGCGACCTCGCCTTCGAGCGCCCCTCCTCGATCAGCCGCAGCGCGAGCCGAACTAGGAGGGCCTCGAGAAAACTATCCTCTGATTTTGAAAGACTGCCTTCAAGTGGACGAAACGCCGGCCTTAGCGTTAAGACGTGCGAAATAGGTGTTTGTTTGCCACACAGGCTCCCCAGTTGCGCGGTTTTATCAGAACACCATCTGAACGCCTCCAAAAGACGTTGCCGAGTTGAGCTCGTTTTGATCACTGAGACGGTCGGATTGAGATCGGTAAAGTCGACGACTGGCGCGGTGGCGGTAGGCTCCGAGGAGTTGCCGTAGTACAGCGGCTTTCACCGCGCGCCTGATCACGGCTCCGTTTCCAGCCGCCGCTCGCCAAACCGAACGTGCAGATCTCCCGCATCGGCTTTCTCCCGGCCGATCAAACCTTCGCTCTCGGCAGGTCGGCGCGCCTGAGGGAATTTGGTAGAGGCCGAGCGGCCTATCGACATTGGCCGATCAGGTCGCCCTATTCGTATGTATCGGAACTGGCGTAACAACATTGGCCTCGGTGCCGCGTAGAGGTCCACGCTGAAGGCTTACTGACGACGACATCCCGCGATCGAATCTGCCCAGATCCGCCGCACGATGGTGACAAACCGTCCAAAGGCGACATAGAATCAGTCATGGCGGATGTGCTCTCGCTGAAATCGAGTAAATCGTGTTCAACACACAATCTCTACCAAGTCAGACATTTAGTCTCCATCATCCAACCGGTGGCGCATAAAGCAGGCAAGCGCCACACCTACCTCATCAACGGTGCTACGACCTGTGCAGACAGTCGGCACGATGCGCGGGCAGGCGTATCCGTAGATCGAATGGAGCGAAGCCTTGATGTACAATTCTGATATTGTAGAATTCGTATGGAGATACGTCGAAAGCCGTCAGGCGGAAATCATTCTTGCTCTGTGCTTTGTGGAGCTGCTAACCTTCGTCCTGGTTTTGATCGCGCTTAGCCGCGATAGGCAGCTTAGGAAGAGGATGGACGGGCTCACGAATTCCGTCAGGGGACTCATCAACGAGCAGGAGGCGCGCTACACGAGGGAGATTCTTGGCCGCGCGAAAGACAAAGGCCCCGGATAGGCTTGCGGTCGGCAGGGTTCATGCCAAAAGGCCCGCTTGCTCACTCAGGGGGGATTCCCGGAGGCCGCAATTTCTGCCTCTTTCGGCGTGGGAGGATTCACGCGAGGGCCATCAGCGGTCAGATTGCGAGAGGGACAATTCGGCGGAAGAGCTTCGGGCGCTTGTCCGTCGGTCGAAGGAAGTGAACCGGAGCCCGGGGCTTCGGTTCTTGGCTGCGGTCCGACACAGTATGGATCGCGGCGCGGCGGGCGAAGATGGCAGCATGGATCGCAAGACGCTTCGCGACTGGGTTCATCGCTTCAACGCCGCGGGGTTGAAGGGCCTGTTTGGTCAGCGGACGGAGGGTCCGCCTGTCAGAGGAGCAGCTGGCCCAGTTTGCGACGATCGTGAAGTTTGGGTCCGGATCGCGAAATCGACGGCGTCGTGCGCTGGCGACCCATCGACCTCAAGCACGTCATCGCCGAGAGGTTCAGCGTCCACAAACTTCACGCGGTTTGCGACGGCAAAGGTCGACCGCTCGTGATGTTGCTCAGCGAAGGCCAGATGAGCGACTTCAAGGGCGCGGCGTTGATGCGGCCCGCCATGCCTGGAGCCAAGGAGCTTCTCTCCGACAAGGGCTATGACGCCGATTGGTTCCGTGAGGCGCTCGCGAACCGCAAAATCGCCGCCTGCATCCCCTCAAAATCCAACCGCACAGCCCCGATCCCCACGACGCCGTCCTCCACAAACAGCGCCGCAGAATTGAGACCATGTTCGGCAGGCTCAAGGACTGGAGACGCCTCCACACCCGATACGACCATTGCGCCCACGCCTACTTCTCCGCAATCTGCATCGCCGCAGCCGTCATCTTCTGACTGTGATCCAATGAGTCCTCAGCCTAGTTTCGGTAGTATTTACCAAAGTCGCCATGAAAATAATCCTTGGAACTGTAGCTCTCATACCGGCCGATCTTGTTCATCTGAACCTTATTATAAACAATCCCGATGCATTTGTTGTAAAGGAGCTCATCAGAACCGAGGATTGATTGAACCATGGGCCTTACCGTGCGCCCCCATTCGACGACCATGACAAACGCGTTGAACACGGAGGCCGCGGCTCGAACGTCGACGACAGGACCAAGAGGAGGCAAATCGACAATGACGTAATCGAAATCCTTACCGACTTCGGTCAACAGGCCGCGCATGCCAGGGGAAAAGAGGACCTCGCCGGGATGGTGCAAAGGCCGTCTGATCACCGCTGGCAGAACCAAGAGGCCGGAATCGGGCTCCAACAAGAGAACGTCTCGCAGTGCACAATCCCCGCGAATGGCCTCGAGAATTCCCAGATCCGCGTGACCCGCGATGGAACTGGTCAAGCCAGCATGACGCAAATCGCCGTCAATTAGCAAGGTCGTCGCTCCAAGGTGAGCCAAAAACGACGCAAAATTCTTCGACAAGGTCGTTTTGCCTTCATTCGGCAACGCTGAAATCACTCCGATGATCTTCGGCCCCCCATCAGACAGCGACAGGTCTGCAGCGAGCTTTACTGATCGTAACGTCTCCGCATATCGCGATAGAGGATGGTCGATCGAATAGCGAAGCCGGGAATCACTTACCGCTATTTTTTTCGGATCCGGTCGCTCGTCGGTAGATCTCCTTGGAATTGCCGGGCCGTCCAGGACTTGCAGCATGCCAAGAAATTCCAATCGGAGTTCGTCGTGAACCTGGGAGGCGGTGCGGAAGACGCGACCGCCGCGATACTCCCTAAGCGCCCCAACCCCGACTCCGAACAGCGAACCGAAAACGAGAGAGAGCCCCATCAGGAACGAACGCTTTGGATAGCTTGGAATATTGGGTTGTGACGCGGTCGTAATGACGCGCGCCTCGGCCGCCTGAGCAGATGTCCGCTGGATAACTTCCTGATAACGCTGCAGGGAAAACTCGTACAACGTTCGGTAGGCATCGGCTTCGCGTTCTAATTCGCGCGATTGAACGAGCGCCTCGTTGGTTTTGGCATTTTCGCCCATGAGGGCGGCCATAGACTTTTTCAGGGATTCTTCCTTTGCTTTTGCGACCTCGCTCTCGCTGCGATATGATTCTGCGGTGCGTTTCAGCTCTTCCAATATTTGCCGTTTATAATCAGCCGCCAATGCTGGTCTAGATCCGCTGAATGCTAGAAATTTTTGCCGCAGCTCGGTGAGAACAGGAACGCCGAGTAAATCCGTAACGGCGCCATCAGTCTTCCCCGACCTTAACATGTCGGTGATTTGGTTGAAGAGCGCCTCCGCTTTCGCCGTATCGTTTTGCGCCGCCATCAGTTGTGCACTGAGCTCGGACAACTGCTGGTCCGAGACCAGCTTACCGTCGGCGGAAACCAAGCCATGGTCGGCCTTAAACTTCTGCACAGCTGAATCAGAACTCAGTGATTCTTTCTTTAGCTGCGCGATGCGACTCAGCAGCCAGCCGCTCGTCCGTTGCGCGGCCTCATATTTAGAATCGAGTTGGTCCGCGAGGTAGGCGTCGGCGAAGGCATTGGCAATGGTAGCAGCCAGTTTTGGGTCGGGCGAAGTATAGTCCACGGCCAAAACGTAGGAGCGGGCGATGCGGCGAACTGTTAAATTATTCTGAAGCTCTGAGATCGCACTGCCCTGCTGTGAGGATTCATCAACCTCTGGTTCCAATTGTGTCCTAGCTTCGAACCAGCGGCTAAGGCTGAATGCAGTGCGCAGCATCGCCCGGGTCCGGTCGATAGGCGTCGCCCGCACCATCATAAACTTCGGATCGCTCATGAGCTTCAAATTCGAAATAACAGCGAGAGCGATCTTGTCGGATTTCAGGACCTCGACCTGACTGTCGATTGCGCCCGTATCAAATATTAAATCTGCGATCGAGGTCGAACCGTCAATCTTATCCTTTTGACTGTCGATCAGAATCTGGGTTGTCGCAGTATATTGCGGGACCGCCGCGATGATATAGGCGAAGCCAACGAGGAGACCGAGGAGAGACGCGAAAAACAAAATGTGCGCCTGGCGACGCGCGACGCCAACCATTAGATTCAAGTTGATGGAGCCATCGGATTTCGGACCATAGGGCTCTGCGCCAGCTTCAGGTCTGGAGACCATATCCCCGTCGATACGCTTCAGCATTTGTATTCTCGTGCTCCGCGTGGGTCACTCGCAAACGGATCGACCCTTCAACCAATTGCAAAATTGAACATGAATATGGCCGTTATTGGTTACGGCGGCGCGACTATCCGAATGATCGTCGTACCGCGATCCGCCTCGCTGTCAAAAGTCCGGCGGAAGGCCAACTCCACGATTATGATCATGATAGACTCGGCGAGTAGCAGCGGCAGCAAAACCCCCTTGAGGCCAAAGGCGAGCGTCGCCGGAATGGCCGCTATTGTACTGGCGACCGAAACGGCGACAAACCAATAGGAATAACCCGCGTGTCGGTTGACCGCCAGGACCAAATTAGCTTTCAGCAGCCAGAAACTGTGGAGCGCAGCGACGGCAGCAAGGCCGATGACCAGCAATGGGTCGGGGGTAAGGTGTCCCCGCGTCCACACAGTGACGACCCGCGATCCGAAAACCACGACCACAGCGAAGGCCGTCGCATTCAGGACGATCGCGGAGATGAGGTTAAGCTGAATTAACCGGCGTGTGCGTTGGAGGTCCCCTGCGCCGAAGGCGCGTGTCACTTCAGGCATGATCGTGAGATTGACGACGTTCCCCGCCTGAATCGCCGTGCGCGTCAGCGTCCGCACCGTGGAAAACACCGCGACCGCGTCCAGGGAAAGCGTCGCGCCTATCACCAGCACAAACCCCTGCAAGCTGATGGCGAAAGCCGCCGGCATGGCTGCCGCCGCGAGAGCCGGAGCTGTAAGCCGCCGAATTTGGGCAAGACTTGCGTAGCGAAAGCCAGGGCGCAGCCAAGGCGCCCCCCGGATCAGAACAGTGGCCATGACAGCAAGCGCAGCGAACCGCACGGCCAGCATCAGAGCAGCCGCGATCGCAAAGCGATGAAACAGAAGCGCACCGGCCACTAACGCCGCGCTTTCCATAAGGCGCGCGCTGTTTGCGAGAATAACTCCAAAGGCGTAGCGCCCGCTGGATTGGAAACCACCCCCTAACGCGCCGCAGGACAAAGTCGCGGCCACCTGGATCGTCTGCACGACCCAAACCAAGCGCACCTCCGCGCTTGAGATGAAGGAAGTTTTAGGCATGAACTGGTTCGGAATCAGTAGAACGACCGTAAGAACAATCGCCACAACGCCCAGCGATACCAGCCCATTCAACACCAGCAAACTCTGAAAAACCGCGCGCGCCTCGGCGTGGGCGCCTCGTGCCATCGCCAGGGTCATGTCATTGCCGGCTGCGCCCGAGAATCCGAAGTCCGCAAGTGCGAGATACGAGGGAATAGCGGAAATGACGAGCCATAGCCCGAAGGTGCGCGCGCCCCATGCGGAAAGCAACAAAGGCACCGATCCGAACTGGATTAGCAGCGACACCGCCTGAGAGTAGGCGTTGGCGCCGACGCCCCGAAATAAACGACTCTGGACGAGCCGATATAAACCGCTACGGGCATTATGGAGAGCACTGGATGCGTTCATTGACATCAACTCTTCCATATTGCCGCCCGGCTCAGAGCGACGCATTTTCGCTCAAACAGTTCGATGACCGGTTATTGTAGACTATCGCGGTCCGCCAGCCGGCGTAGGGCGCAAATCGACTTAGCATAAACGATCAGGACGGGGGTAATCTTCCAAGACACTGCAACGCAAGGCCACGCGTTGATAATGCGCCGTTCCGCCGAACTGAGGCCGCACTCGTAGTTTTTCGGGCGGCAAAGAAAAGTTCCAAGCGATCAATCTTGGTCGAGAGACTGAAGTTCGGACTTCTCGGGGAGCGATGCATCGGATGGACCTCGGCCCACAGCTTGCTCCAGTTGGGCGAAGCGGCCTTGTAACCCTAACTGCATTCGGCGTGAACGAGACGAATTGCCGTGACTCGGACGTTCATCCATTTGGAGCGAAAGTCAGGAGCAGAGAATGGCGCAGAAGCGCCGGGGAGCAAGGGTCGATTCGCCTAGACGCTCGGGGTTGCGAAGCCGATCGGCCATTGCAGCGAAGGCTCGCCTGAAATCGGCGGGGTCAGGTAGTCGAGCGCCGGTAGAATGAGGCTGAGCGAGAGTTGTGTGAGATATCCGTCAACGCTTCTCAGCTCAAATTATCTACGTCCGATCAGCGTTTATTTGTTGCGACCATGCCCGTATCAGCGTACCGGCGGATTAGAGAAGGCGGCTGATCCCTAACGATGGTGTGCCGCGCGTGGGCATCGGACTGCCATCCTCGCCTGCGCCAGAGGCGCAAAGAAGCGCGCAGCCGAGCAGGGACGGGCTGCCGTTCGGCGGCAGGGCCACGGACCTGAGAGGGTTTCACTGAACTGAAAAGGCACGAGATTGACGAGCCGGAACTCTCCAGATCTTACTTACAAGTAGCCACAGGACAATCGGAAGGATCCAAAACAAAGGAAATTTGACGATCGTTATAAGGACGCCATCTCGAAACCACTGCACAGACAAAGGCAGCATCATCGCGTAAGTTGCGACTTCAAATCTTGTTTGTTGGGACTGAGCAAACCACTTGTAGTAGAGTCCCCAAGCAGCGCCCCCCAGGCTGCACCAGATGGCGACGCCAACGACGCCGAGGTCTGCCCAACCCCGCCCAACGATTGACTGTGTCATTCCGATCGGACTTCCGTAGTCCCAAAGATCATAAAACTCGATTGGAGGACCGGCCGGTTTATTTGGCCACAAATTGCGCGGGATCCAAGCTGTGAAAATTTCAAGATTATTGACAAAATAATCGTACGTGCCTGTCATTTCCGGGACCGCCATAACAACGTATTCCAAATACTCCAAATTTCCAAAATCCATGTCGTCAAAAAAGCCCTTTCTACTTATGTAATTATCAACTTGCGAGTCGTTATAGCCAGGCGGTGCTTGCCAAACTAAGTCTAGAACAACGCGTCGATAGCTACCTATTTGATAAAAAATGAATAATAGCAACACTCCATACAGTGAAAATTTTAATATCGGCCATTTTCTTCGCTTATCGTAAAGATAGATCAACATCAAACTCGCCGACGCCATAATAAATGTCCAGCGCGCACCGCCGGCCGTCATTCGAAAGGCGCAAAAGGCGCCAAAAGGGATGAACGAAAGAACTTTAAATCGATAGGCCCACGCGATGAGGACGCCAATCGTACCAAGCATTACATTCGCATCTAGCATATAACCACTAGTCCCTTGCGTCAGTAACGTCCGTCCTTCTCCATTGGAAGTAAAAAGTTCACTCGCGCCATAGTCTGTGAACGTCGTCATCACTACGCGCATAGACAAAATAATAATAGGAGCACACGCAACCGCTACTAATATCAATTGCCTGCCCCCACGATCTGCAGCTCCAGATATACCGCGGTCAGTACTTACGAAACTCATGGTAACGTTACCAGTAGACAGCACGGCACCTGTAAAACAGAGCAGTCCAATATTTGTTATTAGCAATGTTAAATGTTTGGTATAGAGAGTTGGATGAAATCCATATAATACGTAAATACTGTCGTAATCAAAAGCGTACTGAAAGCAGGGTCTAACAACAAAAACCAGCCCGTGAAATACGAGGTAGTAAGTTAGAGGATGGAAAATAGACGCATAGCGCGAGTATGCGTAGCAAATTGCTATAATTATAAACAAGCAGCACGAAAACATAAGATGTAGCGAGTACATGTATTGATAATACTCCGGTTGCTTGTTTAATTAGTATATTTTACTTCAGTATCCGACGGAATAGTTCGTCTTCTTCGAGCCGTGTCGTTTGACGATTCGGGGTTGACATGCGCCGGAGTTCGCTCCGAGTCGCAGGAGTGATCGACGCGGTCCAACCCTCGTTCACCGCCTAACGACGAACGGAAGAATTCGACAATATTATGGATGTGCGTCGCGAGCTCGTAGGCTTTGCCAGACTGATCGACCGGAAACATCTCGATAAGACCCCTTTGGTGGGTCAATAGTCCAATTTCCGGCTCGTGACGAGTTAGGCGCGAGGTCGGCTGGCAGATCCGGGGCCGTGGCCACAAACAGGCGATGCGCTGCCTTCAATCAGGGCGAACATGAAGCCGAACCCACGCACAATCGGTATGTCGCCGCAACGCCTTGGGCAACAGTTCATAGTCGATGCTGTCGACGGAAGCGGCCATTGACCCCGCAGTTGGCGACGGCGTAGAGCCAGATAGACGAAGCCTTGCGCGTCGCTATGATCGAAACCCTCGCAGGTCTCATCGCGAGCATGCTCAGCGCGAAGTCCACGAGGGCGGGAAGATGGATGGGCGCGCCAAGATATCTGCGGGCCAGAGCCCGCACCAAATCCACGACATCGGCTTCGACGCTCAAACGATGCCGCCCCGTGCGGTTCTCTCGCGCCCGCGGTCCCCCGCCCAGCGGACGACGAGATCGAGACCAACATTGTCCACTCGCACGACGATTTCCTCGATCAGCATGCGAACGATCCGCTTGCGCGTGGCGATGGTTGCCCCTTTGGCATGCCGGGCGCGGTCAACATCGGGTCGACGGGGTCGTATTGCCGTTGGGCCAGCGCCACCTCGAAGTGGATCTGTTCCATCGCAATTCGGTCAGTCGACGGATCCGTCGACTGACAGGATCCTGATGCCAGTGCGGTTGGCGTCGCCGGGGGCCGGCCTAGCGAATACCATCCAGCGTCACGGGTAGAGTATAAATTTACCGAAATAGCGTAATATTCTAGTTTAGTGGTCGATATCTGACATATATGTCCCGGGTATGACTTGATTTCTCTCCAGCCATGCGAAGTTGCGGGCAAATATCGACGTGCACCATTCGATAGCCAAAGTAGGTCCTGAGCCATAGAAGTCTATGCGTCTGAAGCCGGCGGCATGCAGCAGGGTGAATGCATCATTGTATTGCGGACGGTCGGCGTTATCGAAGACAATAAAACCGTTCTCATCGATGTACTTCGCGGCAACAAATGCGGCTGCTGCCCGCGCCATGCCATCTATGACGACAATGTTGAAATGTCCGTGACGGTATTTTGTGATCTCTAGGACGTAAGCCTCGAAGCCTTCTGTCACCAATCCGTGGTAGCGAGCAAACTCGGTCGGCAAATTATGGAGCGAGCGCGGCAATTGAGAAAAGGCATGCAGCAGGCCGCTCCCATCACTCCATTCATGTCCTGCCGCACGAGCCGTTATTGTTAGGTTCTCCGGCGCCACACGGGCAATCCGGTCTGACCAGACCGCGTCGTGCTCAACACTGACGACCTCGGCGACCCTTTGGGACCACCAAAGAGACGAGTTGCCGGAGCCGAATTCGAAAACACGAGAGGTGGGGTCAACTACTCGTTCCAAGAACATGCGCGCCGGATAAGTAATCAATGGGGTTGGCCCAGAGTCATCGATTGGTTCTCGCGCCACGCATGACTTCTGCCAACCCTTGGATTTCAAATACTCTCGACCATATTGTTGAAGCCTAAATTCAACGAGCAACAGGTTCGCGATCTTGGCCGGCAAAAACTTGTGGCCCTTTCTGATTAGGGCATGCATTGGTCATCCTTCCAGATTGTTCCCATCCACTCGTATCCCATTACAGGAGATATAGCCGTGCCTAAGGTAGCAGCTTCACAAGTTAACACTAAACCGAACTCAGAAAGAGGGAAGACCGGCCATGCCCGCAAAGGAGGCCCCAAAGGGAAGGTTTGAATGTTTGATTTGAATTCAAAAGAATCAAACCAGCCTTCCGGCGCAAGGTAGCGGGATCCGGCATTTTGGCGCTTTCTCTGACGACATCTACGTGACGACAAGCGAATGGAGCGTAGGGGCTTGGACCTCGTGCGTGAGACGCGTCTGGGTCACTCTGCAGTACAGTGCTCCTCCCTAGCCGTTGTGCTTAGGATATCATAGTCACGCCCTCGCATTCTTTTCCGCTAGTCGTCTCGTCAGCGATTTAAGGCACGCGATGCGGCGCAGGCCCACGACAAAGGGGAGCGCTGTTTCGACAACATGGCGCTCGTCTGGCTCACGCGCTGCAGACCCACGTCATCGAGGTGGTGAAACCACTCCAGAGCCTCGCATAGGGCACCCGCGTCCCCCGGAGGAATCAAGCGGCCGTTCAGGCGGTCGCGGAGGAAGTAATCGGCCGACCCACAAGTGGTGGTCAGAAGCAGACCTAATCCCGACTGAGCAGCCTCATGCACTACGAGTCCCCAAGGTTCTTTGAGACTCGGCAACACGAGTACGGACGCCTTTGCCATTACCTCAGGCAGTTGGGACGGCTGCACAAATCCCAAAAGCTCCGTGTGGGGTAGTCCGGTCAAGGCCTTTGATAGGGGCCCCGTACCGCAGACCTTCAGGCTCCACGGATTGGTCCGGCGTTTAACATACTCGAGCCACGCATTAGCCAGTTGATCAACGCCTTTATCGGCAACGAGCCGCCCAATGAACAGAAAAGAACGTGGGAAGCTCGCATTTGCAGAGGGGCCGAATCCGTCGGCGCATGCATAATGCCCCTCAATAATCTCATGCGAGCCAAACCCAAGGTAACTGGCGAACCTGGCTTGCCGGTTCCCGGGAACGAAAACAAAATCGTAGAGTTGTCGGAGATAGGTTCGGAACGCCACAATTCCTGCCCACTGTCGCGTGGTTGCATTCCACTGATTGTCCATGCACAGTACCCGAATTGAGCGTCCTCTACTCAAATGGGCCAGTGTCCTATATTCCTTCACGTGCCAACCGCAGATTAACATAAGGTCGTAAGATCGGTCTTGCACCCGCGCGAAAGTCTGGGGGTCGAACAAATAAGGATTGCACGGATAAGCATAGAATTCACTCTCGGCGAACGGAGCGTTCTTCTCAAGATGCCCAAAGCAAACGATGTCGAGCTCGCACGAGAGCAGTCGTTGCAACTGCTTAGCGCAGGCGTCCATGTACCCAGTCCAGTGCATCCAGAGAATCAGCACCTTCATATAGCCTCCTTCAGATGACTTACTCGCACGGCGTCGACCGCTGCGTAATTGGCCAACATCCGCTCAATCGCTGCTTTGATCAGACCGAGGTTGCCGCGCTTGAAGGGTTTACTGATAGCAAATTACGACCATAACGGTCAGCGAGTGTGGAACCCTCAAAGACTGAACTGGACAAAGTCTGGTTCGGGGGGACGCACTGGTTTTGGCAGGCGAAAATCTCGGGCTTGGCTTGGAGGTTTTCGGCGGCATAAACGGGTGATGCTACATAACTTAAAATGTCAGTTAAATTGTGATACCGCCGGAGCAGTGGTGCTGCTACCAACGCCTGTCACTGCGGGTCTCAAACGATGGGTGCGCCGCTTCAACTGCGTTACTATCACGAACCTGCCCGGCTATCTGAGATGGCGAAGTGCCTAGAGGTCTGGGGTAACCAAGCCGCCTCCAAAACTAGAGGCTCGGAACCGGAGGACCAGAGCCGTCGTTTGGGTAGGATGAATTTCTCGTCCGCTTTGACAATTCCAACCAGCGTCCTGGGCTTGTCAAGCGGGCGAGCCGAGAACCGTTGTCGCCAGCGGAACGCTGTGGTCGGGTGGCCAGCGGAGCACCGTCGCCCTTCTCCCCACACTCCTTCGATCCATCGCGTTGGCGTAATCGAGCCATCGCTCTGCCTAGCTTGTCGAAGCGTCGTCGGCTCGATGCGGCTCACGATGAATATGACGGCGAGCCATCTCTTTACGCCTCTTCAGTCGGCACGGCCGCCGCAATCCCCGCCCATTGGGCGGCGGTTGAAAGTCGATTCCGCTAGGTGCTCGACATCGCATTTGACGGACTTCGTTAAGGCGCCAGATGCGGAATGCTGCCTAGATGTCGCAGTAGTATATCGCAGCGGCCCCACACTTTCCGATCGAATATCGGAAAAAGGTCCCCATCGGAACCGCGGAGGATGGGGCAACGCTTTGTCGTCGCCCTCCTTGGCCCTTGCTATACCTTGGCTCCCCGGGCCCACCCCTGCTATGGCATGGCGGACCTATATTAGTTCCCTAGACATGACCAACCCGCACCAATGGATCATTTCGCAGATCGGCTCGCGCCAGCACTATGGGGTGCCACGCGGCTTTGAAAACACCGGCCAACTTAAGCGGCTGTATACCGACGCCTGGTGCCCAAAGCCGCTCCGGCGAATTCTGCGATACGGCAACGGTCCGATCCGCGCCTTCGGCACACGCTGGCACGTCGAGATTCCCGACAACAAGGTACTTTGCCAGAACGTTCCAGCAGTTCGCCATGCCATTCGACAGGCGCGGACCAGAGCGATGACGGTCGAGCAAACATACTTCGACCATCTCCTCATCGGCAACGAATTCGATAACTTCGTCGCCGATGATCTGGCCCGCGCCGGGCGGATCGACCCCGCCACGGACGCCTTCTTCGGCTTCAACACAGCCTGCCTCCGAACGCTCCGCCTGATGCGCCAGCGCGGCGTCGTCACCGTGCTCGACCAGATCGATCCAGCGAAGGTGGAGGAAGACATCGTCCACTCGGAGGTCGCTAAATGGCCAGGTTGGCAAAGTTCGTCCGGCCGCGCTCCCGGCGAGTATTGGGATCACCTGGCCGCGGAGTGGGCGGCGGCCGATCTCATCCTCGTCAACTCCAATTGGTCCAAGACTGCGCTGGTTCAGCAGGGGGTTCCCGCGTCGAAACTCTTCATCGTCGCCGTCGCCTACGAGCCGGAGGCCGCCCCGGCCCGAATGAAGCGCCGCCTCAACGACGGTCCACTCTCGGTTCTTTGGCTCGGCAGCGTCATTCTCCGGAAGGGCATCCCTTACCTTTTCGAAGCTGCAAGACTACTGGCGGATACCAATCTACAATTCGTCGTGGCCGGCCCAATAGGCATCTCCAAGGATGCACTAGCCGCCGCGCCTTCGAATATGCGATTCATTGGCCGCATCACCCGCGACCAGACTGACCAGGTCTATCAAGCGGCGGATATGTTCGTGTTACCGACGATCTCCGACGGATTTGCGGTAACGCAGGTCGAGGCCATGAGCAAAGGCCTTCCTGTAATCACGACGACCAATTGCGGCGAAGTGGTGACCAATGGCGTCGACGGCTTGATTGTTCCTGCCGGCGACGCCGAAGCGCTAGCAGAAGCCATCGCGAAGTTGGATGGGGATCGTCACCTTCTGGCGGAAATGTCGCGCAACGCCTTCATCCGTTCGACGCAGTTTTCGTTGGGCGCACAGACGCGCCAATTTGAGGCTGCCGTGACCGAATTCGTTCAAGGCACTAGGGGCCGCGGGCAGGCAGTTTCCTGAACGCGCAGTCTGGCTCTGTATATTTGCGCGCTTAGTTTCCTCTGAGTCGGCAGAGCGCGCCCAACCACGGCGATGCCAACACCCTTTTGTTAAGCAGGAGAGCCCCGAGCCAATCGTTTTCGTAACTTGGCCATTCCGGTCAAAGATCGACGGCGCCGCAATTCCCAAATCTAATAGCCGAACCAACGGGACAAAGAAGAGGGAACATGAGAAGCCGCTCGAGCCGGTCGTAGTTTTCGCCATGCGAGCGTCGCGATCGCGATTTAAGGAATTAGGTCACCGATCCACCTCGTCAGGGGTTTGGCAGCCCCAACACCCTCTCCACATTGAGACAACCTAGAGCATTTTCCTGTCTGATTGAATTGCAGGGATGTCCCAAATCGGCTTGGTTCTGATTCATGCTTCTGGCCGGCGAAGGAGGCTGGCGTGCATGGCCAGATCCTTATCCGTTGACCTTCGCAGGCGTGTCGTTGGCGCCGATTGAGGGGGGATTGTCGTGTCGGGCGGCGGCCGAGCGGTTTGGCGTCAGCGCCTCGAGCGCGATCCGGTGGCGGGCCATGGAACGGCGCGAGGGCGATCTGGCGCCCAAGCGCCAGGGCGGCGACCGCCATTCGCAACGGATCGAGGCGCATGCCGAGCTGATCCTATCGGCCGTGGCCGCCAGGAGCGACATTACGCTTTCGGAACTGCGAGAACAGCTGAGGGAGCGCGGCGTCGCCGTCGCCATCGGCACACTCTGGCGGTTCTTCAAGCGTCGCAAGATCACGCGCAAAAAAAGTCGGCCCATGCCGCCGAACAGCGCCGCAGCGCGGTGAACGCGGGCCACGCGAGGCGTGGTTCGAAGGACAACTCGACTTCGATCCGACGCGGATCGTCTTCATCGACGAGACCGCCGCCAACACCAAGATGGCGCGCCTTTACGGTCGTGCGCCCAGAGGCGAGCGACGCCGCGCCGCCGTGCCCCATGGCCATTGGAAAACCACCACCTTCACCGCCTCTCTGCGTCACGACCGGATCGCTGCGCCCATGGTCCTCGACGGACCGATGAACGGGGAGGCCTTTCTCGCCTATGTCGAACAGGCGCTCGTTCCCGAGTTGCGGCCACGCGACATCGTGATCATGGACAATCTGCCCGCTCACAAGGTCCTTGGCGTCAAACAGGCGATCGAGGCCGCCGGCGCGAGCCTGCGATACCTGCCGCCTTACAGCCCCGACTTCAATCCCATCGAAATGGCCTTCGCCAAGCTCAAGGCCCTGCTGCGCGCCGCCGCCGCGCGAACCATCCCCGACCTCTGGCAAGCCATCGCCGACGCCCTTCGCCGCTTCTCCCCACAAGAATGCGCAAACTATCTCGCCGCCGCAGGTTATGATGCAACGTGAGCGGAAAATGCTCTAGGTCCTCCCTCCTCGGCGAACGGGACCCAAGCGCAAGCGCCTAGGCACCCGCTTGGATTGGTCGGACCGACGGGGGTTTCAATGATGCCCCCGGAGATCGCAAAGGCGGCCGGCGTCTTGGATCACCCCGCCAACCCTAAAGCCAGTAAATTCTTAAACGGCAATCGTATAGCGTGGAAGAGTTCGCCATATCGCGAGTTTTTCGCGGGCGCTCTGAGTATTTTGTAGCTGCTTCAGCATAAACGCTAGCACAGATTGGCTTAGTTAAGGAATTTACCCGCAGCTGAACATAAAAGCCTCCCCAAAAATGCAAGCAATTTCAGAGAAGTTTCAGACCACAATCGCATAGGGTGTAAGAGCAAGCTATCTTGCGCCACTTTTTGCGCGCACATCGAGTATTTTGCAACTTGTTCAGCATTAATACTAAATCGGAAGGGATTAGTTAAAGGGCTTCAAAGCAGTTGAGCATAAGAGTTCCCCCAAGACTGCGCCTTGCGTCAATCTTGACTTGCGCCGACACTGGCAATAGTGCCTATAGCGAAGGCGCCCGGTAAGGAAATGGCAGGTTAAATGTGGTTAAAAATGGGATCTACAGGCAAAATCCCAATGAGCACCGGTGGCTTTGCTTGCACATAGCCGTCCGTGCAGACGCAGCCATCGCGCCGCCTCGAGCCACCCAAGCAGCTTTCCTACCGAAGTAGGAGCTAGATCCAAAGCTTCACACCAGTGCATTAGCAGGATGGAGTACTCATAATGAGCGCCAATACGCCCATTATAGCGAACTGGACACAGACAGGCTCTGCTGGAGACGCTTTAGTCTTATCGGGTCAAAATCTCGCGCCAAATTCGAACGTCACCGTTTCGGGTAAGGCGCCAAACGGCGTCAATTTCTCTCTCGCGGCCACTCTGGAATCGGCCGACGGCACGGGCGCTGTGGTCATCCTTCCGCAGAATTTGCCTTCGGACACGGTCTTCAACCTTTCGGTCGCGAACGCGCAAGGAACGTCCAATTCAGTAACCGTCAATGCGCCACAGGTTTGGTGGGTGGGGCCGAACCAAGCTACGCAGGGTGGGGTCACATCGATCTTTGGTCAAAACCTTGTCCTAAGCTCGAGTGATACGCCCGCGGTCACGTTGAAAATGACCAGCGGCCCAAACGCGGGGCAGACATACGCTTTAAGCGTGGTCGATGCGAACGCTTATCGCGTGGATGTCCAGATCCCTTCGAACTTGCCGCTCGGCGCGTACACTGTTCTTTACAATAGTGGGGCAGGTGCCGGTGGAACGCTGGACGCCAGTCAAACACAGGCTCCTATCCTACAAGTCAGCGCCGCGACTAGCCAATCAAGCATCGCGACCATCAACCTCGCCAATTACGGGGGCGTTGCGGGTCAAGACGACACGGCTGCTTTTAACGCCGCAATGAACGCAGCCCAAGCCATGGATGGGCACAATGGAATAACGCAAGTCAAGATTCAGGTGGGAGCGGGCGTCTACTACATTTCCAGCTCTATTGACGTGGGAAATAATATTGATCTTGAGGGCATGGGCGCCGGGCAGACGACGATAAAGGCGACGTCGAATTTCACGGTCACAGGCGCCGGCGCGGGCATGCTGTGGGCCAATCAGTCACAGTATGGAACGGGGACTGCCGCTAACATTACTATTGGCAACATGACTATAGACACGTCCGGCCATTCAAGCTCTAACGTGAGTTGGTCTTTCCTACCTAATTCAAGCAATCCTTTTACCGCAATCTGGGCCAGAAGTATTAACGACGTGACTATCAACGCGGTCACTATACAGGCACAGAATGGTCAACCTCTGGACGCAGCCGGGGACATTGATGCCACGATCGAAAATTCTAAAATAGTTGGACCGGGCATCAACCTCGGGTCCGCAAACCAAGTGTTCATTCATGGGAATTCATTCTATGGGACAAATCAGAGCGAGGGGAGTATTTTATCCTTTGGAGCGTCCAATGTCGCCGTATACGACAATACGGCGCAAGATCTGGATCCAAATCCGACACTATCAGACGTTCTGACCAATACGTTTGACGGTCGATTCTATGTCAATCAGCCACAGCCTGGCGGCGGCGGTCTGGCAGCGAATCAATACATCGCTGACAATCAGACGAACGGCATAGGCCCAAGAGTGAATCTGGCCTCTTCCGGCGCAGATATGAACGTAGGCGAACAGATCCTGTTCGAAGGCGCGGGCACGACAACGCAATTCAGTCTGGGTAGCGGTCTATTCAGTTCATCGACGCCGACATCCCTGAAACTGAGCACGGCTTCGCCGAGCATTTCGAAAGCCGGGTTAATCGGCACACTAACGATCATCTCGGGTACTGGCGCAACAGAGACGACTCAGATCACCGGTTACAACGCATCAACAGGAACCTACACCTTTCAAACGCCGCTAGCTGTGCCACTAGACGCAACAAGCGTGATACAGATAACTCAAGAACCGAGCCAAGTCGCTATAGTAGACAACACGCTTCAAGGCTTGGTGCAAGATGTTACAGCCGCCGGTAAAACGGCCCAAGCGGGCATAGAGATGTATCCAGGAGGCGCGAACGTCGATATAGTTGGAAACTCTTTTGTCAATCTGCCAAAAGGGGTAAACCTCTGGAATTTCAATAACGCAAACGGTGCCGGAAAATTTGTAGGGTCTAGTTTTTTTCAAATCGACAATAACACGTTTACCAACGTGAACACCGGTGTTACGTTCATCGACGGATATCCAACGACTTGGAATTTGGGAACTCTTTCAACTGCTGACAATGGGCAGGTGATAGGCACTGCAATCGAGAACAACAATTTGTCAGGCGTCAACCAAGCGGCGCTGACCGTTATTACAAACGGAGGTGGCACGGCGGTGAACGTCGCCGCGGACAACGTTGCTAGCGGCAACGTGTTGCCGTCCAAGGGGTCGTTATTCGAGATTCAGGGGATAGACGGCGGCGGCCAGAATCTTCTGATTCTTAACAACCAGTCGACCTCTCTGCCTTCTGGGTCGATGCTAGCCGAAGCGATCACCTTTTCAACAGGCGAGGTTCAGGGCAGCTCGACTACCTCGCCGGAATTTGTGGGCTACTACCTGACCGACGGCTCTTTTGCGGAGAATCAAATAGCCTCTGTGGCAGGGACTTATGGTGGTCAATCGGCGCTGATCGCGACTGATTCCGGTTCGGGCAATTGGGTTGGGTTTGCTGCCCCTCTTACGGGAACTGGCAGGCCAATCCAAGTGCTCAACGCTGGAGCCGGCGACGATATATTAGTCGGATCGTGGGCGGGGCGTCAGGTGCTAAACGGGGGAACCGGCGACGATGTTCTTGTTGCCGCCACGGGCACGGCATCTGCTAACCAGGCCTCGGCTCAGCTTATAGGCGGTGCTGGAGCTGACCAATTTGTCTTCGCGCCGGGCTCGCAGTTTGCGACAAATACGGTGGTCAACTTCAATGTCGCTAAAGGCGACAAGATTGTACTCGATAACCTCGTCCCAGTGGGCGTCGACCCCTTCGCCGCTGGCTACTTGAAAATCCAAACCAGCGGCGGCAGCTCAACTCTACTTTACGCCGCAGCGGGCGGTGGCGCGAACTTTGTGACCCTTGGAGCCTTCACCGGCGTCACTCTCTCTCCCTCTAACATCATTGTCGCCCAAAGTACGGGGATCGTCACGGCGAAGCCGACGATCACGGCGGTTGCGGAGAGCCCCGCGACTGGCGACTTGACCTCGGGCAAGACCGGGGCGCTGACGCTTGAGTTTAACGAGGCGGTGGCAGTCACGGGCGGCACGCCGACGCTGACGCTCAACGACCACGGCGTGGCGACCTACGTGAGCGGTTCGGGCAGCAACGCCTTGACCTTCAACTACACAGTGGCGACAGGACAGAACGTGGCCTCGCTGGCCGCCACCGCAGTCAACTTGCCAACTGGGGCGACGATCCAGGACGGGGCCGCCAATGCGGCCAACCTGTCACTCAGCGGCCTGACCCAGGCTGGGCCGCAGATTGACACCACCACGCCGGCCGCGCCAGTGATTTCGAGCGATGCGGTCAGCGGCAACGCCGTGACTTCTGACCGGCACCGCGCAAGCGGGCAGCATCATTACGGTGTTCAACGGCGCGAAAAATCTTGGGACCACGACCGCCAACAATGGCGGAGCGTGGACCTATGCGACCGGCGCTCTGTCGACTGGCATGCAGACCTTCTCCGCGACGGCGACCGACGCCGCCGGCAATGTCAGCGCCGCATCGTCGGCCGTCGACCCAACCATTGCGGCAGCGGCAACGACGGTGATCGACAAAAATCCGAGTTTGGCTTCGCCCTACGTCGACTTCAACGACGACGGCCATTCCGACATCCTATGGCAGAACACGAACGGTCAGGCCGCTATCTGGGAAATGAACGGGACCAACGTACTCAGCACTCCATTAGTGGGCGCCAATCCTGGAGCGAGTTGGAAAGCGATTGGAACAGGCGATTTCAACGACGACGGCCATTCCGACATCCTATGGCAGAACACGAACGGTCAGGCCGAAATCTGGGAAATGAACGGGACCAACGTACTCAGCATTCCATTAGTGGGCGCCAATCCTGGAGCGAGTTGGAAAGCGATTGGAACAGGCGATTTCAACGACGACGGCCATTCCGACATCCTATGGCAGAACACGAACGGTCAGGCCGCTATCTGGGAAATGAACGGGACCAACGTGCTTAACGCTCCAATGGCGGGCGCCAATCCTGGACCGAGTTGGAAAGCGATTGGAACAGGCGATTTCAACGACGACGGCCATTCCGACATCCTGTGGCAGAACACGAGCAGCGGTCAAATCTCGATTTGGGAAATGAACGGGAACACGGTAATCGGCGCAGGGACAGTCAGCGCCAATCCTGGGCCGGCTTGGAAAGCAATCGGAACTGGCGATTTCAACCACGACGGCCATTCCGACATCCTTTTTCAAAATACCAGCAGCGGCCAAGTCTCGATCTGGGAAATGAACGGGAACACCGTAATCGGCGGAGGGACGGTCAGCGCCCATCCCGCGTCCGGTTGGCATGCCGTCGGAACCGGCGATTTCAATGGCGATGGCTTCTCCGATATCCTGTGGCAGAACACGAGCGGTCAGGTCGCGATCTGGGAAATGAACGGGACCAACCAGATCGCCGGCGGCAGTGGTGCGGTGGGCGCCAATCCTGGGCCAAATTGGCTCGCTAAGGCGTAAGGTCCACTCCACTCGTACATGGTTCAGACTGTCCAACAGCGGGCGCCAATGGCGACAATTCTACGGAGGTGATTTGAGCTTCCCGTCTGGTCTACGCCGCAGCCAGCCAGCTTATGCTGGCGGGTTACTTGTCACACCTCTTTTCGATGGTCGCTGATGCTCTGAACGGACCGCTCGTCCGGAGCGTCCGCCCTTAGCGTCACAGCGGGTTCCGAAACGATAGCGCTCAAACGATATGCGACTGAACCGATCACCGCGACAAGCAGTGCGAGCAATTCCTTTCTGCTCGGATCCGAATTCGCCGCCGACACCATCATTGGATTTACCATCTAGTCTAGGGCGCAAGCCACGATCTTATTCGCGCTCTAGGCGTGTATGTTCATCTACCTAACGCCTGAATGTCCCAACGGCTGATCGCCCAGCGGTTCTCGATCACGCTATGAGCGCCGGCGGAAACACAACGGTCATCGACTCCGGGGGCGATAGGCCAACGCTAGACCAACTCACGATCGCGCGGGCCTTGCGGCCACCGATTTCAAGTTCATCTGAAATGTCTTTCGGTTAGCCGCGCCGTATGCGCGCAGACGCCATGTTCGGGGAATCTGGGGTCAGTTTGATATCTCGATATGCCCTCGCTTGGATCGCCGTCTGGCAAGCCGAAAGGACCGTAAACGCAAAAGACCAAGAATTTCGTGTCGCCAACCAAACCCAGACCCCTGTCCATGGTTTCTATGCTCCCTAAGAACCTTCTTGCATTGATTGAGGAGCGAGGGCGAACAGCTCGTTGCTTCAATCCATCGGCTTGCTGGTTCTCCGACTCTGCTTTTTTCTAGCCCACGATCGAGCGCCAACGAGTTTCCAATCGATGTCGCCGCATCGCCAGCCAAACCGATATGCTCGCAAAGCAAATTCAGGCTCTCCCTTTTTGACAACGTTTTAGCCAACGCCAGTCGTTCGTGTTGAAACGGATCGACCTTTTGCGCCCTGGCGGTCAGGACAGCCGCCGCGAGCGCCTCAGGATCTCCCGGTGGTGATGTGATTACACTCTTCCCAACGAAATCCGCAAGCTCTGTGTCCGAGCTGGTAGTAATAAGAACCTGTTTACCGCTCCCAAGCATTCCTCCGATTTTTGACGGAAGAACCAAGTCCGCAGCGCCTGCCATCTGAGTCAATGCGTGAAGGTCCGCGAGATTAAGAAATTCGTTCAGTTGTCCATAAGACTGCAATGGTAGAAAGCGTACATTGGGTAGATCCTTGGAGGAATTCATCAATTGCTTCTTTGCGGGCCCTTCGCCAGCAATGATGAATTTAATTCCCGTTTCCGTCGCAAGTCGACGAGCCGCATTTAACAACACGTCCAATCCCTGTTTGGCGCCAATACTTCCGGAGTATAGTACGATGAAGTCGTCTTCCGCGTAATTCAGCTTTTCGCGATACAGGCTCGCTCTTCCCAGCGGATGAACCTCCATCAGATCAACCCAGTTGCGGACTATTGCGATACGCTCGGCAGGAACGCCCTTCTCGCTAAGTTTTTCTGACATGCGGCGCGAGATCGTAATGATCTGGTCAAAAAAGAGTAAAATGCCACGCTCGAAACTTTTACCGACGAATTTCAACCAACGATTCTCAACTATGTGACCGACCGCGAACGCCGCGTCAATTTCTAAGTCCTGCACATACAATACGGATCGAGCCGCAAAGAGTTTGGCTAATAGTATGGCGACCGGCGCCACAAACAATGTTGGCTCCACGCAAATAACTATATTTGGGCGTACCCGAATAGCCTGCCAAATTGCAGCAGGTGCCGAGGTTAACGCAAAGCTAAATGGAGCAATAAGGCGCCAGATCCCGTGAATGTTTTCATGCAACAGTAAGGGACAACGTACCACTTTGACCCGGTTTCCGTCCTCGACCGTATAGCGGTGATTTTTAAATGGCTTATGAACGCTCCATTCCGGGTAATGAGGCGGGCTCGTTATTACCGTAACACTTGCGCCGCACGCTGACAGATGTTCGACCATTTCTCCAGTATAGCGTCCTATTCCTGTTATTTCGGGTGCATAGTTCATGCAGTAAACGAGAATTTTATCGCTTCGCGGAGATTTGCCCGTCGGAGTATTGCCGTCGGCGCGATTATTCGACGCAGGCAGGAAGTTCTGCTTGAAGAACATAGCGATCCTCCTTACGATTATCGAGGAACCATCGATAAACCGACAAAATTCCGTTTGCCAAGGTTATTTTGGGCCGCCACCCCATTTCATATAATTTATTTGAGTTCATCAGCTTCTTCGGCGTTCCATCAGGCTTGCTAAGGTCACAAACGATCTCTCCTCCAAACCCAACTGTACAGCTAACAAGTTTAGCAAGCTCTAGAATAGAGATATCTTCGCCAGCCCCTACATTCACATGGCTTTCCGATGAGTAAAATTTCGAAAGAAAAACGATAGCGTCAGCACAATCATCGACGTGAAGAAATTCGCGCCGTGGTGAGCCCGTTCCCCAGATATCAAACGTCCGAGCCCGCGCCAGTTTGGCTTGGTGCGCCTTACGAATCAATGCGGGAAGAACGTGACTAGAGTTTAGATCAAAATTATCTCCCGGGCCATAAAGATTAGACGGCATAGCTGAAATAAAATCTGCGCTGTATTGCTTGCGGTATGCCTGACAAAGTTTGATGCCGGCAATCTTTGCGACGGCATACCACTGATTAGTTGGTTCAAGATGAATTTGATAAAAGCGAATCTTCAGTAATCGGTTGAGTTGCGAACTTGGGGTATACGCAGGACGAACCAAGAAAGACAAGTTTTTCAACGCCAGCCTTAAAGGCGGCCGCTATTACATTGGTTTGGATCATTAAATTGTCGTACAGGAAGTCGACGGGATACGTGTCATTGGCCAATATTCCCCCTACTTTCGCCGCGGCGAGGAAAACCACATTCGGCTTTGTCTCTGTGGTCCACGTTTCAACCTGACGCTGATTTCGAAGATCCACGCGGCTGCGGTCTAACGTCAGGATCTCGCAGTTTTCACGTTCGAGGCGTCGCACGAGCGCCGAGCCAACCATGCCACGATGGCCGGCAACCCAGACCCGCTTGTTCTCTAAGCGAAAGATAGCTTTAGACATGAATCAGGTCCGTTTTAGACGGGACATTTGCGAACCGCTGTATCGCTTTCAGGTCCTCGTCGACCATTTCGGCCACGATTTGGTCAACGGTCGCCTCGTATCGCCACCCGAGGCGTCTTTCCGCCTTGCTGGGGTCACCCAGGAGCTGGTCAACTTCTGTGGGACGAAAGTACCGCGCATCTACCTCAATAATTGTCCGTCCGGAGACGCTGTCGACGCCGCGTTCGTCTACACCCGAACCAAGCCATTCGAGGTTGATACCCACGTGATGAAAGGATTTCTCAACGAAGCTTCGTACCGAAGTGGCCTGACCGGTTGCCAAAACGTAGTCGTCCGGTTGATCCTGCTGCAGCATCAACCACATACCCCGGACATATTCTTTTGCATGACCCCAATCCCGTCGGGCGTTCAGATTGCCAAGGTAGAGTTTTTCCTGAAGTCCAAGATGTATCGCGGCGACAGCCCGGGTGATTTTGCGTGTTACAAATGTTTCGCCTCGCAACGGGCTCTCGTGGTTGAACAAGATACCATTCGAGGCGTGCATGTTATACGCTTCGCGATAGTTAACGACAATCCAATAAGCATAAGCCTTAGCCGCCGCATAAGGAGAACGTGGATAAAATGGCGTCTCCTCGTTCTGCGGCACGGATTTAACCTTTCCGTATAGTTCTGAGGTAGATGCTTGATAGAAGCGCGTCGTGTTTACGAGACCCAACAACCTTATCGCCTCTAACAGGCGCAGCGTTCCCAGAGCATCGGCGTTAGCTGTATATTCAGCAGTCTCAAAGCTGACCTGAACGTGAGACTGCGCGGCAAGATTGTATATCTCGTCGGGTTGAGTTTCTTGCACGATACGAATGAGATTCGTCGCGTCCGTCATGTCGCCGTAATGCAGTATAAAGCGTTGACTCGGGGTTTGGGGATCCTGATACAAATGCTCGATCCGTCCAGTATTGAAGGAGGAGGATCGCCGTTTGATTCCGTGTACAACGTATCCCTTCGAGAGAAGCAGTTCAGACAAATACGCTCCATCTTGCCCTGTCACGCCACTAATCAGAGCTACCTTGCTCCGATTTATCGTCTTCGCGAGTAAGTTCTGTTGTGGCCGCTGGACCATGTTCATTTCATGATTTTCCCACTTCGGAATACCGAAACCCGAACAAGCTGCGACGGTTCTCCGCCCACACAAATGGCTCATCGCCATTTTGGGCAAAAAAATGAGGCGAGCCTTACGGTTGCAACTCGCGGAACTGCGGCCGCGATTGCGAAACGCGATTTTTCATACCCACAACGGGCCAAATAGACGGGCGTCATTTCGCGGGCCGGGGCAACTTGCTGACGGCAAACGGTGATCATCTGAAGCCGGCTCCGCATTGGGTGAGCCGGTCAAATCGTTACAGCGAGCACTCAACCGGAGTTGTTGGCGCAGCCTCGGTAGTTCTATTAGGTCGGTTCGCACTGGAGGGGTCGAGTGAAACTCTCCCGAAAATTCCTTGGTCGTAACGTTCATTATCGGAGGCGACGAGTGCCACGCAGATCTACACAATCAGAGCGATTTGCAATTGACGATGAAACAATTCACGATAACCCGATCTGATTATCGAACGATGACCCCAGCCCAGGCGTGGTTACGCGCACTCGAGAGCACAGCGCAGGCGACCCGCCAATCTGATCGCATCCTGCCACGCGCAGTCACAGAGTGGGCTCGCACTTACGGTGATGCACTGGCGCTCGTCAGTGACCGCGAGCGATTTAGCTTCCTGGACCTCAAGGCGCGCATGAACCAGTATTCGCGGTGGGCGCTCGCCGAAGGAATCCAGAAGGGAGAGTTGTCGCGCTCATGATGGAAAATCGGCCAGAGTATTTCGCGATCTGGCTCGGGCTTATCCAAGCGGGTGCGGTCGTTGCGCTAATCAGCCCTGAGTTGCGCGCGCCAGCGGCTGCACATGCTTTGAAGGTCGCCGGCGCCCGCCGCATCATCGCTTCAGACGGATGCGCTGAAGTGTGTTTGAAGGCCGTTGAAGCCTTGATGACGGGGTCGAAATTTGGCTCCACGGGAACCCGCGGCCAGATGCCGGCGAATTGATCTTGCCGTTGCAGGCGAGAGCGGCGATGCGTTGCGCCAGGCGAACTGCGCACAACTGTGACCCTCAACGATCGCGCCTTAAGGATTTTCACGTCGGGGACCACTGGCTTGCCGAAGGCGGCTGAAGTCAGCCATCGCAGGCTGGTTACCTGGATCCATTGGTTTGCCGGCCTCGCCGGCTTGACGGCGTCCGATAGGCTCTACAATTGCTTGCCAATGCATCACAGCGTAGGCGGCGTTGTCGCGGTGGGGCCCCGTTGGTTTTCGGCGGGTCGGTTGTAATCGCGGAGCGCTTTTCGGCTCGCGGCTTCTGGGACGACGTCGCACGATGGGAATGCACGGCCTTTCAATACATCGGCGAGCTCTGCCGCTATCTCCTTGCTGCGCCGAGTCGTGCCGGCGGAGAGGTCGCATCGGGTCCGGATCGCAATCGGTAACGGGCTTTCACCAGAAGTGTGGCGGCCGTTCATCGATCGGTTCGGACCGCTTCGTATTCTTGAGTTCTATGCTTCGACGGAAGGCAATGTTTGGCTCTACAATCTCGAAGGCAAGATCGGATCGATCGGCCGCGTGCCTCCATATGTCGCGGTTCGCGACCCGATCGCGCTCGTCCGCTTCGACTACGGCTCGCAAATGCCGGCTCGCGCCCGACGGCTTCTGCATTCGCTGCGCCGACGGCGAAGTCGGCGAGGCTTTAGGAAGAATCGGCAAAGAGCCTGGCGCGCGCTTCGAAGGCTACAGCGAAGAGATCGAGACGGAACGAAAAACTCTCCGCGACGTCTTCGAGCCCGGCGATGCGTGGATGCGAACTGGCGACCTGATGCGCCGCGACGCCGACGGCTTCTATACCTTCGTCGAGCGGATCGGCGACACATTTCGTTGGAAGGGAGAGAACGTCTCCACCTCGGAAGTCGAAGCTGCCCTCCGCGCCTGTCCAGGCGTCGAGGAAGCGGTGGTCTACGGGGTTGTAGTTCCCGGCGCCGACGGGCGCGCGGGAATGGCGTTGCTAAAGATTGATCGACGGTTCGATCTCGATGCGCTCCCGGGCGGCTCGAAATCTTGCCGAGATATGCCCGACCGCTTTTCTTGCGCTTCGCCACTGAAATCGAGACCACGGAGACCTTCAAACCTAAGCGGCGCGCCTATGTTGATCAGGGCTTCGACCCTGAGCGCATCGAAGACCCGCTTTATGTGTTCGACGGCCAGCGACAAGCCTTCGTGGTGCTCGACGCGGAACGGTACGCCGCGATCCGAAACCGCGACATGAGCTTCTAAGCGATCGGGCATCGGGAACTAAGCGGTGCTTCCCGCGTCAACCGTCATAACCGCTCCGGTGATATTGCGTCCGCCCTCGCCCATGAGAAACGCCGACATCGCTGCGATGTCCTCCGCCTCAGCCAAGCGGCGCAACGGGCTTCGGCCAATCACGCGCTTGCGCTCGGCTCCTTCGAGACCACGCGTCATTTCGGTGTCTATAAATCCGGGCGCGATCGCGTTCACGTTGATGCCAATCTGCCCGACCTCCCGCGCCAACGACTTCGTGAATCCGATGAGGGACGCCTTAGTGGCGGCATAGACGGAAAGGCCGTTGAAGCCAGTCGAGGCGACGATCGAGCATACATTGATCACTCGTCCTCGTTCCTGCGCCATCATACCTCGAACGACATATTTGCTCAGCATGATCGGCGAGAGCGTGTTGAGGTGGATGAGGGCCTGCAATGTCGGCGTCAGGCATCATGGCGAGTAGACCTTCCGTGCCGAGCCCCGGCGTTGTTGACGAGCCCATAGATCGGCCCAAATTGCCGCCGCAGTCCTCGCACGAACGCTGGGATCGCAGCGACGTCGCTTAGATCGAGAGGGCGAAACACCAACGAGCCGGGACCCTGCTGAGCAAGGCTTGCGGCGCTTGCTGAAAGGGCTTCGCTGTCGCGGCGCGCAACAGCGACGACTCTGAACCCGTCGCGCGCAAGCCGATCCGCAATCGCAAGGCCGATCCCACGGCTCGCGCCGGTTACGATAACATTATCCATGCCGCGCGAGCTTTCCGCCGTCCGTCATCGGTAGGTCGGCGACGAACCGCAGCGCCGCCGGAACAGTATGCGGGCGAGGCGCGCCCGGCAAGCGAAAGGATCTCGACCTCCGAGTCCGCGTCCGGCGCAGCATCCCTCGCGGAGAACGACATCGGCATAGACGAGCGCGCCCGTGATCGGGTACTTGTCCGAGCGAAGACACGACTTGCGCGAACGATCGCATGGGAGTTCAGCGCCGCCTCCACTTCTTCCGGGTGGATCTTGACGCCCCCGACATTGATTATCCCGCCGCGCCGACCAACGAAATAACAGCGGTCGCCACGTCTCTCGATCATATCGCCCGTATCGACAAAGCCGTTCGTTGTCAGTCAAGCGCGGGCGCGTCCTTGCCAAGAAAGCCTCGAGCGGCAGCGGTCTCGAACGCGACATGTAAGCGCATCGTCGACAATCTTCATCTGGACGGCGCTATCCCGATCGACCCAAGAGGCGGGAAATCCCGGCCTTTCCGTCGTCGACCACAAAGACTACGCCAGCTTCGGTCGAGGCGTAAGCGTGCTCGATCACGCGCGCGCGGATAAAGCGCGTGCAAAGCAGACTAATACGCCCGTCGTCCGCAATCTCGCCCGACAGCCGAACATATTCCGGATCGATCCGACGTCCTTCACCGCTCATCAGGACCTTGCGCCAATGCGTCGGCGTGCCGGAGATGTGGGTGATTTTGGCGTCGCCAAAGCGAGCGAGCAGCGAGCTGAGGCTTTCTCCCTCCGCGCCGAGTATGAGCGAGCCTCGACCGCTGAGCGCGCGCAAGAAAATCTGCAGGCCTCCATAGCGCCGAATGTCGTAGAACGTCGCCCATTGCTGCAATGGCGCGTCACCAATCGCGCCCATCAGAGTGCGTAGCGTGTGCCTGACAAGCTTCGGCGGTCCCGTCGTGCCCGAAGTCGGCAGGATCCATTCCGTTTCCAAGTTTGCAATGCGAGGCGAACTCAGCGGCTGCAAGGGCAAACGGCAGGCGACGGCAAGTTCGACTGGAGTCGGAGCTGCGACGTCCTCATCATCGTGAACCAGAACGTCCGCTTCTGCGTCTGCGCTGCCGACTTCAAGGCGCCACGACTCCCATCCCGGCGGGGCAGAGCAGGATCCGACGCGCAAAGCCGTCAAGGTCGATCAGCGCCGCGGCGACCTTGGCCATGTCCCGCACCTGAGAGAACGACCGAGCGGCCGCGCAGTCTCTTCAGATCGGGACCGAGACTCGAGGCGTGCTCAAATTCGTCGAGAGCCAGAACATAGTCTCGCGTCGCGACGACCCTGCCGCGACCACGACCCTCTTGGAGGCAACTGATGAGGTTCCGCCATTCAGACAAGGGCTTCCTCGTAAAGTGCGACGAACTCGCCGATCGTCCTGGGGAATCGCCCTCCCTGCGCCTCGCTAAGCGGATCCCGGCCGGTGATATCCTCAAGGCGCGCCACAAGGATCGCGAAGCAAAGCGAGTCGAGCCCAGAATCATTGAGGGGAAGCGCATCCGTCAGCGGCGGCAGCGTCTTTTTCTGGCTCGCTGCGACAGTCTGGATTTCATTCAGAATGGTGGCTCGCAAGGACATTGTCGTCTTTCCCTTTGGTTGGATCGAGCTGAGACCTTCACTGCGCGTGGGACAGGCACGGGAATCGACAAGCAAATCCAACGCCAGAACCATGCACAGTTTCAGAGTTCAAGTTGTCGGTGCGCTACCGTCATGACGCCGCCGCATACCGCAAAATGTCGGACGGCGGACATACGCGAGACGGAGCGTCAAAATCCTGATCGTCATCAGAGATATTGCCGCGAAGCGAATTCATCGATCCCCGCGTTCAAGGGCGCGCGGGTTCTGAGGTTCGCGTTGGCGATCATCTCGATCCAACTGCGGTAAAACGCAATCGCTGCTTCGCGCCATGTTGCTTCCGCCGGCGCCAGCGCGTCAATGATCGAGATATCCTTGATCTGCATCCGGCAGCGATCCTCTTGCGCACTGCGCTCCATCGCTTGGAGTTCCGCCTCTGCTTCGGCGCCGAAATAGCCCCTTGGCCTAGCAGGCTTCCTCTCGGTTTCTCCACGCAGATACCGGTCCATATCACGGCGGTACTCTCGGGCGAGGGAATTGGCGTCGTATTCCGGATGGCCCTGCAGGAAAACGAATTGGCTGCCAAAACACTTCACGAAGCTATCGACGCCACTCCCTCGCGAACTCGTTAAGACGACGTAACCGGCTTGTTCAAGCTCACTCTGCAACAGCCCATTGTATCTCGAGTGCGGGATCAGCCTCACGCGACCTTGCTTGCCGACCAAAGGGTGGGTCCGCTCCGCCGTGAAGCCGAACACGCCGGTGCATTTCTCGGGCAATGGCCGTCGTTCGACGCCGTCGAGATGCAGCACGCCCGCGTGAGCGGCGAGACACGAAAGTATGGTGGAGGCCGTGTGGAGCTTCGCCCATTCAATCAGCTCAACCAATTCCTCCCAGTACGGCTCCTCGCTGAGGCGGTCGGTCTGCGGCTGCGCGCCGGTGATGATGAGCGCGTCGAGTTCTCCGTCCATCGCCGCGCTTGCGGGCTCGTAGCGCGCATTGATGTAGTCCAGAGCGCGGGATGAGCGCGGCGTACTTTTCAGACGCGAAGATACGAAAGCTGACATCGATGTCGCCCGCCGCTTCGGACACCAAGCTGCCAAATTGACGCTCGGTGATTTTCAGCGCCTCATCGCCCATATTGTTGATCAGACCGACCGCGATGCCTGCCCGTTCTCCGGCCGGTCGGGATCGCGACGTTGATCTTGTGGGACGGCAGAACATTCATTCAGCTGCCTCGCCTCGGCCGGTCCTTCCGTCTGGCCGCAAACTCGCGCGCAGCCGAGACAGACTGAGGCGCGCCCGCTGCAGCGCGCCTGAGCTTAGCTCGCAGCTTTAAGCGCAGAGACGGGGGGCGGCGGCGATAAGCAGATTTTTGAACGCCCCCACAACGGAAGGATTCGATCGTCTGCAACGAGGTGCCGGCACAAGGATCCGTGCGATCCTCGCCGGAGTCCAGCTTGATGTGTTCGACCAGGAAATGCTTGAACGCGCCAAGCGAGGGCTCATTCCAATCGGGCGCTGTCAGCATTGCGCGGAACACGGCCTCGAGCCCGCCATCCTCGTAACTCGACAGGGCCATTGCCCGCGTCAACGGATCCATGCGGCTGACTTCCGCGAGATATTCGCGGCCAAGGTTGTCCACTCGATCTCGCGCGGCCTGATCCAAGCTCGCAGACTCGACAACGCGTCTCATGAACTCGTCATGGTTCATTCTCTCTCCCTTCTCGGCAATGCCAGGATAAGGAGACAGATTGTCTGTGTCGCATTCTCCCTCGCGCAGCGCGATCAGGTTTTGATCTGAGGGAAAGAGATCACAGGCAATATGCACGGCATCGACAAATTGCTTGGAGAAGTAGTAATATGCCCGACACGCCCTCAGTCAGTTCCTCACGTTCCAGTCCTCGCCAATTGAAGTTGCTGATCTCGTCTATGACTTTCTGGTAGTGGTTAGATATATGGACGTTCATGCTCTTGCTCCTTCCTCGTTTACTTTCTCGTCAATCCTAGATCTAGATGCAGTACCCAAATAGACGCATAGTAACTAACGTTAAGTATTCAGAAAAAACGCAATTTAGAATTGTCTTTTACGCCATAGCTGCAAGGAGTTGAGACTTTGTGATGCGCGACTGTGCTAGTCCCTTGCGTTGGCTATAAATCGCCGCTAAAACTCTTCGAAAGATCAAAGTCAGACAAAAGCGACGGAACTATTTTTTGATCTCAACACGAACACATGAGGTATTGGGTGATGCGCAGAGAGACAATTTCAATTCACGGGGGATTTACTTATGATCCTTCGACCAAAGCGGTCGCCCCGCCCATCTACCAGAACGTCGCCTACGAATTCGACAGCGCAGACCATGGAGCGGCGCTTTTCAATTTGGAAGCACCCGGCTTTCGCTACAGCCGTATCGCCAATCCAACAACGGACATATTGGAGAAGCGGGTGGCCCAATTGGAGGGCGGCGTGTCGGCGCTCACGGTTGCATCAGGACAGGCCGCGCTCGCTTATGCCTTTCTGACACTCGCCGATCGCGGGGGCAGCATCGTAGCGCCGCCTCAGCTCTACGGCACGACGCACACTTTGCTTGCCCACACGCTAAAATGGCATGGGATCGAGGCGCGTTTCGCGCGGAGCGAGCGAGCAGCGGATATCGCTCCATTGATCGACGATACAACGCGCGCGGTCTTTTGCGAATCTGTGGGCAATCCCGCAGGCAACATTTGTGACATCGAGGCTCTTGCCGAATTGTCGCATTCGCGCGGGCTGCCCCTGCTGGTAGACAATACCGTTGCGACGCCCATCCTTTTGCGGCCGATCGAGCACGGCGCCGATATCGTAGTCCACTCTCTGACCAAGTTCATGGGCGGCCATGGCGTTGCGATGGGGGGCGCAATAGTCGATTCCGGCCGCTTCGATTGGCGCTCCCAATCGTCGCGGTTCCCGATGTTTTGTGAACCTGACCATTCCTACCAAGGGCTCGTTTACGCCGATCGGTTCGGCCCCGAGGCCTTCATAGCCCGCGCTCGCAGCGTCTACCAACGCACAATGGGAGCGGTGCTCTCGCCAATGAGCGCCTTCCTCATCTTGCAGGGCATTGAGACCGTGGCGCTGCGGATGGAGCGTCACGTCGAAAACGCCCGCGAGGTCGCCCATTTCCTACGGGACGATCCACGAGTTGCTTGGGTCGAGTATGTTGGCTTTCCGGACAGTCCGTATCATGAGCTTGCCCGCAAGTATCTCAGCGGGCGGGCACCATCGCTGCTTACTTTCGGCGTTAAGGGCGGTTTGGATGCGGCCAAGGCCTTTTATGACGCCCTCAAGCTGGTCAAACGGCTAGTCAATATCGGTGACACCCGCACGCTTTGCTGCCATCCCGCCTCGACGACCCACCGGCAAATGACTCCCGACGAGCAGCGTCGAGCAGGCGTAAGCGTCGAAACGATCCGGCTCAGCGTCGGACTTGAGCATGCGCAGGACATCACCGAAGACCTGGATCACGCCTTGGATGCGGCCGCGCGGCTCGATTGAGTTGCTCAGCATTTCCAACGACGTCCAACCAACTCCGCTGTCTAAGAGCAAACCGAGAACCTTGGTAAAAAATGCGCCGCGATTATTTGCCAGGTTATCTCTGAGGTTCGATTGGACTTGGTCAGCAAAAACGGCCCAAGCACTAAGCGGCAGGCGCGACGCACGATCGGTCTAACTGGGCGGTCACTTCTGTGCTCATGAGTTCGAGAAGGACGCGGACGCGTCCTCTGTCGTCAAGATGCACGAGGCGACAAAGGGCGTCAGCGAACGGCCCCGACAAGATGCGCACCTTTTGGCCGATCTCAAGATCGTCATCCAAGTGAACGAGTTCGGGATTCTCGGTGAACACGAGCGCTTCGACGACGCCACTAGGTACCGGCATCGGCTGTTCGACGCCCATGATCAGCGAGGCGACGCCGAAAGTGCTGTTTACAGTACGCCAGCGGTCTCTCGACAGATCAAGAATAAGAAAAATATAGCCGGGAAACAGCGGCGCCAGAACGTTCCGCAATTTGCGTGCGTGCCGAACCGTACGCCTTACTCTCGGAGCGAAACTGCGGAACCCAAGTCGATCGAGGTTGAATTGCGCACTGCTTTCGCGATTGGAATGCACGCGCGCCACAAACCAGCGTTCCCCCCGCTCCAAGCTCAGTCGCTTGGCAAAGGGTCCAGATTGCGCGCCCGGGTTCTGTTCAACTGGAAGGCTATCATTTAACACGGCTCTTCTCCTGAATGACGCCCAGCACGCACAAGATGCGGCTTTGAATTGGTCGCTATCCGTCGATCGCCAACGAAACCCATTGCCGATCATTTGGAACTTGAACTAGCCAGTCGAGTGGTTTCCGAGATGTTTCGCCAAGCTACCGCCGTTTGGGTGAAGCAACGCTTCCCCATGATGTAAATTCGCACTGATGTGGCAACACGCTTCCGGCCAGGCGGCGCCTTGGCTGCCTGTCGGCTTAGATGCGATTTTTAGAGGTACAACCTGTTAGCGCCCGATGCCCAGCAACAGCCCTCCGGCTAGCCTTTACGGTATAAACCTAATTAACTCTGCGGTATTCTCGGTGTCAAGCGTAAAGTACGGATGACCGCAGCATCTTGATATCAATTTGAAATATCAGGGTTACCGCAAAGACGACGAACGCGCGGCTAACCGGCGGCGTCACGGCGAGCGTTGGACCGGTGGAACAACCTGGGATGACGTGGATGATGGCTTCAACCCGCGCCCCAGTCGGATTGGGACGGCAACACTGGCGCCAAGCGACAACGATATTCTCAGCGAGATCATGGCAGCCCGCGAAGAAGGCGGCCAGAGTGGGAGCTCTCCGCGGAAACTCCGTTCCGGATTCGAGATTTGAGGCTCACGCAGCCGAACTTTCGTCTCGTCTTGAACAAGGTCCGCCTCGTTCGCCCACCCCGTGACTCGCATTTGGCGCCATGCATGGCTTGTTGTTGGGAGACCTGGATGATCACCTTCTGCCAAAAATGACCGATGACTCGGTCACCGCGGGCAACGGCCTATATTTCGGCGCGAGAACCTTTGATGTGGATGCAACGCGCCATGCTTTCGGATGTTGGAACAGGGATTGGACGGCAGCGAGCATCCATTTTATCGAGTTCAAGGATAACCGAACCGCAGGGAGTTCCTGGTCGCCAACGAGTTGCCCAGATCGGAACTTAGTTACAAATTTCGATATAGAGGATGAATTGGAGCTTACATAGTTTGGCTGCGGATGCGCGTTTTCCTGGAAATATATCCCAAATTCTGCGCCCATGCGACTAGCGTCAAGATCACACCACCGATCGCAAGGACGGCAAACGGGAGGTAAGCGATGTCCCCGTAGAAATCGTTTACCCGGAAATTCTTAAAGTCATAAATAAACGCAAGTGCGATATAGTTTGTCGTGACGACACGAAGCGGCAGCCAAAATTTCTGAGGCAGCAATTCGCGCACACGTCGCACTGAAAGAAGCGCAAGGAGATAGATGGAGACCGCTGCGAGACCAAAAACCACGAATGTCTTTACGGGCGGCGCTGCTCCGATCGCGCATAGCCAGATGACAAGCCCGAGGTGGACGACCATCGCGGACGCAAACGCCAGGCCGAAGTCGCGGGCGTGCTGCCTTACGGGCAAAAAAGCATTCCCGAATAGCGAGGTCAAAGGGCCTCCAACATATGCAGGCAAGAAGATTAGAAAAGCCAATCTGGCCGTCGCGCGAAGCGCAATGGAGAGCCCTGGGTGGATACCGAAGGCAGCGATAATGCTTATGGCCATTCCGAGCGAAGCGGAGAACGCTAAAGCCATCCAAACCAAGGTATTTCGCCGAATGTCGTTCACGGGGTCCCTAACGTCCCGCATGCCATTTCAGGGCTCCACCGAGGCGGAAGATGTCTGGCAGGCGTTTCCATCTGAGTTGCGACGATAAACATCCGGCCCTGAACCAAAATCACCCGGCCCGAGTTACTCCGCGGTCGTAACCGGACCCATCGAACACATCAAGACACGCCCGGGGACAACGCAAACGGGATTGCTGTCGCTAGCGCACGATATGACGGGCTTAGGGTGCGCAGGATCTGTCCGGCAGCTAGGAGCCCTTGAGGCGCTAGACGGAAGCCCTTCAAGGGGCGCCCGCAAGCGAAAAATACAACCTCGCGCAGTCCTTCAATCATGAATCGAGTTGGCTTGGGGCCAGACCAGGTGAGACGTTCCTTTCAACTTGCGACACAAGCAGGTCACTGGGTCCATCCAATCGGCGAAGCCAAATCTCGCGCCAATAGGTGAGTTCGCAACGAGAACACCCATCCATACTAAAGCCCATATACTCACAACCGCACGTAGAGCCTTCAAGAGACACAGTATTGCGGAGCTGCCTCATCTTTCCCGTGCCATCCACAATTATCTTGTCAAGCCGAGCTCGCACCCGGAGCCGCCGGCCGCACAAGAGCCGCATGTCGAGCGAAAACCCCAGCCCCCGGTTATTCCCGCGCTCGTCCAGCGTCTCCATGATGCTCCGCACTGATTTGACTTCCACCCATTCCCCAGGCTGGAGGTTCAGACTTTCTGTTGGCGTCAACCCGCTGTTTCCGCGCGGGTATAATCCGCGAAACCTCTTGCGGATTCGCCAAAACAACCATATTGCAGTGCTCCGCGCCATTTGAGCGGCGCTGAAGTTTCCGGCGCGGAGCCCAACTAAATATCCTTCTATTCTTTCTCTCCTTGAGAGAGAATGCGTGGCTCTCTTCAGTTCACTCGCCTGACAATAGTAGCTCCCCGGGCCAGTCGAAACTCTGAGACGGCCTCGTAAGTTGTTCTATGCTTTGCAAATCAATGTGTGATTGGACCGCGGTGTGTTCGACTTTTCGGAGCCATGCCTCGCGCCAGAAAATCAGACACGATTTCTGACAACCATCATGAGCGGCGCCGGAACAGCGGACGCCTTCGAGGGTAACGACGTCATCAGTGTTGAACCCGAGAGGGTGAACCGAGAGGCGTGCCAGGTTCGTAGATGCATACCGTCAAAGCGCGCCGGGAGACCCGAAATCTTTGCCCGCAAAATTCGAGCATTTCTGGCATGAACGGCAGGTGATCCAATGCTCCCGCTGCGTCCAGCGTCTGGAAGATTTCGTCCGGCGTCTTCACCTCTACGAGATCGCCACGGCAAAGTCCCGCGTTCTGCTGACTCATGCAATTCCTTCAAACTTGCGCGTAAGCTGGATTTAGACGGTCGACGGTTCCCAAAAGCCCCGCCTCAGCCCGAGGGTCCGGGCAAGCTTGTGACAAGCTCGCACCCCGAAACCCACAGGAAGAGGTAGGTCCTTTCGGGTGATAGCAAATTTTTTCACGGGGGCAGTGACGCGCCATTTGCAGGAAACGCCGCCAGGGAAGACAGCCATATCGCCCTGGCCAAGCCGCCTCTCCTCGCCATTCTCGGTCGAAATGAATACCTCGCCGGAAATGATGTAAACTGTTTCATCCTCGCCGTAATGCCAAACGAAGCTTCCTACGCTGCATTCCCAAACCCATACAATCGAATTGCCGTCATGGCTTGTCGCAAGTGTTTTAGCTCGCCATTTTGGGCGAGCCGTCCACAACATGGGTCATTGTGTCTAAGAAAAGTTCCGTTGACGCAACGTTGGCGATCACAACCGATTTAGACATCGGCAACCCCATTTCTTCTTGTCTAGATGCGGTTCGCTGATGACAATACCGACCGTCGCCACAACCGGCAGCGTGAAAAGCTATCCATTTTGCAACTCAATTCGGGAATGTCAATCGAAATATGGTAATCTTCGCACTTTGTGACGGAAGGGGAATTTCTCGCGCCGCGTTCCCCGCTCGGCTGGAACAAAGCAGCCTCGCCTGCACCTGCGTTATGCAGTCAATGTCCGTCGAATGGCCATGATGGGAGTAAACGACTCAGTATACAATACGGTTCATAGCGCTTTGGCGATGCAATAGCGAGCTTGATAATAAATCGTACAACGGATGTCCCGAGAATACAAGCAAATAGGGATTCGTGCGCCCTCCTAAAACGCCCGTTGCCCGCGATGCGATTTTACGGCCCGACCGATGCGATGAACAACAAGACGTTCAAGTTGACAGATTTTGAGGCGGTCGACTGATCGGAACCGGCGTTTTGGGCTGGCTGAGCGACATGCACGCTAGCTTCGGCTGCCACAGCGAAGGAGGGAGAGGGAGACGGCAATGGCGCAATTTCTTGGCGTAGGCGTACGAGTCGGCAACGCTCTTTCCGGGCGCGGGCACGGACCGGAACGCCAGCGCAATCCGGAAGTTCGGCGAGGCGACCTGGATGTACCTCATGCGATATGCTCACACGAACGTTGACGAGCACGCACAGACCATCGATCGTCTTCCCGGGGGAAATCTGGGGGACACGATAAAGACGGAGGTGAAAACACCAGCTTGATCACAGTCTTCATGCCATCATCATCTCCCTTGGTAAGGGAGAGGTCGAGAGTTCAATCCTCTCTTGCAGCACCAGCAACCCGTCAGAAATGTCAAGAATTTCTGATCGTATCGCGCCGCCAAGCGAGCGAACCGGTAGGTCTCCTTTCGAACGTACCACAACTGTCGTTTAGTCTCCGAACGGCCGGCCGGCCGAATCAGCGAATTTAGCGCTCCGATAACCTTTGCGCGCCATGATCCCCTCATGTCGGACGCAACGGCGCCGCCCGAGCCCAAGGCCCAACCCTCGCTCTTCACGCGCGTCCGCGCTGTCGAGGCTGAACTTGACGCTATGAAAGCCTTAGTCGCCGGCCTCGCGGAAGATCACGAAGCGCTGCGCACGGACCGCGACGAGTGGCGTTGGCGGGCTGAATATCTCCTGGCCGAGCGCCAGAATGGGTTTCTTGACCGATGGGGCCGGCGACTTGCGGAAGCCGCCAAACCGTTGGTTCGGCGACTGAACGCGCTCATATAGAGAGCGGAGCCGGCGCTCCGCGACGCGCCCCGAATTCGGTTCGATCGTCTCAAGAAAGACGACGGCGCTCGCTTCGGCAGCGCGGGCATCGAGTCGAGTGGGGGTCTCGACAAAGTCCAGGCCAACAACGTGGCCGGGTTCAAACAAACAATTGGAGGAAGCGATGAAGCGCATGGGCATGGTGATCGGCATCAAGCCGGAGCGGATAGCCGAGTACAAGAAGACGCACGCCGCGGTATGGCCAGAGGTGCTCGCTAAGATTTCCGACTGCAACATGCGCAACTACACGATTTTCCTCAGAGAGCCCGAGAACCTCCTGTTCGGCTATTTTGAGTATCACGGCGGGGATTGGGCGGCAGATTCAGCCAAGATGGCGGCCGACCCGAAGACGCAGGAATGGTGGGCGATTGACAACCCGATGCAGACCCCGATTGACTCGCGTGATGAGGGCGACTGGTGGGCCATGGCGGAGGAGGTGTTTACACCGACTGAGCCTGAACCTCACGCGAGCGCTCCGGCACGGGCGCGAACTCGACGAAGCCTTCCACCGCAGCCTTACTTCGCCTCATGTCCCCAATTCGACAAGCCGAAGGATGACGGCGCTGTAACTCTCGCCGGGGCGCCGCATCGCTCTCATACGATCAACCACGGCCAACTCGACCTGGATAAAGCATTGATCCCCGTCGCGCTGCATGGGCCATCGCGCTGAACCTTCAGGCAGCGTCGAGGCGATGGCGTCGTAGGTCGCGTCCGAAAGGGCGATACGAATCATCGCTTCTGACCTGAGCCGAGCGACGCGGTGATTTCATGGCGCGAGGGCGGCAGCCTTGCGCAAATGCGATTAGAAGCCACCCGATTGCTGCGCCCAAACGACGCTCACGTTCTGTGAGCCGGCTGGCGCCACGATTTCAGCGAAAACAGCACCAGCGAGGCGGCGATCAAGCCCGAGCCGAGAAAAAAAGTGAGATCGATGACAAAGTGCAAGTCCGCCACCCAGTGCGACAGCCCGAGCGATATGAAAGCGGTCAGCGCTGGGACCAGGTTCAGAAACATGGTGACGAAGCCGTTGTCCCCGCCGGTGACGGTCAGCGCGACCTGATACATGACGCGGCCGAGCGACGCGGCGACGATCGTGCCGAAGATCATCAGCAATATCGGCCCTAGCTGATCGAAATTCAGCTCATTCCGCCAGTACAGAAGAGCAAGGCAGCCCGGAATCAAGATGACGTTCGCGGTGAGAAAATTGGCCGCGATCGCCGCGGATTCATCATAAGCGCTGAACCATTTGCCGACTAAAGTCCCCCCGAGCGCCGAGGCCAATGGCACGGGAATCGCATAGAGCCAGCTGCCGTGAACGAAACTGTCCGCCAGCGCGCTGATGTTTGACGTGCCCTTGTCGCCGAGTTGGCTCCAGGCGACCGCCATCGCGCCGATGAACGCGCCGGCAAAACAGCCAAAAAATGTCGCCCGCGAAATCGGGATCGGAACCCCCGCGAGCACCAGCGCGACCAGCGCGGCCCAGAACGGCGAAAGGTTCAGAATCGCGGAGATGATGATCGGGTGAGCGTTGCTGAGGCCGAAATTATAGAGCAGGAGACCGGTCAGCCCGATGGCGAAGATGATAGCCAGATAGCCGTAGTTGAGGGGCTTTCGCAGCAAGGCGAAGAAATCTCGGCGGCTTTTTACCCGGCTCATCAACAATGGGAGGGATACGAGGAGGGAAGCCTGGGTCAGGGCCACGAACTGCAAGGTGTTGAGATGCTTGGCCGCGGGGAAGGAGAACGGCTCCTGCGTCGCATAGAGGAAGGCTGTGACGACCGAGTAGAGGCTCCCAAGCCGGTAATTGATCGAGGACGCATCCTGAGACATAGCCCGCCCCGCTTAGCCTGCGAGGACCGGAGTCCACAGGCGTCGTTTTTAGCCACAGATCGATGCGCCCGCGCCGTTGACAGCGCATCCAGAACCGATCCTATCGAAGCGGATGACCCTCGTCAGGATTCTCTCACTCTCGCTCGTGGCGATCGGGGTTCCTATTTTCGGCTTCGGCATGGACATTAGCGAGACCGATCAGAGGGCTCTTTGCGGTGGGCGCGCTTACGCACGGGTCAGCGTTCCGAACGGCGCGTCGCCCTATGTCGAACTCACCGCCGACGGGGTGACCGGCCCATTCCTGCTGGACTATGGCGCAACGCGAAGTTCTTTATCGGCGGCTTCGTTTTCGGGCCCGGACGGATCGATCAAAACAGCGGCGATCTCGCTTCCAGGCATCGAAAGAGCGAAGTTTCACCTCGCTCGTTACTACCTTCTGCTTCAACCCGGAAATGGACAACTCGGGGTCCTCGGCGACGATCTCCTGTCCCAGTTTACCGTCCAATTGACGGAAAGCACTGCGTTCCTGAGCGCTGAGACCTGTCGGCCCGAGGAGCTCATGGCGCGTGGCTTGACCCCGGTCGCTCAGAGCGGCTTTTTCTCTTCCGAACCTTCCAAGGCCGGCTCCGGGCTCCCCAATGTGCCCGTCGTCTTTCTGCGCCTGGGGGACATTCGGGTGTGGGCGCAGATCGACACCGGCTACGAAGACTTCGTCTATTCCCATTCGGTCGACATCAACCAGGCCTTGTTCGATCGCCTCGTCGGAAGCGGCGTCAAGCTCGATCGCATCAATGACATCGACATCTGGACGTGCGATGGGCGCGAGCACCGGCCCGTCTATCGAATCACGGGCCGGCCGGTGACGATCGAAAACGAAAGCGGGAAAGCGATCCTCAAAACTGAGGATTTCCATTTGGTCGTGAAGTCCGCCAACTCATGCGGCGGGATCGCGGACATGCCTGAGCCCGCGGCTCAGCTCGGCGCGTCGTTCCTCGGGCTTTTCGGCGACGTTATTTTCGACCCGAGAAACACGACGGTCTGGCTCGGCGCTCCGCGTGGGGACGGGACTCGTAACGCGGACGGCGGCGGTCAGTGAGCCGTTTGCACTTCGATCGCCGCGAGCCGTGCGCCGATCGCTTCTAAGAGCAGCTCGTGCGCCTTCGCCGCGATGTCCTCCATCGAGGGCGAGCTGGCGAGCAGCGAACGCGCGCGGCCCACAATCTCCGCTTTGGTCGGAATGTGAGGCAGGTTGAATTCGCTGAACACTTCCAGCGAGGCGAACGGCTGCGCCTGGGAAAGGCGCGCGCGGAGATCGGCCAAACCGCTCTTCCCCAATGCGGCGGCGACCGTGGCCGCGATACGGTCGGGATAATAGCTGTCCGCGACCAGCGCGGCGGCGCGGCTGATGACCCGACTTCCGAGCTTGTGCTTGTTTTGCATGACCTCAGCGGTCGGGCGCTTCAAATTCCACACGAGGCCCACACGCTTGAGCAGAGTCAGGAGATAGAAGGTCGGGTCATATTCCCACCAGTAGAAGCCCTGGCGCGCGCTGCTCTGGTAGGCGTGATGATTATTGTGCCAGCCCTCGCCCATGGTGATGATGGCGAGCAGCCAATTGTTCCGGGAGTCGTCGCCGGTGATGTAGCGCCGCTTCCCGACGAGATGGGCAAGCGAGTTGATGGAAAAGGTCCCGTGATAGACGGCGACCGTGCTCCAGAAGAAGCCGACGATGAGGCCTGGCCAGCCGGCGATGGCGAAGCAGAGGACGGCAAGCACGAAAGCCGGGAGCTGTTCGTAGCGGTGGAGCCACATCAACTCGGGATATTTGGCGAAATCCGCTATCCGATTGACGTTCATCGTCTCCTGGCCGCGGGAGAAGATCCAGCCGACATGACTGTAGATAAAGCCGGTCTGGCGAGGCGAATGAACGTCAAGCTCGGTGTCGGAATGGAGGTGGTGGTCGCGATGGTTAGCGGCCCACCACAGGACGCTCTTCTGTGAGGTCGATTGCGCCACGACTGCGAGAACGAACTGAAAGGTCCGGCTGGTCTCGTAGGCGCGATGGGAAAAGTAGCGATGGTAGCCCGCCCCGATGGCGAAAATCCTGAGCCAGTAAAGGCCAACGCCGATCGCTACCGCCTCCACAGTCACGCCGGTCCAGATCGCCGCGAAGCACGCCAGATGCACGACGATAAAGGGTATGGTCGAGGGATAGACGATGTCGGTCGAGGAGTCGCGGTCGATGGACGGCTCCAAGCTCGAAGGCGTGTCCTGGCTCATGGGAACGAACGATCCGATGCTTCCGCGAACGACCGACGTCCGCTCAGAGATTCGAACAATAACATATGACGGCTCGGACCGACAAAACTTACGACTGGCGACCGGGCCGAGGACGGCGCCGCAGCCCCCGGCGGTCGATTAATGCGGCGCCCACCATTTTTCCGAACTCGCAGCGCCAACGGGCGGAAATTAAAGCGCCTGCGTCCGATCGTGCGCCTCGTGTCGCTAATGGATGACCCGCAGAATGCGATTCGAGGGATCGACGAGTACGAGGTGGCCGTCGACGTAAGCTGAACCCATCCCCCCCGGTCGAGGCAAGACCTGCACATTTTCCGGCACGACCTGCCCGGGGGTGACCGCGCCCGCGTAGCCGGCGGGGCGGCCGAGTGGAGGGGGACGTCCATAAGGCCCTCGAGCGGCAGGAGCCGATTGGGTGGGCGACGCGCTGAGATCTGATCCTACCTTGCCGCCAACCGGTCCGCCAATCCGGTCCATCCTGTTGCGCGTAGCCGACGGATGGGATCGCCAGCACGACCGCAATGAGAACGATGTGTGAAGCACGCACCGAAGACCTCCTCGTGAGGATACGAGAGTGACGATGAAGAACGCAAGTATTCGCCAACGGTTCCGATCGTCAAGCGATATGTTGGCCATACGAATTCGCCGTCGGGCTGCGGTCGAATCGCGACCCAAAAGGCGTCCTCCTTCCTCTGGATCACTTCGCTTGCGCTTGCGATGACGCGCCTGGTCGAACTGAATCGTATCTACTTCTTGATTAGAAGTCGGTGGCGAGCCCCTTCACCTCCCAGTCGCCATAGCGCACGGGATCAAGGCCGCCGCGGCCATTCAGCTCGGCCCACGGAATCGCCTTCGTCTCAGCGCGCCTCGCCTCGGCCTCCGCCAGCGCCCTTAACGCCGCCGGCGGGAGTCCGCGTGCGGCCGACTCCTCGACTTGGGGGCGGGTGTCTGACTCTGGAGGGTCGCTGTTCATACCTGCGCTCGCCTTATCCTCGCTTCGTCGCTTTCCCGCTGACCCCCGGCCCCCTCTTCCCGTTTCACTCCAGCCGGACGCATGCCCGCCTTAGATTTCGCGTATAGTGCTCCACTTGCCGGTCGGCAATTCTGATTCGAGGCGAGGCTCGTTGGCGCGACAATCGGGCGGTTTTCATGCGGGCCGTGCCGAAGCGCCGGCCCCTCCGCCGCCGGGCATGGCGGCGCGGGTCGCTGCGGCGCGCGCCGTCGCCGAAGCTTTGACTTTGTCCCGTCCGCTCGAGGAGCGGCTTGCCGCCGACCTCATGCTCCATCGGGGCGGCCTTGACGCGCGGGACCGGGCGTTGACACGCTCGATCGCCACCGTCGCCCTCCGCCAACTCGGCACGATCCGCAAGGCTCTGGCGCGGCGGCTGGAAAAAGGCATGCCCAAGCGCGGCGGCGCGCTGGAATGGACCCTCATTGTCGCCGCCGCGCAAATCCTGTTTCTCGACACGCCTGACCATGCCGCGGTCGACCTCGCGGTTAAGGCGACGCAGGCTGACGCGGCTAGCGCCCCCTTCTCCGCGCTCGCCAATGCGGTCTTGCGCGCAATCGCGCGCGATCGCGATGACATTCTGGCCGGCTCCGATCCTCTCGACGACGATACGCCCGCCTGGCTCGCCCAGCGCTGGCGCTCGACCTATGGCGACAGCGTCGCCCACGCCATCGCCGCAGCGCACCGCTCGGAGCCGACGCTCGACCTCAGCGTCAAGGGCGACGCCTCCGGCTGGGCGGAGCGGCTTGGCGGAATCGTCCTGCCGACCGGCTCGGTGCGCCTCGACACGCATGCGCCGGTCGTCGAACTCCAAGGGTATGGGGACGGCGAATGGTGGGTGCAGGACGCCGCAGCGGCGCTGCCCGCCCGGCTCCTTCGGCCCGCTCCAGGCATGCGCGTCGTCGACCTCTGCGCCGCGCCCGGCGGAAAAGCCGCCGAACTGGCTGCAGCGGGGGTTGATCTGACGACGGTCGATCGCTCAGCCGAGCGGCTCAAGCTGCTCGCCGCCAATTTCGAACGCCTGCGCCTCAGATCCGAAATCGTGGTCGCCGACGCCCTCGCCTTCGATGCGCCGCCGTTTGACGCCGTGCTCCTGGACGCGCCCTGCAGCGCGACCGGCACCATCCGCCGCCATCCCGACGTCGCCTGGATCAAGCGGCAGGGCGACCTCACCCCGCTCATCAAACTGCAGGCCGAATTGCTTGACAAGGCGATCGCGCTGGCAAGGCCGGGCGGCGCCATTGTCTATTGCGTGTGCTCGCTCGAGCCCGAAGAGGGCGAAGCGCAGATCGCCGCCGTGTTGCGTCGCAACCCAGACGCACGACGCTTGGCCGTTACGCCGGAAGAGATCGGGGGCCTCACCGAATGCCTGACCGGATCGGGAGATTTGCGCACGCTGCCTTGCCACTTATGGGGCGACAATCCGCGGCGTTCCGGCCTGGACGGTTTTTACGCCGCCCGGCTGGTCAAGACAGGTCACCGGGGCTGAAGCCGGGTTACTGGAAGACGGGAAATAGTCACTGGAAGAAGGGAAATAGGCCCTTCCCATGCTCGCGCAGCCACTCGGAACTGTTTCCAGCGTGATACAACGGCTCGTTGTCATTGTTCCAGGCGCGCTCTTTTGGCGTGAGCGACTGCGTGGGGATCACAGGTCCCCAGCCGACAGTGCCCCAGGCGGTCGAATTGCCCTGTTCTGCGAAAGCCGCGCTGGACAGAAGGGCTAATCCAGCGGCGAGGCTGACAAACGAAGCAGCTTTAAACATTGGTCTTTTCCTTTATTGGGCGTGGTTCTTCGAAATCCGACGAGTCGCGCACAAGGACGTTCATTCCAATATAACCCTCAACCTCGCAGAATATTCGGTTGGCAAGGGCAATCGGCAGGAGCGCGAGAGAGGATCGCTCGCTAACTCATTTGGACGGATAGTGGCCGTAGCCGCCGTGATGGCAAATCCAAGCCGCTCCGGCTCTTGCACGCTCCTTGCTCTCGTTGGCGTGATTCCACGAACGCTGGAAAGGGGTCAGGGACTAAGTCGGAACGGTTGGGCCGTAGCCCTCAGTGCCGTAGGAGGATGAAGCGCCGTTAACGGCTAATGCCGAGCCGGACGGGAGAGCGAGGGCGGCGGCTAGGCCCATCAACGCGATTGTCTTGACCATAAAGTTCTCCTCAAAGCTCAATTCACCGCTTCGCTTCTCAGATAAGGAACGCGGAGAGCCCGGACAATGCTCCACCGGCGCATGCAAGCCATGACATTTTGGTGAGCGGAGCGGCGCTGCCCGGCATTTCCTGAGCCGCGCCAGCTGTGCTATTGCACTGCAGCAAAGCGGCACAACTGGACTGGGGCGTTCGCGGTAATGGCTACGGATATCGTCAGGATCGGGCGGGCGCTCCTCTCCGTTTCCGACAAGACCGGCCTTCTCGATCTGGCGCGCGCGCTCAAGCCCTTCGGCGTCGATTTCCTTTCGACCGGCGGCACAGCCGCGGCGCTGAACGCCGCCGGCTTCGCGGCCGTCGACGTGGCGCAGATTACCGACTTTCCAGAAATGATGGATGGACGGGTCAAAACGTTGCACCCGCGGATATATGGCGGTCTGCTGGCGATTCGGTCCGAGCCGGCGCATCAGGCGGCGATGATCGCCAATGGTATCGCGCCGATCGACCTCCTGGTCGTCAATCTTTATCCCTTCGAAGCGACGCTGAAGCGGGACGCCTCGTTTGAGGACAGGATCGAGAACATCGATATCGGCGGCCCGGCGATGATCCGCGCCGCGGCTAAAAACCACAATGATGTCGTCGTCATCGTCGACGTGGACGATTATCCGGCGTTGATCGACGAATTGCGGCGGGGCGAGGGGACGACCTCTCTCGCGTTCCGCCGCAGGATGGCGCAGAAGGCGCTCGCCCGCACCGCGGCCTATGACGCGGCGATCTCCAATTGGCTGGCGCAGGAAATTCACGAGCCAGAACCGAAATGGCGCGCGTTCGGCGGGGTTCTGCATCCGAGCTTCGGCGCGCTTCGCTACGGCGAGAATCCGCAGCAGCGCGCGGCGCTTTACCTGAGCGCCGAGGCGCGCCCCGGCGTCGCGACCGCGCGCCAGATCCAGGGCAAGGAACTGTCCTACAACAACATCAACGACACCGACGCCGCTTACGAGCTGGTCGCCGAATTCGATCCGGCGGAGAGCCCGGCAGTGGCGATCATCAAGCACGCGAACCCGTGCGGCGTCGCCGTTGGCAAGTCGCTGCTCCAGGCTTACGAAAAGGCGCTGAGCTCGGATCCCGTGTCGGCGTTCGGCGGCGTGGTGGCGCTCAACCGGCGGCTCGACGCGGCGTCAGCCCGTAAGATCGTCGAGATCTTTACCGAGGTGATCATCGCCCCGGAGGCGGACGATGAGGCGTTGGCGATTGTCGCTGCGAAGAAAAACCTGAGGCTCCTGCTGGCCGGCTCGCTTCCCGATCCGAGAGCGTCAACCCTCGACGTGCGATCGGTGGCAGGCGGGCTCCTGGTCCAGGATCGTGACAATGGCGTGCTGCAAGAGGGAGCGCTCAAGGTCGTGACCAAACGCGCTCCGACTTCGCGCGAAATGGCCGATCTGAGATTCGCGTGGCGCGTCGCCAAGCATGTGAAGTCGAACGCGATTGTGTACGTTAAGGACGGCGTGACGGTAGGCGTCGGAGCGGGTCAGATGTCGCGGGTCAATTCGGCGCGCCTCGCCGCGCGCAAGGCCGAGGAGGCTGCCGAGATGGCGGGCTTGCCCGAGCCTCTCACGCGGGGCTCGGTCGTCGCCTCGGACGCGTTCTTCCCATTCGCCGACGGCCTGGTCGCAGCGATCGAAGCCGGCGCGACCGCGGTCATTCACCCCGGAGGATCGGTACGGGACGCCGAGGTAATCGCCGTCGCGGATGAAGCGGACGTGGCGATGGTCTTCACTGGAATTCGGCATTTCCGGCACTGAAGGATTATCGGCGCTGAGTTGCTGGGGCGCAGCGCTAGGCTGTCGGGCATTGGGATGGATTCGGTTTGGCTCCTTCTCGAGGGCGGGCGGCGACGCCGTTCGTCGAGCCGGTTTGGGTTTTCTTGGTTCGCAGCCGTTTCGCTGCGAAAGCCCTAGGTTTTGGGGGTTGGATTCCCTTGGATTTCCTTGGATTCTCTCGACCGAATCGAGACTTATCAATGGGTTACACGAGATTTTCAGGAGAAATTTTTTCCTCGCGCTTTCGTCGTCGCGAAAGAGCCGTCGAAGCGGCGGCCCACGATGCGGCACGCGGAAGGCATGGATTGTTCATGGGGCAAGCTTAGCCTGGTTTCTGATTTTCTGCAAGAAATTGCCGCCCGAACCCTTCGGACCCGCCTCCCATCCAAAAGCAAATCGCTCTATTGGTCCGGCGAAACGATAACGGAAATTTGATCGCGCGGGACGCCGCTGAATTAAATCGCCAGCGGGCGGGCGGGCAAGTCGAACTTGACGCTCTTGCGTGCGCCTTCGCACCCCATCGCTCCACTAAACGCGATCGGATGCAGATAGGCCCCGCCATCGAGGACGTCGACCCAGCCTTCCGAGGAGATCGTGACCCGGTACGCGCCCGCCTTTGCCGGCGCGGCGAGGGTGAAATGGCCGGCGAACGCGGAAGGCGACTTCGGCGCCCGCTCAGGCGCCTTCGGCAATCCGGCGGCCGAGAGCGGCTGCAGCTCGAGCGTCATTGCGACGTCGTAGGCGAGCGCTCCACCGTTCGGAAGCAAAGCCTTGTCGGCGCGGGTGAGCGCCGCGCGCTCGTGGTCGAGCGGCCATTTAAAGCCATTGCAACCCGACCCTTCCTGCGCCTGAACCAACCCAGGCGCCGCGGCGACGAGCGCCGCGGCGATTAGCCAACGGCCAAGGCTCATTGCACGGTTGTCACGGTCGCGGGCGCATCGGGGCTTCGCAGCGTCTCGGCCTTCGCCCCGTGCAGGAACTTGACGGCGGCCTCGAGCTGCGTGTCCTTGTCGCGATCCGGCGGCACGTAGGCGTCAGAGCCCTTCTCCTCCTCGCCGTCGTTCTTCAAATGACCGATCAGGGAGGCTTCTCCGAGGCTCGAGACCTTGCCCTTCAGGTCGTCGGGAATGTTTTCGAGCACCTTGATGTCCGGATCGATGCCCTTGGCCTGGATCGAACGGCCCGAAGGCGTGAAGTAGCGGGCGGTGGTCAGCTTGAGCGCGCCATTTTCTCCGAGCGGCAAGATGGTCTGAACCGACCCTTTGCCGAATGTCCGCGTGCCGATCAGCGTTGCGCGCTTGAGATCCTGCAATGCGCCGGAGACGATCTCGGAGGCCGAAGCCGAACCGCCATTGATGAGCACCACCACCGGCTTTCCTTGCGATAGATTGACGCCGGCGCGGGCCGAGTAGTGCTGCCCCTGGTCGAGACTTCGGCCTCGGGTCGAAACGATATCGCCGGTGTCGACAAATGCGTTGGTGATCTCGACCGCCTGGTTGAGCAGCCCGCCAGGATTGTTGCGCAAGTCTACGATGTAGCCCTTCAAATTCGCCTGCCCGGGTTCGGCGCGGAAATGATCGAAGGCCTTGCGCACTCCGTCGTACGCTTCCTGGTTGAACTGGGTGATACGGATATAGCCGATGTCGCCGCTCTCCAGATGCGAGCGGACCGACTGAACGTGGATGATCTCGCGGACGATCGTGAACTCCTTGACATCGCCTTTCGAGCCGCGCTCAACAGTCAGCTTGACCGGGGTGTTGGCCTTGCCCCGCATCTTGTCGACTGCTTCCTTGAGCGAAAGGCCCTTGACCGCCGTGTCGTCGATCCGGGTGACCAGATCGCCGGACATCAAGCCGGCGCGCGCCGCGGGCGTATCGTCGATCGGGCTCACAACCTTGACCAGCCCATTTTCCATCATCACTTCGAGGCCCAGGCCGCCGAATTCCTCGCCCTTCATGCTGGCCTGGAAGTCCTGCAAGGCCTTCGGATCGAAGTAATTCGAATGCGGGTCGAGGGACGCCAGCATGCCGTCGATCGCCGACTTGACCATCTTTTCGTCGTCAGGCTTCTCGGCGTAATTGTCGCGCACTTTGTTGAACACTTCGGCAAACAGCGCGAGCTTGTCGCTCGTGCTGGAGCCGGCGGCGCGCAGCACATCGTGCGAGGCGCCGACCAGCACAACACCGGCGGCGACTCCGTAGGCAAGATAAGAGAGACCCTTCCTCATCGTGCGCTCAGCTCCAGAGTTCGTGTTGAGCGCATCAATTCGGCTTGGCGGGAGCCGGCTGGCTCGGGTCGGTTGGCGCCGGGGACGTCGCCGCCGCCGCGGGCGGATCGCTCTTCACCGGGGCCGCATCGGCCTTTACCGCCGTATCCGGATGCTTGACCCCGTGCAACAGGTCGATGGCGGCGCTGAGTTGCTTATCGTCCTTCTCGTTCGGCGGGACATAGGCCTGGGACGCGGACGTATCCTCGGCGCCGTTGGCGAGATGGCCCTTGAGCGATGCCTCGCCCTTCATGTCGTCCTTGCCCTTGAGATCGTCCGGCACGTCCTCCAGCACCTTGATGTCTGGCTCGATCCCCTTGGCCTGGATCGATCGGCCCGACGGCGTGTAGTAGCGCGCCGTCGTGAGCCGCAGCGCGCCGTTCTCGCCGAGCGGCATGATCGTCTGCACCGAGCCCTTGCCGAACGACCGGGTGCCGATCAGCGTCGCGCGCTTGTGATCCTGCAACGCGCCGGAGACGATTTCCGATGCGGACGCTGAGCCGCCATTGATGAGGACCACGAGGGGCTTGCCTCCCGACAGGTCGCCGCCCGGCTTGGCGTCGAAGCGCTGCGTCTCATCGGGGGTGCGCCCGCGGGTCGAGACGATCTCGCCTCGGTCGACGAAAGAATTGACGACGTCGATCGACTGGTCGAGCAAGCCGCCCGGATTGTTGCGCAGATCAAGGATGTAGCCCTTGAACTTGTCGGCCGGAATCTCGCTGTGCAGCTTGTCCATCGCCGCCTTCAGGCCGTCCTCGGTCTGCTCGGTGAACTGGGTGATGCGGATATAGCCGATGTCGTTGTCCTCGACATGCGAGCGCACCGACTGCACGTGGATGAGATCGCGGACGATGATGATATCCTTGACATCCTTCTTGGGGCCGCGGACGATCTTGAGCTTCACCGGCGAATTGATCGAGCCGCGCATTTTCTCGACCGCCTGGTCGAGTGTCAGCCCCTGGGTGGGCGTATCGTCAATCGCCGTGATGAGATCGCCCGAGAGCACGCCCGCCTTGGCGGCCGGCGTGTCGTCAATCGGCGTCACGACCTTCAGGAGGCCATCTTCCTGCGTCACCTCGATGCCGAGGCCGCCGAACTCGCCCTTTGTCTGGACCTGCATGTCGCGAAACGATTTGGCGTCCATGTAGCTCGAATGCGGATCGAGCGAGGAGAGCATGCCGTTAATCGCGGCCTCGATCATCTTCGATTCGTCGGGCTTCTCGACGTAGTCGTTCCGGATCTTGTCGAACACGTCGCCGAACAGATTGAGCTGCCGATAGGTGTCCGCTGCCGCAGCGTAAGCTGCCGGACTGACGAACCGCAGCGCCTGCGGCGCCGTAGCCGCGGCTGCGGCTCCCAACACAACTCCAACTCCCAAGTAACCAGCTTTACGAATCATCCGCGCGCCTTCTCGATGTCTGACTTTACCCACCACGGCCCCGGATCGATCGCAGTTCCGTCTTTGCGTAGCTCTATATAGAGAACCGGGCGCGCCGCGCCAACTGCGGCCGCCGTCGCCATGCGGGCAGACCCGTCGCCCATGACGCCGACCGGTTCTCCCGCCAGGACGAACTCGCCGGATTCGACATTGATTCGAGCCATCCCGGCGAGCAGGACATAATATCCTGCGCCGGCGTCGATGATCAAGAGTTGCCCATAACTTCGGTACGCCCCGGCAAAAAGGACCGCCCCGTCCGCCGGCGCGGAGACGGTCGCCCCGGCGGGAGTCGCCAAGGAGAGGCCGCGTTCCATCCCTCCAAGGTCATCCGGCGAGCCGAACGCCTTCAGAATCGCGCCCGCGGCGGGCAGCGGCACGTGTCCCTTCGCGTCGGCGAAGGCGATTTCGGGCTTCAACCGCGCCGTATCGGCTCCGCGCGCGCCCTGCGCCCGCGCCTCGATTTCAGCCGCTGTCGCCGCATCCGCCACGTGGGCCGCGTCCGCCGCGGCTTTGCGGGCGGCGTTCTCGCTGTCCAGCCGGGCGATGAGGTCCTTGAGCGACGTCGCTCTTCTGGCGAGTTCGGCCGCGCGCTCGTGCTGAGAGCCGAGGGCGTCCTGCGCCGAGGCTAGGGACTGCTGGCGCGCCTCGATAAGCGCGGCGAGACGCATTTTGTCGACCGCTAGCGCTCGGCCCTTGTCGGTCAGCTCATCCCGTTCCCGGGCAATCGACTGCCGGGTCTTGGCGAGGGTCTCGAGATCTCGGCGGGCCGCCTCGATTTCCGATTTCAATTCCGGGATGACCGAGGCCAAAACCGTCGCCGCGCGGACCGCTTCCGACATGTCATCAGGCTTGACGAAAATGGCGGGGGGAGGATGGCTGCCCATCCGTTGGAGCGCGGCAAGCACGTCTGCGATCACCGCCCACCGGCGGTCGAGCGACCGCGACAGCTCGTCGGCCGTGGCGTTGAGGCTCGCCAATTTGTCGGTCGCTGCGGCGGCCCCGCGCTCGGCGTCCTGCACTTTGGCCGTCGTTTCGATCAGCGCTGCAGAGAGGCGCGCCCGATCGGCGCGAACGGAATCGATTTCGGTCTCGATCGCCCGGCGCTGTTCCTCCGACTCGCGCAGCGTGTCCTGGACGCCGCGCAGCTCGAGCTCCTTGTCCGCGCGCTGCTGATCAGTCGGCGCGGGCGGGGGAGCGGGATCGGCGAAAGCGGCCCACGGTGCGCGTAACAAAGCGACCGAGATCGCCGCCCCGGTGCAACTTATCCATTTTCGTGGTCGCGGCATGGTCGGCAAGAATCACCAAATCTAGCCAATATCGGGGCGATTGAGACGTTCCAGCCTCCGACGCCTCATCGGTTACAGACGGCGCAACGAGGGATCGCGCACATATCGAAGATAGGATCGAACCTTACGGAAGCCGCCTTGGTCTCCAAACATCCGCTCCGCCTCATCGTCCGGGATGAATGGGAGGACGACCGTGTCGTCGCCCGGTTTCCAATTGACCGGCGTGGCCACCCGGTATTTGGCGGAGAGTTGAAGAGCGTCGATGACGCGCAGGATTTCATCGAAACTGCGGCCGACGAAGGCCGGGTAGGACAAAATAAGCTCCACCCGTTTCGAGGGCGAGATGATGAAGACATTGCGCACGGTCTGGGTCTCGCCGAGCTTCGATCCGTGGCGGAAGTGAGTGGCGTCGAGCATGCCGAATAGCATCGCCACCTCACGGTCCTTATCGGCGATGATCGGAAAATTGACCTCGGCGCCTTGCGTCTCATTGATGTCCGCTATCCACCGTTCGTGATCGGCCGCCGTGTCCACGCTAAGGCCGATAACCTTGACGCCGCGTTTGCTCCACTCAGGCGCGAGTCTGGCGGTGGCCCCTAGCTCCGTGGTGCATACAGGCGTGAAGTCCGCCGGATGCGAGAAGAGAACGCACCAAGAATCGCCAACGAATTCGTAGAAGCCTATCGGGCCCAGGCTCGTCTCGGCGGTGAAGTCGGGAACGCTGTCGCCGATACGGATATAGCCCTGCTTTTCGAGCTGGATGTTCGCTTTGGAGAACACGTCCTCGGGGCCCGCGTATTTGAACTCGAAACCTCCGCGCGGCGCTTCCTCGGGATCGGGCAGCAGGCTCTCATATTCATGGTCGAACAGCTTGACGGTTCGTTTCCTAACGGCGCCCGCGAACACGAATGCGCCGTCTGACTGCCGCACAAGCGGGAGGTCGAATCGAAACGAATTGTTGCTGAGGAACTCGTCTTCAGCCGCGGTATTGGCCCGTTGAAGCAGCCTGTTCCGGTGCGGAAATCGGCCAAATCGCCTGATAACCGCAACGTGCCTGTGAAAGATCTCGTGAAAGGCGTTGAGCGGATCGTCCGCCTGGAGCACGGCCATCGCCTGATCCCACTCCTGCATACACAGATGCTGGTCGTCGAGGATCTCCGAGTGGGTCAGCACCAGGCAAAGAAAAACCCGCTCGATCGGGGCCAAGCGCGCGCTGACGCCGATCCGCAGTCCACGCCTGACCAGCGCCCTGCAGTGCGCGTCGCACGCGTACATCTTGGCCGTCTCGCGATACATGTTACGCGGGAACTGGTCGAGCAGGATCACCAGAGCCACCAGAAGGCGGGGGTGCTCGACGTCCAGGGCCCAATGGTCGTAGTCCCCGCGGGAGGCGAGCGCGACCTCCACCCCAAACCGGTTCCAGATCTCCTGATCGGTCTGCTCTGTTTTTCCGAACCATAAATTCAGGCAGTCCTCGATCGCCGGGCGAATCATGTAGGCGAGCACCTGCTCAGCCTTGTCGATTTCGGCGCTGGCGATTTGCATGCGCTCGCGATGGAGCAGCGTGCGGAGGTCACGCCGCAAATCCTCCGTTTCCTCGAAAGTAAGGACCTCACGCTCCTCGAGGCCGGCAAGGATGACCTGGAGACTTTGCTGGACGCGTCTCGCAAGCGTTTGTCCAGATTCCAGCGTCTCGGTAAAAAGCGCTTCGCTCATCAGTCGTTTGACACTCCAGCCCCGCCGGCGCCTCCGCGGGCGCCGGCCCTGGCAGGCCCCGGCATTGCGAAGGAGAACTGAGGTCAGCCCCGGGCGAATTGTCCCAACATCGCGCGCTCGCCATCGTCAAGTCCAGCGGACATGCGGAATCAGGCCCGATGATAGGGGTGGCGGGCGAGAATCGTCATCGCTCGATAGAGCTGTTCGCCGGCCATCACCCGGACCAGCTGATGGGGCCAGGTCATTTGACCGAAGCTCAGGACTCGATGCGCGAGGGCGGCGAGCGACGGGTCGAGCCCATCCGGTCCGCCGATCGCCATCGTATAGGCCGTTTGCGACGCGTCCCGCGCCCGGCCGATGTCGGCGGCCAAGTCCTCGCTGGTCGCCGACGGCCCTCGCTCGTCGAGCAAAACCAGCGCACCGCCTTTGGGCACGGCGGCGAGAATCGCCGCGCCCTCCGCGGCCCGCCGTTCGTCTGGCCGACGCGCCCGCAATTCGCCAATTTCCCGCAAATCTACGCCGGCGAGGCCCGCGCCCCGTGCGCCCTCCATCAGCCGTTTGAAGTAGCGATCGAACAGCAGCCGCTCTGGCCCCGCTTTGAGTTTGCCGACACAAACCAGCACGAGGCGCACGGTTCAGCTCTTGGCCGCTTCTCCCGGCCGATCGGCGCTCCACATCTTTTCCAGGTTATAGAAACGGCGAACGTCCGGACGGAAGATGTGGACGATTGCGTTCTGGGCGTCGAGCAGCACCCAGTCGCATAGCGGCATTCCTTCAATTTTTGGCGACGGATAACCAGCCTCGCGACAGGCTTTAACGACCCGGTCGGCGATGGCGCCGACATGCACGCTGGAACGCCCGGAGGCGATGATCATTTGATCGGCGAGCGTCGTCCGGCCGGAAAGGCCGATCGAAACGATCTCTTCCGCCTTGGCGTCCTCGAGTGCTTCAACGATGATCCGGAACAGAGCCTCCGCCGTCCGGAAGCTTCCGGAGGCGGTTGGGCTACGGGCGGCGGGCGCCGCCACTGGATGAGACGTCAGATTCAGCGTCGCGTTCCTCTCCGCGCGGGTCGATTCGTCTCCGCAACCAAAACATGCGACCTCCGGCTGCGCATTTCAAGTTCGGCGTTCGAGGCGGCGTTTACATCGTCAACACGATCTTGCCGACATGGTCAGCGTTTTCAATACGTTCGTGCGCTTTCGAGACCTCCGATAATGGAAAGACCGCGTCGATGACCGGCCTGCAGCGACCCTCTTCCAGAAGAGGCCACACTTTGGCGCGCAGAGCTTCGGCGATCACCGCTTTTTCCGCCGGCGAGCGCGGGCGCAAGGTAGAACCGGTGTGGGTAAGACGCTTGGTCATGATGGGCCTCAGGTCGACGGTCGTCTTTTGTCCTTTCAGAAATGCGATCTGCACGATGCGCCCATCCAGCGCCGCCGCCTCATAGTTGCGCTCGACATAGTCGCCGCCGACCATATCGAGAATGACGTCGGCGCCGCGGCCTCCTGTGGCGCGAAGCGTCAGCGCGACGAAATCGTCCTTGCGGTAATTGACCCCGAGATCGGCGCCCAGTCGCTGGCATTGCTCGGCTTTTTCATCCGATCCGGCGGTGACAATAACGCGCGCCCCGAACGCCTTGGCGAGCGCAATCGCCGTGGTGCCAATGCCGGAGGCCCCGCCGTGCACCAGCAAGGTTTCGCCGGCTTTCAGCGCCCCGCGGACGAAGACATTTGTCCATACGGTGAAATAGGTTTCCGGGATGGCCGCCGCCACGATCGCGGTGAGGCCGGTCGGAATTGGCAACGCATTGGTTTCATGGGCGACGCAATAATCGGCGTAACCGCCGCCGGGCACCAGCGCCGTCACGCGTGCGCCCAGGCGGTGGACCCTGGCGTTCGGTCCGAGCGCCGCCACTTCCCCAGCGATTTCCAAGCCAAGCACGTCGGTCACGCCGGGCGGCGGGGGATAGTGGCCCTGACGCTGATGGACATCGGGCCGATTGACGCCTGCGGCTTCGACTCGAACCAGAATCTCGCCCTCCGAGGGAGCCGGCCGCGAGCGGAGTTGAATTTCGAGCGCCTCAGGGCCACCCGGACGGGGCGCCACGACGGCGCGCATTTTATCGTTCTGGTCAGCCACGCGACGCTCCCTCATTGCAACCGCATTGCTCCACGGACCCGGCCGCATTTCATCAATCGCCGATCGCGGAGGCGATGGCTCCATCCTCTGGCGGGGCGGCGCGAAATGCAGGAAGCGCTTCGGCCCGGGCCCAGAAAGCTCCGAGATTAGGATAGCGGCTGGTCTCCACGACGTCGGCCAGAAGCGCGTGGGTGAAGCCGAAGGCGCAGGCGACAGTAATGTCAGCAAGGCCTAATTCGGCGCTAATCCATCCCGACCCAGGCAGTTCCGAGTCCAGAGCGCGCAAACCCGCCGTCAACTGACCCATGACTCGATCGACCCATGGCTCGTGCTGCTTTTCGGTCGGGCGCAGCATGCGCTCATAGTGCCGCTGCACCGCTTTCTCCATCAACGTCAGGGCGAGGCCGGTCGCCCGTAGAGCCGCCAGGCGCTCAGGCGCCGTGGACGGCGTCAGCGCGGCGATGCGGGGATCCATGCCGGCCAGGTGATTGAGAATGACGCTCGAATCCATCAACGCCACTCCATCTTCAGTGAGAAGGGTCGGCGCTTTCAAGAGCGGGTTCAGCTTTGAGAATTGATCAATGTGCCGAAAGAGCGAAATTGGCCGATGTATAAAAGGAGTTTTGGCGATGATCAGCGCAATCGCAACTCGGCGCACGTAAGGCGAATCAAGCATTCCGATCAGTTGCATGAAGTTTCCCCGTCGGCGCGCCGTCCTACTAGGGAAAGAAACAGCCAAAACGCAAGGGGCGATAGGGCGGATGGAACAATGCGGCTGGTGGGAGAGCTTGCGCTGGCCTGCCATGCGGGGTAACTAATCTCGCAGCCCGTCCGACTCAACGCGGGCGTCAAAAGCGAGCGAAATAAAAGTTTTGACGACCTTGGCCGCTGCTTTTCCGCGGCTGGGCTCCCGCGGCGACCGCGCGACGGTCGGCCCCGACCTCGGAGTCGAGCCGCCGATACGATTGGGTGAAGAGCGGTTCGACCGCAACGAGCGGCGCACCGCGTCGTTTCGATGGCTCGCGGGCGCGTCGCTCGCTGGTCTTTGCGGGGTGACCCTGATCGGCGCGGCGCTCTATCTCGATCTCGACAGCCAATACAATTTTGCCGAGGCGCCGGAATTCGCCGCACCGCCGCGCCTGGCGGACTCGCAGGATGGCGGCGTCAATCCCAGCAAGGGCGATCGGCTCCTGCGGCCGGTCGACATTGTCTCGGACAAACAGACATTCAAGGCCCCTACAATCATCAAGGTCGGCGACAAGGAAGTGGTGAAGGCGCGACCCTTCACCCGGCTCGAAACGACTTTGACCATGACTCCGACCGGGTTCGCCGACGCGGTGCCCCCGTTCAACCCCCTCAAGATCGTGAACGGGGGAACCGACGTCGCCGAAGCGCCGCCTGATCCAGGCCCGGTGCAAGACAACGCGGAGGTGACGTTTCGCATCGAGGATCTTAGTCCGAGCGACGAGGATCAGACCTCGGGAGCATTGACGCAGGCCGAGGCGGAAGCGCAGGTCGTGGAGACGCTGAAAGCGCCCGCCGAAAAGGCAGCCGCTCAATCGCTCCCGCCGCAGATCCTGTTGATGCGGACCAGCCGCGCCGGCGAAGCGCTGCGCGAACTCTCCGCCTACGCGACTGTCGGGCAGCGTAAGCCCCAGCACCCCCTTCGCCTCGATCGAAGTGCGCATGATTCCCGAGAACGTGAGCAACGTGGTCAAGGCGAACCCGGACGACGCGTCTCCGAACGAGAAGCTCGTTCAGATGCGCCACGGCGAGAGCTTCGAGGACGTGCTCAAGGCCAACGGCGCAAGTCCAGAGGCGATCCTGGCGATCCTCGTCGCGTTCGGCGTCAAGCATGGCGAATCGCCGGTCGGCGAGGGCCAGAAGATCCTTCTCTTGCCTGACGAGCCGGCCGTTCGAGGGCAGAAGCCGGGAATAGCGCGGATCTCGGTATACGCCGACGATCAGCTCAAGGCGACGGTCGCGATCACGGATGAGGGCGGCTACAAGCCGGTGACCCTGCGCACCGCCCAAGCGCCGCGAAGGCCCAAAGCGGCGGACGACGAGGGCGCGGGCGGTGGGATGAGCCTCTATCAGAGCCTCTATGAGACGGCGCTCAAGCAGGGCCTGCCCCGCTCGATCATTGATGTGACGACAAGGGTTTTCGCCAACGACGTCGATTTCCAGCGCGCAACGGCGCCAGGCGATTCGCTCGAGGCGTTCTACTCCGATCCAGACGACATCAATCCGCGGCCGGAGCTGCTGTGCGCTTCGATGACGGTTCGGGACCAGACGTTTAAATATTACCGCTTCCAGACGCCCGACGACAACATGGTCGACTTCTACGACGAGAACGGCCGCTCGATGCGCAAGTTCCTGGTGCGCAAACCAATCGCCGAGGGCGAGATTACCTCGCCGTTCGGAATGCGCTTTCACCCAATCCTGCATTACGCGCGCATGCACACCGGCGTCGATTGGGCGGCGCCGATCGGCACGCCGATTTACGCCGCGGGCAATGGCGTCATTATCAAGGCGGGCTGGGATGGCGGCTACGGACGGCGGGTCGAAATCCAACACGCCAACGGCTATGTCACCGCCTACAATCACATGTCCTCGTTCGGCCGCGCGATCGCCGAGGGCGCGCGCGTCGTTCAGGGTCAGACTGTCGGTTATCTCGGCGATTCGGGACTGGCGACCGGCCCGCACCTGCATTACGAGGTGATCATCAACGGCAACTTTGTCGACCCGATGGCGATCAAGCTCCCTCGCACGCGCGAGTTCGACGGCAGGATGCTTGCGGCGTTCAAGCGGGAGCGCGACCGGATCGATCAGCTCATGGCCGAGTCCCCCTCCGCCGCAGCGATGGCGGCGGAGAGGCCCACGCCCACGCCTGTCGCCGCGACAGCGGAGCTTCAACTGAACTCGACCGCAAGTCCGCCGTCGACGCCTGCGCCGAACCCCAACGCTGCGCGCACTTCGCCGGGGTTCAAGCCGGTCCCGCGCAGTTCGGCAAGCGACCAGGATTGACGGCTTTTCGACAGTTTCGCGCCGCTCTGGTCGAGAACGAGCCGATGGTGCCGATAGCGCGGCTCGGCAAGTCCGAGCAGCGCCTGCAGCAGGCGGTGGACCGCGGTCGCGGCAAGCAGGTCGCGCCCGCGCACGACATCGGTCACGCCCTGCAACGCGTCGTCGACCACCACCGCCAGATGATAGCTCGCCGCCAGATCGCGGCCGCGTGAGGATAATGTCGCCCCAAACCTCCGGAGACGCGGGACGCAGCGAGGGAACGGCGCCCTCGCCATATTCGGTCCAGCAGAGATGCGCCGGCGAAGCGTCGAGGGCGCGCCGCATGTCGAGGCGAAGGGTCGCTCGCTCGCCGCGCGCCAGACGAGCTCGCGATTCAGCCTTGCTGAGCAACCGGCAAGTCCCCGGATAGAGCGGCGCGCCGTCAGGGTCGCGAAGTCCTGCAGAGGCGCGAGCGACCTCCGACCGGCTGCAAAAACAGGGGTAGACCACCCCTCGCTGGTCGAGGCGCGCGAGCGCCGACGCGTAATCGTCGCGATGCTCGCTCTGCCGGCGTGGCGGCGGGAACCGAAGCCCAAGCCAAGCAAGATCGTCAACGATGGCGGCCTCAAATTGCGGTTTGCAGCGCGTGCGGTCTAAATCCTCAATGCGCAGCAGCAGGCGCCCGTTGGTCTGGGCGGCGAGGCGCTCGTTTACGAGCGCCGAATAGGCGTGCCCGAGATGCAGCGCGCCGTTGGGCGAGGGTGCGAAACGCAGGACGGCGGCGCTTGGGGGGATGTCATCGGCCATGCCGGCAAAGCGCATACCTAAGCCGAAAGGACGGGCCAAGCGGCGCGCACGCCCGGCGAAAAAGAGAGTGTATCATCCCGGTCCCCCGATCGGCGATGAGGCGACCCTGCGGGAAGCAGCCGAGCGCCTGCGCGCCAAAGACCCGGAGCTCATCGACCTCCTGATCGCGACCGGCGGCCCGACGCCGCTTCGCCGCAGGGAGGCGGGCTTTGCGGGGCTGGCTGCAATCATCGTGGCGCAGCAGGTGTCGACCGCCAGCGCCGCCGCGATTTTCGGCCGATTGCAGGCGCGCATCGTCCCGCTCGAGGCGGCTGAAATCGCCAAGGCGACGAGAAGACGACTTGCGCGCCTGCGGATTGTCGAACGCCAAAATCCGCGCTTTGCGCGCGCTTGCCCACGCGATCGTCGAAGGCGGCCTCGATCTTAAGGGCCTTGCCGATCTCGACGCTGAGGAGGCCCACAAGGCGCTGGTCGCGGTCAAAGGGATCGGTCCATGGACGGCGGACATTTTTCTCCTCTTTTGCCTCGGCCACCCGGACGCCTTCCCTGCGGGCGACGTGGCGTTGCAGGAGGCCGCCAAGGTGGCGTTGAACCTGAAGCGGCGTCCCGACGTGGCCAAGCTCGAGCGGATCGCTGAACGCTGGCGCCCGCTCAGGGGCGTGGCCGCGCGCATGCTCTGGGCCTATTATCGGGGCGTCAAGGCGCGCTCGGGGATGGCTCTTGCTGATGGTTCGGGATAAGCGAGACCAGATCATCCCCGGAGCCGAGATCCAATGAGCGCCGCCCTGGACGGACCACGCATCCCGGCGGCCGCCGGCCGAACCAGCCAGCTGGTGGTGTTCCTGCACGGCTACGGCGCAGACGGCGCCGATCTCATCGAGCTGGGCCGCCAATGGCGCAAGCTGATGCCGGAGGCAGCCTTCGTCTCGCCGCACGCGCCCGAGCGCGCGCCGGGGGCGCCGATGGGCCGGCAGTGGTTCGCGCTTTCCAATCGCTCCCCGGACGATACTGCCGGCGGCGGGGAGCGCTGGAGGGGCGCAGTCAAGGCGCGCGGCGCGATCGACGCCTTTCTTGACGCCGAGCTCCAAAAGCTCGGTCTCGACGATTCGAGGCTGGCGCTGGTCGGCTTCAGCCAAGGCTGCATGATGGCGCTGCATGTCGGTCTCCGACGTCCGCGGGCGCCGGCGGCGATTCTTGGCTTTTCCGGCCTGTTGGTCGGTCCCGAGCGCCTCAGCGAAGCGACGGCCCGCGATGCGCGCGGAGCGGCGCCGCCGATCCTTCTCATCCACGGCGATCAGGATCCGATGATTCCGTTGGACGCGATGTTCATGGCGGCGGAAGCGCTCGCCGGAGCCTCGATTCCAACCCAATGGCATCTCTCGGCTGGGATCGGCCATGGGATCGACGCAGAGGGTTTGCGGCAGGGCGGACTTTTCCTCGCCAAGGCGTTCGCGGACCGAAGGCGTTAAGCGAGTCCGTCGGCCTCGCCGCGGCGGACTGGCCCTCCGCCCGCCTCGGCGCTGTTCCCATCATTTTCTGTCCGGAGTGTGATCTGGATCACAGCGCACGTTGGCGCATGGGGTTAACGATAGGTTAACAACCTAGAGGGAATTGCATCATGAAGAGGATCCTGGTCGCAGTGGCCTGTCTCCTCCCGTTCGCGCTAGCCGCGGAAGCAGGCATCAATCGACATTCTCCGGAAGGCGCCGTCAAGGACGCATACGCTGCCGATTGGCCGGCGATTGAAGGCCGTGGCGATGGAATCATGGGCGACAACACGCTGCGGGCGCGGTTTTTCTCCCGTTCGCTGTTGCGCTCGATCGCGGCCGAGGAGATCATCGCCGGCGTGCGCAATGGACCGCCGGCCGACCTCCGCGATCCGTTCAGCGACCTCGCGCCCCACCTCGTCGCCCTCAGTGTGGCCCCGATCTCGGAAACTCGCGACGGCGCCAAGGTGCTGGCCGAGTTCGCCCGCGGCGACGGCGCGCGCGAGCGGTTGACCTACGCCATGCTGTTCGAACGCGGCGAATGGCGCATCGACAATATCGTCTATTCCACGCTGGATGGCCAAAGCCACACCCTGCGCGGCATGCTCGCGGCGAACTAGCGCAAACGATTGCCAGCGGTCCGTCGCGAAACTTGAGGCGCGAGAGGAGGTCTAAATCAAGGATGCGTCATAAGGCGTAAGATCCCATACATTAGAATGGGCGGCTGACGCACTGCTTTAAGGCGGCGATCCTTTTCGGGTCGTCCTTGATTTGGTTCTCCTCTCGCGTCGTTCTCCCCGAAGCTCGAACGCCGGCAGCCGATTTCGTTCCGGTCGGGAACGCCGTCGAGAGCGGATTTATGCCATCCTCAACGTGAGCGCGCGCCCTTCCGGCGGACGCTCCGCCGGCCTATGATCTCAGGCGGGGCGCGGAGGAGGCGTTGATGCGCAAAGGCTCGCGGATCGATCTGGCGCTCCGCGCCGCCATCGCGCTTGCGCTCATCGTCGCCCAAGCGCCCCAGGCCGGCGCGGCGGGCGCGCCAGTGGTCGTCGACGCCGCGATCGTGTTGGCCGCGGACGTCTCCCGCAGCATCGACGACGAGGAGTTCGCGCTCGAGCGGCGCGGCTATGGGGACGCGATCCAGAGCCAGCAGCTCATCGATGCAATCTCCACTGGGCCGCACGGCGCGATCGCTCTGTCTTATGTCGAGTGGGCCGGCGATGGCGAAGAGCGGGTCGTGGTCGACTGGGCCGTGATCCGCAATGAAGCGGACGCGCGCACATTCGTCGCCGCGATGGCCGCGGCGCCGCGCTCGTTTCTCGGCCGGACCGCGATCGGCGCGGCGATCGATTTCTCCTTCGCGCTGTTTGCCGAGAGCGCCATCGAGACGAGCCGGCGGGTGATCGACGTCTCGGGCGACGGGACCAGCAACCAGGGCCGCTTGGTGACGGAAGCGCGCGATGCGGCGGTTGGAGCGGGCGCGGTGATCAACGGCCTCGCCATCTACAACCGCAAGGCGGCGGCGACGGGCGGCTATCTCGCCATGCACACCAACCCTCCCGGCGGCCTCGCCCAGTACTATCGCGAAAATGTGATCGGCGGTCCCGGCGCATTCGTCGCGCCGATCGACGATTTCAGGACTTTTGGCGACGCGATGATACGCAAGCTCGTCAACGAGATTTCTGACGCCCGCCCGCAGGTCCCCTGAGCGGGCGGGTCGGCGCCAATAAGAGAGCGTGAACGCCAATAAACGAGCTTAAACGCTAGTCAATTGGCTTGCATTTACTAGCGTTTATTTTTTGGAATCTGGACTTTTCAATGGGTTACGGCCGATTTAAATAAAAAAGCTTCCCCTTCCCCTCTCAGCCTCCGCGCAAGACGTGCCGAACGCGTAGATTGCGCAAAATGCGTTCCCTTTCCTTTCTCACCGCCGGGACGGCTGGCCTCTGAGCCTGCCAAGGGAAAAGATATAGCACTAGCTTCTGTTTTGCCAATAATTTGTTTGACTCTTGTCGCCTGCCGCGCGCCGCCACGGAGGGCATGGATCGCCTTGCCCCTGACGCTGTTGGCGTGTCGCGCGCCGTCGCCCGGCGCAAAAATAGGTAATTCTACCTAGCGACTGTGACGCGCGTCACAGTCGTCCATTTCAAAATATGCTAGCGGCCGTTTGCGCCCTTGGGCGTGCCTAACATCGGGCGGCCGCCAAGAAAGTACTGATTTAAAAAGTGCTGGCGGTCGTATCGGGTCTGGAGGATGGAGGAGCAGGACATGGCGACATGGAACAGTCCGGTCAGCGGCAATTGGAATGTAGCTGCGAACTGGTCGACGGACGCGGTCCCGACCTCAGTGGACGGCGCCACCATTGTGGCCCCCGGCCCTTACACTGTCACCATCAGCAGCCCGGATCAGGCCAATGTGCTCCTCTTCGATGCGCCTCAGGCCCAGCTCATCGAAAACGCGGGCTCGCTGACGCTGCTTGGCACGCTTCAGGTCCACTCCGGCTTCGTGTCGCTCAACGAGGCGAACACGCTCAACGGCACATCCGCAGCTACAGTACAAGGCGGGGTGCTCGCGTTTGGCAATGCAGGCGCGTTGGGCGCCGGCACGGTCTCAATGACCGGCGGCGAATTGCTTGCGACCACGAACGAAACCATGAGCAACGCGCTGGTTATTTCGGGTACTTCGACGATCGCGGCTGCGCGTGGAACAACCCTGATCGAAGACGCAGTGACTTTCAACGAGCCCGCCAGCTCGACCCTGAATATCGGCTCGCCTGGGGACGATGGAACGATCCTCTGGGAGGCAGGTGAACGGGGCGGGGGTGAGGAGGGCGGCGGGACCGTTGATGTCCAAGCCGGCACGCTCAAGCAGGCGCTGTCCCCCTCAGGTCTTTCGGCACTACTGGGCAGCAACCTTGAAACCATCGTCGCCGCCAGCGCGACCGTTGATGCCGCGGGCCTCGTGCTGGAGATCGCCAATCTGACGGGCGCCGGCACAGTCACCGATAGCGGCGTCCCGACGACTTTGACTCTCGATGCAGCGAATTTCTCGGGCTCAATCAGCGGCCCGCTGTCGCTTACCTTTAACGAAGACACGGTGCTGTCAGGCCTTGAGGACTACACCGGGAGCTCGACGGTCGCGCCGGCGTCCAGCGTCACCAATAACGGCATCTACGAGTTGGTCGCCAACAACAACATCAACGGCGCGTCCTCCGCTACTTTCACCAACAACGTCCTGTTTAAGAAGACGGGTGGCGGCGGCGTCAGCGACGTACGACGGACTTCGTCAACAACGCCAACGCCGCGCTGGACGTGTTGAGTGGCAGCATCGAGTTCAGCGGCGGCTTCACCAACAATGGCGTGATCCATGGCTTGGTCAGACAGGCCAAGATTACTCCGATCGGCCATCCGGTCGAGGTCACCGTCAGCGCGCCGGTTCCCTCCGACTTCAATGGCGACGCGCTGTCCGACATCCTGTGGCAGAATGCGAGCAGCGGCCAAGCCTCGATCTGGGACATGGACGCGAACAAACTCACCGGTGGCGGGACGGTCAGCCCCAATCCCGGGCCGAGCTGGAAAGCGGTCGGAACAGGCGATTTCAACGGCGACGGCCATGCCGACATCCTGTGGCAGAACGCAGACGGTCAGGCCTCGATCTGGGAGATGAACGGCAAGTCCTTGATCGGCGGCGGGGCGGTCAGCCCCGATCCGGGGCCGAGTTGGAAAGCGATCGGAGCGGGCGACTTCCACGGCAACGGCCTTGCCGACATCCTGTTTCAAAACACGAGCAGCGGCCAAGTCTCGATCTGGGAAATGAACGGGAATGCGTTGATCGGCGGCGGGCCCGTCAGCCCCAATCCCGGGCTGGCCTGGAAGGCGATCGGAACCGGCGATTTCAACGGCGACGGCTTCTCCGACATCCTGTTTCAAAACGCGAGCACAGGCCAGGTCTCGATCTGGGAGATGGACGGGAACAAACTCATCGGCGGCGGACCGGTCAGCCCCAATCCCGGTCTGGCTTGGAAAGCCATCGGGACCGGCGATTTCAACGACGACGGCCATTCCGACATTCTTTTTCAAAACACGAGCAGCGGAGAAGTCTCGATCTGGGAAATGAACGGGACCAAACTGATCGGCGGCGGACCCGTCAGCCCCAATCCCGGCCTGAGCTGGCGCGCGATCGGAACCGGCGACTTCAACGGCGACGGCCATTCCGACATCCTGTTTCAAAACACGAGCACCGGCCAAGGCTCGGTCTGGGAGATGAGCGGCGCTACCCTGATCGGCGGCGGCGCCGTTAGCGCCAATCCCGGGTCGAGCTGGCGAGCGGTCGGTGCTTGAGGAGCAAGTCCGGGGCGGCGGCCCTGAACCGGCGAGGCCGCAGCGCCCGCGGCGGGTTCGGAACCGCTGAGTTGCCCGGGCGACCGAACGCTTATCGGATCGACGCTCTGCGCCCTACTGCAGGCGCGGGCGCTTCATGAAGGTCGAACGATCGGCCGAACGCACGCGCAAGCCTATAACACGCCCGTCGCGAACGATTTCGAGCGGAATCTCGACCCCAGCGGCGCCGCGGCTCCAGACCTTGCGATAGAAATCACCGAGGTTTTCGATTTCCGCCCCGGCGACGCGCGCGACAACATCGCCGCGACGGATTCCCGCTTCGGCCGCCGGTCCCTGTTCGGCGACGCTGGCGACGATGATCTCGTCGCCATTTTCGGCCGAAAAAACGCCAAGCCAAGGCCGCGCCGGCTTGTTGACCCGGCCATAGGTGAGGAGATCGTCGAGAATGGGCGGCAGAAGGTCGATCGGCACGATCATGTTAATGTCGCGCGGGCCGCCCTTCTCGCTCAGTTGCTCGACATGCAATGAGCCGATGCCGACCAGCCTGCCCTCCGCATCGATCACGCCGGCGCCGCCCCAGAACTGGTGGGCGGGCGAGGTGAAGATCGCCTCGTCGAGAAAATATTCCCAATAGCCGGCGAATTGCTGCTTGCCGACAATCATCGCCCGCACCGGTTTTGTCCCCGCCCCGGCGGCGACCGTCACCGGATCGCCGAGCTTGGCCTCGCTCGAGCGGCCGAGCTCGACCGCAGGGCGTTTGAGGTCGCCCAGCGCCTGGACGAGGCCGAAGCCGGTTTCCGCGTCGATCGCAAGCGCGTGGGCTGGGGTGACCCGGCCATCGGCGTCGGCGAGCCAGACGTTCTCCGCCTCCGTGATCAGATAGCCGATCGTCAGCACGAGGCCGCTCTCGCGGATGAGGACGCCGCTGCCCGAGCGTTGCTCGCCGAGCGTCTGAGCGGTGAAGGCGTCCTCCGGAATTGTGGCTTGCACCGTGACGATCGATTTGAGCGCACGGTTCAGCTTGGAGGCCGGGCCTCCGTTCGGCAAACCGGATTGCGGTTCGTCGCGTCGCCGCTTCTCGGTCATCGGCCTATCCTTTTTCCTTCCGCTGCAAGGCGCGGTTTAAAACACCGGCTCGACAACAAAGTCGCCGCCGATCGCCACATGCGCGACCTGCGGCCGTCGTTGATCGTCCATCAGGGGTTACCCCCCGACGGGCATAAATGACCCATAATTGTGGCGCAGTTCGTTCCATTCACGCCGCGGGTTCCCGAAGAATTGAGCCTAAATCAGCGCCGCGCCCGAACCCCGGCCGCGCTCGTCGAGCACGGACTGAAGATATTGCCCGTATGAGCTCTTACCGAAGCGCGCGATGAGGCGCTTGAACTGGGTGACGTCGATAAGGCCGAGCTCGAAGGCGATTTCCTCTGGGCAACTGATCTTGGTCCCCTGTCGCTGCTCGAGCGTCCTGACGAAGCTTGCGGCGTCGATCAGCGAGTCCGGCGTTCCGGTGTCGAGCCAGGCGAAGCCTCGCCCCATCCGTTCGACGCTCAGCGCGCCGGCTTCGAGATAGATGCGATTGACGTCGGTGATCTCGTACTCGCCGCGCGGCGACGGCTTGAGCCCCTTGGCGATTTCGACGACGCGGAAGTCGTAAAAATAGAGGCCGGTCACCGCCCAGTGCGACTTGGGAACGGAAGGCTTCTCTTCGATCGACAGTGCGCGGCCGGCGGAATCGAATTCGACCACCCCGTAACGTTCCGGATCCGGCACGTGATAGGCGAACACCGTCGCGCCGCTTTCGCGCCGCGCCGCCGTCCGAAGCTGCTCGCTCAAGCCAGCGCCGTAGAAGATGTTGTCGCCGAGCACGAGCATCGCCGGCCCGCCGGCGATGAACGCCTCGCCGATCACGAAAGCCTGCGCCAACCCGTTCGGCTCGGGCTGTTCCGCATATTCGATTCGGATGCCCCATTCTGATCCATCGCCAAGGAGGCGGCGAAACATCGGCAGGTCATGGGGCGTCGAAATGATCAGCGCCTCGCGGATCCCGGCGAGCATCACGACCGACAGCGGATAATAGATCATCGGCTTGTCGTAGACGGGGACGAGCTGCTTCGAGACCGCGAGGGTGATCGGATGCAGCCGGGTGCCCGAGCCCCCCGCCAGAATGATGCCTTTCATCGCTGCAGAAGCCCCGCTCGCGCTTTAAGCCAAAGTTCCGGCCTCGGCGATCACGCCGAGACGTTCGCCGGCGTAGACTTTGTCCCTGAGCGGGCGCCACCACCACTCGTTGTCGAGATACCAGCGCACCGTTTTCTCAATCCCGCTCTCGAACGTTTCGAGCGCCCGCCACCCAAGCTCGCGCTCGAGCTTGGCGGCGTCGATCGCGTAGCGCAGATCGTGCCCCGGCCGGTCGGTGACAAAGGAAATGAGGGACTCGTGCGGGCTTGGCCTCGGGCGCAGGTCGTCGAGGATGGCGCAGATGCGACGCACGACATCAATGTTCCGGCGTTCGTTGCGGCCGCCGACATTGTATTTCTCGCCGACCCGGCCGCGCGACACGATCAAATCAAGCGCCCGCGCGTGGTCATCGACGTAGAGCCAGTCGCGCACGTTGGCGCCCGCGCCGTAGACCGGCAGCGGCTTGCCATGCAGGGCGTTGAGAATGATCAGCGGAATGAGCTTCTCGGGGAAATGATAGGGGCCGTAATTGTTCGAGCAGTTCGAGATCACGGCCGGGAAGCCGTAGGTTCTGGCCCAAGCCGAAACCAGGTGATCAGCCGCCGCCTTCGAGGCGGAATAGGGCGAACTTGGATCGTAACGTGTCTCTTCGACGAAGGCGCCCTCGTCCTCGAGCGAGCCATAAACCTCGTCAGTCGAGACGTGCAGAAAACGGAACGCGTCCCGCCGCTGCGGCGCCGCCGCCTGCCAATAGGCTCGCGCCGCCTCCAGCATCGAGAAGGCGCCAACGATATTGGTTTGGATGAACGCGTCGCCCGCCGTGATCGAGCGATCGACGTGGCTCTCAGCGGCGAGATGGATGACATGGTCCGGGGCAAATGTATCGAACGCCTCGGCGACCGCGCGCCGGTCGCAAATGTCGACCTTGGCGAAGCGATAGTTCGGCGCATTGTCGATCGTCGCCAGCGATTGCAGATTGCCGGCATAGGTGAGCGCGTCGAGGTTGAGCACCGAGGCGCCGTCGGCCACCAGGCGCCGGCACACCGCGGAGCCGATGAATCCCGCGCCTCCCGTCACAAGCACTTTGCGCTGCATGAGGGTCCTTGAGTTCCTTCACAATCGCCGGCCGGTCAGGCCACCCGTCCCAATGATCACGCGAGAAGGCGGGCGCAACAGACGGCCGCCGATTGACGCCATTCCGGCAGTTTCACGCCGTATACGCGAGCAAGCTTTTCGTTGTCGAGGCGGGAATTGGCCGGCCTGCGGGCAGGGGTCGGGTAATCGGCAGTGGCGATGCGCTTCACTTGGGTCTGTCGCCGGCCTCGCGCCGCGGCTTCGCGGAAGACGGCTTCCGCGAGATCCGCCCATGCCGCCTCGCCCGAGCCGGTCATGTGAAAGACGCCCCGCAATGCCGGCGACTTGTCGTCCTTCAACCTCGCCGCCATCGCGATCAGGGCGTCGGCGATGTCGAGCGCCGATGTCGGATTGCCGCGCTGATCGGCGACGACGCCCACCTCGTCCCGCGTCTCGTTGAGCCTCAGCATCGTGCGAACGAAATTCGCGCCGAACGGGCTGTAGACCCAAGCGGTGCGCAGGATGACGCTGTCTTCGCAGCGCTCAGCGACAAGTTTTTCGCCGGCAAGCTTGGAACGTCCATAAGCTCCGGTGGGGGCGGTCGGATCGTATTCCCGATAAGCGCGGTCGAGCGCGCCGTCGAACACGTAGTCGGTGGAGAGATGAAGGAGCGGAACGCCGAGCCGCGCCGCGGCTTCCGCGACATGCCCAGCGCCGTCCCCGTTCACCCGAAAAGCGTCGGCCTCTTCCGCCTCCGCTTTGTCGACCGCCGTGTAAGCGGCGGCGTTGACCACGATGTCCGGGCGCGCCCCTTCGAGCCCGGAAAGGACCGCAGCGCGGTCGGTCAGGTCAAAGGCCGGCCGGCCGAGTGCGATGACTTCGGCCTTAAGGCCGGCGCGCTCCAGCAATGACGTCGCCACCTGGCCCTTCGATCCGGTGACCGCGATCCGCATCATTCAAACAGTTCCGGCGCGTCCTTGAGCCGGGGCAAACGGCGATCCTTGTCCGACAGCACCAGCCCCCCTGCCAGCGACGGCCAGGCAATGCCGATCGCGGGATCGTCCCAGGCGACGCCGCGGTCATGAGCGCCCGAGTAGGGGGCAGTCGTCTTGTAGAGAACTTCGACGTCAGGCTCCAAAGTCATGAACGCGTGCGCAAATCCGATCGGGATCAGCAACTGGCGCCAATTTTCGGCGGAGAGTTCGACTGCGACATATTGGCCATAGGTCGGCGACGAGCGGCGAATATCCACCGCGACGTCAAGAATGCGGCCGCGCGCGCAGCGGACCAGCTTGTCCTGGGCAAATGGCGGCGTCTGAAAGTGTAAGCCGCGCAAGGTGCCCATTGCAGCGGAAAAAGAATGGTTGTCCTGCACAAAAGTGAATTGAAGACTGGCCTTGTCCCAGTCCGAGCGATTGTAAACTTCAGAGAAAAACCCTCTGGCGTCGCCATGCTTCTTCGGGGTTACGATCTTGACTGCTGGAATTGCGGTCTCTTCCACCTGCATCGTGGACCCCCGTCCTTGCGCCCGACCGTCGCGGGCGGCTCTTCTTGCCAGAAGCCGCCGCTCGCGGCCACCTCGAATGTCTTGGCTTGGAGCAATATGTCGCTTCCTATCTGGTGATGAGAAGCCTCGTTCTCGCGCGCTCGGCTCATCCTGCCCTGATTTGACAGATATTTTATGTTATTATGAGCGAACTGACGAGGGCCAACCTCGACTTTCATCGACCGGCAGGACCAAGACGCGTGCGAGGGGCGGGAAATCCTCGGAAGTCGCCCCTGCGGTCACCGCCCCCGAATCTCTACGGCCTATGGCGCCGGACAAGAACCCCTTTTCCGGCGACTTTTTCAGCGCGGAACTAAACGGGGTTCTAAGACACTGAAAACATTAGGGGGCGCCGGTAAAAATGCCGCTAGAGCCCGGACGCGCCTCCCGCGCGCCTGCTCAGAGCCGGGCCCGAGCGAACGCCTGAAACGCCCGGGCGCGATGGGAGAGGGCCCTCGAGCCGTCAGCCGGAATGCCGTGTTTTTCCTCCGCGCTCATCTCGCCGAAGGTGCGGTCATGACCGTCCGGGCGAAAGATCGGATCATAGCCAAATCCAGCCGTCCCACGCGGCGGGAAGACGAGGACCCCGTCCACCCGGCCCTCGAAAGTTTCCTCTGCGCCGTCCGGCCAGGCGAGCGCGAGCACGCTGACGAAAGCCGCCCGCCACGGCGGGGGAGCCCCGCGCGTCTCCAGTTCGCTCTCGACGCGGGCCATGGCGGGGCCAAAGTCTTTCGCCGGGCCGGCCCATCGCGCCGAATAGATTCCCGGCGCCCCGTCGAGCGCATCGACGCAAAGCCCGGAATTGTCGGAGAGCGCAACGAGCCCGGAAGCCTGCGCGGCGGCTCTCGCCTTCAGCACGGCGTTGTCATGGAAGGTCGATCCGGTCTCCTCGGGCTCCTCGAGGCCGAACGCAGTCGCGCCAATCGGCTCAACGCCGAAGGGTCGAAGCAATTCGTCAAACTCTCGCAGCTTACCGGCGTTGTGCGTCGCGATGACAAGGCGACCGGTCAGGCGCCCACGCTCGCCTGCGCTTCCGACCGCGCCGTTCAACGGGCGACGACTTTATAGCGCTGGCCGGCAACAAGAGCGGTGTCTCGCTCCAGGCCATTGAGAATCAGGAACTGATCCAGCCATTGCGGCAGGAAGCCCATCCGCGCCGCAAGCGTTTCGGCGGTGTCGCCATTCGCCGCCTCGACGATCTTGATCTTTTCCGGCGAGGCCAAGGCCGAGTCCTGCGCGCTTATAAGACGAAACGAATTGAGCGAGGCCATGAACCGGGAATTGACGGCTGGCGAAAGATCGTGGGCGGCGAAAATGAGCCGATAAAGCCGACCGTTCAGCCGCACGGCCCCGAGACGGAAGCTCCACTGGTCGCCCTGAGCGACCGCGGTCGCCGCTTCCAGGCCGTCGATCTTCTTGGATTCGATCGATGTCGTCTTGACCCCGTCGATCCAGTCCGAACCGATGGCGCTCGCGACCGGGGTCGACTTTGGGATCGCGATGCTGTCGAGGCGCAGCGCCTCGCCGCCCGTTTCGCCGACGCCGATCAGCGCGGCCGATTGATTGTCGAGCGTGAAGCCGTCGGGGGCCTGAAAGGCGAACCCGAGTTTTGGATGAATGAAAGCATTGTCGCGCACGATGCCTTGGGACGGGTCGTCGCCGAAGGCCAGGCCGTCGATGACGGCGAGATACGCGCTTCGTCCGGTTTCGCCGGTCCCCGGCGGCCCGAACTGCCGCGCCGCTTCGGTCGCCTGGGCGATACGCTCCGGCGTCGAGGGATGGGTCGCCATCATGTCCGGGCGATTGGCGGAGCCGGCGCCCGAGACCGAAGCGCGAAGCGCGCTCCATTCGCCGAGTGCGGTGAGGAATCGGGCCGCGCCATAAGGGTCATAGCCAGCGTGAGCGATGATTCTGATGCCGATCTGGTCGGCGGCGAATTCCTGTTCGCGGGAGAAACGGGCGATCGCAAGCTTCGAGCGCGCCTCGACTTCGTCTTGAGCTTGACGTTGCGCGAGCACCTGCGCGTTGACCCGCGAGAACAAGGCCGTCGTCTTTTCGAACTCGGCCCGCTGGGCGGCATGGCGCGCGGTGATATGGCCGATTTCATGCGCCATGACGGCGGCCATTTCCGACGTGTCCTCGGCGAGCGCCAGAAGCCCTCGGGTGACGAAGATATCGCCTGAGGGCAGGGAGAAAGCGTTGACGACAGGCGAGTTCAGCATCGTGAGACGATAGGACGGTCCGTCCGGGCCTGAAGGCGGCGCGATCTTCATGAGCACGCCGTCGAGATAGGCCTGGATCGCCGGCTCCGAGTAGACGCCGCCGAACGCGTCGATCAGCCGCTTGCGCTCCGGGTTGGGCTTTTCGGCCGAAGCGGGGCGCGGCACAGGCGTGGGAGCGATGTTGGCGGGCGCGGGCGGCGGATCGATTGAGGCGCAAGCCGTCAAGCCCAGCGCCAGACCGGTGATAAGCGCGATCAAAGCGCCCCGGCCGCGCCAGAACGCAACCCTGCGTCCCAGATTATCCGGCTCACCGCTCATGGACTGGGCTTCGCCTCTCCTGGCGCGTCGGAGCCGCGCGCAATTTCGATCATCGTCGGATCGGCGACGTCGATTCTTGGACCGAACCGATCATCGAGGGCGCCGCGCGCCCTGATCGTCTGTCCGACCATGGCGGCGACCGGACGTCCCTCTCGCGCCAAAGCCGCTTCAAGCTTGCGTGCGACCACGATCGTCGGACCATCGCGGGGGACAAGCTCAAGATAAATGCGCGATCGCGCGAAGCCAACCCTTCGCACCATGCCTTCAACCACCACAAATCTGCGGGCCCAGCGACGGAGCTCGGCCAAGTTGGACGATTGTATCACGGCGAATTGCGGATCGCGCCATATTCCCTTTTCCTGTTGGCGCGCTTCTTCTTCGATCCTCAGACGCTCGGCCGCGCAGCCGCGGGTCTCGAATTCCGGCCGCACCCGGGCATAACCCGCCGTCAGCAGCGCCGCCGCGGTCGAGCGGGCGGATCCATCCCGCGGATCTGCGACGACCAGATCAGCGACCGTTCTGCCCCATCGATCGGTCCCACCTGCCAATTGAATAAGGTCCGCGTCTCCGCCGAGCAGGCGTTCGCTCAGAAAATCACGCGCAATATTCGCAATTTCTGGCGAGCCGCGTTGGGCATTGGGCCCGTCCAGCCCACCAAGCCTCACGATTTTGCCGTCGCTGAGCTCGATATCCAGGCGCTCGTCGACTCTGACCACCTGAACGCGGCCGCCGGGCCGGCCGCAACCCGCGAGGCCAGGCGAGGCGAGACTGATCGCCCACAGCGCGGCGCAAGCGGCGCAGAGGCGTCGCCTGCGGCCGTAGAACAACGCGCGGCTGCGGTGCGCTGAGCGAAAATTCATGCTAAGGGCATGCCGCAGTTGGGCTTGCCCTGTCCATAGGGGTCTTGGCCGCTGCGGGTTGATCAGAGTCCCGGTAGCTCAGCTGGATAGAGCACAGGTTTCCTAAACCTGGGGTCAGAGGTTCAAGTCCTCTCCGGGACGCCAATCAAATCTCCACGCGGTCTATGTTTCCCGAACCATTCCGTTGGGAAACCTATGGGAAAGCATATCGTCGGCTGGCGCCTGGCCGGCTCTGACTGCGACATTGGATGCAGGGACCCGCAACTGGTCGACCGCATCTCATCCGTCCGACCGTGGGAATCGTTCCCGTCCGACGAAGGCCCTCAGGTCGTCACCGCAGGCGTGCGGAATTTCAAATCAGCGTCAATGAAGTTCGCGTTCGGCGATCATCCCCTTGCGTGGCCGGACGCCATCCGGGTTTTTGTCCACGATACGGCGCTCGAATAGGGACAGTCTGGTCTAATCTGAAGGCCGTCAAACATACTTGATCGTGGCGAACATGCCGGCCTCCAGGTGATAGAGGAGGTGGCAGTGGAGCGCCCACCATCCCGGATTGTTGGCGTCGAACGCTACGACCACCCGCCGTCCGGGAGTGACCAGGACTGTGTCGCGCACCGCGCCGGGGAAGCGCTCGCCGTCGATCTCCACCACCTGGAACTCATGCCCGTGCAGATGCATCGGATGGGGCATCGGCGTCTCATTGACAAAAACGAGTTCGACCCCGCTCCCCCTCGGCTACAGCGAGCGGCGGCGTGTCTTTGTTCCAGACCACGTTGTTGACGGACCAGACGTAACCGGCCATTTCTCCCGTAAGGTTCAGGGTATGGACGCGGTCGGCGTTGTGCGGGGCCAATGGTTTTTGGGCGCGCAAGGTCCGTTCAAGATCGAGTGTCAGCGCCGGAGACGGCGCTTCCGCAACATCCGGGATTCGGGCAACCGGAGCGTCAGCTGCGACCAGGATGATTCCGGTCTGGCTGCGTTCGCCCTCGAGCTGCGCGAGCACAGGATAGGCGCCGGCGCCGGGCGGAAGGCTGACACGAATATCGAGCCGCTGCGCGACTGCGACCGGGAAGCTGCGTCCTCGGATCGGCGCGATCTCAAAGCCGTCGACGGCGATGAGCTCGCCATCGAGCGCGCCCAGCCCGACGTGAAAGGCGCTCATCGACGAGCTGTTGATGATGCGCAAGAGCGCCCGCCCGTCGGGTTCGACCTTGACGATCTCAGGGTCAGCCAGTGTGCGGAAATTGGCGAGGAAGGCGTCATATTTGACGTCGTTGAGGTCTGGCCCCGATTGGCCCATCGACATCGGCGCGGCCATCTTCATGCTCGACGTCGAGGCCATGGCGCCGGTCGGCTTCGCCATGGCCGCCATCGAGCCTGAGTTCTTCAGATTTTCGAAGATCTGCTCCGCCGGCGTGAAGCTGAAATCGGCCAGCATCACGACGACCCCCTGCGCGTCAGGCCGGTCGCGCCGATCAGGGATGATCAGCGGCGCCGTCAACAGTCCCTGTTCCTAGAGCCCCTGATGCGAGTGCATCCAGAACGTGCCGCCGAACGCCAATGGGAAGTCGTAGTCTGCGCTGCCGCCCGAAGGGATTGGCGGTCCGGAAATCCCCGGCACGCCGTCCTGTCGCCAAGGCGGCGTCAGCCCGTGCCAATGGATCAGGCTGGGTTCGCCGATGCCGTTTTCGACCCGAACGCGAAACGGCTTGCCGGCCTCGGTCGTGACGCCAAAGGTCCCGTTTGGCTGTCGGATGGCGTAAACCGACGCCGTCTTGCCGTTCACCTCGATGTCGCGGCGCTCAAGCCGCAGGATTGTCGGCGGCGCTCTGGGGCTGTCTGTCGAGCTTTTCGCGCGGACGAGGATCGCAGGCGCCGCCAAGCTTGAAACGCCACCGGCCAGAAGTGCGCGTCGGGACCGCATGGGAAGCCTCCTCATTCAGAGTTCGCGCGGGGGGAGAGACGCCAAGGAGACGCTTATCAAAAGCCTATTCCAAGCGGAACATGTAACGACTGGAGATTGCCGCCAAATGACGAACGGGCACGCCATCGCATGGCGTCGATTTGTTCGGCCAGATGACCTTGCGCAGTGGCGCATAGCCGACGGGGCCGTCCGCGGCGCTTTGTCAGCGTCTGACCGGCGTTAAGCGCCTCACGGCGATTGACTTCACGCCCTTTCTGACCCATCTCTGAAGCTCCGCGGGGCTTAATGCTCTGGTCGGGGGGATTGCGTGCGTCCTCAAGGGCGTCGGAACCTTAAACGCCAACAAAAGGAGAGTGGCCATTCGTCGACCTATGAAAGCTACCGCGGCGCCGGAGAAGGGCGGGCCGCGCACCAATCGCGATATTCGCGCCATTCAAGTCCAACTTATTGACGCCGAGGGGCAAAATCGCGGCGTCGTCAATCTCTCAGACGCCCAGCAGCTCGCCGACGAGGCTTCGCTCGATCTGGTCGAAATCGTCCCCAACGCGACCCCGCCGGTCTGCAAGATCCTCGACTTCGGCAAATACCGCTTCCTCGAGCAGAAAAAATCCTCCGAAGCGCGCAAGCGCCAGAAGGTGGTCGAGGTCAAGGAGATCAAGCTGAGGCCCGGCATCGACGATCACGATTACGAAGTGAAGATGCGATCGGTGAAACGCTTCTTCGACGAGGGCGACAAGGTCAAGGTGACGCTGCGCTTTCGCGGCCGCGAGATGGCGCATCAGGATATCGGCTTCAAACTGCTGCAGCGAGTGCGGGCCGAAACGTCGCCGATCGCTAAGGTCGAGGCCGAACCGTTGATGGAAGGCCGCCAGATGACCATGGTGCTGGCGCCGAAGTAAACGAATGTAACAGCGTTTTGAACGCCTGCGCCGGGAAATAATCGTCCTCGAATTGACAATGAGGGGCCGAAGCGCCCATATCATCGGCACACCTAACAGCGAGGCCGCTTTTGGCGGCCTGATTTTTTGGGAAGCGCGCCAACCGCGACGCGCCGCCTGGGGACAAATCCGTGACGACTGCGCCGATATACGCTGAGGGTTCCGCCGCGACACGCCGGAGCGTCCAAACTGCGACGGTCGGCGTACTGATCGCGCTCAGCGCCTCGCATATGCTCAACGACGTGATGCAGTCGCTGGCCCCGGCTCTCTATCCGGTCTTCCGTCAGCGTTTTGCGCTGAGCTTCTTCCAGATCGGCCTCATCACTTTCGTCTTCCAGCTCACCGCCTCCTTCCTTCAGCCGCTGATCGGGATGAGCCTGGACAAGCGGCCGCTTAATTTCATCCTGCCGGCCGGCATGGCTTTCACGCTGGTTGGCCTCGTGCTGCTGGCGTTCGCCAATTCCTATCTGCTGACCCTGCTCTCGGTGGCGGTGGTCGGCATTGGCAGCGCCGTCTTCCACCCCGAGGCGTCCCGCGTCGCCCGCGCGGCTTCGGGTGGCCGGCATGGCTTCGCCCAGAGCTTGTTTCAGGTCGGCGGGAACTTCGGGCAATCCTTAGGCCCGTTGCTCGCGGCTTTTATCGTGGTGCCGTTCGGGCAGCACTCGGTGCTGATCTTCACGCTGCTCGCGTTGGCAGCGGTGGTTATCCTGACCGGCGTCAGCCGTTGGTATGCCGCGGTTCGGGCGCTGCCGCGTAAGGCGACCACGGTCATAGCGCCCGCCCATCCGCGCCCGGTCGTGGTGCGCACGCTGTTCGTGCTGATCGTGATGCTGTTCTCGAAGGTCCTCTACCTCTCGAGCCTGAACAGCTATTACACATTCTATCTGATCCAGACGTTCGGCGTCTCGATTCAGAGCTCGCAGGTGCTGCTGTTCGTGTTCCTTGCCTCCATCGCCGCCGGCACATTCCTCGGCGGCCCGCTGGTCGATCGGTTCGGCGCGAAGTTTGTGATCTGGGGCTCGATCCTAGGCGTTCTGCCCTTCACCCTGCTCTTGCCCCATCTCGGGCTTCTGGGCACGGTGATCAACTCGATTGCGATCGGCCTCATCATCTCGTCGGCCTTCTCGGCGATGATCGTCTATGCGCAGGAACTGACTCCCGGCAATGTCGGGGCGGTGGCGGGGTTGTTCTTCGGCCTGTCGTTCGGCCTAGGGGGCGTTGGCGCGGCGCTGCTCGGCATACTGGCTGACAAGACGAGCCTCACCTTCGTCTATCAGGTCTGCGCTTTCCTGCCGGCGGTCGGCTTGCTGGGAGGCTTCTTGCCCTCCGCGCCGGGCAAGGCGGTCGCCGTGGCGAAGGGCGCCTACGAAATCAAATAGATAAGGACCGACGGCCGTTCGTCTGGGCCAGCGAACGGCTTGGCCGGCCCCATCGCCACTCTGAGGCCACATTTGCGGCGCTCCATGAGAATGAACGTTCATTCTCGCGGGTTTCCCATGTCATTGACTTCGGCCCCAACAGGACGTCGGCCCGCCGACGCCGAGCGACGCCAGCGCATCCTCGAAGCGGCGGAGCGTGCTTTTGTCCGCAACGGCTTTCATGCGACGACGATGCAAGGCGTCGCCGACGAAGTCGCCATGAGCGCGGGCAATCTTTATCGCTATTTCCCTTCCAAAGAAGCGATTGTCGAGGGCCTGTGCGAGCGCGATCAGGCCGAGTTGGCCCAGGCTTTCGGCGAGCTCATGGCCGACGATCGTCATATCATGGAGGCGGTCCACTACGGCTTGCGCAAGCATGTGCTCGACAAGTCGCAGGAGAAAGCCCGGCTGCTGATCGAGATCTGGGCCGAGGCGGGGCGCAATCCGCGGGTCGCCGCGATGACGCGCGCGATCGACGCCGAAGTGCTTGCGCGCCTCGAGAACCTTATCGATATGGCGAAGGCCAGTGGCGCGGCGTCTCATGAACTCAACTCCCATTTCGGCGCGCGGTTCTTTTTCACCTTTGTGGCTGGTCTCTTCAAGCGAATCGCGATCGAAGCCAATTTTGACCGCAAGGCCGAGACGCCGATGGCGGTCGGCGTCCTCAAGGCATTGTTCGCCGGGGCGCTCCGCCCCGAGCCGGGCGCGGAGGCTAAGTGATGCGACGGATCTTGATTATCGCCGTCACCGCCGCAGTGGCCGCGCTTGGCGGCGTGTGGGTGGCGAGCGCAGTCGCGCCTTGCGCCTTCCCGCGTGCGCTCATAGACAAATTCGCTCCCGGTAAGGCCGCCGCCTGCCCGGCCCCCGCGCAATCCGCGGCGGATCAGCCGCGCGTGATTGAGCCGCCCGCGGTCACCATCGTTCCCGCAACAAAACGCGAATTCGTCGACCGGTTGTTCGTCTCCGGCACGCTGGTGGCGCGTGAGGAAGCGCAGGTGGCGGCCCGCATCGATGGGCTCACGATCGTCGAACTGGACGCCGAGGATGGCGACCGGGTGAAGGAAGGGCAGGTTCTGGCCCGCCTCGATCGCAGCCAACTGGACGCCATGCTTGCCGAAAACGACGCGTCGACCCGACGCGCCGATGCGGCGATCGATCAGGCTCGGAGCTTGATCGCGCAGTCTCAGGCGCAAGTGCAATTTTCGAACGCCGATTTCGATCGCGCGCGCAAGCTCGAGGCGGGCGTCATGGCCGCTTCGACCATCGAGCAGCGCGAGATGGCGATGAAGACGGCGCAGGCCCAACTGGCCGCCGCCCAGTTTGCGCTTGGCGTCGCCCAGGCCGACCGCAAGAGCCGCGACGCGGAGCGGCAGGAGCTCACGGTGCGAATCGACCGGACGGAGGTCAAGGCGCCCGTGTCGGGAATCGTCAGCCGACGGTCGGCGAGGCTCGGCGCCTCCGCTTCGACTTCAGGCGAGCCGCTGTTTCGCATCATCGAGGACGGAGCGGTCGATCTCGAGGCCGACGTGCCCGAGCAGACGCTCGCTCTGCCTGGCCGTCGGCATGCCCGCGGAACTGAAGCTGCCCGGCGTCGAAGGGCCGGTCTCAGGCCGCGTCCGTCTCGTGAACCAGGAGGTCGACAAGGCGAGCCGCACCGGCAAGGTCCGGATCGCGCTTGGCGACGTTTCGCGCGCCCACATCGGGGCCTTCGCCTCAGGATCAGGTCGAACTCGCCCGTCGCGAGGGCGTTGGCGTTCCGGCGACCGCATTGGAGCGGGATGGCGATGCGGCGCGCCTCGACGTGGTGCGCGACGAAAAGGTCGAGATGCGCCAGGTGAAGCCGGGCATCACCGATGGCGATTGGGTGGAAATCCAAGCGGGCGTCACGGAGGGCGAAAGCGTCATCACGCGCGCCGCGGCTTTCTTAAGGTCGGGCGACCGGGTGCGCCCGACCCCCGAAGCGACCGCAGCCAACGGGTAAGGGGCACGCCGATGCGCCTCAACGTCTCCGCCTGGTCGATCCGCAAACCCATCCCTGCGATCGTTGCGTTCGCGGTTCTGACGATTCTCGGCCTGATCAGCTTCCGGACGATGCCGATCACCCGGTTTCCGAACATCGACATTCCGATCGTCCAGGTGCTCATCACCCAGTCGGGCGCCGCGCCGTCGGAGCTTGAGTCGCAGGTGACGAAAAAAGTCGAGGACGCCGTCGCCAGCGTCAACGGCGTCTGGCACGTCGTTTCGACCGTCACCGACGGATCGTCATCGACGATCGTGCAGTTCACAGTCGGCTCGGTCGACGTCGACCGCGCGCTCAACGACGTGAAGGATCAGATCGCCAAGATCCGCACCGATCTGCCGCGCACCATCGACGAGCCGATCATCAGCCGTGTCGACATCGAAGGGTTGCCGATCGTGACCTACGCCGCGTCGGCGCCGGGGCTTTCGGTCGAGCAGCTGTCGTGGTTGATCGACGACACGGTCGCACGCGACCTGCAGAGCATCCACGGCGTCGGCGAGGTCAAGCGGTTCGGCGGGGTCGATCGTGAGATCCGCGTCGCCCTCGACCCGGAGAGGTTGCTCGCGCTCGGCGTCACCGCGGCGGCCGTCAACGAGCAGGTGCGCGCCGACAATGTCGATCTCGGCGGCGGCCGCGGCGAGCTCGCGGGCCAGGAACAGGCGATTCGCACGCTTGCCGGCGCGCGAAAGCTGGAAGATCTGGCCGCGTTGCCGATCGCTCTGCCGGGCGGGCGCAGGGTCCGGCTCGACGAGCTCGCGACCGTCACCGATGGAGCGGCCGAGCCTCGCACCTTCACCCGCCTGTTCGACGAGCCGATCGTCGCCTTCGGCGTGACCCGCGCCAAGGGCGCAAGCGACGTGAGCGTCGATGCTTTGATCGCGAAGCGGCTGGAGAAAATCCAGGCGGCGCATCCGGAAGTGAAATTCACCAAGGTCGACACCCAGGTCGACAGCGAGGTCGGCAATTATCATTCGACCATGGAGACGCTGATCGAGGGCGCGGCTGCTCGCCATCGTCGTCGTGTTCATCTTCCTGCGCGATCTGCGCGCCACGCTCGTCACGGCCGTCGCGTTGCCGCTGTCGGTCATTCCGAGCTTCTGGGCGATGGACGCCCTCGGCTTCTCGCTCAACCTCGTGAGCCTCCTCGCCATAACGCTCGTCACCGGCATCCTGGTCGACGACGCGATCGTCGAGATCGAAAACATCGTCCGCCATATGCGCATGGGCAAGTCGGCCTATCGCGCTTCGCTCGAGGCCGCCGACGAGATCGGGCTCGCGGTGATCGCAATCTCGCTCTCGATCGCTGCGATCTTCTCGCCGGTGAGCTTCATGGGCGGCATCGCCGGGCAATATTTCCGTCAGTTCGGCCTGACGGTCGCGATCGCCGTCATGTTCTCGCTGCTCGTCGCGCGTTTCGTCACGCCGGTGATCGCCGCCTATTTCCTGCGCGCGCCGCACGAGCATACGCAACAGGACGGCGCGGTGATGCGCTTCTATACGCGGCTCGTGCGCGCTTCCGTGCGCCACCGCTGGCTGACCCTGTTCGCGGGCGCTTTGATTTTCGCCGCTTCGCTGTGGTCGACGCAATTGCTGCCGTCCGGATTCATCCCGCCGGACGACTACGGCCGCGCGCTCTGGCGATCGAGCTGCCGCCCGGATCGCGGCTCGACGACACCGATCGCGTCACCCGCGCGATCTCGGAGAAATTGCGCGCCATGCCCGAGGTTCGCTCGGCGCTCATTTTCGGCGGCAAGCTCATGGGCGGCGACGGATGACGAGCCGCGCAAGGCGACGATCATCATCAATCTCGTCCACAAATCGAAGCGCGAGGCGTCGCAGCAGGACATGCAGCTGAGGATTGGCGCGATGCTCGCCGATCAGCCGGACATCCGCTTCTGGTTCCTCAAGGACAACGGTCAGCGCGACCTGCAGCTCATCATCGCGGGCCCCGACATCAATGTCATCAACGACACCGCCAATCAGATCGCGAGCGAGATGCGCTCGATTCCCACAATCGAAAATCCGATCTCGACCGCGGAGCTCGAGCGGCCGGAATTGCGCATCGTGCCGAAGCCTCAGGTCGCCGCCGATCTTGGGGTCTCGACCGAGGCTTTGTCCGACACGATCCGCGTCGCCACGCTCGGCGACATCGACGCCAATCTCGCCAAGTTCAACGCCGGCGATCGGCTGGTCCCGATCCGCGTCGAGCTCGACCAAGCAGCGCGCGCCCGCCCCGGCCTCCTGCAGGATTTGCGCGTGCCGACGAGCGGCGGCGCAACGACGCCGTTATCCGCGGTCGCCGACTTCTCGATCGCCCACGGACCGACCGCGATCAACCGCTACGATCGGACGCGACGCGTGACGATCGAGGGCGATCTGCGCGGCGATTCCGCGCTCGGCGCGGCGGTCGCGGCGATCCACGCGTTGCCGACCGCCAAGGCCCTGCCGCCGGGCGTCGAAATCCGCGAGACCGGCGACGTCGAGATCATGAGCGAAGTCTTCGCCTCCTTCGCCGCGGCGATGGGCGCAGGCCTCATGATGGTCTATGGGCTCCTCGTGCTCTTGTTCGGCAGCTTCCTGCAGCCGATCACCATCCTGATCTCGTTGCCGCTCTCGATCGGCGGCGCGATCATCGCGCTCCTCATCACCCACAAGGCGATGTCGATGCCGGTGGTGATCGGCATTCTGATGCTGATGGGCATCGTCACCAAGAACGCGATCATGCTGGTCGACTTCGCGGTCGAGGAGATCGGCCGCGGCACGCCGCGCACGCAGGCTTTGGTCGAAGCGGGCCGCAAGCGCGCGCGGCCGATCGTGATGACGACGATCGCAATGGCGGCCGGCATGTTCCCATCGGCTTTGGGATTGGGCGACGGCGGCGGCTTCCGCTCGCCGATGGCGATCGCGGTGATCGGCGGCCTCATCATGTCGACGATGCTGTCGCTCGTTTTCGTGCCCGCGGTGTTCACGGTGCTCGACGACCTCGGCCGCTTTACCTGGCGGCTGTTCAGCCGCTTCGTCGGCGATGCCGAGGAGCCGCACGAGCCCCTGCGCGCCGGGCCGCCGCACGCCACGATCAGGCCGGCGCGCCCCGCCTCCGAGGTTTCGGTCGCGGCGGAGTGAGCGGCGCGGATCGCTGAAGTCGCAACTCCGAATTCTATGACTCACGCCCGCCACGCGCGCGTAAACGCCCAAGACGCATCGAGGCCGAAGGCGTGCGTACTTTGCAGCGCAGGCCTCGCCATGTCCGCGATGTGACGACGCTCACAGCGCGCCCGCTCGATCCCGCTAAAAGCCGATCGCGTTCGAACACGCAATTTTAGCCGCGCGCGAGAGCGCGCACCATTAGGAGAAAGTGATGTCGAAGGCTCAGCACAATCTCAAGGTCGAGCTTGCGCTCGTATGGGAGCATGGCGACGAATACAAGGCGACCGTAACGGTGACGACGACGGACACCTGCTACCATGCAGGCGACCTCAAGGTCGGCTTGCCGCCTCACCAAGAGGGCACGGGGCTCATCGAGTATCTGAGCTTCTACTTCACCCATGAAGGGGATAAGTGCGGCCAGATCGTTCGCGACGTGTCGAAATCGATCATGGTCAAGATCCCGTCGGTCAAGCGCGAGGTGACGGCTTACGCGGTGGTCAACGGACACGTCGCCGGCGAAGCGGGCGAGCCTGTGCCGAGGAAGAAGGCGGCGCACGCCGCGAGATAGCGGGCGCAATTCAAAACATAAAATCGGCGGCGGGCGGGCCTGCGGGGCCAACCGAAGGGGGTTTGGAGCTCGCCGGTCTTACGCCTGAAAGCGCTCGCGCCAGCGAGCGCTTTCAGTGCGTTATGGCCGGGTCAACCACGCACGCGATGCAGTGCGCTGCGGGCCGCGGGTCCAGGTCACGGCACGGAATTTGCGGTAACCCCATGTCGCAACTTTGTCACGATTGGATTGGTTGCAGACAGGGCCGAGCGCGCGCGCAGACGCAGGCCGGCCGCAAACACTCAAACATCGGGGGCGCTAATGTATTCTATTCTCGTTCTTATCTGTTCGACCGCGCTGTCACACGCGGATTGTCAGGCGAAGACGGCCGTTGACGTGGTCCGGGGCCCGACCGTCGACAATCCAATGATGTGCGCATTCAATGCGCAAACGATGATTGCCCGCACAGATCTTGTGCAAAGTGACGGTACGGAATACGTCAAGGTCGTGTGCACGCGGGCGAAGAACGCCGAGCAATGGGTGGCCGAGATCGAAGCGCGCAAGGCGGCGGTTCAGTAAGCAGGGCTCGACGCCGCGCCTTCTCCGAGGCGCTGATCTCCGCGTCAGGGCGTCATCGCGACGGGAATATCTCGTTGATGACGCCAACCTGGGCCGGGTCGATCGCCATTTTGCCGGCAAAGCCGTCGCGCCGTGCGGCGAGCGCTTCGGCGCGCAGACCCTCCGCGTCGCGCAGGTCGTGCGAAGGGCGCGTCGATCGCCGCCACGCGCGCTGACGTCGCGGCAAGCAGCGTCAAGTCGCGCGCCAGGCGATAGGGACCGGCGTAGTCGCCAAGGTGGTCGCGGTCCGTCTCGGCCCCGATATCGGCGCGCAAGGCCTCCGCAGCTCCAGGCGACGCCAATAAGCCGCGCGCTCGAGCCGCGATAACTTCCCATGTTGAACAAAGACTGGGCCGTGTCGGCGACGGCGATGATCCGCGTCCCCCCGTCGGGGAGGGCGAACTCAGCCTCGCGCACCGCAAGCTTGGCGGAAAGCTGCTGCACGCTCGCAGCGCCCAGGCTCCCGGGCAGCAGGATCGCGTCGGGCGCATGCGCCATCACCGCGTCGAGATCGGAATCGGTCTCGCCCGAATCGAGCGCATTTGTCCTGACGATGAGCGCCGGCCCGCCTGCCCCGGCCGCGCGTCTCCTTTCAGAAACCGCGCCGCCACGGCCCGCGCCGCGACCCTGTCGGCCGGCGCGGCCCGGGCGAGATCGACAATGATTGCGTCCGCGCCGCTCTTCGAGCGCCTCGGCGAGCCGTTTCTCGTCCGCCGGCGCGATGAGGAGCGAGCGCATCGCGCTCAGGCTGTCAGCATCTCAGGTTCGCGCCGGCGCATGAACGCGGTGCGACGGCACTCGGCGACCAGCGTGCCGTCCTGCTTGAACGCGCGGTGCCGGAACTCGACCAGGCCCGCGTCGGGGCGCGACTTGGAGGCGCGCACCGCCGTCACTTCCGTCTCGGCGCGAATCGTGTCGCCTTCGAACAACGGCGCGGGAAAAGCGACATCCGTCATGCCGAGATTGGCGATGGTCGTGCCGACCGTGGTGTCGTTGACGGAAATGCCGATCATCAGCCCAAGCGTGAACAGCGAATTCATCAGCGGCCGGCCCCATTCGGTCTCGGTCGCGCAAAAATGCGCGTCGATATGCAGCGGCTGCGGATTCAACGTCATGTTGGAGAACAGCATGTTGTCCATTTGGGTGACGGTGCGGGTCAGCCCATGGCGAAACACCTGACCGACTGAGAAAGCCTCAAAATAGAGGCCGCCGCGCGGATGGCGAAGACTTCCGGGTTCCATGGATGTCTCTCTGCAACTTTAAGTTGCTATTAACCACGCTCATGCAATCTAGCGATCAGTGTCCGCCGCCATGACCGGCGAAGGAGGCAGCTCATGAACGCCAACCAACCGATGCTGCTGCCGCCCTCTATCGCCAAGCCAGATATAGTGCGCCGATTTCTCGCCTGGGCGCAATCCGCCGACGAAGAGGCGCGCGCGCATGGGGCGAGCGCGCTCGCCCGCGCCTTATCTCTATTCCGATCTCACCGCGCCAGTGCGCGCCGAAGCGGCGTTGGCGATGACCGCGCTGCTCGACGACCCATCGGCTTTGGTGCGCCGGGCGCTGGCGGCGGCGCTTTGCACCGCCAGCGATGCGCCGCGCACCTTGATCCTCGCGCTGGCGGCGGACGAACCGGAAGTGGCCGCAGCGGTGCTTCAGCGCTCGCCCGTGCTGACCGACGCCGACCTCGTCGATTGCGTCAAGACCGGAGGCGTCTTCGCCCAGACGGCGCTCGCGCGCCGGCCAAACCTGCCGCCCGGCGCAACCGCCGCGCTGGCTGAGATCGGCGAACGCGATGCGATTCTCGCGCTGATCGGCAATGCCGAGGTCGATCTTCCGGCGGAACTCCTGCACCGCATTCTTTCACGCTTCAACGACGACGTGAGCCTGCGCGACGCGCTGCTCGAACGCCCCTCACTCCCGGCAAGCTTGAGGGCGCGCATCGCTGTGGCGGCGGCGAAGGACTTAGCCGTCGAGGCGTCGGTTTGGATGCCGCGCGAGCAGGCCGAGCGCATCGCCCGCGAGGCGCGCGATCAGGCGCTCTGCACAATCGCCTCGTCATGCCGTCCCGACGAGCGGGCGGAACTCACGCGCACGCTGCGCGCAGCCGGCTCACTGACGCCGGCGTTGCTGCTGCGTTCGCTGCTTGGCGGAGGATGGGCTCTGTTCGCGGACGCTTTGGCGGAATTGTCCGCCGTGCCGCTGCCCCGCGTCGCCGCCTTTATCTTGGAGCCGCAAGGGGAAGGCTTCGCCGCGCTCGCCCACCGGGCTGGCCTGAAGAGCGGCGTCCTGCCCGCCTTCCGCGCCGCGCTCGCCGCGATCAAGGTTCATGCCGGCGAGATTGGCGACGGGCTCAAACTGCCGCTGGTGCAAAAGGTCATCGACGAGTGCGAGAAGCGCAACGATCCGGCGCTCGCCAAGGTTCGGGCGCTGCTGTGGCGGTTCGCCGCCGAGGCGGCGAAGGCGGAAGCCGCGAGCTTCGCGCGCGAGGCGGCTGCTTCCGCTTCGGGCGGTCGGCTGCCGCAAATCCTCGAGTTTTCTCCGGTGAACGACGAAGCCGGCCAGGCGCCGAAGCTTATCGCGGACTTCGCGAAAGCTCCGACAAGCGGGACCCTGCCGGAGCTCAGCCCGCCGCCCGCGAATCCGGGCGAGGATCGGGCGCCGCGCGTCGAACTGTCGCCCAAGCTTATCGCCCGGCTCGACGACGCGGCGTGAATTCAGGCGCTCGCGGCCGTTTCGTTGGCCGCTTTCGCCATCGCCTGCCGCGCCTCAGCCATCGCCTGCCGCAGCACTGAAGGCTCCTGCGCGCCGGGCACGCCGAGGCGGCCGCCGAAAATGAAGAACGGCACGCCGCTCACCCCCATCGCCTGGGCCTGCTCGATCTCCTGGCGCACCAGCTCGGCGTCAGCGCCATCGGCCAGCAGCTTTTCGACCTCGCTGGCGTCGAGGCCGCATTCGCTGGCGATTTCGACCAGCACGTTGCGGTCGCCGATGTCTCGACCTTCGACGAAATAGGCCTTGAACAGTCGATCGGCGACCTCCGCCTGGACGCCGGCTGGCGCAGCCCAGCGAATGAGGCGATGGGCGTCGAGGGTGTTGGGCGAGCGCTTGATCTTGTCGAAGGCGAAGGGCACGCCAACCTCGGCGCCGAGCCGCGTGAGATTGTCGTGCGCGGATTGCAGCCTGCCGCTCTTGCCGAACTTTTTCTCCATGTACTCGGTGCGGTCGAGGCCGCCTTCGGGGATAGTCGGATCGAGCTGATAGGGCCGCCAGCGCACCACGACCGGGCCCGCTTCTTCCGAAAGCGCTTCCTCCAGGCGTTTCTCGCCGAGATAGCACCAGGGGCATACGACATCGCTGACGATGTCGATGGTGAGAACTTGATCCGCTTCGCTCATGGGCCCTGGCTCCGTTGATACCCAAGCGCCTTATCTGGCGCTGCCCGCGGACGAGCGCAAGCGGACGTCAGCCGCGCCTCGTGCGCCTTTCCGCTGGCCAGCCTCGCTGCGTCCGCCTTTGGTTTCTGCCGCGCTGATCGCCCTGCTCGACGGCGAATTTGTCGATCTGCTCCAGTTCGTCCTCCTGGGATGGGTGACGCCCGGGTTCATGGAGTCCTTTTCCGACTACAACATTAACGAGAATATATGCGTGTAACAACTTTTAGTTGAATTCCTGACAAATCGTATTAACCTTCGAATCAAGGTGAGGATCCGAATCGATCATTTTGGCCGCCGCAGACGCGGCCTCGGCGTGCGATCCTCCGATCGACGATAGCGCTCGCCTTTGCGGCCGCGGCGGCTCTCGCCGCCTCAGTGACGAATGCTGACGCAAGCGCGCGGGAGATCAGCGCTTCGTCCTACGGCTTTGCCAATTCCCCGTGGACCAATAACGGGCTTGAGCGTCTGCGGACGCAATCGCCCCTTGGCGGTGGGTTCAGATGCCCCGTCAATTGCGGTCCCGCTTTTGGAGCCTACGTCGTTCGGCGGAACGAACTGCTGACCTCGAACAACGTGGAGCCCTCTGGGAAGAAAGTTGTCGACGCAACCGGGCACGCGATGGGCGTGGGAGGGATGGTCGTGATCGAGCGCCTGGAGCCAACTAGTTTCGGCGCGGATTGGCTTGTCGAGGGGGAACGCATGTTGGACAGCAATGGAGCCCATTCCTGGTCCCTGTTGTCGTCCGGCATTTCGCTAGATGTGCCTTGGCTCCCAAGCGACCTTTACCGGTTCGAGGCCTCTTCGTTTTCGATGGACCTCGCAGCGGGCGCGCCCGCTGGCGGGACTCCCGAGGCGTCGACCTGGGTGATGATGCTCATTGGCTTCGCCGGGCTCAGCGTCGCCGGATATCGAAGCTCCAGGGATCAGCGGTTCTCAATCCTCATGCTCAATAGGCGCCTATCTGATGTATAGCCTGCGACAACGAAGAGCAGCTCATTCCGGGTCGATGCGGACGCCTATCCGGCGTCGCGGGGACAATGTTCCGGAGGGCCGGGATGTCAAAACGGAACCGACAGCGGCGACGGCTGACGAATCGGCCCTCAAGCTTCCGATATTGGAGGCGGAGATCCTGGGTCTGCGCCAACTCCTTGCTGAAGTGAGGGCGAACCGCGACGAGCTGCGGCAGGAAATCGACGACTTGCGCCATGATCGTGATCATTGGCAGAAGCTGGCGGAACAGGCCGGACCTGAAGGCGTGGGACGACGGGCGTGGTTTTGCGGCCGGGCCTCGTCAAGCGACTAGTTCGACATCGCTGGCCTTGTACGGCGGGCTATAAGGGCGACAGGAAATTCCGAATTCCCTCGCGCTTGAGAAAAATATCTGCAAAATCTTTACAAAACCAGAAGTCTGTGCTATATCTTTACCAATCGTCGGATGGCACCGACCCCGTCCAGGCCTTGCCGGGGAGGCAGGTGAGAAGAGAAAGGACACTTGAAGACAACCTGAGACGCGAGTTACGAAGGGGGTCAGATTTTTTTATTCCAATCGGCCGTAACCCATTGAAAAGTCCCGATTCGGAAAAATAAACGCTAGTAAACGCTAGCAATTTTACTAACGTTTATTAGCGTTTACTGGCGTTTATTGGCGTTTAGGCTGTACGCATCTCGCGCGCTGGTTGTAGCCGCAGCGTCGCGCCGACCGGTTCAACCCCCGAGGCCTTGGCGGCGGATCGCCGGGTTCGGCGGTCACTTTTCGCGCCGCCACCAGGTGGAAAGCTCGACGCCGAACAGCGGCGTCTTGTCGGGCCGGCCGAGCTTGGCCGAATAGGCGATCCACTGCTCCGGCGCGTAATAGAGCGGCACGATGTAGAAGCCGGAGATGAGGAGCCGGTCGAGCGCCCGCACCGCCGCGACGAAGTCCTCATTGGTCTTGGCGGCCAGGATCGCCGCGATCATCGCATCGACCGCGGGCGAGGCGACGCCCGAGATGTTGTAGGCGCCCTCGGCGTTGGCCGCCGCCGAACTCCATCGCCCGCGCTGCTCGTTGCCGGGCGAAGGCGAGGCGATCCACGAGCCGATCATCATGTCGAAGTCGAAGCTCGTGCGCCGGCGCTGGAACTGCACCTCGTCGACGAGCCGCACATTGGCGGTGACGCCAATGCGGGCGAGATTGCGCGCGTAAGCGAGCGCCAGGCGCTCCTCGTCGCGGCTTTTGACCAGGATCTCGAAGGCGAGCGGCGCGTCATGCGCGTCAACGAGCCGGCCGTTGCGGAGCGAATAGCCGGCGGCGGCGAGCTCGTCGAGCGCGCTCTTGGCGATCGTGCGGTCGCGGCCGGAGGCGTCGGAGACCGGGGCGCGCCATTCGCCTTCCATCACGTCGTCGCGCACCGCGCCGGGATAGGGCTTAAGCAGCGCCCGCTCCCGCTCCGAAGCGGGGCGGCCGATCGACGACAGCTCGCTGTCGTCGAAGAACCCCTCGGAACGCTTGTAGGCGCCGGCGAAGAGATTGGCGTTGATCCACTCGAAGTCGAACATCGAGGCCAGCGCCTCGCGCACACGGACGTCGGCGAATGGCGGCCGGCGGGTATTGAAGGCGAAGCCGGAAACGCCCTTCGGCAGGCCGCTCGGAATGGCGGCCTTGATGACGCGCCCGTCGCGAGCGGCGGGAAAATCATAGCCATTGCGCCAGCGGTTCGCGTCGTCCTCGATCCGGAAGTCGATCAGCCCGGCCTTGAAGGCTTCGAACATCGCGGTCGCGTCGCGATAATAGTCGATGCGGATCCGATCGAAATTGTAGAGGCCGCGCGAGATCGGCAGGTCCTTCGCCCAGTAGTTGGGGTCGCGCTCCAGCACCAGGCCCTGCCCAGGCTTGACCTCCGCGACCCGATACGGGCCAGAGCCGATCGGGATTTGCAGGGTCTGGTCCTCGAAATGCTCGGCGTCGATATGGGCGCGCGACAGAACCGGCATGATCGCGAGCGTCAGCGGCAGCTCGCGATCGTTGGCCCCCGAGAGATCATAAGCCACGGTCCAGTCGTCGGGCGCGTCGATGGCCTTGACCAGCGAGAACGCGGCGCGCTGCTGCGGGCGGCCCTTGGCCTTGAGCAGGTTGAAGGTGAAGACGACGTCGGCCGAGGTGATCGGCGTTCCGTCCGAGAACCGGGCCGCCGGATCGAGATGGAAGACGACCTTATCGCGGGCCGCATTGGTTTCGATGCTCTTGGCGATGAGGCCGTAAAGCGTGAACGGCTCGTCGGCGGAGCGCGTCATCAGCGATTGGTAGACATTGCCGATGAGGCCTTGCGCCGTCGACAAGAGCCTTGACGTTGTAAGGGTTCAGGCTGTCGAAGGCGCCAAGATAGGCAAGATTGAGCGCGCCGCCCTTGGGGGCCTCAGGATTCACGTAGGGCAGGTGGTCGAAGTCAGGCGGCAAGGCCGGCTCGCCGTGCATTGCAATCGCGCCCGCAGGCGGAGCGACGACGCCCTCCGCCTGCGTCGGACCCACCGCGAGGGCGAGCCCAAGCGCGGCGCCGAACAGGCTGCGAATCGCATGGCCGATCATGGCCGCCGTTCTATCATCGGCGGTCGGCGGATTCCCAACGGAAGGCGCATCTTTGACCCCACTCGCCCACGCCGGCGCTTTTTTGCGCGCGGCGCATGGTGGAAGGGCCGAAATTGCTATTGGAATATCGCGTCGAATATGGAAAGAGGGGCGCCAATCCGCAGCGCATTTCCCGCGCCGCGCGTCGTGAGGTCGCCCGGAAGCTGGCCAACGCCGATCGTGGGCGCCGATTGGCGTTTTTCTGGCGCAAGGCGAAGCGCAGTACGATTCCGCTTAACAGTTCGAAAGGACAATTGATGAAATTTCAAGTCATGCGCCTCAGCGCTGCTGCGCTCGCGATGAGTGTCGCACTGTCGGGCGCAACCTTCGCGCAGACGCAGCCCGCGAAGCCCGCGGCTCCAGGAGCGCCGGGCCAGGCGGCCCCCGGTCAACCGGCTCCGCCATCTAAGGTCGACCTCGTTTCCCCCGAGCCGCAGTGGGCCAAATTCTGCGCAAAAGATCCCGCCGGCCACGACGCTTGCGCCACGATGCGCGACTTCTCGACCTCGGCCGATCAGCCGCCGATGATCAGCATCAACTTGTTTGACGTTTCCGGTGAGGAGAAGCGCAAGTTGCGGTTTCTGATCCTACCGATCGGCATGATGCTGAAGCCCGGCTTCCGTGTCATCGTCGACAAAGGCGAAGCGCTCGAAGGCAGGTACGACATGTGCTTCCAGAACGCCTGCTCGGCGGAGATCGAGATCAGTCCGAAGACGCTTGAGGCGCTGAAGAAAGGGCAGAACATGAGCGTCGTCATGCGCGTGCCCGGCGGCGACGTTTCGGGGCGCGAGCTGACGTTCAACATTCCGCTTAAGGACTTGGGTCCGGCTTTCGACGGTAAGCCGACTGATCCCAAGGTTCTGGAACAGCAACGCCAGGCGCTGCAGCAACAACTGCAGAAGAAGGCGGAAGAGCAGCGGAAAATGCTCGAGCAGCAGCAAAGTGGGGTTACAGCGGCCCCGGCGACGCCAGCCCCTGTCGCCCCAGCTCCCACCGCTCCGGCGAAGTAACCCGGCCATTCAGCCCTCCCGCCTGGCGGGAGGGCTAGAGGACGTACTCCCGCTGATAGCGGGGGCCGAGGCTGGTCAGAAGGTGATAGCCGATCGTGCCGCTGCGGACGGCGAAGTCGTCGAGGTCGATTGTTTCGCCGAATAGCTCGACCGGATCGCCCGCGCGGACGCGGTCCTCGGGCAGGTCGGTGACATCGACGATGGCGAGGTCCATCGACACCCGCCCGACCAGCGACGCCCGGCGCCCGGCGACCGCGACTTCGGCGCCCGGTCTCGCATCCGTTGCGCCGGCCCCGCGCGGCAGGCCGTCGGCATAGCCGATAAGTAGAGTCGCGAGCCGGGTTGGGCGCCTGGCGGTCCACTGGGCGTTGTAGCCGCAGCTCATGCCCGTTTCGATTGAGCGTATCTGCTGGATCGCCGCGGTTAGGGTCACGACGGGCCGCATCGGGTTCGGGCTGCCCGGCGTCGGATTGCCGCCGTAAAGCGCGTAGCCCGGACGCGCCAGATCGTAGATCGGGGACGGATCGAGGAACATGCCAGACGAGTTGGCGAGCGAGGCGGCGAGACTTGGGAAAGCCGCCCGGGCGGCCTCGAACCGCTCGATCTGCGCTTGGTTGATCGGATCGCCGGGGATCTCGGACGAAACGAAATGGCTCATTAGCAAATCGGCCCCGCTCGAGGCGCCATGCGTCTCCATAGCGGACTGTAGGTGAGCGAAGGACGCGAAGCCCAGCCGGTTCATGCCGGTGTCGAGATGCAAAGCGCAGGGGCTGGTCTGATTGCGACGCGCGGCGAAGGCGGACCAGCGCTCAAGCTCCTCCTCGCCGCCGATCGCGGGCGCAAGCCGATGCTCGACATAGTCTGCCGGCTTGGCCCCGCTCTCGAGGCCATTGAGCACATAGATCAGCGCCTCAGCCGGCAGCGCTCGCCGCGCCGCGATCCCCTCGTTGAAATGGGCGACGAAGAACACCCGCGCGCCCGCGGCCCACAAAGCCGGCGCGGCTTCGGAGACGCCGGTCCCGTAGGCGTTGGCCTTGATGACGGCGGCGCAACGCCCGGGCGCGGCCCGGCGCGCAAGCGCGCTCCAGTTACCGGCCAACGCGGTGAGGTCGATCCGAAGGCGCACCGGAGCGCTGACAGGAGCCACGACGTCCATCACTCGACGACCTTCTCCATCACCGCCGTCGTCGGCGTCTCGAACCCCGGATGCGCCTCGATCTCGCGCCGAGCAAAGCCGCAGCGCTCAAACAGCCGCTCATTCTCGGGCAGTTCCAGCCGCGTCTTGAGCGTCATTCTCCCGGCGCCGCGGCGCCTCGCCTCCGTTTCGCAGGCCGCGATCAATGAGCGGACGAACCCACGACCGCGCGCCCTCGGCGCGACCGACACGCGCGCGACATGGAGCGCATCGTCGTCGAGGCTCCAGAGCGCCGCCGCGATGAGCGCGCCGCTCGCGAAGACGCCAAATCCGCCGCCCGCCGCGATTTTGGCCGCAACCGACTGTCCGGTCTCGAGCAGGGCCGACGACGGAGGGGTGGTTCGTCGGTTCTGCGAGGCGAAAGCCGCCCGGATGAGCTCGGCTGCCTCCCCTGCGTCGGCGTTCGTCAACGGGCGAAGGACAAGTCGGGGCGGCGCTTCGGCGTCATTGGCGATTGGATCGCGAATCTCCATGGTCCGACGTATAAGACCGTCGCAAGGCTGGAAGGCAAGGGCGGCAAGTTTCCCCAACGGCCCGAGCTTCATGGACGAAGTTTAACCCCTGTTTCAGGCCCGCGTTCGGCTTACGCCTCGTTTTCGCCGCGCTCGCTGGCGAAGACCGCTCAGGCGCGGTACACCGCGCGGAACGAGCCATGAGGCGGACAATTCGATGACCTTAAGCTTGACCCGCAGGGCGGCGTTGAAAGCCGGCGCGGGCGGCGCGCTGGCGACGCTCGTCTGTCGTCCATTCACCGCGTTTGCCGACGATTCCGTCGAGACGCACGGCCTGTCGTCGTTCGGCGATCTCGCTTTGCCGCCGGACTTTCCGCACTTCGCCTATGTCAACCCGGACGCGCCGACCGGCGGCCTGTTGTCTTTGCAGATCACCGGAACGAGCGGCAACCAGAATTTCGATACCTTCGACACACTCAACATCTATTCCTGGAAGGGCAATGGCGCGGCGGGCATGTCGGCCACGTTCGACACGCTGATGACCGCCAACGGCGACGAGCCGGATTCTGTTTACGGCCTGCTCGCGCAATCCGTCCGTGTGTCGGCCGACAAGCTGGACTACCATTTCCGACTGCGCCCCGAGGCGCGCTTCGTCGATGGCTCGAAGGTCACGGCGGCCGACGTCGCCTTCTCGCTTAACGTGCTGAAGGAGAAGGGCCATCCGATCTACGCCCAGCTCCTGAGAGAAGTGGAGTCGGCCAGCGCGGAAGGCGACGACGTCGCGCATGTGCGGTTCGTCCGGGGCCGCAGCCGCGACGCGCATCTAATCGTCGTCGGCATGCCCGTCTTTTCCGCCGCATGGTGGAAGGGGCGCGATTTCACCGCGGCGTCGCTCGACGCGCCGCTCGGTTCCGGCCCCTACAAGGTGAAGACGTTCGAGCAGGGCCGGTTCATCGAATATGCGCGCGACCCCAATTACTGGGGCGCCAAGCTGCCGGTCAATTTGGGGCAGAACAATTTCGATCGGTTGCGCTTCGAATATTATCGCGAGCGGCAGGTCGCGTTTGAGGCGTTCAAGGCCGGAGCGATCAACTACCACGAAGAGTACACGTCACGCTTCTGGGCGACGGCTTACGACTTCCCTGCGGTGAACGACGGGCGAGTGAAGAAGGAGATTTTGCACGACGGCGCGCCGTCTAAGACCCAAGGCTGGCAGCTCAACACGCGGCGCGACCAGTTCAAGGATCCGCGCGTGCGCGAAGCGATCGGGCTGTGTTTCGACTTCGCGTGGACCAACAAGAACATCATGTATTCCGCCTACAAGCGGATCATCTCTTACTTTCCCAACACTGACATGGAGGCGAAGGGCAAGCCCGGTCCGGACGAGGTCAAACTGCTCGAGCCGTTCCGCGACAAGCTGGCGCCAGTCGTCTTCGACGAGCCTTATGTACCGCCGGAGAGCGATGGCTCAGGGTCGGACCGCAAACTGCTCAAGCAGGCCTACGATCTCCTCCTTGCGGCGGGGTGCAAGCGCGACGGCTCGACGATGAACCTGCCGGACGGCAGACCCTTCGTCATCGAATTTCTCGACAGCAACAGCGCGCTCCAGCCACACACGCTGCCGTTCATCCAGAACCTCGGCAAGCTTGGCATCCAGGCGACCTATCGCATCGTCGATCCGGCGCAATACAAGAGCCGCACCGACGCGTTTGACTTCGACGTGGTGACCACGGCGTCGGGTGGAACGCTTACGCCCGGCGTTGACCTTCGGACCGTCTTTACACCGGAGTCCGCGAAGCAGAACGCCTCGCGCAACCTCGCCGGCGTCTCCGATCCGGTCGTCGATGCGCTCGTGGAGACCATTGCAACGGCGAAGTCACGAAATGAACTCAACGCGGGCGCGCGAGCGCTCGACCGCGTCCTGCGCGCCGGCCATTATTGGGTGCCGATGTGGTACCGCGACACGGCCTGGGTCGCCCACTGGGACGCATTTTCGCGTCCCGATCATCAGCCGAGACTGAGCACCGGCGCGCCAGGAACCTGGTGGTGGGACGAAGCAAAGGCCAAAACCATTGGACTTTAACGGGCGTTTGCCGCTTCGCCCACAGATCGGCTGAGGCATGCTCGCCTATATCCTCCGCCGACTCTTGCTGATGATCCCGACGATCCTTGGCATCATGGCGGTCTCGTTCGCGATCGTGCAATTCGTGCCGGGGGGGCCCGTCGAGCGGGCGATTTCGCAATTGCAAGGCGCGGACCAGAGCTCGACTGCGCAATTTGGCGGAGGCGGCGGCCAGATCGGCGCCGGGACCGCGCAGGCTGGGGGCGATATTACTTCGCGCTATCGCGGCTCGCAGGGCCTCGATCCGAAATTCATCAAGGAGCTGGAAAAACAATACGGCTTCGACAAACCGGCGCTGGGAGCGGTTCTGGATCCTGGTGCGCGACTATTCGACCTTCAATTTCGGCAAGAGCTATTACCGCGACGTTCCGGTGCTGCAGCTGATCAGGGAGAAACTGCCGGTTTCGATGTCGCTCGGCCTGTGGATGACCGTCCTCTCTTACGCGATTTCGATCCCGCTTGGCGTCCGGAAAGCGGTCAAGGACGGTTCCCGCTTCGACACCGTCACGTCCGCGCTCGTGATCTTCGGCTATGCGATCCCGAGCTTTTTGTTCGCGGTGCTGCTGGTCGTGTTGTTCTGCGGCGGCTCGTTCTGGCAGATCTTTCCGCTGCGCGGCTTGACATCCGACAATTTCGCCGACCTCAGCTGGCCGCAAAAGATCCTCGACTATCTCTGGCATATTACCCTGCCGGTGACGGCGCTGGTCCTGGGCTCGTTCGCGACCTCGACGTTGCTGACGAAGAATTCCTTCCTCGACGAGATCAAGAAAGCCTACGTGCAGACCGCACGGATGAAGGGCCTGACCGAGCGGCGGGTGCTTTATGGCCACGTGTTCCGCAACGCGATGCTGATCGTCATCGCAGGCTTTCCCGGCGCCTTCATCGGCGCCTTCTTCACCGGCTCCCTTTTGATCGAGCAGGTGTTCTCGCTCGACGGCCTCGGCTATCTCTCCTACAATTCGCTCATTCAACGCGATTATCCGGTCGTGCTCGCCAACCTCTATATCTTCGCGCTCATCGGCTTGGTGGTGAACCTGATCTCCGACCTCACCTACACGTGGATCGATCCTCGCATCGATTTCGAAACGCGAGAGGTGTGAGCTTGGTCGAAACGGACCGCTTGGCTCTGCCTACCGACACGGCGCCGCAATCGGGAGAAGCGGCGCCCGAGATCTTTCCGCTTAACGAAGACACGGATTCTTGGCCGCAGGCAAAGGCCCGAGCGAGCGTCGAGCGGCGTCTCTGGCTCTCGCCAATGAACCGGCGCCGCCTCGACAATTTCCGCCGTCACAAGCGTGGCGCGTGGTCGTTCTGGATCTTTCTGGTCCTGTTCATTGCTTCGTTGTTCGCGGAATTCATCGCCAACGATCGACCGCTGATCGCGTCTTACAAGGGCGAGATCCTCTTCCCCGTTCTCTTCGACTATCCCGAGGATAAATTCGGCGGGTTCCAGGCGCGCGCGGACTTTCGCGACCCCTTTATCGCCGATGAGATCAAGGCGCATGGCTGGATGATCTGGCCGCCGATCCGCTTCGCCAATTCGACCACCATTCTCAATCCGCCGACGCCGTTGCCGACGCCGCCGACCTGGATGCTGACCGACGCCCAATGCCGCGCCGCGCTCGAGAAGCAAAATGTCAAGGATGCCGCGACAGTTCCACGTCCCTGCAGCAGGCTTGAACCCCTCTGGCTCGGCTCCGATCAGGACGGGCACGACATCGTCGCCCGCCTCATCTACGGCTTCCGCATCTCGATTCTGTTCGGGCTGACGCTGGCCGGCGTCTCTTCCGTGATCGGCGTCTTTGCCGGCGCCGTGCAAGGGTATTTTGGCGGCTGGCTTGATCTTACGATGCAACGGGTGATCGAGATCTGGTCATCGCTGCCGCACCTCTACATCCTCATCATCCTCTCAGCGATCCTCGCGCCGAGCTTCTCGGTCCTGTTGATTATCCTGCTGCTGTTCTCTTGGGTGAGCCTGGTTCACCTGGTCCGGGCCGAATTCCTGCGCGCGCGCAATTTCGAATATGTCAACGCCGCACGCGCGCTCGGCCTCTCCAACGCCAAGATCATCGTCAAGCACGTGCTGCCAAACGCCATGGTCGCGACGCTGACCTTCCTGCCGTTCATCGTCAATTCATCTATCAGCACGCTGACCTCGCTCGACTTCTTGGGGCTAGGCATGCCTCCCGGCTCGCCCTCGCTCGGCGAACTCCTGCTGCAGGGCAAGTCCAACCTGTCGGCGCCCTGGATCGGACTGTCCGCCTTCGCCGTGACGGCGCTGATGCTTTCGCTGCTCATTTTTATCGGCGAGGCGGTGCGCGACGCTTTCGATCCGAGAAAGACGTTCTTGTGAGCGAGGCCGAGCCGCTTCTCGACGTGCGCGAGCTCTCGATCGCCTTCGCGCAAAGCGGCGAGCGGCGCACGGTTGTCGATCGCGTCTCCTTTCGGCTTGAAAAGGGCCGTACGCTGGCGCTGGTCGGCGAGTCCGGTTCAGGCAAGACCGTCACCGCCCAGGCGATCGTGCGTCTCTTGCCGCAACCCGCGGCTAGCTATCCAAGCGGCGAGATCTTCTTCCGTGGCCGCGACGTGCTGAAGATGTCCGTTGACGAATTGCGCGCGATGCGTGGCCACGCCGTCACCATGGTGTTTCAGGAGCCGATGACGTCGCTCAATCCGCTGCATACGATCGAGCGGCAGATTGGCGAGATCATCGCGCTCCACCATGGCCGCGCTGCCGCCACGCCGACGAGAGATCGTCGAGCTTCTGACCGAGGTCGGGCATCGTCGATCCGGCGCAGCGGCTTCGGCGCCTATCCGCACCAGCTCTCCGGCGGACAGCGCCAGCGAGTGATGATCGCCATGGCGCTCGCCAATCGTCCCGATCTTCTGATCGCCGATGAGCCGACGACAGCGCTCGACGTCACCGTGCAGGCGCAGATCCTCAAACTCCTGAAAGACCTGCAGACCAAGCTCGGCATGGCGATGCTGTTCATCACCCATGATCTCAACGTCGTCCGGCGCATCGCTGACGACGTGATCGTCATGCGTCAGGGAAAGATCGTCGAGGCTGGCGAGACCGCGAGCGTGTTCGCCAATCCCCGACATCCCTATACGCGAGCGCTGCTCGCCGCCGAGCCCAAGGGCGATCCGCCGCCCGCCGATCACGCGGCGCCGATGGTCGCGAGCACCGACAATTTGCGCGTCTGGTTTCCGATCCGGAAAGGCTTCTTGCGCCGCACCGTCGCTCACGTGAAAGCCGTCGACGGCGTTTCGCTCGCCATTCGCGAGGGGCAGACCGTCGGCGTCGTCGGCGAATCCGGCTCGGGCAAGACGACGCTTGGCCTCGCGATCTTGAGGCTCATCCGATCGGAAGGGCCGATCGCCTATTGCGGGCGCGCCATCGACGGCTTGACTTCAAAGGCCATGCGGCCGCTTCGGCGCGAGATGCAGATCGTTTTCCAGGATCCATACGGTTCGCTGTCTCCGCGCATGTCGGTGGCCGAGATCGTCGAAGAGGGGCTGATCGCGCAGGGGACGAAAATGAACGCCGCCGAGCGGCGCCGCGTCGCCGAACGCGCGCTCGCCGACACTGGGCTCGATCCATCGACGCTCGACCGCTATCCGCACGAGTTCTCCGGCGGCCAGCGCCAGCGCATCGCCATTGCGCGCGCGATGGCGCTCGATCCGCGCTTCGTGGTGCTTGACGAGCCGACCTCGGCGTTGGACATGTCGATCCAGGCGCAGATCGTCGATCTGTTGCGCGAACTGCAGCGCCGTCGCAACCTCGCTTATCTATTCATTTCCCACGATCTGAGGGTCGTGCGGGCGCTGGCGAGCGAAATCATCGTGATGCGGCGCGGCAAAGTGGTCGAGAGCGGCGAAGCGCGGACGGTTTTCAGCGCGCCGCAAAACGACTACACGCGCGCTCTGTTCGCCGCCGCCTTCGCCAATGAGGCGACGCTCGATGCGTCGTCAATCAGTGAGCGTCTCCCACGATCGCAGCGCCTTCTCCCTCGGGAGAAGGTGGCTCGAAGCGCCGGATGAGGGCCGCGCCGAGGGCGCGGCGCGGGTTTCACGCGCAAACCCTCACCCCCGCCCCTCTCCCGTAGGAGAGGGAAGCGATGACCCGCGCGATTCTCATCGTTCTCGATTCGGTCGGTTGCGGCGGCGCAGAGGACGCAAGAGCTTATGGCGATGAGGGCGCGGATACGCTTGGCCACATCGCCGAAGCTTGTGCTGACGGACGGGGCGACCGCGACGGATTGAGGAGCGGACCGCTGAAATTGCCGCGGCTCGAGGCGCTGGGGCTTGGCCACGCCATGAAGGCTTCGACCGGCCGCGCGCCGCCCGGCTTTGCGCTTCCTGAGCCGCGCGGCCAATGGGGTTACGGAATCGAGACTTCGCGCGGCAAGGACACGCCGTCCGGGCATTGGGAGCTCGCCGGCACGCCGGTCGACTTCGACTGGGGCTATTTTCCGGAGACGATTCCCGCCTTTCCGGCGGCGCTGACCGAGGCGCTGATTGCCGAAGGCAAGCTCACCGGAATTCTCGCCAACCGCCACGCTTCGGGCACCGCGGTGATCGAAGACTATGGCGAGGAGCACCTGCGGACGCTTGAAACCCATCTGCTACACCTCCGCCGACTCGGTGCTCCAGATCGCCGCGCATGAGCAGGCTTTCGGGCTTGAGCGGCTCTATGATCTCTGCCGAATCGCGCGCCGGCTGTGCGATCCGCTGAAGATCGGGCGCGTGATCGCGCGTCCTTTCGTCGGCGCGAGCGCCAAGGACTTTGCCCGCACCGCCAACCGCAAAGATTTCGCCATGCCTCCGCCGGACGGCAATATTCTGCAGCGGGCCGCCCGCGCCGGCCGCGCGGTCGTCTCGATCGGCAAGGTCGGCGACATCTTCGCCCATCGCGACACCGGGGACGAGCGCAAGGGCAAGAGCAACGACGGCAATGTCGACCTTCTCCTCGATGCGCTCGCGACGACGCCAGAAGGCGGCCTGATCTTCGTCAATCTGGTCGATTTCGACACCGAATGGGGACATCGCCGCGACGTCCCCGGTTATGCCGCCTGTCTCGAAGCCTTCGATCGACGGCTCGGCGCCATCGAAGCGGCGATGCGGCCCGACTGACTATTGCGTCATCACCGCCGACCACGGCAACGATCCGACGTTCCGCGGCTTCGATCACACGCGCGAGCACGTTCCGATCCTCGCCTTCGGCGCCGGCGTGCCCGCCCGGCCCGATCGGAGCGCGGGCGAGCCTGGCCGATGTTGCCGAAACAATCGCCGCCAAGCTCGGCCTGCCGCGTGGCGCCCATGGACGCGCCTGGGCCTCATGAGCTTCGCGCTCGACGATCGGCTCGCGCGCGACGCGTTTGTCATTGGCGACTTCCCGCTTACCCGCGTGCTGCTGATGAACGACGCCCGCTGGCCTTGGCTTATCCTTGTGCCCCGGCGGGAAGGCATGGTCGAATTGACCGATCTTGAGCTCGCGGACCGAACGCAATTGATGGACGAGGCGGGTCGCGCTGCGCGGTTCCTGAAGAATCATGTGCGGGCGGACAAGATCAATGTCGGCGCCCTTGGCAACATCGTTCGTCAGCTCCACCTGCATATTGTCGCGCGGGTTGTTGGCGATCCGGCCTGGCCGAGACCGGTCTGGGGCCAGGGAGACGCAACGCCCTACGGCAATGACGCGGCGCAAGCGCTGATCGCGGCGGCGCGAGAAGGGTTGCCAATTCAGCCCATCAAGGCAGGCGCGGCTTCGTCTCTTTCGATAGCACGTTATCATCTGTATAATAACGGACTTGGAAATGGCGCCGCAACCCATTGAAATCGCCCAAAATGGACTCAGGAACGGCGCACGCCCCATAAGACCCTATCGCGTAAACCCCCGCATTGCGCCGCGCAGCGGAAATCGGCATAACGTCCGCCATCCCCTGGTCGGCAGAGGCCAGGAATCGCGGTGTCGCCGGCGAGGTGGTTCGCGAGGACTTCGCAAGTGACGGAGGCGATCATGTCCGACGCATTCCAGGACCGCGAGAATACATTCGAAAAGCAGTTCGCTCACGATGAGGACCTGCGCTTCAAGGCGGTCGCGCGCCGTAACAAGGCGGTGGCGCTCTGGGTCGCCGATACGAAGGGGCTTTCTGGGACGGACGCCGAGAAATACGCCAGCGAGTTCGTCGGCGCGCAGATCGGCAAAAGCGAAGATGACGTCGCCGCCGCGTTCAAGGCGGATCTCGAGCGCGGCGATGTCGACCTCTCCGATCACCGTCTGCGCAAGAAGATGGACGAGGAGATGGTGGCGGCGATCGCCTCGGTTAGGGCGGGCAAGTAAAGCGAGGGCCGGAGATCACCCGCCTGCGGGATGCACGAGCGGCGCGAAAGCGGCGGCAACTGCCTCGTAGACTTCGCGCTTGAACGGCACCACAAGCTCTGGCAGACGCTCCAAACGCTCCCAGCGCCAATCGTCAAATTCTGCGTCGTGAGCGCCGCCGGCCGGACGGTGAACGTCGATCTCCTTGTCCGCGCCAACAAACCGGAACAGAAACCACTTCTGGGTTTGCCCACGGTACCGGCCGCTCCACCGTCCGCGCGCTCCTTCCGGTAAATCGTACTTAAGCCACTCAGGCAGCTCCGCGATCAGCTCAGTCGAACTGACGTTGGTTTCTTCCCAAAGCTCGCGCTTCGCGGCTTCGAGCGGGTGTTCCCCCGCGTCGATTCCCCCCTGAGGCATCTGCCAGGAACGTGGGTCCAGGACTTCGGAGCCGCGTTTGCGCTTGCGATGGCCGACGAATGCATCGCCGGCTCGATTGACCAGCGCGACACCCACACATGGCCGATACCGCAGATCGCCGCTCATGGATTCGCGGGCGGGTTCGATTGAGCGGGCAGCCGTGGCGTTCCCGACATCAAGGCTGAGAGCGGGACCAATTCGACGCCCTTCAAGTCGAGTTCGTTCGTCCATCGCGCCAAGCGCGTGATGCTGGCCGGCGATGCGGAAGCGACGCCAATCGCAGAGCCTCGCTGGCGCGCGAGCTCGACGAGCCGAGCCAGCGCCGCGTCAATGGCCTCCGGCGCGGGATTGGCGCCGATCACCACGTCCCCGCGCGCAGAGGGCGCAGCCAGCGTTGCAGCGACATCAGGCGCGACGCTGCGCGGCGAAGAGCCGTCGTCGAGATAGCCGAGGCCCCGGGCCGCGATCTCGCTTAGAATCGGCGTTATCTCCTGTCGATCAGCGGTGAATTCGTCGCCAAGGATGTTGGCCACCGCAACATAGCCGGTGAACCGGCCCATTTGCCAGCGGAGCGAATTGAGGTTCTCCGCGTCGGATGCCGACGTGCTCGGCACATGCGCGCCCAAGCCGGTTGAATCGGGAAGATCGTCGAGTCGCGCTTGAAGAACCGTTTCGTGCCCTGCTGCTCGAGCCTCCGTCGCCTGTTGCTCAACCGCCGCGCCAGTCGGGGCAAACGCGAGCGTGACCGCGCCGGGCAGCTTGGCGATTGCGCTCTCCGCGCCCTCCCCGTCGAGGCCAAACCCATCCACCACCAAAGCGATGCGCGGACTGCCTGGCCTCAACCTTGGGTCTAAGACGACTGCCCTTGCGTAAACATCAATCGGACGCGCGCCATCTATCCCAATGCGCGGCAAAAGGCCGTATTTCGACTTCTCGATGAGGCGAGTGTCGGGGGCGGGCGCGAGCTTGACTCCGAGCGCCCGCGCCACATCGATGATAAGCGGTTTCGGTGGGCCGCCGCTCCCACGCGTGACCTTAACCCCGCTCGTCTCTTCCACTTGTTCCGCCGAGGCGACCGCCGGCGCAGACGTTTGGCGCACGCTTGCCGTTACCTCCGGGGCCGCAGTTCTTTGCGATGCGGGCAAGACTTCAACTTTCGCCACCGCAAACGGCTCGCCATTGAGCGACAAATCTCGTCCCGGAAGCGTAAGCAGGCCAACAGCCGACGCAAGAAGCGCAGCGCCAATCGCCGCTCGTCTTGTCGGGCGCTTGCGGCGAACAGGCAGCGCGACTGCAGCGCCTGAAGCAAAACCGAGCGGTTCGTCCAGTTCATCCCACACTTCAGCCGACGCCCCTCGCTCTGAACGTCCCAGGCTCGCGAATCAACCTTGCCCCAACCTATACTCAGCCACCGCCGAGGCCCGCACCCCCTTCATACCTGAAGTGGGCGGCGCAAGTCTTCCGTCTCATTTTCACCCCTGATACAACTCGAGGCGGGATCCCAGCGATCCACGAGCGACCCGATGATGAAGCATGATTGATGACCCGCAACTTAATCACTGACATTGAGGGAGTGCTCGTCGGATCGGCTGACAACGAGCAGCTTGCTACAGGCGTCACCGTGGTCTTGTTCGAGCAACCCGCGGTCGCGTCAATTGCCATGAATGGCGGCGCGCCCGCGCTCCGCGACACGGCCTTGCTTGAGCCGGAAATGACCATCGAGCGGGTCGACGGTTTCGTTCTGTCCGGGGGGTCGGCGTTCGGCCTCGACGCGCCGGGCGGAGTGATGGCCTACCTCGCCGAGACGGGTCGCGGCTTCGAGCATCGCGGAGTACGAGTTCCGATTGTGCCGGGCGCGAGCCTATTCGATCTTCTCAACGGGGGCGATAAATCTTGGGGCCGTAAGCCGCCGTACTGGGACTTGGGCCTTAAGGCCGCGTCGAACGCGGCTGTTGACTTCGCGCTTGGCACTGCTGGCGCAGGATTTGGCGCAACGACCTACAACCTGAAGGGCGGCCTGGGCTCCGCCAGCGCGGTCACCTCGAGCGGCTTTCGAGTAGGCGCGCTCGTGGTCGTCAATTCGGTCGGTCGGGCCACGCGAGGCGAAAGCCTGCATTTTTGGGCCGCGCCCTACGAACGACAAGCTGAATTCGGCGGTGTCGGCTTCGGCCCGATGGATATCGACGACCACTTGACGCTTCGCCTCAAGTCCGACACGCCGTCCAGCACCGATCTTATGGTGGTCGTCACCGACGCGGCGTTGACCACAACTCAGCTCAAGCGAGTTGCAACTATGGCGCAGGACGGCTGCGCGCTGGCGCTGCGCCCCGCCCATGCGCCAATGGACAACGACGTCGTCTTCGCCGCGGCGACGGCGCGGATCAGCGCCGTTCCGGACATCCGCGACCTGACCGAGATCGGAATGTTGAGCGCCGAATGCGTCGCGCGTGCGATTGCGCGCGGCGTGTACGAGGCCTCCCCGCTGTCGCTTCCGGGAGCGCAACCGACGTGGCGGCAGCGGCGGACGACCAATCCGACTATCGGATGAATCGTCGGGGCCGACGCCGATAGCCTCGACCGCCAACTGACTGCGATTACCTGTCGCTCGGCAAGGCGGCATGCGTGGCGGTCTTCAGCGCCTGAGCTTGTGCGCGCCATTTGTCGGCCTCCATCCGGCTTTGGCGCGAGGCTTTCCGATAGCGCCCTTGCGACAACCAGGTCGCCAGCGCGCCAGCAACGACGCCGAGCATGGCCGCGACAATCACCACCGCGAATAGCGGCGCAGGGATCGAGAACGCGGCATTGCCGGTGCTGGAGAATGGGTCGAACGACACCGTCACGAAGTCGCGGTTGGCGAAGGCAAAACCCAGAAGGACGATGGCGCAGAGAATGAGGATAGCGACTTTCAGAAAGCGAATCATCCAAGCCTCATACGCTCGACTCGCCTAGCCCTCGCCAGCTCAAGCGACAGCAACTGTTCCAACGGCCCTAAATCGCCTCAGCCGAGCGGTTGAGACGCTCGCGCATTTCTTTGCCGGTTTTGAAGAACGGCGCCAGTTTCTCGGTCACCGGAACCTTGTCGCCGGTGCGCGGATTACGCCCGGTGCGGGCCTGTCGTTGTTTGGTCGAGAACGCGCCGAAGCCGCGCAACTCGACGCGCTCTCCGCGAGCGAGAGCATTCGTGATCTCGCCGAGGATGGCGTCGATAATGTTCTCGATGTCACGCTGATAAAGATGCGGATTGCGGGCCGCCATGCGCTGCACGAGCTCAGACTTGATCACCGAATGTCCCCAACTCGAAATGCCTCGGCGTTCGCCTCGCCTTAATGCCCTGAAACGGGGGCCCGCATCAATAGCAAACCACGTCTTCGTTACAATGCGATGCCGGTCGGGCATCGCGTCGCCTCGCCGAAGTGACCGCCAAAACGTTCAATCCGAACGTTGAACCTCATACTGGCCAGTCCGCCGAAACCGCGCGAGATAGGACGGAATGATCGCCTCGGCGGCTTGCGGCAGAATGCCGAGGGCCCTCAATACGCGTCCCTCCGCTTCCGCCTCCACAGACACGACGTTGTCAGACGCAAGCAAATCGACTTGATCGCGGGTCGTCGTCAGCAATTTGGGAAAAAGGCCGAATGTCGCCTTTGACGCGAACTGTGTCGAGGACGCGATCCAACGCGACGGAGCCAGGGGAAGGGCAATAAGGAGACGGCGGCGATCAATTGCGCCCAGCGTGAGTTCGGCCGCTTCGCGCAGGGTCATCGTTCGTGGACCGCCGAGTTCGTACACCGTGCCGGGCTTCGCCAAACCGGAGACCGCGGAGGCGACCGCCTGCGCGACATCGCCGACATAAACCGGCTGCAAACGACTTTCGCCACCGCCCATCAGGGGTAAAACGGGCATGTAGCAAGCGAGCGCGCCGAATCGGTTGAAGAAGCCATCCTCGGGGCCAAACACGACTGACGGACGCATGACGACCACATCGGGGAATGTCTCGCGCGTGCCTTTCTCGCCGAGCCCCTTGCTCGCGATATAGGGTGAGGCGGAGTTCGGGTCAGCGCCGATTCCCGAAATATGCACATAGGATGAAACGCGCGCGGCCAATGCGGCACGCGCCAGCGCGGCGGCGCCCTCGACGTGCACGGCCGTGTAGGTCTGCGCCCCACTTTCGGCTGTCACGCCGGTAGCGTTGACGACCGCGGTCGAGCCCTCGAGCGCCGCAGCAATCGAATCCGGGAAGCGAAGATTGGCCTGCACAGGCTGGATTTGCCCAACGCCGCCAATCGGCTGCAGGAAGGCAGCGAGATCGGGTCGCCGCACGGCCACCCGGACGCGCCATCCCTGGTGAACCAGCGCCCTTACGATATAACGCCCAAGGAATCCGGATCCGCCGAATACCGTCGCCAAACGGTTGGCTTCCCTGGTGGCTTCGGTCATCGACGTCCTCTCATCGGGCGCGCCACACGTTTAGGCGAAGGCCGCGCGTCTATATACCGGGAAACGCGCCCGGCGCCCGCCAAAAGTTTAGGCGTGCGCCTTCTGACGCGCGGCGACCACCAGATCGGCGGCCCGCCCGGAAAGCTCGGCCAAATGATCGAATTTGGTCTCGAACGCGCCGACGCCCGACGTCGCGGAGCGCAATTCGACAATGAGATCGCCAATTTCAGCCTCCGGGATCAGCGCCCGCAACGCTTCCCAACCTGCCCAGCCTTCTCGGGCTTCGAAGCCTAGGATCTGACCGCGCCGTGCACTGACCAGCGCGCTCGCCCGCGCGAGCGCGTCGGTCGGCACGTATACGGTCACTGAGAGGATCGGCTCGAGCAGCATCGGACGCGCCTTGACCAGGGCCTCGTCTAAAGCCAGCTTGGCGGCCGCGCGGAAGGCCATGTCGGAGGAATCAACCGTGTGGTAAGAGCCGTCGACCAAGGTTACCGAGACGTCGACAACTGGAAACCCGAGCGGGCCGCGCGTCATTGCGTCGCGCGCGCCGGCTTCGACGGAGGAAAAATACTGCCTCGGCACTGATCCGCCATGCACTCGCTCGGCGAAGGCGAAGCCCTCGCCGCGGCCGCGTGGGCCGACCTCGACAACGACGTCGCCAAATTGGCCGTGGCCGCCCGACTGCTTTTTGTGTCGCCCTCTTACTGTGACGGCGTCACGTATCGATTCCCGATACGCGACCGACGGTTTGTACGATTGGATCGTTACGCCGAAGCGATCGGCGAGCCGCTCGGCGGTCACGCGCAAGTGCATTTCGCCCTGCCCGAACAGCTTTAATTCAGACATCTCCGGGTCTTGGACATAAGACAGCGCGCGATCCTCTTCGCACAGTTTAGCCAACGCGCTGGCGAGCCTGACCTCGTCCTTTCTATCCTTAACGCGGATGGCGATTCCCTGAGTTGCGGGGGGAGCGCCAGCCGTCCCGCCGAGCGACGGAGCGGTTCGCCCGTCGGCAATGCGATCGCCGGTGGCGAGGTCTTCCAGCCGCGCGAAAGCGATGGTGTCGCCTTCCTCGGCGCGGGTCAGTTTCGACGACATGGCGCCCATCAGCCGGGCCAATCCGCCAATCCGCTCCTCGACGCCGCGCGAGCTGACGACGGTGGCGCCGTCGGCGAAGGCGCCGCGCAGCACCCGCGCCAGCGATAGCTTGCCCCCGTGCGCGGTGTGGATCGTGCGCACCACCTGCGCCAGAGCTGGCCCTTTATCCTCTATGCCAAGCCGCTTGCGTGTATGGACGACGCCCGGCAACTCATGCCTAAGCGCCTTGAGGAGTCTTGGTCACGCCGTGGCCGCCGATCGCCGAACCCAGGAGCACCGGCACGACCTGTCCATCGCGCAGCTCGCGGGCCAGATCGTCGAAGACGAGGTCCCTCGGCGGATCGATGTCGCCGATCAATTGCTCCATCAGCGCGTCGTCGTAATCGGCGAGCTTCTCGAGCATCAGATAGCGTGCCTGCTTCTCCTCGGGGAGCACGCCCGTCGGCATCTCGATGACGCTGGACGGCGCGGCTTCCCGATAGACGAAGGCCCGCTCAAGCGCGAGGTCGACAAATCCGGTGGCGACGCCATCCTCCCATACCGGAATTTGGCGGAGCAGCAACGGCGTGCGCGAGGCCGGTTGAAGCATCTCAAGCGTTTCGCGCAATCCCCCGTTCGCCTGGTCTATTTTGTTGAGGAAGAGGATACGCGGCAACCCCAGGTCTTCCAGTTCGCGCAGAATAACCTGAAGCGCTGGGACCTTGCGCGGGTCCGCCTCGCATACGACGACGGCGGCGTCGCAAACCGGCAAGGCATAGCGCATGTCGTGGATGAATTCGATCGAACCGGGGGAATCGAAGAAGGTGAGCCGGTCCCCGAGGTAGTCGATGCTGGCGACGTTGGGCTCGACGCTCATCGCGTGGCTGCGCGCCTCCGAGCTCGAATCTCCTACGGTAGTGCCTTCGCGCACAGACCCTTGCCGCGCCACGGCGCCGCCGCGCGCCAATATCCCCTCAAGAAGGCTGGTTTTTCCGCTCTGAAACGGCCCGATGATCGACACCAGACGGGGACCGGCCACGCGGTTTTCGTGATTGGCTGCGCTCAATATCGGCCTCCCTCTAGCGTTACGCCGCGCACCGAGGCGCTACGCGCGTTCTATTCGCGAGGCGATCAACTCCCTAGACCCGAGCGCGTCGCTCAAACGCGGTTCTCTCAGTTATTGCCGCGCCTTGCGTCTTGGCGTCGGCGTCGTCGACCGCTACGGACCTGCTGCCGCGCGGTTGACATGGTCGCAAGAACAAGCGCGCAGCGCAAGACGGTTGCGGACGGTATCGCGAAGCGGCTGCGGCGGCCTCGCATTCGCCGCCGGCCTCTTGTATGGGACGGCGCGAATACGATTGCGGGCGAGGTTAGAGGTTCATGGGCCAGGGCCATTCGATTGACGCCGGGCACGTGGCGGCGGCGCTCAGCGGGCGCTCGGTGGTTCTTGTCGGTATGATGGGGGCCGGAAAAACCTCGGTCGGCAAACGGCTGGCGACAAAGCTTGGATTGCCGTTCGTCGACGCCGATGCGGAGATCGAAGCCGGCGCTCAACTGACCATTTCCGAGATCTTCGAGCGGTTCGGCGAGGCTTATTTCCGCGAGGGTGAGCGCAAGGTGATCGCCCGCTTGCTCAAAGGCGGACCTCTGGTGCTGGCGACCGGCGGCGGCGCTTTCATGAACGCGACCACGCGCCACAATATTGCTAGCCATGGCCTTTCGATTTGGTTGAAGCCGAATTTTGACATTCTACTCGCCCGCGTGCGGAAGAAGTCCAATCGGCCGCTGTTGAAGACCGCCGACCCAGAACAGACGCTGCGTCGGTTGTTGGAAGAGCGGTCACCGACCTATGCGCTCGCCGATTTCACCATCGAATCGGTTGACGCCGCCCACGATTCGGTTGTCGACGCCATCCTCCGGCGCCTCCACTCGACGCTGGGCAATAACGCTGGAGCCTTGACGCAGGCGAGACGCGAGGTGGAAGTTTCGCTTGGCGCGCGCGCGTATTCTATCTTGATTGGGGCAGGCGTTCTCGACGAGGCGGGCGCCGAAATCAACAGGATTGCGCCGGGCGTCAATTGCGCCGTAGTGACCGACGCCCGGGTCGCGCCGCTCTACCTTGATCGGCTCACCGCAAGCTTGGATCAAGCGGGTTTGCGCTCCACATCGATCGTCTGCCCGCCTGGCGAGGGCGCCAAGTCGTATGTCGAGTTCGCCCGCGTCGCCGATGCGTTGATCGAGGCGCGCATCGAGCGTAGAGACATTGTCATTGCGCTTGGCGGGGGGGTCATCGGCGATCTCGCCGGATTCTGCGCTGCGGCAGTGCGCCGGGGCCTGCGCTTGGTGCAGATCCCCACGACACTGCTCGCTCAGGTCGACTCCAGCGTGGGCGGCAAGACTGGAATCAATTCGCGACACGGAAAGAACCTCATCGGCGCTTTTCATCAGCCGTCGTTGGTGCTCGCCGACATCACGTGCCTCAATTCCCTCAGCGAGCGTGATTTTCGCGCTGGCTTTGCTGAGGTCGTCAAGTATGGGCTCATTGGCGACCGTGGCTTTTTTGAATTTTTGGAATCGAATTGGCGGGACGTGTTCGCTGGTGGACCAGCGCGGACCGAAGCGATCACGATCAGCTGCACGGCCAAGGCTCGTGTGGTCGTCGCTGACGAAACGGAGCAAGGATCGCGCGCGCTACTCAACCTCGGGCATACTTTTGGCCATGCTTTGGAGAATCTGACCGAATATGATTCGGCTAGGCTCGTGCACGGCGAGGGTGTCGCCATCGGCATGGCCTTAGCGTTTCGCTTCTCTCGTGACCTGGGTTTGTGCTCCGGGCAGGACGCCGCGCGGATCGAAGCGCATTTGAAGACGGTTGGCCTTCCGACCCGCATGCAGGACATCCCGGGCTTCGAGGGGGACCCGGCAGAGCTCTTGGCTGCAATGCGACAGGACAAGAAGGTCGAGCGTGGCAAACTGACCTTTATCCTTGCCAGAGCCATCGGCGAGAGCTTCGCCGCCCGCGACGTTGACGAAGGGAGCGTCTTGACTTTCCTGGCGCGCGAACTGGCTTCTTCGAGCTAACCCAGCATGCGCATTACGCACGCATGGGCTCGTGCTAGAAGCCTTTGATGTCGTACCCCCTCGACATTGTCGTCATCGTTCTTAGCGTTGTCGCCGCGGCGTTCTTCGCGGGCGCCGAGACTGCCCTCACCGCAGCCTCTCGCGCCCGCATGCATGCGCTCGAAATCGGCGGGCGATAAGCGCGCGAAGTTGGTCACCCGCCTCATCGGCGCGCGCGGACGCCTGATCAGCGCAATGCTGCTCGGAGGACAACTCGTCACCATCGGCTCCTCGGCGATCGCTACGAGCGTCCTACTTGAGGCCTTCGGCGAGCGCGGCGTGTGGGCCGCGACTGCGATCATGACCGCGCTGATTGTCGTTTTCGGCGAGGTGATGCCGAAGACCATCGCTATCGCCTATCCTGATCGCGTTTCGCTGCTCATCGCGCCGCTGGTTTCCTTCTTCGTGACCGTTTTCGGTCCGATCGTTAGCGCGGTCGAGATCTTGGTGCGCGGCGTCCTGCGCTTGTGCGGCGTCTCGCTCGGCGAGGGCGACCCTGGCGTTTCTGGGCATGAGGAACTCATGGGCGCGGTCGACATCCTGCATCGCGAAGGCGAAGTCGAGCGTGACGAGCGCGACATGTTTGGCGGCCTCCTGGAACTGTCTGAGATCCCGGTCTCGGACGTCATGGTTCATCGCACTAAAATGCGGCTCATCGACGCCGACCTTCCGCCCGAGGAGTTGGTGCGCGAAGTAATCGCGTCTCCCTACACCCGCATGCCCCTTTGGCGTGGGGAGCCGGACAATATTATCGGCGTCCTGCACGCCAAGGACCTCCTCAGAGCGTATGTCGCAGCTGGCGGAGACGCCAGCAAGCTTAACGTCGCTGATCTGACGCTCGAGCCCTGGTTCATCCCCGAATCGACGACGCTGCGCGACCAGCTCCAGGTGTTCTTGAGCCGAAAGACCCATTCGGCGCTCGTGGTCGACGAATACGGCGTCGTGCAGGGGCTGGTCACGCTTGAAGACATCATTGAGGAGATCGTTGGCGATATTAGGGATGAGCACGACGTCGCGGTGCAGGGTGTGCGCAAACAGCGGGACGGGTCGGTCGTGGTCGACGGCTCGGCGACTATACGGGAGCTCAATCGCGCGATGAGCTGGAATTTGCCTGACGACGAGGCCGCGACGGTGGCCGGCCTCGTTATTCACGAGGCACGCTCGATTCCCGAGCCGCGTCAAACTTTCAGCTTTCATGGCTTCCGCTTCGAAGTACTGCGCAAGCAGCGCAATCGGATCGCCGCGCTCAGAATCACCCCGCTCGCCGCGCGCACGGGGAAGTTCCGGGCGATCGACCATGACGGAGAAGCGGCGCCCCATGACTGAGGCAAGGACTTACCGGCGGCTGGCGGGGCCGCAGGAGTCGTTGCTGCTTTACCACAGATGCCTATATAAGCGCCCGGTGTATCGGCCAGCGGCCGACAAGAGGTGTGGATGTCCTGGAATAATCAAGGCGGCGGACCGTGGCGCTCGCCGGGCCGTGGGCCATGGGGCCAGGGGCCGTCCGGCCCGCAGCCGCCGGGCGATCTTGAGGAAATTATCCGCCGCGTCCAGGAGGCCCTTGGCAAGCTGACACCCGGAGGATCGGGCGCAGGCGGTAAAGGGCCAGGCGGCCGAGGAGTGCTGTTGCTCCTGCTCGCCGCTCTCTTGCTGTGGTTTGCGTGGGGGACGTTCTATACGGTTCAGCCCAGCGAAGTTGGCATCAATCTTGTTTTTGGCCGCTATACCGGCAAAACGGCCGCCGGCTTGAACACCAACTGGCCCTGGCCGATTGGTTCGGTAATCAAGGTTCCGGTCTGGGATCAGCAGATCACTGAAGTGGGCTATCGCAGTCTCGGCGGGAGCACGGACATTCCCGAAGAGAGCCAAATGCTGACCGGCGACAAGAATATCGTCGACGTTCACTTCAGGGTGAACTGGCAGATCGATCCGGCCAAGCCGGAAGACTACGTGTTCAACATTCTTGGCCCGCGCGAGACGGTCAAAGCTGTGGCCGAGAGCATCATGCGCGAGGTCGTTGGCCTGAAGACAATCGACGGCATTCTCACCACCGACCGGGCGTCTGTCGAGGCCGACGTGCAAAAGCGGATGCAGGACCTCCTCAACGCGTATCGGGCTGGCGTTCTCGTGAAGCAAGTTCAGCTGCAGTCCGTCGACGCCCCGAGCGAGGTCCTTTCCGCCTATCGCGACGTGACCGCAGCGCAACAAGACCAGCAGCGCGCCGTCAACGAGGCTGAGACCTACGCCAATAAAGTCGTTCCAGAGGCCGAGGGCGGGGCTGCCCGCATTGTGGCCGAGGCCCAGGCCTATCGCGAGCAGACGATCCTGGAAGCCAAGGGCCAGACCGCCCGCTACAACCAGATTTACCAGCAGTACAAGAAAGCGCCGGCCGTAACTCGCGAGCGGATGTATCTTGAGACGATGGAGCGGGTGCTTGGCCCTATGGACAAGACGATCGTCGATTCGAACTCCTCAAGCGCCCCTGTGCCCTATATCGCGCTCGACCCCTTGCAGCCCAAGACGGGAGCGAACGCCAAATGAGGTCCCTAAACGGCGTTGTTCTCGCCGCCATCGCGGTTGTCGCCATCATTCTTGTCTCGATGGCGACGTTTATCGTCAATCCGACCGAACAAGCTCTGATCTTGCGGTTCGGCCAGCCAGTGCGCGACCTCATCGACGCGCCGGGCCTCTATTTCAAATGGCCGTTCGTCGATACGGTCGTCTATATCGACAAGCGGATTCTCGCCCTCGACAACGAGCGCCAGGAAGTGCTGGTGTCCGACAATCAGCGCCTGGAGGTCGACGCCTTCGTGCGTTACCACATCGCTGATCCGCTGCTGTTTTATCAATCCGTCGGCGACACCCGCGGCGCCGACGCGCAACTCGGCGGTATGCTGAACTCGGCCCTGCGCCGCAGCCTATCGGGCGCGTCGATCACCGATATCGTGCGCGACAAACGCGACGCGCTGATGGCCGATATCCGCGATCAGATGATCGTGGGCGCCAAGCGCTTCGGCCTCGATGTCGTCGACGTGCGCATCAAGCGCGCGGACTTACCGGCGGAGAACTCGGAGGCGGTGTTCCGTCGCATGCAGACCGAGCGGCAACAGCGCGCCGCCTCGTATCGGGCGCAAGGGTCACAGCAGAGCCAGCAGATCAAGGCAGAGGCGGACCGCAAGGTCACCGTCATCACCGCCACGGCTCAGCAGCAGTCCGACCAGGTCCGCGGCGAGGGTGATGGCGAGCGTAACCGCATCTTCGCCGAGGCCTATGGCGCGGATCCCGACTTTTTCGGCTTCTACCGCTCGATGCAGGCCTATGAGAATAGCTTCGCCAACGGGCGGACCCGGGCTCTAATCAGTCCGAAGTCGGACTTCTTCCGGTACTTCTCGACGCCGAACCCTGCCCCGGAGGGTGCGACGCCCGCCGCGCCGTCTGCAAGTTCCGCCCCTTCCGCGAAGGCGGACTGAAATGCGCGAATACGGGAGTCGGGCTCGGGCGGTCGAACACCGACCGTTGCGCCGAAACCTGATTTAGACCGACCAATCGACGGATCTGAGGAGAAACCGCATGCTGGACGCCAGGTCGCGAATTTCGACGGGGCCTCGCCGCGCGGCAAAATCTGCGTGCGCGCTCGCTCTCCTTTCGGTTCTGGTCGGAGCTCCGCTGGCCTCTAGTCCCGCGGCCGCCCAGGCGCGGCCGAGCAATCTCGCCGACCTCGTCGACCAAGTCGCCGAGGCGGTCGTCAATATTTCGGCCACTCAAACGGTCGAAGACAAGGATGTCGCCCCCGACTTGCCCAAGGGTACGCCCTTCGACGAGATGTTCGAGGACTTCTTTAAGAATCACGGGATCAATCCGCAGCCGCGCGCCCGCCGTGCGCAATCATTGGGTTCTGGCTTCGTCATCGATCCGAGCGGCATCGTCATCACCAACAATCACGTGGTCGGGGACGCCAACGATATTGTCGTCATCTTTACGGATGGCCGCAAACTCAAAGCCGCCGTGATCGGCAAGGACGCCAAGGTGGACGTGGCGGTCTTGAAGGTGGAGAGCGACAAGCCGCTCAAGACGGTTAAGTTCGGCGACAGCGACAAGATGCGCGTCGGCGACGGCGTGATGGCGGTCGGCAATCCCTTCGGCCTCGGCGAAACCGTGACAGCCGGCATTATTTCCGCCCGCAACCGCAATATCGACAGCGGCCCGTATGACGATTTCCTTCAAACCGACGCCTCAATCAACAAGGGCAATTCGGGAGGTCCGCTGTTCAATTTGCAGGGTGAGGTGATCGGCATCAACACCGCAATCCTCTCGCCCTCGGGAGGCTCGATTGGCATTGGCTTCGCCACCCCCTCCGCGACCGTCCAGCCGGTTATCGGCCAGCTGCGGGAGTTCCGTGAAACACGACGTGGTTGGCTTGGCGTGCGGATCCAGCCGGTCGACGACACCATCGCGGACAGCTTGAATCTCGGTACGGCGCGCGGCGCTCTGGTCGCCGGCGTGGACGAGAAAGGTCCGGCAAAGCCCGCTGGCCTGATGGCGGGGGACGTGATCGTCAAGTTCGACGGCAAGGAGGTCAAGGAATCGCGCGATCTTCCTCGGCTCGTGGCTTCGATGGCGGTCGGCAGGCAAGTCGAAGTCGTGGTCGTGCGCAACGGCAAGGAGGTCACCAAGACGGTGACGCTGGGGCGCCTCGAGGACGGAGAAAAGAAGACCGCCGAGCTCACCAACGACAAAGATGACTCGCTGAAGACGGACGCTGTCACCAAGGCGTTGGGCATGGAGTTTTCCGCTCTCAGCGACGAGGCGCGCAAGACTTTCAAGATCAAAGACAGCGTGAAGGGCGTGATCGTGACCTCCGTCAATCCCGGCTCGGCCGCCGCGGAAAGGGGATTGCGGCCGGGTGATGTGGTCGAGGAGGTCAATCATCAGGCGGTCGAGCATCCGGGCGACATCGCCAAGGCGATCGAGGCCGCGAAGGCGGACTCAAAGAAGCCCGCGCTGTTGCTCGTCTCCAACGGCGAAGGCGAGGTTCGCTTTGTCGCCGTGCCGGTGGATTGAGTTCAAGGGAGCGGCGCAATGGCAGACGGACCCGTGACGGCGGACAATGCGCTCGCAATAGCGCGAGATGTGCTGCGGCGCGCCCCGCTGATCGACGGGCACAACGACCTCCCGTGGGTCATCCGGGTCGACAGGACGGCGCGGGGCGACGTCGTCGCTTACGACTTGAACCGGATTCACGAACGCACGGACACGGACATTCCGCGCCTGCGCGAAGGCATGGTGGGGGCGCAGTTCTGGGCCGCGTTCCAACCCACCAACGCGCCCAATCCCGCGCGCACCGCGCTGGAGCAGATCGACCTCATTCGCCGCATCGAAGAGGCTCATCCCGACGTGTTCCTTCCGGCGCGGCGCGCTGCCGACTACGCCCGCGCAAAGTCCATGGGCAAGATCGCCTCCTTCATCGCGGTTGAGGGGGGCGTGGGGCTTGAGAATTCGCTGAGTCCGCTGCGTATCTGGCACGCCGCCGGCGTACGATTGATGACGCTTTGCCACAACGAAACCCTTGATTGGATCGATTCCGCCACGGACGCGCCTCGCAATGGGGGCCTCAACGCATTTGGCCGCGCAATCATCGGCGAACTCAACCGCCTGGGGATCGTGATTGATCTCGCGCACACGTCTCATGACGCGATGCGCCGTGTGCTCGATGTGACCGAAGCGCCGGTGGCGTTGTCGCATTCCAACGCCTTTTCGCTCTGCGATCATCCGCGCAACACGCCTGACGACGTTCTCAAGCGGCTCAAGGCTAACGGTGGCTTGGTCATGGCGACCTTCGTGCCTGGCTTCGTGTCGCAGGCGTTGCGCGACTGGCTGCGCCGTTCGCGCGACGGTTATGGCAAGGCGCCGCTCGCCGCCGACCCCAAGGCCCAGTTGGCCGACCTCGAGACCAAGCACGGCTCGGCGCCGAAGGCGAGCCTCGAGCAGGTCGCCGACCACATCGTGCGCCTGGTCGAGACTGCCGGCCTCGACCACGTTGGCGTAGGCTCCGACTATTTCGGCGGGGCTTCGCCAGTCGGGCTCGAAGACGTCAGCCGCTTTCCGCACCTGTTCGCGGAGCTTGTGCGGCGGGGGTTCTCCGAGAACGACCTCGAGAAGATGTCATCGAGAAACATGCTGCGCGTGCTGCGGCGGGTCGAAACGGTTGGCGCATCGCTGCGCAAGACCCGGCCGCCGGCGATCGGTAGGCTCGAAGACTACCGTGAGGCGTGAGCGGCGGGCTTGATGGCGCTCGTGGACGCAACCTGGACGCAGCCGAATGTGGACGTCGACCGCATGCGCGAGCATGTGCGCGAGGCAAGCGAGCTTCTGAAGGGGATGGCGCATGAGGGGCGGCTGATGATCCTGTGCGACCTCTTGCACGGCGAGAAATCGGTTGGCGAACTGGAGGCCCTGCAGTCGAGACGGCAGGCGTCGGTGTCGCAGCAATTGGCGCGGCTAGAGACTCGAGGGTCTGGTCTCGGCGCGTCGCGATGGCAGGATGATCTACTACGGCATCGCCAGCGACAAGGCGCGCTCGATCATCGGCGCGCTCTACGAGTCGTTCTGCGCCCCGGACGCCTCGTAAGTCGGACGTAGCACTCCCGATATTTACATCATAGCGTAGTTTAACATGCCGACGTGTCGTCGGCCGGTCCAAATAAATCCAAACAAAACCAAGCACGGCCAAATTAAACCAAGCAAAATAGCTTGGATTTATTTGGTTTTATTCGTCAGAATCGAGACTTTTCAATGGGTTACAGCGAATCCAAATAAAAATTCTTCTCCCTGGTTTTTTCCCGGACTCCCCATCTCACGTACACCCACGGAAGCGGTCCGGAATTTTTACCTTCAGAAAGACTAGCACAAATTCCACTTTCCGGCAATCATTTGTTGGCCCATTGTCGGTAGCAGACGATATGTCCGGTTTAGGTAGCGCACGACCTGTCCGGTAAGTCCGGCCCTTTTGGAGGGTTTGGATGCGCTGGAGGGAAGCCGAAGAGGCTGTGCGCATGGCGAGGTTTTTGACGCTTCTTCACCGATGGGAATCGGCTGAGCTCAATCAGGAAGAGGCGGCGGAGTTGCTCGGGGTGAGCGAGCGGACGTTCCGGCGCTGGACGCGCCGTTACGAGGAGGAGGGCGAAGCCGGCCTCATCGACCGCAGGCTCGGCAAGACGTCGGGCCGGCGGGTTCCGGCGGATCGGGCGGAAGAAGTGGAGCGGCTCTATCGCGAGCGCTACCAGGGTTTTACGGTCAAGCATTTCCACGAGCATCTGGTGAAGGACCACGGTTTCGGCTGGGGCTACACCTGGTTGAAGCTGCATCTGCAATGGAAAGGCGTTGTTGCGAAGGCGCCGCGGCAAAGGCGCCCACCGCAGGAAGCGCGAGCGGCGGCCGAACGCGCTGTCACTTTCGCCAAGCAACCCACAGTCTTGCAGAGTGAAATGTGCCGCCAGAAAGCAGGGCGCCGGCCGTTCGATCCAGGAACTCGAAGTGCGGCGTAACGATTACCTTGTCGAAGTCAGGCTCTGGCGCCAAAATATTGGCGCGAGGCGGAAGGCCGACTGGGCCGACCGGAATGCTTTTTTTCGGGAGAACGCCCATGCGGCACGGCTCCACGCTTCCGGTGCTTGAAACGACCGTGGTCAGCGATTGGGTCGACTACAACGGCCACATGAACGATGCGGCCTATGCGATCGTGTTCAGCCGCTCGGTCGACGCGCTGATGGACCGGGTCGGCCTCGACGCGGCCGCGCGCAAGCGGACCGGGCAAAGTTTGTTCACGCTGAAGATGATGCTGCATTATTTCAAAGAGGCGAAGGAAGGCGACGCGCTTGCCGTCTCCTGTCATTTGCTCGAGCACGACGACAAGCGCATGCGCGTCTGGCTCGACATGACCGCGCCGAGCGGCGCGCTCCTCGCCGCGTCTGAGCAGCTCCTGATCTCGGTCACGCAGAGCGACGGGAGCGCGCACGCCGTCGAGTGGAGCTTTGAGACCAAGGCCGCGCTCGAAGCTCTCGCCAAGGCGCAGAGCGGTCTGCCTCATCCGCCCGCGGCCGGATCAGGTGTGGCCTTGACGCGGCAGGGGTAACGGCGCTCCCGCCTGGGCTCCAAATCTGACCATTCCCGAGGAATTGACCCCAAGCGAAACTTGTGCGGGAGTTCTGTAGTCCGCTCAGCGCGGCGAGAACCAGAAGGAATCAACGCCGTGGCTCTAGCGGTTGTGACGGGAACCAGCAGCGGTATTGGGCTTGCGACGGCTGTCGCGCTCGCGCGCGCCGGACACACTGTCGTGGCGACGATGCGTGACCTCGATCGCGGCGCGGAGATCCGTCAAATTGCGACGGATGAGAAGCTCGCCATTCACCTTGCCGCCATCGATGTCGACAACGACGATTCGGTGCGCCACGGCTTCTCGAAGATCGCCAGCGAACGGGGCCCGATCGACGTCCTGGTCAACAATGCGGGCATCGTCGGTGGAGGGGCCATCGAAGAAACTCCGGTCGACGTGTTTCGTCAGGTGATGGAGACGAACTTCTTCGGCGGTCTTCGTTGCATCAAGGCCGTTGTTCCCGACATGCGCGAGCGTCGCAGCGGAACAATCGTTAACGTCACATCGATCGCCGGCCGCCTCGCCATGGCGCCTCAGGCGAGTTACGCCGCTTCGAAATGGGCGTTCGAGGCGCTGTCCGAATGCCTTGCGCAGGAAATGCGCGCCTTCAACGTCCGTGTGGCCATTGTCGAGCCTGGCGTCATCGCCACTCCGATTTTCAAGAAGGCGCGGCCCCTCCAGCCTGATAGCCGCTATCCGCACTCGAAGCGGCTCAGGGCCATCTTCGCGGCCGCGCTCGCCAACCCGACGCCGCCTTCCCTCGTCGGCGACGCAATTCGTCAGATCGTTGACGGTGACAGTTGGCAGCTTCGCTACCCCGTCGGCCCTGACGCGCTGCCGGTCCTGAAATCCCGGGCAAGCAAGACTGACGAGCAGGTGATCTCGGAGGCGGCGGAAAGCGACGCGGAGTTCATTGCGCGCGTGAAGCGCGAATACCGGCTCGACCTCACGTTGTGAGCTGCGCGCTTTGCAAGGAATTCGCCGTCGCAGGGCGCTGGAGCAGATTGCGTTTAGTCCGCGTAAATTGGCGCCGAGCTCGATCGCCGGACGACCGGGTAGACGGCGTCGCATGCGACAAGGTCGGCCGGAGAGCCGACGCGTCAGGCGGCTCGCGGCAGACGCGGCATATAAGCAAGTTGCGCATGGCGGTCACAATAAGGGCCGCTGTGCGCGACTGCGCCGCAATACCGGAACGTATTGAGATCACGCGGATTGCCGGTCGGCCAGCGGCAGGATCCTTCCGTCAGGTCGACGACGGTCAGCTTCCCGTCGATTGGCTCCTGGTCGGCGAAATAGGTGGTGTACGCCATCCCGCCTGCGGAGGTGGCCTGGTCAACACGAGTAGCTTTAACGTTGTACATTTTCGGCTCGGAACGGTGGGAAAGCGACTTGCGGCCTAAGGGCGCGAGCCACACAAGCCGCTTAAGTAGTCACGAAACGTAAGATTTCCAGAGACGCCCGCCCGCAAAATTGTGGCCGCAGATCCACTTTTTTGCGTTTTCACGGTTGTTGGAAGGCCCGAGCGGCGACTTCAGCGCCTCATCCCTCAACCTTCCCCCGCAGCCAGAACGCATAGAGCGCGCAGCCGGCAAGGGCAGAGGCGCTCATGATGGCCCCAAGAGCCGTGGGCGAAGCGTTGCGATAGAGCGCGGCGGAAGCGAGGCCGCCAAGGGCTCCGAATAGCATTTGGACAGTTGTCACGACAGCGGAGGCGAGGCCGGCAATCTCCGGCAGGGGATGGACCGCTTCATGGACGGCGTTGGGAAATACGAGCCCGAACGCCGAAATAAAGACCATCACCAATGCGGCGACGATAAGCGCCGATCCGGCGCCTGCGAGGCCGACCGCCAGCAGCGCGAGCGCACTCGCGCAGTCGAGCGCAAGCCCCGCGTCGAGCACCCTCTTTGCCTTGACGCCGCGGTTGAGCAGCCAGGCGTTGACGGACGAACCAACGATCACGCCCGATCCGGCAATGGCGAACAAGGCCGCAAATGCGGTCTTCGACACGCCATAGCCCTGCATGAACAGGAGCGGAGAAACGTTCACGTAAGCGAAAAGGCCCGCGAAGAGAAGACCTCCCAGTAGTGAAAAGCCCGCGCAGGCCGGACTCGTCAACGCCCGCCGGTATCCCGCGAAAATCGTCGAAGGTCTCAGATTCCGGCGGTTTTCGGCGGCATGCGTTTCCTCGAACAGAGCGAGGGCGGCGATCGTCGTGAGGACGGAAACACCGGTCAACACGACAAAAATCAGACGCCAGGAGCCGAAGGCCAAAATGGCGCCACCAAGCGCCGGAGCGATCAGCGGCGCGACGCCGAACACGACCGAAACCGCAGACAGCTGCAGGCGGGCCTCTCTGCCCTCGAAGAGGTCGCGGATGATCGCTCGTGGCAGGATGCCAATCGCTCCAGCGCTCGCTCCTTGCACCAGGCGAAAGGCGAGCAGCGCGTGAATCGAGGGCGCGAGCGCGGCTCCTGCGGCGCAGAGCGTGAAAAGAGCGAGGCCGATTACCATGGTCGCCCGGCGACCGAACCGATCGGCAAGCGGGCCGGCCACGATCGGCGCGCTCGAGAAGCCGGCGATGAAGATGGCGATCGCGGCTGCCGCTTCCGTCTGCGGCGCATGAAAATCGGCCTGGATCAACGCCAGGCTTGGTAGCGCCATGTCGATCGACAGAGCCGGCAAAGCGGTGAGCAGGGCTAGAAAGAGCGTGAACCCGAGCCCGTGGATATTGAAACGGGTCATCAGGCCGGTGCGCCGCTCGGCGGAGGCGCGTCAGGTTTCCTTGCGGCGATTGAACGCGCTCGCCGCGACATGCGCGCCTTGCTCACACTGGCGGTCGCATTTTTTCGTGCGCGGCCGTCAGAGCGGCGCCGGATTGGCGCGCCTCGAGGCGCGCTAGCATGGCGTCCGAGAGGCCCATGCCGGCGAGCGCGCCGCCGGTCGCGAGCAGTCCCCCCAGAATGCGCTGCCGATGACCGCGTTGATGACCGGAGCCATCGGCAGGAAGAAGCCGATCGCGATGCAGGCGAGGCAGGTCAGGATGAGGAAGACTGCTTTCGCGACGACGTTGACGCCGCCGCGGCTCACGGCTGCGGTCCGCAGGCTTGCGTACCAGAGAAGCGCGAAGGCGACGATTGTCGCGGCGATCCGAATGAACGATCTCCTTGTTTCACAGCCAGCCTAAGCGTTGCATCGCAAACAATGCATGGCGCCGGCTGGCGAACTCGAGGCGCGGCTTCAGGTCTTGGCTTCCGCGGCGACGGGATAACAGCCCGCGGCGATGCCGCAATTATGACGCCCGGTCAGGCGGCGGGCGGCTGCGGTGCGGTTTCGGGGGCGAGCTTGTCCTGCGTCTTGAGTTCAAAATCACTGGCGTCATGGCGCTCATGCAACTGACTGGCAAGATCGCCGTTGGTCTTGTTCACGATGCGCCCTCGCTTCACCGCCGGACGCGCGGCGATCGCATCGGCCCACCGCAGGAGGTTCTTGTAATCCTGCACACTCAGAAACTCGGTCGCCCCGTAACTGCCGCCCCTCGCCAGACCGCCGTACCAAGGCCAGATGGCCATGTCGGCGATCGTGTAGTCGCCGCCCGCCACATGCTCGCTTTCCGCCAGGCGACGGTCGAGCACGTCGAGCAGACGTTTCGTCTCCATCGCGAAGCGATCGATGGCGTATTCGATTTTCGTCGGCGCGTAGGCGTAGAAGTGACCGAAGCCGCCGCCGAGATAAGGCGCCGAGCCCATTTGCCAGAATAGCCAGGAGAAGCACTCGGCGCGCTCGGCGGGTTCGGTCGGCAGAAAGGCGCCGTACTTCTCGGCAAGATAGAGCAGGATCGCCCCCAATTCGAAGAGGCGGATCGGCTTCACGCCGCTGCGGTCCACCATGGCCGGGATCTTGGAATTCGGATTGATGGCGACGAAGCCGCTGCCAAACTGCTGACCCTCGACGATCTTGATCAGCCAGGCGTCGTACTCGGCGCCCTTATGGCCCAGAGCCAGCAGCTCCTCGAGCATGATCGTGACCTTCTGGCCGTTCGGCGTCGCCAGCGAATAGAGCTGAAGGGGATGGCGGCCGACCGGCAACTCCTTGTCATGGGTGGGGCCAGCGATTGGGCGGTTGATGTTCGCGAACTGGCCGCCGCTCGGCTTGCTCCAGGTCCAGACCTTCGGCGGCGTATATTCGGGCGAACTGCTCATTCATTCTGCTCCAGTTTCCAGAGTGTCACGCTGCCGGGGCGACGCGCGCCCCGCGCACGGTCTTAATCTGGGTCTTGATCCGAGGGCTGGCTAGCGCTTCGCCGCAAAAACGGCGCATCCGCGAACTGGGGCACCGCTACGCCAGCGCGTTCGAACCCAATCGCATAATAGCGGCCGTCGACCGGGTCTAGGGCTGAACTTGCCAGGAGCGGCAGCGGGCGCGTGTTCGGCGCGGGGAGGCGCGGTCACATCTGCGTGATCGGCGCGGTCCCGCAGAAGGGGCCAAAAAAAATCGCCTCCGAGCGATACTAAAGCCCTTGCTTATGTATTATAGTGGTGATACTTAGGCACATGCTTAACTATGAAGCGCCTCTCGATCGGGCGTTCCAGGCTCTCGCCGATCCGAGCCGTCGAGCGATGGTCGAGCGGCTCGCCCAAGGTCCGGCCTCGGTCAGCGAGCTCAAGCGCCCGCTCGTCATGTCGCTGCCGGCGGTGATGCAGCATCTCGCCGTGCTGGAGAGCTCGGGGCTTGTCGTTTCGCAAAAGTCGGGACGCGTACGCACTTGCCGCATCAATCCGGCTGCGCTCGCCGAAGCCGAGCGATGGATCGCCGAGCGCCGCCTCGAGTGGGAGCGTCGCCTCGATCGGCTGGGCGAATATCTCAAAACCCTGAACAGCGAAGGAGAGAGCGATGAACAAGATCGATGATACGAACCGCAAGGTTCAGCCCGCACCCCTGCGGGTCTCACGGGTCTTCTCCGCGCCGAGAGAGACCGTATTCAAAGCCTGGAGTTCCGCTGACCACATAAAGCGCTGGTTCTGCCCGAGCGGCTATTCGGTTCCGGAGGCCACAGTCGAGATGCGCGCCGGCGGGCGGTTTGAGGTCTGCATGCGCTCGCCAGAGGGCGTCGACCATTGGGCCAAGGGGAAGTTCACCGAGGTTGTGGCCCCAGACCGCCTGACGATCGATCATCACGTGATTGACCCGTGCGGCGGCGGATCGCTGTTCAGCGCCCTCACGCAGGTCAAGTTCAGCGCCGCCGCGGGCGGCACGCTGATGGAGGTGGTGCAGACCTACACACTCTCCGACCCGGCTCAGGCGGAGCCCATGCTCAAAGGGGCGCCCGAAGGCTGGCGCCAGACACTCGACAAGCTCGAGGCGGAAGTTGCGCGCATTCAGGGAAGCAACGGGGGTCGTTCCGTTGTCCACGGCGCCTTCCTTCTCGAGCGCACCTACGACGCGACAGAGGAGCAGGTGTACAGCGCGCTATCGGATGAGGCGGCTAAGAACCGCTGGTTTTACGGGCCAAAGGGGTGGCGGCCGATCGAGCGCTTCATGGATTTTCGGGTCGGCGGCCGTGAGCGCGCCAAGGGGCGCTTCGAAGGCGGCGTGACGACGACCTTCGACGCGATCTACCACGACATCGTTCCGCGCGAGCGGATCGTCTACACCTACGAGATGCATCTCGACGACCGCAAGATCTCCGTCTCGCTGGCAACACTTGAGATCGAGCCCGCGGGATCAGGACGTACGAAGCTCAAGATTTGCGAACAGGGCGCGTTCCTCGATGGCTATGACGACGCGGGCTCACGCGAACGCGGGACGGGGGACCTTCTCGACAAGCTCGGCGCGTCGCTGAAATCCTGAGAGGACGTGCAGGAATTCGAACCGGCTCATCTCACGTGTTTGGCTAGATCACCCGAGCGGAGGACGCTAAGCATGACCTCGCATCACAAATCGTCGGTCGCCGATCGCGATTCAGCAGAAATCGCCAGGCGAAGCTATCGCGCCTATGTCGACAAGGATCGCTTGGCGATCGAGCGGCTCATCGCCGAGGACTTTCACTTCACGAGCCCGCTCGACAATCGCATCGATCGAAAGACCTATTTCGCGCGCTGCTGGCCGAACAGCCGATGGATCGACGGCTTCGACTTCATCGCCGTCGTCCCCAGCGACGATCGCGTTTATGTGACGTATGTCGGCCGCAGCGACACCGGACGAACCTTCCGCAACACGGAGATGCTGATCGTTCGAGATGGGAAGATTGTCGAGGCCGAGGTCTATTTTGGCTGGAACGTGCCGCACCCGGCCCCGTCCGGCGGCTTCGTGGAGGACACGCCGCAAGTATGAAAGCGCCAGGCGTGTTCCACGACGCCGGCGCGCGAACGCGGGACAGGCGATTTCCCGACAAACTCGGCGCGTCGCTGCGCATGATGCCTCATGCCTCACTCGTCGTTTGACGCGTTGAGATCGTCCCAGCCGATGTACTCCGACTCGCGGCCTTTGCGCAGCCGCACCCCTGCGCCGCCGCCATTCTTCGGGATGAAGGCGACGCCGGCAGCCTCAAGAGCGGCGCGCATCTTCTCGATCGCTTCGTCGGCGATGGCGTCGGGCGCCCCAGTCTCGAACCGCTCGACGATTGAGACAGGTACGCCGGCGGCGTCAGCGAGCTGTGTCTGAGACCAGCCAATGAGGGCGCGCGCGGCTCTGACCTGAGGGGCTTCGATCATGATGCAGAGGCTCGCGATTTGGCAGCCGTCACTGCGATGAGTTGCGCCTGCCTACTCGGCAGGAACTGCGACGGCCGGCGTCTGCGGCGTTCCGCGAATGCTGTCGCCAAGCGCCTTGCGGGCGAGCGCCGCTTCGCCGCCGCTGGTGGCGTGATAGAGCGATAGCTGCTCAAATTCGTCTGATTTGGGCGGCTCGATCGCGAGATCGCTGTAGGTCCAGCGGTCGGGCGCCTCGAGCGTGGCTTTGAGGACCTTCCGCGTTTTCAGGAAGAAGCTCGTGTATTTCCACGCTTTGCTGACGATCTCGAATCCGTATCGCGGATAGAAGACAAAGCGCAATTCAATGGGCAGGCTGCTGCGGCGGTCGCGACGGAACTTCAGCCGGAAGGCGCCGCCTTCGAGCGGATGGACGCCCTCGTGGTCAATCATCAGTTTGAACCAAAGCATCGTGCTCAGGATCTGCTTCGGCCGGCCATTCTTGATCGCCGCGGCGCGCTTGAGAATCGTGCCGATATGGTCGAGCGTATAAAACGCGTTCCATGCGGCGCGATACGCGTCCTCCCACTCTTGGTCGCTCATCTTCGAATGATGCGAAACGCGGTGGTTGAGGTCGTACTTGTTGATGTCGGCGTCCATCCAAACGCCCTTGGCGAGCATCTTCTTGTGGTCCTCGGAGCCTGGCAACGGCGTGAGGAAGAAGAACTCAAGAATGTCGAGCGGCAGTTCGCGCTTGATGATCTCGACGTCGCGAAGGATTGATTCCTTCGTGTCGGCGGGAAATCCGAGGATGTAGCCGGCGAAAGTGATGGCGCCATGTGACCGCCATTTCTGCAGCATCACCCGATATTCGGTGATCTTGTTCTGGCGCTTCTTGGCGGTGATGAGATTCTCGGGGTTGATGTTCTCAAGCCCGATAAACACGCGTTTGACGCCGGCCTGCGTCGCCTTCTCGATGAAATTTGGGATCTTGTGACAAAGCGTGTCGACCTGAATGGTGAAGCCGACGTGAATGTTGTCCTTCTTCAGTTCGATCACGCGGTCGAGCAGAATTTCCCAGTCGCTGTTGCGCGCGAAATTGTCGTCGGTGATGAAGAAGCGGTCGATGCCCTGCGCGTAATTGGCGCGGATGATCTGTTCGAGATCGTCGGGCGAGCGAAAACGGCTCTTGCGCCCTTGCACATTGATGATGGTGCAAAACGAGCACTGATAGGGGCAGCCACGACCGAGATCGATGCTGGAATAAGTCCCGGACGTGCGCTCGACATGCTTGCGCGGCAGAATCGGCGCGGGCTCGCCAACGAGCGACGGCAGCTGATCCATGAAATTGTAGAGCGGCTTCAGCGTGCTGTTCCAGGCGTCGAGCAGCACCTCATCGAGCCGATGCTCCTCCGATTCGCCGGCGAACATCGAGATGCCGAGCGCCTGCGCCTCGACGATCTCAGAGGGAAGCTCAGGCAGCATGGCGAGGCAGCCGGAGACGTGGAACCCGCCGAGACAGACCTGATAGCCGGCCGTGCGAAACTGACGCGCGATATCCACAGCGCGGGGAAATTGGTTCGACTGCACCCCGACGATGCCGATCAGCGCCCGCCCGCCCCGCCGTTTGAGGTCGCGCATGATCCGGCTCGGGAACACGCGGCGATTGGTCTCGTCGTAGGTCTCGACCTCGATCCTCACACCAGGGCCCAGAACCTCACGCTTGCTGGCGTCCTCAGCCAGGCTGTTCATGCAGGCAAGCGTATTGGACGGCAGCGCCGAGCGGAACCATTGGATCGGATAGCCGTCGTCGTCGTAGTGCGTCGGCTTGACCAGAACGAAGGTAAATAACGAGTTCAGGCGCGCTCGAATCCGGCTTGGCCTCGATTGGACTCGACGACGCCCTCATGAATGAATTATCCCGCAGAAGAATCGTCCACCGCCTAGCACGAGCGGCTTGTCCGAGCAAATCCCGATCGTTTGCCGCGTTCGGCTGAGGCCCCTTACATGGGCGGGACAAGTCCGTCCTTGCCGACCAGGACGAAACCGGCGTCAATCGACCCGTCCACCTGTTTGGGCCCACGGGCAATGATCGCCGCGCCGGGCTTGAGATCCGTCTGCGCGCCAGGCTCGAAACCGACGATCGGCGTCTTCGGATCGACGACGATGGTCTGCTCACCGCCTTTGTAGGTCACGGTGAGCTTGGGGCCGGTCGTCGCGTCGACGCGCGCGGAAATGTTGCCGTTGGTCATCGAGCTTTTCGGCCCGAGGTCGAAGGGGCGGAAGCCCTCGCCGGTCCCGCGCATCGCCTCGGGAAAGATGTGCACTTCCATGGCCTTGAGTTCGTTCCCCTCGCCCGGCAGAGCCGCGACGCCGATGAAAGACCCGGGCTTCACGTCGATGAGCTGGGCGGGAACCACGAGGATAAAGCGCGTTTTCGGGCTGAGATGGATCGTCTGATCCTCGCCCGAGCGGGTGTGGACGTTCAACGCCGAGCCGTCGGCGCTGATCGTTTGGATGGTTGCGCGCGCGGACGCGACCGGCGCGTTCTGGGCGAGGGCGGGCGCGACAGCGAAGACGAACGCCGCAGCAAAGCCAATTCTGAACGACGTCATCGCAAGTCTCCCAGAGCAATACAGGAATCTACCGCGGTCCGCGCGGCCGCCATTAGGCGGTAGGGAATCATAGTGATGTTTCCAAGACGAAACCGGCGCTTGAGCGCCATTCGAAGTCACAGGTGCGTGAGCCGCGCGCCGGCTTCGGGAGAGCGCGAAGCCGAGCCGGTCTATGACCTACCCTGTCGCGGGGTTGCGCCACGCGTCGGCCAAAGGGGCCCAGCTCTAAACTTTGACCTCGTTCCCGTCCTGACTCCAGCGGGTGTGGAAACTGCCTTCCTTGTCGAGGCGGCGATAGGTGTGGGCGCCAAAATAGTCCCGGAGGCCTTGCAGGAGGTTCGTGGGGCCACGCGCGCGTCTCAGCCCGTCGTAATAGGCAAGCGATGAAGAGAAAGCAGGCGTCGGCACGCCGTTGGCGATCGCCAAGGCCAGCACACGCCGCCAGGCGCCCTCAGTTCTCACGACGCCCTCTCGGAAGTAGTCGTCGAGCAAGAGGTTGGAGAGTTTCGGATTTCGATCATAGGCTTCCTTGATGCGATCAAGGAAACGAGCCCGGATGATGCATCCGCCGCGCCAGATGGTCGCCATGTCGCCGAGCTTGAGGTCATAATGGAACTGCCCCGACGCCACTGACATCTGCTCGAACCCCTGCGCGTAGGCGACAATTTTCGAGGCGTAGAGCGCGTCGCGGATGGCGTCGATCTCCGCCTTTTCGGGCTTGCGCGCCTGAACCGCCGGATGCGGAATCTTCTTGTCCAACTCCAAGCGTATTCCGCGGTTGGCGGAGAGGACGCGGGCAAAGACGGCTTCGGTGATCCCGGTCAGCGGCACGCCAAGCTCGAGCGCGTTCTGCGCCGTCCAGCGGCCAGTCCCCTTCTGCTCCGCCTCATCGACGATGACGTCGACCAGCGGCTTGCCCGTGGCTGCGTCGGTCTTGCGCAGGACCGCGGCGGTGATCTCGATCAGATAGCTGTCGAGGTCGCCCTCTTTCCAGGTCTGGAAGATGTCGGCCATCGCTCGTGCGTCGAGGCCGTATACGCTTTTCATGAGGTCGTAGGCTTCAGCGATGAGCTGCATGTCGGCATATTCGATGCCGTTGTGCACCATCTTGACGTAGTGGCCGGCGCCCTGTGGGCCGATGTAGGTGCAGCATGGCACGCCATCGACCTGGGCGGCCATCTTGGTGAGCATCGGCGCGATGCGGTCCCACGCTTCGCGATCGCCGCCGGGCATCATGCTCGGACCTTCGAGCGCGCCTTCCTCGCCGCCCGAAACGCCCATGCCGACAAAGCGGATTTTTTTCGCTTCGCAAGCCCCGTAGCGCCGCGCGGTGTCGGTGAAGAGCGAATTGCCGCCATCGATGATGATGTCGCCTTCCTCAAGATGAGGCAGGAGCTCATCGATCACCTCGTCGACCGGCTTGCCGGCTTTGACCATGATGAGGATCGGGCGAGGCTTCGCGATGCTGGCGATGAACTCGGGCAGCTCTTTGGCTGGGAAAAATCGGCCTTCTTTACCGTGCTCAGCAATCAGCGCGTCGGTCCGCTCGTGATTACGATTGAAAACCGCAACGCCGAACCCCTTGTGCGCCGCGTTTCGCGCGAGGTTTGCGCCCATGACGGCCAATCCCATAACGCCAATGTCAGCTTTGTCAGCCATGATTTCTCCGCGCGCTTTTCGGGGACAAGTCCTCTGTCTTAGCCCTGCGGCGAAGGGCGGGCAAATCCTCCTGCGATGGCCGGGTCTGCATCATGACGGTTGACGCGATTGTACAAAAACGCCTTCTGTTGTCGTCAATCTCGGGAGCTCACCTTGCCACATGCGCCTGCGGACGCGCTCTGGGTTCGCGTCTATTACGAAGACACCGACTTTTCCGGCCGTGTCTATCACGCTTCGTATCTGCGCTTTCTCGAACGCGGCCGCACCGAGTGGCTGCGCCGGCGTGGATTCGCACATCGGGATCTCGCTGAGAACTCGGGCGCCGTGTTCTTGGTGCGCTCGCTGCAAATCGAGTTTTTGGCGCCGGCGATGATCGACGATCTCCTGGTCGTCGAAACCAGCGTCGCCGACGTGCGCGGCGCCTCAATCGATTTCAAGCAACGCGTCTTGCGGAGCGACAAGATACTTGTCACCGCCGAGGTGCTGGTCGCGTCAATTCGCGAAGGTCGCCCGGCGCGGATTCCAGCCGATCTGCGTCGGCTCTTTGAGCCGCCTTTCTAAGGACAAGACACGCGGTTCTGAAAGCAGTCAGAACGCGACCCGGTCACCGCCTTTGAGTTCAAGGATCTCGCGGGCTTCGTCCGGGCTCGCAACCGAAAGGCCGAGCCCCTCGATGATCTGACGGGCGGCGCGAACCTGCTCTGCGTTGCTCGTGGCGAGTTTGCCTGGGCCCGACCAAAGCGAATCCTCGAGCCCGACGCGAACGTTGCCGCCCATCGCGGCGGCCATTGCGGCGATGGCGAGCTGATTGCGGCCGGCTCCGAGCACCGACCATCTGTACTGGGCGCCGAAGAGACGGTCCGCCGTGCGCTTCATATGCATGACGTCCTCCGGGTGCGGGCCGATCCCGCCAAGGATGCCAAACACGGTTTGGACAAAAAGCGGCGGCTTGACGAGGCCTCGCTCAAGGAAGTGGCTGAGGTTATAGAGGTGCGAAGTGTCGTAACACTCGAACTCGAACCGGGTGCCGAAATCGGCAAGCGTGCCCAGCACGAATTCGATGTCCTTATAGGTGTTGCGGAACACGAGATCGCGTGAGTTCTCGAGCGCCTGCCCCTCCCAATCGTGTTTGAAGGTCTTGAAGCGGTTCAGCATCGGAAAGAGCCCGAAGTTCATCGAGCCCATGTTGAGCGACGCGACTTCCGGCTTGAATGTCTCCGCCGGCTTCACACGCTCCTGCACCGTCATGAAGGGCGCGCCGCCCGTGGTCAGAATTCACCACCGCCTTTGTCGATTGCTTGATGCGTGGCAGGAAGCGCGCGAAGGCTTCAGGAGTTTGATCAGGACGGCCAGTCTGCTCGTCCCGCGCGTGCAAGTGAACGATCGCGGCGCCGGCTTCCGCGGCGCCAATCGCGGCCTCGGCGATTTGGTCGGCGGTGACTGGAAGATAAGGCGACATTGACGGCGTGTGGATCGCTCCCGTCACGGCGCAGGTGATGATGACCTTGTTCGATTGAGCCATGGAACCTTTATTCCTCCTGCTTCGCGCTATATGTTCAAGGACCAATCTTCTTGTCCGCCCAGCGCTTGTGCGCGGCGAGCGCAATCAGGCGGCGATCTCGCCAAGCCTGGCGTTCTCCGAGTTTGTCTGCCGTCAAGCGATCGCGGCGCTCGGTCTCGACTTTGTCCATGACTGGCCCGCTCCAATCGACGCGCCACTGCGTCGATGGGAAGATGCCGGAATAAATGCCTTGATAGCGATCGGCGTAGTCGCGGACCCCGGCGGGCGCGTTGAGGTCGATGGTCTCGAACGGCCCCATGAACGACCAGCGTAAGGCGAGGCCCTCACGAATCCCCACGTCAACGTCCTCGACCCCGGCGTATCCCTGCTCGACGAGCCGGAAGGCTTCCTCCAGGAGCGCCCCTTGCAGCCGGTTCATGACAAAACCGTCGATCTCGCGTTTCATGACGATCGGCGCATGACCCGCGGATCGCAGGAACGTCGCGGTTCTCTCGACAACCGCTGGGTCTGTCCATGGCGCGGGGACCACTTCGGCGGCGGGAATAAGATAGGGCGGATTGATAGGATGAACGACGAGGCAGCGCGCGCGGCCTTTAAGATTTTCGGTGAAGGCCGAGGGCAGGATGGCGGAGGTCGAGCTCGCGAGGACTGCGTCGGGCGGCGCGAGGGCGTCGAGTCGCGCGAACACCGTGCGCTTTACTTCGACATCCTCCGGGGTGTTTTCCTGGACGTGGACCGCCTCTTCAAGCGCCAACTCGAAAGTCGTCGCCACACGGATCCGCGCTGCGACTTCGCTCGCCGAGCTCCCGTTCAGAAGATCGGCTGCCTCGAGGTCCGGTAAAAGCCGCTCGACATAGGTCTGAGCCTCAGGCGGCGCCGCTTTGTCCTGGTCCCAAAGGGCTACTTCGCAACCCGCGCGGGCGAAACTGATCGCCCAGGCGCGGCCAACGAAACCGGCGCCGATCACCGCCACTCTTGTCATGTCGCCCCCTGAGCGCTCAGCCCGTATCCGTCACAATGTTTCGACATTGGCGTCCACGCCGATCGATTGGCCGGAAACGTTGCGCCCCGCCGGAGACAGCAGATAAGCGATTGTCGCGGCAACGTCGTTCGCGGTCACCATTCGGCGCATCGAGACTCGCTCGAGATACGTCTTTTCCATGGCTTCGTAGCTGACCCCCGTCTGCTTTGCGCGAGCGGCGATCACTCCGGTCATGCGCGGTCCCTCCACGATGCCCGGCAGAACCGCGTTCACGCGAATGTTGGCGGGACCCAGCTCCTTGGCGAGGCTTTGGGTCAGTCCGATAACGCCAAATTTGGCCGCCGAGTAGGGTGTGCGGTACGCGTAGCCGAACCGCCCTGCAGCCGAGGACAGATTGACGATCGAGCCTCCTCCCGCGGTCTTGAGCAATGGCACGGCGAAGTGCGCGCAAAGGAACTGCCCGGTGAGGCACACATCGATGGTGCGGCGCCAATCTTCGGGCCGGATGTCTTCGACGCCGCCGGTCGGCCCGGCAATCCCCGCGTTGTTGATCAGCGCGTCCAATCCGCCAAGGGACGCTTTGACGTCGCCGAATAGACGCGCGACGTCCGCTTCCGAGGCGACGTCAGCCTTTGTCACTCCCGCGCTGGGATGAGCGGTCCGGTAATCGGCGAGGAATTCGTCGGAGACGTCGCAAATATGGACCCGCGCGCCGGAAGCCGCGAGCACGTCGGCGGTCGCGCGCCCGATACCCGACGCGCCGGCGGTGACTAGGACGCGCAATTTCGCGGGCAGAGTAAAGACGTCAGGGGAATCGCTCATGAGCCGCTCCGACAATTAGGCTTGCCTGTCCGCGCCGCGTCTGGCGAAAGAGGAAGCCTCGCCGCCTTCACCTCGGACCTGAGGCAGCGCTCGCGTCCAATCCTTCGTCAGTCATGCCATGGACCAGCGCGACGCGCGACTGAACAAAGTCGATGAAGGCGCGCACCTTGGCGGCAGGCAGGTGACTCGACGGGTAAAGCGCGTACAGCGGGAAGCTTTCGCCCAGCCAATCTGAAAGAAGTTCGACCAGGGCGCCTTGTTCGATGAAGCTGCGCACGCCAATTGCTTTCACCCTGGCAATCCCGAAGCCTCCCAGGCAGACGCCAAGCATGGTTCCAAACTCGGCCACCATGAGGCGGCCTGCTGTCTTTACTTGAACGACCTTGCCCTGCCGCCGAAACTGCCACTCTTGGATCGGCTGACCCGTCAATGAATTGCGGACCTGGATGCAGGTATGATTGACGAGGTCGGATGGAGCCGCCGGACGTCCGTGCGCCTCCAGATAAGCCGGCGAAGCAACCGTGACCATGCGCGTCTCAAGCAGCTTCCTGGCCACCAAAGAGGAAGCTGGAGGCGTGCCGAACCGCACCGCGACGTCGAACCCGTCGCCCACCAGATCTCCCAACTGGTCCTTCGCGACCAGTTCAAGCGCCAGGTCGGGGTAGAGCGCCAGGAATTCGCAGACATGCGGCGCCAACAGCAGTCGTGAGAAAAAGGCGTCGACGTTCACGCGCAGTCGGCCGCGCACCGCGACCGATGACCCGGAGGTGACCGTCACCGCGTCTTCAATTCCCGTCAACAGGGGGCCGACTTCGGAATAAAGCCTGCGCCCCTCGTCGGTAAGCGCGACCGCCCTCGTTGTCCGATCGAGGAGACGGACGCCGACTCGCGCCTCGAGGCGCGCGACTGCCCGGCTGACGCCCGAACGAGACAACCCTAGCGCTTCTGACGCGCGCGCAAAGCTGCCGCCTTCGACGATCGCGGCAAGCACGCCGATATTCGAAATCACACGTCCGTCGAAGGCCATTGGGCACCCTCCCTCCGGTGATTTTAGATCACCAATGCTATGACCTATTGGCCCTCGCCGCAACAGTCCTGGTTGGATATGGATTCGGCGTTTACAGCGGTCTTGATCGTGTCTGATCGTCGACGATGCACGCTCGACAAAGAGATCAAGTGGAGAACGACGATGTACGCAATCACAGGCATCACCGGCAAGGCCGGCGGCGCGCTTGCGCAGACGTTGCTCGCCGCCGGCCAGCCGGTTCGCGGCGTTGTGCGTGACGAGAAGAAAGGTGAAGCGTGGGTCTCGCAAGGGTGTGAGGTCGTCCTGGCCGAAATGGAGGATGCGTCGGCGCTCACGGAGGCGTTCTCGGGCGCCACGGCGGTATTCATCCTGCCGCCGCCGGAGTTCGACCCTGAACCGGGCTATCCGGAGGCGCGGGCGGTCATCGACAGCGTCGTCGAGGCGCTGACGGCCGCGAAGCCGCCGAAGGTCCTCTGCTTGTCGACCATCGGCGCGGACGCCATTCGCGATAACCTGCTCTCACAGCGCACGATGCTAGAGGCTGCTCTGCGCGCACTTCCGCTGCAGCTTGCGATCCTGCGGCCCGCCTGGTTCATCGACAACGTTGCTTGGGACGTCGCCTCTGCGCGCGAGACTGGAGTCATCCACAGCTTCCTTCAGCCAACCGACAAGGCGTTTCCGATGGTTGCCGCGGAGGACGTCGGGCGGGCGGCGGCCGAGCTCATCCAAACAGATTGGACGGGCGCGGGCGTAGTCGAGCTCGAGGGCCCCCGTCGTCTCACGCCAAACGACCTCGCCGACGCGTTCGCGTCCGCCATGGGAAAGCCGGTGCGTGCAGCGCCGGTGCCTCGCGATTCATGGGATGGGCTGTTCCGCTCGCAGGGGATGAGGAATCCCGGACCCCGGATGCGAATGCTCGACGGTTTCAACGAAGGGTGGATCGACTTCCAGGACGACGGGCGCAAGGCGATCAAGGGGCAAACCGACGCCATCGCCGTGATCGCGGCTCTTGTCGCCAGTGCAGAAGCGCGCAGCGCTACAGAGTTGGCGGGCGACGAACGGCTACGGCTATAGTCAATGAACGGACCCAATAAACGTCCGGCGGCGGGACGGGCTGGCAGGCAATAAACGATCAGCGCGAGCAGCGAACACGCAGCCATTACCGCCGTCATCGAGAGCGCAGAGCGCCCATCAAACAACACCGCGACCAACCCGCTCGACGCCGCGCCCGCCGTGATCTGAATCCTCGGAGCCACGGCGCCGGCGATGTCCGGCAAGGGCCGCATCGTTGCGTTCATGATGTCTATTCTCGCCGAAATGCGCCCCTTCATAAGACAAGCGTCCCTCAATACACCACGCTTCGCGCGGCCCCTTGAGGCACGGGGCGGCTCGGAATGGCCTAACATGCGCAGACTCGGCGAACAGGGTCTTCGCAATCGCGACCTCGGCCTTCGAAAGTCGCTACGGGTTGAAAGAGCAAAGATCGCGCGGGCTCAGGAATGCTGACTTGCGATCCGAGTTGCACTCATGAGGATTTCGCCAAGCCCCGGCGTCGTCGGCGAGGGCGCGCCGGCTTCCGGATCGATCCAATCGATGGCGTCGACTTCGTCGCTCGGGCGGGCTTCGCCGTTCGTCCAGCGGGCGACGAACGAGGCGACGACGAAATGCATCCGAACCCGATCTCCCTCATGAGCGATCGCCTCGACGTGCCGGTTGAAAGCGATGATCTCGGCCTCGACGCCGACCTCTTCCATAAGTTCGCGGGCGACCGCGGCGGCGAGCGGCTCGCCCAGTTCGACGACGCCACCGGGAAGGCTGAAATGGCCAATCAGCGGCGCGCGGGCGCGGCGGACGATCAGGACTCGCTTTCGTCGAAACACCGCCGCCGACACCGCGAGGATCGGTCGCGCGGGAAATAGCCGGTCATTCATGGAACGTCCTCTCGCGCCCGAGGCTCGTCGATCTGGAGCGCGGTGAGAAGACCGTTCGGGGAGGCTTCGCTGGCCAGCCCTTCGCTCCGATGTCGAGCGCGCTCACGCCGATGAAGCAATGGTGCGGCATGAGCCGCGTCCGCTATCGCGGCCTCGCCCGCAACGCCGGCCATCATCAGTTCGTCGCAGCCGCCATGAACATGAAGCGAGCGCTCGTCCTCATGGAGCACGCATGAAGCCCGCCTGATCTCAGACTCGACAAGCCGGTTGCGAGGGCGGCCAAACCGCAACGAAAGGCGATCCTCTCGCCCCCAGGACAACCGCCACCCTCGCGCTCAATCCAACCTTACCCCGCGAAACCCCAACAGTCCTTAACCCCCGACGAAAAGCTCTCGCATGACGATTTGCGGTCCAACCCGGACGTCCAAATCGCCGGTCATGAACGCGGCCCTGGCCGCGATCGAAACCGCGCGGGCCGGGGAGCGCCGGTCAGGATCGCCGGTCGGCAAGGCTGCGACCTGATCAAGCCCTCGACCGCTGGAACCTATGGGACCGCCCCGCGTTGTTTCGGCAGCTTTCAAAGGAGGCTGTCATGGACAAAGAGCACATCAAAGGCGCCGCGGACAAGGCCAAAGGCGCCGTGAAGGACGCCGCCGGCAAGATGATGGACGACAAGGGATTGCAGGCCGAAGGGAAGATGGACAAGGCGAAGGGCGAGGCCCGCCAGGCGCTCGGCGACGTAAAAGACGCTGTACGGCGCGCCACCGACAAGTAGGTTGTGGAGCCCTGGATGCTCAAGGGGCGGCCTCCGGGCCGCCCTTTTTTTGTCATCCTCTCGTCGTAGCGCGCGGCAAAAGCGCACGCTTCGCGCGGGGGATCTCCAGTTCCGCGCCTCATGCCCCCGCGCGGGGCTTCTCGCGCCTCGGCGGGGGTTTTAATAGGCTGCCGCGTTAGTCTACGCGCAAGGATTGTACGCGCTTCCACGTCGTTTCGGGGACGGCGATTTAGGAATTGGTCGAGCGATACAAGACGCCTGCAAGCGCGCTGCGCCGGCGCCGTGATCTCATGGCGTCCCATCTCCCCAACATCCAAATCTTAATCGAGAGACGGCGGCCCCTGCTTGCTGATGGAGCTGCACGAAGAGTTTGAGAATAAGCCGGACGACGCTTGAGCCGTCCGTCCTTGTTCTGCGAAGTAGGTTCTACGAAAGCTACGCCGCGGCCGCGGCGTCCCTCGTCGACGCATCGCCCCGGTCTCCGTTCAGGAATCGCCGTCAGCTTGAACGTCCCAACGCCAAATGCGCCGGGATGGAAAGCCAAATGATTCGGTCGAAGACGGTGTCGCCTGACCTGACTCTGTTCCCGCGCGGATCGCTGATCGAGCCACGCTCAGCGCCAACCCAAGGGCGCGACGCCGGTCCGGAACTTGGGCAGGAATTGGGCATGGCCGATGATTCGGTCTACAAGCGATCGCGCGGTAAACCATCGGGAGCCTCAAGATGCCGTCGCAAGTCTTTTCCGGAACGATTCCGGCCCTTATGACGCCCTGCGGCCCCGATCGGCGGCCCGACTTCGACGCCCTGGTGAAGATGGGAAAACATCTCGTCGGCGGCGGAATGTCGGGGCTCGTCTATTGCGGTTCGATGGGCGACTGGCCGCTGCTGACGATCGAACAGCGGATGGAGGGCGTCGAGCATCTGACGAAAGCGGGCCTCCCGATCATCGTCGGCACCGGCGCGCAAAACACCGAGCAGGCCGCCGCGCTCGCCCGTCACGCCAAGGAGAAAGGCGCGAAGGGCCTGATGATCATTCCGCGCGTGCTATCGCGCGGCTCGTCCACGGCGGCGCAACGCGGCCATTTCACCCGCGTGCTCGAAGCAGCGGTCGATTTGCCTTCGGTCATCTACAACAGCCCCTACTACGGCTTCCAGACGCGCGCCGAACTGTTCTTCGACCTGCGCAAAGAGTTTGCCCATCTTGTCGGGTTCAAGGAATTCGGCGGCGCGGAATCCCTCAGCTACGCCGCGGAGCATATTGCCGGGCGCGGGGACGACATCGCGCTCATGGTCGGCGTCGACACCGAGGTGTTCCATGGCTTCGTCAATTGCGGCGCCTGCGGCGCGATCACCGGGATCGGCAATGTGTTTCCGCGCGAAGTGCTGCGCCTGGTTGAGCTTTGTGAGCGCGCGGCTAAGGGCGACGTTCAAGCGCGTCGTCTTGCGCTCGAGCTTGAGAGCGCCTTCGCGCCCCTATCGGTCTTCGACGAGGGCGTCGATCTCGTGCTCTATTTCAAGCGCCTAATGACCCTTGTCGGGCACGACGAATATGCATTGCACCTCAATGACTTCGACTCCCTGAGCCCGTCGCAGGAGGGCATGGCGAAGCGTCGGTTTATGACGTTCCGCGCCTGGTACAACTCCTGGCCTGGCGTGAAGGATTGAGGCGGTGCGGGTTATCGACTCCCACACCGAGGGCGAGCCCACCCGTGTGATCCTGGATGGGGGACCGCCGCTCGGCGGCGGCCCGCTTGCCGGGCGCCTCGCCCGCTTCGCGCGCGAATTCGATCATCTGCGCCGCTTCGCGGTGACCGAGCCCCATGGCCACGAGGCAATGGTGGGCGCGCTGCTTTGCGAACCTCATGATCCGACCTGCGCAGCTGGGGTCATTTTCTTCGACAACACGGGCTATCTCGGCATGTGCGGGCACGGGACGATCGGCCTCGCCGTGACGCTTGCGCATATGGGCCGGCTCAAGCGAGGCCGCCACCGGTTCGAAACCCCTGTCGGGATCGTCGCAGTCGAGCTGGCCGATGAGAATACGGCGACGGTCGAGAATGTTGAGAGCTATCGTCTCGCAGAAGGCGTCTCGGTGGCGGTCGAGGGGTTCGGCGAAGTGTGCGGCAACGTCGCCTGGGGCGGCAACTGGTTCTTCCTCACCTCGAACGCGCCTTGCGATCTAACCTTAGCCAATGTTGGGAAGCTGACGCTCGCGGCGAGCGCGATCCGCGACGCGCTGGCTTCCGAGGGCGTTCGGGGCAAAGACGGCGCGCCGATCGCGCACGTCGAGATGTTCGGCCCGCCGCAGTCGCGCGATGCGAATAGCCGAAATTTCGTGCTCTGCCCTGGCGGCGCCTATGACCGGTCGCCGTGCGGAACCGGCACAAGCGCCAAGCTCGCTTGCCTCTATGCGGACGGAGAATTAGGCCCAGGCGAAGTCTGGGTGCAGGAAAGCATCATCGGCAGCCGCTTTCGGGCCAGCTTCGAACCGGGTCCGAACGGCGGGGTTCTCCCGCGTATCACCGGACGCGCTTTCGTCTGCGCGGAGACCAAGCTCGTGCAAGATCCCGGAGATCCGTTCAGATACGGATTCGGCAGTCACGCTTAAGTCATTCACTCGTTGGCCCTGGTGATCCGATGCTTGACAGCCTGGTTCGCGCCGTGTCTGTGCACCGCCGCTGCGCCTTCCGCGTTCAGTCGGAGAAACCGCTCCATGAAGACGGCCTTGGTGTTTCCCGGTCAGGGCTCCCAGGCAGTCGGCATGGGAAAGGCGCTGGCGGATGAATTTCCGGTCGCGCGCGAGGTGTTCAACCGCGTCGACGCCGCCCTGTCGCAGAACCTCTCCAAACTGATGTTCGAAGGACCCGAGTCCGACCTCACCCTCACCGCCAACGCGCAGCCGGCCCTGATGGCCGCGAGCATCGCGGCTCTGCGGGTTCTGGAGACCGAGATGGGCTTCAACCCAGCCCGAGCGGCAGCCTATGTCGCCGGGCATTCGCTCGGCGAGTATTCGGCCCTTTGCGCCGCAGGATCGATCACCCTTGAGGACGCGGCGCGGCTCTTGCGCCAGCGGGGCGAAGCGATGCAGAAGGCCGTTCCCGTCGGCGAAGGCGCGATGGCGGCCATCCTCGGGCTCGAATTCGGAGCGGTGGTGAAGATCGCGACACAGGCGGCGAGCGACCTCTATCTCACCGGCGCCATCTGCCAGGCGGCAAACGACAACGGCAGGCGGACAGGTGGTCGTCTCGGGCACGAAGCCGGCCGTCGAGCGCGCGATGGAGCTCGCCAAACTCGCTGGCGCGAAGCGGGCGTTGCTTCTGCCTGTATCCGCGCCTTTCCATTGCGCGCTCATGCAGCCGGCCGCTGAGACGATGGAGGAAGCGCTGAAAGGCGTCAAACTTCGCCCGCCCAGGCCGCCGCTCGTCGCCAATGTCGAAGCCGAGGCGGTCACCAACCCGGAAGCGATCCGCTCCGGCCTCGTCGCCCAAGTGACCGCGACCGTGCGCTGGCGCGAAAGCGTGGCTTATATGAGCGCCCACGGCGTCATGCGGTTTATCGAACTCGGCGCGGGCAAAGTGCTGACTGGCCTCATCAAGCGAATCGTGGAGGGCGCGACGACGATCAGCATTGGCGCGCCCGCGGACGTCGCCGCATTCACAGCCTCGGCGCAGCCCTGAGAATTCCGACGAGAGGGACGACGCTGGTGTTCGATCTGACTGGAAAGACAGCGCTCGTCACCGGCGCTTCGGGCGGACTCGGTCAAGCGATTGCGCGCGCCCTGCACGCTCAAGGCGCCTCGGTCGCGCTTACCGGCACGCGGCGCGAGGCGCTCGAAGCGCTGGCCGCCGAACTCGAGACGCGAGCGCATGTGGCGCCTTGCGATCTCTCCGACGCCGCGGCGGCCGAAGCGCTGATTCCGGCCGTCGAAGGCGCGCTTGGCCCCATCGACATTCTTATCAACAACGCCGGGGTCACTCGCGATAATCTGCTCATTCGCATGAAGGACGCGGAATGGGATTCTGTTTTAGCGATCAATCTGACCGCGGCCTTCCGCCTGTCGCGCGCCGCGCTGAAGGGCATGTTGAAACGCCGTTTTGGCCGCATCATCAATATGACGTCGATTGTCGGCGTCCGAGGCAATGCGGGTCAGGCGAATTATGCCGCCGCCAAGGCCGGCATGATCGGCATGTCGAAGGCCCTCGCCGCCGAGGTCGCGACGCGGGGCATCACCGTCAATTGCATTGCACCCGGCTTCATAGATAGCCCGATGACCCGGGCGCTCGACCAGAAACAGCGCGATACGATCCTCGCCTCGATACCGACGGGACGCCTGGGTTCAGACAAGGAGATTGGCGCGGCGGCCGTCTATTTGGCGAGCGCCGAAGCGGCTTACGTGACCGGGCAGACCCTTCATGTGAACGGCGGAATGGCAATGATTTGATGGCCTTCGACCAGCCGCGACACACGGGCGCAACGGGTCCCGCGCCCTCTCGCGTTGGCCGGAAAGATATGCTATCGACCCCGGTTGTCGCAGGGCGCGGGAGGGGCAAATCATCGAAGCGTCGGCGTCGGCGAACCCGAACGAATTTGTTGCCGCATCAAGGCCCGGTGCGGACGGCCGGATGGCGAACGCCGTCCCCCGGCGAGGTCGGTCGGGGAATTGATCACAAGTCGGGCGGCGTAGCCTGATGTATAAGGGAAAAGATGACATGAGTGATGTCGCGGAGCGCGTGAAGAAGATCGTCGTCGAACATCTCGGCGTGGAGGCCGACAAAGTCGTCGACAGCGCCAATTTCATCGACGATCTGGGCGCCGACTCGCTCGATACGGTTGAATTGGTGATGGCTTTCGAAGAAGAGTTCGGCGTCGAGATACCCGACGACCAAGCCGAAACGATTGTGACCGTCGGCGACGCGATTAAATATCTCGAAAAGGCGTCTGCCAAAAAATAGCGCCTGATCGCGCTGAGCTGGCGGTTTGCGCCGGTTTTCGTCACGACGCTTTTTTCTCCAGTGCGCGGGCCGGCGTCCAGTCCGGCCCTTATCGTATTTGGCGCAGTCCAACCCGCGCCTCGACTGAAGAACGAACGGGAACAGTTAGAGTACAGGCATGGGTCGAATGAGGCGGGTCGTCGTTACGGGTCTCGGGATGGTGAGCCCCTTGGCTTGCGGGGTCGAAGCGACGTGGCGTCGCCTGCTCGCCGGCGAGTCGGGAGCAGCCCGGGTCGAGAACTTCGACGTTTCCGACCTGCCCTGCCAAATCGCTGCGCAAGCGCCGCGCGGCGCCGCTCCTGACGCCTTCAATCCCGACGACTGGATGGATCCTAAGGACCAGCGCCGCGTCGACGACTTCATCATATATGGCATGAGCGCCGCCACGCAGGCGCTGCGCGACGCGAACTGGGCGCCTAAGACTTACGAGGAGGAGATCGAGACCGGCGTCCTGATCGGCTCGGGTATCGGGGGTCTTGGCGGCATCTACGACGCCTCCGTCACCTTGCACGAAAAGGGGCCGCGCCGCATCTCGCCGTTCTTCATTCCCGGCAGGCTCATCAATCTGTTGAGCGGGCAGGTTTCGATCGCCCACAATCTCAAGGGGCCCAACCACGCGGTCGTCACCGCCTGCTCCACCGGCGCGCATGCGATCGGCGACGCGGGGCGGCTGATCGCACTCGGCGACGCTAACGTGATGATCGCCGGCGGTGCGGAATCGGCGGTGAATCGCCTTTCCCTTGCCGGCTTTTGCGCCTGCCGCGCCCTGTCGACGGGCTTCAACGACCGGCCGACCCAAGCCTCCCGCCCCTACGACCGCGATCGCGATGGTTTCGTCATGGGCGAAGGCGCCGGATGCGTGGTGCTCGAGGAGTTTGAACATGCCAGGGGCCGCGGTGCTCATATCTACGCCGAACTGGTCGGTTATGGCCTTTCAGGCGACGCCTATCATATTACCGCACCCGCGCCGGACGGCGACGGCGCCTTTCGATCCATGAGCATGGCGCTCAAGCGCGCCGAGATCTCCCCGTCGGAGATCGATTACGTCAATGCGCACGGCACTTCGACCCCGGTCGGCGACGAGATCGAATTGCGGGCGGTCGAGCGCGTGCTCGGCAATTCCGCCGGCAAGACGACCATGTCCTCGACCAAGTCGTCGATCGGCCATCTCCTCGGCGCGGCGGGCGCGGTGGAGGCGATCTTCTGCATTCTCGCCATCCGCGACCAGATCGCGCCCCCCACGCTCAATCTCGACAACCCCGCGGTCGAGACCGCAATCGACCTTGCGCCTCATGCGGCGCGCAAGCGGCCGATTCAGGCGGCGCTGTCCAATTCCTTTGGCTTCGGAGGAACGAACGCCTCGGTGGTCTTCCGCGCGCTGAACTGACCGGCGGCAGAGGCGATTGGTTATTTCCCTGCGGCAGCCAGTCGGCTAAGCTTGGCTCGAGCCCGCGGCCGGCGCGTCCAGCCCTGTGCGGGATTTGAACACTAAGTTCAGCGGCGGAAGGCGAAGAAGCAGCAAACGACATGAGCGGAGACCACGATTCCGGCGACGGAGACGCCCCTCGGCCGCGCGTGAGCCTGTTCGGCCGTGCACGCAAGCCCGTGCTAAACGATCCGGGCACGCCACCATCCCAACCGCCCCGCAAGCCACGCCGGATGGGTCTGTCGAGCTTAAGCGGACTTCTTACTTTCGTATTGATCGGAGCGCTGGCGACAGTCGGCGCGCTCGCTTGGCTGTTGAAGGAATCGCGAAGCCCCGGGCCGCTTCCCGCCGATAAAGTGGTGATTATCGCACGCGAGGATGACGGCGGCAGCATCGCCGATCAGCTCGAGCGCGCGGGAGTGATCGACAGCGCGCTGTGGTTCAATATTCTGACAGTGCTGGACGGCAATCGCGGCGCCCTGAAACGCGGCGAATACGCGTTCAAGGCGGCCATGAGCATGAACGACATCGAGAATGAGCTCATTGCGCACCGTGTGGTTCGGTACAAGCTGACTATCCCCGAAGGCCTGACCAGCGAGCAGGTCGTCGACCGACTTCGCGAGGACACTGTTCTGACCGGCGACATCAGAGAGACCCCGCGCGAGGGCTCGCTGATGCCCGACACTTACTATTTCGAGCGGGGCGACACGCGGCTGTCGATTCTGTCGCGCATGGCGAAGATTCAAGCGAAGACGGTCGACGAGATTTGGAAGGCGCGCTCACCGGATTTGCCGATCAAGTCGCCTTGGGAAATGGTGACCCTCGCCTCGATCGTCGAGAAAGAAACGGGCAAAACTGAAGAGCGGCCGCGCGTCGCCGGCGTGTTCATCAATCGACTTGAAAAGCGCATGCGGCTCGATTCCGACCCGACGATCGTCTACGGCCTGGTCCAGGGCAAGGGCACGCTCGGCCGCAGCATAACGAGGGCGGACCTCAATCAGTCGACCCCCTATAACACCTACATCATTGACGGCCTGCCGCCGGGGCCGATTTGCAACCCGGGCAAGGCGGCGCTGGAAGCGGTCGCGAAACCTGCACGGAGTAAGGACCTCTATTTTGTCGCCGACGGAACGGGAGGGCATGCGTTCGCCGAAACATTGGATCAGCATCAGAAAAACGTCGCCCACTGGCGCCAGATCGAAAAGGACGTCAAAGACAAGCTCGCACCGGACGCGACGCCCGGGCCGGCGATCCGCGGCTCGATCGAGACGGTCGATCCAGCGCAATTTGGGGAACTTGTCGCGCCGGGACAGGGACAAGCTCCTGCCTCGATGCTCGCCCGTCTGAGCAAGCTTGGCGGCGACCGGAACGCGAAGGATGCGGCGCTTTCGTCGCTTGTCGCTCCAGGCGTCAAGACGATCAAGGAAATGAATGCCGTCGTCGCCGGAAGCAAAAGCTGGCCGTCGGAAGGGCTTGCGTTCGGGAATACTGACTCGCCGAGGGTAAGCCAAGAACCTGTCGCCTCTGTTCCCCAGTCGCCGGCGCAGTTTGGCGCGCTCACCGCGCCGGCGCAGGGACAAGCGGCCGCGTCGGTTCTTACCCGTCTCGGCAAAATCGGGGCCGATCGGAACGCTAAGGATGCGGCGCTGGCCTCCCTTGCCGGTCCGGGCGTTAAGACGATCGAGGAATTGGGCTTTGTCGTCTCCGGCGTCAACGATGCGCCGGCGGAAGGCTTCGCGTTCGGGAACGACGACCCGCCGGGAACGGGCATGGGACCTGTCGGCTCTGCTCCTCTCTCGCCGGCCATGCTCGCGGATCAGAAGGCGCGCGAAGCCAAATATGGAACGGTGACGCTGGCCTCCACCACGCTCGCTGACGTCACTGGCCCCGCGCCAGCTCCGGCGTCGCCGGGCACCGTTTCGGGCAAGCCGCGCATCTACGACGCCTCGGAAGGCACTTCGCTCGACCCGCTCCGCAACAAGACCTACGATCTTAGCTATGCCAAGGTCGTGCCGGCGATGGCCCAATAGCCGTCGCTGAAGTTCGTGGCGCTCTCAGGCTTCGGCGGGAATGCGCTCATGCACGAGCGCAAGCGCGATGGCGCATGCGTTCGAGACATTGAGGCTTTTGATTGCGCCAGGCAGATCGAGGCGGGCCAGCCGGTCGCATCGCTCACGCGTCAACCGTCTCAGACCCTTGTCCTCCGCGCCGAGGACCAACGCGAGCGGACGCGAAATCGTTTCGTCTGGGAGCTGAGCCGACGCCTCGGAATCGAGCCCGATCCGCCAATAACCCATTTCGCCCATCTCGGCGAGCGCCCGCGCCAGATTGGTGACGCTGCAAATCGGCACATGCTCGAGCCCGCCGGAAGCCGACTTCGCCAGCGCACCGGCGAAGTCAGGCGAGTGGCGCTCGGTCGTGACAAGGGCGTCGACGGCGAAGGCCGCGGCGGTGCGCAGGATCGCGCCGACATTGTGCGGATCGGTGATCTGGTCAAGCACAAGCACCAATCCATTCGCGGGCAAATCCGCAACGTCGATTGGCGCGAGCGGGCGCGCCTCGAGCAATAGTCCCTGATGAACCGCCTCGCGGGGCGCGCGGGCGGAAATCTCCTCAGGGCTCATGATCCGGGTCTCGAGGCCGCGAGCGGCGATTTCGCCACTCAGCCGCTCCGCAGCCGCAGCTGTGGCGTAGAGACGAATAAGCTCGCGCCGCGGGGCTTTGAGCGCCGCCCCGACGCTGTGAAAGCCGTAGATCAGAGAAACCTTGGCCTCGCGCCGCTCGCCTGTACGATCGCGGGGGGCTGAGCGCTCGAGCGAATGCCCTGCCTCGGGCGCCGGCTTTCTCGGCCGCGCGCCGGTGGCGGGCGTGCGGTTGCGCGATCCGAAGGAAGGCGAACTTGAGCGGCGGTCCCGTTTACGGGTCATCGGCTGGAACGCTCCCTGCGCATGGTCAAAGCGGCGGCGATTTCGCTGCCACGACCCGCCCTCGTTCCCATTGCAAACGGCGACCCAAGTCGCAAGAGCGCACGGGTCAGCCAACCCGAAACCGAAAGACTGTTGACGCGATGTCATGGAAACGGGTTTCTAATGAGAATTCCGCGCGCGAGCCTCCGGCGAGGACGTTCTGCGCGAATTGAACTCAAGATCGCCGTTTGAGGAGTGACGCCCACGTCGCAATCATACGATCTCGCGGTGGTCGGCGCAGGCATTTGCGGGCTTGCGCATGCGCTCGCCGCCGCCCGGCGTGGAAAGCGTGTCGTCGTGATCGACAGGGACGCGCAAGCCAATGGCGCATCGATCCGCAACTTTGGCTTCATTACCGTGACCGGCCAGCAGGCGGGGAAATGCTGGCGGCGGGCGAAGCGATCGGTCGAGGTCTGGCTCGAGATCGCCAATGCGGCGAAGATCCCAATCCTCCAACACGGCCTGCTTACGATTGCACGGCGCGCCGAGGCGCGTGCCGTCATCGAGGCGTTCTTGGAAACCGATATGGGCGCCGAATGCCTTCTGGTCGAGCCGGGTAGGCTGAACGACTACAGCTCGGGTCTGCGGGCGGACGAATTCGCCGGCGCCCTTTATAGCCCGCACGAGGCGCGGGTCGAATCGCGCGAAGCGATCCCCCAACTCGCCGCTTGGCTCGGCGAGCGCTTCCAAGTGACCTTTCTGCGCGAGACCGCGGTCCGCGCCGCTTCTCCACCCAGGCTGGAGACAAGCCGCGGAACAATCGAGGCCGAGGCGATCATCGTCTGCCCGGGCGACGATTTCGCGACCCTGCACGCCGACCGCCTGGCGCAATATGGCTTGACCCGCTGCAAGCTCCACATGTTGCGCGTGCGCCCGCAACGCTTCGACGCGCGTTTGCCCCCGGTCATGTCCGACCTCGGCATGATCCGCTATCTTGGCTACGCGGAATTGCCGGCTGCAAAGACGTTGCGCGTGAGGCTCGAGGCCGAGCAGCGCGACCATATCGCCGCGGGCGTCCACTTGATCGCCGTTCGTAGCGCGGACGGAACATTGGTGGTCGGAGACTCGCATCACTATGCGGCCACGCCAGACCCCTTCGCGCCTGTAGCGGTCGATGATCTCATCCTCGATGAATACGCGCACCTATTCGCTGGAGCGCGGCCGGAGGTGGTCGAGCGCTGGACCGGAACTTATGCTTCCGCTTCCGACCGATTGATGCTCGTCGACCGCCCATGCGGCGGATTGCGCATCGTGCTGATCACCAGCGGCACCGGCGCGAGCACGTCGTTTGCGATCGCCGAGGAGGTGATCGCGGAGCTCTACGATTGAAGGAGGCTGGAATGGAGCGCGTCAAGGCGGTCATTTTCGACTGGGCGGGCACTGTCATCGATTACGGCTCCCTCGCGCCGATGGGCGCCTTCGTCGAGACCTTCGGCGAGTTCGGCGTGACGATTACGATTGCCGAAGCGCGCGGCCCGATGGGCATGGCCAAGCGCCCGCATATCGCAGCCATTGTCACGCTGCCGCGAGTCGCTGAAGCTTGGACGAAGCGTCATGGAGGTGCGCCGACGGAGGCCGATATCGACGCGATCTACGCCGCTTTCGTGCCGAAAAATCTCGCGGTCGCTGCGCGTTACGCGACCGTTATTCCGGGCGCGGCGGACGTCGTCAATGAGCTCAGAAGCAAGGGGATCAAGATCGGCTCGTCGACCGGCTACACGCGCGAGATCATGGCCGAGATCCTGCCCGTCGCTGCGGCGCAAGGGTTCAAGCCCGACAGTCTCGTTTGCACCGGCGACACGCCCGACGGACGGCCGACGCCTTTCATGCTTTACAAGACGCTTCTCGACCTCGAGGTCTGGCCGACTTGGAGTGTGATCAAGGTGGACGATACGGAGGTTGGAATCGCCGAGGGCATCAACGGCGGCGCGTGGACGGTCGGCGTATCGGTCAGCGGCAATTGTTTCGGACTGTCGCGTGACGACGCGGCGGCTCTTGCGCCCGCCGACTTTCAAGAGCGACGCGCGGCGGCGGTGAAGACGCTTGAACGCGCCGGCGCGCACTATATCATCGACAGCGTCGCCGATTTGACGCCAATCGTGCAAAAAATCGAGGAACGGCTCGCGCGAGGCGAGCGGCCGTGAACGAATCCCGCTTGCCGCCGGCCGAAGGCGACGTCAACGTCTCGCCGGCGCGGGCGGAATGGCGCGCCTCGCTCAGCGACGCCGCGCGCACAGCGCTCGATGAAGACGAGCGCTATTTCCTCCGCCAGTCGCTGTCGACGCCCTGCCTCGCGCCGATCGTGCGCGCCGAAGGCGCGGTTCTGACCGACGTCGACGGCCGGCGCATCTTCGATTTTCATGGCAACAGCGTCCATCAGCTCGGCCACGGCCACCCAAAGGTGGTCGACGCAATCCGCCGCGAAATGGAAGTGCTTCCCTTTAGCCCGCGTCGTTTCTCCAATGCCACCGCGACGGCGCTCGCGCGGCGCCTGGTTGAGACCGCGCCGGGCGACCTCGACAAGGTTCTGTTCGCCCCGAGCGGCGCTGCGGCGATCTCCATGGCGCTGAAACTCGCGCGCTACGCGACCGGCCGGCACAAGACGCTGTCGCTCTGGGACGCGTTCCACGGCGCCAATCTCGACGCGATCGGTGTTGGCGGCGAAGCTTTGTTCCGCCAGCGGGCTCGGGCCTATGATTCCGGGCGCCGAGCACCTGCCGCCGCTCAATCTCGCCCGCCGCTTTTTTGGCGACGACAAGCCGTTCGAGCGCTTTGCAGACTACATCGACTACGTGCTTGAGGTTCAGGGCGACGTCTCGGCGCTGATCGCCGAGCCTTTGCGCTGGACCACCGTCGAGGCGCCGCCGCCGGAATTCTGGCCGAGGGTCAAGGACTCCTGCCGGCGTCACGGCTCATTGCTGATCTTCGACGAGATTCCGAGCTGCCTTGCGCGAACAGGGACGCTGTACGCCTGCGAGCTGTTCGGCACGACGCCCGACATCCTCGTTATTGGCAAGGGCCTCGGCGGGGGGATCATGCCGCTCGCGGCGATCCTGGCCCCCGAGCGCCTCGACTGCGTCCCGGAGGCCGCGCTCGGACACTATACGCACGAGAAGAGTCCGGTGGCTTGCGCAGCCGGGCTCGCGACGCTCGAGGTCATCGAAGAAGAAAAGCTGATCGATCGGGCGAAGGAACTCGGGCGTCGCGGCCTCGAGAGGCTTGGCGCTATTCGCGCCCGCTATCCGATCATCCGCGACGTGCGCGGTCTCGGTTGCTATTTCGGCGTGGAGATCGGCGGCGACGATCCGGCCGGACTGGCCGAGCGGCTCATGTATCGCTGCCTTAAGCGCGGGCTCAGCTTCAAGATCGGAGGGGGAAACGTGGTCACGCTCTGCCCGCCGCTGACCATCCCGTTCGAGCAATTCGACGAGGCGCTCTCGATCTTCGAGGGCACCTTAGCCGGTTGATCTCCCGCCCAGCCTGGACGAGCGCGGCGACGGCCCGAGCTAAGCGGGCGTCTTTGCGAATTTTTGGCTGCCTTCGGGTATCGGCGTCCAACGCTCGGCGCTGTCGCAATACATATGCATTTTAGGATCGAGCCAACTCGTGTCGTCTAGGGTCCCGGCTTTGATAAAGGCGAGTCCTGGCATGACGGCCGCGTCCGTGAAGATCGGAGACCCGCACTCCGGACAAAAGTTCCGTTGAACGGATTGGCCGCTATCGCCGATGTCGTGAAACGTCTTAAATTGTCCTTAAATCGACATCGCCGGTTTCGGAACACCGACGAGAACAGAGAACGCGGTCCCGGTTTGCCGCTGACAGTGGGTGCAGTGGCACACGCCGACGAACACCGGATCGGCATTCGCCGAATATCTGACGTGGCCGCAGAGACAGCCACCGGTCAATTCCGCCATGTCTACCCTCCCTCAATTGACGTTTGCTCCAGTCGATAGCACCGACACGGTCTTGGGTCCATTCCCGCGCCATGGATCGAGCACTTCGACGCGGCGCTGTCGACCTTCAAAGACCCCGCCCCTGGCCTTGAAAGCTCAGGCTCCGCCTGTCACAAAAGCTTTGCGCCGAGAGCTTAGCGGTGGTTGGATAAGAGCAACAACGAGGAGGCCCCCATGAAGTCTCTCCTGAGCGCATTGCTCGTCGCGGTCTCGTTTGCAGCGCCGGCCTTCGCGGCCTCCGACGTCGTAACCATTTACGCCGCCGACGGCTTGCACGACGGCAAGGGCAGCTGGTTTGAAACACAGTTCGACGCGTTCACGAAAGCTACCGGGATCAAGGTCCAATACGTTGAGGGCGGCTCCGGCGGCGTCGTTGAGCGGGTGGCGAAGGAGAAGACGAATCCGCAGGCCGATGTGCTCGTCACTCTGCCGCCCTTCATCCAGCGGGCCGAAGCCACAGGGCTGCTGCAACCCTTCAAGCCAACGGCGGCAAGCGCCATCGATGGCGGCGATGACTCCTATCAGCCGCTGGTCAACAATTTTCAGAATTTCATCTACAATTCCGCTGAGCTCAAGGACCCGCCGAAGACCTTCGACGATCTGCTGGGTTCCAAGTTCAAGGGAAAGATCCAGTATTCAACGCCTGGCCAGGCCGGCGACGGCACCGCAGTGATGCTGCAGGTCATTCACGCCTTCGGATCGAAGGACGCCGCGTTCAACTATTTGAAAAAGCTTCAGGACAACAATGTCGGCCCCTCGGCCTCGACTGGAAAGCTTACGGCGCTTGTCAACAAGGGCGAGCTTTACGTCGCGAACGGCGACCTGCAGATGAACATGTCGCAGATGACCGACAACCCGAACATCAAGGTCTTCTGGCCGGCCGGCCCGAATGGCGAGCGCTCAGCGATGCCGCTGCCCTATACCATTGGCCTCGTCGCCGGCGCGCCCGACACGGACAATGGAAAGAAGCTGATCGAGTTCCTTCTTTCGAAAGAAGCGCAAAGCGCCGTTTCGTCGGTTGCGCTGGGCATGCCGGTGCGCAAGGACGTGACCCCTACCGACGCCAATTTCACCAAGCTGCACGACGCCATGCAGGGCGTGACCATCTGGACGCCGGACTGGGCGCAGGTGCTCAAGGACCTGCCCGCCGACGTCGGCCGCTGGAAGCAAGCGACCGGAAGCTGACATGACCAGCGCCGTTCTTGGCGCAGAGGCGGCGAGCGCACGGGTCGCGCCGCAAACGCTAGCCGCCGATTCGACTGTTCGCTTTGACGCCGTGACCGTGGCCTATCGCGGCGCCGTCGTATTGAAGCCGCTCACGCTCGATATCGCAGCGGGTGAAATCCTTGCGATGATCGGCCCTTCCGGGTCAGGCAAGACGACGGCGCTAAGGGCGGTCGCCGGCTTCGTGCGACCGACTTCGGGGCGCATTCACATCGGCACAGCCGACGTGACCGACCTGCCGCCATACGAGCGCGGCCTTGCGATGGTCGTGCAGAACTATGCGCTGTTTCCCCACATGCGGGTCGCTGACAACGTCGCCTTCGGCCTCAAGGCGCGCGGCGCCCCCAAACCTCTGATCGAAGAGCGGGTCGATGACGCCCTCCGCATCGTCGGCATGCAAAAGTTCCTCAAGCGCTACCCGCGCGAATTGTCCGGCGGACAGCAGCAGCGCGTGGCGATTGCGCGAGCGCTTGCCGTGCGCCCGCGCGTGCTGCTGCTCGACGAGCCTCTGTCGGCGCTTGACGCGCAAATCCGGCGATCCACGGTCGAGGAGATCGCTCGTCTTCATTCTGATCTGCCCGGCCTCACTATCCTCTATGTCACCCACGACCAGAGCGAAGCGCTGACGCTTGCCGATCGCATCGCGATCCTCAAGGACGGGAGCTTAAGCGCCGTGGGACGCACGAACGATCTCTATCGGCGTCCGCCAAACCGGTTCGCCGCCGAGTTTTTAGGGCGCGCCAATCTGCTGCCGGTGGTCGTGGAGGGAGCCGTCCGAAGGGAAGGAATGGTTGCGGTCCGCGCCGGCGACGATCGGTTGGTCGTGGCGAGCGACGGGGCGCCTTCGGGCGCGCGCCGGCTGCTTTGCGTTCGTCCCCAGCATCTGACGCTGACGGCGGAACACGGTTATTCGAACAAGATTGGCGGCCGCCTGCGCGAAGTGCTGTGGCAAGGCGAACTCACCCACCTCGTCGCCGAGGTGGGCGACACGGTCATGCGAATCGTCGCCACCCGACTGCCGTCGCTGCCCGAGCGGGGCGCGCCGCTCGACCTCTTTTTTGCGCCCGCCGACGCCAGCCTCATTCCAGACGAAGCCGGTGTCTGACCTCGCCGTTCGACAGGCGCCGGCGCGACTCAACTTCAACGGGCTCTGGGTTGCGCCTCCGCTCATCGTCCTTGGGCTCACATTTCTCTATCCGCTTGTCCTGATTGCGCGCGCGGGCCTCGTTGGCGACGCGGGCGGGATCGACCTGGGCGGATTTCTGTCGGTGCTTCACTCGCGCGCGTTTCTCAATGCGCTCATCAATACCGGCCTGATTGCGCTAGCCGCCACCGCCGGCTGCCTGGCCTTGGGTGTGACGCTGGCGCTCATCCTGGCGTTCGTTCCTTTTCCTGGCTCGACATTTGTGGCGCGGCTGATCGACACGTTCATCGCGCTGCCGACCTTCCTGGTGACGCTTGCCTTCACCTTTCTCTACGGGTCAGCCGGCTTGCTGAACGGGGCGCTGACGCAATCGTTGGGCTTGAGCGAGCCGCCGGTTCACTTTCTCTACTCGGCCTGGGGCGTGATCCTCGCCGAAGTCACGGTCTACACGCCGTTCGTGCTGCGGCCGCTGCTTGCGGCGTTCTCGCTTGTCGACCAGAGCCAGATCGAAGTCGCCGGGCTTCTGGGGGCTAAGCCCTGGCGGATCGTGCGCAGCGTCATTCTGCCAGCCGCGCTTCCCGCCGCGATCGCCGGCGGCAGCCTCTGCCTGCTGCTCACCGTCAACGAATTCGGGATCGTCCTGTTCATAGGCGCCAAGGGCGTCATCACACTGCCGCTCTTGATCTATGACAAGGCGATCCAGGAATCGGACTACCAGGCCGCCTGCGCCATCGCATTGGTCAATATCGCGCTCTCGCTCGGCCTCTTCTCGCTCTATCGGCTCGCAGCGCGACGGCTTGGAGGCTGACCGATGCTCGTCTGGTCCCGCTCCGGCCGTTTCATCGTGTGGCTCCTCGCAGCATTGCTCATCGGCGTGATCTTCATCGCGCCGCTGGCGGTCATTCTCGCCGCGAGCTTGGCCAAGCAGTGGAATGGCGTCTTTCCACCGGCTTCACCTTCGAACATTACGCATCCGCCGCCGGCGGCGCCTCGGGCGATGCGGTGTTCGCGAGCCTCGTCACTGGGCTCGTCGCGAGCCTTCTCGCCCTTCTTTGCGGATCTTGGGCGGCGCTTGCGCTGCGCGCACAAGGGGAGGCATGGAGCCGAAGCCTCGGCCTGCTCTTCTTCATTCCGAGCGCGGTGCCGTCGGTGTCGGTGGGACTAGGCCTCCTGGTTGCGTTCAGCCAGCGGCCGCTGCTCCTCAACGGCACGACGGCGATCGTCATCCTCGCCCATTTCGTGCTGATTTCGGCCTTTTCTTTCGGGAATGTCTCGGCTGGACTTGCACGGCTGTCGCCAGACTACGAGGAGGTCGCCTCGAGCCTCGGCGCGCGCCCGACTTACCGGCTTTTCAAGGTGACGCTTCCACTGATCGCGCCGTACCTGATCGCCGCCTTCGGCTTGAGCTTCGCCCTTTCAATGGGAGAGCTCGGGGCGACGGTCATGGTCTACCCGCCAGGCTGGGTGACGCTGCCGGTCGCCATCTTCGGGCTCACGGATCGCGGCGACATTTTCTCCGGGGCGGCATTGACGATGATTCTCGTCGCCGCGACCTTAGCGCTGCTCATTGGCCTCGAGCGTCTCCCGCTCGGCGCCGTCGGAGGCCGCGCCTAGGGCCTGAGCGAACGGCTATCCTGCGACGCGAATGTGAGACGTTTCTTCGCCCGCCGGAAGCTCAACCAGCCGCCCAGCGGAGCGCAGGTCGTTCACGAAAATTGCGTAGGCAGAACGCTTCTCTTCCTCATCCTGCAAGCGTAACAGCGCGGACGGATGGATGGTGACGAAGACCCGCAGTCCGTTTGCGACATCTAGGACCGCGCCGCGATTGCTCAGAACCGGGATCGCTCGTCCTATTAGACCTTGCGCCGCCGTGGCTCCAAGAGCGACGATAAGCCGTGGACCAATGGCCTCGATTTCGTCAAACAGCCACCGTCGGCATACCTTAATTTCGTTTGCGTTGGGGCGCTTATGCAGCCTTCGCTTACCTCGCGGCTCGAATTTGAAATGCTTGACCGCGTTGGTCACGTAAATGCGCCGGCGGTCGACGCCCGCTTCCGCCAACGCTCTGTCCAATAAGAGCCCCGCTGGCCCGACGAACGGACGGCCTGCGCGGTCTTCTCGATCTCCAGGCTGCTCGCCGACGAACATGATCTTGGAGTCTGTCGGACCTTCTCCGAATACAGTCTGGGTCGCATCTTTCCATAGCGGGCAGGCCCGGCAGCATGCGGCTTCGCGACGTAAACCGTCGAGTCGGTCCTTGCTGGTCACGGCCTGACAAAATACTCGACGAGGATCCAGGCGAGAATGGCCAAGGCAATGCTGCCGATGAGAACGTAGCGGACATTATTTCCCGTCGCGCCCCCTCGCACGGCCGTCTTGTTCTCTTCGGTTACGACTGGACGTTCGTGCGCATTCATCAAACGCTCCTTCCGCGGGGATCGCGGCGATTCAAACTTCGCTGGCGGCAAATCGCGCCAATGGCGGAATCCCGACTCAAACTGCAGCCGCGAAGCCCTGCCCTTGCCGGGAGAAACTCGGGACCGGTGGAATCGTTCCAAGCGGAACTGGCCCGCCCCGCCTCGCGCGGGTTCAGGTTTTCGGTTGGGGCGACGGGCGGAGGCGCCGGTTCGCCACAAGCGCCCCCGCGAGCGCCGTCCATCCAGTTTGATGCGAGGCGCCGAGACCCTCTCCAGTCTCGCCGTGGAAGTATTCATAGAGGAGGAGCGAGTCGCGCCACGTTGGATCGGTCTGGAAACGGGGGTTCGCTCCATGCGCCGGGCGCCGGCCGTTAGCGTCGAGCAGAAACAGACTCAAAAGCCGGCGCTCAAGCTCCGCCGCGACCTCGTGCAGATTCGCCTTTTTGCCCGACCCGGTCGGCAGTTCGACGGTCAAATCATCGCCAAAGAAATTGTGGAGATGCCTGAGCGATTCGATCGCGAGGAAGTTCAGGGGAAACCAAACTGGCCCCCGCCAGTTGGAGTTGCCGCCAAAGAGGCCGGAGTGTGACTCTCCCGGTTCGTAGTCGAGCCGGCAGGTGCGACCGTCAAAATCGAGAACCAGAGGGTGTTCTTGGTGATAGCGCGAGAGCGATCTCAATCCATAAGGCGATAGAAATTCACTTTCGTCGAGCATACGAGCCAGAATGCGCTGGAACCGGGACTTCTCGACGAGCGAGACGAGACCAGGCCTGCCGCCGGACGGGAGATAGTAGAGGTAGTTCTTCGCTCCCAACTTATGCTCAATGTACCAGCGCGCCCGTTCCCGAAACATGGGCAATCGCGCCCATAGGGAGGGCTCGAGTCCCACCGCGGCGAAGACTGGCAGAAGCCCCACCATCGAGCGCGCCCGCACCCTGATTGCGGAGCCGTCCTTCGTGCGCAGGCGGTCGTAGAAGAATCCATCCTGCTCGTCCCACAGGTTCTCCATGGCGGCGGCAATCAACGCGAAATGCTCAAAAAACTTTATTGCGACATCCTCGTAAACCGGGTTCCGATTTGCGAGCAGCAGCGCCATCTCAAGCATGTTGAGGCAGAACTTCGCCATCCAGGCTGTGCCGTCCGATTGTTCAAGGACTTCGCCTGCAAGGATCACCGAGCGATCGAACGGGCCAATATTGTCGAGTCCGAGAAAACCGCCTTCGAAAATATTATCGCCTCGAGCGTCCTCGCGGTTGACCCACCAGGTAAAGTTGATCAACAGCTTGTTGAAGACGCGTGCGAGGAAATCGAAATCCTTGGCCCCGTCGATGCGAAACACCGCAAGTGCAGCCCATGCCTGGACCGGCGGATTAACATCGCTGAAATTCCATTCGTAGGCCGGCAGCTGGCCCTTTGGATTCATGTACCATTCGCGTGCGAGTAGCAGCAGCTGATTCTTCGCCATCGCCGGGTCGGTGTGGGCGAGAACCACGCTGTGAAAAGCGAGATCCCACGAAGCATACCAAGGGTACTCCCATTTATCCGGCATCGCGACGATATGGTGATTGCTGAGGTGGCGCCATCCCGAGTTGCGGCCGGATTTCCGCGCTTCAGGGGGCGGCACCTTGTCGCCTTCGAGCCAGCGCGGGACATCATAGTTATAGAATTGCAGGCTCCAGCTCATTCCCGCGAAGGCTTGCCGCATCACCATCGCTTCTTCATCAGTCGTTCCTTGCGGGCGTAGCGCCGCATAGTATTCGTCGGCCTCCCGGCTTCGATCGGCTTGTGTTTGTGTGAAGGCGTCGCCGAGATCCATCGTTCTGCCTGGAGTGTCGCGCGCCAGTCGCAGCCTGATCTCGGCGGTCTCTCCGGCTCCGACCGTGACGCGGTGCCAGCAGGCCATCTTCGTACCGCGTCGTTCGGGGTTGACCGTCGCCGCGCCGTTGACGACGTGGTCGTTGACGCCATCCTTGGGATAGGATGTCGAAGCGGCGCCGCCAAAGACTTTCGGAACGTTGGTCTCGTTGTCGCAAAACAAAAGCGAGGGCGGACGCCCTGTGGGATCAGGGCCGGCGGCGAGCTTCCATGCGCCGGGTTTCTCGTCCTCGGCGATGACCACCGAACCTGTCTTGTTGGATGCGTCACGAATGACAGGTTTGGGAACGCCGTCTTCCCAGGACCAGCGGTTGCGGAACCAGAGCGTTGGCAGGATATGGAGCTCGGCTGGCTCTGGCCCGGCGTTTCGCGCGGTAATGCGAATCAAGACGTCGTCCGGCGCCGCCTTGGCGTAGTCGGCCGTAATTTGCCAGTATCGATCGCCGTCAAATACGCCGGTGTCGAGAAGCTCGAATTCCGGCTGCTCGCGTGTGCGGTTCGCGTTTTCTTGCCGAAGGCGCGCATACGGAAATTCGGCCTGCGGATAGTGATAGCGCCACCGCAGCCAGGATGCAGTCGGCGTCGCGTCGAGAGACCACCAATATTCCTTCGCATCCTCGCCGTGATTGCCCTCGGGTCCGCTGAGGCCGAAGATTCGCTCCTTCAGGATGGCGTCGCGGCCGTTCCAGAACGAGAGAGCGAAACAGAGGCGCTGCTCGCGATCGCAAAGGCCCGCCAGGCCATCCTCACTCCAGCGGTAGGCGCGTGAGTGGGCGTGATCGAACGGAAAATAGCGCCAGGCGTCACCGTCGGCGCTATAGTCCTCGCGCACAGTGCCCCACGCCCGATCGGCGAGGTAAGGCCCAATGAGCTTCCAATCACCCCCAGCCGCGGCGGCTGATCCCTCCGCGAGCCGCGCGTGCTCAGCGGAGATGGGCGCCTTTTGTTGATCGCCGCTGCTCATGGCGGACTGCATCCTAGCATCGGTTTCCATTCCGGATGCAAGGGGCGCAGAAGTTGCTGGCCGCGACCCGCCACGGACGCTGCGACTTCGGCGCCGGCTATTTACCGATCGGCTTTTCCAGATGGCCCCCGAACTGGAAGCGCATCGCCGAGAGTAGCTTGTTCTGGTAGTCGGCGTCGCCGCGCGAGAAGAAGCGTTCGTAGAGGGCCGTACTCAGCACCGGCACCGGCACCCCCTCGTCGATCGCCGCCTTGATCGTCCAACGGCCTTCGCCAGAGTCGGACACACGCCCGGAGAACTTCGCCAGCGCAGAGTCTTCGGCCAGCGCCGTGGCCGTCAAATCCAGCAGCCAAGAGGCGATCACGCTGCCGCGCCGCCAGACCTCGGCGACGTCCGGCAGATTGATGTCGTATTTGTAGTGGTCCGGATTCTGGAGCGGCGTCGTCTCCGCGTCGATTGCGTGCGTCTTCATGCCGACATTCGCGGCGCGCAGGATGTCCAGCCCTTCGGCATAGGCGGCCATGATGCCGTATTCGATGCCGTTATGAACCATCTTGACGAAATGTCCCGCCCCGTTTGGCCCGCAATGGAGATAACCGAGTTCGGCCGTCGTGGGCTCGCCCTTGCGGCCTTGGGTTCGCGAAATGGAGCCAGAGCCTGGCGCGAGCGTTTTGAAGATCGGATCGAGGCGCTTCACCTCGTGATCTGGGCCGCCAATCATCATGCAATAGCCGCGCTCAAGCCCCCAGACGCCGCCGCTGGTCCCGACGTCGACGTAATTGATGCCTTTCGACATGAGTTCATGGGCGCGGCGGATATCGTCGACATAGTAGGAATTGCCGCCGTCGATGATCGTGTCCCCAGCCTCGAGCGCCGGCAATAGATCGGCGATGGTCTGGTCGACGACCGCGGCAGGGACCATGAGCCACACCGCGCGAGGCTTCTCCAATTTCTTAGCGAGGTCGGCAAGCGAGGAGCTGCCGAGCGCCTTTTCGTCCACTAATTCCTCGACGGCCTTGGGAGACATATCGAAAACCACACATTCATGGCCGTTTGTGAGGAGCCTCCGGACCATGTTGGCGCCCATCCGTCCCAGTCCGACCATTCCAAGCTGCATGTGCGTTTCCTTCAGACGAGTGAGGTCCAATCGCGCTAGGATCGTTTTGACCTTACCTTTGTGCGCAACTTCGTAGCAACCGGAGGGCCCAATTGGACTGAGGGCAATTCGGATTTCGGAGCGTCCTCCCACATCAGAAATCCGCCTCGGAATGCATTTGCGTTGTCGCCCAGCCGGCACCCTGGCGGCAGCTCGTTGAGTATCTTAGCGTTGCCGCCGCCGAGCACGATATCGTCAGGTTCGAGCGCGGCGACCAGCCTGTCAACGACATCGAAAACGTGCTTCCGCCATCTCTTCTTGCCCAGCCGGTCGAGCCCTCGGGCGCCAACATAGTCCTCATAAGTGGCTTTCTTGTAGGGCAGATGACCAAGCTCCATCGGCTCCACGACTCCGCTTAGGATCAGCGTCGAGCCGAGCCCTGTTCCGAGCCCGAGGAACAGCATCTTGCCTTGCTTGTAGCTGCCGAGCGCCTGCATTGCCGCGTCGTTGAGGACCTTGGTTGGCCGCCCAAACCCTGTCTTGAAATCGAAGCCCATCCAGCCGGGTCCCAGATTCTTCGGGTCGGCGACCGGCCGATTGTGCAGGACCGGGCCGGGATAGCCGATTGACACCGCGTCATAGCTCCACCCACCCGCAAGCTGCCGGACGCCCGAGACCATCTGTTCTGCTGTCATTTTTGGGCCGGAAGCAAACTCCCGTTTGTCGTTCTGCCCGGTCGCAAGGATTTTGACGTGGGTGCCACCCACGTCGATAACCAATACGTTCATAGACCCCTCGCTGTCGTCCTGCTGGTCGTCGCGAGCGCGGCGCTCTTGAGGGAACATGCCTTACGTCGATACGTTGCGCTACCCTCTCGCAGAACGTTTGCGCTCCGGCGAACCGCTAGCGGAAGCGCTCGATCTCCGGCAGGATTTGGCAGGAACCGACCAATCGGGCCAGACGCGAAGCCCCGATGCCGAACGTGTGACAGGTCTTCCAGTTCAGTCTGTTGGTCGGAGTGAGAGGATTCGAACCTCCGACCCCATCGTCCCGAACGATGTGCGCTACCAGGCTGCGCTACACTCCGACATTGCGGCCGATTCAGGCCAGCGAGCTGGCCTTATAGGGGCGCTGATCACGCGGCGCAAGCGTGACGCCTGTGCGTCGCATCTCGTGTGCGGCAAAAGGGCGCGCCGCCTTGCTCCTCCAATCGATCGAGGGCTAAGCTCCGGATCTTCCGGAGCCGTCGAATTTGAGCGGCGCGAGGCGGCAAGCCTCGGCCGACGCGCCCCGCAACCAGGTCAAGAGGATCGCGCATGAGCTTTCGCCTCAAACCGCTCACCCTGGCCGCGGCCCTCATCGCCTGCGCCGGCGGGGCGGCGGCCGACGATCTCAAGGTCGCCCTCATCTATGGCCTGACCGGTCCGTTACAGGCTTATGCCAAGCAGACCGAGACCGGCCTTAACCTCGGGTTCGAATACGCCACCAAGGGGACGATGAAGGTCGACGGGCGCAAGATTGTCATCATCACCAAGGACGACCAGGGTAAGCCCGACCTCGCCAAAAGCGCGCTCGCCGAAGCGTATGAGGACGACGGCGCGGACATCGCGGTCGGCACGACTTCCTCGGCGGCGGCGATCGCCATGCTGCCTGTGGCTGAGGAGCACAAGAAGATCCTTATCGTCGAGCCTGCGGTCGCCGACCAGATCACCGGCGACAAGTGGAACCGATACATTTTTCGCACAGCGCGCAATTCCACCCAGGACGCGATTTCCAACGCTCTGGCGATCGGCAAGCCGGGCGTGCACATCGCGACGCTGGCGCAGGATTACGCGTTCGGCCGCGACGGCGTCGCCGCCTTCAAACAGGCGCTGGCCAAAACCGGCGCGACGCTCGAGGCCGAAGAATATGCGCCCGTCAACACGACCGACTTCACCGCGGCGGCGCAGCGGCTGTTCGACGCGCTGAAGGACAAGCCTGGCCGCAAACTGATCTGGGTCGTCTGGGCAGGCGCCGTCAATCCGTTGGACAAGCTCGCCGATCTTGACCCGGGTCGCTACGGCATCGAGCTTTCGACCGGCGGCAACATCCTGCCCGCGCTCGCCGCCTACAAGCGCTTCCCGAGCCTGGAAGGCGCGGCCTACTATTACTATGAGATCCCGAAGAACCCGGTAAATGAGTGGCTCGTCGCGGAACATAAGAAGCGCTTCGGCGCGCCGCCGGACTTCTTCACCGCCGGCGGCTTCACGGCGGCGATGGCCATCGTAGCCGCGGTCGAGAAAGCGAAGTCGACCGACGCAGAGAAGCTTATCGACGCGATGGAGGGCATGGACTTCGATACGCCCAAGGGCAAGATGACCTTCCGCAAGGAGGACCATCAGGCGCTGCAGTCGATGTACGCGTTCAAGATCAAGGTTGATCCGAACGTCGCTTGGGCGATCCCCGAGCTCACCCACGAGCTCAAAATCGAGGATATGGATATCCCGATCCGCAACAAGCGATGACGCCGTCGCTGGAGACGCGGGGCCTAACTATCCGCTTCGACGGTCACGTCGCGGTCGATAACGTCACCTGCGCCTTCCGGCCCGGCGAGCTCACCGCGATCGTCGGGCCGAACGGCGCCGGCAAGACCACCTATTTCAACCTGATGTCGGGGCAGCTCAGCGCCTCGGACGGAGCGGTCCTGATCGAGGGCGAGGACGTCACCCGCTTGAGCGCGCCCCAGCGCACGCGGCTTGGCCTGGGGCGTGCGTTTCAGCTCACCAACCTCTTTCCCCGTCTTAGCGTCGCCGAAAACGTGCGCCTGGCGACCCAGGCCAAGGCCGGCGTTCACTACGAGATGCGGCGACCCTGGCGCGCCGCGCCGATCTCATCACGCGCGCCAACTCCGTGCTCGAACTCGGTCGGCCTCCTCAAGAAGCGCGACGCGCTCGCCTCGGCGCTGCTCGCACGGCGATCAGCGCAAGCTCGAAGTAGCGATGATGATGGCGCTCGAGCCGACAATCTTCATGTTCGACGAGCCGACCGCGGGCATGAGCGTCGATGAGGTTCCGGTGGTCCTCGACCTCATCGCCCGGCTCAAGACCGACAAGACCAAGACCATCCTTCTGGTCGAGCACAAGATGGACGTCGTGCGCTCGCTCGCCGACCGCATCATCGTCTTGAACAACGGCCAGTTGGTCGCCGACGGCGAGCCCGCGGCGGTAATCGCTTCGCCCATCGTGCAGGAAGCTTATCTCGGCGTGAGCTCCGGGAAGGCCGCATGAGCGCCGCGCTCACGCTTGAGGGCGTGCACACCCATATCGGGCGCTATCACATCCTGCAGGGCGTCGACTTTGACGCGCCGGCGGGCCTCACGACGATGCTGCTGGGCCGCAACGGCGCCGGCAAGACGACCACGCTGCGCACCATCATGGGCCTCTGGCGTGCCTCGAAAGGGAATATCGCGCTCGGGTCGACGCCGTTGCAGAACCTGCCGGCGAGCGACGTCGCGCGTCTTGGCGTGGGTTACGCGCCGGAGACGATGGCTTTGTTCTCCGATCTCTCGGTCAAGGAAAACCTTGTGCTCGGCGCGCGGGACGGTCCGCTCGACGACGCGCGCCTTAGCTGGATCTTTGGCTTCTTTCCGGCGCTGAAGAAATTCTGGCTGTCGCGCGCGGGCGCCTTGTCCGGCGGCCAGAAGCAGATGCTGTCGATCGCCCGCGCCATCGTCGAGCCACGCGAATTGCTGCTGATCGACGAGCCGACCAAGGGCTTGGCGCCCGCGATCGTCGGCTCGCTCATCGCCTGCCTCAACGAGATCAAAGCGACGGGCGTCACCATTCTCATGGTCGAGCAGAACTTTCGCGTCGCGCGCGAAGTTGGCGACGAGGTCCGAATCATGGACAGTGGCCGCATCGTCCACCGCGGCAGGATGGCCGAACTCGCCGCGGACGGCGGCTTACAAAACCGGCTGCTCGGCCTCAACCTCGATGCGCATCAATGAGCGCGCTCGACGTCGACCAAGCGCTGCCGCGGCGAAGGTCCGAAATCCTGCCGGCGTTGACGCCGCTCCTCGTCGCGCTCGTCGCCGCCCCGTTCATTGGCTCATTCTCTACCTTTGTGACCCTGACCGCCGCGGGCCTCGCGATGGGGATGATGATCTTCACGATGGCCTCGGGCCTCACGTTGGTGTTCGGCATGATGGACGTGCTCAATTTCGGCCACGGCGCCTTCATCGCTCTCGGTGGCTATGCCGCAAGCCTGGTTCTCTTGCCGCTGGCGAACTGGTCGAGCGCCGATTCCTTTTCCTTGAACCTCGCGGTCTTCCTCCTCGCCGCGATTGCGGCTGCGCTCGTCTGCGGCGCGTTTGGCTGGCTGTTCGAGCGCCTGATCGTGAAGCCCGTCTACGGCCAGCACTTAAAGCAAATTCTGGCCACTATCGGCGGCGCGATCATCGCCGAGCAATTGCTCTACGCCGTGTTTGGACCGGCGCAGATCCCCCTCACTCTGCCGAAGACCCTTGAGGGCTCGTTCGTCTTCGGCGAGGCGGCGATCGAGAAATATCGCGTGCTGGCGACGCTGGTCGGCCTCGCGGTTTTCGTGGGCGAGATGCTGATCCTCAACCGCACCAAGATCGGTCTTTTGATTCGCGCCGGGGTCGAGAACCGCGAGATGGTCGAGGCGCTCGGCTACCGCGTCGACCGCCTGTTCGTGGCGGTGTTCATGGCCGGTTCGGCGCTGGCTGGCCTGGGTGGGGCGATGATGGCGCTCTATCGCGGCCAAGTTCATGCTTCCATGGGCAGCGAGTTCCTCGTTCTGTGCTTCATCGTCATCATCATCGGTGGCCTAGGCTCGGTCGGCGGCTCATTCGTCGCCTCGATCCTGGTCGCGCTCATCGCCAATTACGCCGGCTTTCTCGCCCCTAAGCTCGCGCTCGTGTCGAACATCCTGGCGATGGTTGCGGTGCTGCTGTGGCGCCCGCGCGGGCTGTACCCGGTCAGCGGGCGATGAACATCCTGTCCGGCGATCCGCCGCGCGGGCGCGCGCTGCAGATTCTGCTGGTCCTCATCATTCTCGCTTTGGCGCTGGCGCCGTTCCTGTTCCCCGGCGCCAAGGCGCTTAACGTCGCCGCCAAGATCTGCGTGATGATTCTGCTCGCCGCGTCCTATGATCTGCTTCTCGGCTATGCGGGCATCGTGTCCTTCGCGCATGTGATGTTCTTCGGCGTCGGCGCCTACGGCGTTGGCCTCATGCTCTACGCGCTGGGCGCGAGCTGGGGCGCGCTCGTGCTCGGGCTTGTCGCCGCCGCCGTGCTATCGCTGGCGCTGGCGCTGGCGATCGGCCTCTTCTCGCTCAGGGTGCAGTCGATCTTCTTCGCCATGGTGACGCTGGCGGTCGCCTACGCCTTCAATGTGCTCGCTTCGCAGCTCTCGTGGCTGACCGGGGGCGAGGACGGGCGCTCTTTCAAGGTTCCCGAGGCGTTGCAGCCGGGCTTCAGGCTGGTCGAGAGCAAGGTTTTCGGCGTCGCGATCACAGGCAAGATTCTGACGTATTATCTCGTCTTCGCCGTCGTCGCGATCACCTTCCTGGTGTTGCTCAGGGTGGTGAACTCGCCGTTCGGCCGCGTCCTGCAGGCGATCCGCGAGAACCCGTTTCGCGCCGAGGCGCTGGGCTATCGCACCGTCTTTCATCGGACGCTCGCCAACTGCATTTCCGCCCTCGGAGCGACGCTCGCCGGCGCCTTGTTCGCGCTATGGCTCCGCTACGTCGGCCCTGACACGGCGCTCTCCTTTTCGATCCAGGTCGACGTTCTGGTGATGGTCGTGGTCGGCGGCATGGGCTCGCTCTATGGCGCGATCCTCGGCGCCGCCTTGTTCGTGTTCGCGGAGAGCTATTTGCGGGACGTGATGGCCGCGCTCTCTCAAGCTGCGGCCAACGCGAGCGTGCCGCTCTTGCCGGCATTGTTCCATCCCGACCGCTGGCTGCTGTGGCTTGGACTCGCCTTCGTGCTTGCGGTTTATTTCGCGCCAAGCGGGATTGCTGGCGCGCTCAAGGCCGACGAGGCGAAGGCGGAGTGACCTTCGCGGGCTCGGGCTCGAAGAGCATTAGGACGGCCGGGCCAGCCTCAGTCGCAACGGTCGCTTCGACGCGAAACCCGGCCATCTCATAAGCGCGCCGAGCGCGAACATTGTCTTCCGACGGATCGATTGCGACCAGCGGCGCTCCTTCGGCGCAGAGCCGCTGCGCGAGCAGTCGGAGATACGCTTGCCCGTGACCGCGCCCGATCATCGAGGGCCAGCCGATAAAGCTGTCGATTGCCCGGGACCCATGCGGCAAATGCGCGAGATGCGGCTGCGGCCAAGCGTGGACTTCGTAGTCTTGCGCGTATGCGAACGGCCGCCCATCGAATGAGACAATGCGCATACTCATGCGCGGTTCGTCCAGGTCATCGCGCAAAAGTTCGAATTGCTCGCTTGGGTTCCCCCACCAACGCTTCACTTCAGGCGCGTGGAGCCAGCGGCGAAGACGCGCCAAATCATCCGTCGTGGCGGGCCGAAACGAATAGGCGTAGAGATCCGCTTTCATTGGCCCTGAGGAAAGCCGTGCTTGTGGACCTAAGCCGCGCATACCTAACGCTTGGGGCCTGAGAATACGGGGACAATGGAGGCAACCCGTCCGGTTAAAGCGCTCTGCATGCTCTGGCGCATCCCGGCCTCGGTTGCGATGATCGCCGTCGAGCGGTTTGAACTCTCGCTGGCCGCGCCTCAAATCTTCGCGGAGAGGTTACGACAGAGCGGAGTTTGGGACACAACCGCCTTGTTTGACAGGTTGATTGTGATACGGTCCCCCGGGCCTGACAACCGGAGGTGGAATGGCGCGGATACTGATCGTCGATGACGAGCCGTTGATCACAGCGATGATGGAGGATTGGCTGTCGGAGTTGGGCCATGTCGTAGTTGGCCCGGCGCACAATCTGGCCAGAGCGCTGGATTTGGCGAGCAGCGACATCGACGCCGCTATCATCGACGTATCGCTTGGCAGAGACGATTCCTATCCGCTCGTCGACGCCTTGATCGGTCGAGACCTGCCATTCGCGCTGGCGACGGGCCACGGGGAAGAGGGCATAGATCCGAGGTATCGCGCGCGGTCGACGCTCAGGAAGCCGTTCGATTTTGCGACATTCCGTCGGACGATCGATGAACTTATGGCGCCAAGCGGCCTGGGCGCAGGCGCGCGAAACGCGTCGCCACCCGGCCCTATCTCAGCGACGCGTTGATCGCCTCCAACGCCTTCGACCCCGGGCACAATTCGAGCTCCGAGAGCTCGTTGAGCGGCCTGTCGATGGTGCCGAGAACCTCGTGCAGTTCGTTGGCCTCGTCATCGATATAGATCAGGCCGGTGGCGATCTCGCCGGCGATGCGGGCGCGCTCGAGCGTGGCGAGCGCTTGGGAACGGTCCCGACAATTGTGATCGGCGTCCAGCTTGCGCAAAACGATCGTCGAGCCGTCGTGCATTGTGACAGGCTGGCTGCCTCCTTCCGAGTAGTCCACCTCGATCGGCTCCCGTCCGGTGATGACGTCGAGCGCGTTGACGGCGATATTGTGTTCGCGCACGTAGTCGAAGCTCTTGGTCGAGCCGACGTGGTTGTTGAATGTGACGCAGGGCGAAATGACATCGATGAACGCCGCCCCTTTGTGCTCGAACGCGCCCTTGATGAGCGGCACCAGCTGCGCCTTGTCGCCGGAAAAGCTGCGGGCCACGAACGCGGCGCCGAGCCCAATCGCCATGCCGACGAGGTCGATCGGCTGGTCCAGCGCGTCGGAACCCTTCTTGCTCTTCGAACCGCGGTCGGCGGTGGCCGAGAATTGCCCTTTGGTCAGCCCGTAAACGCCGTTGTTCTCGACGATATAGACCATGTTGACGCCCCGCCGCATGGCGTGGGCGAACTGGCCGAGCCCGATCGACGCCGTATCGCCGTCGCCGGAAACGCCAAGGTAGATAAGGTCGCGGTTGGCGAGATTGGCGCCGGTGAGGACCGAGGGCATCCGCCCGTGCACCGAATTGAAGCCGTGACTTTGGCCCAGCATGTAGGTCGGCGTCTTGGAGGAGCAGCCGATGCCACTCAATTTGGCGATGCGATGCGGCGGCAGGCTCAATTCGAAGCAGGCATGGATGATCGCCGCGCTGATCGCGTCGTGACCGCAGCCCGCGCACAGCGTCGACATCGATCCTTCGTAGTCCCGGCGGGTGAAGCCGAGTTCGTTGACCGCGATCGAGGGGTGATGAAACTTCGGCTTGCCGAGATAAGTCACGAGACGCGCTCCAAGGTTTGCGCCGAAGCCGGGCGCCGCAACCGGCTGGCGATTTCCTGGACAATGAAACGGGCGGTGATCGGCATCCCGCTGAAATGAAGGATCGAGGTGAGCTGCGCCGGCGCGATCCCGAGATCGGTGGTCAGCAGCGTGCGCATCTGGGCGTCGCGGTTCTGCTCGACGACAAATACCCGCTCATGGTCGCGGACGAACTCGGCGACCTCTGGCGCAAGTGGGAAGGCGCGAATGCGCAGCGTGTCGACGCGAAGGCCGTCGCGCGCCAGCAAGGCTTGAGCCTCGTCCATCGCCGGAGCGGTCGATCCATAGTGGAGAACTCCAACCCCCGTTCGCTTGGCCGCCGGCTTGAGAACCGGGCGCGGGAGGAGGCCGCGCGCGGTTTCGAATTTGCGCAGCAGGCGCTCCATATTGTCGACGTAAGGACTGGCTTCCTCGGTGTAGCGGGCGAAACGGTCGCGACTGGTGCCGCGGGTGAAATACGCGCCGAGCGTCGGATGAGCGCCGGGCAGAGTGCGGTAGGGGATGCCGTCGCCGTCGACGTCGTTGTAGCGGCCGAAATCGCGAAGCCGTTTCGAGCTCCTCGCCACTGAGCACCTTGCCGCGATCGTAGGCGCGCGTATCGTCCCAGCGGAACGGCGCGGTGAGGTGCGAGTTCATGCCGATATCGAGGTCGAGCATGACGAACACCAGCGTCTGCAGCCGCTCGGCGAAATCAAACGCGCTCGCGGCGAATTCAAATGTCTCGCCCGGCCCGTCGGGAATTAAAAGCACATGCTTGGTGTCGCCGTGCGAGGCGAAGGCGGCGGCGAGAAGGTCCGACTGCTGGGTGCGCGTCGGCATGCCGGTCGATGGGCCGCCCCGCTGGACGTCGAACACCACCACAGGAATTTCGGCGAAGTAAGACAGGCCGAAGAACTCCTGCATCAGCGAAATGCCGGGACCGGAGGTCGTGGTGAAGGCGCGGGCGCCGTTCCAGCCCGCTCCTACCGCGACGCCAATGGCGGCGATCTCGTCCTCGGCCTGGACGATGGCGTAATTCTTCTTCTTTGTCGTCGGATCGACGCGATAGCGCGCGCAATTGCTTTCGAACGCTTCGGCGAGCGAGGTCGAGGGCGTGATCGGATACCACGCGCAGACCGTGGCCCCGCCATAGACCGCGCCTAGGCCGGCGGCAAAATTGCCTTCGGCGAGAATGCGGTCTCCAACCGCCTCGCTCCGCCTCACCCGAACGCCGAGCGGACATTGGAAGCGGGACTTCGCGTCGTCGTGGCCGATTTTGAGCGCCCTCAAGTTGGCCGCGATCAGCTTGTCTTTGCCTTTGAACCGCTCGCCGATCAGGGCCTCGATGGCGCTAAGCTCGATATCGAGCAGCGCCGCAAGCGCGCCGACATAAACGATGTTCTTGTAGAGCTGGCGCTGTCTGGGGTCGGAATATTCGGCGGCGCAGATCTCGGTCAGCGGCATGCCCAAGACCTCGATGTCGTCGCGGGTCAAAAGCTGTGCGATAGGCCGGGTCGAATCGTAGAAGAGGTACCCGCCGGGTTCGATCGAAGCCAGATCCTGCGCGAAGGTTTGCGGATTCATGGCGACCATGATATCGGCGCCGCCGCGCGCGCCCAAAAAGCCCGCTTCGCTCACCCGCACTTCATACCAAGTCGGCAGACCCTGGATGTTCGAGGGAAAGATGTTGCGTGGAGCGATCGGCACGCCCATGCGCAGGATTGAACGCGCGAACAAGAGATTGGCGCTTGCCGACCCCGAGCCGTTGACGTTGGCGAATCGAATGACGAAGTCGTTTACAGCGTCGATCGGCATGAGTGTCCGGCTTGAGCCATTTCAATGGTGAACTTCGTCATGTCCCAGGCGCCGGTCGGGCAGCGTTCGGCGCAGAGTCCACAGTGCAGGCAGAGATCCTCGTCCTTGACCATCACCCGCCGGGTCTTGACCGGCTCCGAGACATAGATGGGCTGGGAAGGATTGAGCGCGGGCATAATAAGCGATCGCCGCAACTCGTCCTCGGGCGCATTGGGGACGAACGAGATGCAGTCGATCGGGCACACGTCGACGCAGGCGTCGCACTCGATGCATAGGGGGGCGGAAAAGACGGTTTGGACGTCGCAGTTGAGACAGCGCTGCGCCTCGCCCAAAGCCTGCTTCAGATCAAATCCGAGCTCGACTTCGGTTTGAATGTTCTTGAGCGCGACCGCATTCTCGACGTGCGGAACCTTGAACCTGCGGTCGAGGGTGATTGCGTTGTCGTACGACCATTCGTGGATGCCCATCTTTTGGCTCACGAGATTGGTCAAAGGATCGGGACGCGCGCGGGGATCCTCGCCGCGGCAGAAGGCGTTGATCGAGATCGCGGCCTCATGACCGTGCGCGACCGCGGTGATGATGTTCTTGGGGCCAAAGGCGGAGTCGCCGCCGAAGAAGACGTTGGGCAGACTCGACTGAAACGTCACCGCGTCAACGGCGGGCAGGCCGTCGCGGCCGAAGGCGACGCCCGCGTCGCCCTCGATCCAGGGAAAGGCATTTTCCTGGCCGACCGCAATTAGGACATCGTCGCATTCGACGACAACGTCCGGTTCGCCCGTGGCCATGAGGACGCGGCGCCCGCGCTCGTCTTTTTTCGCCGCCATTTTCTCGAACACGACACCGGTCAGGCGGCCCATTTCATGCGTGAACGCCTTGGGCGCGTGGAAGTTCAGGATCGCGACGCCCTCCCGCATCGCGTCTTCCTTTTCCCACGGCGAGGCCTTCATCTCGGCGAAGCCCGAGCGCACGACGACCTTGACGTCGGCGCCGCCGAGGCGCCGGGCGGTCCGGCAGCAGTCCATCGCGGTGTTGCCGCCGCCCAGCACGATCACGCGCCGGCCAATCGACGAGACATGGCCGAACGAGACGCTGGCCAGCCAGTCGATGCCGATATGGATGTGGCTCGCTGCTTCGCGCCGCCCCGGAATATCAAGGTTGCGTCCGCGCGGCGCGCCGCAGCCGACGAAAATCGCATCGTAGCCTTCGCCGATGAGGCTCTTCAGGCTGTCGATGCGCCGTTCGGCGAAGAATTGGCCGCCAGTCGACAAAGCGTAGCCGACCTCCTCATCGATCACCTCGTCGGGCAAGCGAAACTTCGGAATCTGACTGCGCATCATGCCGCCGGCGCGCGTGTCGGAATCGAACACCACGACCTCGTAGCCGATCGCGGCCAGATCGCGTGCGACCGTCAGCGACGCCGGGCCGGCGCCGACGCAGGCGACGCGCTTGCCGTTTCGCCTCAACGGCGCGCCGGGCATTAGCGCCGCGATGTCCTGCTTATGATCGGCGGCGACGCGCTTCAGCCGGCAGATCGCGACCGGCTGTTCCTCGAGGCGTCCCCTGCGGCAGGCAGGCTCGCATGGACGATCGCATGTGCGCCCCAGTATCCCTGGGAACACGTTCGACTTCCAATTGATCATATAGGCGCTGTTGTAGTCGCCCGAGCCGCGATCTTGCGGATATATTCGGGGACTGGGGTATGCGCCGGGCACGCCCACTGACAGTCAACCACTTTATGGAAGTAGCTCGGATCCGAGACGTCCGTCGGCTGCACGACCGCTTGTTCTCCCGCTCGTTCCCGAGACGCCAACACGTGGGAATGCATACTTACGCCAGCCTTCGGGCAAAATTGTTAAAATCGGCTTGGGGAGACCACAAAAGGTCGTGAACTGGGTATTTCATCGCCATTTTCGCGTCAAGCGAGACGCGCGACCCGCATAAAACGCTCAGATTGAACACCTGACGCGCGGCCAGGTGTCCGCGACCCGGTAGCCTGATGGCCACGGATCGTCGGGGTCCAGCATATACTGGTTGACGCCGGTAATCCAGGCCCGGCCAGAAACAATCGGGACGATGGCTGGCCGGCCGCCTACCGTGGTCGGGCGGGCGATCCGGCAGAGAAACTCCGAACCAATGATGGAGCGGGCGCGGTAGATGTCGCCCTCCGTCATTAGGCCACGGGCGCTCAAGGTCGCCATGCGGGCGCTGCAGCCAGTCCCGGTCGGGGAGCGGTCGATCTTGCCGGGGCGGACGACGACCGCGTTCGGACCCTGAAGTTCGTTTCCATGGCGCTCGAAAGGCCCGGCGAACTGACAGAAGGAAATGTGGTCCCAGCCGCCAGCCTCCGGATGGGAGAAGCTTAGCTGCTCATTGGCGGCGGAGATGATGCGGATGCCCGTCTCCGCCAAGTCGCGCGCTTCGTCCGGGGCGATGACAAAGCCGAGCGCTGCCGCGTCGACGATGACAAAACTGTCGCCACCGTAAGCGATGTCGACTTTGAGCGCGCTTAAGCCGGCAACCTCAAGCGGCGCGTCCAATCGGTCGGCGAACGAGGGGACGTTTTCGATGCTGACGCGCTCGGCCTTGCCATCGCGGCACTCGGCCGTAACCTTAACGAGACCGCCGGGCGCCTCGAGGGTAAAATGAGTTTCAGGCTCCTGCATCGGCAGAATGCCGGCGTCGAGCAAAACGGTCGCGACACAGATGGCGTTCGAACCCGACATTGGCGGCGTATCCTCGGGCTCCATGATGATGAAGCCCATCTGCGCTCTTGGGTCCTTGGCCGGCACCAGCAGATTCACGTGCCGGAAGACGCCGCCGCGTGGTTCATTGAGGAGAAAATTGCGCAATGCGCCGTCTTTGGCGATGAAACGCGACTGCTCCCACAAGGTTTCACCCGGCGGCGGCGCGGCCCCGCCGACGATCACGTCGCCGACCTCGCCCTCGGCGTGGCAGGTGACGACGTGGATGATTCTGGAGGATCGCATGATCCGGCCCCGCGGTGTACCCGATTGAGGTAGATGGTTCCCGCTAAACCTATCAGTTCTGGCGAAGCGGCAACGACAGCGCCGAGATCGCGGGGCACCCGCCCGCAACCGTAGCGGTTTTCCCACGCTCAAGGCAGACCCGAGCCCGGATTGCTCTTCGCGCCCTTGGCGCTTGCGGTCGCCTCAGCGACGCGCCTGCGTGATCCGACCTTGTCTGATCGTCGCACCGAGAAGTCACCACAGCATCGTCCAGGACAGCGCGGCGGCTGCGGGGGAACCGGCGGACGGCTGGCAGTCTAGAAGCATGGCGCGAAACCCGCGCCCCTCTGGGCTCGCGGACTCGAGCAATTCGTTCATTTTGCGGAGGCGCCGCACCAGCGTCTTCATGAACCCGACTGCGCGTTCCGGGTTCTCCTGGATTGCGGCGATGAACTCTTGATAGGAGGTGGAGAGGCATTCGGTATCGCATGCTGCGGTGATAGTCGCGGATCGCGGCCCCGGCTCGATCAGGGACATCTCCCCGAACACATCGCCGGTCTCAAGCCTGCCGACGATCTGGGCTTTGTCGCCGTGTCCGACTGCGACGTCGACTGTCCCACTGACGATGAAGTAAGCCGTATCGCCTTCATCACCCTCCCGGATGATCACGTCTCCGGCCTTGAACGCAACGTTTTGCATGGATGCCTCCGCGGACCATTCGAGCCCGGCAAGGTCTGTTATATCAGGATGGCTCGCGGCGCGAACGTTTGTAGGCGCGGCCGCTAAGGCCATTTGCCATTAGGTCGTATCCGCTGCGCCCCATAAGGGACCTGAAGTTAAACGGCCCGCCTACCTTACTTTCGTTTTAGTGTTTCGCGCTAATCTTTTCAGTGTCCTACGACCGCGTTGAGTTTCCCGCTCAATGTTGCGCGCGTCGGCCCGGGAGCGGCGCTGACGCTCATATAACATATTAGCAGGATGCTAAGGGTGAGACGGCGCGGCGCTCGGCCTCTATTCCTCGAAACGTTCGCTCATACCTGTCGACTTGGTGGGCGCGATCGACGCATCCGGCTTCTGCGCCGCAAGGCCCAGGTCGCGGAAGCGGTTGACGATCGGATAGCGCCGGTCGCGACCGAAATTCTTCGGACCCACCTTGACGCCCGGCGCCGACTGGCGGCGCTTGTATTCGGCGAGATAAAGCAGGCGCTCGATCTTACGCACCGTCTCGGGGTCATATCCGTCGGCCACAATGTCGGCGACGCGCATCTCCTTCTCGACCAGGCTGCGCAGAATGCCGTCAAGGACTGGATAGGGCGGCAGCGAATCTTCGTCCTTCTGGTTCTCGCGCAGCTCCGCGCTCGGCGGCTTGACGATGATATTCTGTGGGATCACCTCGCGATCCGGCCCGAGCGCGCCCGCCGGCTTCCAGCGGTTGCGCAACGCGGAAAGGCGAAAGACCTCCATCTTGTAAAGGTCCTTGATCGGGTTGAAGCCGCCATTCATGTCGCCGTAGAGCGTAGCGTAGCCAACCGACATTTCCGACTTGTTGCCGGTCGTCACCACCATCGCGCCGGTCTTGTTGGAGATCGCCATCAGGATGAGGCCCCGCGCGCGGCTCTGGATGTTCTCTTCCGTGATGTCGCGGGCCTTTCCGGCGAACATGCGCTGAAGCGCATGCTCCACGCCCTCGACGGGCTCGGCGATCGGCACAGTGTCGTAGCGTACGCCGAGCGCTTTCGCACATTCGGCGGCGTCGGAGAGCGATTCGTTCGAGGTGAAGCGATAGGGCAGCATCACCGCGTGCACCCGCCCAGCCCCCAGCGCATCGACCGCCATCGCGGCGCATAGAGCCGAATTGACTCCGCCGGAGAGGCCGAGCACAACGCCGGGAAAGCGGTTGTTCTCGACATAGTCGCGCAGACCCATGACGCAGGCCGAATAGTCCGCTTCGTCCCCCTCTTCGACCACTTCGCGAGGGCCCTCGACGCAGCGCCAGCCCTTGTCACCCCGCTCCCATGACGTTCGCGCCACCATCGGGCGGAATGCGGGCAGTTGCGCGCCGAGGCTCCGGTCGGCGTTGAGCGCGAACGAGCCGCCGTCGAACACGAGCTCGTCCTGACCGCCGACCATGTTGAGATAGATGAGCGGCAGGCCGCTTTCGACGACGCGCGCGACCGCCACGTTCTGGCGAATGGCGAGCTTGTCGCGCTCGTAAGGCGACGCGTTGCCCACCAGCAGGATTTCACCCCCGGTTTCGAGGATGCACTCGACGGGGTCTGGACCCCAGATGTCCTCGCAGATCGGAACGCCGACGCGCGCGCCGCGAAAAACGATCGGTCCCGGAGACGGTCCGGCTGCGAAGACGCGCTTCTCGTCGAAGACGCCGTAATTGGGCAGGTCGACCTTGAACCGCACCGCATCGATCCGCCCATTGTCGAGGAGCGCCATTGCGTTGTGCAACTTCCCCTCCTCGTCGACCCAGGGCAGGCCGACCAGCGCCGCCGGCCCGCCGTCGGCTGTGTCGCGCGCCAGCTCCTCGCAAGCGGCACGGCAGGCCTCCTGAAATGCCGGCTTTAGCACCAGATCCTCGGGCGGATAGCCGGAGAGATAGAGCTCCGGCGCCATCACGATATCGGCCCCGAAGGCGGCGGCTTCCTTACGCGCTTTGCGCAGACGGTCGCGGTTGCCCGCGATGTCGCCGACGATCGCGGGAATTTGGGCGAGCGCGATGACGAGGCGGTTGCTGACGGAAGCGGGCATATAGCCGGTTTAGCGCGCGTCCTGCCGCGGGCGCAAACAGACGACGACCGCCAACGCTGAGACGAGATTTCTTAGCTAGCTTCTTCCGGGCTTGCATCTACTTCAGAAGAAAGACGATCGTTAAATAACAATACTACAACGTATATAATTGCGAGCCCGATGCCCCCTCCGGCGCGAGGAGCATCAGCTCTGGAAAATCGACGCGATAGCGCCGCGCGGTGGCAGAGTCGCAAAAACGCGAAACGCGAACGTGACAGGTTTTGGCGCCTAGCGCCTTGAAATCGCTCTGTCGGCGCCAGAACCGCTCAAGGCGCCGAACCATCCCCGGCGGGGGGGTCAGCGCACGACGGCGGCGATCTTCGCCAGCCCGAGATTGAAGACGCGCGAAGTCGCCTCGGCGAAGTCGCCCTTCATGCCAAGCGCGCGTTCCTCGATTAGCTTCCACGATACGATCGCGATCGCGACCGAAACGACCGCAGACGACGCCATCATGCGCGGCCAGCGACATGGCCGGAAAGAGAAAGGCCAGCGTCTGCTGGACCGGGAAAGCGTAGATATAGACGCCGTAGGAATAGTCGCCCCAATCATTGAACGCCCGGATGCGCCCGCCGGGCACATAGACCAGGTGAAGGACCAAAGGAGCGAGGCAGGCCGCGTAGACGACAAAGAAGAGTGTCTTGTCGAACGAGGCCAAGACGAGCGCTGCGAGAAGTCCGACAAGCAGGCGAGGCGCGACCGGTATCCGGTCGCGCCAAACGAAGAGGCTTGACCCGTAGAGGAACATGAAGACGCGAATATTCGCGCCGTTATACGCGCCCCCGGTCAGCCGCGCGCTCAGCACAATCGCGATCAGCGCAGCCGCCGACAGCGGCAAAACAACTCGCATCGCCTTAAGGCGCAGAGCGGGCACGACCGCAAGCGCGACATAGATGGCGGCGAGATAGAGATACATCCGCACTTCGACCGGCATCGTCCACAACGAGCCGTTGAACTCGCCTTTGAGCGGCACGGTCTCGAACACGCCAGGCAGCGAATAACGGATGCCGCCAAGCAGCGTCGCGCATTTGCGGAAATATTCCCAAGTCAAGGGCGACGCGTAGTAGTCGCCATACGGCAGCGTCGTCAGCGCGGGCGCGAGAACGAACACGGTCAGGACGAGCATCACCAACAGGCCCGGATAGACCCTGAGAATCCGCGCCCAGAGGTAGGCGATCAGATCCTGCCGTACGACAAGGCTCGCGGTGACGAGAAAACCGCTCGTCACGAACAGCATGTCGAGGCCCATCTCGCCGAGGGAAAACCCGAGCCGTTCGAAGAAGAATTCGCGCTCCGGCGGCAGCCCCAGCACCGCAACACTGTGCGCGAAGAGCACCGTCATGGCCGCGGCAAAGCGGAGCAGTGTGAAATTGTTGTCGCGGCCGACCGCGTATTTGGAGAGCCGCACGGCGCGCCCCTAAGCCATATGCGAGACGCGCCGGCCCGCGCCCGCGTGGGACGACGCTTGCAGCGCGCGAGCCGTCACTCTGCCGCCCGAACCGGCCGCTCAGGCGCGGCGAGTCTCTCCGCCTTCAGAAGATCGGCGACCATGAAGGCCATTTCGATCGCTTGCTCCGCGTTGAGGCGCGGATCGCAATAGGTGTGATACCGATCATGCAGATCCGCTTCCGAGATCGCGCGTGCTCCGCCGGTGCATTCGGTGACGTTCTTGCCTGTCATCTCGAGGTGGACGCCACCGGCATAGACGCCCTCGGCGCGGCAGGCGGCGAAGAAGTTGCGCACCTCGTGGGCAATGCGTTCGATCGGCCTCGTTTTGTAGCCGCTCGAGGTCTTGATCGTATTGCCGTGCATCGGGTCTGAAACCCATAAAAGCTTCCGGCCTTCGCGTTTGACCGCGCGCAAGAGCGGCGGCAGCGCGGCGTCAAGCTTGTCCGCGCCGAAACGGCAGATGAGCGTAAGCCGGCCCGGCTCCTCGTCGGAATCGAGGACCTCGATCAACCGCATGAGCTCGTCCGGGCTCAGCGAAGGCCCGCATTTGAGGCCGATTGGGTTTTTCAAACCCCGGCAGAATTCGACGTGAGCGCCGCCGAGCTGGCGCGTCCGGTCGCCGATCCAGATCATGTGGCCGGAGGTCGCGTAATAGTCGCCGGAGGTTGAATCGAGCCGCGTCATCGCCTGTTCGTAGCCAAGCAGCAGCGCTTCATGCGAGGTGTAGAAGTCCGTGGACCGCAGTTCCGGATGGGCTTCGGCGTCGAGGCCGATAGCGCGCATGAATCCGAGCGTCTCCGTGATCCGGTCGGCAAGCTCCTGATAGCGTTCGGATTGCGGGCTGTCCTTGACGAATCCGAGCATCCAGCGGTGGACGTTCTCGAGATTGGCGTAGCCGCCATTGGCGAAGGCGCGCAAAAGGTTGAGCGTCGCCGCGGACTGGCGAAAGGCTTCCAGTTGCCGGCGCGGATCGGGCTCGCGCGCCTGAGCGGTGAACTCGATGTCATTGACGATGTCGCCGCGATAAGCCGGAAGGGTGACCCCGTCGATCGTCTCGAGGTCGGATGAGCGGGGCTTCGCGAACTGCCCGGCGACGCGCCCCACCTTCACGATCGGCGAAGCGGCCGCGAACGTCATGACCACCGCCATCTGCAGGAACACCCGGAAGAAATCGCGGATGTTGTCGGCCGAATGTTCGCCAAAGCTCTCGGCGCAATCGCCGCCCTGCAAGAGGAACGCCTCGCCGCCGGCCGCCTTGCCCAGCGCTCGCTTGAGCTTGCGCGCTTCGCCGGCAAAAACCAGCGGCGGATAGCCGGCAAGCTGGCGCTCGGCGTCGGCCAGCGCAGCGCGGTCGGCATAGACCGGCGCCTGCGCGATCGGTTTCATCCGCCAGCTATCCGGGGTCCAACGTTGGTTCAGCATGTTCCACGCCACGGGCATAGCGGCGGAGCGCCGCCTCTTAATATCAAGCGCCCTATATACAGTGCGGCGCTTAAGGCCAATATCCCGTTTTTCGAGCCGCGCCCGCATTTTATCGAGCGCCTTTGGCGCGGAACCGATCCTCAGCGGAGCTGAACGCGGACCGCCTAAGGCGCCAACGGCCCTCATTCCCTGGCCACACTTATGTCAGGGGCGGACGGGTTCTTCATACCCACGACGTGGTAGCCCGCGTCGACATGGAGAATGTCGCCGGTAACGCCGCGCGACATGGGCGACAAAAGGTAGACAGCGCTCTCGCCGACCTCCTCGATCGTGACCGTGCGACGCAGGGGCGAATTGTATTCGTTCCATCGCAATATGTAACGAAAGTCGCCGATGCCCGAGGCGGCAAGCGTCTTGATCGGGCCGGCCGAGATCGCGTTGACGCGAATGCCCTTCTCACCGAGATCGGCCGCAAGATAGCGAACGCTGGCCTCAAGGGCCGCCTTGGCGACGCCCATGACGTTATAGTGCGGCATCCATTTCTCTGCGCCATAGTAGGTGAGCGTCAGCATGGAGCCGCCGTTCGGCATCATCTTCTCGGCGCGTTGGGCGACCGCGGTGAATGAATAGCAGGAGATGGCGAGCGATTTGGTGAAATTGTCTTCGGTCGTATCGACATAGCGGCCCGTGAGCTGATCCTTGTCAGAGAAGGCAATGCAATGGACGATGAAGTCGATGGCGCCCCACAACTTTGCGGCTTCCGCGAACACCGAATTGATCGAGGCGCCCTCTGTGACGTCGCAATGACCTAGCACGTGGGCGCCCAATTCTTGCGCCAGTGGTCGCACGCGCTTTTCCAGCGCTTCGCCTTGAAACGTGAACGCCAATTCGGCCCCCGCGGCCTGGGCGGCTTTGGCGATGCCCCATGCGATTGAACGACTGTTCGCCAGGCCCAAGACGACGCCGCGCATCCCGCGCATGACGCCCGCGGTCGCGCCGACAGAGAGGGTTTGTTCCATCAAGGCCTCACGCGTCCTGGACGGCGACCATTACGCCGTCCCGGCGTCGGGTTTAGCGTCGCTCAACACGCATGGGAAGGACATGGCTTCCGTCAACCGTCACAAAATGTGTGGGTTTGGTTGTACGGTGCTTGGAACCTGCGCGTCTTCAGGCTAGAATTATTACTCGGTGTTAACGCTTGTTGAGGCTCACGCAAACTCTCGGTGACCGTAGTGCCGCCGTTAAGCGATCATTTGGGGGACCTGTCTGACCTGCGCCAGTTCGGGGTGGCGCTGACGCGAGACGACAGGCTCGTGCTTGATCATGCTTCTGCGGTCGCCCTTGTTGATCGCCTGTTCAGGCAGGCTTCGCTCGAGGCGGTGAGCGCAGACGTTCGATTCGACACAGACCGAGCGGATCGCGACGATGCGCGCGTGCGCGCCTTTGGCCAATTTGTTCGACTTCATCGCCGACACGTTCGTCGTCTAGCCCTCGATGATGGCGAGCCTGTATGGGACGAGAATGCGGAAACCGGCCGCCGCAAAGCGCGGACGAACGAGATCGGCGCGGCGGCGGCAGTCCGCGCGCTGCCTTTGGAGCTCAGGGAGGCGTTGTTGATTGTCGTTCTGGCTGGGTTCACCCACCAGGAAGCAGCTTCGGCTCTTGATGTCTCGCTGGCCACGCTGATTGCGCGCCTGACGAAGGCCCGCGAGCGGGTTACGGCCTTAACCCGCCCGCTTCCGGCTGCGGCGTCCAGGACGGCTCCGCATTTGCGCGTCGTCAAGTGATGGAGGCCTGGCGCACCGCGGATCTGCACGCCTACGTGGACGACTGCCTTGAGCCTGACGAGCGTCTAGCGTTCGAGCAGCAGATGACGCAGGACGCCGCGCTGGCGCGCCGCGCCGCGCTGTGGCGGGCACAAAACAGCGCGATCCGCGCCGCCTTCGACGGCGAAAGCGCGAAAACCTTCTCGATGAGCATCGTTCGTCATCAGAACGAAACTCCGAGCAAGGCTGGACGGTCCGCTGCGGTCGGTGGTAGACCATCTCGCGATGGCCCGATGCGACAATTATCGCCCGCAAGTGCGGAGGCCTCGCGATTTTCGGCGAAGGTCGCCGCGCCCGACGTATTTCGACCCTCGCTCGTGTGGCGGGTGGGGCTGGCGGTGTTCTCCGTCTTCCTTGCCTTCGTCTGGGCGCCCGCCGCGACCGTTGTCCCGGCCCAAGAGCTTGGAGAGGCCAGCGTTGCGGCTTTCCAGGCGTTCGCTCGCCCGGGAGTTGAGCCGGTCGAATTCCCGACCAGCGACAGGACTGAAGCGCAAGCATGGCTAACGACGCGGCTTATGCATTCCGTCACCCTCCCCACGACGCCTTCCGCCATCAGGCTTATGGGAGCGCGGATCGCTCCTTATCCGGGCAGCCCGGCGGCGTTTCTGGTCTACAAATCGCAAGACCGGCCTGTCGGCTTATTGATCCAGTCTCTTGATGCGCCTGCGACCAGAGCGCCGCAACTTCTTGCAGCGGCGGATGGCCGCACCGCCGCGGTATGGACGTGGCGCGGCCAGGGATTTGCCCTGGTCGGCGACCCAGACGCTGCGTCATTGCTAAAGATCGCGACCGATTTTTTCGACCCGCCGGTCGAGGCCGCTCAGACCGCGCCGGAGCGAGGCTGGTAAGGCTTTTGATCCCGCATCTTCTGCATCAAGGCGGTCAGTTCAGCGTCCGGCTCGTTCGGCAGAACGATCCGAAGCGTCGCCAGCAAATCCCCGGCGGCTTGCTCGGCGCCCCCTGGAAGACCTTTGCCCCGCAATCGCAGCACGCGACCGCCGTTAGCGCCCGGAGCGATCGAGACTTCGACCTCGCCGCTTAAAGTTGGCGCCCGCACGCGCGCGCCAAGAATCGCCTCGTAGAGAGTAACCGGTAGCTCCAGCCTGAGATCGCGCCCCTCCACTTTAAATAGCGGATGAGCCGCGTATCGAATGGTTACGATGACGTCGCCGGGCGGCCCACTGCGACCGCCGGCATGCCCCTGACCGCGCAATCGGATGGACTTCCCCTCTTCGATGCCGGCGGGCACTGCGACGTCGAGCGTCTTCCCCGTCGGCAAGGCGACGCGCATCGAGCCGCCATGGGCAATCGTCGCAAGGGGAACCGCGACCGAGACGGCGATATCCTCCCCGCGGGTCGGCTGGCTGCGCGCGCGGGCGCGCCCGGCGCCGAACAGTTCCGCCAGGATGTCCGGATCGATGGAACCGCTTTGGGTCGAAGAGCCCCCAGCGCCGAAGTCGAAGCCGAAATTGCGAAAGTCGCGGGGACCGCCCCCCGGCTGGCCGCCAAAACCGAAGCCCTCGAATTGCGGCGCGCGCGGCTTACCTTCCGCATCGATCTCGCCGCGATCGAACGCCTTGCGCTTCGTGTCATCACCAACGATCTCGTAGGCAGAGCCCACTTCCGCGAAACGCTCTTTCGCCTTTGGCTCCTTGCTTTGGTCGGGGTGGTATTTCTTGGCGAGCTTGCGAAACGCGGATTTGATTTCCGCCGCGCTCGCCGTCTTGGATACGCCAAGAACGTCATATGGATCACGCATCTATGAGCCCATCTCTCGGCCTTAGCCTTCATGAAAAGCGCAAAGGCCAGTGTCTCGTCCGCACATTTGGCCCTTCGTGCGGCGGTCCGCAAGATCGACCGGCGGGAGCGTCGGTTCGCCATCAGCCGTGGGTCGCGATATTGTCTGCATTGGCCTTCCTTTTCTTCTTCGGAGCGTTGGTGTTTTGAACGATTTGAGCACGGTCGACTTTACCGAGGCCACGGATCCGTTCGCCTTGTTTAAGCTTTGGCTCGAGGAAGCGAGGGCCACGGAAATCAATGACCCGGAAGCGATGACGCTCGCCACCGTCGACGCCGACGGGTTGCCCGACGCGCGGATGGTCCTGTGCAAGGGCGTGGATGTGCGCGGCATCGTCTTCTACACGAACATAGAGAGCGCCAAGGGACGCGAACTTGAGACTCAACCTCGGGCGGCGGCGCTTTTCCACTGGAAATCGCTCCGCCGCCAGGCCCGTTTTCGCGGCGCCGTCGCGCAAGTGGCCGCGGCCGAGAGCGACGCCTATTTCGCCTCCCGGCCGAGAGGGAGCCAGATCGGCGCCTGGGCGAGCGCGCAATCGCGGCCGCTCGCCTCGCGCGCCGATCTCGAAGCGGCGGTTCATGCTTACGAACAGCGGTTCGCAAGCGCGGAAGTGCCTCGACCGGAGTATTGGCGCGGCTATCGCCTCAAACCGGTCGAGGTCGAGTTCTGGCGCGATCGACCCTCCCGATTGCATGAGCGGATTATGTTTACCCGCTCGACGCCGGAATCGACTTGGAAAAGACGGCTCCTCTATCCTTGATTCGAGCCGGTTTCAAACGCTCGCTGCCGCTCAGGAACGCATCGCTCGGGGTGTAAGCGAGCATCGCTCGCGCCCCGAAATAAGCGGGAGTAAACGCTAGTAAACGCGAATAAACGTTAGTAAATTTGCTTGCGTTTACTAGCGTTTATTTTTTCGGATTGAGACTTTTCAATGAGTTACGCGCGATTCAAACAAAATTTTTCTCCCCTCCGTTTTCCTTACCTCTGGCCGCCTCTCGAACGCCCCGCCCCGATCCGGCGACCCGATTGTTGTAGCACGATTTCCGCTGTTCGAAAAGAGAATTGTTTCGGGAATCTGTTTTTCCGCCGCCGCACGCGATTGGTGGGACAGCCGGCCCAGACCGCGCACGCCGCGATAGCCGTAGCCCGCGATTGATATTGCGGTTCACGTTTCGATTGACGTTGCGGTAAACCTTGCGGTTGACGTTGTACCGGCGGGGCGAGTGGCCTATGGATTCCGCCGTGAGCGCCGCGCTATTTCGGCTGGGGAGCGGGAGCATGCGCAAGTCCAACGCGAAACCCGAACCGGCAAAAGACGCCTCGGGCGCCCCCGCAGCATACCTATCCGCAGACGAGCGGCGCGCCGCAGGCAAGGCGCTGCGCGACCTGACGCCGCGCGCCGCGCATGGCGGTTGGAAGCCGCCCGGGGATCGGCGCGATCCGGTCGAGCTTCTGCACGAAGCCAACGAAGGCCGGATCGCAGAACTGATCCCGTTACGCTTCTCCCGCATGGCCCAATCGCCTTTCGCCTTCTATCGCGGCGCGGCCGCAATCATGGCGGCCGATCTGGCGTCGACCCCGACGTCCGGACTTCGCGTGCAGGCCTGCGGCGACGCTCACCTGATGAATTTCGGCGGTTTCGCAACGCCCGAGCGCAACATCTTCTTCGACATCAACGATTTCGACGAAACTCTGCCGGCGCCCTGGGAGTGGGACGTTAAGCGGCTCGCGGCCAGCATTGTCATCGCCGCTCGTCATATCAACCTGCCCGACAGCGCGGCGGCGAAGGCGGCGACGGAGTCCGTGTGCTCGTACCGTGAACGAATGGCGGATTATGCCTCGATGCGCGCGCTGGACGTCTGGTACGATCGCATCGATCTCGACCGGGTTCTCAAGGTCCTGCCGTCCGGAGCCGAGGTCGAGCGGGTGAGGCAAAGAGTTGAGCAGGCGCGCCGGAAGAGCTTGCCCGAAAGCCTGTTCCCGAAACTGGTCGAGCATTTCGGCTCTGCGCCAAGGATCAAGGACGCGCCGCCGCTGATCTTCCATCCCACGGCCGAACAGGCCCCGGGCGCCAGGACCGGATACGTCGAGGCGCTCGAAGGCTATCGGAAGTCGTTGCCCGAGCATATTCGCGTGTTGTTCGACCGGTTTCGGCTGTTCGACCTCGCAATCAAGGTCGTGGGCGTGGGCAGCGTCGGCACCTATTGCGCGCTCGGGCTGTTCATGGCGGCCGATGACGATCCAATTTTCCTGCAGGTCAAGGAAGCGCGAAAGTCCGTACTCGAGCCTTACGCTGGCAAGTCCCTGCACAAGAACCAGGGCGAGCGGATCGTGGCGGGCCAGCGTCTCATGCAGTCGGCAAGCGACATTTTCCTTGGCTGGACGCGCGGAGTGATTGGCCGCGACTACTACTTCCGCCAGCTTCGCGATGCGAAAATCTCAGCGATCCCGGAAGACTGGGACCTCACGACCTTGCAGGAATTCGGCAAGCTCTGCGCCTGGGCGCTTGCACGGGCGCATGCGCGATCCGGCGACCCGGCGAGGATTGCTGGCTACATGGGCTCCAATGCGACATTCGACGACGCGGTGTGCGAGTTCGCGGTCGAATATGCCGACCAGAACCTTCGCGACTATCGCCGCTTTGTCAAAGCGATCCGCGAAGGTCGAATCCCGGTTGCGTCCGAAGACTGAGCCGGCGACGATCCCGACGGTTCAGCTCGCGTCCGATTGCCGAGACAGGCCGATGCCCTGCCGGTCTTCCTGGCGCGCCATCCAGCCGGCCGGAATGCGCAAAGAGCGGTCATCCCCTGCGGCATGCGCGCGGATCCATCCGTCCGTGCGCAAAGCCACTGCAGATAAGTCCTTATGCCTACCTCGACGTGGACATCGACCGCTCAACGCTCGGGATGGCGGCGATAAAATTCAGTTGACATGCTTAGTGCGACATGAATTACTAAACGTTTAAGATCGCGCACCGCGACGAGCGCTTTGAAATCGCGGCCAACGCGACTGTTTAGTAACGGCCGGCAGTTGCCCGGCCCAAATCGGAGGAGCGACAATGAGGATGAGTAAGACGAATTTATTACTGACATGCGCCGCCGGAACGCTGGCGTTCACTCTCGGGGCGGCGTCATCGGCGCAGGCCGAAGGCAAGTCGCTCACGATGT